>NZ_JAENHM010000073.1 GCF_016595245.1 Azospirillum endophyticum
TGCCGGGCGACAACGTCGCCATGGAAGTGACGCTGATCGCCCCGATCGCCATGGACGAAGGCCTGCGTTTCGCCATCCGCGAGGGTGGCCGCACCGTCGGTGCCGGCGTCGTTGCCAAGATCGTCGAGTGATGAAGCGTCCGGCGCCGTCCGCGAGGCCGGGGCCGGAAGGAAGGGTAGGGCGGCGGGGTGATCCCGCCGCCGGTCGTGAATGAGACGGGCCGCCTTTCTCGTGCAAGCGGGAAGGCGGCCCGCCCGGTTCTAGCCATCGGGCGTCGGCATTCGGGACCGTCCGCCTGTCGATCCAGCTTCCTCCGAGTGGGAGGGAGAATCAGGATTGACATGCGGGCGCCGAGCGCCTAGAGAATACGCCCTCTGGATTTTGGGTTGGTGGTAGGCAACTTCGGCCTAGACGCAGCCCGAGACGAACGGCTCAGGCGCGCCTCCCAAGGGAGGCGCGCCGTCTGCTGAACGGAACATCCCTTTCGCGCAGTCCGCGCGGGGGATGTTCTTTTTCGTATCGGCTCGTCGCATCGGTCACAGTGTCGCCCGTCGATCCCGCCTCGGTGGTTCGGCGCGCGGCCTTGCGCTGTCGGCGATGCCCCGAAGCAAGCTCGTGGAGTTCCGGTGACGCGTCCGCGTCATCGCTAGAAGGTGCAAGGGACGTTTGGACATGGACAGCCAGAACATCCGCATCCGTCTGAAGGCGTTCGATCATCGCGTGCTCGACCAGTCGACCAGCGAGATCGTCAACACCGCCAAGCGGACCGGCGCGCGCGTGCGGGGCCCGATTCCCCTGCCGACGCACATCGAAAAGTTCACCGTGAACCGTTCGCCGCACATCGACAAGAAGTCGCGCGAGCAGTTCGAGATCCGCACCCACAAGCGCCTGCTCGACATCGTCGATCCGACGCCGCAGACCGTGGATGCGCTGATGAAGCTCGACCTCGCCGCCGGCGTCGATGTCGAGATCAAGCTCTGATTTTGGTTGGTAAGGGACCTCTCCGGTAATCGGATGTCCCTGGTCAGGAGATAAAGAACAATGCGATCCGGTTTGATCGCGCAGAAGGTCGGCATGACCCGCGTCTTTACGGACGACGGCCAGCATGTTCCGGTCACTGTGCTGAAAGTCGACAGCTGCCAGGTCGTCGCCGTTCGTACCGAGGAAAAGGATGGCTACACCGCCGTCCAGCTCGGCGCGGGCGCCATCAAGGTCAAGAACGTCAACAAGCCTGAGCGCGGGCATTTCGCCAAGGCGCGCGTGGAACCGAAGCGCAAGCTGGTCGAGTTCCGCGTCGATGCCGATGCCCTGATCGAGGTCGGTGCCGAGCTTTCGGTGTCGCACTTCGTTGCCGGCCAGTTCGTCGACGTCACCGGCACCTCCATCGGCAAGGGCTTTGCCGGTGCGATGAAGCGGTGGAACTTCGGTGGTCTGCGCGCCACGCACGGCGTGTCGGTGTCGCACCGTTCGCACGGTTCGACGGGTAACCGTCAGGATCCCGGCAAGGTCTTCAAGAACAAGAAGATGGCCGGTCACCTCGGTGACGAGCGGGTCACGGTCCTGAACCTCCAGGTCGTCTCCGTCGACGAAGCCCGTGGCCTGATCCTGCTCAAGGGTGCCGTCCCCGGTGCCGAGGGCGGTTGGCTGCGCATCCGTGACGCCGTCAAGAAGAAGGCTCCGGAAGGCCTGCCCTTCCCGGCCGGCATCAAGACTGCTCCGGCGGCGGAAGCCCCGGCCGAGACGCAGGAGTGAGCGCCATGAAGGCCACGATCAAGAATCTGAACAACGAAGCCGTCGGCGAGATTGAGCTGTCGGACGCCGTGTTCGGTCTGCCGGCCCGCACCGACCTGCTGGCCCGCATGGTGAACTGGCAGCTGGCCAAGCGCCGCTCCGGCAACCACAAGACCAAGGGCATCAGCGAGATCAGCGGCACGACCAAGAAGCCCTATGGGCAGAAGGGCACCGGCCGCGCTCGTCAGGGCTCCATCCGTTCGCCGCAGTTCCGCGGCGGTGCGACCATCTTCGGGCCGGTGGTGCGTTCGCACGCCCACGACCTGACCAAGAAGGTCCGCAAGCTGGCGCTCAAGACCGCCCTGTCGGCCAAGGCCGCCGAGGGCAAGCTGATCGTCCTGGAGGCCGCGGCCGCCGAGACGCACAAGACCAAGGAACTGGCGGCCCGTCTCGCCACCCTCGGCCTGACTTCGGCGCTGATCATCGATGGCTCGAACCTGGACGACAACTTCGCCAAGGCTTCGCGCAACATCCCGCTGATCGACGTGCTGCCGGAGCAGGGTGCGAACGTCTACGACATTCTCCGCCGCGACACGCTGGTCCTGACCCGCAACGCGGTCGAGCAACTGGAGGCTCGCCTGAAATGAGCAAGCAGTCGAAACCTGCGGTGAGCCAGGAGCGGATGTACGACCTGATCCTCGCTCCCGTCATCACCGAGAAGTCGACGTTGGTGTCGGAGCATAACCAGGTCACGTTCCGCGTGCCGCTCACGGCCTCCAAGCCGGAGATCAAGGCCGCCGTTGAAGGTCTCTTCAACGTCAAGGTGACCGCGGTCAACACCCTGGTTTCCAAGGGCAAGACCAAGCGGTTCCGCGGCACCATCGGCCGTCGCTCGGACTTCAAGAAGGCCGTCGTCACCCTCGCCGAGGGTAACAAGATCGACGTGACCACGGGCATCTGAGCGGGAGTGTGATCCGATGGCTCTGAAGCAATACCGCCCGATTACTCCCTCGCTCCGCCAGCTGGTCATCGTTGACCGCTCGGAGCTGTGGAAGGGCAAGCCGGTCAAGACCCTCACCGAGGGCTTGACCAAGTCTGGTGGCCGCAACAACACCGGCCGCATCACTGCGCGCCGGATGGGTGGCGGTCACAAGCGCACCTACCGTCTGGTGGACTTCAAGCGTCGCAAGTTCGACGTTCCGGCCACCGTCGAGCGGCTGGAATACGATCCGAACCGCACGGCCTTCATCGCGCTGATCAAGTACCAGGATGGGACGCTGTCCTACATCCTGGCGCCGCAGCGCCTGAAGGTCGGCGACACGGTCGTGTCCGGCGAGAAGGTCGACGTGAAGCCCGGCAACGCGATGCCGCTGAAGAACATCCCGGTCGGCTCGATCGTGCACAACGTCGAGCTGAAGGCCGGCAAGGGTGGTCAGGTGGCTCGTTCCGCCGGCACCTACCTGCAGCTGGTCGGCCGTGATGGCGGCTACGCCCAGCTCAAGCTGCCCTCGGGCGAGCTGCGCATGGTCCGTGGCGAGTGCATGGCCACCCTGGGTGCCGTGTCCAACCCGGACCAGATGAACACCAACCTGGGCAAGGCCGGCCGCAACCGCTGGCTGGGCAAGCGTCCGTCGGTCCGTGGCGTCGCCATGAACCCGATCGACCACCCACACGGTGGTGGTGAGGGTCGCACCTCGGGCGGCCGTCATCCGGTCACGCCGTGGGGCAAGCCGACCAAGGGCAAGAAGACTCGTCACAACAAGAAGACGGATGGCCTGATCCTGCGCCGCCGTCATTCGAAGTAAGGAGGTCGAACGATGGCACGCTCCGTTTGGAAGGGCCCGTTCGTCGACGGCTATCTGCTGAAGAAGGCGGACAAGAGCCGGGCTTCGGGCCGCAACGAGATCATCAAGATCTGGTCGCGTCGTTCGACCATCCTGCCGCAGTTCGTCGGTCTGACGTTCGGCGTCTACAACGGCCACAAGTTCCTGCCGGTTCTGGTTACCGAGCACATGATCGGTCACAAGTTCGGCGAGTTCGCTCCGACGCGGACCTTCTATGGCCACGCGGCGGACAAGAAGGCGAAGAGGAAGTAAGCCATGGGCAAGTCTGCCAATCCCAGCCGGATCGCGGAGAACGAGGCTCTGGCCCGCAATCCGATGATCCGCACCAGCCCGCGGAAGCTCAACCTCGTCGCCCAGCTGATCCGGAACATGGATGCCAGCCGCGCCGTGGCCGAGCTGACCTTCTCCAAGCGCCGCGTCGCCGGCGAGGTGAAGAAGGTTCTGCAGGCCGCGATCGCGAACGCCGAGAACAACCACCAGCTCGACGTCGACCGTCTGTACGTGTCGTCGGCGACGGTCGGTCGCGCTCTGGTGATGAAGCGTTTCCACGCCCGTGCCCGCGGTCGCGGCGCCCGGGTCGAGAAGCTGTTCAGCAACCTGACGATCATCGTTCGCGAGCGTGACGCCGCCGTTGCCGAAGGGGCCGAGTAATGGGTCAGAAAATCAATCCGATCGGGCTGCGCCTCGGCATCAATCGGACCTGGGACAGCCGGTGGTTCGCCAAGCGCGACTACGCCAACCTGCTGCACCAGGACCTGAAGCTGCGCGGCTACCTGCAGGGTCGCCTGCAGCAGGCCGGCTGCTCGCGCGTCGTCATCGAACGTCCGGCCAAGAAGGCCCGCATCACCATCCACTCGGCTCGTCCGGGCGTGGTGATCGGCAAGAAGGGCGCGGACATCGAGAAGCTGCGTCTCGAGCTGTCGAAGATGACCGGCAGCGAGGTGAGCCTGAACATCGTCGAAATCCGCAAGCCGGAAATCGACGCTCGCCTCATCGCCGAGAACATCGCCAGCCAGCTGGAGCGCCGCGTGGCGTTCCGCCGCGCCATGAAGCGCGCCGTGCAGTCCGCCATGCGTCTGGGCGCCCAGGGCATCCGGATCAACTGCTCCGGCCGTCTCGGCGGCGCGGAGATCGCCCGCATGGAGTGGTACCGCGAGGGCCGCGTTCCGCTGCACACCCTGCGCGCCGACATCGATTACGGTGTGGGTACCGCCAAGACCACCTACGGCACCTGCGGTGTCAAGGTGTGGGTGTTCAAGGGCGAGGTCATGGCTCACGACCCGATGGCGCAGGACAAGCGCATGGGCACCGAGCCGGTGTCGACCGACGGCGAGCCGCGCCGCGATCGTCACGATCGCCGCGACCGTCGCGAGCGCTCCGAGCGCTCCGAACGCGAGTAAAGGGGCCGAGCGATGCTTTCTCCCAAGCGCACGAAATACCGCAAGGCCCACAAGGGCCGCATCCATGGCAACGCCAAGGGCGGTACCGATCTGAACTTCGGCTCCTTCGGCCTCAAGGCCCTGGAGCCGGAGCGCATCACCGCCCGGCAGATCGAGGCGGCCCGCCGCGCGATCACCCGCGCGATGAAGCGTCAGGGCCGCGTCTGGATCCGTATTTTCCCGGATCTCCCCGTCTCCACCAAGCCCGCCGAAGTCCGCATGGGCTCCGGTAAGGGTTCGCCGGAGTACTGGGCGGCCCGCGTCAAGCCGGGTCGCATCCTGTTTGAGCTGGACGGCGTGCCGGCCGATGTGGCAAAAACCGCCTTCGCTCTGGCGGCCGCGAAGCTGCCGATCAAGGTGAAGCTGGTGACCCGCCTGGGCGGTGTCGAGGAGACCGCGGCATGAAGGCCGTAGACATTCGTACGAAGAGCGCGGATGAGCTGAACGATCAGCTCATCCAGCTCAAGAAGGAACAGTTCAACCTGCGTTTCCAGAAGGCCTCCGGCCAGCTGGAGAATACCGCGCGGGTGACCACGGTGCGTCGCGACATCGCCCGCATCAAGACCATCCTCGGCGAGCGCGCCCGCTCCGCCGACGCCGGCAAGTAAGGGGGATCATCCATGCCTCGCCGCGTTCTGCAGGGCACGGTGGTCAGCGACAAGTGCGACAAGACCGTTACGGTTCTTGTCGAGCGCCGTGTCATGCACCCCGTGTACAAGAAGTTCATTCGTCAGTCGAAGAAGTACGCCGCCCACGACGAGGGCAACCAGTACAAGGTCGGCGATACCGTTTCGATCATCGAATGCCGTCCGATCTCGAAGTCCAAGCGCTGGACGGTCGTGACGGAGTCCGCCGCCGACAGCGGCGCCGCGTGATAACGAAAGGTCATAAACCATGATCCAGATGCAAACCAACCTGGAAGTCGCCGATAACAGCGGGGCGCGCCGGGTGCAGTGCATCAAGGTGCTTGGCGGGTCCAAGCGGAAGGTTGCGACCGTGGGCGACGTCATCGTCGTCTCGGTCAAGGAAGCCATTCCGAAGGGCCGCGTCAAAAAGGGCGACGTGCATCGTGCCGTCATCGTCCGCACCGCGAAGGAACTGCGTCGGGAGGACGGGTCGGCGATCCGTTTCGACCGGAACGCCGCCGTGCTCATCAACAAGCAGGGTGAGCCGATCGGCACCCGTATTTTCGGGCCGGTCACTCGTGAGCTTCGCGGCAAGAAGTTCATGAAGATCATCTCGCTGGCGCCGGAGGTGCTGTGATGGCCGCCAAGATCAAGACAAAGGACAAGGTCGTCGTCCTGACCGGCCGTGACAAGGGCAAGACCGGCGAAGTTCTGAAGGTTTTCCCCAAGGAGAACCGTGCCGTTGTGCAGGGCGTGAACGTGGTGAAGAAGCACCAGCGTGCCAGCGCCCGTTCGCAGGGTGGCATCATCGAGATGGAGGCGCCGATCAACGTCTCGAATCTCGCTCACGTCGACCCCAAGGATGGCAAGCCGACCCGCGTCGGCTTCAAGATCCTTGAGGATGGCCGCAAGGTGCGTGTCGCCAAGCGGTCCGGCGAAGTCATTGACCTGTGAGGGCCCGGGCATGACCGCACGTCTCAAAGAAGTTTACGATTCCAAGATCCGCGCCGCTCTGAAGTCGGAATTCGGCTACAAGAACGACATGGAAGTTCCGCGGATCGAGAAGATCGTGGTCAACATGGGTGTCGGCGAGGCTGTCGCCGACTCCAAGAAGATCCAGCTCGCCGTGGCCGAGATGGCCGCCATCACCGGCCAGCGGCCGGTGGTGACCAAGTCGCGCAAGTCGATCGCCCAGTTCAAGCTGCGCGAAGGCATGTCGATCGGCTGCAAGGTCACGCTGCGTCGCGACCGCATGTACGAGTTCCTGGACCGTCTGGTGACGATCGCGTTGCCGCGCGTCCGTGACTTCCGCGGTATCCCGGGGAACAGCTTCGATGGCCGTGGCAACTATGCCATGGGCGTCAAGGAGCAGATCATTTTCCCGGAAATCGATTACGACAAGATCGATCAGATCCGCGGCATGGACATCATCATCGTCACCTCGGCGAAGACGGATCAGGAAGCCAAGGCTCTCCTGAAGGCCTTCGACATGCCGTTCGTGAGCTGAGGCTGGAGCACGACCATGGCTAAGACCAGTGCCATCGAAAAGAACAAGCGTCGCGCCAAGCTGGCCAAGCAGTACGCCAACAAGCGTGCGCGCCTGAAGGCCATCGCGAACGACAAGGCCCTCCCCCCGGAAGAGCAATTCGCCGCCCGCCTCAAGCTGGCCGAACTGCCGCGCAACTCCTCGAAGGTGCGCGTCCGGAACCGCTGCGAAATGACCGGGCGTCCGCGCGCGTTCTATCGCAAGTTCAAGCTGTCCCGCGTCACCCTCCGCGAACTGGCCTCGACCGGCCAGATTCCGGGGATGACGAAGTCGAGCTGGTAAGGAGGGTCCGAGAATGTCTTTGAGCGATCCGCTCGGCGATATGCTGACCCGCATCCGCAACGGTCAGCACGCCCGCATGTCTGTTGTGGTTTCCCCGGCGTCCAAGCTGCGCGTCAACGTCCTGGACGTGCTGAAGCGTGAAGGCTTCATCCGCGGCTGGTCCGAGGAAGAGCTGCGCCCCGGCGTCAAGAACCTGAAGATCGAGCTGAAGTATCACGAAGGCGAGCCTGTCATTAAGCAGATCGCCCGTGTGTCCAAGCCCGGCCGTCGCGTCTACTCGAAGATCGCCGACCTGCCCCGCGTCTACAACGGGCTTGGTCTGTCGATCCTGTCGACCCCGCGCGGCGTGATGTCGGACAACGAGGCCCGCGCCGCCAACGTCGGCGGCGAAGTCCTCTGCCGCGTGTTCTAAGGGGGATTGGCAGATGTCGCGCATTGGCAAGCATCCCGTGCCGGTTCCGGCTGGCGTCGACGTGAAGGTCGACGGCCAGCAGGTGACGGCAAAGGGCAAGCTGGGGCAACTCAGCATGACCCTGATCGACGACATCACCGCTGCGCTGGAAGACGGCAAGGTGGTGGTGAAGCCGGCAAATGACAGCAAGCGCGCCCGCGTCATGTGGGCGACCTCGCGCACCCTGATCAACAACATGGTCACCGGTGTCAGCCAGGGCTACACGATCAACCTCGAGATCAACGGCGTCGGTTACCGCGCGTCCGTGCAGGGCAAGGAGCTGGTCATGCAGCTCGGCTTCTCGCACGACGTGAAGTACCCGATCCCGGAAGGCATCACGATCAAGTGCGACAAGCCGACGGCCATCTCGGTCAGCGGCTACGACAAGCACAAGGTCGGCCAGGTTGCCGCCGAGATCCGCGGTTGGAAGAAGCCGGAGCCCTACAAGGGCAAGGGCATCAAGTACGAGACCGAAACCGTCCTGCGCAAGGAAGGTAAGAAGAAGTAACCGCCATGCTGAAGCCAAAGCAACTCCACGAGCGCCGCAAGCAGCGCGTGCGCGCGCAGATTGCCAAGAAGGCCGGCGGGCGCGTTCGCCTCTCGGTCTTCCGGTCCAATCTGCACATCTACGCCCAGATCATCGACGACGAAAACGGCAAGACGCTCGCGTCCGCCTCGTCGCTCGAGAAGGAGCTGCGCGAGCAGCTCAAGCACGGCGGCAACGTCGATGCTGCCAAGCGCATCGGCGAGCTGATCGCCGAGCGCGCCAAGGCCGCTGGGGTTACCGAGGTCGTGTTCGACCGCGGTGGGTACATTTACCATGGCCGGGTCAAGGCCCTGGCCGACGCCGCCCGTGAGGGCGGGCTGTCGTTCTAAGGAGGCCCGGATATGGCACGTGAACGTGGGGAGCGGGACAACCGCGACCGGCAGCCGCGCGAGCGGGAAGAAAGCGAGCTGATCGAAAAGCTCGTCGGCATCAACCGCGTCGCCAAGGTGGTCAAGGGTGGTCGTCGCTTCGGCTTCGCCGCTCTGGTCGTCGTCGGTGACGGCAAGGGTCGCGTCGGCGTCGGCTCGGGCAAGGCCCGCGAGGTCCCGGAAGCCATCCGCAAGGCGACCGATCAGGCCAAGCGCGGCATGATCCGCGTCCCGCTGCGCGAAGGCCGTACGCTGCATCACGACACCAACGGCCACTTCGGTGCCGGCAAGGTCGTGCTGCGGGCGGCCCCGGCCGGTACCGGCATCATCGCCGGCGGTCCGATGCGCGCGATCTTCGAGGCTCTCGGCGTCGCTGACGTCGTGACCAAGTCGATCGGCACGTCGAACCCGCACAACATGATCAAGGCGACCTTCGACGCCCTGACCCAGGTCACCAGCCCGCGTTCCGTCGCGGCGCGCCGTGGTCGTCGCGTGAGCGACATCCTCGGTCGTCGCGAGGCCGGCGCCGGTCAGGAGGCCTGATCATGAGCGAGAAGAAGACCGTCGTCGTGACCCAGATCGGCAGCCCGATCGGCCGCAAGCACGACCAGCGCGAAACGCTGGTCGGTCTGGGTCTCAACAAGCTGCACCGGACCCGCGAGCTGGAGGATACTCCGGCCGTGCGGGGCATGATCGCCAAGGTCGCGCACCTGGTCCGCGTCGAGAACGAGGGCTGAGATCATGACCAAGCTGAATGACCTGCGTGACAACGCCGGTGCCCGCAAGGCGCGCATGCGCGTCGGTCGCGGTATCGGTTCGGGCAAGGGCAAGACCGCTGGCCGCGGCGTGAAGGGTCAGACCTCGCGCACCGGTGTGGCGATCAACGGCTTCGAAGGCGGGCAGATGCCTCTGCACCGCCGCCTGCCGAAGCGCGGTTTCCGGAACATCTTCGCCAAGGAATACTCGGTGGTCAATCTGGGCATGATCCAGAAGGCCATCGACCTCGGCAAGCTGAATGCCTCGGAGACCATCGATGCCGCGGCGCTCAACGCCGCCGGCGTCACCGGCAAGGTGAAGAAGGACGGTGTCCGTCTGCTGGGCAAGGGCGAGCTGACCGCGAAGGTTTCCTTCACGGTCGCCGGCGCGTCCAAGTCGGCGATCGAGGCCGTCGAGAAGGCGGGTGGCAGCGTCACGCTGACCGCTCCCGCCGCCGAAGCCGCCGAGTAAAGTTCCGCGTCAAGCCCGCGCTTGCGCGCGGGCTTTCGTGGCACTACAAAAAGCGATGTCGCGAGGGGCGGCCTGCGTCATGCAGTGCCGCCCCGTTCGCGCTTACGGGACAGGGATTGGACCATGGCATCAGCGGCCGAGCAGCTTGCCGCCAACATCAATTTCGGGGCTTTCTCCAAGGCGACCGAGCTGAAAAAGCGGATTTGGTTCACCTTGGCGGCCCTGATCGTCTATCGGCTGGGCACCTACATCCCGATTCCGGGCATCGATCCGCACATCCTGCAAGACGTGTTCAAGCAGCAGGGCAGCGGCATCCTCGGCATGTTCGACATGCTGGCCGGCGGTGCGCTCCACCGCATGACCATCTTCGCGCTCAACATCATGCCGTACATCTCGGCATCCATCATCGTGCAGCTGCTGACCGCCGTGTCGCCGCAGATGGAGGCCATGAAGAAGGAAGGCGAAGCCGGGCGCAAGAAGCTGAACCAGTACACCCGGTTCGGCACGGTGGCGCTCGCCACGGTCCAGGCCTACGGCCTCGCGGTCGGTCTCGAATCGATGCGCGGCTCCACGGGTGCCGCGGTGGTCGACCCCGGCCTGTTCTTCCGCATCGCCACCGTCATCACGCTGGTCGGCGGCACCATGTTCCTGATGTGGCTGGGCGAGCAGATCACCGCCCGCGGCATCGGCAACGGCACCTCGCTGATCATTTTCGCCGGCATCGTCGCGGAGCTGCCGCGCGCGCTGGTCAACACGCTGGAACTCGGCCGCCAGGGCGCCCTGTCCACCATCTTCATCGTCCTGATGCTGGTGATGGCGGTCGGCGTGGTGTTCTTCATCGTCTTCATGGAACGCGCCCAGCGCCGCCTGCTGGTCCAGTATCCGAAGCGACAGGTCGGCAACCGGGTGTTCGGCGGCGAAGCGTCGCACCTGCCGCTGAAGATGAACACCGCCGGCGTCATCCCGCCGATCTTCGCGTCGTCGCTGCTGCTGCTGCCGCTGACCGCGGTCGGCTTCGCCGGCGGCGAAGGACCGGGTTGGCTGCAGGCGGTGTCGCGCTACGTCGCGCACGGCACGCCGCTCTACATGCTGCTGTACGCCTCGCTGATCGTGTTCTTCTGCTTCTTCTACACCGCCATCGTCTTCAACCCGACCGAGACGGCCGACAACCTGCGCAAGTACGGCGGCTTCATCCCCGGCATCCGTCCGGGCAAGAACACCGCCGATCACATCGACTACGTGCTGACCCGGCTGACGGTCATCGGCTCCGGCTACCTTGTGGCGGTTTGTCTCCTCCCCGAAATCCTGATATCCCAGCAATCGGTTCCGTTTTATTTTGGCGGCACCAGCCTGCTGATCGTGGTCACCGTCACGATGGACACGGTCGCGCAGATTCATTCCCATCTGCTGGCCCACCAGTATGAGGGATTGATCAAGAAATCGAAGCTTCGGGGGAGAAAGTAATGAACCTCATACTGCTCGGTCCGCCGGGCGCCGGGAAGGGGACCCAGGCGCGCCGTCTGGAAGACACTCGTGGTCTGGTGCAGTTGTCGACCGGCGACATGCTCCGCGCCATGGTGGCGGAAGGCGGACCGCTCGGGCAGCAGGCGAAGGAGATCATGGCCGCCGGCAAGCTGATGCCGGACGAGCTGATGGTCAGCATGATCGCCGAACGCATTTCGAAGCCCGACGTGAAGAACGGCTTCATCCTCGACGGGTTCCCGCGCACCGTCGCCCAGGCGCAGGCGCTGGACCGGATGCTCGACGAGAAGGGCCTGAAGCTCGACCATGTGATCGAGATGCGGGTGGTCGACGACGTGCTGGTGGAGCGCATCACCGGCCGCTACACCTGCGCCAAATGCGGCAAGGGCTATCACGACAGTTTCGAGAAGCCGAAGGTGGACGGCGTCTGCGACGTCTGCGGCAGCACCGAATTCAAGCGGCGCGCCGACGACAATGCCGAGACGGTGACCACCCGCCTTGGCCAATATCATCAGCAGACGGCTCCCATCCTGCCCTATTACCAAGGGCGCGGGGTGCTGAAGGTGGTGGACGGCATGGCCGACATCGATGAGGTGACCAAGCAGATCGAGGCGATCCTCACCAGCTGAGGGACGCCTTCGCGCGCATGGAAAAAGGCCGCAGCCTCCTTCGAGGATGCGGCCTTTTTCTTGCTGGTCGGCCGAAGCGAAGCCGAGCGTCCGGTTCGGCCGCCGGGGTCAGGCGCTCGGTGTCCCGGAGGAGGGCGGGGCGCCCGCAGGTATGGCGGGATGACCGGAGGCGGGGTGGTCTGACATGGTGCGGTAGCGCGCCAGGATCCAGCCGAGATGGGCGGTGACGGCGTTGGCCGCCGCGTCGGGATCGCGGCGTGCGATGGCCTGCGCGATGGCGCGGTGATGTTCGATCATCAAGGCCTCATGGTTCTCCATGAAGGGCTCGGTATGCTTCATCTCGACCATGTTGCCGAGGATGTCGCGGATCGTCGACAGCAGGTGCAGATAGACCGGGCTGCCCGACGCCTGGGCCACGGCGACATGGAAGTCCATGTCGTCGGCCGCGCGGCCGCCGTCGCGATCGGTCTCGCTCATCGCCGCCAGGATGCGGCCGATGGTGTCGATCTGTTCCTGCGTCGCCCGTTCGGCGGCGCGGCGGGCGGCCCAGCTTTCGAGCGCCATGCGGATTTCGACGAGGTCGCACAGATTCTGGTGGGTGCTGCGCACCATGGCGGTCAAGGCGCCGTCCATCATGCCGGCCGACGACACCACCCGGGTGCCGCCGCCTTGAACCGCAGTCAGGAAGCCCTGGGTCTTCAGCTTCTGCAGGGCGGCGCGGACGGACACGCGGCTGACATGCAGCTGTTCGGCCAGCTGGCGCTCGCCCGGCAGACGCTCCCCCGGCACCAGCTCGCCGCGGGCGATGCGGTCGAGAAGCTGTTGCGCCACCCACTCCGAAATGCGCTGCGAGGAGGAGGGGACGTGAGCGCTGTCGTCGGTGCCGGGCACGGGTTGTTCCCCTTTGAGCGGAAAGCGGTTCATCGATGGCTGGTCATACCGGTAGCGATCCCGGCCCGTGCGGTCAATGGGCCACGGGCATGCCGCGGCGCCTTGCCCGCGGGACGGAAATAGAGGCGCCCGATCGTGCCGTTCCGCAGGCTTAACGGCTGCCGCGCCGGGCCAGCAGGATGCCGACCAGGATCACCGCGGCGCCCACCGCCTGCAGGGGCCCCAAAGGTTCGCTCAGCAGGACCCAAGCGAGGATGGCCGCCGCCGCCGGCTGCAGGAGCAGGCTGACCGATGAGAAGGACGTGGGCAGATGGGCCAGCGCGTAGGCGATCAGGCTCTGTCCGCCGGCATGGCTGAACAGGGCGAGGCCGGCCAGAACCGCCCATCCGGTACCGCTCGCCGGCAGCATCGCCTCGCCGTCGGCGAGGCCCAGGGGCAAGAGCAGGACGGCGGTGATGGCGCCGCTCCAGGTCATGATGGTCGCGGTCGAGAATTCTGCGCGCAGGCGTCCGACCGACAGGATGTAGCCGGCATAGAAGGCCGCCGTCAGCAGACCCAGCGCGTCGCCGAACAGGTGGTCGGCGCTGAGCTGGAAGCTCTGGCCCATCAGTACGATGGCGCCGGCCAGCGCCAGCAGCATGCCCAGGACGAAGCGGCCGGTGATCCGTTCCTTGAACAGGAACCATGCGGCCGGGGCGACGAACAGCGGCGCGAAGTTCGCCAGCAGGGTGGAGTTGGCGACCGAGGTGTAGCGGATCGAGGTGTGCCAGATCGCGAGGTCGCCGGCGAAGAACAGCCCGGCCAGCGACAGGCGGCCATAGTCGGCGAACGAAGAGGGACGCCGGCTGGCTCGTCCGCTCCGCTGCCGCGACTCTCCGGCCATCCACAGCGCCAGGACCGGTGTCGCCAGCGCCGTACGCCAGAATCCGGTGGCGACCGGCCCGACTTCGGACAGGCGGACGAAGATAGGAGCGAAGGCGATGCCCAAAGCGCCGACCAGCAGCGCGATCAGGGCGATGCGCTGCGTCCGGTGCGCATGGTCGATGGGGAAGGCACTGGCGTCTGGCATGTGCCGCTTATATCCGCCGGCCGTCTGGCGGGCCAGCCGGGCGCGCGTCATGGCTGCCGTGCGCGCCAGGATTTTCCGTCTACGTTGTCGCCGGCCTCACCGGGGGCGGATGCGGCGCAGCGACACCGACTCGTCGTCTTCCGATCCGAAGTCGTCGTAATGGACCGGGCAGCGGCCATCCTTGCGCGGCCTGTCCTTCACCGTGGCGGGATACCACTCGCCCTTCCATTCCACCGACACGCGCATGCCGGGCTGGCAAAGCGAAGCGCCCGCCGGGTAACCACCGGTGGCATTGGCGGGAGCGGGCGCCATCGCGGCTCCCGGCGGCAGGGGGCTCAGCATCGGTGCCGCCGCGGGAGCCGCAGCCGGCTTCTCCTGGTCGCAGAAGGCGGTGCAGACGCGTTTGGCGATCACCTGCCCACCGCAGCTTCCGCCGAAGCAGTCGCGATAGTCGGACTCGCACCGCGCTTCGCAGCTGCTGTTGCCGCAGGAGTAGGAGCGGTCGAAATCGCCGACCGACTTCTTGATCGGCTTCTTTTCGGCTTGCTGCCGGTTGACATAGGCCTGGTATTCGTAGAGCGCGCGGGACCGCGCCTCGTTCACGCAGGCCTGCTGCGACATTCCGCAATTCTGCCGGCAGTAGTTGCGGTTCTGCTGGCACTGGTTGACGCACAGCCGACCCTCCGCCGACGTCGGCGGGACGAGGCTGTATTGGGTCTCGTAGACGGGACCGCAGGCGCTGAGCAGCGCCATCACGGCAAGGCAGAGGGTGAGCAGGCGGAGCATGCGGCGTGTCTTCCGGGTGGGGTCGCGCGGGAGAAGGAACCGAAGGGTAGCAGCTTGCCGTTCGAGCTACCACCATCGGCCGCGCTTCCGCCCGGCGTGGCGGTTGCGTTAGGGTGGCACATGGTTGCCTCACCCCCCGAACATCACCGCCATTCAGCGACGGACGCCACAGAGGGGCCCGCGGAACACCGCCAGCCGGTCACCGCTCCCGCACCGGCTCCGCGCGTCGCGACTCCGCTGCTGGGACCCGACGATCCGCCGCCGGCGACGACGCTGAACCAGGATGCCGACGGGCCGCTGCTTCTGGTCTGCGACCATGCCTCGCGTGCGATCCCCCGGCTGCTGGGCGATCTCGGCCTGCCGGAAGAGCAGCTCTGCCGCCACATCGCCTACGACATCGGCGCCGCGGAGGTGACGCGGCGGCTGGCTGACCGCTTCGGCGCTGCCGCGGTGCTGTCGGGCTTCTCGCGGCTGGTGATCGACCCGAACCGGGACCTGGACGATCCCACCGCCATTCCGGTGGTCAGCGACGACGTCGTGATCCCCGGCAACCGCGCGCTCGATGCGGAGGCGCAGGCGCAGCGGGTGGAGGCGCTGTTCAAGCCCTACCACGCCGCGGTGGCGGCGGCCGTGTCGGCGATCCGCGCCCGCGGTCAGGTGCCGGTGATGGTGTCGGTGCACAGCTTCACCCCGGCCATGCGCGGGGTGGCGCGCCCCTGGCACATCGGCGTGCTGTGGGACAACGATCCGCGCCTGCCGGTGCCGCTGATCGAGGCGCTGAAGACCGATGGACGCTGGTGCGTCGGCGACAACCAGCCCTATTCCGGCCGCGGCACGCTGGGCGGCACGGTAGAGACCCACGCGACCCCCGCCGGCTATCCCAACGTCCTGCTGGAGGTGCGGCAGGACCTGATCGCCACGCCGGAAGGCGCCGCTCTGTGGGCGCAGGTGATCGGCGACGCGCTGGAGCCGCTGCTGGCCCTGCCGTCGCTGGCGACCATCCGCCATTATCCCCGGGCCTGAACACCGAATGGAAAGCGCCGTGACCGAACCGTCCTTCACCTTGGGCCTGGAAGAGGAATACCTGCTGATCGACCGCGGCACGCGCGACATCGTGCCCAGCCCGCCGGACGAGATGCTGGAAGCCTGCCAGGAGCAGGCGCCCGGCCGTATCCAGCCGGAATTCCTGCGCTGCCAGATCGAGGTTGGGACGCCCGTCTGCAAGACGCTGGACGAGGCGCGGGCCGAGCTTGCCGCCCTGCGGGCCACCGTGGCGGGGGTGGCCGACCGCTACGGGCTGGCGCCGATCGCCGCTTCCACCCATCCCTTCGCGGCGTGGGAGCCGCAGAAGCACACCAACCGCGACCGCTACAACATGCTGGCCCGCGACCTGGGCGCCCCGGCGCGCCGGCTGATGATCTGCGGCATGCATGTCCATGTCGGGATCGAGGATGACGATCTGCGCATCGACCTGATGAACCAGGTCCGTTATTTCCTGCCGCATCTGCTGGCGCTGTCGACCTCCTCGCCCTTCTGGCGCGGGCGCGACATGGAGCGCCGGTCCTACCGGCTTAGCGTGTGGCACGAGCTGCCGCGCACCGGCATGCCTGCCGGTTTCCAGAGCTTCGGCGAATACCAGAGCCATGTCGCGGTGCTGGTGAACGCCGGGGTGATCGAGGACGCCAGCAAGCTGTGGTGGGACATCCGCCCGTCCTCGCGCTTCCCGACGCTGGAGATGCGCATCACCGACATCTGCACCCGGCTGGACGATGCGGTGACGGTGGCCGCGCTCTATCGCTGCCTGCTGCGCATGCTGTGGCGGCTGAAGCTGCGCAATGTCACCTGGCGGCCCTACAAGAACTTGCTGATCGAGGAGAACCGCTGGCGGGCCCAGCGCTACGGCCTCGACAGCGGGCTGGTCGATTTCGGCCAGGGCCGCATCGTGCCCTATGCCGACCTGCTGGACGAGATCATCGACCTGACCCGCGAGGATGCCCTGCATTTCGGCTGTACCGCCGAGGTCGGACGGGCGCGCGAGATCGTCGAGCGTGGCACCAGCGCTCATCGGCAGATCGAAATCTTCCAACAGGCGCTTGCCGGCGGAGCCGGCGAGGACGAGGCGCTTCGCCGGGTGGTGGACTGGTTGGCGGAAGAGACGATGGTCGGGGTGCGCGACGAGCCGGCGGCGGTCGAAGGTCCTTGACCCCGCCGGCCGCCACCGTCAACGGAATGGCGCCTCGAAGAGATGGGCCTCGCCCTGGACGAGGATTCGCACCCGGCTGCCCGGCCGCGGCAGGTCGAGGCCGGAGTGGCGCAGAAGCAGCGGACCGGGTTGGCCCGGCGCGTCTCCCAGCGAGACGGCGACCTTGCACACCGCTCCGCCGAACTCGACGTCGGTGACGCGCCCCCAGCCTTCGGGACCGCCGCCCTGGCCGCGGGGCGGAAGGTCGGCGTCCTCCACCACCAGTCGGAGCTGTTCCGGGCGCAGCATGATCTCGGCCGCGCCCTGCCGGGCGCCGGAGGCGACCGCCAGCCGGCCGAGGCTGCAGGTCGCCCAGCCGTTCTCGACCTCCGCCGACAGGATGACGGCATCGCCCAGGAAGGTGGCCGTCTCGCGGTCCCGCGGCCGGCGATACAGCTCCTGGGGTGGGCCGACCTGGGCGAGGCGGCCTTCGCGCATCACCGCCACCTGATCGGCGAAGGACAGCGCCTCGCCCTGGTCATGCGTGACGAGGATGGTGGCGATGCCGGCCTCGCGCAGCACGCGGGCGACGGTGCGGCGCATCGACTCGCGCAGGCCGGTGTCGAGCGCCGAGAAGGGCTCGTCCAGCAGCATCAGTGTCGGCTTGCGGGCGAGCGCGCGGGCGAGCGCCACGCGCTGCTGCTGGCCGCCCGACAGCTCGTGCGGCCGGCGCTCCAGCATCTGCCGATCGAGTTCGACCGCCTCCAGCAGATCCAGGATGCGGCTCCGGCGGTTCGCGTCATGGCGGTCGAGCCCGAAGCCGATGTTGTCGGCGATGCTGAGATGCGGAAACAGGGCGCCGTCCTGCGGCACATAGCCGATGCCGCGGCGGTGGGCCGGCACCACGCCGCCTCCCTCCCTGCCATTTCCCATGCCGCCGCTCTCCACCAGCGGGCGCCCATCAAGGATGATCCGGCCGTGGTCGGCGGTCTCGAAACCGGCGATGATGCGTAGAAGCGTGGTCTTTCCCGAACCGGAGCGGCCGACGATGGCGGTACGGCTGCCGGCGGACACCGACAGGTCGACGTCCTCCAGGGCCACCGCGTTGCCGTATCGTTTTCCTAGTCCCTGAACCTGAAGGAAGCTCATCGTCCGGCGGCCCGCTTGGATTGGATGTGGAGGAGGACGGTCATCGGCAGCGAGGCCGCCACCATCATCAGGGCGTAGGGCGCCGCGCCCGCATAGTCGATCTCGCTGGTCAGCGCCCAGAATTCGGTGGCCAGCGTGCGCGTGCCGCTGGGGGCCAGCATCAGGGTCGCCGTCAGCTCGTTGGTGATGCCGAGGGCGACCATCGCCATGCTGGCGGCCGCACCGGGCGCGGCCAGCCGGAAGGTGATCTGGCGCGCCGCCTGCAATGGCGTCCGGCCGAGCGCCATCGCCGCCCGCTCCAACTCGACCGGCGCCTGGGCGATGCTGGCCCGCAGCCCCACCAGCGCCCGCGGCAGGAACAGCAGCATGTAGGCCAGCAGCACGGTGCCGACCGTCTGGTAGAGCGGCAGGGCGACCCGCACGGTGATCGTCACCAGCGCCAGGGCGACGACCACGCCCGGCAGCGAGCCGACATAGTAATGGCAGGCTTCCAGCACCCGCTGGAGCCGGCCGGGCGCGCGCACGGAAAGCCAGGCCATCGGCGCGGCGGCGAGGGTGGTCAGCAGCGCGCCGGACAGCGCCAGCGCCACGGTCTGAAGGACGGCGCCGCCGATCTCGTCGGCCTGCCACACCCGGGCGCCGCCGATGGCGATCCAGCGGCCGAGCGTCAGCAGCGGCACACCCAGCGAAAGTGCCGCGAACAGCAAGGGAATCAGCAGGCAGGGCAGGGCGGCCCGGCCGAGGCGCACCGACGGAGCCTGGCGCGCGGCGCCGCTGCCGACGCGAGCGTAGCGCTCCCGGCCGCGCAGAAGGACCTCGCCGCCCATCAGCCCCATGCAGAGCGCCACCAGCACACCGGCCAGCATGTTCGCCGCCGGACCGTTGTAGGCCGATTGGAACTGGTCGACGATCGCCGTCGTGAAGGTGTCGAACTGGATCATCACATAGAGGCCGTATTCGGCCAGCAGATGCAGGCCGATCAGCAGCGACCCGCCGCAGACGGCCAGCCGCAGCTGGGGCAGCACCACCGTCAGGAAGACCCGCCAGGGCCCACGGCCCAGCGAGGCGGCGACGTCCTCCATCGTCGGATCGAGCCGGCGCAGCTGTGCCGCCACCGGAAGGTAGAGGAACGGCGAATAGGCAAGGACCGAGACCAGCACCGCGGCAGCCAGCCCGTGCATGCCGGGGGCGACGGTCACCCAGGCATAGCTGTGGACGAAGGCGGGAACCGCCAGCGGCGCCACCGCCAGCCAAGCCCAGAACCGCCGGCCGGGCAGGTCGGAGCGTTCGGTCAGCCAAGCCAGCGCCACCGCCACCACGACCGACAGCGGCAGGGTCAGCGAAACCAGCAGCAGCGTGTTCACCAGCAGCTCGCCGACCTTGCGGCGGAAGACCAGCTCGACGACCGTGTCCCATCCGGTCTGGATGGTGATCCAGACGACGAAGGCGAGCGGCATCAGGGCAAGCGCCGCAACCAGCGCCGTCACGGCAAGGACGGGCAGCGGCGCGCGAGCGCTTCCCGGCACGGTGGCGAAGGGCGCCGCCACGCGCAAGGCGGATCGGCCGTGGTCAGGTGGAGAGTGCGGGCAGGGCGGATGAAGAGCGATGACGATGAACTCCGGGTCCGTTCCCTTGGGCTCCACCCACTTGGGCGGAATCGGACCGACGTCGCCCGCGGCCCGATGCCGCAGGCGACGGCAGAAGGGATTACAGCAGGCCGGCCGCCGTCATCAAGTCGGTGACGGCCTTATTGTTGAGCGCCTCCGGCTTGACCTTCGGCGCCTGGAGCTTGTCGAGCGGTTCCAGCTTGGCATTGGAAGCGATGCCGCCGGCGACGGCGTATTCATAGGAATCGCCGTCGCGCAGGACTTCCTGCCCGCCCTTGCCGGTCAGGAACTTCACGAAAGCCTCGGCCTCGCGCTTGTTCTTGCTCGATGCCAGGACGCCGGCGCCGGAGATGCTGACGAAGGCGCCCGGATCGCCGTTGCGGAAATAATGCAGGGCGACGTTCTTGCTGTTCTCGCCGCCGGTCCGGGCCTGATCGCCGATGTAATAATAATGGTAGATCACGGCGCCCTCGACCTCGCCGGCATTCACCGCCTTCATGGCGACGCTGTTGCCGCGGTAGGGCTTGGCGTTCTCCTTCATCGCCTTCAGCCAAGAGGCGGTGGCGGCCTCGCCCTTGAGCTGGAGGAGAGCCCCGACGATCGCCTGGAAATCGGCCCCGGCGGGCGAGGCGGCCCAGCGGCCCTTCCAGCTCGGATCGGCCAGATCGAGCAGCGACTTCGGCAGCTTGTCCTGGGTCAGCTTGCCGGTGTTGTAGGCGAAGACGGTCGAACGGGCGGCGATGCCGACCCAATGGCCGTTGGCCGGGCGGAAGCTTTCGGGCACCGGAGCCAGCGTCTCGGCGCCGAGCGGCGCGAACAGCCCGGCACTGTCCACCAGCGCCATCGCCGGCGAATTTTCGGTCAGGAACACGTCGGCGGGGGAGGCGGCTCCCTCCTGCACGATCTGGTTGCCCAGCTCCATGTCGCTGCCGTTGCGCACGGTCACCTTGATGCCGGTCTCGCGGGTGAAACGCTCCACCCATTCCTTGGTCAGGCTGGCGTGCTGGGCGTTGTAGACCGTGATGCCATCGGCGCCCGGCGCGGTCTGGGCCAGTGCCGGGCCGGTCAGAGCCGCGGCCGGCAAAGCGGCCAGCGCGGTGGCGAGGGCGAGCGAACGGACGAACTGGAATCGGGTGATGGTCATTCCAACCTCTTCTGCAAACGGCACCGCCTGTCGGGCGGCACCGATCCGCCTTTTATTCTCTTCGGAAACTTGTTGCAACTTGTTCTCATTCGCGGATTTTCTCCTGCCATTCTTCCTCCCTACCGCCTTGACGTTCACGTCAGGTCTCCATACGCTTCCGCACCGTCGATGCCGCTGGAATGCGGGTTGAACAGGGCTGGCAAACAAGACGCCGAAAAGCGCGGGAGGGCCGCTCGACCATAGGCGGCCCTCTTTTAAAAATTTCGGCATCAATCCGAAGGGGAGGGGGGAGCATGGCCGGCGCCAAGTTCCTGAAGTTCGATACGCAGAGCCTGCATGCGGGGCAGAAGCCCGATCCGGCGACCGGGGCGCGGGCGGTTCCGATCCACCTGACCTCCTCCTACGTCTTCAGCGACGTCGATCAGGCGGCCGCGCTGTTCAACCTGGAACGGCCGGGGCACATCTATTCGCGCATCTCCAACCCCACCGTCGCGGTGCTGGAGGAGCGGCTGGCGACGCTGGAAGGCGGGGTGGGTGCCGTCTGCACCGCCAGCGGCCAGGCGGCGCTGTCGCTGGCGATCATGACGCTGATGGGGGCGGGCGGGCACATCGTCGCCTCCTCCTCGATCTATGGCGGCAGCCGCAACCTGCTGGCCTACACGCTGCCGCGCTTCGGCATCACCACCAGCTTCGTTCATCCGCGCGACCTCGACGGCATCCGCGCGGCGATCCGCCCCGAAACCCGGCTGGTCTTCGGCGAGGTGCTGGGCAATCCGGGGTTGGAGGTGCTGGACGTGCCGAAGGTCGCGGCCATCGCGCATGAGGCCGGCATCCCGCTGCTGATCGATTCGACCTTCACCACCCCCTATCTCTGCCGGCCGTTCGAGCATGGCGCCGACCTGGTCATGCATTCCTGCACCAAGTGGCTGGGCGGGCACGGCACCGCCATCGGCGGGGTGGTGATCGACGGCGGCAGTTTCGACTGGGAGGCGTCCGGCCGGTTCCCGACCCTGACGGAGCCCTATGCCGGCTATCACGGCATCGATTTCGCCGAGGAATACGGCCCCGCCGCCTTCATCGCCCGCGCCCGTGCCGAGGGACTGCGCGATTTCGGCGCCTGCATGAGCCCGATGAACGCCTTCCAGATCCTGCAGGGGGTGGAAACGCTGCCGCTGCGGATGAAGTGCCATATCCACAACGCCCGCAAGGTCGTCGGTTTCCTGGAAGGAGAGCTGTGTGCCGGGAAGGGGGCGGTCGCCTGGGTCTCCTATCCGGAGCTGGTGGACCATCCCGACCATGCGCTGGCCGCCCGGCTGCTGCCGCATGGCGCCGGCTCGATCATCTCCTTCGGCATCCGCGGCAGCGGGCAGGGCGGCAGCCGCGAGGCCGGGCGCCGCTTCATCGAGTCGTTGAGCCTGTTCTCGCATCTCGCCAATGTCGGCGACGCCAAGTCGCTGGTGATCCACCCCGCCAGCACCACCCATGCCCAGCTGGACGCCGAGGCGCTCGCCGCCGCCGGGGTGGGGGAGGACATGATCCGCCTGTCCATCGGGCTGGAGGATTGCGAAGACCTGATCGACGACCTGAAGCAGGCGCTGCGCGCCGCCACCAAGGGCTGAGGGCCGCGCCATGCAGCTGACCGTCAACGGAACCCCCGTCTTCGTCCACACCGGCGGCCGGGAGATCGACCCCGCGCGCCCCGCGATCGTTCTGATCCACGGCGCCGGCATGGACCACAGCGTGTGGAGCCTGCAAAGCCGCTATCTCGCCCATCATGGCCGCTCGGTGCTGGCGGTCGACCTGCCGGGCCATGGCCGCTCCGGCGGCGAAGCGCTGGGCAGCATCGCCGCCATCGCCGACTGGGTGATCGCCCTGCTGGACGCCGCCGGGCTGGAGCGGGCGGCGCTGGTCGGCCATTCGATGGGCGCGCTGGTGGCGCTGGACGCCGCCGCCCGCCATGGCGGGCGCATCGGGGCGATCGCCCTGCTGGGCGTGGCGGAGCGGATGCCGGTCCATCCCGACCTGCTGGCCGCCGCCCATGCCGGCGAACCGTCGGCCATCGAGATGGTGGTCGGCTGGGGCTTCGGCCCGCGTGGCCATGGCGGCGCCCAGGGTGGCGGCTGCCCGACGCCGGGGCTTGCGCTGATCCCCGGCGGACGCCGGCTGATGGCGTCGGTGCGGCCGGGCGTGCTGGGCGTCGACCTCGCCGCCTGCAACGACTATGCGCAAGGGGCGGAGGCCGCCGCGGCGGTCTCCTGCCCGGCGCTGTTCCTGCTGGGGGCGCTCGACAAGATGACGCCGGCGAAGGCTGGGCGGTCGCTGGCGGCCTGCGTCAAGATTTCGCAGGTCGTCGTCCTGCCGCAAACCGGACATATGGTGATGACCGAAGCCCCCGACGCAGTGCTGGAAGCCTTGGAATCCTTCCTTTCCTTGCGTCGGGGATAGGGCTTTCCACGCCGTAGCCTTCGGCTGATGGTCGGGTTGTTCCTGACATGAGCCATCGACCACCCCTGAATAGTCTGCCCGGCGGAATCGAAGCCATCCCGCCGATCGCGGCGGAGCCGGGGAGGGATCATTTTGCAGAATGGCGAGCATGGCGCCGCCGAGCGTGGGGGCGACGGAATTGGACCGGCGGCCCTTGCTTCCGGCAGGACAGGGGCCAGCCAAGCGCGCTGCCGCAACTTGGCGGATGCGGTGCCGGTCGGCGGACCGCGGGCCGAGGCCCTGCGGCTGTCGGAGGTACGCAACGAAGCGATTCTCGACAGCGTCGCCGACGCGATCCTGACGATCAACGAGGCGGGCGTGCTGCTCGGCTTCAACCGCGCGGCGGAGGCGATGTTCGGCGTTCCGTCCGAGGAACTGCTGTGGCGTCCGCTCGACCGCCTGATCCCGCTGGCCGACCTGCGGGAGGAGGGCGGCGTCCGGCTGGAGTTCGCATCCGGCCAGACGACGGCGCTGGTGGCCCGCGACCGGGCGGCGGAGGCGGAGCGTGCCGACGGTACCCGCTTTCCGGTGGAACTGTCGGTCAGCGTCAGCGAGGTCGCGGGGCGGCGGCTCTACACCGCCATCCTCCGTGACGTGTCCGGGCGCCGCCGGGTGGAGGCCGAACTGCTGGCCGCCAAGGAAGCCGCGGAAGCGGCCGACCGTGCCAGGTCGATCTTCGTCGCGACCATGAGCCATGAGCTGCGCACCCCCCTGAATGCGGTGATCGGTTTCTCCCAACTGCTGGAGGCCCGCGCCGGGCAGGTCGGAGGAG
The DNA here is from genome assembly GCF_016595245.1 of Azospirillum endophyticum. GTDB lineage: Bacteria > Pseudomonadota > Alphaproteobacteria > Azospirillales > Azospirillaceae > Azospirillum > Azospirillum endophyticum. The sequence goes on from NZ_JAENHM010000073.1 coordinate 24,257, forward strand.
AGGGGCAAACACAGGGGGACGAGCGGCTGCGCAGCTGTGTCGGCGCGATCCGTCAGGCCGGCGAACGGCTTCTGGCGATCATCGACGACATTCTCGACATGGCGCGCGTCGATACCGGCGGGCTGTCGCTGACCGATGGGGCGGTGGATCCGTCGGTCCTTGCGGAACGGGCCGTGGCGGACCTGCGGTTCCATTCCACCCGCCAGGGGGTGACGGTGGAAGTGGTGGCCTGCCGCCGGTCCGCGGCGACGAGCGGCGCCTGGGTCAGGCGCTGGGCAACCTGCTGTCCAACGCCATCAAGTTCAGTCCCCCAGGGTCTGCCGTGACCTTGGCGGCGGGGCTCGCCGCGGACGGCTGGCTCGAACTGTCGGTCCGCGACCACGGCGTCGGCATGCGGCCGGAGGACATCGCGACGGCCTTGTCTCCCTTCGCCCAACTCGATCAGGGTGTCACCCGCCGCCATGAGGGTGTCGGGCTCGGCCTGCCGCTGGCGGTCCGTCTGGTGGAGGCCCATGGCGGCACGCTCGTGCTGGACAGCGCGCCGGACCAGGGCTGCACCGCCACGATCCGCTTGCCGCCGTCGCGCATCATGACCATCGAAGAGCTTCTGGCGGTGATGTGCTGATCTGGCCTGCGCCGCCCGGATGTGCCAGAAGCTGTCGCAGAGAGTCCGCCGGTGTGCGGACGGCTTCGGAAAGGCAGGTGTGTGATGGCGGATCAGGATAAGCCGAGGGAAACGCAGAGGGATGCGGTCGTGCTGGTCAGCGGCGGGCTCGATTCCACGACGGTGCTCGCCATCGCCAAGGCGGAGGGCTACCGCGTCAATGCCCTGAGCTTCCGCTACGGCCAGCGTCATGCGGTGGAACTGGAGGCGGCGCGGCGGGTGGTCGCGGCGATGGGGGTGGAGCGGCATGTGATCGCCGACATCGACCTGCGCGCCTTCGGCGGCTCCGCCCTGACCGACGCCATCGACGTGCCGAAGCACGGCAACGCGGCCGAGCTGGGGGAGGGCATTCCGGTCACCTATGTCCCGGCGCGCAACACCGTTTTCCTGTCCTTCGCGCTGGCCTGGGCGGAGACGCTGGGGGCGTCCGACCTGTTCATCGGCGTCAATGCGCTGGATTACTCCGGCTATCCCGACTGCCGCCCCGAATACATCGCCGCCTTCGAGACGCTGGCGAACCTTGCCACCAAGGCGGGGGTGGAAGGGTCCAGCCGGTTCAAAATCCATGCGCCGCTGATGACCCTGGACAAGGCCGCCATCGTCCGCCGCGGGCTGGACCTGGGGGTGGATTACGGCCTCACCCATTCCTGCTACGACCCGACGCCAGAGGGGCTGTCCTGCGGCGCCTGCGACAGCTGTTTGTTGCGCCTGAAGGGCTTCGCCGAAGCCGGAACGACTGACCCGATTCGTTACGGTGCCGCATCGAAATCGTAACGGACGGGATCGTTTCGGAATCCGTAAGTACGTCCATGGCGTCTCTTCACAGGTGGCAAGTGGGGAGGTTCGGGCCGGTCTAAGCGGACGGTGCCTGCTTGCGACAACGCTGCGCGGATCGACCACCGATTGTCGAGCCTGTGAGGAAATCGGACTCTTATGAAAAAGCCCTGATTTGGCAGGCGCTCACATCTCCCACTCGTCATCCCCGCGGAGGCGGGGAACCAGGATTTCCAACACAAGTGCTTGTGAGGGCTGGATTCCCGCCTTCGCGGGAATGACGTCCGAGAAAAGCGCGCGATACGATCCAACGCGGCGTTGCTCGAACTTGGGACTTTCTCGGCAAGTCGCCGATTTCTTCACAGGCTCAGTCGCAGGATTCGCTCTTGCTGAACAAGATAAAATTTTATATAAAAGCATATCGATTTGTCCGGAATGATCAGGGAGCGGATCATGGCCGTCGCCGCCTGGATGGGACAGCGCCTGAACACCGCCGCGTGGGCGGCGCGTCGCGAGCGTCGCCTTGCGACCGCCCGCAAACGTGGCCGGTCCCGCGACATCGCCCGCCTGATGCTGGTCGCTTCCGTCCTCGTGCTGGGCGTTCTCGCGGTGGAGATCGGGCGCAAGGCCGTCACCATCCTCAGCCACAGCGCCGGCCAGAACTCGGTCGAGATCACCGGCTGAAGGAGCGATCAGGGAAGCGCTAGAGGATGCCGGTCAGGGCAGCACCACCACATAGCGCTTGGTGGTCGCCGCCACCACCGTCCAGCTTCCCTGGAAACCGGGTTCGATGACGAAACGGTCTCCCGCCTTCAAGGTCCATGACCGGCCGTCCTCATGGGCGACGACGCTTTCGCCCTCCAGGATCTCGCAATATTCCCACTCGTCATAGACGATGCGCCAGGAACCCGGCGTCGATGCCCAAATGCCGGCGAAGCGCTTGCCGTCGGCCGATTCGTAGCCGTTCCAGGTGGTGAAGACCGGCGCCCCCGACAGGATGCGGTCGGCCGCCGGGGCGCCGGTTTCCGGCGTGACGCCGTCGAGGTCGGGCAGGGGAAACAGGGTCATCGTCAAGGTTCCTCACCAATCCGCCAGCAGGGCCGGCAGGTCGCGGATCGACTCCAGCCGGCGATAATGCTCGTCCGGCACCTCCGCCTCCTCATGCGCCCAGGTGATGGCGTAGGGAATGTGGACGGCATGGGCGCCGGTCGCCAGCACCGGCAGGATATCGGAGCGTACCGAATTGCCGACCATCAGGAAACGCGCCGGGTCGATGCCATGGCGCTCCATCACCCGGCGGTAAGTGCCCGGATCCTTCTCGCTGACGATCTCCACCGCATGGAACAGCTCCGACAGGCCGGAGCGGGCGATCTTGCTTTCCTGGTCGAACAGGTCGCCCTTGGTGATCAGCACCAGCCGGTGACGGCCGGCCAGCGTCTCCACCACCTCGGCCACGCCGGGCAGCAACTCCACCGGATGCTCCAGCATCGCCTTGCCGAAGTCGATCAGGCTCTGCAGGTCGCGGGCCGCGACATGGCCGTCGGTGACGGCGATCGCCGTCTCGATCATCGACAGCACGAAGCCCTTGATGCCATAGCCATAGACGCGGAGGTTCGCCCGCTCGGCCTCCAACAGGCGGCGGTCCAGGTCCGTCGGGTCGGCGGCATGGGCGAGCAGGGCGCGGAAGCGGTCCTGCGTCATCGAGAACAGCGATTCATTGTGCCAGAGCGTGTCGTCGCCATCGAAGCCGATGGTGTCGAAGCCGTGTCGGCTGCCCTGATCACCGGCGTCGGGTATACCGCTCATATGCCTGTCCGCCCTTCCGCCCGATTGATCCGTAAGTAAAACAATATATCCCCCAAGTCAGGTTATCTTGTCCAGGGGATGCCGGAGTGGAAGTCCTTTATTGTCAGTCTAGCGAACCGTAAGTATCCGCAATGACGTTTCTGCCACAGATCGGTGACATTCCACGGCGAGTTCTTCGCTGCCTGCAAAGCGGGCATGTTGCCGTCGGGGGTGGCAACATGGCTCAAAGAAGCATAATTATATTTCCACACAAGGGGGACGTGATCGCCGACCGGCGGACCCTCCATAACAAGACATCTCAGGAATCTCCATCATGGCAACCCTTCTGCATTCGGCCGAAGCCGGCCGCACCTCCTCCCCCTTCGCCCATGTCGTCGAAATGGCGTCGAACCTGCTGGGCCTGTGGCGCCAGCGCGTCGTGACCCGCCGCGAGCTGGGTTATCTGGACGACCGCATGCTCCAGGACATCGGCTTCAACCGTCTGGATGCCGAGCGCGAGATGTCGAAGCCGTTCTGGCGCGAATGACCGCGTGTACGCCGATCGGCGAACGCACCGAGAAAGGCCGCTTCCGTTGATCGGAAGCGGCCTTTTTCTTGGGTGAACACTTGAGTTGCCTAAAAAATGGGCCTGCATGAAAATGCGGCCGATGTGAAAACGAGAAAGCCCGCCGCCGGGGTGAACCGGCAGGCGGGCTTTTTCTTGGCGGAACCGGGGAAGGGCGGGGCATCGCCCCGCCGCATCCTCAGATGCAGTAATGCTTGAGCGGCTCGAAGCCGTTGAAGCAGACCGCCGAATAGGTCGTCGTATAGGCGCCCGTGGCGTGGATGCGCACGCGGTCGCCACATTTCAGGTCCGTCGGCATCTTGTAGTCGGCGCGCTCGTAGAGCACGTCGGCCGAGTCGCAGGTCGGGCCGGCCAGGATCACCGCCTCGCGGTCGCTCTCCAGATCATCGCCCAGCACCTCGATCGGATACTGGATGGCCTCGTCCATCGTCTCGGCCAGACCGCCGAACTTGCCGATGTCCAGGTAGACCCAGCGCTTGGGATCCTCGGCCGACTTGCGCGACACCAGGACCACTTCGCTCTCGATGATGCCGGCGCTGCCGACCATGCCGCGGCCGGGCTCGACGATGGTCTCCGGCAGATGGTTGCCGAAGTGATTGCGCAGCGAGTCGAAGATCGCCTGACCATAGGCCGTGCATTCCGGCACGTCGGTGCGGTAGCGGGTGGGGAAGCCGCCGCCCAGATTGATCATGCCGAGGTCGACGCCCAGCACCTCAAGCTCGCGGAACAGCTGCGCCACCTGGAAGATGGCGTGGTCCCACTGCATCAGGTCCTTCTGCTGCGAGCCGACATGGAAGGACACGCCATAGGGCTGCACGTCCATGTCGCGAGCCTTCAGCAGCAGCGCGCGGGCCATCGCCAGATCGCAGCCGAACTTGCGCGACAGCGGCCATTCGGCGCCCTCGCCCGACGTCAGGATGCGGCAGAAGACGCGGGCGCCGGGGGCAGCGCGCTCGATCTTCTCCAGTTCCGGCTCGCTGTCGAAGGCGAACAGGCGCACGCCCAGCTCGAAGGCGCGGCGGATGTCGCTTTCCTTCTTGATGGTGTTGCCGAAGGAGATGCGGTCCGGCGTGGCGCCGGCGGCCAGCGCCATCTGGATTTCCGGGACCGAGGCGCAGTCGAAGGCGGAGCCGAGACGGGCCAGCAGGCTGAGGATTTCCGCCGCCGGGTTCGCCTTCACCGCATAGAAGATGCGGGCGTCGGGCAGGGCGTCGTGCAGATCGTTGTAGTTCTGCTCGACGACATCCAGGTCGATGACGAGGCAAGGGGTCTGCGGGCGCTGCTCTTCGAAAAAGCGCGCAATCTTCTGGGTCATCTCAGTCTCCTGGGACGCAAGATGATGGAACGGAACGGGTGAAGTCGGGGGCACGGAGCGGCCGGGCGGGCCGATCAGCAACTGAAAAAGCTGATCAGGCGCTCAGGCCGCCGATACTGGATTGCCCCGTACAGAACCCTGTTCTGTCCGTATGGTCCAGGAGCGGCAGATTTCGGAGACGGGTGAGCACGCGCCCACCCACAACAACATCAACCATCGTAACCTCCAAGTCGCCGCCTTGTTTAAGGGACGGTCGGGGATCACGCGTTACGTCGTTGCATAACCACATCTCGGAGACGCCGAGGGGCGGGCCAGCGGCACGTGCGCTTGCGAGTTCGCGTTACATAGATCCAACGTGATCGAATGCAAAGTGAAAAATGCGGTCCGCCCCAAAAAAGTGGCAGGCCGTTTGGGAGGCAGAAAAACCGGAGCGATTTCATGGGCTTGACCACGGTTCTGACTGCGGAGGAGATTGGGCTGCGGCTGCTGGCGGCGGCCTTCTGTGGTGTGTTGCTCGGACTCGACCGCGAGATGCGCGGCAAGGCGGCGGGGCTGCGCACGCATACGCTGATATCCATCAGCTGCGCGCTCACCACGCTGGTTGCATTGGAGCTTTATGTCGGGCTGCAGGCGACCGGGGACGAGCGGCCGAGCGACCCGGTGCGGGTGATCCAGGGCGTGGCGCAGGCGGTCGGCTTCATCAGCGCCGGCGTGATGTTCCGGTCGGGCGACAGCGTGCGCGGGGCGACCACCGCGGCGGTCATCTGGGTGGCCGGGGCGCTGGGGATCGCCTGCGGCGCCGGATATTTCATGCTGGCGGGCATGACGCTCGGCCTGTGCCTGATCGTGACGATCCTGTTCACCGTCCTGCTGGACCGCTTCCCGCAGCTGGGAAAGGATGACGAGGACAGCAGGGCGCGGGAACGCCGCCGCGCCTCCCGCCACTCTTCTCCACGGGGCCGGATCAGGCGGATCGCCCGCTCGTCGCGGGAATGACCAGCAGCCGGTGCGCCAGCAGCGCGCCGAAGCCGACCAGCCCGATCGCCCCCATCATCGGCAGGGCGGTACCGTCGTTCAGGTGGCCGACGACGATGCCGATCGCCGCAGCGATGGACATCTGGGCGAAGCCCAGCAGCGAGGAGGCCAGCCCGGCCATGGTGGCATAGGGGCCGACGGCGTTGGCGGTGGCGTTGGGCAGGGTCAGCCCGGTGCCCAGGATGAACAGGAAGACCGGCACCACGATGGCCAGCAGATGCAGCACCCCGGCCAGCGCCAGCGCCCCTCCCGCCAGCCCGCCGGCCAGCGACAGCAGCGTGCCGATCCGGATCATCCGCGCGCCGCCCAGCCGCGGCGTCAGCCGCCCGGCCAGGAAGGTGCCCAGCATGTAGCCCAGCACCACCGCGCCGAAGCTGGCGCCATACTGCGCCGGGGTCAGGTGCAGCCGCTCGATCAGCACGAAGGACGAGCCGGAGATGAAGGAGAAGATGCCGCTGTAGGAAAAGGCGACCACCAGCACATAGCCGACGAAGCCGCGGTTGCGCAGCAGAAGCAGGTAGTTGGCCACCAGCCGGGCGGGCCGCAGCGCCTCCTCGTCGCGGTGCGCGTTGGTCTCGCCCAGCATCGACCACACGGCGGCCAGGATGCCGCAGGCGAAGATGGTCAGCAGCACGAAGTTGGCGCGCCAGCCGAACCATTCCGTCAGCACGCCGCCCAGCATCGGACCCACCGCCGGGGCCAGCGCCATCGCCATCGACATATAGGCCAGAACCGTCGCCGCCCGGTCCCGGCCGAAGACGTCGCGCACCACGGCACGCGCCACCACGGGTCCGCAGCAGGCCCCCAGCGCCTGGAAGAAGCGGGCGGCGATCAGCGCCTCGATGCTGCTGGTCATGGCGCAGACCGCGCTGGCCGCCAGATAGATCGCCACCCCCACCAGCAGGGTCGGACGCCGGCCGAACCGGTCGGACATCGGGCCATAGACCAGTTGCGACACCGCGAAGCCGACCAGGAAGATTGACAGCGTCATCTGCACCGTGGCGACGTCGGTGCCGAACACCCGCACCAGCGTCGGCAGCGACGGCAGATACAGGTCGGTGGACAGCGGGCCGAAGGCGACCAGGGCCGTCAGCAGGACGCGGATGGTCAGGGAGTCGGGGCGGGGCATTGATGACTTTGGAGCGAAGCGGAGACGGGACGGCACTGTATCAGATGAAACCACTGCCGCCAGCGCGGATCGCGCGCGGCTTCCCGAGCCGCGGCACCCTGCACCCGATCACTTTGCCGGCAGCACCATGCGGATGCAGCGCGACAGAACCGTGTTGCCGGTCATCTCGCGGTAGTTCTGGATGATGATCGGCTCGGCCGCCTTGCATTGCTCCAGGCTGGCGAATTCCAGCGTGGTCGGGCCGCCCTGGTTCAGCATGAACAGAAGCATCAGAACGCGTTCCATCCCTTTGGCCCCCCACCGGCCCTTCCGGTCAGCCGGCCGCCAGCACGGCGCGGGCGGCGGCGGCATCCTGCACGATCTGGTCCTTCAGCGCGGCGAAGCTCGGGAACTTCATCTCCGGCCGCAGGAAATCGATCATCTGTACCCTGAGATGCAGGTCGTAGAGGTCGAGGTCGACGTCGAACAGGTGGGCCTCCAGCCGGGCGACCGTGCCGTCGACGGTGGGGCGGGCGCCGAGATTGGCCACGCCCGGCAGCCAGACGGTCTCGCCGCCGCGGTCGACGCCGGCGCGCACCGCATAGACGCCGAAGGCCGGGCGCAGATACTCGCCCAGCTCGATGTTCGCGGTCGGGAAGCCGATGGTGCGGCCGCGCTGGTCGCCGTGGACGACGCGCCCCTCGATCTCCCAGGAATGGCCCAGCACATGGGCGGCCTCGCGCGGACGGCCGGCGGTCAGCGCGTCGCGCGCACGGGTGGAGGAGTAGACGCCGCCCTGCTCGTCGGACACCGGCCCGACCTCGGTCACGCCGAAGCCCCGGGCGCGGCCCGCCTGCAGCAGGAAGGCCGGGTCGCCCGAGCGCTTGTGGCCGAACAGGAAGTCGTAGCCGCAGACGACATGCCGCACGCCGAGCCCACCCACCAGGATCTCGTCGACGAAGGCCTGCGCGGTCTTGTGGCGGAAGCCGTCGTCGAAATGGCAGACGATCAGCTGGTCTACGCCCAGCGCCTCGATATGGCGGGTCTTGACCCGGAAGGGGGTCAGGCGGAAAGGCGGGTCGTCGGGGCGGAAAACGCTGCGCGGGTGCGGCTCGAAGGTGACGACGGCCGATGGAACGCCCATCTCGGCCGCGAGGCGCTGGGCGGTGCCGATGACCGTCTGATGCCCGCGATGGACGCCGTCGAAATTGCCGAGCGCCACGACGGCGCCCCGCTCTTCGGCCGGCAGGTCGGCGGTGTGTCTGTACAGTCGCATGCGCGCCCCGGTGCTGTGGGCGGACCCCGGCGGGCCCGCTTGCTCGGGCGTCTATATAGACCGACGCCGGCGTGCGGTAAACGCGCCGGCGTCGTTTTGCGGTTCGAAGCCGGACTTCAGCCGCGGGAGGGGACCATCAGCAGCGCTTCGCCCTCGACCACCACGGTCTCGCCGACGGTGCAGACGGTCTTGATGACGCAGCGGCGCTTTTCCGGGATCAGTTCGGTGATGGTGGCGCGGGCGGTGACGGTGTCGCCGGCACGGACCGGGGCCTTGAACTTCAGCGTCTGGCTCATGTAGATGCAGCCCGGCCCCGGCAGCTTGGTGCCCAGAACGGCCGAGATGAAGCCGACCGTCAGCATGCCGTGGGCGATGCGGCCCTGGAACATGGTGGTGGCGGCATATTCCTGGTTGATGTGGACCGGGTTGGTGTCGCCTGAAATGCCCGCGAACAGGACGATGTCGGCTTCCGTCACCGTCTTGGCGAAGCTGGCCGTCATGCCGACGGACAGGTCTTCGATGCAGTAGCCCTCGGTATCCTTGCGGACCTGACGCACGTCGTCCATCGCAGCAATCCCTCTTTCTCTCGGTGCCTGTTCCGGCGTCTGGCGCCCGGGCGCCGCGCCGTTCGCTGCAGTGCATCGTGTGCGCCGCAGCGAGGGGAATGGCACCACGTCTCCTCCAAAAATGCAAAAAAATCTCTAACGGCCCCTGCAAGTCGGCGAAAGCGGCGGTCGCTCTTGTCGGGAGGCTTCGCCGCAATGAAAGCAATGGGACGAAAGCAGATTACTTCGAGACCAAGGTATAGAAGTAAGAATGATGCCGGATCAGTGGTTTACCAAAAATCTGAGGGGCGATGTCCAGGGGGCGCGCCATTTGCGTGACTTTCAGCGGCCGGGCGTGGCCGCGGCGAAGAAGTCCGCTTCATTTCAATGGCCTGACCCTCCAATGACTGTGGGTTCGGCGGCGTCGTGGAATTCCGGCAGCGGGCGCGGCGAATCGGAAACCGACTTCGCCGCGCCGCAACATTACTTGCCGGAGCCGGAGTGCGACACTGTGTCGCTTCTGCTGCTTCCAGCACTGCCGCCATTCCTGCGGGCATCGCCCTGGGCGACCTGGCTGTCGGGAGTGAGCTGGTCGACCTTCTCCTCCACTTTCTCGCGGGCGGTGTCGGTCGGCTGCTCCGACGGCTTGACCTCCACCTTCACCGGTGCGGTGCCGTCTTCGATCATGTCCAGCTTCTTGGCGGCGGATCGCGACAGGTCGATCACGCGGCCATCGACATAGGGACCGCGGTCGTTGACGATGACGTCGACGCTCTTGCCGTTCTCCTGGTTCGTCACGGTCGCCTTGGCACCGAGCGGCAGAGCGCGCGACGCGGCGGTCGGCTTGTTCTGGTTCATCGTTTCGCCGTTGGCCGTGGTGCGGCCATGGAACTTCTGGCTGTAGAAAGACGCTTCCCCCTTGTGGACGAGGATCTCCTCGCCATCCTCATGCTCGACATGCACGGGCGGAACCTTGGCCTTTCCATTCGCCAGCACCGGGACGGCAGTCCCGCTCAGGGTCGCGGCAGCAAGCGCCAGGACGATGATACGTGTTGTCTTCATCGGTACACCTCCAACGGCGGACCAACGGCATTCAAGGAAAAGAGTTCCCTCGCAAAGCCGATACAAGATACCGTCACTATTTCTGGTTTCCGATATCTTGACGAATTCGGAATGGGTGGTTCCTCCGGGCATTGGTCCGGTCTACAATGCAACGATCAGGGGAGAAAGCATGGCTGATGATGCCGCTTGGACTGCATCCGAATTCGCGGTGTCCGGATCCATGATGGACCTTGCCGCCGGCGGCGCCACAAGCGATGCCGCCGCTCCGGCCACCGTTCCGGTGGAGATGCGCCATGTGGCGATGGGCGACGGGGTGCGGCTGCGCGTCGCCATCTGGCCGCTGCCGGAGCGGGTTCGCGGCACGGCGCTGGTGCTGACCGGCCGGGCGGAGTTCATCGAGAAATATACCGAAACCATCGAGGCGCTGGCAGCCCGCGGTTTCCGGGTGGTGGCTGTCGATTGGCGCAACCAGGGTCTCTCCGACCGGCCGCTGCCCAACCGCCAGATCCATCATCTGACCGACTTCGCGACGCTGGTGGACGATCTCGACGAAATCCACCGGCGGGTGGTGGCGCCGGTCGCGGCGGAGACGGGAGGGCCGGTGATCCTGCTGGCCCATTCGATGGGCGGGCTGGTGGCGACGATGGCGCTGGCCCGCCATGCCGACGATGATCCCGACCGTTACGCCGCCGTCCTGCTGTCGGCGCCGATGTATGCCATCCACAGCGGGCCGCTGCCACGCTGGCTGGTGCGGGTGCTGGCCAGTCTCGGCGTCGGCTGCGGCTGGGGCGCGCGCTATGCGCTGTGGCAGGGCGATTACGATCCGGCGGATGGGCGCTTCAGCCCGGACAACAAGATCACCGCCGATCCGCGGCGGTATGCCGCCTACCACGGTCCCTTTGCCGAGCGGCCGGAGTTGCGCGTCGGTGGGGTCAGCTTCGCCTGGGTCGCCGCGGCCCTGGATGCGGAGGACGCGCTGCGCCGGGGCCTGCCGCTGGAGCGCGTGCGCACGCCGGTCCTGCTGCTGATCGCGCCTGACGACCGGGTGGTGCGGGCGGAGGCGCACCGTTCGGTGGCCGCCCGGCTGGGCAACGCCCAGCTCGTGGAGTATCCCGGGGCGCGGCACGAGGTGCTGATGGAATGCGACGCCATCCGTGACCGGGTTTGGGCGGACATCGACGCCTTCCTCGCCAAGACCCTTGCGCCGGCCGGCGGCTCCATTGTCGGATAGATTGGGCGTGGGATAGATCGGATCGCGTGAAATCGGAATCGGCTTGAAGCGTGACTCCGATCTGCAACCACAGGCCTTCTGGACCAAAGGTGCCCAGCAGCATGACCGATTTCTGGACGGCGTCCGGCTTCCACCTGTTGACGCGCGACGCCGACGACCATCTGGCGGTGACGCCCGATTTCCTGCGCGCCTACCTGCTCCGGCCCGAGATGCGCCCGCCGGAAGAGGCCTGCGACGCCGAGCGCACGCTGCACGCCGCCCTGCTGGACGATCCGGCCCGAACCGTGCCGGCGCCGCTGCTCGACGCCATCGCCGATCCGGACGCGCGGGAGAATTTCCAGGTCTGGCTGGCCTTCCGCGACCGGCTGCTGGCCGCCGGAACGTTGGAGGGGTGCTATATCCGCCTGTTCCGCGAGGGTGCCCGCGGGGTGCCCGGCCTGTTCGTCGACCAACTGGTCCATGCCATCCTGCGCGGCATCCTCGACGACACTCCGTCCGGTCTGCGTGCACGGGCCGGCGAACTGTTCTTCCGCGAGCAGACGGTGTCGGTCGAGGACGGCCGCGTCCGCCTCGCCGATGCCGAGACGGTCGAGACGATGGCGGCATCCGGCGGCTTCGGCTCGCTGGGCCGTCTGGTGGTGGAGTCCGGCACCGCGCCCCGTTCGGTCGAGCTGGACATCCTGGACGAGACCAACCACCCGCTCTATTGGGGCCGCGACGCCCGGCACGACACGGTGCTGGACATCACCTTCGCCTCGGCCGGACTGGACGCGCTGGCCCGCGTCCTGGAGGCGTGGGTGGCGCATTTCCTGGACGTGACGGTGTCGATCCAGCCGGTGCAGACCATCCGCGACGACCGCTGGGTCTGGCATGTCGGGCTCGACGGCTCCGCCACCGCGATCCTCAACGATCTCTACAACGGGGTGGAGGTCGGCGAGGACCGGCTGGCCCGCATCCTCGCCCTGTTCCGCCTCGACTTCGCCGATCCCGCCGCCATGCGCCCCGACCTCGCCGGCCGGCCGGTCTATCTCGGGCTGGCGATGACGGAAGGGCGGCGGCTGAAGCTGAAGCCGCAGAACCTGCTGGTCAACCTGCCGCTGGCTTCGGTGGCGTAAGACCAATGCGGCGGCGCGACAGGACGCCGAAGCTCTTGATCCTGACAGGTCGGGATCAAGAGCCTATGCGGAGCGCGCCGCTCATTCTCCCAGCAGCGCCCCCACCGGCTTCAGCGGTTCGTGCGCGTCGAACAGGATCTTCAGGATCGCCAGGATCGGCACGGCCAGCAATGCGCCGGGGATGCCCCACAGCCAGCCCCAGAACAGGATCGACACGAACACCGCGATGGGGTTCAGCGACAGCCGCCGGCCGACGATCATCGGGGTGAGGAAGTTGCCCTCGATCGTGGTCAGCGCCACGAAGGATAGCGGCGGCAGGATGATGGTGCCGATGCCGTCGAAGGTCAGGACCGACACCAGGAAGAACACGCCGGTCATCACCGCCGGGCCGATGAAGGGGATGTAGTTGGCCAGCGCCACCATCACCCCCCACAGCGCCGGGTTGGGCAGTCCCCAAAGCCACATCACCAGCCCGGTCGCCAGCCCCAGGATCGCGTTGATGAGGGTGATGGTCAGCAGATAGGCGGCGATGTTCTGCTGCAATGTCGCCGCGACCATGGCGTAATGCACGCGGTCGTCGACGTTGCGCATGGTGCCGATCAGCGCTTCCAGCGAATTCCGGCCGCGGGCGAGGAAGAAGTAGAGCAGAACCAGCAGGATCACGACATTCGCCAGGACCGTCTCGACCTGGCTGACCGCCTGTTCCATCAGCGTCGGGCCGCGAACCACCACTTCACGCACCGGTCCGGCCGCGTTGCCGGATTCCTTGGTGATCTGCTCGATCTGGCGCGACGCCTCGCGGGCGCGGTCGATGCCGGCGCGGATGTCGCCCAGCTTGAACTCCAGCTCATGCATGACCCGCGGCATGCGGTTGACCCACTCCGCCGCCGGGCCCGACAAGGTGTAGACCGCCAGCAGCACGCCGCCGAACAGCGTGATCACCATGATGGCGGCGCCGATCCCCTCCGGCACGCGGGCGCGGTAGAGCGCGCGGACCAGCGGCCGCAGCAGGAAGCTGAGGATCAGCGCCAGCATGATCGGCAGCAGCACGTCGCGTCCGAAATACAGGGCGAACAGCACGGCGATCACGAACAGCCCGACGACGGCGATGGTCAGCGGGTCGCGGCGATGGCCGGGTGGGGGCAGCGGCTCGGTCACTGGTGGCGGTGTTCCGGGCAGCGGAGCTTCCGGGGCGGGAGGGAGCGCAGGGGGAATCGAGGCGAACTGGCTGCGGTCTGTCATCGCGGTGGCCGGATCTCCGAAGGACGACGCTTGACGGTAGCGCCCGACCCTCCGATCTAGGGGAATGCTTTTCGGACCGTGCCGCTCGCGGTCCCCGCCCGTCCTTGCCGGAGACCCAGTCGCGATGCGCAGCCCGTTTCCCCTGATGAACGTTTCCACCGCCCTTTTGGTTCTGGGCCTGCTGACCGCCGGGCTTCCGCTGCGCACGGCGGCGGCGGCCGACGATGTGATCGGCCGCTTCTCCAACGACTGGACCGGCAACGGCCTGCAGGTCCAGGCGATCGAGGACCCCAAGGTGAAGGGCATCACCTGCCATCTGGTCGATTTCGACCGCAGCCTGATCGACCGGTTGAGCAAGGGCAACTGGTTCGAGGATCCGTCCAACGCCTCCATCGCCTGCCGCCAGACCGGGGCGGTCACCGTCGGCGACATCGAACTGTCGCAGAAGGGGGAGGAGGTCTTCTCCGAACGGAAGAGCCTGATCTTCAAGTCGATCGCCATTCGCCGCATCTACGACCGGCCGAACGACACGCTGGTTTATGTGGTGTACAGCCGACAGGTGAAGGAGGCTTCGGCGAAGACCTCGATCTCCACCGTGCCGCTGTTCGGCGCCAACGCGACCTGGACGAAGGGCAAACCGGCGGTCAAGTGAGGGCGTTGGCGACTTGGGAGGGTCGCCGCTTTGGGGGCAAGATCAATACGGATGTCACGGATTTAGACACGGATTGCACGGATTTTTCTGATCTTTCGGACGCTCCGGCTTGTTCCGCAAGCCCAGGCATCAAGGATGCCGCATCCGCGAAATCCGTGTTTTATCCGTAAAACCCGTGTCGACCTTGCCCGCACCCGCAGGATGCAGCAAGGATCGACCAACCTCACCCGACGATCCGCCCCAGCCGCACCGCGGTCTGGCCGGATTTCACGCGGCGGGCGGGCATGATCAGGACGCAGTCGTCATGGGGAGTCTGGATCGCGCGGCCGTCGTCCCAGCCGATGACGGTGCCGGCGCGGCCGATCACCTCCATGCCGACGAACGGGGCGGTGAAGCGGAAGCGCTCGCTCGACGCGGTGATGGCGTCGGTGACCTCGACCACCCGCTGCGGATCGGCGCGCGGGCGCAGGCGCGGACCGGTGGCCGGCAGGCCGATCATCTCCAGGCCGAGAAGCAGGCGCAGGCAGCATTCCAGCGCCACCGTCGCCGTCTCGGTCCGCCAATGCTGGCCGCATTCGACCAGGATGGCGGTGCGCGACCCTTCCGGCTCGGCGAAGCCGCCGTAATCGATCAGCCGCTTGCCCCCGGCATGCCCGCCATCCGCCACCACCCAGGCCGGATAGCGGAGGCCGAGCGCGAGGTCGCGCCCGCGCGTGGTCCGGCCGCACAGGGTCAGGGGCGCGGTGTCCGCCGTCATCGAATGGAGGTCGAGCAGCAGGTCCGCCGATTCATAGACCGGGCGCAGGATGCGGGCGCGCCGCAGCTCCGCGCTGTCGCGGCGGCCGTCGAGAAGGTCGGGCGACCACAGCCGGTTGAAATCCTCGTCCAGATAGCGCGAGGCATAGGGGTTCTGGCGGTCGAAGGTGGCGTAGGCCGCCGTGTTGGCGAAGACGAAGGTCAGCCTTCCGCGTGCCGGCCGCAGGTCCTTCCGCAGCAACGCGTCGAGTGCGATGGCGCCGCACAACTCGTTGCCATGGACGAGCGCGTTCAGCACCACATGCGGCCCCGGCTCGGCCGCCGACAGGCTGGTGACATGGTCGATGCCGGTGTTGCCGCGCCGGTAGGGCGCGATGTCCGGCGGGGTGAGTTCGACGGGGGCGAAGAGCGGGTCGGTCAAGCGGCAAGCTCGCCAGCGGTGGGCGCTCCGGACAGTATGGCGAACCAAGCGACTCCATGCCAGTGCGGGCCGGGCGGATGGGACGGATTTTTTGGCTGATCCGCCTCAGGGCAATGTTGCGGCGGCATGGCAGGATCATGATGAATTGCCGTCGACGGGGACTTGACGCCTGGGTTATAGGATCTGTCGGATCAATCTAGTCGGCGGTCTAACTTGCGGTTGTCACTGTCAGGTCGTCTGGTCGGAGCCGGTCGATGAGCTTCGTGATCGATGACGTTCTTGTCCGCAACGACCCGGCCGGCCTGCGCCTGCCGGTGCTGTTCGATTCTCCACACAGCGGCAGCGTCTATCCCGCCGATTTCCGGGTGATCTGCCCGCATCCCCTGCTGCGCCAGGGCGAGGACACCCATGTGGAAGAGCTGTTCGCCACGGCTCCCGACCATGGCGCCACCCTGCTGTGCGCGCTGTTCCCCCGCACCTGCATCGACGTGAACCGCGCGGTCGACGACATCGACCCGGCGATGATCGACGGCGACTGGCCGCTGCCGTTGCGCCCGACCCCGCGCAGCACGCTAGGCATGGGGCTGATCCGCAGCATGCTGCGGCCGGGTGTGCCGCTCTATGACGGGAAACTGCCGGCGGCGGCGGTGGCCGACCGCATCGACCGCTATTACCGCCCCTACCATGCCCAGATGCGACTGACGCTGGATGGGCTGGCGGAGCGGTTCGGCGCGGTGTGGCACGTCAACTGCCATTCGATGCCGTCGTCGCTGCGGCCGGACGGGCGTGACCCGCTGGCGGTGGATTTCGTCATCGGCGACCGCGACGGCACCACCAGCGAGTCGGGATTCGTCCGGCTGGTGGCGGAGACGCTGCGCGGCTTCGGCCATCGCGTGGCGATCAACGATCCGTACAAGGGGGTTGAACTGCTGGCGCGCTATGGCGAGCCGGCCCGCGGCCGTCATTCGATCCAGCTGGAGATCAACCGGCGCCTCTACATGAACGAGGAGACGCTGGAGCGCCATGACGGTTTCGCCCGGCTGAAGGGCGAGATCGACATGCTGATACACCGCATCGCCGACTATGCCGGCCAGCGCGTCCTGCGGCGCGCGGCCGAATAGGCGGCCCGCCGCCGCATCCGCGGCAATGGCGGTGGGCGGCGGGTCCGCAGGACACCGGCGTCAGGCTTCCGCAGGACACCGGCGTCAGGCTTGCGTCACCCGCTGGCGCGCGATGTCCAGGAAATGCGCCATCTGCTTTTCCACCCGGTGGTCGGAGATGTCGACCCCGCGGGCATGCAGGTCGGCGCACAGCCTGTCCCGGATGTCGTGCGGGCCGGGTGTGGCGATGTCGGTGTCCACGATCTGGCGGGCATAGGCCTCGGCCTCAGCCCCGGACAGCCCCATCAGGTCGGCGGCCCATTCGCCGGCCAGCCGATCGCGCCGGGCGCGGATGCGGAAGAGCAGGTCCTCGTCGTGCTGGAACTTGTTCTCGAAGGCCTTTTCGCGGTCGTCGAAGGTCGTCATGGTGACCCAGGCTCCTTATTGGTTTCGCTCCCGTTTGGATGATTATATAGCCTGGGAGCGGTTGCCGTCACCGTCCCGCCGCGTCGCAGCCGCGGATATTCTGCAGAGTTCGCTCACGGTGCCGGGACAGCCTTGGGCACCACGAAAGACGCAACGAAGGACAGGCCATCGTATGTGCAGCGTGATCCTCCTGCGGCGACCGGACGCAACCTGGCCGCTGGTCGTCGCCGGAAACCGTGACGAGATGACCGGGCGTCCCTGGCTTCCTCCGGCCCGTCACTGGCCCGACCGGCCCAACGTGGTCGCCGGGCTGGACGAGCTTGCCGGCGGCTCCTGGATGGGGCTCAACGACGAGGGGGTGGTGGCGGTCGTCCTCAACCGCTTCGGCACGCTGGGACCGGAGGCCGGCAAGCGGTCGCGCGGCGAACTGGTGCTGGACGCGCTCGACCATGCCGACGCCGCCGACGCGGCGCGCAGTTTCGCCGATCTCGACATCCGCGCCTATCGTCCCTTCAATCTGGTGATCGCCGACAACCGCGACGCCTATCTGGTGGTCCACCGCGGCGCCAACCCGCGCCATCGGCCGGAGGTGTCGTCGATTCCCGCCGGCGTCCATATGCTGACCGCCTTCGAAATGGACGACCCGCAGGACCCGCGCACCGCCTTCTACCGGCCGCTGTTCGCCCATGCGACACCGCCGGCCACCGACGCCCCCGACGCGGAGTCCTTCGCCTGGGGCGGCTGGCCGGAGCTGATGGGAAGCCGCATCTGGGAGGGTACGCGGGACGAGCGCGGCGCCATGGACTTCCTGCTGCCGAGCGGCTTCGGCACGTCGTCCAGTTCGCTGCTGGCGGTGCCCAGGGTCGAAAGGCCGGACCTGAACCCGATCTGGCACTTCGCCCCCGGCCGTCCGCACGCCGTGCCTTATGCGCCGGTCGAACTGTGAGGGGAAGGCGATTGCCGGGTCTGTTGCGTATCGGTGGGCAAGATTGACACGGATGTCACGGATTTAGACACGGATTATACGGATTTCTCTAGGCTTGGCATCGCTTCGGCCTTTTGTGAAATAGCCGCTTCGGGACGCCACATCCGTGAAATCCGTGTCTAAATCCGTGTCTAAATCCGTGACATCCGTGGAGATCTTGTCCCCAAAGCCGTGCCCCACGGGATCCGCGACCGCACAATCCTGCCCTCCCGCCCCCGTCGTTGTGTTCGTGCACCCGGCTTGCTATATCACTCAGGCACATTCCTGGGCCGGCAAGCTCGCTTGACCGGTCCTTACGTATTTGGACGAAGACGCGATGACACGACGCCGGCGCATCTACGAAGGCAAGGCCAAGGTACTCTTCGAAGGGCCGGAGCCGGGCACCCTGGTGCAGTACTTCAAGGACGATGCCACCGCCTTCAACAACCAGAAGAAGGGCGTCATCACCGGCAAGGGGGTGCTGAACAACCGCATCTCCGAATATCTGATGAGCCGCCTGTCCGAGATCGGCGTGCCTACGCACTTCATGCGCCGCCTGAACATGCGCGAGCAGCTGGTGCGCGAGGTGGAGATCATCCCGATCGAAGTGGTGGTGCGCAACGTCGCCGCCGGGTCGCTGTCGCAACGCTTCGGCATTCCCGAAGGCACACCGCTGCCGCGTTCGATCATCGAGTATTACTACAAGTCGGACGAGCTGAACGACCCGATGGTCTCGGAGGAGCACATCACCGCCTTCGGCTGGGCGGCTCCGCAGGATCTCGACGACATGGTCGCGCTGTCCTTGCGCGTGAACGACTATCTGTCCGGTCTCTTCCTCGGCATCGGGCTCAAGCTGGTGGACTTCAAGCTGGAGTTCGGCCGGCTCTGGGAGAACGAGGAGATGCGGATCGTCCTGGCGGACGAGATCAGCCCCGACAATTGCCGGCTGTGGGACGTCAAGACCAACGAGAAGCTGGACAAGGACCGTTTCCGCCAGGATCTGGGCCGTGTCGAGGAAGCCTATCAGGAGGTCGCGCGGCGCCTCGGCATCCTGCCGGAAGGCGGTCCGAGCGACGTCAAGGGCCCCAAGACCATCCAGTAACCATTTGCCATCCCCCTTCCACCAACACTCCAAAGCGAGCGGACATCCGATGAAGGCCAAGGTTCACGTCACCCTCAAGCGCGGCGTTCTCGACCCCCAGGGCAAGGCCATCGCGCACGCGCTGCACACGCTGGGCTTCGACGGCGTCGAGGACGTCCGCGCCGGCAAGGTGATCGAGCTGCAGCTCAAGAGCACCGACGAGGCGGCCGCCCGCAAGGAAGTGGAAGCGATGTGCAGCAAGCTGCTCGCCAACACCGTGATCGAGGACTACGCCATCGAGCTGGTGGCCTGATCCAGCGGTATTCAGGGCGGTCTTCAGGGATGAGAGCGGCCGGTGAGCGTGCATGAGCGTTGAACATCTGGCCGCGCTCGATCCCATTTTCGCCGAATGCCTGCGCGTCGGCGGCCCGGTGATCCGTGACTTCACCCGGCCGACCGGCTTCGTCGGCCTGCTGCGCATGGTGATGGAGCAGCAGCTCTCCACCAAGGTGGCGCTGGCGCTGTGGGCCAAGCTGCAGGACCGGCTGGGCGGCGCCGTCACCCCCGACGCGATCCTCGCGCTCGATGACGAGACGTTGCGCGCCTGCGGCTTCTCCCGGCAGAAGATCGGCTATGCCCGCGGCCTCGCCGAGGCGGCAGCGAGCGGCCGGCTCGATTTCGACATCATCCATGGCCTGCCCGACGAGGAGGCGATCGCGCAGCTCGTCGCGCTGAAGGGCATCGGCCGCTGGAGTGCGGAGGTCTATCTGATGACCACGCTCGACCGGCCGGACATCTGGCCGATCGGCGACCTGGCGATCCAACTGGGCGTCCAGCGGCTGAAGGGCTGGGCGGACAAGCCGACGGCGAAGCAGCTGATCGACGTCGCCGAACCCTGGCGGCCGCACCGTTCGCTCGCGGCGCGGCTGGTCTGGCACCATTACGTGGCGCTGCAGGAGCAGGCGAGGGCGGCGAGAGGCTTGCCGCCGTCGCGGTGACGTCTCCGCCTCACCCCGCCAGAACCGGCAACCGCCACCCGGCCAGCGCGATCTCCACCGGCAGGCGCGCCAGCACATCGCCATCCCCTTGCACGGCGTCGGCGAACAGCCCGTCGCCTGCCGGGCCGTCGATCCGCACACGCTTCGCCGTCACCACCCGGTAATCCGGAAAGCGCGCCAGCCGCCCGGCGGTGACGCCCCAGACATAGCGCAGCGCGTTCAGCCGTCCGCCGCGCGGAAACAGGCAGACATGCAGCAGCGGTTCGGTCAGCCGCGCATCGGGCGCGCAGATGAAGCGGCCGCCGTAGAAATGCCCCTTGGCGACGATGACCGACGCCACCTCCTGCGGCTCTGCGTCGTCCAGCGTGACGCAGTAGCGGTGGTCCGGCCGGGTCGCCAGCTGCACCAGCGTTTCCGCCACATAGGCGCCCTTGCCGATCAGCCGCTTCACCCTGGGATCGACCCGCTCGACCACGCGCGCGTCCAGCCCGGCCCCGGCCATCAGCGAGAAGACCCGCCCATTCGCCAGTGCCGGCCAGATCATCGTCCGCCGTCCGCCGGCGATCGCCGCGGCGAGGCGCTCCGCGTCCATCGTCAGGTCCAGTTCGGCGGCGAGCACGTTGGCGGTGCCCATCGGCACGATGCCGAGCGGCAGCGGCCTGCCGGACTTGGCATGGTTCGCAAGACCGTTGATGACCTCGTTGATGGTGCCGTCGCCACCGGCCGCGACCACGGCGTCGATGCCGTCCGGATCGGCCTCGCGGGCGAAGGTCTCCGCATCGCCGCGCTTGCCGGTCGGTTTGACGGCGACGCTCACCCCGCGCGCCTCCAGCGCCGCTACCACCGCGCGCAGCCGCCGTGCCCGCCGCCCGCCGGCCGTCGGGTTGTGGATCACCAGAATCCGCCGCACATCGAGCGCCGCATCGTTGACGCCATCGCCATCGTCGCCCGTACCTACCACCGGGCTCTCGTCCATCACCACCGTGTCGCGCACCGATTCGCTCTCCCTGGTCGGCGCTTGGAGCGCCTTCTGTTGCAGAATCGTGAAGGGCTCGCGGCGGTTCTGTTGCAGTAAAACTGCAACGTCATGACGATAGCCCAAATAGCTGTGACGAATAGGTGCGGGCGTTCCAAATCGTTGTCAAGATGCTGTCCTTTCCTTTATACGGCAGTTGTCTTGATGGCCATCGGCCATGGCGACGACGGAGCTGAAGATGGACGCCGTCCCAGCGGTCAAGCGCTACCGCAGCATTTGGATATCCGACGTTCATCTGGGAACGCGCGGCTGTCAGGCGGAGCTGCTTCTCGATTTCCTGAAGCATACCGAATCGGATCACCTGTTCCTGGTCGGCGACATCGTCGACGGCTGGCGGCTGAAGAAGAGCTGGCATTGGCCGCAGGCCCACAACGACGTGGTGCAGAAGATCATGCGCCGCGCCCGCAAGGGGGTGGAGGTCTATTACATCCCCGGCAACCATGACGAGGCGGCGCGCGATTACGTCGGGCTGCAGTTCGGCGGCGTGCATGTGGTGGACGAATGGGTCCACACCACCGCCGACGGCCGGCGCCTGCTGATCACCCACGGCGACAAGTTCGACGCGGTGGTGCGCTATGCCAAGTGGCTGGCCCTGTTGGGCGACCACGCCTACGTCACGCTGCTGCACGTCAACACCCTGTTCAACTGGGTGCGGCGCAAGCTGGGTTTCAATTACTGGTCGCTGTCGGCCTACGTGAAGCACAAGGCCAAGACCGCGGTCGAGTTCATCGGCAAGTACGAAGAGGCGTTGGGCGAGGAAGCCCGTCGCCGCAAGGTTGACGGCGTCGTCTGCGGCCACATCCACACCGCCGAGATGCGTGATATCGAAGGAATCCTCTATTGCAACGACGGCGATTGGGTCGAGTCCTGCACCGCCTTGGTCGAGCACGACAGTGGCGTTCTGGAGATCATCCACTGGACGGAGGTCATGGCGCAGCGGCTTCCGGTCCCCGGTCCCAATGCGGACAAGGTCACGGCGAAGGAACGGGAAGCGGCGTGAACATCCTGATCGTCAGCGACGCCTGGCACCCGCAGGTGAACGGCGTCGTGCGCACCATCGGCACCGTCCGCAACGAGCTGGAGGAGATGGGGCACAGCGTCGAGGTGATCGGCCCCGACCGCTTCCGCACCCTGCCGATGCCGAGCTACCCGGAAATCCGGCTGGCGGTCGGGGCGAAGCGGCGGCTGTGGGCGATGATCGAGGGGATGCGGCCCGACTGCATCCACATCGCCACCGAAGGGCCTCTCGGCTTTGCCGCGCGATCCTATTGCCTGAAGCATGGCAAGCCCTTCACCACCGCCTATCACACGCGCTTTCCCGAATATGTGCGCGACCGCGCGCCGATTCCGCTGGCGCTGTCCTATGCGGTGGTTCGCCGATTCCACAAGCCGTCCTCGGCGGTGATGGTGGCGACCCAGACCATCGAGGACGCGCTGAAGGGCCGCGGATTCGGCAACATCCGCCGCTGGACCCGCGGCGTCGACACCGAGTTGTTCCACCCCCGCGACAAGGGCTTTCTCGATCTGCCGCGCCCGGTGTCGATGTATGTCGGCCGCGTGGCGGTGGAGAAGAACCTGGAGGATTTCCTGCGCCTCGACCTGCCCGGCACCAAGGTGGTGGTCGGCGACGGTCCGGCGCGGGAGGAGTTGCAGCGCAAATACCCGGCCGTCCACTGGGTCGGCGCCAAGCATGGCGAGGAGCTGGCGAAGCATTACGCCGCCGCCGACGTCTTCGTCTTCCCGTCGCGCACCGACACCTTCGGGTTGGTGCTGCTGGAGGCGCTGGCATCCGGCGTGCCGGTGGCGGCCTATCCGGTGCCGGGACCGCTGGACGTGGTCGACGGCTCCGGCGCCGGCTGCCTGGACGAGGATCTGAAGCGTGCGGTCGAAGGCGCGCTGGCCATCCCGGGGCAAGCCTGCCGCGACTATGCGCTGGGCTATTCCTGGCGCCGATCGGCCGAGCAGTTCCTGTCGAACCTGCGACCCTTCACGCAATAGGCGGCGTCTCGGCGTGCCGGTCCCCGGCGCGCCGATGTCGCGCGCCGGTCCTGACGCGCTGGCGCAGCAGCAGCCGCGTCCGCGTCCGCGCATCGTCCACCAGCGGCACGATGGCCAGCAGCACCAGGAAGCAAGCCAGCGGCACCGTGCTGATATAGCCCACATATTTGAATCCGGCCGCGCCGATGGCGCCGCCGCCGCAGAAGGCGGTCAGCAAAGCGAACAGGACGCCCAGCCGCGGCCAGTTGGCACGTACCGGCTGGTATCGCGCCGATTCCTTGCCGAGGTTGATGTAGACCAGCTTGCCCACCTCGATCCCGATGTCGGTGACGACGCCGGTCATGTGGGTGGTGCGGATCTCCGCGTTGGAGACCTTGGTGATGATGGCGTTTTGCAGCCCCATGATGAAGCACAGCAGCAGGACCGTCGCCGGCGTGAACAGGGCCCGGTGTTCGTCCAGGCTGTTGCCCAGCAGCCCGAAGCCCAGCAGCAGCAGCGCCTCCCAGAACAGCGGGTAGGCATAGGCGCTGTGCATCCGGTGGTGTCGGCCCCAATTGATGAGGATGGTCGAATAGGCCGCCCCCGACACGAAGGACACCACCGACGCCACCCCCGTCGCCAGCGCCACGAGATTCCCCAGCACCAGATTGTCGGCGATGGACGAGACGATGCCGGACATGTGCGAGGTGTATTGCAGCACCGCCAGCAACCCGCCCGCATTGATCGCCCCGGCGACGAAGGCCAGCGACACGCCGAGATGGATGTTGGCGCGTCTGGTTCGCTTGGCCTCCGAGAGTGCACGGAGATATGAGACCGGCATGCTGCACCGCGAGGCAGGGGGAACGGCGCAGGATAGCGGATCGACGGGGTGGGGGACAATGCGGCGGGATGGCGGCTGGGATGCCGTGAGGGAGGGGATGGGGACGGCCGGTTCCGGTGTTCGTTCCTCTTGGCCCGGCTCCGGCGTCATGGTTCCATGTCCATCATCCCGCCATCCGTCCGAGGTTTCCGGCCATGACCTCCGTCCTGACACCCGAGTTCCTCATCACCTCCCTGATCGTCGTCGCCTCGCCCGGCACCGGGGTGCTGCTCACGCTGGCGGCGGGCCTGTCGCGGGGCGCGCGGGCCAGCGCGGTGACGGCCTTCGGCTGCACGCTGGGGATCGTGCCGCACATGGCGGCGGCGGTGCTGGGGCTCGCCGCCCTGCTGCATGCCAGCGCCGTGGCCTTCCAGGGGCTGAAGATCCTGGGCGTGCTCTATCTGCTCTACATGGCCTGGGCGACGCTGAAGGAGCGGGGGGCGCTGAGCGTCGAGGCGGATGGCACGCAGCAGACGACCGGGCGGATGATCCTGCGGGCGGTGCTGGTCAATGTGCTGAACCCGAAGCTGTCGATCTTCTTCCTGGCCTTCCTGCCGCAGTTCGTCAGCGACGCCGATCCGCGGCCGCTCGTCCGGATGCTGGAACTCGGCGGCGTGTTCATGGCGCTGACCTTCGTGGTCTTCGTCGTCTACGGCCTGTTCGCCGCGGCGGTGCGCGATCAGGTGGTCTCGCGCCCACGGGTGATGGCCTGGATGCGCCGCAGCTTCGCCGCCGCCTTCGCCGCGCTCGGCGCCAAGCTGGCGCTGGCGGAACGGTGAGGTGGGATTTGGCGGGGATGAAGATCGGGACTATCATCGGGCGTGACCATGGTCAGGGCTGCCGACATGAACGCGAACGCTCTCGATGAAACCAAGGACCGGCCCGTCGAACTGATTGCGCAGGCTGAAGCGGGAAAGATTGTCGTGGATCATGAGGCGGGGGCAGCCCGTTGCGCAATCGACTGCGATGCGCCCTGCTCGCCGCCCGATTTCCCTGGCTGAACTTCAGGCGGTTACCAACCTCATGCCGATGTCGGTGGAAGGCGCCGGGGACGTCGTCCGTGCCATGCGTGACGGCGACCGTTATTGAACGGCCATCTCGACACGTCGTTTGCAGAGGCCAGCCCGATGACCCGCGCACGTCCGTCGCACCGGCCCCTGTTACGGAATGGTTGCCGCGTGCTAAGGTGCCGCCGGGCGCGTGGCCGGTGTTCCGTATCAGGGGACCGGCACCGCGCCCGTTGTCGTAAGTCTCCTGTTCCGGACCTTGATGCTGCATTCCCTCTACCGCGGCCTGACGACCGTTGCCGGACCGGCGGTGCGCCTCTATCTCGACCGTCGCCGCGCCGTCGGCAAGGAAGACCCCGCGCGCCAGGCGGAGCGGTTCGGCACGCCGTCGCGCGCCCGGCCCGCCGGCCCGCTGGTCTGGATCCATGCGGCCAGCGTGGGGGAGGCGAACTCGGTCCTGGTGCTGGTCGGCCGGCTGCTGGACGGCGCGCCCGACCTGACCGTGCTGATGACCACCGGCACCGTCACCTCGGCCGAACTGATGGGGCGGCGGCTGCCGGAGCGCGCCATCCACCAATATGTGCCGGTCGATCTGCCGGGTGCCGTCGATTGCTTCCTCGACCATTGGCGGCCTGACGCGGTGCTGTGGACGGAGTCGGAGATCTGGCCGAACCTGCTGGCCGGCATCCGCGCCCGCTCGATCCCCGCCGCCCTGGTCAATGCCCGCATGTCCGAACGCAGCTTCTCGCGCTGGCGCAACGCGCCGGGCCTGATCGGCGGCCTGCTGTCCACCTTCCAGATCACGCTGGCCCAGACCGAAGGCGATGCGGACCGGCTGCGCCGGCTGGGAGCCCCCGGCGTCGCCAGCGTCGGCAACCTGAAATTCTCCGCCGAACCGCCCCCCGCCGCGGCCGACGCGATGGAGCCGCTGCGTGCCGCGCTGGCCGGCCGGCCGGTCTGGCTGCTCGCCAGCTGCCATCCGGGAGAGGACGAGATCGCCGCGAAGGTCCATGCCGCGCTGGCGCCGGTCCTGCCCGGCCTGCTGACGGTCGTGGCGCCACGTCATGCGCATCGCGGTGATGCCGTCGCGGAGCTGATGCGGGCGCATGGGCTGCCGGTGCTTCAGCGCACGACCGGGCATCGGCTGCCGGGGCCGGAGCATGCCGTCTACGTCGCCGACACCATGGGAGAGCTGGGGCTGTTCTACCGCGCCGCGCCGGTGGTGTGCATGGGCGGCTCCTTCATCCCCCATGGCGGGCAGAACCCGGTGGAACCGGCGCAGCTGGGCTGCGCGGTGCTCTATGGCCCGCACATGTTCAATTTCGGCGAGATCACCCACATGCTGGAGGCCGCCGGCGGCGCCCTTCCGGTCGCCGACGGCGACGCGCTTGCCCGTGAGACCCGCCGGCTGCTGACCGACGGGCGGGCGCGCGACCGCATCGTCGCGGGTGCCGCACGGGTGACGTCGGACAACCGGCGGATCATCGACCGGGCTTTGGCGGCGCTGGCTCCGGTGCTGGGTGCCGCCGGCATCCGGACCGCCGCCTGAGGGAACGTGCCGCTGTGAAGACTCCCGCCTTCTGGTACCGGCCGCCCGGTCTGGCCTCCACCCTGCTGGCGCCGCTGGGAGCGCTCTATGGGCTGGCGGGGCGGCGGCGCATCGCCGGGACCGTTCCGCACCGGGTCGCGGTGCCGGTGGTCTGCGTCGGCAATCTGGTGGCGGGCGGCGCCGGCAAGACGCCGGTCGGGCTGGCGCTGATCGCGGCCTTGCAGGCCCGCGGCGTCGCCGTCCACGCGCTGACCCGCGGACATGGCGGGCGGGAGGCGGGTCCCCTGGCGGTCGATCCCGGCCGCCACGGCGCCGCCGACGTCGGTGACGAGGCGATCCTCCTGGCCGGGGCTGCGCCCTGCTGGGTGGCGCGCGACCGGGTGGCGGGGGCGGAACGCGCGGTTGCCGCCGGGGCCGGCGCCATCGTCATGGATGACGGGTTCCAGAACCCGGCCCTGCACAAGGATCTGGCGCTGGTCGTCGCCGACGGCGCGGTCGGCTTCGGCAACGGCCGGCTGATACCCGCCGGACCGTTGCGCGAGCAGGTGGCCGACGGCCTCGCCCGCGCCGACGCGCTGGTGATCCTCGGCGAGGATCGCCACGGTCTGGCGGCGCTGGCCGGCGGGGTTCCGGTGCTGGCGGCCCGGCTGGAGCCCGATCCCGCCGCCGCGGCCCGGCTCGCCGGCCGGGAAGTCCTGGCCTTCGCCGGGATCGGCCGGCCGGAGAAGTTCTTCGCGACGCTGAAGGCGCTCGGCGCCCGCGTGGTGGAGCGTGTCCCCTTCGCCGACCACCATCCCTACCGCCCGGCCGAGGTGGCGGCCCTGATCGACCGCGCCGCGGCGTCGGGGGCTATGCCGGTCACCACCGCCAAGGATGCCGTGCGCCTGCCGGCCGATCTGCGGACGAAGGTCGCCGTCCTGCCGGTGTCGGTGCGCTGGGGGGACGAGGAAGCGCTCGCCGCGCTGCTGACGCATCTGTTGCTGAAAGGAAGCCCCGATGGCCAAGCCGCGTAGTCCGCTGCAGCGATGGCTGACGCGCCGGATCGGGTATCCGCTGGAGGCGGTGCTGGTCCTTGGTGTCTGCCGGCTGTTCCGGGCGCTGCCGCTCGACCGCGCCTCGGCGCTCGGCGGCTGGATCGGGCGCACGGTCGGGCCGTGGCTGCCCAACAGCGCCCGTGCCCGGCGCAACCTGACCCGCGCCTTTCCGGAGAAGGGCAGTGCGGAGATCGAGGCGATCGTTCGCGGGATGTGGGACAATCTCGGCCGGACCATCGCCGAATACCCGCATCTGGAGCAGATCGGCCGCGAGCGGGTCGAGGTGGTCGGCGCCGAACACGTCGACAGGCTGCGCGAGGACGGCAAGGCCGGCATCATCGTTACCGGCCATCTGGCGAACTGGGAGGTGCAGCCGGTCGCCGCCCGCCTGCATGGGCTGGAAGTGGGCGTGGTCTACCGCGCGCCCAACAACCCAATTGTTGGCGAACTGCTGCTGAAGCTGCGCGGGGTGGCGTTGGGAACCCAGATCCCCAAGGGACCGGACGGCGCGCGCATGCTGCTGCGCCATCTGACCAGGGGCGGCCATGTCGGCATGCTGATCGACCAGAAGATGAACGACGGCATACCGGTGCCCTTCTTCGGCCGCGATGCGATGACCGCTCCGGCGGCGGCCGTCCTCGGCATCAAGCTGAACCTGCCGCTTTGCCCCACACGGACCGAACGGCTCGACGGCGCCCGTTTCCGCCTCACCGTCCTCCCGCCGGAGGAATACCCGACCAGCGGCGACCGCAATGCGGATGCGCGAATTCTGATGGAACGGCTGAACCGCCTGTTGGAGGATTGGATCCGCGACAAGCCGGCGCAATGGCTGTGGATCCACCGCCGATGGCCTGACTGAGCGCTCACCGTACCGTCCGAAGGCGCGCCCCGCGATGACCCTGCCGCTCGACCCCCATCTGCTGCAACTCTATGTGATCGCCGTCTGCGTCCTGGTCCTGGCGCCGGGGCCGGATTCGCTGCTGGTGCTGACCCGCAGCATCGCCGACGGCCGGCAGGCCGGGGTGGTGGCGACGCTGGGGATCTGTGTTGGCAACACCGTTCATTCGCTGCTGGCCGCAGCCGGGATCTCCGCGCTGATCGCGGCGTCGGCGTCGCTGTTCGACCTGCTGCGTTATGCGGGGGGCGCCTATCTGGCCTGGATCGGCCTGCGGTCCCTGTGGGGGGTCTGGGCCGGCCGCGGTGCCGAACCCGCTGAGGCGATCGAGGCGGCGGCACCGGCGCCGGCGGCCCGCGTCTTCCTCCAGGCGCTGCTGACCAACCTGCTGAACCCGAAGATCATCCTGTTCCAGTTGGCCTTCGTGCCGCAGTTCATCGCCCCGGACCTGGGCCATGTGGCCCTGCAGACCTTCATCCTCGGCAACATCATCTCGGTGCTGGGCGGCCTCTATCTGGTCGGCATCGCCGCGCTCAGCGCCGGGGCCGCGCGGCGGGTGTTGTCCAGCCCGCGGGTGCGGACGGCGCTGGATGGCATCGCCGGAGTGCTGTTCCTGGGTTTCGCGGTGCGGCTGCTGCTGACCGACCGCAAGTTCGCGTGAGGCCGGGGGCTTTCCCCGACCTCACCGCAAACCGTCACCACAGATCGTCCTCGTCCTCCGCCCCGGTGTCGACGTCGAAGGTGGCCGTCTGCCGGACGACCGGATGGCGGCCCTTCCATTCCTCGAAATCCGCCACCAGCGCCGGGCGGATGCCGAGCGCCAGCACCGGGCAGCCGCCGCCGCGGCCGGCGTCCAGGCGGTAGAGCAGCTTCTTCATCCAGGTGGTGCTGGCGCCGTACTTGTTCTGGAAGTTCTTCATCTCCACCCGCCGCGCCACCTCGGTGAACAGCGGGATCAGTTCCGCGCTGCGGGTCAGCAGGACGCCGGCATTGATGATGCCGCATTCGTAGAAGGTGCGGGCGGCATAGAGGTCGCGATCGAAGGTCTGGTCCTTGCTGTTCCATTCCAGGTCGAAGGACACGCGCTCCTTCACGAAGTCGATCTTGTGCCCGTCGATGAAGCCGTTGACCTTGTACAGCTCCTCGCGCTGGCGCTGCTCCGTCACGGTCTGGCCGCGGTTCTTGCCGGCGACGCGGCGCTTCTCCTCGTGCGTCACGATCATCTTGGTGATGAACAGGTCGCCGCGGATTCGCGTCTCGTTCCAGCCCAGCGGGTTCAGCATCCGCTCCATCGTCTTGGCGATCTGCGACTTGTTGCCGCCCGACGCCACGATGTCCTCGGTGCGGATGCGGAACTCCATCAGCTTTTCGGTGATCTCGCGGAACTCGGGCGTGCAGGCATGGGCCAGGATGCGCGCCGCGTTGCGGTAGCTGTGCACCTCGTACAGGTCGAGGAAGCCCGGCGGGAACAGGTCGCCCAGGTCGGGATCGCGCGCCTCGATCAGCGGGGCCTTGTCGTGGATGCAGGCAAGCAGGTTCATGACGGCACATGCGCGATGGAAAGCGGCGCCACCATGGCGTCTGCAGTCCGGCAAATCCATCCTTTCCGGCCGAGGATGCCATCGGGGGCCGAACTGGCGGCCATTCCTGCACCTATGGTAAGGTCGCCCGCGCGCCGGGGTGGAAAATGCGCGGCCAGTTCGCCGGGGGACCGTGATGAGCGACGAATTCCTGTTCGCGGAGGAGGAGCCCGCCGCCGAGGTGGCGGCCGAGGCTGCCGGACCGGTCGAACCCTGGCTGATCCTGATCGTCGACGACGACCCCGCCATCCACGCCACCACCAAGATGGTCCTGCGCGGCTTCACCTTCGAAGGGCGCCCGGCGCAGTTCCTGTCGGCGGCCACCGCAGCCGAGGCACGCGGCGTGTTGCGGGACAACCCGATGATCGCGGTGATCCTCCTGGACGTCGTGATGGAATCCGACGATGCCGGCCTGCGCCTGGTCCGCTATATCCGCAGCGAGCTGAACAACCGCCGTGCCCGCATCATCCTGCGCACCGGCCAGCCGGGGCAGGCGCCCGAGCGCGACGTCATCCTCAGCTACGACATCAACGACTACAAATCGAAGACGGAACTGACGGCGCAGAAGCTGTTCACCTCCGTCGTCGCCGCCCTGCGCGGCTATCAGGACATCACCGCCATCGAGGACCACCGCGAGGGGCTGGAGCGCATCCTGGATTCCTCGTCCACCCTGCTGGGCAAGCGGACGATGGCGGAGTTCGTGCACCATGCCGTGGAGCAGATCGTCGGCGTCTGCCCGCCGGGCGACGGGGTGGCGCTGGTCAGCCGCCTGCGCGACGGGCCGTGGCCGGCGACGCCGCTGGTGCTGGGCGGCGCCGGCTGCCATGTCGGGATGGACGGGACGCCGCTGCTGCTGGCTCTGCCGCCGGACGCCGTGCAGGCGGTGACGTCGGCGCTGGCCGATGGCCGCAACCGGTACGAGCGCGGCCACAGCGTGCTGGTCTTCCGCTCCGCCACCCGTCGCCACGACACCGTGGTCTATCTCGGCCATGGCCGGGCGCTGACGGCGGACGAACGGCGGCTGCTGGAAGTGTTCTGCGCCAAGGTCGCCATCGGCTTCGACAATGTCCACCTGTACGAGGAACTGACCGAGCTGAACCGCAGCCTGGAACGGCAGGTGACGGAGCGCACGCAGGATCTGGTGGCGGCGCGCGAGGCGGCGGAGGCGGCGCGGTCGGAGGCGGAAGCGGCCAACCAGGCGAAGTCGCTGTTCCTGGCGACCATGAGCCACGAGATCCGCACGCCGATGAACGGCATCCAGGGCATGCTGGAACTGCTGGAGCACACCAGCCTGACCGGCGACCAGCGCGAACTGGTCAGCGTGGTGCGGGAATCGGCGGGTGCGCTGCTGACCATCATCAACGACATCCTCGACTTCTCGAAGATCGAGGCCGGCCGGCTCGACCTGGAGCGGGTGCCGGTCTCGCTCGCCAACGTGGTGGAGGGGGTGGCCGACACGCTGGCGCCCGGTGCACGGGCCAAGGGGTTGTCGCTGGTCACCTACATCGACCCCGATCTGCCGGCGGAGGTGATGGGCGATCCGGTGCGCATCCGGCAGGTGCTGTTCAACATCGCCGGCAACGCGGTGAAGTTCACCCAATCCGGTTCGGTGACCGTGCGGGTGGAACTGGCGCGTTTCGACGGCGACCGCCTGACCATCCGCGTCGCGGTGACCGACACCGGCATCGGCATCTCGAAGGAAAACCAGGGCTGCCTGTTCCGCCCCTTCACCCAGGCGGAGGTGTCGACCACCCGCCGTTTCGGCGGCACCGGGCTGGGGCTGTCGATCTGCCGGCGCTTGGCCGAACTGATGGGCGGCGATATCGGCGTCAGCAGCGAATTGAATGCCGGTTCCACCTTCTGGTTCACCTTCGCCGCCGATCTGGTTCCGGCGGCGGAGGAGCCGGTCCCGGCGCAGCGGGCGCCCCTGGAGGGGGTGACCGTGCTGCTGCTGGCGGCGGACGCGGAGGAGCGGGGCTTTCTCGCCCGCTACCTCAACGCCGATGGCGCCCAGGTGGTGGAGGCGACCGATGCCGGCGCGGCCTTGCGCACCCTGCTGCCGACCGCAGCCTGCGATGTGCTGGTCTCCACGCTCGACACCGACATCGCGGCGCTGGACAGCGATCCGCGCGGGCGGGTGCGCGGGCGGGTGCTGGTTGGCGGCGACGCGGCGAAGCTGGGGGGGGCCAGTGCCGGAAGCCTCGTCCTGGGCCGGCCGCTGCGCAGGAGCGGGCTGGTCCGCGCCGTGCTCGCAGCGGCCGGGCGGGTGGCGGCCGGGGAGGGAGGACGGAGCGACCTGCGGCCCGACCCGGAACCCTCCGCCCCGGCGGCCGGCCGCCGACGCCTGCCGACCGTGGAGGAGGCGCGGACACAAGGCCGCCTGATCCTCGTGGCGGAAGACCATCCGACCAACCGGCAGGTCATCCAGCGCCAGCTGACCCTGCTCGGCCATGTGATGGAAACGGCGGAGGATGGCGTCCAGGCGCTGGCCCTGTGGCGGGCCGGTGGCCATGGCCTGCTGCTGACCGACTGCCAGATGCCGGAGATGGACGGCATGGAACTGGCCCGCAGCATCCGTGCGGCGGAAGCGGCCGGCGGAGGTCCCCGCCTGCCCATCGTCGCCATCACCGCCAACGCGACGGAGAACGAGGCCCAGCTCTGCCTGCTCGCCGGCATGGACGACACGCTGGCCAAGCCGGTCAGCCTCGCCGACCTGCGCCGGGTGATCGACCGCTTCCTGCCTTTGCCGGACGGCGAAGTCTGGGAGGGGGAGGAGCCCGGCGAACCGCAGCGGGACGCCCGGGACGACGCTGCGCCGGTGACCGTCGAGTTGCAGCAACCTGACGCTCAACCAAATCTTCAACCCGCTCCCGTCATTGCCGACCTGCCGCCGCTCGACATCGAGGCGCTGACCACGTTGTTCGACGGCGACGGCGAGTTCGTCCGGCATCTGCTGGGCGAGTTCGTCACCTCCAACAGCACCTCGCATCGCTGGCTGACCGATGCGCTGGCCGGGGAGATTTGGGACGAGGTCCGGCAGGCGGCCCACAAGCTGGCGGGCTCCTCGCGCACCGTCGGCGCCCGCGACCTGGCCGCTGCCGCCGATGCGGTGGAACTGGCGGTGATCGACCGCCGGCTGGAAGGAATCGTCCCCCTGGTCGCCCGTGTCGGCGTCGAGCTGGACCGGGTCATCGCCCATATCGAGGCGGTCTGAACCCGCACCCGCGCAGGCTGTAGCGAAACCGACATGAGCGTCGCCTTGTCGCCTTTGCGACAAGTGCGCGGCTTGTCCTGCCTTTCAGGAAAATTCAATGATTTCTGCGAGTTAGGAGGATTCTTCCGGCTGGCACGCCGCTTGCTGTCCTGGGGATATCCCGGCCCGGTGCCGGCCCCAACCCACATGCACGCCACAGCGAGAGCGGAAGCCAAGGAGAACGGGATGCACATCGTCGTCTGTATCAAACAGGTGCCCGACAGCGCCCAGATCCGCATCCATCCCGTCACCAACACCATCATGCGGCAGGGCGTGCCCGCCATCATCAACCCGTTCGACCTGTTCTCGCTGGAAGAGGCGTTGCGGCTGAAGGACAGGGTGGGCGCCCGCGTCACCGTGCTGACCATGGGGCCGCCGATGGCGGAGACCTCGCTGCGCAAGGCGCTGTCGCTGGGGGCGGACGACGCGGTGCTGCTGACCGACCGCAAGTTCGCGGGATCCGACACGCTGGCGACCTCCTACGCCCTGACCTCGGCCATCCGGAAGCTGGCGGAGGAGGAGCCGGTCGACATCGTCTTCTGCGGCAAGCAGACGGTGGACGGCGACACCGCCCAGGTCGGCCCCGGCATCGCCACCCGCCTCGGCTTCGAACAGCTGACCTACATCACCAAGATCGAGGATCTGGACACGGCGTCCAACGAAATCGTGGTGCAGCGCCGGTCCGAGGGCGGCGTTCAGGTGCTGAAGACCAAGCTGCCCTGCATGATCACCATGCTGGAAGGCACCAACACCATCCGCTTCGGCAAGATGGACGACCTGTTCCGTGCCGCCCGCTACGAGCTGAAGACCTGGAGCCGCGACTTCACCGGTGCCGAGGAGGGCCGCGTCGGCTTGAAGGGCTCGCCGACCGTGGTGTCGAAGGTGTTCGTGCCGAAGCCGCGCGCCGAGAAGGCGAAGATGATCCAGGCCGACACCGATACCCCCGATGCGCAGGCCGCCGCCGCCATCGACGCCATCTTCGGCGCCCAGCCCAAGCTGGCCGACGACCTGCTCGCCCGCGCCGCGGCCGGGCTTTGACGATCCATCCGCGGGAGATCCGACGATGAGCGAACCGAGCAAGCCCCAGGGCCGCAAGTTCCAGCTTCCCGAACACCTGAAGGTTTACCAGAACGTCTGG
This sequence comes from Azospirillum endophyticum, assembly GCF_016595245.1. GTDB lineage: Bacteria > Pseudomonadota > Alphaproteobacteria > Azospirillales > Azospirillaceae > Azospirillum > Azospirillum endophyticum. The sequence continues at coordinate 58,742 of NZ_JAENHM010000073.1, forward strand.
GTGATCGTGGAGCAGGAGCGCGGCATCGTCCACTCCGTGTCGCTGGAACTGCTGGGTGAAGCCCGCAAGCTGGCCGACAAGCTGGGGGTGGAGGTTGGTGCGGTGGTTCTGGGCGCCGAAAGCCCCGACCTGAACCGCATCTGCGGCGATGCCATCGGCTACGGCGCCGACATCGTCTACAAGGTGACCGATCCGGCGCTGGCCGACTACCGAACCGATCCCTATTGCCGGGTCATGACCGAGGTGGTGAACACCCACAAGCCGGAGATCGTGCTGCTGGGCGCCACCACGCTGGGCCGCGACCTGGCCGGCGCCATCGCCACCACGCTGGCGACCGGCCTGACCGCCGACTGCACCGAACTGGACATCTACGCCGACAACCGCTCGCTGGCCGCCACCCGGCCGACCTTCGGCGGCACGCTGCTCTGCACCATCCAGACCTTGGCCTACCGGCCGCAGATGGCGACGGTGCGCCCGCGCGTCATGGCGATGCCGGATCGCGACGATGCCCGCACCGGCCGGGTCGTCGAAATCCGGCCGGTCCTCCGCGAAGAGGACATCGTTACCAAGGTCCTGAACTTCATCGCCGACCGCGAGCAGAACGAGGCGCAGCTGGCCTTCGCCGACATCATCGTGTCGGCCGGCAAGGGGCTCGGCAAGGTCGAGAACATGAAGCTGGTCTTCGACCTCGCCCGGGTCCTGGGGGCCGAGGTCGGGGTGACCCGCCCGCTGGTCCAGGCCGGCTGGGCGACCAACGACCGTCAGGTCGGGCAGACCGGCAAGACCGTCCGTCCGAAGCTGTACATCGCCGCCGGCATCTCCGGCGCCATCCAGCATCGGGTCGGCATGGAGAAATCCGACCTCATCCTGGCGATCAACACCGATCCCAACGCGACGATCTTCGACTTCGCCCATCTCGGGCTGGTCGGCGACGCGCTGAAGATCCTGCCGGCGCTGACCGATGCCTTCGGCCGCCGCCTGTCCGTCAACCGCATGGCCGGCTGACCGCCGGACGAGAAAGGAGCCTGTCGAGATGGTCGAAAAGTTCGACGCCATCGTCATCGGTGCCGGCCCGTCCGGCAACGCCGCAACCTATACCCTGGCCAAGCAGGGCCTGAAGGTCCTGCAACTGGAGCGCGGCGAATATCCCGGCGCCAAGAACGTCCAGGGCGGCATCATGTACGCCCATGAACTGGAGAAGATCATTCCGGATTTCCGGGAGGATTGCCCGACCGAGCGCCACATCATCGAGCAGCGGGTCTGGCTGCTGGGCGACGACAGCTATGTCGGCACCAACTACCGTTCGGAATCCTTCAACAGCGACAAGCCGAACCGCTACACCATCATCCGCGCCAACATCGACAAATGGTGGGGCGAGCAGATCCGCAAGGTCGGCGGTCTCCAGATCTGCGAGACCACGGTGACGGAACTGATCCGCGACCCGTCGGGCAAGGTGATCGGCGTCCGCACCGACCGCGAGGGCGGGGAAATCCTGGCGGATGTCGTCATCATGGCCGACGGCGTCAACGCGCTGCTTGCCAAGCGCGCCAACCTTCAGACCGAAGCGGCGCCGGAGAATGTGGCGCTGGCGGTCAAGGAAATCCTTTTCATCGATCCGGAACTGATCCAGCAGCGCTTCGGCATCAAGGAGGACGAAGGCGTCGTCATCGAGATCATGGGCAAGGTGACCAAGGGGATGGTCGGCACCGCCTTCCTCTACACCAACAAGGAATCGCTGACGATCGGGATCGGCTGCCTGATCTCCGACTTCAAGAACGGCGATTGTCCGCCCTACCGGATGCTGGAGGATTTGAAGAACCACCCCGTCATCAAGCCGCTGATCGAAGGGGCGGAGATGAAGGAATATGCCGCCCACATGATCCCGGAGGGCGGTTACAAGGCGGTTCCGCAGCTCTACGGCGACGGCTGGATGGTGGTCGGCGACGCCGCCCACTTCAACAACGCCGCCCACCGCGAGGGCTCCAACCTCGCCATGGCCTCGGGCCGCATGGCGGCGGAGACGGTGCTCGAACTGAAGGCCGCCGGCAAGGGCTTCACCGCGTCTAATCTCGCGGCCTACAAGAAGAAGCTCGACGACAGCTTCATCATGAAGGACCTCAAGAAGTATCGCGAGCTGCCCGGCATCATGCACGGCAACAAGCAGTTCTTCGGCACCTATCCCGACGAGATCACCGCGGCGGCCCACAATTGGTTCACCGTGGACAGCGTCGACAAGAAGTCGAAGGAGAAGCAGATCATGAAGTCCTTCATCAAGCGGCGCTCGGTGATGGGACTGGTCGGTGATGCAATCAAGCTGGTGAGGGCCGTACGATGAGCATCGTGGTGAAGGTCGAAGAGAAGCTCTATCAGAACCGCTACATCGTCGACGAAAGCCGGCCGCACATCCAGATCAAGAGCGAGGAGGCCTGCAAGAGCTGCGACCGCCAAGCCTGTACGGTCTGCTGCCCGGCCGCCTGCTACAGCAGGAACGAGACCGGCGGCGTCACGCTGGTCACCGACGGCTGCCTGGAATGCGGGACCTGCCGCGTCGTCTGCCAGGACAAGGGCAACATCGCCTGGGATTATCCCCGTGGCGGCTACGGCATCAGCTACAAGTTCGGCTGATCGGCGGCCTCCGGCATTTCCTCGAGTTCTCCATCGGCCTCCGCGCTGCGATGCGCGGAGGCCGATTTGTTGTCTGGCGGGTGGGCCTGCGGCGGAGACCCTTATCCCTCCGTCCGCAACAGCTTGGCCGCCTGGTCCAGTGCCCTTTGCAGTTCCGCCGGGAAGTAAGGCTTGCGCACGAAGCCGAAGGGATCGCATTCCGCGGCGCGGTGACGGGTCTCGGGGTCGGCGAAGGCGGAGGTGAAGATGCAGCGGATGCCGGTGCGTGCATGGATCGCCGCCGCGGCCTCGATCCCGTCGCGCAGCCCGAGCAGGCGGATGTCCATCATGACGATGTCCGGCCGCAGCCTTTCCGCCGCCTCGATCGCGGCATCGGCATTGTCTTCGATCCCGACGACGGCGAATCCGAGCATCCCCAGGACCTCTTCCAAGGCCATGGCGGCGAGGCTCTCATCTTCGACGATGAGGATGCGAACGGGCGGATCTGAAACGGAAGAAAAATCTGTCATCTTGATCGCAAGGGTCCTGTCACAGAAATCCTACAGGACCAGCACACTCGGCGAACCCTAAAAGCGTGGGATTATGACCAATGGCGCGGTCTGCGCCGGATGCATGGGTCTCGGTACGGAGGCGTCACACCGATCGTCGCGATGCCCTTGTTTTTCACCCGCACGGCGTACCATCTCTATCTCAGGACTGTTTAAACGAGCGAACATTGCGGACCGGCCCCTGTCCTTTGTGGACCATTGACGGGGGCGCTCCCTTTCAACCGCTCCCTATTCCATGAGGAGGCCGATGATGGACCTGCGCGTCTGTTTCGAGAACATGGAGAGCGTCAACGTCAACGACGCGGCGATGATGAAGCATTACACCAAGAGCTATCTGGCGGATTTCGATCCGGAATGGGCCGGATTCATCATGCTTCCCCACGACGAGACCATGCGCGCGACGATGGAGCCCGCTTGGCAGGTGTTGATCCGCGACGCCACCCCGCGGACGGAGCAGGAGCTGCTGCGCTACATCGATGAAAATCCGATGGCGGCCTACCATGTCCACGTCTATCGGCGCGACGTCGGCAACGAGCGCAAGGTCCATTGACCCTGCGCACCCTTGCGAAGCGCCCGCCGCAAGCGGTCTGCGCTTCGCCGGGGCGTAGCGGTCCCTGGGACCGGGAGTTCAGCCGCCCCAGAGCCCGGCGGCGTCGGGATCGAACGACGCTCCCGACAACGCGACGCGTGCCGCTGCGATCGAAGCGGTGTATTTCGCATCGTAGCGGTAGGTGCTGTCCGAATTGTAACCCGGATCACCCTTCAGCAGGTCGGTGATCGACAGTTTGAGGATGCGCTCGAGGACCGAGAAGAATTGCGGACTCGGCGATTTGTAGCGCTCGACCAGGCTGGCGTTGTTCATCTTGCCCCACCAGGTCTTGACCTTGCGGATGTTGGCGATGTCGTCGGACACGGCCTTGGCCGGATTTATACCGCCACCGACATCGCCGGAACCGCCGAGATTGACCACGCCGAGAACATCCAGCGTCGCGGTGACGGTACCGCTTTCCTTGCTGGTGGTCATGAAGCGGTCGTAGATGAACAGCGCCTTGCGCTTGCTGGGCGCGGCCTTGAACTGCTGGACGCATTGCCAGCAGAGGAAGGTGGAGGCGTCCCACACCATCGGGCTGGCGAACCAGCAGAACGCCTTGTGACGCGCCGCGGACGCGCCGGTGCCGACCGGGCCGAGAAGCGTTTCCAGGCCATCATAGTTGCGGATACGTGCCATGCCCTGCTCCCGACGGCTTCAGGCAAACCGTGTCATGGTGACGCGGCGCCAAGCGCTTGAAGCGTAGGCAGAGCAATTTCCCGTTTGAAAGCCGCAATGCCGTATTGGCTGGCCATATGCGCGCCGGTGGGGCGGGACAGTGGACCAGGGGCGGGTCAGGGCGAGCCCAGCAAGCTGTCCAGCGGCACGAAACGGTCGGCCATCTTGCGCGCCTCTTCCTTGTGGACCTTGAAGGTCTTCTCGGCGATGGCGTTGGAGACGACGAAGTCCAGATAGGCGCGCTCCAGATGGACGCGGTAGCGGGAGGACATGCCGTTGTCGTCCAGGCTCTCCACGTCGCCGTCGGCCGACAGGTAGTCGTGGAACCGCTGGAGGATGTGCAGCCGGTTCACATTCACCACGCGCTGGTCGTAGGTGACGTGGAAATAGCGCAGGAAGTCTTCCGCGGTTTCCAGATCATCGAGGTCGTCGGTGAAATCGCTCATCGTCGGAGGTTCCTCACGCGTTCTGCTGGGTGGAAGGGGAGGGGGTGCAGCCCTCCTGGTCGCAGATGTCGCCGCAGGACCTGCAGGCGACACCGTCCAAACGGATATCGTCGAGCCGAATGCCCGAAAGACGGATATCCATATCACCGATTCGTGACGATCCCGTTGCGGTCTCGGCCGCGGTGTGCGCTTCCAGCCGGGCTTCGATGCGGTTGATGTGGTCGATCAGGCAGGCGATGGCCCTGCCCACCGGGTCGGGCATCAGGTGGTGTTCCAGGTCGATGCCATGGTCGGACAACTGGCGCTGGGCTTCCGGCCGGACGACCCGGCCGGGAATGCCGACCACGGTCATGCCCGCCGGAACCGGCTTGGTCACCACGGAATTGGCGCCCACCCGGGCGTTGGCGCCGACGGTGATCGGACCCAGGATCTTGGCCCCGGCCCCGACCAGCACGCCGTCCATCAGCGTCGGGTGGCGCTTGCCCTTGTTCCAGGACGTGCCGCCCAGCGTCACCCCATGATAGAGCGTGACGTCGTCGCCGATCTCGGCGGTCTCGCCGATGACCACGCCGGCGCCATGGTCGATGAAGAAGCGGCGGCCGATGGCGGCACCGGGATGGATGTCGATGTTGGTCAGCGCCCTTGCCAGATAGGAGAGGAACCGCGCCGGCCAGCGCAACCTCCGCCGCCAAGCCGCATTGGCGACGCGGTAGATCACCAGCGCATGGATGCCGGGATAGCAGGTCAGCACATCGCCGAGATTGCGCGCCGCCGGATCGCGGTCGAACACGCAGGCGACGTCCTCGCGCAGCAGGGCGACGATTCCGGGGGCAGTCATCCCGCCCGGTCCCGCAGGCCCCGTGGCCGTCCCGCGGTGCGGATCGGCGTCGATGATCGCCATGCCTCGGCCCTCCCGATGCGGCTTATCGATATGGAAGACGGTGGGGTCATGCGACGACCGGCAGCGGGACCGCGGCCTCCAGAAAGGTGTGCAGCTCTTCGGCGGTCGGCGGCCGTTTGGCCCGGGTGGCGAGCGCCCGCACCTGCGGCAGCACCGCCTGTGCCGTGGCGTCGTCGCAGGCGATGCCGAGCCTCTCGTAGGCCAGCTTCACCGCCGCGGTGCCGGAATGCTTGCCCAGCACGATGCGATGTTCACGCCCGACTTCGGCCGGGTCGAAATTCTGGTAGGTGGCGCGGTCGCGCAGCAGCCCGTCGACATGGATGCCGGCCTCGTGGGTGAACACGGCGGCGCCGACGATGGACTTGTTGACGGCGACCGGCCGGTTGGAGGCCCGTTCCACCAGATCGCTGATGGTGCCGAGCGACCGCGTCTCCACGCCGGTGTCGATGTGGTAGAGGTGCTTCAGCGACACCACCACCTCCTCCAGCGGGGCGTTGCCGGCGCGCTCGCCCAGCCCGTTGACCGTGGTGTTGACATGGGTGGCGCCGCCCAGCACCGCGGCCAGGGAGTTGGCGTTGGCGAGGCCCAGATCGTCATGGGCGTGGATCTCGATCTCCAGGTCGGTGGCCCGGCGCAGCCGTTCGATGCAGGCGCGCGTCTGGAAGGGATCGAGCACGCCCAGCGTGTCGGCGAAGCGGAAGCGGCGGGCGCCGGCGGCCTGGGCCACGGTGGCGGCGGCGATCAGGAAATCCATGTCGGCGCGGGAGGAATCCTCGCCGCCGACGCTGACCTCCAGCCCATGGTCGCGCGCCTGCTTCACCTTGCGCTCGATCTCCGCCAGCGCCCAGGCGCGGCTGCGCTTCAGCTTTTTCGTGATGTGGATGTCCGACACCGGCATCGACAGGTTGACGAAGCCGACGCCGCAGGACAGCGCCGCCTTCAAGTCGGTGTCGTGCATGCGGCACCACACCATCAGCCGGCCCTTCAGCCCCAGCGAGGCCACGGCGCGGATGCCCTCGCGCTCCTCCTCGCCCATGGCGGGGATGCCGACCTCCTGCTCCGGCACGCCGGCGGCGTCGAGCGCGCGGGCGATGGCGATCTTCTCGTCCAGCGTGAAGGCGACGCCGGCGGTCTGTTCGCCGTCGCGCAGCGTGGTGTCGTTGATGGTGGCGAAGGTGGTGGGCATGGGGGCACCTCGCATCGTCGTCGCCGATTGCCCCCACCCCATCCCTCCCCCGCTGGGCGGGGGAGGGGCAGGAGCTTTGCGGAGGCCATTGCAAAGGAGCGGCGGAGTTGTTCCCTCCCCCGCTCAGCGGGGGAGGGTAAGGGTGGGGGCAATCGCTGCCCCATCAGAAGTGTCGCAGGCCGAGCCGGGAACCCGTCCCGACGGGGTGTCGTCGGGCGGGGTGCCGGGACGGACCACCGGCCCGGCCTGCGATTCCGGTGTTACGAATAGACGGGTGCGAATTCCTTGGGCTTGGCCGCCCCCTGCTCCCAATAGGGTGACAGGCTGCGCAGCTTGGCGATGATGCCCGGCACCACGGCGATGACGTGGTCGATCTCGGCATCGGTGGTGTCGCGCGACAGCGAGAAGCGGGTGGCGCCGTGCGCCGCGGTGTAGGGCACGCCCATGGCGCGCATCACGTGGCTCGGCTCCAGCGATCCCGAGGTGCAGGCCGATCCGGAGGACGCGGCGATGCCCTGCTCGTTCAGCAGCAGCAGGATGGCCTCGCCCTCGATGAACTCGAAGGCGATGTTGCAGGTGTTGGGCAGCCGGTGCTCCGGGTTGCCGGTGACGAAGCAGGCTGGCACGGCGGCCAGGATCGCCTGTTCCAGCCGGTCGCGCTGCGCCTTCACCCGCGTGTTCTCCTCGCCCATGTGGGTGAGGGCGAGGTGGGCGGCGGCGCCCAGGCCGACGATGGCCGGCGCGTTCTCGGTGCCGGCGCGGCGCGAGCGTTCCTGGTGGCCGCCGCGCAGCATCGGGCGGAAGCGCAGGCCGCGCTTGACGTACAGCGCGCCGATGCCCTTGGGGGCGTGCAGCTTGTGGCCGGACAGCGACAGCATGTCGACGGCGCTGTCGGCGAGCTTCATCGGGATCTTGCCGACCGCCTGGACGGCGTCGGTGTGGAAGACGGCGCCGACCGCCTTGGCCATCTGCGCCAGTTCCTCGATCGGGAAGATCGTCCCGGTCTCGTTGTTGGCCCACATGATCGAGACGATGGCGACCTGATCCGACAGCGCCGCCCGGTAGGCGTCGATGTCGAGGTCGCCCCTGTTGTCCACCGGGATGCGGTGGATCTTGTAGTCGCGCTTCTTCTCCAGATAGTCGCAGAGCGCCAGCACGGCGGGGTGCTCGACCACGCTGGTGACGATCTCGCGCTTCTTCGGATAGGCCTCGATGATCGACAGGATCGCGGTGTTGTCGCTTTCCGTCCCGCCCGAAGTGAAGATGATCTCGCTGTCATGCGCAGCGCCCAGCAGGGCCTGGACCTGCTTGCGTGCCCATTCGATCTTGCCGCCGACCGCGGCGCCGAAGGCGTGCATCGAGGACGGGTTGCCGAAATGCTCGGTGAAGAGCGGCAGCATTTCCGCCAGCACGTCGGGGTCGACGCGGGTGGTGGCGTTGTTGTCGAGATAGACGCCCCGGTTGGGAACGGTCACGTTCGGAATGGTCATCGCCGGTTCCTCCCCTTAGCCCGCATGGGCCGGCATGAGGGACGCCGGCTTGACGCGGACGAATTCGCCGAGCGCCTCGACCAGCTTCATCTGCACGCCCATCATCGTGCCGGCCGACTGCGAACAGCCGGAGCAGGCACCGGTCAGCCGGACGTAGATGTCCTTGCCGTCGATGTCGACCAGTTCCACATCGCCGCCGTCGCGCTGGATCTGCGGGCGCATCTCCTCGATCGCGCCCATGATCGCCTGCATCCGCTGCACGTTGGTCAGCTTGGGCGCGGCGGCCGGTTCCGGCTTGGCCGGCAGCGGCTTGATGGCGTCGAGGCCGACGGTGCCGGGGGTGTGCTTCGCGGCGGGTTTCAGCGCGCCGGTCTTGGCCATCACCGCTTCCAGCACCTCCTCGATCTTCTCGTGGCAGGTCTGGCAGGAGCCGCCGGCCTTGGTGTAGTGGGTGACTTCCTCCAGCGAGGTCAGGCCATTGACGGTCACCGCGCGCTCGATCATCGCGGCGTCGACGCCGAAGCACTTGCAGATCAGTTCGCCTTCCTCGTGGTCGTCGACCCACTCCTCGCCCTTGTAGTTGGCGATGGCGGCGCGCAGCGCCTCGGCGCCCATGACCGAGCAGTGCATCTTCTCCGGCGGCAGGCCGCCGAGATACTCGGCGATGTCGCGGTTGGTCAGGACCAGCGCCTCGTCCACCGTCTTGCCGATGATCATCTCGGTCAGCGCCGAGGAGGAGGCGATGGCCGAGCCGCAGCCGAAGGTCTGGAACTTGGCGTCCTGGATGATCTGGGTGTCGGGATCGACCTTCAGCATCAGACGCAGCGCGTCGCCGCAGGTGATGGAGCCGACCTCGCCCACCGCGTTGGCGGTTTCCAGGACACCGGAGTTCTTCGGGTTGAAGAAGTGTTCCTTGACCTTGTCGGTGTAGTTCCACATGTCGCTGCTGCCTTTCCGTGGGGGCGCGCCTAGGGGAAGAGCTGTCCGGGGGGATCAGTGGACCCAGTCAGTGGGTCGAGTAGGGAGCCGAAGACCCGCAACTGGACGAGGACGTGGAGCAGGAGCCGCCGCCTTCCCCACTCGCCGAGAAGGACTTGCCGCAGCCGCAGCTGCTGGTCGCGTTCGGGTTGTCGAACTTGAAGCCGGAGCCTTCGATGCCCTCGACGAAATCGACGACCACGCCGGACAGGAAGGGCTGGCTGTTGGCGTCGACGAAGATGGTGACGGGACCGAAGCTGAGCACCGTGTCGTCGTCGCCGGCCGCCGCCTCCAGGCCCATCTGGTATTTCAGGCCGGCGCAGCCGCCGTCGGTCACGGCGATGCGCAAGCCGGCGGCTGCACCGCCCGACTTCACCAGGACCTGTTCCAGGGTGGAAACCGCCGCATCCGTCAGTGTCACCATGTCCCGCCTCCTCAAGCCGCGCTGCCGGGGGTGCCGGCCAATCTGACGAGGAGTACAGCAAGAGGTGTGCCAATATCGTAAGTTATTGAATTCAAAAGAATGTCGTATTGGGATGGCTTGGCGATAGTCCGACAAAGCTTCGTGCACAAATGTTTTTGTCGGCTTTGGCGCGTGTCGGCTTTGCGACAGGTGCGACACTTCGCCGCGCAAAATTATTGTGGTCTTTCCGCGGGCCCGCGCGCGTACCATGAGGCGTCGTCGGTGCATCGGATGGTTGATTTTCTCAACAGAAAATCGAAGCAGCGGAAAGGTGAGGAATGAGATGAGCGACGAGCCGATCGAACTCAGAATGTCGAACGGCCGCATGGCGTTCGGCGACGTGCCCGAACAGATCGACGACATGCTGCAGGAGGCGGTGAAGGCCCGCGACGTCCCGGACGCCTGCGAGGCGCTGCTGTGGGAGGCCCATCGCGCCGGGCCGCGCGTGCTGCCGGTCTTCTACGCGCTCTATAAATTCTACTTCAACCGCAAGAAGCTGGCGGAGGCGGAGCGGGTGGCCCGCATCGGGCTGGATGCCGCGGCGCTCCAGGGCGGCTTTTCCGCCGACTGGTCGCAGCTGACCACCGGCTCCGCCGATTGGACGGCGGCCGGGCCGGCGCGTTTCTTCCTGTTCACCATGAAGGCGTTGGCCTTCATCGAACTGCGCCGCCACAACCGGGACAAGGCGCTGGCGATCCTTGCCAAGATGGCGGAGATCGACCCCGTGGATCAGGTCGGCTACGGCACCATCGCCGCGCTGGCCCGTGGCCTGGACGGCGGGTTGGATGGAGAGGGCGGGGCGGCGTAACGGCCCAGCTCATACAAAAGCAGCCCCATAAAAAAAGTCCCCCGGCCCAGGGGGGAACCGGGCCGGGGGCAGCGGGGATTTGCGTCTCACGACGCACTCACGACGCGCTCTCACGTCGAGAGGGACTGCGGCTCCGCCGGGGCAGCGGGGCCGCAAACCGGTCAGGCGGCGACGGACTCCAGGGCCGGGTAGTCGGTGTAGCCCTTGGCGTCGCCGCCGTAGTAGGTGGTGCGGTCCGGCTCGGCCAGCGGCGCATCGGCACGGAAGCGCAGCGGCAGGTCCGGGTTGGCGATGAAGGGCTCGCCGAAGCTGACCGCGTCGGCCTCGCCCTTGGCGAGCGCCGCAGCGGCGTCGCCGCGGCTGTAGCCGCCATTCAGGATGAACGGTCCCTTGAACGCGGCGCGCAGGGCGGATGCCACATGCGGCGCGCCGTCCGGCGGAGCCATATGGTGGCCGGGCTGCCCTTCGATCACATGCAGATAGGCGAGGTTGAAGGGGTTCAGGGCCTTGGTGACCGCCAGGAAATGCGGCAGCGGGTCGCTGTCGCCCATGTCGTTGAACACGCCGGTCGGCGACAGGCGGACGCCGATGCGGCCGGCGCCGACGGCATGGGCCGTGGCTTCCAGGATCTCCAGCAGGAAGCGGCAGCGGTTCTCCACCGTCCCGCCATACTGGTCGGTGCGGGTGTTGGTGCGGTCGCGCAGGAACTGGTCGATCAGGTAGCCGTTGGCCGCGTGGATCTCGACGCCGTCCAGGCCGGCATCGTACACGGCGCGCTTGGCCGCGTCGGCGAAGTGGCGGACCAGACCGGGGATTTCGGCGGTCTCAAGGGCGCGCGGCACCGGGAAGGGCTCCATGCCCGCACCGGTGTAGAGCTGGCCCTTCGCCGCGATGGCCGAGGGGGCGACCGGGACGGCGCCGTTCGGCTGGAAGCGTTGATGGGAGATGCGGCCGACATGCCAGAGCTGGGTGACGATCCGCCCGCCGGCATCGTGAACCGCGTCCGCCACCACGCGCCAAGCCAGCGTCTGGGCATCGGTGTGGATGCCCGGCGTGCTGGGATAGCCCTGGGCGGTGTCGCAGACCTGCGTCGCCTCGGTGATGATCAGGCCAGCCGAGGCGCGCTGGGCATAATATTCGGCGGTCAGCGCGGTCGGGCAGTTGCCTTCGCCGGCGCGGCTGCGGGTCATCGGCGCCATGACGACGCGGTTCGGCAGCTCGATCGCGCCGAGGCGCAAGGGAGTGAACAGGTCCGGGGCGGCCTGCGTATCGTTGCGGCTCGTATCGCTGATCTGCGGCATGGCGGAAATAACCCCCTGTTGGGCAATCGGCTTTCTGGGTGGCCGGCTTGTATGTATGTGAGTACATACTTGAACCTCAGGCTGCCGCTTGTCAAGTATGTATCTGCATACTTATTATCGGGCCGGCGGGATCGACGGGGAGGAGCGGGTTTTGGACTCACGCAAGGATGCCGATGGCTGTTGCCCCGGCAATGGCGTCGGCGACGGCAGCTGTGACGGGGGAGCGCGCAAGCGCGACCGCGCCGCGACCGAGAGCGCCCTGCTCGACGCCGCCAAGGCGGTGTTCGCCGAGCGCGGCTTCGATGCGGCGACCACGCGCGAGATCGCCGGGCGGGCCGGGGTCAACGAACAGCTGATCCAGCGCTATTTCTCCGGCAAGAGCGGATTGCTGCTGGCGGTGGTGGAGCATTATTGGCGCGAGGAATCGGGCGGCTGCGACATGCCGCCGCCGGACGAGGATCTGGAGACCGACCTTGCCCGTTTCCTGCACGCGCAGCTGAAGCACAGCTGGAAATGCCGCGACTTCACCCGCGTGGTGCTGGCCCGCGCGCTGGTCGATCAGGCGGTGGCGGACGAGATGGCCCGCACCCTGTCGCAAAGCCGCATCCCCTGCCTGCTGAAGCGTCTGGAGGGCCATCGCGACCGCGGCGCCATCGCCGCCGATGCCGACATCGTCAATGTGGCAGCCGGGATCGCGACGCTCAGCTTCGGGCTGGGCTTCCTCGACCAGGTCGTGTTCGGCCGCGACGATGCCGGCATCTGCGCCATGGTCGGCACGCTGGCCCATACCATCGCCCACGGCCTGACGCCGCGCCAACCGCTACCCTGAGTTACTCCGCGGCGGCAGCGGCGCGGGTGGTGGAGCGGTGGCTGTGGACCGCATCGGCGGTGAAGACGGCGAGCGCCACCCAGATACAGGCGAAGGTGATGGTGTGGCTGCGGGTGAAGGCCTCGCCATAGACCAGCACGCCCAGCAGGAGCTGGCCGATCGGCCCGACATATTGCAGCAATCCCATGGTGGTCAGCGTCAGCCGCGCAGCACCGATCATGAACAGCACCAGCGGCACCGCGGTCATCGGCCCGGCCAGCACCAGAAGGGTGCTTTCCCCCCAGCCATGCCCGAAGGCGCCGTCGCCGCCCAGCCACAGCAGATAGCCCAATGCCGCCGGCAGCAGCAGGGCGGTTTCCACCAGAAGCCCGATCACCGGATCGATCGCCGCCTTCTTGCGCACCAGGGCGTAGAAGCCGAAGGACAGCGCCAGCGACAGGGCCACCCAGGGCACGGCGCCGTAGCTGACGACGAGGCTGCCGACCCCGGCCCCGGCGATGGCGACCGCCAGCATGCGGCCGCGGCTGAGCCGTTCGTTGAGGAACAGAACGCCCAGCAGGACATTGACCAGCGGATTGATGAAGTATCCCAGGCTGGCCTCGACCAGCCGGCTGTTCACCACCGCCCAGATGAACACGGTCCAGTTGATGGTGACCAGCAGGGTGGTGATCACCAGCACGCCCAGCCTGCGCCAGTTTCCCACCGCGGCGACGACGGCCGCCGGTCCGCGGGTCGCCAGCACGATGGCGCCGACCAGCACCACCGTCCACACCACGCGGTGCGCGACGATCTCCACCGCCCCGACACCGCCCAGCGATTTGAAGAAGACCGGGTTGACCAGCCCCCAGATCAGGTATGAGGCCAGCGCCGCGGCAAACGCCGCGGTTGTGGAGGTCGGGGCCTTGGCGGGCGGCGAGGTCTGAACCATACCGTCGGTTTAGCACATTGTTTGTGCAACTCGGCAGCGGGGGGCCGGGCATGGCCGGGCTGCGCGGCCGGCATCGCTGGGTGGCGGAACTATGGCGCCAGCAGACGTTCGCTGCTCATCATCCGGTCGGTCCAATGGACATGCGGCTCGAAACGTCGCTCGAACAGCCGCCACATGCCGGGTTGGCCGCTACCCGTCTCGATGACGGCGACCGCATCGCCGCCATGGCGCGCGGCCAACCGTTCCGCTCCCTCGGCATAGGCGCCCATCAGCCAAGCGCGGCGATCGAAGGGTGGGCGGACCCAGCCGACGGGAAAGAACCAGCGCGACAGGTCCGGCTGATGCACGCACAGCGCCCAGCCGACGATTTCGTCCCCTGCGTCAGCCCCGTCGCCGGCCTGGCCGCCGGCTGCGCCGATGACCAGCGACAGGTCGGGGTCGAGCATGGCGCGCCAATGCGAGGGCTGGGCCCAGGCCGGCGCTTCGTTGCGGCCGGTGGCGAGCGCTTCGGCCTCCGCTCCGCGTTCCCGCCAGGACCATAGCCGCAAGCCTTCCGCCTTCATGCGCGTCATCAGCGAGTCGCGGTCTCGGAAAACCGCCACGGTGTCGCGAACGGCACCGCAGATGCGTAGCCGCGATGGTTCGGGAGGAGGCCAGCCGGCGGCGCGCAAGGTCGCGGTGAAAGCGTCGGCAGCCGGCAGGCGGCTGGAATAGCTGACAGCCAGGTGCCGGACGCCCAGCGCCGGCAGGGCCTGTTCCAGCGCCGCCAGCAGTCGCAGCGCCAATCCGTGCCTGCGCCAGGGCCGGGCGACGCTCAATGACAGCAGCGTCTGCTCTCCCGCCTCCAGAGGCCGGCCCGGCGAAACCGCGGACAGGGTGAGGCCGGCCGGGCGGTCTCCATCCCAGGCGGCGACGGCGCAGGGCCGGCACAGCCGCCTCGCATCCGGGTCGGCGAGCGACAGGAGCGAGCGGTAGGAGGCCCAGGTCAGCGGAGCCAAGGCGTCGGCCTCGTCCAGGGAGACCGGACGGATGATTTCTCGCTGGGGGTGCATCGGTTTCATTCCTGCGCCGCCGAAAACACCGTGCCTGTTAGCGCAATATTATTTCAGCTTGTCGGGCCGTCTATTGCCCGTATATAGCGATCCTATTGCCGCGTCTATGCTTGCCGAACCGCTGCATCGATACGGTTTCAGCTTCTAAGTAATTTTGGAAAGGTGGCTTATGACTTCGCAAGCTGGTGCCGATCCGCTGCTGCAACTCCGCCGTCAAGCCGAGGCCGCCCTGGTGGATCGGGCGCAGTCCGACGCTGCATTTCGTGCTTTGCTGGTCAGGGACCCGCATGCAGCGCTGAAGACCCTGTTGGGCACCGATCCGATACCCGGCTTGGCGATCAAGGTGGTGGAGGAACAGCCCGGCGAAATGACCCTGGTCCTGCCCGCCACCGATCAGAGCGAGCTGCCGGACGATCTGCTGGACCTCGCCTCGGGCGGGATCAAATTTTCCGCCTTCATCCAGCACGGCCCGAACAACATACCGCAGAAGCCGAAGGCGTAACGGCGCGAATGCGAAAAGCCCCGCCGAAGCGGGGCTTTTCCATTCCAGCCAAGAGCCGTGGCGCCGTCAGGCAGCGGCGCTGGCGACACCCTTGTCGGCCATCAGGGTCTGCAACTCGCCCGATTCGTACATCTCGCGGACGATGTCGCAGCCACCGACCAGCTCGCCCTTGACGTAGAGCTGCGGGAAGGTCGGCCAGTTCGAGTATTCCTTCAGACCCTGGCGCAGGCCCGGATCCTCCAGGATGTTGACGCCCTTGAACTTGACGCCGGTGTGGCTCAGCACCTGGACGACGGCGGCGGAGAAGCCGCATTGCGGGAACACCGGGGTCCCCTTCATGTAGAGCACGACATCGTTGTTCTTGATGTCCTGCTCGATGCGCTCGACGACGTTCTGATCGACCATGACTTGGATAACCCTTCCGATGCGGTCCGGCGGCGCCGGAGCCTTGTCCATTGCGACGTGTGTTCAGGCGCCTTCCGGCAGGGCGGTGGTCAGCGCCAAGGCGTGCAGTTCGCCGCCCATCCTGCCCTGCAGGGCGGCATAGACCATCTGGTGCTGCTGCACCCGGCTCTTGCCCTTGAAGGCGGCGGAGGTGACGAGCGCGGCATAGTGGTCGCCATCGCCGCGCAGGTCCGCGATCTCCACGATCGCGTCCGGGATGCCTTCCTTGATGAGCTTTTCGATCGTGGCGGCTTCCATCGCCATGGGTACGGTCCTCGCTCTGTTCAGGATTGCCCCGCCCGGGCACATGCTTCTCGAGATAGAGTAGGTGCGGCCGGGCCGTTTGTCATCCACCGGCAAGTAATTGCCGCCCTGCGGAAGACGCCGTAACGGCCCGGTTCCCCCACGGTCAACACGGGCGTCCGCTCACTCGCCGAACACGCGCTTGAACACCGTGTCGACATGCTTGGTGTGGTAGGTCATGTCGAACATCGGCTCCAGCTTGTCGCGGCCGATATGCCTGGCGATGTCGGCGTCGTTCGACAGCAGGTCCAGGTAGTTGCCGCCCTTCTCCCACACCTGCATGGCGTTGCGCTGCACCGCCTTGTAGCTGTCCTCGCGGCTCATCCCGGCCTGGGTCAGCGCCAGCAGCACCCGCTGCGAGAAGACCAGCCCGCCCAGATCGTCCAGGTTCTTCTGCATGCGCTCCGGATAGACCACCAGCTTGTCCATCATGCCGGTCAGTCGCACCAGGGCGAAGTCGAGCGTGACGGTGGCGTCGGGGCCGATCATGCGCTCGACAGAGCTGTGCGAGATGTCGCGCTCGTGCCACAGCGCGACGTTCTCCAGCGCCGGGACGACGGCCGACCGCACGATGCGGGCCAAACCGGTCAGGTTCTCCGACAGGACCGGGTTGCGCTTGTGCGGCATCGCCGACGAGCCCTTCTGGCCGGGGTGGAAATACTCCTCCGCCTCACGCACCTCGGTGCGCTGCAGATGGCGGATTTCCGTCGCCAGATTCTCGACGCTCGACGCGATCACCCCCAGCACGGAGAAGAAGAAGGCGTGGCGGTCGCGCGGGATGACCTGGGTCGACACCGGCTCCACCGACAGCCCCAGCTTGGCGGCGACATGCTCCTCCACGCGCGGGTCGATGTTGGCGAAGGTGCCGACGGCGCCGGAGATGGCGCAGGTGGCGATGTCCTTGCGCGCCTCGACCAGACGCTCGCGCCCGCGGGCGAAGGCGGCGTAATGCCCGGCCAGCTTCAGGCCGAAGGTCGTCGGCTCGGCATGGATGCCGTGGCTGCGGCCGATGGTGACCGTGTCCTTGTGCTCGTAGGCCCGGCGCTTCAGCGCCGCCAGCAGGGCGTCCATGTCGGCCAGCAGCAGGTCGGCGGCCTGGGTCAGCTGGACGGCCAGGCAAGTGTCCAGCACGTCCGACGAGGTCATGCCCTGATGGACGAAGCGGGCCTCCGGTCCGACATATTCGGCGAGGTTGGTCAGGAAGGCGATGACGTCGTGACGGGTCTCGCGCTCGATCTCGTCGATGCGGTCGATCTCCCACTTGCCACGCTCCCACACGGCCTTGGCAGCCTCCTTCGGGATCACGCCCAGCTCGGCCTGCGCGTCGCAGGCGTGCGCCTCGATCTCGAACCAGATGCGGAAGCGGTTTTCCGGCTCCCAGATGCGGGCCATCTCTTGGCGGGTATAGCGGGGGATCATCGGCACTCTCCGGAGGATACGGGCGCTGGATTGAGGTGGGGCGGCAGATCTCGCGGCAGATTTCATAGCACGCGCGCGCGACCATAGCGGTGCCGGGAGGCGTTTTAAAGCCTTGCGATGAACGGGCTCCCCGCCCGTCGAACCTGCTTCTCCCGCCGCCCGGCCTTGGTCGGGCGACGGGCGTGGTCGCGGAGCCGCGTCTGCATCGTTCCGATTGGCTTGCAGTTGAATCCCTGAGGTTACTAAGCAACACTCGTACAGCGCATCGAGGGCCGGGCTTCCCGGTTTGCGCGAAGCCCATCCGAAGGGAGCCCTTCTTGCCCGACCCTGTCGCCGAGCTGGCCCGTGCGCCGTCGCGCCAGTCCGACGAGGCCCGGCTGTACCGCCTGCAGTTCCTGGCGTCGATGGCGCTGGTTTCGGCGCTCGTCCTCGGGCTCGGCTTCTACTTCGTCTGGCAGCATTGGACCGACCTGGAGCACGACCTGCGGCAGAGCGAGGCGCGCTACGTCGAGGAGCAGCGGCAGGCCCTGGTGCAGGAGGTGGAGAACGCGCAGTCCTATCTCGCCTACATGCGCTCGCGCGTTGAACCGGTTCTGAAGGAGCAGCTGCGCGCCCAGGTCGGCGAGGCCCATGCCATCGCCCGCAGCGTCCATGGCCGCGAAAAGGACATCCTGCCGGAGAGGTCGGTGAAGGAGTCGATCAAGGAGACGCTGCGGCCGCTGCGCTTCTCCGGCGGGCGCGGCTACTACTTCATCAACGACCTGAACGGTGGGGCGGTGCTGATGCCGATCGACCCGTCTTGGGAGGGACGATCACCCTTGGCGGAGTCCGATCCGCAGGGAGCCGCGGTGGTGCGCGAACTGATGCGGGCGGTCCAGGACCCCGGCCTGGGCGGTTTCGCCCGCTACCGCTGGCGCATGCCGGACGGCCCGACGCGAACGGTCGACAAGCTGGCCTTCGTCCGCCGGTTCGAGCCCTACGACTGGGTGATCGGCGCCAGCGACTCGCTGGACGCGGTGGAGGCACGGCTGCAGCACGAGTCGCTGGAGCGGCTGCGGGCTTTCCGCTTCGGCGAGACCGGTCATATCGGCGTGCTGCGCCAGGACGGGCAAGTGCTGTTGTCGCCCACCGCCCCGGCGTCGGAGGGAATGAAGGCCCACGACCTGCCGTGGAGCACCGAACGCGACCTCGTCACCCGCCTGCTGGACCTCGGGCGCCAGGGCGGCGGGGATCTGCGCTACGACTGGATCCATCCGGTCACCGCGCGGCCGACGCCGAAGATGGCCTATGTCTCGGCGCCCGGCGTCTGGGGCTGGATCCTGGTGGCCGGCTTCTACGTCGACGATGTCGGCAAGGAGATGGAGGCCCGCCGCGCGGAGATCAGCCGCGGTGTCGACCGGCGGGTCTGGACCACCGTCGCGGTGCTGGGCGTGGCGCTGGCCGCATCGGTCGGCATGTCGTGGCTGGTCACCGGCTGGATCCGGCGCATCGTCGGCAGCTACCAGCTCCGGGCCCGGCACAGCGACCGCATGCTGCGTGAACGGGCGCGCCAGCTCTATCTCGCCAATTTCTTCGTCGACCATGTCTCCGAGATCGTCGTGCTGGCCGACGCCGGCCTGCGCATCGCCTACATCAACCCCTTCGGCCGCAAGATGCTGGGCGTGACGCCGGAGGAGACGGGGCAGGCCGACCTGCTGAAGCGCTTCGCCGCCGAGGGCGAGGATGCCGCCGGCCATTACGAGACCATCTATCGCACCGCCGACGGCCGCATGCTGGAGCTCGAGGTCACCGCCAGCCGGATCAGCTACGAGGGCGACGTCTATTACTCCGCCATCGCCCGCGACATCGGCGAGCGCAAGCGGGCGGAATGGCAGCTGCGGCTGTCCGCCAAGGTGTTCGAAAACGCGGCGGAAGGCATGTTCGTCGCCAACGAACACCGGCAGATCGTCGCCGCCAACAATGCCTTCGTCCGCATCACCGGCTATGAGCGGGAGGAGGTGCTGGGCCGCGGCCCGGAATTCCTGCGCTCCGACTGCAATCCGCCGGGCTTCTACGAGGAACTGTGGGCGCAGCTGCGCGCCGACGGCCATTGGGCCGGCGAGATCTGGAGCACCCGCAAGAGCGGCGAAGTGTTTCCGGAATGGCTGAGCGTCACGCTGGTCAGGAACGAGGACGGCGCCGCCGCCAACTACATCGCCGCCTTCACCGACGTCACCGAAACCCGCGCGCAGGAGGAACGCATCCGTCATCTGGCGCAGTTCGACTTCCTGACCGACCTGCCCAACCGCTTCCTGCTGCGCGACCGGCTGGAACGCGCCATGCTGTCCGCCGGGCGCCACGGCAGCAAGTTGGGGCTGTTGTTCGCCGATCTCGACCGTTTCAAGACCATCAACGACAGCCTGGGCCATCAGGTCGGCGACGGCCTTCTGCGCGAGGTGGCGAAGCGGCTGACCACCACCGTGCGGGCCAGCGACACGGTCAGCCGGCAGGGTGGCGACGAGTTCATCATCCTCATCAGCGACATGGACAGCCCCGATGCCGCCGGCATCGTCGCGCGCAAGGTGCTGCACGCCCTGTCGGAGCCCTACGTGATCGACGGCCACGCGTTGCAGGTCACGCCTTCCATCGGCATCGCGATCTATCCCGACGACGGCACCGGCATCGACAGCCTGCTGAAGAGCGCGGACATGGCGATGTACGCCGCCAAGAAGGCCGGCGGCGCCACCTACCAGTTCTTCACGCCGGAACTGAACCGTCGCGCGTCGGACCGGATGTGGACCGAGAACAACCTGCGCCGAGCGCTGGCCAACGACGAGCTGGAACTGCATTTCCAGCCGCAGTTCTCGCTGGACGGCCGCCTGCTGATCGGGGCGGAGGCGCTGGTGCGCTGGCGCCAGCCCGACGGCACGCTGATCATGCCCGGACAGTTCATCCCGGTGGCCGAGGATACCGGCCTGATCCTGCCGCTGGGCGACTGGGTGCTGGGCGAGGCCTGCCGCCGCGCCGCGGAACTGCTGCGCCACCGGACCCTGCTGATCGCCGTCAACCTGTCGGCAGTCCAACTGCGCCGCCCCGGACTGGCGGAGCGGGTGGCGGGCTGCCTGTCGGCCTTCGGCATCCCGCCGTCGGCGCTGGAACTGGAGGTGACGGAAAGCGTCCTGATGGACGAGTCCGACCTGGTGTCGGAAACCTTCTCCCGGCTGCGCGGGATGGGCGTGTCGCTCGCCATCGACGATTTCGGCACCGGCTATTCCTCCCTGGCCTATCTGAAGCGCTTCCGCGTCGACAAGCTGAAGATCGACCGCAGCTTCGTCAGCGGCCTGTGCGCCGGCAATCCGGACAGTGGCGCCATCATCGAGGCGATCACCGGCATGGCCCGGTCCTTGCGCATGCAGACGCTGGCCGAGGGGGTGGAGACGGAGGAGCAGTACCAGTGCCTCGCCAAGCTGGGCTGCGACCAGGGCCAGGGGTATCTGCTGGGTCGTCCGATGCCTTACGACGACTTCCTGGCTTTTGTCCGGCGCGAGGCCCGTGCGCCCGAGCCACGGCTGGCGGAGACGGTGGAATAGGGCGAGGGCTCGCCCGCGCCTCATCCGTATCGCAGCAGCCGCGTCCCATTCGCCTTCAGCCAGGCTCGCGGCCAATCGACATTCCGGCCGGCGGTCAGGCTGGCGCACAGCGCCCAGAAGCGCGCGGAATGGTTCATCTCGCGCAGATGCGCCACCTCATGGCCGACGACATAGTCCAGCACCGCTTCCGGCGTCAGGATCAGGCGCCAGGAGAAGGACAGCCGGCCGGTGGAGGAACAGCTGCCCCAGCGGCTCTTGGTATCGCGGATGGTGACGGCGGCGACGCGGGCGCCGATGCTCCCGGCCTTGAGGCGGGCGCGGACCGCCAACTCGCGCTTGGCCTCGGCGGTCAGGAAATCGCGGATGCGGCGGGAGACATGCTCCGGCTGGCCGCCGACCAGCAGCACGCCGTCCTCGATCCGGGTCGGGCCGCGCAGGGCCGGGTCATGACGGATGACATGCTCGACGCCGAGATAGGGCACGCTGGCGCCGTCGGCGAAGGGCAGGGAAGGCGGCATCGCCGCCAGCCGCGCCCGCAGCCAGCCGTCATGCCGGCCGACGAACTGGCGGGCGTCGGTTTCCGACACGCCGACCGGCACCACCACCTGGACCAGCCCGCGGCCGGGATCGACCCGCAGGGTCATGCGGGTCGCACGCGCGCTCTCGCGCAGTTCCAGCGGCATCGGCAGGCCGGATATCTCCAGCGCCCGCGGAGGCTGGGGCGGCGGGGCGGCGGATCGCCTGCGGCGACGCGGCAGGGCGGGAAGGGGGGAGGGGCGGCGTTGCACCATGGCGTCTTATAGCGCGGGCACCGCCGGATGCGGAAGCATCCTCGGCCGGTCGTCGCAACGGCGGAACGGTGCAGCTTCGGCTTTAAGCATTAGGGCCTTCGAACGAACCTAGGCCATGGGGTTGACTGAGGTCACATTTGACACGATCGATCGGAGCACAAGATAAAGCAGTGGTAACGCGGTGGTCGGAACCTCCCGTTTCGCCGCAAGGTCCGTCGCCGGTTTCCCTATGGTTTCGTCTTCCCCGTAGTCTAACCGAGTATAGGCCGATGCCCCTCATCCAAGGACCGACCCTGACGCGTGAGGATTGGCTGGATGCCCTGCTGTCGGTCGACGGCACTCCTCGAGCGCTGCTCGATGACGGCGGGCGCCTGCTGGTGGCGAATCGTGCCTTTGCCGAACGTTTCGGCCTTGCGCCGGACGCGGTGGAAGGGCGGACCCTGGCGGAGGCCGGGCTGCCGGCCGATGTTGCGGACGGGATCGACGGGCTTTGGCGCCAGGTGATGGCGACCGGCATACCGGGCAGCGCCGCTGGTCCGCTTCCAGGCTTGGGGTGTGCGCTGGCGCTGACGCCGGTTCCGGATGCGGACGGCAGGGTCCATGCGGTGGCTCTGGTCGCCGATGCGCGGGCCGCCGCCCTTGCCGAGGCCCGGGCGGAGACGGCGCAGGCCAGGGCCGACGCCGAGCGGGCCCGCACCGCCAAGGGGAAGTTCCTGTCGGCGGCCAGCCACGACCTGCGCCAGCCCTTCCAGGCGATGCACCTGTTCCACCATCTGCTGAGCGGCCGGCTGACCGATCCCGCGTCCATCGAACTGGCGAACAAGCTGGAGCAGTCGATCATCGGCGGCGAGACCCTGCTGCGTGCCCTGCTTGACGTGTCGGCGTTGGAGGCCGGGCTGGTCATCGCCAAGCCCCAGATCTTCCCGATCAACGACCTGCTCGCCAAGATGCTGGAGGAGTTCGGGTCCGAGGCGGAGACCAAGGGGCTGCGCTTCAACGTCCACCCGCTCGACGCCGAGGTGACGAGCGATCCCGCGCTGATGGAAAGGCTGCTGCGGCCGATCCTGGCCAACGCCCTGCGCTACACGCTGAAGGGCGGCATCCTGCTGGCGGCGCGGCGGCGCGGCGGCAATCTGAGGGTCGAGGTGTGGGATAGCGGCGTCGGGATCGATCCGTCCAACCATGCCGCGATCTTCGAGGACTTCCACCAACTCGGCAATCCCGGACGCGACCGCAAGCAGGGGCTGGGCCTCGGCCTCGCCATCGTGCGGCGGCTGGCGCAGGTGCTGGGGCATCCGGTGACGGTGCGCTCCAAACCCGGCAAGGGCTCCGTTTTTGCGGTGGAGGTGCCGCTGGCCGGCAACGACGGCGACCGCTCGGGGGATGAGTCGGCCGACAGCGAGCCTGAACCGGCGGCCGGTCAGTCCGCTTCCGCCGGAGGCGGCGATCCCGTGGTGGCAGGCACGGTGCTGGTGATCGAGGATGACGCCATGCAGTTGGAAGGGATCGGGCTGCTGCTGCGGGGCTGGGGCTATGCCGTCATCCCCGCGCGCGGCATCGTCGAGGCCTGTGCCGGGCTGGACGGCGGTGCCGCGGCCCCCGATCTGGTGCTGTCCGACCTGCGCCTGTCGGGGCCGGAAACCGGCATCGACGCCATCCAGGCAGTGCGTGCCCGTTGCGGCCGGCGGGTGCCGGGGGTGATCGTCACCGGCGACACCGATCCCGACCGGCTGCGCAGCGTCGACCGCAGTGGTTTTTCCCTGGTCCACAAACCCTGTGATCCTGCCGCCTTGCGACGTCTGCTCAGCCGCTTGAAAGCCGGGAGAAGCCCCGCTCCCGCCAGCCTGAAATCGCCGGACGCGGTTTGGCAGCGTTAGCCGTTCCGCGCCGGCTTGCTTTCGCTCCGCAACATTTGGGCCGAGTCGCTTTTCACGTCATAAAACTGTAATGCGGCGTCTTGACAGAGTTTGGTATGCGTGCGCAGTGTGACGATTAGAGCAACCAAACAGTTTCGGAAGCGATCATCGTGTCGCCGGTCTTTTTCGCGAACGCATACAACGCCTGCAAATGGCGCTCGATGCGTCTGCCACCAAAACTTCACGAAAACGTCGCGGGACGGCAACCCGTTGCCCTCATGACAACCGCGCACCATACCGGGACAGGGAGACCCACCGCATGTTGACCCGCCGCAAGCTTGCCCTCCTGACGGGCGCCGCCGCCACCTCCGCCCTGCTGTTCGCCGCCGCCCTGCCGGGCGCCGCGCTGGCACAACAGAAGACGGTGGTCGATTTCTGGCACGGCCTGCCGCAGCCGCTCGGCGGCCAGCTGGAGCAGATCGTCAAGGACTTCAACGACAGCCAGCAGGCGGTCCAGGTCAACGCCTCCTACAAGGGCAGCTATCCGGAGACGATGCAGGCGGCCATCGCCGCCTTCCGCGCCGGCAACGCGCCGCACATCGTGCAGATGTTCGAGGTCGGCACCGCCACCATGATGGCCGCCGGCCCGGCGGTGAAGCCGGTCTACCAGCTGATGCAGGAGACCGGGGCGTCCTTCGACGCCAACGCCTACATCCCGGCGGTGAAGGGCTATTACTCGTCCAAGGACGGGAAAATGATGGCGCTGCCGTTCAACAGCTCCACCGCCATCATGTTCTACAACAAGGACGCCTTCCAGAAGGCCGGCCTCGACCCGGCCAAGCCGCCGGCGACCTGGCCGGAACTGGTCGACGCGGCGAAGAAGCTGAAGGCGTCGGGATCGAGCTGCCCCTTCACCACCTCCTGGCCGACCTGGGTGCAGCTCGAGCAGCTGGGCGCCATCCACAACACTCCCTTCGCCAGCCAGGCCAACGGCTATGGCGGCCTGAACGCCGAGCTGAAGATCGACGCCCCGCTCTACGTCAAGCATGTCCAGACGCTGATCGACATGCAGAAGGACGGGCTGTTCAAGTATGGCGGCCGCGACAACAAGCCGGACGCCCTGTTCCCGTCGGGCGAGTGCGCGATGATCCAGGGGTCGTCCTCCCTGCGCAGCCGCATCCTGAAGGAGGCGACCTTCGCCTGGGGCGCCGCGCCGCTGCCCTACTGGCCGGAATTCGCCAACAACGACCCGAAGAACGGCATCATCGGCGGCGCCGCCTTCTGGGTGATGACCTCGCCCAAGCGCACGCCCGCCGAATACAAGGCGGTGTCGCAGTTCTTCACCTATCTGGCCAAGCCCGAGGTCGACGCCAAGTGGCACATGGACACCGGCTATGTCCCGGTGACGCTGAAGGGCATCGAGATCGCCAAGGCCCAGGGCTATTACGAGAAGAACCCCGGCGCCGACGTGCCGGCGGCGCAGCTGACCCGGACGCCGACCACCGAGAACAGCATGGGCCTGCGCCTGGGCAACCTGCCGGAAATCCGCAACATCATCCAGGAAGAGCTCGAGAAGGCCTTCCAGGGCCAGCAGGACGCCAAACAAGCGCTCGACGCCTCGATCAAGCGCGGCAATACCGTGCTTCGCAACTTCGAGCGTGCCAACAAGGGTTGATTGGCCGAACCACGCCATCCCCTCTCCCCCCCGGGGAGAGGGTTAGGGTGAGGGGGATGCGCGGCGTGGCTTCGATCTGTTGAAGCGCGCCTCGCATACCCCCCAATCTACCCTATGCTTCCCCCTCACCCCGACCCTCTCCCCGGGGGGAGAGGGGGAAGCAGGGGCTCCCAAGCGTCACGCACAACCGACGAAAGACCATCCTTTGCAGCGTCGCGTCACCTTCGACAACCGGCTGTTGCCCTACCTGCTGCTGGCGCCGCAGGTGGCGGTGACGTTGGTGTTCTTCATCTGGCCGGCGGCCCAGGCGATCTGGCAGTCGGTTCATCTCCAGGACGCCTTCGGCATCCGCAGCGAGTTCGTGTGGTTCGAGAATTTCACCCATGTGCTGGGCGACCCGAACTATCTCGACACGCTGAAGGTCACGATCGTCTTCAGCGTCGCGGTGACCGTGCTGGCGATGGGGGTGGCGCTGCTGCTGGCGGTGCTGGCCGATTCGAAGATCAAGGGGGCCCGCGCCTACAAGACGCTGTTGATCTGGCCCTACGCCTTGGCGCCAGCCGTCGCCGCGGTGCTGTGGATGTTCATCTTCAACCCCGACATCGGGTCCTTCGGCCGGGCCTTGCGGGCGCTCGGCTATGATTGGGACTACCGGCTGAACGGCGGGCAGGCGCTGGTGATGGTCATCATGGCCGCCAGCTGGAAGCAGGTGTCCTACAACTTCATCTTCTTCCTGGCCGGATTGCAGGCGATCCCGCGCTCGGTGATCGAAGCGGCCAGCATCGACGGTGCCGGTCCGGTGCGGCGGTTCTGGACCATCACCTTCCCGCTGCTGTCGCCGACCACCTTCTTCCTGCTGGTGGTCGACATGGTCTACGCCTTCTTCGAGACCTTCGGCACCATCCACGCCCTGACCCAGGGCGGGCCGGGCAAGGCGACGGAAACGCTGATCTTCCGCGTCTACCAGGACGGCGTGGTCAACAACGACCTCGGCGGGTCGTCGGCCCAGTCGGTGATCCTGATGGTGATCGTCATCGCGCTGACCGCGGTGCAGTTCCGCTTCGTCGAGCGCAAGGTCCACTACGCATGAAGACGACCCGTGTCATCGACCTCGTGCCGCACATCGTCCTGATCGCCGGCGTCCTGATCTTCGCCTATCCGATCTACGTGACTTTGATCGGCTCCACCTGGGATTCCGGCACCATCGGCCGCGGCGGGCTGCCGCTGTGGCCAGGTGGGCAGGGAGCGGCCAACTACGCCCAGGCCTGGGCGGGCGAGGCCGGCGACCGCGCCATGTACACGCCCGTCCGCACCATGATGCTGAACAGCCTGGTGATGGCGCTGTCCATCGCGCTGGGCAAGATCGCCATCTCCATCCTGTCGGCCTATGCGGTGGCCTTCTTCCGCTTCCCGCTGCGCATGGCCTTCTTCTGGCTGATCTTCATCACGCTGATGCTGCCGGTGGAGGTACGGATCATCCCGACCTACAAGGTCGTCGCCGATCTGGGCCTGATCAACACCTATGCCGGGCTGGCCATTCCGCTGATCGCCTCGGCGACCGCGACGCTGCTGTTCCGCCAGTTCTTCCTGACCATCCCGGACGAGCTGCTGGAGGCGGCGAAGATCGACGGCGCCGGGCCGGTGCGCTTCCTCATCGACGTGGTGCTGCCGCTGTCGCGCACCAACATCGCCGCCCTGTTCGTCATCCTCTTCATCTATGGCTGGAACCAGTATCTCTGGCCGCTCCTGGTCACCAGCAGCGGCGATATGGAAACCATCGTGACCGGCATCACCAAGATGATCGGCACCGGCGAATCGGCCAACGACTGGCACATCATCATGGCGACCACGGTGCTGGCGATGCTGCCGCCGGTGGCGGTGGTGGTGCTGATGCAGCGCTGGTTCGTCAAGGGTCTGGTCGATAGCGAAAAATAATGGACAGCGAAAAGTAAGCGCGGGCGAAGGGAAAGAAGAACAATGGCAACCGTCGAAATCCGGAACGTCCGCAAATCCTATGGGCCGGTCGAAGCGATCAAGGGCATCGACATCGCGATCCAGGACGGCGAGTTCCTGGTCCTGCTGGGGCCGTCGGGCTGCGGCAAGTCCACCCTGCTGCGCATGGTCGCCGGGCTTGAGGGCATCACCGGCGGCGAGATCGCCATCGGCGGGCGCGTGGTCAATCATCTGGACCCCAAGGATCGCGACATCGCGATGGTGTTCCAGAACTATGCGCTCTACCCGCACATGACGGTCTTCGACAACATGGCCTACGGCCTGAAGATCCGCGGGATCCCCAAGGCGGAGATCCGCGCCCGCGTCGACAAGGCGGCGGAGATCCTCGAACTCGGCCGCTTCCTCGACCGCCGGCCGAGCCAGCTGTCGGGCGGCCAGCGCCAGCGCGTCGCCATGGGCCGGGCCATCGTGCGCGAACCGGCCGCCTTCCTGTTCGACGAGCCGCTGTCGAACCTGGACGCCAAGCTGCGCACCCAGATGCGGGTCGAGATCAAGCGGCTGCAGGACCGGCTCGGCATCACCAGCCTCTACGTCACCCACGATCAGGTGGAGGCGATGACGCTGGCCGACCGCATCCTGGTGATGAACCATGGCGTCGCCGAGCAGATCGGCACGCCGCTGGAGGTCTACCAGCGGCCGGCCAGCCTGTTCGTCGCCGGCTTCATCGGCTCGCCGCCGATGAATGTGCTGGACGGCCGCATCGACGACCGCGGCGAGGCTGTGCTGGTGCCGGGCGGCCAGCGCCTTCCCTTGCCGCGGCCGCGTCCGACCGACGCCGGCCGTCCGGTGAAGCTGGGCATCCGGCCGGAACATATGGCCGTCGCCGCAGCGGGCTTCTCGATCGAGATCGAACTGGTCGAGGCGCTGGGCGCCGATACGGTGGTCTATGGCCGTCTGCCGGATGGCGAGACCCTGCTGGTCCGCATGGCCGGCATCCCCACCGTGCGCGAGCGCGACCGGCTGACCGTCGCCCCGCAGGACGGCGCCCTGCACCTGTTCGACGCGGTGACGGGACGCCGGATAGAGTGAAGGATCAGATCAGAAATCCGAACAGCGCCCTTTGAACTCCCAGTCACCATAGCGGGTCGGCTCCGGCCCCTTCGGGCCGCCGATCTCGCCCGGCTTCTGTTCGGGACCCTTGGCTTCCGTCCCATCGGGGGCTGTTTTGGCGGTCACCGTCTCGGCGGCGTCCTGTTGCGGCTTGGTCGGTTCGGTCATCATGTCCATCGCGAAACTACGGGCATCTCGGGGGGCATCTTGAACGCGGGCGCGGACCGGACCCATATCTCGGTCATGTCCGGGATCGGGGCGGGTTACCCCCGCTTCGGCCCATCCTGAACCGATATGGCGATCATGACCAGCTATCTGAAGACCACCATCCTCCTTGCCGGCCTGACGGCGATCTTCATGGCGGTCGGCTTCCTGCTGGGCGGCAAGACCGGCCTCGTCATCGCCTTCGTCGTGGCGTTGGGCATGAATCTGTTCAGCTATTGGAATTCGGGCGACATGGTTCTGTCGATGTACGGCGCCCGCGAGGTCGATGCCTATTCCGCACCCGAATTCCACGGCATCGTCGCCCGACTGGCGGAGCGTGCCGGCCTGCCGATGCCGCGCGTCTACATCATCCAGAACGACCAGCCCAACGCTTTCGCCACCGGCCGCGATCCGGAGCATGCGGCGGTCGCCGCCACCACCGGCCTGCTGCAGCGCCTGACGCCGGAGGAGATCGCCGGTGTGATGGCGCATGAGCTGGCCCATGTGAAGAACCGCGACACGCTGATCATGACGATCACCGCGACCATCGCCGGCGCGGTATCGATGCTCGGCAATTTCGGCCTGTTCTTCGGCAGTTCCAGCAACGACGAGCGCGGCGGCAACCCGCTCGGCATGGTGGGCGCGATCCTGGCCGCCATCCTGGCCCCCATCGCCGCGACGCTGGTGCAGATGGCGATCAGCCGCACCCGCGAGTTCGAGGCCGACCGCATCGGCGCCGAGATTTGTGGCCGTCCCAACTGGCTGGCCGACGCGCTGACCAACATCCACAACAGCGCCAACCACATCCCCAATTATCAGGCGGAGGCGCACCCGGCGACCGCCCACCTGTTCATCGCCAACCCGCTCAGCGGCGCCAGCATGGCCAGCCTGTTCTCCACCCACCCCGACATGGGCGAGCGGGTCGCGCGGCTGCGCGCGATGGCGGCCCGAACCGGCAGCTTCGGCGGCGGGTTCGGGGGCGGTTTTGATGGCGGCCGCACCCCGCCCCGCGACGGCCGCTCGCCCTGGGGCGCACCGCCGCAGGGGAGCCCGGCTGGGAGCCCGGCTGGGAGCCAGGGCGGCGGCTTCATGCCGCAGAACCGCCGCGGCCCCTGGGGATGATCTCCGTAACGGTCCTCCGGTAAAGCATTGCGTGCCGAAGGGGTAGGCGACTACCTTTCCGGCACGCGCTCACCCATGACGGCCGCCAGGGGAATCTTGCATGTCCGACGCCGCGAAATACCGCCTCGTTACCCGGTCCGACTTCGACGGGCTCGTCTGCGCCGTCCTGCTGAAGGAGCTGGGCATTCTCGACGAGATCAAGTTCGTCCATCCCAAGGACATGCAGGACGGCAAGGTCGAGATCACCGGTCGCGACATCACCACCAACCTGCCTTATGTCGATGGCGCCCATCTGGTCTTCGACCATCACCTGTCGGAAACCATGCGCGTCGGCGGGAAGCCGAACCACATCATCGACCCCAAGGCCCCGTCCGCCGCCCGCGTCGTCTATGACTATTATGGCGGGAAGGAGCGCTTTCCCACCATTTCCAACGAGATGATGGCGGCGGTCGATCAGGCCGATTCAGCCCAGTACGAGCGCGAGGACATCCTCAACCCCACCGGCTGGACCCTGCTGAACTTCATCATGGACGCGCGCACCGGGCTGGGCCGCTTCCGCGAGTTCCGGGTGTCGAACTACCAACTGATGATGGACCTGATCGACTATTGCCGCAGTCACAGCATCGAGCAGATCCTCGACCTGCCGGACGTGAAGGAGCGGGCGGACCTCTACACCCAGCATGCCGAGCTGTTCGTCGACCAGATCAAGCGCTGCGCCACCGTGCGCGGCAATGTCGTCGTCCTCGACCTCCGCAAGGAGGAGACGATCTATGCCGGCAACCGCTTCATGATCTACGCGCTGTTCCCGGACACCAACGTCTCGATTCATGTCCTGTGGGGCCTGAAGCAGCAGAACACCGTACTGGCCTGCGGCAAGTCGATCCTGGATCGCAGTTCGAAGACGGACATCGGTCCGCTGATGCTGCAATATGGCGGCGGCGGCCATCAGGCCGCCGGTACCTGCCAGATCGACAACGACCGGGCCGAAGAGGTGCTGGAGGCCATCGTCGCCCGCATGCGCGCGGACGGCTGAGCGTCATTGATCGGGTCTTGAGCGTTTGAGCGTCTTTCTTCCCTTTCCCGGGGGTGCCCTGTTCGACGC
Source organism: Azospirillum endophyticum (assembly GCF_016595245.1). GTDB lineage: Bacteria > Pseudomonadota > Alphaproteobacteria > Azospirillales > Azospirillaceae > Azospirillum > Azospirillum endophyticum. Next base: position 89,614 of record NZ_JAENHM010000073.1, read on the forward strand.
CGGCTGGCTGTCCGCCCTGTCGGACGAGGTGCCGCGGGCGGAGGCTTTCGACCGCGCCCGCCCGGTGGTGGCGGACGCCATCGCCCGCACCGACGCGGCCGGCGCGCTGGCGCTCACGCGCATCGACGCCTTGGTGGCGGGGGCGGCGCTCGACGTCATTCCGGCCCTGCTGGCGGCGGAGGCCGTGGACGTGCCGGCCGCCGCCGCGGCGAGCGAACGCTCGATCCACGATCTGATGAGCCGCGTCGCCTACAAGCGGCGCGAGCTGATGCCGCTTTTCCCGGATCTGATCGCGCATGTCGCCGCGGTCCACGCCGCTGCGGTTCATGCCTGCGGCGCGGCGCGCTGGCGGCTGATGGCGATGCGGGCGCGGATGCAGCCCGGCCGGCCGTCCAGTCCGATCCAGGGCGGCGGCACACGCTATGTGAAGAGCGACCGTTTCGACGCCCGCGCCGCCGAGAGCCTGCCCGCCATCGACCGTACCCGTGCCGACCGCATCCTGAAGCGGCTGGGCGAGGTGCCGGTGCCGGACGAACTGGAGCTTCGCCCGCTGGACGGCGGAGACGATCTCTGGACCATCAGGGCCGGCGGGATCAGCCGCTTCATCCTGCGGGTCGAGCGCGACCGGCGCGGGCCGTTCTACATGGTGGAGGATGTCGGGCCGCAGGCGGCCTGACGGCTGTCGGCTCAGGACGCCTGTCGCGACCGCATCTGTTCGCGATAGAAGATGTAGACGCCGCTGCCGACGATGACGGCGGTCCCGAGGATGGTCGACAGGCGCAGGTCCTCACCGAACAGCATCAGCGAATAGACCGCCGCCCAGACCAGTGTCGTGTAGCCGAAGGGAGCCACGGTGGCGGCGGGAGCAGCGCTGTAGGCGCGGATCAGGCAGAAATGGCTGATGCCGCCCAACGTCCCCAGCAGGACCATCAGGGCCGCGGCCGTCAGGTCCGGCGTCACCCAGTTGAAGGGCAGGGCCAGCGTACAGACCAATGTGCCGGCCATGCCGGTGTAGAAGATGGTCGTCGTCGGCGAATCCGCGCTCTTCAGCTTGCGCGTCGCGATCTGGTACAGCGCGTTGCAGAAGGCCGCGGCCAGCGGCAGGGCCAGGGCCCATTGGAAGGTGCCGCCCACCGGCCCGACGATGATCAGCGCCCCCGCCATGCCGGCCAGCACGCCGACCCAGCGCCGCCAGCCGACTTTCTCGCCCAACAATGGCACCGACAGCGCCGTGATCAGGACCGGCACCGCGGCGGCGATGGCCTGCACCTCGGCAAAGGGAATGCTGCGCAACGCCAGGATGGCGAACAGGGTGGTCGCCAGCAGCAGGCAGGAGCGGACGAGTTGCAGGGGTAGCCGGTGCGACACCATCAGGTGCGGGCTGCGCCACGCGACGACGATCCCCACCAGCAGCATGTGGACGGAGAACCGCGCCCAGGCGACTTCCATCACCGGATAGCTCTTGGTCAGAACCCGAATGGTGGCGTCCTGGCTGACGAACAGCAGCGTGGTCAGCATCATCCAGAAGATGCCGGTCCGGCCCGACCGCCGCTCCGCCAAGGATCGTTCCGCCGAAGAAAGCCCAACCTGCGCCGCGTCACCGGCCGCGGCCGGCGTGCCGGCGTCCGATGTCGTCTCCCCCGTACTCATGGTCCCCGCTTCCCCTGCCTCGCCATACCAGTATATGGGCGATGGAGGGGCGGTGCCCTGCCAAGGGCGTGACATTGACGTGCCCGCCGCGCAGGGCTGCCGGGGGTCAGATCCCCGCCACGCCCCACAGCAGCAGCGCCACCAGCCCGACCAGCAGCAGGGCGGCGACGGCGGCCAGGGCCAAAGCGCGGCCGATGTCGGCGGGGATGGCGCGGGCGCGGCCGTCGCCGATCCAGCTCTCGGTGATGACCACGCCGCCATCGCGGTGCGGCCCGCCCAGCGCCAGCCCCAGCGCGCCGGCCATGGCGGCGATGGGCCAGCCCATGTTCAGGGACGGGTGCTTGCGTGCGTCGCGGCCCAGCGCCCGCAACCCGGCGCCGGCCTTGGCGGTGCCGATGAAGGGGGCCGCCAGGGCCAGCAGCAGCCCGGCCAGCCGGGCGGGCAGGGCGTTCAGCGCGTCGTCCAGCGTCGCGGCGGTCGATCCGAAGCGGCCATGGCGGACGCCGGGACTGCCCAGCGCGGCGTCGGCGCCGTCCATCGCGGTCCAGACGAACAGGCCGGGCACGCCGAGCAGGGCATAGCCGAAGACGGGCGCCACCAGCTTGCGGTCGAAGGCGCGGGCCGCGGCCTCCACCGCCGCGCGGGCGATGCCGTGCTCGTCCAGGCCGTAGACATGGCGGCGGGTCAGCGACTGGATCGCCTCCTGGCCGGCAACGACCCCGCCGCTTTCCAGCGCGCGGCGCACCGCGCGCACGCGGGTCCAGGCGGCCCGGCCGCGCAGGCCGCACAGCAGGGCCAGCAGTTCCACCATCCAGCCGCGGCCGATGGAGCCGATCCACTCGACCAGCAGCCCGGCCGCCACGGCGATCAGCACCAGGGCCAGCACGACCAGCGCTCCGCGGATCAGCTGGGCCGATTTCCCGCGCTCCGCCCGGTTCAGCCGGGCGTCGGCGACGTTGCAGAAGCGCCGCGCCAGCCCCGCCGGGTCGGGAAGGATGCGGTCCAGCCAGTCGCCGAACAGCGCGTCGATCCCCAGGGCCAGCAGCAGGAGCAGCAGCGGGCCGGGACCGCCGAAGGCCGAACCGAACATGGAGTCTCCGGAGGCTGGCTTGGGGGCGGGCGGTTCGGCGTCAGCGGGCGCCGGCCTGGCGCAGCAGGGTGCCGACGCGGGGGTTGCGGCTTTCCTGCGACCAGTTCAGCGCGGTGCGGCCGGTGAAGTCGGAGCGGTCGACCTTGGCGCCAGCCTTCAGCAGCCGGTCCACCACGTCGGCCCGGCCGCTGCGGGCGGCGACCATCAGCGGGGTCATGCCTTCGCGGTTCTCCATGTCGACCTTGGCGCCCTTCTTCAGCAGCAGGTCGATCATCTCCGGGTTGCCGTTCTCGGCCGCGGTCAGCAGCGGGGTGTTGCCGGCCTTGTCGGCACGATTGACGTTGGCGCCGCTGTCGAGCAGCAGGCTGGCGATCGCCGGGCTGGAGCGGTCGACGGCGGCCAGCAGGGCGGTCTTGCCGTGGATGTCGGCCTGGTTCGGGTTCTCGCCCCGCAGCAGGGCGCCCTTCGTCTTGGCGACGTCGCCGTCATTGACCGCCTGCATCAGGCCGGTGTCCTGGAACAGGCTGATCTGGGCGAAGGCCGGCGCGGCGGAGCCGGCGGACAGCAAGACGGCGAGCAGGGGAGCGAGCAGGAGCCGCTTCATGGCGGGTATCCTTCCTTGACGGCATGGGTGCCGGATACTAGCCAAAAGACCGGTGCTTTTGCCAGATCGGCCTTCGTCGCCACACCCGCCGCCGGGGCTGGGCTGCCTCCACCGGGCCGCATCGCCGCCGCGACCGGAACCTTGCCTGCGCATTCCGGTTAAATCCGGATCGTTCGGATTTCCCGCGAAGCGAAAGGGTGGAAGGCATGATCGAGAGCCGCGACCAGAACCCGACCACGATCGATTCCAGTGCCTGGACGGGAGACGCCGGAACCGTCGGCACCGATGCGACGGTGCGCGAGGCCGTGGCCGTCTTCGACAGCCGCGACGCCCTGCAGAACGCCATCGACGACCTGACCCTGGCCGGCTTCCAGCGCCACGAGCTGAGCCTGCTGGCCAACGACGAAACGATTCGCGAACGGCTGGGCGACGTGCCCCGCGATGTCGGCAGCCTCGCCCATGATCCCGACGCGCCGCGGCAGGCCTACATCTCGCCGGAAGATGTCGGCAGCGGCAAGGGGGTCGCGGTCGGCTTCCCAGCCTATGTCGGCGCGATCATCGCCACCGGTGCGGTGCTGGCCACCGGCGGCACGGCGCTCGCCGCCGCAGCGGCGGCGGCAGCGGCCGGGGTGGGCAGCGGGGCGGCGGGGTCCTTCCTGTCGCAATGGATCACCGACAAGCGCAACGAGCCGATGCTGCAGCATCTCGACAAGGGCGGCATCCTGCTGTGGGTCAATGTCGGCGACGCGGCGCGTGAACGCATCGCGCTGGAGGTCCTGAACCGCCACGCCGCCCGCCCGGCCGAGGTCCACGAGGTCCGGCAGACCGGATCGATGTAGGCGCCGGGGGCTCGTCACCCCCGCCTTCCGCGACGGACCAGGGCGTCGGGGGTGAAGTCTTCCTGCTGCAGCGGAGCGCCGAAGACCGGCGGGGCCAGACCATTGTCCAGGCCGCGGGCGGCATAGCGGTCGGCGGTCAGGTCGAAGACGAATTCCACCGCCGGCACCAGGGCCGGAACCTGCCAGTGCGGCAGCGGATGCGCCTCGGCGTAGCGGAGAAGGTCGCCTTTGCCGTTGTAATGCTCCGACGCCAGGATCTGCCAGCTGTCCTCGTCCAGGTAATAGGTGCGGTCGGGCAGGGCATGCTGGAAGTTCGGCTTCAGCCGGGCGTCGACGACCCAGACCCGGTGCATCTCATAGCGCAGGAACTGCGGGTTGGGATGGCCCGGCCACAGGATGTCCCGCATCGTCAGGTTGGGATTGGACAGCCGGTGGGCATTGTAGGGCATGTACATCTCGCGCCGCGTCACCAGCGTGTAGTCGAAGCGGTCGAGCGCGCCGCCGAACATGTCCAGCATGTCGGCGGTGCAGATGCCCGCCGTTACCGGGTCCGGCGTGTCATAGGCGAAGCCGGGCGCCGGTGTCACCCGGCCCCGCTCCCCCTCCCGCGCCCAGGCGCGGGTGCGCGTCGCGACCGGGTCGAGGGTTCCCTGGACGATCAGGCTGCCGCCGGCCTGCTCCTTCGGCTCCAGGATGGTGCGGCGATAGAGCAGCGGCGGTGCGGCCATGTCCCCGGCGGCATAGGGGGAGGCGAACTCCTCGCGCAGCTTCGTCTGGCTGCGGGTGCCGTCGCCGGACTGGACCACCGTCAGGCTGGTGCGCGATACGCTCCCGCCGCGCCAGCGCAGCTTGTGGTTCCACATCGCCTGGACGCCGTTGGCCGGGATGGGGAAGGGCATCCCGACCGCGGCGTCGCGCAGCGCCAGCCCGTTCTCTCCCAGCTTGGCGCGGTCGGCATTCGCCAGCGAGGCGTCATAGATGCGCTGGGGCGCCGCGGCACTGCGGCGGCAGGGAAACAGCGCCAGTTCGAAGCTTTCCGGGAATTTCGCCAGCAAGGCCTGTTGCCCGGCGGTCAGCCGCAGCTTGTAGCGCTCGACGTCGGCGGCACCGACGGTGAACCAGCGGACATCCTCGATGTAGGGGTCGGGCGACGGGCGGCCGGGCACATAGCCACGCGGCGGCTCGGTCAATCCGCCGGTCCAGGTCGGGATCGCCCGCGTGCGGTTGCCTGCCCGCACGGCGCCGAACGGTGTCAGCTCCTCGCCCAGCCGCGGCACCCCGACAGCGCGTGCGGCATCGGGCGGAGCGTCTTGTGCCGATGCCCCGGTCGTGGAGGTGACGGCCGTCGTGGCGGCTGCACCCAGCAACAGGCCGAGAGCCTGCCGCCGATCGGGACGGAACGCCATCGGGCCGCTCATGCCGTCGGCCGCTCCGTGCCGGCCAGTTCCCGTTCGATGGCGCCGCAGGTCGCGGTGAAGGCGTCGCGCAGCCGATCGGCCGCCGTCGTCAGCAGGGCATGCGGGGCGCCCTCCGCCGCGGCTTGCTCCAGAACGCGCGCGGCCTCCGCCAACGGCTTGGCGCCGGCATTGCGGGACGACCCCTTCAGATTGTGGGCGCAGGCCCGCACCCAGTCGCGATCGCCATTGCCCAACGCCGTGCCGAGGTCGTCGATCACTCCGCGCCCGATGGTGACGAAATCGGCCAGCAGCTCCGCCAGCATCGCCGCGTCGCCGCCGCACAGCGCGCGCAGGTTGCCGAGTTCGACCAGCAGGTCCCGATCCGCAAGGCGGCCGGCGGACGGTCCCGGTGGAACCGGAGGAGACGGCGGTGGAACGTCATCGGCCGAAACCGGCGGCATCCAGCGCGAGAGCGTCATCGCCAGTTGCGACAACTCCAGCGGCTTGCTCAGCACATCGTCCATGCCGGCCGCGCGATAGCTTTCGATGTCGGCCGGTGCGGCATTGGCGGTGATGGCGACGATCGGGAGGCGGCCCGTGCCGGCGGCGGCCTCGTCGCTGCGGATCCGCCGGGTCAGTTCGAATCCGTCGACCTCGGGCATCTGGATGTCGGTCAGCAGCAGGGCGTAGCGGTGCCGGGGCTGCCGATCGAGCGCCGCCAGCGCCTCCGCCCCGCCGGTCGTCATTTCCACGGCATAGCCCAACCCCAGCAACTGCATCAGCAGGACCTTGCGGTTCACCGGATTGTCTTCCGCCACCAGGATCAGTTGCCCCTGGTCCATCGCCTCCGCCACGCCGGGCGGGCAGGCGGCGGTGCCGGCCGTGGTCCCCGCAGCGGCGGGAGGGGAAAAGGGACGGGGCAAGACGGGCGGGGAATGGGGCGGGGCGGCCTTCCGGGGAGGTTGGCGCCCCGCGGCGACGGCGACCGCACGCAGAAATGCCAGCCGCCGCAGCGGTCGGCTCAGCATCAGGGGGCCGGGGTCCAGTCCCTGCCCAGCGGACGCGGGAGAGGCGCTTGGCATCCCGTTGCCGTCGTGGCAGAGCAGGACCATCGGTGGCCGGGCCTCGCCGCTGCGGCGTCCCGGTTCCGCGGGCGCATGGGCGCCGCCGGGGATGTGCAGTCCCTCGTCGATGGTGACGACGTCGACGGCAAAGCCGGCTTCGCGCGCGATGCGGGCCTGGGCCGCCAGTTCGGGCGGGGAGGCGGCGGGCAGCGCCCGGGCGCCGGCCTGCTCCAGATAGCGGGCGAGAAAGCCGCGTTCCGTATCGTCGGGCACGCCAAGCAAGACCGTCAGCCCATCCAGCTCGACGGTATCCTGAGGCGCCGTCGCCGATTGGGGCGCCGCGGCACCGGCCAGCGGCAGGCGCAGCCAGAAGGTGGAGCCGGCGCCGGTCTCGCTCTCGACCCCGATCTCGCCGCCCATCAGCTCCGCCAGCCGCCGGCTGATCGACAGTCCCAACCCGGTGCCGCCGAAGCGCCGGGTGGTGGAGCTTTCCGCCTGGGTGAAGGGTTGGAACAGGCGCGGGAGCATGGTCTCGGCGATGCCGATGCCGGTGTCGCACACGCTGATGCGCAGCACAGGCTCCGCCTTCTTCTCCGGCGCAGCCGGTTCGAGTTCGGCGCGCAGCACGACGCGGCCGGCCTCGGTGAACTTGATGGCGTTGCCGGCCAAATTGAACAGGATCTGGCGCAGCCGCACCGGATCGCCCAGCAAAGCCTGCGGAATTGCCGGGTCCACATAGGTCAGCAGCGCCAGTCCTTTGGTCCCGGCGGCGGGCGCCAGGGCTTCCGCCACCCCTTCGACCAGGGCTGAAACCGATAGCGCCTCCCGTTCCAGGTCCAACTTCCCGGCCTCGATCTTCGAGAAATCCAGGATGTCGTCGATGATCCGTAGCAACGCATTGGTCGACTCGCGCATGGTACCGACGGTGTCGCGCTGCTGCTCGTCCAGCTCCGTCCGTTCCAGCAGGCCCAGCATTCCCAGCACCCCGTTCATCGGCGTCCGGATCTCGTGGCTCATGGTGGCGAGGAAGGCGGACTTGGCCTTGGTCGCCTCCTCCGCCTGCTCGCGGCTTTCGCGCAGCTCGCGCGTGCGCTCCGCCACCCGGGTTTCGATCGACTGGATCTGCTCGAATGCGCGCAATGCCGCGATCACGGCGGTGACCAGGCTTTCCGCCGACAGGTCGGCCTTCGGCTTGTAGTCGTTGATGTCGTAATCGACGATCACGTCGCGCTGGGGTGCCTGACCGGGCTGGCCTGTGCGCAGGATGATCCGGACGTCACGGTTTCCCAGCTCGTCGCGGATCCAGCGCACCAGCTTCAGGCCGGAATCGTCCTCCTCCATCATCACGTCCAGCAGGATCACGGCGACGTCGCGCCTGTGTTCCAGCAGGGTGCGGGCGTCCGCCGCGGTGAAGCAGCCGATGAGGTCCAGCCGCCGCCGCTGGAAGGTGACGTCGGTCAGCAGCAGCCCGGTCATGGAATGGATGTCGGACTCGTCATCCACCACCAGGACGGGCCAGGGCGGTGCCGACGAAGCGCCCTGGCCCGCGCGCGCGGCCGCCTCCTCGCCGGCACCGGGCGCGGAACCGTCCTCCTCGTCGGCGAACAGGATCTCGTCGTCGTCGGCGCCGGTGCTCATGCGGGGTCGGTCTCCAGCGATACGGGCGTCGGCGCAGGGCCGGGGACAGGGTGGGGCGATTGCGGGTTGGCGGCGATCTTCGGGATGCGCAGGGTGAAGGTAGTTCCATCGCCGGGAACGCTGTCAACCGAGATCCGTCCGCCCAGCGACTGGGTGGTCAGATTGAACACGATGTGCAGCCCCAGCCCGCTGCCGCCCGCGCCGCGCCGCGTGGTGAAGAAGGGTTCGAAAACCCTGGGCAGGTTTTCCGCGGCGATGCCGATCCCATCGTCGGCGAAGCGGATCTCCACTTCGCCTTCCGCCGCTTCGTCTACGTCGATGACCATGTGTCCCCTGCTGTCGGCCGGAAAGGCGTGGGTCAGCGCGTTCATCATCAGATTGGTCACCACCTGGCTCAGCGCGCCGGGGAAGCTGTCCATGACGATGCCGGGCGAGCAGGCGACGGCGACCCGATGGGGGCTCTTGCGCAGGGTGGGGCCGAGCGAGGTCACCACCTCCTCCAGATAGGCCAGCAGGTCGAAGCGGCGCCTCTCCTCGCTGGTCTGATCGACGGCGACCCGCTTGAAGCTCTGGATCAGCTCGGCCGCGCGGGTCAGGTTCTGCTCGATCAGGCGGGAGGACTCGCCGGCGGTGGCGACATAGGCGGCAAGGTCGGATTTTCTCATCGTCCCGCGCTCGAACGCCTCGGCCAGCATCGCGGTCCGACCCGACAGATGGGTGGCGCAGCCGAAGGCGATGCCGATGGGAGTGTTGATCTCGTGCGCGACCCCCGCCACCAGCAGGGCGAGCGAAGCCATCTTTTCCGCCTGCACCAGACTGGCCTGGGTCTCCTTCAGGTCGGCATAGGCGTGTTCCAACTGCTGCATCGCATCGAAGATCTCCTCGGCCGACCGGGCTTCCACCGTCACGTCGGTCAGGGTGCGGACGAAGCCGCCCTCGGGCAACGGGTTGGTGCGTATCTCGACGATGCGGCCGTCGCGGCGGCGGCGCTTGAAGGTGAAGGGCTGCCCGATCGCCCCGGACGCGTTGCCCGGAGGGGCGGCCGATCCGCCGGCATGGCCGGCTTCCCCGCCTTCCGTATCGAGCCCGTAGTTCAGATGCAGGTCGGGATCGTCGGCCATCTCGCCGAATTCGCCCCCATGGCGCTGGATCGCCACCAGTTCGGCGAAGCGCGGAGTGCCGGCGAGGACCTCCGGCGGAATGTTCAGCAATTCGGCGGCCCGGCGGTTCGCCGTCACCACGCGCCCATTGCCGTCGACCTTGATGATGCCCTGGTCGGTGTTGTCCAGCGTGACCTGCAGCACATTGCGTTCATGAGCCAGATCCAGTTCCGCCTGCACCCGTTCGGTGACGTCGGACATGGTTCCGGTCAGGCGCAGGGCGCGGCCGTCGGGATCGCGCTGGGCGGTGGCACGGTCCTCGATCCAGGCCCATCGGCCATCGCGCCGCCGCATGCGGTAGACGGCGGCGTAGGCCATGGCGCGGTCACGCAGCCGCCGCCGCGACTCGGCCATCACCCGCTCCACCTCGTCGGGATGCAGGAGCGAGGACCAGGTCGCCGAGGTCATCGGCAGTTCGGTTTGTCCGTAGCCGAGCAGGGTCGGGAATTCCTTCGACCACCAATATTGCCCGCTGTGCAGGTCATAGTCCCAGACGGAGGAGCGGGTGGCGGTGATCGCCAATGCCAGCCTTTGTTCGCTCTTGCGCAACGCGGCCTCCTCCTGCCCCAGCCGGGCGAGCATGGCGTTGTGCGCCTGGATCACCCGCCCCAGTTCGTCGGCCGCCCGCCAGTCCACCGGCCGGTGTCCACCGCCCCGTTCGGATTCCAGGATGGAAGCGATCAACCGTCCCAGCGGCCGCCCCACCGTCAGCCGCAATGCCGTCAACGCCGCCGCGATGGTGCCGCCCAGCGTCAGCAGAAGCAGGACGGCGGTGTTCACCATCTCCTGCCGGAGCTGTTCGCGCGCGACGTCTTGGCTGTAATGCAGGGTGATGGTGCCGATCTGGAGGTTCTGCACCCGGATCGGCCGCCGCTCGATGCGCGTGCCGTCATCAGCCGGGCAGTTCGCTCCCGGCCAGGCGAACAGGCCGCCGGCCAGATCGTCGCTCACCTCGATGCAGACCAGCTCCCGGTTGGCACCGATGGCCTGGATGACGTTGCGGATGGTCTGGACGTCGAAGGTCCACAGAGTGTTCGACAGCGCGGCGGCGTTGATGTCGGCGATGGTCGCTACCTTTTCGCGCAACGCCGCCTGCAGATCCTTGTAGCGGTCATGGAAGAACAGGGTCGAAAACAGCGAAACGGCGACGACCAAGCTCGGCACCAGGATCAGCAGGAACTTGGCCGATACCGTCGGGATCCGTCGCCACGCCTCAGCGATCCTGGTCATGCATTGACGTTCCGGACGTTCGTTGGTGAGAGCAGGTGGCGCTCGGCGGGATGTCTGGTGTGGGCTGCGCCCGGCACGCTCGCCGTCCTAAGCAGGTTTGTCCAGATCGGGCCACAGGCCCGGCCTGGAGAAACCTGCGGATTCTATGGTTTTGCAGGTTTTCCGAGCCCGCCCATCTGTGGGCGGAGTTCGGAAAACCTGCTTAGAGCCTTCTACCGTGTCGGGGGAGCCTCGTCCACCGGCGCGAGGCCTGGAAAGACGCATGGGAGGAGACGATGCGCGCATTGGAAAATGCTGCGAAGCGGCATAATCGACTATTGAGGTATTGGGATATGCTGAACTACCATGCATAGGTGAGGGAGCATGGTTTCACGCGCTTGTGTGGGACTGCCAGGACAGTGGATCGGTTGAGAGGACTCATGGATTTCCAGGCGACAGATACAGGCGACACGACCGAGGTCAGGCTGATGGGCCGCCTGGAGTTCACGGATCATGACCGGCTGCGTGACATCGTCGGGCTGGTTGAGCGGTCCGATATGGCACGTTTCGTCATTGATCTGTCGGCATTGGAGTTCATCGACTCCGCCGGCCTCGGCATGCTGCTGATCCTTCAGGAGGAGACCGAGACCCGCAACGTCAGGATGATCGTCCAGGGTGCCGCAGGCGACGTGAAGCGGTCGATCGACCTCGCCCGGCTGGGCGAGATCATCACCATAGCCTCCTGAAAGGCCGGTCTCTGTCCCAGGGGAGTCCGCCGTATGGACGCCATCCGACATGATCACACCGCCGACCCGGCTTTCCGGAGCTTCAGCCTGTTGCGCGACCGGGTGCCTGCCGACATGGCCGCCCGCGTCGCGGCGCGCTTCGGCGGAACGGCAGGGGACGAGGGGGACGGTCCGGCGGTGCCGGCCGGACACGTGGCCGCCCGGATGGTGGAAGCGTTGCTGATGGGGCAGGCGAGCCGCGACCGGCTGCGCGCCGCCTTCGACCTCGCCCCCGCCCTGATGGTGGAGTTGGGGGAGGGCGCCGACGAGACCGCGGCCCTGCTGGACGACTGGTCGGGTGCGCCGGCGGCCGACCTTCCGAACCTGCCCGGATTCTATCTGTCGCTGACCACCGCCACCGCCTATGGCCTGCAATGCCCGGTGCTGGTCTGCGACGAGCTGGTGCGGCGCGGCGTGCTGGATCCGCAACGCCGCTCGACCGTGGAGCTTTGTCTGCATGAAGCCGTCGCCAATGCCATCGTCCACGGCAACCTCGGCCTGTCCAGCGCGGTCAAGAGCGAGCCGGGCGGCTACCGCCGTTTTAGCGAGATGATGCGCGACCGGCTGGGCGACCCCGCCGTGGTGCGGCGGCGGCTGGATATCTTCTGCCGCTGGAACGAGCGCGGCATCGCCATCGCGGTGGTGGACCAGGGCGGCGGCTTCGATGCCGAGGCGACTCCCGCGATCGCCGGAAACGATGCGCGGTCGGGACGCGGATTCGTCTTCATGCGCACGCTGGCCTCTCGGGTAACGGTGACCGACGGCGGGCGCTGCACCGTCCTGCAATTCGACCGCTGACGGGACACGCCTCCATGGCCGTGCGCGCCCTGTCGCTGTCGGACTGCCGCGTCCTGATCGTGGACGACAACGAATTCAATCGAAAATCGCTTGCCCTGGTGATCCGCCGCGCTGGCATCACCGACATCGCCTTCGCCGAGAACGGGCGGGAGGGGCTGGCGGCCGTCGACCGGTTCCGGCCCGACCTCGTCCTGCTCGACGTCGACATGCCGGTCATGAACGGCTTGGAGATGTGCGAGACGCTGCGCCGCAATGCCGCCCATGAGCAGCTTCCGGTGCTGTTCCAGACGGCGCTGGACAGCGACGAGGAGCAGGTGCGGTGTTTCGAGGCCGGAGGCAACGATTTCATCTCCAAGCCGATCAAGCCCGGCGAATGCGTGGCCCGCGTCCGCCACCAGTTGGAAAAGCGCAAGCTGTTCACCGACCTCGCGGCCTTCCGCGAGCGGGTCCAGCGCGAGTTGACGCATGCCCGCGCCATGCAGACGTCGCTGCTGCCGGAGAGTCGGCGGCTGACCGAGGTGGCGGACCGCTACGGTCTGACCCTGGATGCCCATTTCGAGACGTCGTCGGAACTGGGTGGCGATTTCTGGGGGCTCTATCCTCTGGGCGACCGCCGGCTCGGGCTGCTGATGGTCGATTTCGCCGGGCACGGCATCACGGCGGCGATCAACACCTTCCGTCTGCACACGCTGATCGACCGCTTGCCCATGCAGCACATGGCGCCGTCGCAATGGCTGGTGCAGTTGAACGCCGCGCTGAAGGACGTGCTGCCGACGGGGCAGTTCGCCACCGCCTTCTTCGGCATCCTCGATCTTGCCACCGACCTGTTGACCTTCGCCGCAGCGGGCTCGCCCAACCCGGTGCTGGGGACGCCGGCCGCCCCCGGGGGCGATGGCCCACGCATCCGCCTTCTCGACTCGGCCGGTCTGGTGCTGGGCGCCTCGCGCCGGGCGCAGTATGTCGACCAGAGCCATCGCCTGCCGCGCGGCGGCTTTCTGTTCCTGTACAGCGACGCCCTGATCGAATGCGGCGGCGACGAACTCGGTCCGCTGGGGCAGGACGCCGTTCCGGATTTCGTCCGCGATGCGCTGGCCCGCGACCGCCAGCATCCGCTTCGTCCGATGATGGAGGATTTCTACGCCCGTGCCAGCCTGCCGCTGCGCGACGACCTGACCGCCGTCTGGGCCGCCAGACGGGCATGAGGGATGTGGGCGTCAGGGAGCGAACTGTTCCTTCAGGATCCGCTCCTCGAAGTTCAGCTCTGGGTCGAACAGCAGGGTCAGGCCGACGTCGCGGCATTCCTGCATCTCGACCCGCAGGACCTCGCGCACCTCGGTGAAGTCGGCGACGGCGCTGACCGGGCGCTTGGTTTCCTCCAGCACGTCGAAGCAGATGCGGGCGGCATGGGGAAGCAGGGCGCCGCGCCAGCGCCGCGGGCGGAAGGCGCTGATCGGGGTCAGGGCCAGCACTCCGGCGTTCAGCGGTATGATCGGTCCATGGGCCGACAGGTTGTAGGCGGTGCTGCCGGCCGGCGTCGCCACCAGGGCGCCGTCGCAGATCAGTTCCGGCAGCCGCACCACCCCGTCGATGGTGATGCGCAGCTTGGCCGCCTGCCGAGTCTCGCGCAGCAGCGAGACCTCGTTGATGCCCAGCGCCTCCACCCGTTCGCCATTGACCCGGGTCGCCACCATGCGCAGCGGATGCAGGCGGACATGCTGGGATTCCACGATGCGCTCGGCCAGATCCTCCTCGCGGTAGGCGTTCAGCAGGAAACCGACCGACCCGCGATTCATGCCGTAGACCGGCGTCGGCCGTTCCCGGTTGCGCGTCAGTGCACGATGCAGCGTTTCCAGCAGGAAGCCGTCGCCGCCCAGCGCCACGATCACGTCGGCCTCGTCCAGGGTGGCGTTGCCGTAGCGATGGACAAGCCGGGTGCGGGCGGCGCGTGCCTCGTCCGTGTCGGCACAGGCGAAGGCGATGCGCAGCGCGTCGGGCGCAGGCAGCAGGGGCGCCTGCTCATCTGCGGTCTGAGGGACGGCGGGTGCAGTGAGGGCCTGCGTGGCGGCGGGATCGGTCATGGCGCGACCATACCCCAGTCCGACCTTCGCGCAAAAGTATCGCGCGGTGACGATGTGACGCAAAAGGGCGCTTTCGCGGGGAGGGCAACGAAAAGGGGGCCGCGAACGGGCCCCCTTTTTTACGATGTGAAAGCTATGGCCGGCTTACTCGACCATCTCCGACACCATTTCCTCATCGTCGTCGCCAGCGGTGCGCTTCGGCCTGTTGCCTTCGGTATACTCGAAGGCCGGCTTGTCGTCCTTGACGGTGACCTTGACCAAGCCGCCCTTGCTGAGCTTGCCGAACAGCAATTCCTCCGCCAGCGGCTTCTTGATGTACTCCTGGATGACGCGCCCCAGCGGACGGGCACCGTAGAGCGGGTCGTAGCCCTTCTTGCCCAGCCACTCCCGCGCCTCTTCGTTCAGCTCGATGGACACGCCGCGGTCTTCCAGCTGCGCTTCCATCTGCATGATGAACTTGTCGACCACGCGGTTGATCACCTCCTGCGTCAGCGGGGCGAAGGGAATGATCGCGTCCAGGCGGTTGCGGAACTCCGGCGTGAACATCTTCTCGACCGCTTCGATGTCCTCGCCGACCCGGCGGTCACGCTCGAAGCCGATGGCGGGCTTGGCCATGTCGGCAGCCCCGGCATTCGAGGTCATGATCAGGATGACGTTGCGGAAGTCGACGATCTTGCCGTTGTGATCGGTCAGCTTGCCGTGGTCCATGATCTGCAACAGGATGTTGAACAGATCCGGGTGGGCCTTCTCGATCTCGTCCAGCAGCAGCACGCAGTGCGGGTGCTGGTCGATGGCGTCGGTCAGCATGCCGCCCTGGTCGAAGCCGACGTAACCCGGAGGAGCGCCGATCAGGCGCGACACGGTGTGCCGCTCCATGTATTCGGACATGTCGAAGCGGGTCAGCTCGATGCCGAGCGTCATGGCGAGCTGGCGGGCCACCTCGGTCTTGCCGACACCGGTCGGGCCGGTGAACAGGTAGTTGCCGATCGGCTTCTCGGGCTCGCGCAGGCCGGCACGCGCCAGCTTGATCGCGGAGACGAGGTTGTCGATCGCCTTGTTCTGGCCGAAGACCATGGTCTTCAGGTCGCGCTCCAGGTTCAGCAGCGTTTCCTTGTCGTCGCGGCTGACCGACTTCGGCGGGATGCGGGCGATCTTGGCGACCACCGCCTCCACGTCCTTCACGCCGATCTTCTTGCGGCGCTTGTTCTCCGGCAGCAGCATCTGCGCGGCGCCGACCTCGTCGATGATGTCGATCGCCTTGTCCGGCAGCTTGCGGTCGCCGATGTACTTGGCCGACAGCTCCACCGCGACGCGGATGGCGTCGTTGGTGTAGGTGACCTTGTGATGCTTCTCGTAGTAAGGCTTCAGGCCCTGAAGGATCTTGATCGCGTCCTCGACCGACGGCTCGTTGACGTCGATCTTCTGGAAACGCCGGACCAGCGCCCGGTCCTTCTCGAAGTAGCTGCGGTATTCCTTGTAGGTCGTCGAGCCGATGCAGCGCAGCGAACCGGAAGCCAGCGCCGGCTTCAGCAGGTTCGAGGCATCCATCGCGCCGCCCGAGGTGGCGCCGGCGCCGATCACCGTGTGGATCTCGTCGATGAAGAGGATGGCCCCCTCCGTCGCCTCGAGTTCGGACACGACGGCCTTCAGCCGCTCCTCGAAGTCGCCGCGGTAGCGCGTGCCGGCCAGCAGCGAGCCCATGTCGAGCGCGAAGATGGTGGCGTTGCGCAGCACTTCCGGCACTTCCTGCTGGACGATGCGGCGGGCGAGGCCCTCGGCGATGGCGGTCTTGCCGACGCCGGGATCGCCGACGTAGAGCGGGTTGTTCTTCGACCGCCGGCACAGGATCTGGATGGTCCGTTCGACCTCCTGCTCCCGGCCGATCAGCGGGTCGATCTTGCCGCCGCTGGCCTTCTTGTTCAGATTGACGCAATACGCATCGAGCGCTTCGCTGCCTTTTTTCACGACCTTCTCCGCCGCCGCCTCGTCGTCAGCGCCCGAGACACGCTTTGTTTCCGAGCGGCCCGGAGCCTTCGCGATTCCGTGAGAGATGTAGTTGACCGCGTCGAACCGGGTCATCTCCTGCTCCTGCAGGAAATAGACTGCGTGGCTCTCGCGTTCAGAGAACAAGGCGACGAGCACATTTGCTCCCGTCACCTCCTCACGTCCCGACGACTGGACGTGGATGGCCGCACGCTGCAGAACCCGCTGGAAACCAGCCGTCGGCTTGGCGTCGTCGGGTCTGTTCGTGATAAGGTTCGCCAGTTCGTTGTCGAGGTAATCCGACAGTTCCGCGCGCAGTCGGTCGAGATCGATCCCGCAAGCGCGCAAGACGGCGGTAGCATCGGAGTCTTCGGTCAACGCGAGAAGCAGATGTTCGAGCGTCGCGTATTCATGCCTGCGCTCGTTCGCGTGGGCCAGGGCTCGGTGCAGCGTCTGTTCCAGGTTACGCGACAGCATGTGTGGGTCTAATCCTTTTCTAACGTGCATTGCAGCGGATGCTGGTTCTGGCGCGCAAAGTCCATCACCTGCGTGACTTTCGTCTCCGCCACCTCGTAGGTGAACACGCCGCACAACCCCACACCCCGCCGGTGCACATGCAGCATGATCTGGGTCGCTTCCTCCCGCGATTTGCTGAAGAAGCGTTCGAGAACGAGAACGACGAACTCCATCGGAGTATAATCGTCGTTCAGCATCAAGACCTTATACATCGACGGCTTCTTGGTCTTTGGCTTGGCCTTGACGACCACGCCGCTGTTTGTGCCGTCGTTGCCCTGCTTGTCAGAGTCGGCCATGGTCCCAGTCGAATGTCATCGCGATGCACTGTGTTCAGGAATGATATGGTCATTTCGGGCGCGGTGGGAAGGGGCCGTTTTCGGTCTCCCTCCATTTGGCAGGCCCTCCTTTGGTCCGGTCGGCCTTCCGCCACCCCGAAATAGGAGAGACCTCTTCCAGCCGGGCCGCAATCGGCGGGAAACCCTATGCCCCTTTGCCGGGCATGCCTGCCGTCCGCCGGCCGCACTCCCGGGCCCGCATGCAAAACGGCCCGGCATCCCTGTCCGGGATGCCGGGCCGTCGCGATACGGTCCCGAAGGTGGGCAGGGGATGCCCGCCGGTCAAGCCGTTCAGGCGGCGACCGGCTTCTTCGACAGGGCCTCGACCGTGGCATTGACGCGGGCGCTCAGCGGGGCCAGCGCCTCGTTGGCGATCTTGACGGTCAGCTCCTGCAGCTTGGTGCTTTCCGACACCAGCGCATCGATGCTGGACTTGGTGTAGGCGTTCTGCAGCTCGACCAGTTCCTTGATCGTCTTCACCGCCAGCAGGGCCTTGGCGTTCGACACGCCCTTCTCCAGCGAGGACTGGGTGAAGGCGGCGACCTGCTTGCCGGCCTCTTCCGCGCCCTTGGCGACGACGGTGCCGGACTTCACGAGCGCATCGACATTCTCCTTGGTGAGAACGGTCAGCTCGTCATAGCCCTTCAGCACCTGGGCGGAGGCCTTCTCGATCTGCTCCTGCTGCGCCTTCACCAGACCTTCCAGGTTCTGCTTGGCGGTGGCAACGGCGTCTTCGACGGACTTGGTGACGGCGGCGATCTGATCGGACATGGCTATGCTCCTCACGCTCTCTCAAGGGGGTGGCCGCGCGGCCCCGACGATGCGGCAACCCGGCGCGGACTGGATTTCCACTCCTCGGACCCCGGTAGGACGGGCGCCCGAAGTATGCTGCACTGCAACATAAGGCGAATATATGGAACGCCGGAGAGCGAGTCAATGGGAATTGTGCGGTGCACAAAACCTCGGAACGTGTAGGAGGCGGGATCGCTGAACGCAAACGGCCCGGCAACCAGTTGGGTTGCCGGGCCGTCCGGGCCTTGGGGATCAAGGCTGATCCCCGGATGTCGCATGCCGTGCGATCAGGCGGCGATCGGCTTGGAGAAGGTTTCCACCGTGGCGGTGACGCGGGCGTTCAGCGGGGCCAGCGCGTCGTTGGTGACCTTGGTGGTCAGCTCCTGCAGGCGGCTGGTCTCGGCCAGCATCGAGTCGAAGCTGGACTTCAGGAAATCGTTCTGCAGTTCCACGACTTCCTGCAGGGTCTTGGCGGTCAGCAGCGCCTTGCCGGTGGTGATCGTCTTGTCCAGCGCCGACTGGCCATAGGCGACGACCTCACGGCCCAGATCCTCGGCGCCCTTGGCGGCGATGGTGCTGCTGGCGATCAGGGCCTCGACGTTGGCCTTGCCGGTGGCCTGCAGGTCCTCATAGCTCTTCAGCAGTTGGGCGGTCGTCTTCTCGAACTGTTCCTTGGCGGCGGTCGCGGTCTGCTCGAACTGCTTGACGGTCTGCTCCTGGCCCGCCTTCACCAGGCCTTCATACTGTTCCTTGGCCTGGGCGGCGACGTTCTCGAGCGACTTGGGCGTGAACTGGTTCATGATGTGCGTTCCTTCCTGGCTGATGCCGGCATTTGGAGAGGGAGCCCTGCCGCCGCGAAGCGTGGCACGAAGCCTGCCGGCAGCGGTGTGCGTTGCGTTTTTTATGTTGTGCAGCCGTTACCGCGGATCTCCTGGAAGGCGCGAGGCAGGACCAGGAAATGCTGCACTGCAATATGAGGATTTTATGGACTAAGCACGGGGCGGTGTCAACTATCCGTTCGGCGAGTGCCGGGCCTACCCTGTTGCCTCGGTCCCGCCCCGCGATTGCGCGATGTTGCGGTTGGGGCGTCGCCGTCGCCGCCGCTGTCCGGCACGGGGGCCGCGGAACCGACGGCAAGTCTTTGACGAGGTATGCTCTTAACGAAGACTTTACCGGCGCTGGGACAAGTGTAGCGTGGCCGCGGGCGGGATTCGCTTCGGCCAATGGTCAGGTGCGGCGCTTGGACGCGCCGCGCCTGACCATCCGCTCTTCCGGCCGCATCCACGGGACCATTTCGATCATGACCTACTGCCTTGGCATCAAGACCCGCGACGGCCTGATCGGTCTGTCGGACGGCCGAATCACCAGCGGATCGCAACTCTCGTCGGCGCGCAAGGTGACGATGATGGGCAGCGGCAGCGACCGCTTCTTCATCATGAATTCCGGCCTGCGCAGCGTGCGCGACAAGACGCTGGCCTATCTGCGCCGCGACATGCAGAAGCGCCGCGGCGAGGCCTATGGCACCATGCTGGACGCCGTATCGGCCTTCACCGCTTGCCTGCGGCAGGTCGCCACGGAGGACCGGGAGGCGCTGGAGGCATCCAAGCTGCATTTCAACCTCCATGCCATCATCGGCGGCCAACTGGCCGAAGATCGCGAACCCTACATGTTCCTGATCTATCCGGAGGGCAACTGGATCGAGGTGGACGAGCGGACGCCCTACCTGTCGATCGGCGCCACCGCCTACGGCAAGCCGATCCTCGACCGCGCCCTGACCTATGGCACCGACATGCAGACGGCGCTGAAGCTGGCCTATCTGTCCTTCGACAGCACGCGCTTCTCGACGAACGACGTCGGTTTTCCCATCGACATGGTGTCCTACCATGCCGACTCGCGCAGCTGGCGCCAGTCGAACTACGACTATGACGACCTTGGCGAACAGCGCCAATGGTGGAACCGCAATTTGACGGAGCTGGCCCGCCGCATGCCGGACGGCCCTTGGGTCGAGACGCTGGTCCCTGAAGAGATGCGCCCGCGCCAGCCCGCCGAAGAGGCGGTTTGAGGGCGGTTCACTCTCCCGGAAGGGCGCTCAGCAGCAGCGCCCCGAAGGGAGCGGTCGGTCCGATCAGCCCGTCGCGGCCCAGCTGAATTTCGAAGAAGATCCCGCCGTCGGCCAGTCGACCGGAAGCGGGCAGGGTGCGCGGAGCGTCCTCCGGCTCCGGCAGGCCGGGGAATGCGACGCCGGTCGGGTCGATGCCGCGCAAGATCTCGGGGAAGAGGGCGTCGGTGAACCGGCTCGACGGGTAGGGGTAGGCGGTGAAGAACCACTGTCCGGCCCTGCAGCCGTTGATCAGCCAATAGAAGCCGTTGGACGGCAGCCGAAGCCCCTGTGGCGGCGGATCGAACGCCCCGTCGTCGCGCAGTCGGCCAATGAAGCTGTCATACTGCGCCGAAGTCAGCTGCAGCGTCGCCGTACGGCCGCGCGCCGCGGAGAAGGGGTCGGCCAGCGTCATGCGGGCGAGGTCGGTCGCCTCGATCACATGCGCCTCCACCGCAGCACCGCCCTGCTCGGCATCGCCAACGATGTCATAGGTGCGCACATGGCGGTTGTAGTCGGCATTGAAGATCAGGCGGAAGCGGTCGGCGCCGTCCTTGCCGCAGCGCGACCGCAGATCGTCGCCGTTCAGATAGCTGAACCAGGTCAGCTTGCGTGCCAGCGGATTGTCCGTCGGCCCGATCGAGCCGCAGCCGGTGAGCGCCAGCAGGGAAGCGGCCAGGGCCGCCGTGACGGTGGCACGGGGGAAAAAGGCTGCCGGAACGGTTCTTCGGTGACCACGGCTCATTGTCGCTTGCCTCGCGTCGGCGGCCCCTGGTAGGTGGAGAACGGAGGGCGTGTCGGCAAGGCCCGGCATGCGGACTTCGGCGGGCTTGGGCCTGCCGCTTGGCGGCGGTAACCCGACTGCCCCGGTCCCAGCCCTTCCGCCGTGCCGTCCCCGCCGTTCCTTATCCCTCGTCATGCAGGACCCGCGATTTTGGCCACAGAAACTGCGAAAAGCCAAAGCAGTAAATTAACGAATTCATGCTAGACACTGATTTCGCACGAATTTAACATTGAACCAAGCACCAAGATCTAGCGGTTGGCGGGGCCATCATGAGTGTAACGCGCAACACCGTTCGTAACGGATTGTTTCCGTTCGCCTTTCGTGCGGGGGATGCGGCCGGCGGGCGGAGTTCGGCGGGTATGGGGCGCCATTTGTTCGCGGCGGCGGCGCTGTTGGGCATGGTGGCCGCAGGCTGCGGCCTGTCCGCGGCGGAAGCCTTGGCGGCCAAGGCCGCCGCCATCGTGGTCGATGCCCGGACCGGGCAGGTTCTGATCGACCAGGATGCCGACGCGATCACCCATCCGGCGTCGCTGACCAAGATGATGACCCTGTACCTGACCTTCGACGCGCTGGAGGATGGCCGCCTGACCCTCGACCAGCAGCTCCCGGTCTCGTCCTGGGCGGAGAGCATGTCGCCGACCAAGCTCGGTCTGCGGGCCGGCCAGTCGCTGAAGGTGGAGACCGCGATCCTCGGCCTCGTCACCAAGTCGGCCAATGACGCCGCGGTGGTGCTGGCGGAGGCGCTGGGCGGCACCGAGTCGCGCTTTGCCGAGATGATGACGCGCAAGGCCCGCGAACTGGGCATGCGCCACACCGTCTACCGCAACGCGTCCGGCCTGCCGAACATGGAGCAGGTGACGACCGCCCGCGACTATGCGGCGCTGTCCCGGGCGCTGATGCGCGACCATGCTAGGTACTACCCCTATTTCAGCCGGCGCAACTTCGTTTATGGCGGCCGCACCCTGCCCAACCACAACCGTCTGATGTCCCGCTACGAGGGAATGGACGGCATCAAGACCGGCTACACCGTCGCGTCCGGCTTCAACCTCGCCGCCTCGGCGGTCCGGGACGGGCGGCGTCTGGTCGGCGTGGTGCTGGGCGGCAAGTCCGCCGTGTCGCGCGACGACAAGATGGCTGCCCTGCTTGATCAGGCCTTCGGCCGGCCCAACCGGGGCCGTGACGACGAAGCGGTGATGGCGAGCCTCGACACCAGCCGTTCCGACGCCATCGACGGCGAGGGGGACGACGATGACGATGAAGAGCCGGTGGTGAAAGCCAAGCCCGTCCGCGCCTCCTTGCAGACGGCTGCGCAGACGGCTGCCGTCCCTGCCGCGGTTCCGGCCGCCCCCGTGAGGGAGGAGAAGGCGACCCGGGGTGCTTCCACGCATTGGGGCGTCCAGGTCGGTGCCTTTTCCAGCAAGGCGGCCGGCAACAAGGCGGTGTCGCAGGCGGTCAAGCAGGCACCCTTCCTGCTGCGGACGGCCAAGTCCAGCGTGACCGAGGCGAAGGCCGGCAAGGAGACCGTCTATCGGGCGCGCCTGACCGGCCTGGACGAGAAGGACGCTCGCAAGGCCTGTGCCGTGCTCACCAAGCATGGTCACCACTGCGTCGCCGTTTCGCCCGGCGAGCGGGGCTGATGTCAATCGCCGCCGCCGGTCGGGGTTAACTCCCGCCGGCGGCGGCGCGGCGTTCCAGGAATTCCAGGGCCGGCGCCAGAATACCGGCCAACTCGCTGGCCCGGCGTGCCGGATCGGCGCCCGGCCGTTCCAACTCCCCTTCCAGGGCACGGGCTGCCCGGCGCAGGGCGAGGCAGCCATACTGCCCCGACACTCCGGCGATCTTGTGGGCCATCGCCCCGGCGGTCGCCATGTCGCCGGCCGCAAGGGCCTCGTCAAGGACCAGCCCATGCCGGCGCAGCACCGTGGCCGCTTTGCCGATCAGTTCGGCGGCGCGGGCGGCTGGCAGCATCTCCCGCATCGTCGTGATCGCGTCTTCGTCGAAAGCCGGTTCGGTTGCCGGCGACGCTGCCGGCGACCTGCCATCCAGCGCCGTGGACAGGACGTCCAGCCGCAGCGGCTTCGTGAGAATGCCGTCGGCGCCGCACTCGTCACAGCGGCTGCGGCCTTGCGCGGTGGCGCTGGCGGTCAGCATCAGGATGCGCGGGGCGGCACCGTTCGGCTGCCGGCGGATGGCACGGACCGCGTCGTCCCCCGGCAGGCCCGGCAGGCCGAGGTCCATCAGGATGAGGTCGAAGGCGTTTCCCGCAGCCGCCGCGACAGCGGTCGGGCCATCCTCCACCGCCACCACCCGATGGCCGGCACGCTCCAGCAGGGCGCGCGCGGCGAGGCGGGTAACCGTCTCGTCCTCCGCCAGCAGGATGTGCAAGGAGGGCGCCGTGCCCCTGTGGTCCGCCGGCATGCCGGTCCGCCCTTCCCGGTTGACGTGGAGGCATAGTCTACCGTGTTCCGTGCCGATGCGCATCCATGCGGTCGGGCAGGGGCGGGCAGGCAGCGGCAGCCGGGCAGACAATGGCCGGACGGCGGCGCATGCGTCACACGGTGGGCGAGGCCTGGGTGAACATCGGGTCCTCGATCCGGTGCAGGCGGCCGGCGCCGGTCATCGCGGCGCGCAGCAGCAGGGTCTTGCGCCGGGCGGCGGCGAGCTTGGTGACCGGCGCTTCGCGCAGGATTTCCGCGCCGTAGGCGTCGGCGACGATCAGCCCGCAATCCTCCGGGATCAGCTCGGTCGGAAAGCCGTCATCCACGGCAAAATAAAAGGCATCGCACCATTCGCGATACTCTTGCCATTTCTGATCGGACCGGAAGTCGGGGACGCCGCTTTTCACCTCGACGATCAGGATGCTGCCGCCATCGTCGATGGCGAGCACGTCGGCCCGCCGCCCGCTCGCCAGCCGGAACTCGGTCAGGCTGGCATAGCCGCGGGTCGCCAGCGCCCGACGGACACCACGGAAGATCGGCAGGGCTCCGCTTAACGGCAAGCCCGGCTCGTCATGGGATGCCTTAACGGCGATATCGTCGCTCATGGCGTGGTGCCACCATCAGGAATGAACAGGCAAAACGGGAACGCTTCGGGAACGCTATCCGCACAATGACCTGTCGACGGTCTGGCGCCAAGGGGCAAAAGGTGGGTGGCGACCCCGCCTCGTCACGGAATGCCGGAGCGGTTCAGTGCGGGAGGACGATCGTTGGCAAGGGGGACGGGCGGCATCGGCCGCGCGGCAGGCTGCGCGCGGCGGGGAAGATCAGCACGACGGCGGTTCCCACGCCGGGCTGGCTGGTCAATTCGAGCCTGCCGCCATGCATCTCCACCAGCCGCTTGACGATCGGCAAACCCAGCCCGGTCCCGCGGGAATTGCGGGCGATGGTGGAGTCCGGCGGCTCCAAAGGGTGGAGGATGCGCGGAAGGTCGGCGGTCGGAATGCCGACGCCGGTGTCCGCCACCATCAGCCCGATCCCGCCATCGGGCATCAGGTGACCGGTCAGGACCACCTCGCCGCCCGGGGGTGTGTGGGTGACGGCGTTGGACAGCAGGTTGGTCAGCATCTGGGTTAGCGCCTGGGCGTCGCCCTGCAGCAGCGGCAGGGCCGACGGTATTTCTCGGCGCATGCGCACCTCGCCCTCCGCCGCCGCCTCCCGCAGGGCGGAGACGACCGCCAGCGACAGCGCATCGAGGTCCACCCCTTCTTCGGCCATCGGCATTCCGCCGCTGTCCAGGCGGGACAGTTCCAGGATGTCGTCGATGAGCGCCAGCAGATGGCTTCCCGCATCGCGGATGTCGCCGGCATAGCTGCGGTAGCGCGGATTGCCCAGCGGTCCGAACGCTTCCGACAGCAGCATCTCCGAAAAGCCCAGCACCGCGTTCAGCGGCGTGCGCAGTTCGTGGCTCATCTGGGCTAGGAAAGCGCTTTTGGCGCGGCTGGCACTTTCCGCTTCGTTGCGCGCGGCATGCGCCTCCGCCTCGCGGAGGCGCAATCGCTCCTCGTTCAGCTTCTGCTCGGTGACATCGGTGTAATGGACCAGCACGCCACCGGGCACCGCATATTCGCGGCTGAGCAGCCAGCGGCCGTCGGACAGCGGCAACATGACCGGCGATTCCAGCCGGCGGTGGCGTTCCAGCCGGGCCGCCAGCCAGGCGGCGCGCTCCGCTTCGGTGGTTAGGCGCGGATCGGCGAGGGCGAAGCTGCGGGCCAGTTCCTCGAACGGCACGCCGGGAACCAGCAGGTCGGCCAGCGTGGGCAGATCTGTCTTCAGCCGGCCGTTGGCGTGGACCAGCCGGTCCTCATGGTCGAAGACGGCGAAGCTCTCGGCGCTGTGCTCCAGCGCCGCAGCCAGGGTTTCCACCGACAGCTCGGTCAGGGAGGGGCCGAGGTCGGTCAGGACGGCGCACACGCCGCCGGGGGCCGGCCCGGCGGTCACGCGCCAGCGCACCGGCGCATCCTCGCGCCGTGCCGCGACGATGCGTTGCACCGGGCCATGCAGGGCGTCGGCCAATGTTTCGAACAGGCCTGGGCAGGCGGCATCGGTGCCGCTGCCGCGCAGCCGCTGCCCTGCCAGCCCGCGGATGCCGAGCAGCCGCTCCGCCGCCGGATTGGCGGAATGCCATTCCAGATCGGTCAGCAGGCCGGTGCGATCGTGATGTGCCCTGAACAGTGCGACGGCGTCCGGCAACTGCAGCATGGCGGCCAGCAGCGGGTCGCCAGATGGGAGTGCCCCGGTTGGCGTCCTGCCGCCCCCACCACCGGCACAAATCTGCGTTTCACCATCCATCCCGCCATCATTACGGGCTATTCCTAAAAAACGCTGAAGGCAATTTCCGGATTGCCACCGAATATTCGTCGAATTGTAACAACGAGAATGGGATGCTCTTAAAGCTTCCTGGATTTGCCGAAAAAGCAACGAAAGGTTTGATTGCGACGGTCGTTATGATCTTCGCGTTCAATCTGCCCAATGGCCGGCTTTGCAATGGCCAGCGGCTTCCATACTGTGGGTCGGGTCGGGATTGAGGCTTCGGATACAGGTGTGAGCGTGAACGGCAGCCACGACGACGCTGGCGGCGCAATGCCGCCCCTTCTGGTGTTCGGAAGCGGCGGACGGCTGTCCGATTGGACGCCTGCGGCGGCGGCCTTGCCGGAGCTTGCCGGCCATCTGGCCGTCGGCCTGCCTGCCGATGAACTCGACGCCTTCCTGTCCTCGGCCCCGGAAACGGGCGCCGCGTCTGGCCGCACGGTGCTGATGCTTGCCGGCGGCGGCGCAGTGTGGCGGTTCCATGCCTCTTCTCTTTCCGCGTTGCCTCCCGCTTCGAATACCGGGGTCTCCGCGGTCCAACCGGCTATGTCCCAGCCGATGCGCGATCCGGCCGGGCGCCTCTTCGCAGCGGCGAGCCATGACCTGCGCCAGCCTCTTGCCGCGCTATCCCTGCTGATCGGCACGCTCGATGGCCGCTTGGACGGTCGGGCGGAAGAGGAGCGGGGCGGCGGGGCGGGGCGGGCGGGTCGCGATCTGCTGCATTCGATGGCCCAGGCGGTCGAGTCGATGCGCAGCATGGTCGATGGTCATTTCGACCTCGTCCGTTTGGAAAGCGGGTTGATCGAGCCGGACATCCGCACCCATGCGGTGAACGGCGTGCTGATGCGGCTGGCGCTGGAGGTGGCGCCGCGTCTGGCCGACCGCGGGCTGCGCTTCACCGTGATGCCATGTTCGGCCATGGTGCGGACCGACTCCGCGTTGCTGGAGCGTCTTCTGCATGGGCTGGTCGCCAATGCCTTGCGCGGCACCACGCGCGGACGCGTGCTGCTCGGCTGTCGCACCAGCCGCGACAGGCTGCGCATCGAGGTGTGGGACAGCGGCCGTGGCTTGTCGCCACAACGGCTGGCGTCCCTGCGGACCGAGCTGGCGAGCCCGGCCGGGGAGGGGGCGAGCACGCTGGGGCTGGATCTGACCCTGGTGCGCGGCCTTGCCCATAAGCTCGGCCTTGGTCTGGAGGTCTGCTCGGTGGACGGTCGGGGGACCGTCTTCGCGGTGGTCGTACCGCTCTCCGTCGAGCCGGACGTCGTGGCAAGGGACCCGCAACGTCCGGTGTCGTTGGCACCGGACAGCAGCACCGCCGACATCAGCCGCACCCGCATCCTGGTGATCGAGGACGACCCCATGGTCTTGGCGGCATTGGAGGCGCTGCTGGGACAATGGGGGTGCAGCGTCGTCGGCTCGGACTCCTACGACATGGCGGTCGAGCGGGTCGGATCGGTTCTTGAGCCCTTCGACCTCATCATTTCGGATCTGCGCCTGAAGGGGGCGGCGAATGGCATCGTCGCGATCCGGCAGATCGCCAAGCTGTTCGACCGCCCGGTGCCCGGCATGATCCTGACCGGCGATACCGATCCCAAGCGGCTGCGCGAGGCACGGCTGTCCGGCTATCCGCTGCTGCACAAGCCGGTGGCGCCGCTCGCTCTGCGTGCTGCCGTCGTACGGCTGCTCGGGCATGATCCGCTTTGACGACAAAGAAGATGGGCAGGACTTGATGGGCTGTGCAAAGAGGGAAGAATATATAGCGTCGAAACTTTCGGGAATCGCTGCAGTGCAATGACACTCCTGAAACAGAGTCCAAATATGCTGCAAAATGCGACATGATTTTGACCGTTCCGTCTAGGGAAATTTCATTTGCATTCCTCCTATCGATAGGTGGAACCCTTCCTTTAGTTCGATGATGCACTTTTGAATACCCTTTTATGCATTTCATTCGCTATGATCCGGCGTGAACACTCGCTGTTCGAACGGGTTGGGTGGAGGGCGTTCGGATGAACCGGATGTATCGGGAGGGCGGACGGACGACGGCGCTGCCGGTCATCATCTTCGCCGGACTGATCCTGTCGCTTTCCGCCTTTCTGTTGATCCGCGGGGCAACCCGCGAGGCCGAACATGCTCTGGCGGACCGTCAGGCGATCCAACTTCATGACGAGTTGAAAGCGCGTTTCGAGAATCAGAGCGTGCTGCTGCGCGCGCTCAGTGGCCCGTTGGCCGGGCCCGCTCCAGTGACGGAGGCAAGCTTCGCGGCGGCGGCCGAACCGCTGCTGCCGCTTTATCCGAATCTGCGCGCCGTTGCCTGGGCACGCCGGATCGCCGAGCGGGACGTGCCGTTGCTGGAACGCGCCATGCGGTCGGCGGGCCATACCTCCTTCTCCGTCCGTGGTGCCGACGGCCTGCCCGTCGGGGGCCCGGATACCGCCGGGATGGCGGCGGACAGATTCGTCAACGTGCTTGCCGAACCGCGATCTGCCGCCGGGCTGATCGGGCTGGACATGGCCAACCTTCGCGACCAGCGCGACCTGCTGGTCCGCTCCTGTGCCGCCAACCGAGTCGTCGCAACCGAAGGCGAGCCGCTGACTGCGGAACTGGGTGCGAACTCGGTACTGCTCTACCTGCCGGTCTATTCCCGCGAGGTCGATCCCGACAATGACCGGGTCGCCGGACGCATCGCCTGCGATGTGCTCACCGGCTTTCTCTGGACGAGTTTCGATGTTGGTCAATTGTTGCGCGACGCGGTGCGTCGCGTCGGACTGACCGTCGGCGACGCCTATCTGCTGCAACCGCCGCCCCGGCCGGACGCCGGGGGGCCACGGGTGCTTGCCGCCGAGGGAGCGATCGACCGTCCCGGTGAGCTGCCCCATCCGCCGGACCATCCCCTCACGGTGGAGCAGTTGACCGGCGGCGAGACGGCGCAAGCCATCGTTCGCGACATCGCCTTTGGCGGGAGGGTATGGCGGCTCTATGTGCTTCCCGACAGGACCCGGTTGTTCAGCGTCGACGACCGCTTGGCGGCGACCATGCTGATCGGCGGGCTTCTGCTGACCGCCGGCGTCGCCGCCTATGTCCTGCGGGAGGCGCGGACCAAGCGCCTGCTGCGGACCGAGGCGCGCGCCCGTGCCGCCATGGCCCGTGCGTTGCGCGAGAGCGAGGAGCGGTTCCGGATGGCGCTGCGCTATTCCAAGGTGACGCTGTTCAGCCAGGATCGCGGTCTGCGGCACCTGTGGATCTATTGCCCACAGTCGGATCTGCGGCCGGAGCAGATGATCGGCCGAACCGATGCCGACCTGTTCTCGGCGGAGGAGGCGGCACGGATGTCGGCGATCAAGCGGTCCGTGATGGAAAGCGGGACCGGCACCCGCTGCGAGTTGGAACTGAGCTATGGCGGCAGGCGTCGGGTGCTCGATCTGTCGGTGGAGCCGATGCGCGACGAGACAGGGGCGGTGGCAGGCGTCATCTGTGCCGCCATCGACGTGACGGAAGCGGTCGAGATCCGCGACGCGCTCTCCCGTGCCCATGCCGAGGCGGAGCGCGCCAACGATGCGAAGAGCCGCTTCCTGGCCGCCGCCAGCCACGATCTGCGCCAGCCCTTCCAGGCGATGAGCCTGTTTCATCACATCCTGATGACCAAGCTCGACGATCCCCAGCAGGTCGATGTGGCGAACAAGCTGGGAGAGGCGCTGACGGCCGGCAATGCGCTGCTGTCCACCCTGCTCGACACCTCCGCGCTGGAGGTCGGCAACGTGAAGCCGCGGATCACCGAGTTCGATGTCCAGGACATCCTCGCCCGTCTTTCGGTGGAGATCGGTGATCAGGCACTCGACCGCGGACTTCGACTGCGGACGGTCCCGTGTTCCGCCCGCGTGCAGAGCGACCCGATCCTTTTGGAGCGGATGGTCCGCAACCTGCTGGTCAACGCCCTGCGCTATACCGCCGAAGGCCGGATCCTGCTGGGGTGC
This sequence comes from Azospirillum endophyticum, assembly GCF_016595245.1. Lineage (GTDB taxonomy): Bacteria > Pseudomonadota > Alphaproteobacteria > Azospirillales > Azospirillaceae > Azospirillum > Azospirillum endophyticum. The sequence continues at coordinate 119,213 of NZ_JAENHM010000073.1, forward strand.
CGGCGCCGGTCCGGCGCCAATGGCGGGCTTCGCCTGTCCATCGAGGTGTGGGACACCGGTCCCGGCATCGCCGAGGCCGAGATGACCGCGATCTTCGAGGATTTCTACCGCTGCGGCACCGACCAGCGCGACAGCGGCCGGGGTCTCGGCCTCGGGCTGTCCATCGTCCGCCGGATGTCCCAGATGCTGGACCATCCCGTCACCGTGCGGTCGCGGGTCGGACACGGCACCGTCTTCTCGGTCAGTGTGCCGCTGGTCGAGCATCGCTGCCAGTGCAGCGTAGCGGCGGACTGATCCCGGCTGACCGAGCGCGACGGAGGCGGTCCGCCGCGGCCTTCGCTTCTTTCCCATCATTGCGAAGGTTTCACGGTTCCGGTGCTTGCCGTAGCGCGCAATGGAGAGGCTCCTGCCGGACGATCCGCTTTTCCAGTCCGCGGATGCGCAAGTTTCGGTTATGCTGCGGGTGCTCACTTTCATGAAACGATCCGAGTAACTCAGCTGCAACAATAGCTTGGCGATTTTATTGATGTAGGTCATTGGGGCCCCTCGCCATAGGGGCTATTGCTTTCGAACGAACACGCTCCTTGGAAAATCCTTGGAGAGTGAAGGTTCCGTTTCATAGGAATCCAACAAGACGAGATCCGGCCCGTCGCCGTGACATGCCCGGCAGGGCATCGAAGGCGGGGAAACCGGAGATGGGAGGATACGGCCTGCCGCCGCGATCCTTTTCAGGAGCATCGAGTATGGACACCGCCATCGCCGCCCCCTCCGCCGCTCCGGCGGGTCGCAGCGGCATCGTTCCGACCGGCAAGAACGGCAGCCCCATGATCGAAAACGTCACGTTCGAGGAAATCCGCATCGGCCAGCAGGCCAGCCTGTCGCGCCGTCTGACGATGTCCGACATCGAACTGTTCGCGACGGTGTCCGGCGACCTCAACCCGTCCCATGTGGATGAGGAATACGCCGTCGACCATAAGGTGGTCGGGCACGGCATGTGGTCGGGGTCGCTGATCTCGGCGGTTCTCGGCACCCTGCTGCCCGGCCCCGGCACCGTCTATGTCGGCCAGGATCTGCGGTTCGAGCAGCCGGTCCTGCTGGGCGACATCGTCACCGTGACGGTCACCGCCAAGTCCAAGGATGCGGCGCGCAAGACGGTGGTCTTCGACTGCCTCGCCGCCAACCAGGATGGCCGGACGGTGGCGACCGGCGTCGCCGAGGTGATCGCCCCGACCGAGAAGGTGTGCCGCGCCGCCGCGGAACTGCCGCAGGTGCAGGTGATCCGCCATGACGGCCACGAGCTGATGCTGAAGAAATGCGAGTCGCTGCCGCCGGTGCCGACTGCCGTCGTCCATCCCTGCGACGAAAGCTCGCTGCGCGGCGCCGTCGAGGCCGCCGAAGCCAACCTGATCGACCCGGTGCTGGTCGGTCCGGAGGCAAAGATCCGCTCGGTCGCCGAAGCCCATGGCCTGGACATCTCGCGCTACCGCATCGTCGATGTCGCCCACAGCCATGCCTCGGCCGAGACCGGCGTCCGGCTGGCCCGCACCGGCGAATGCGAGGCGGTGATGAAGGGCAGCCTGCACACCGACGAACTGATGGGCGAGGTGGTGAAGAAGGAGACCGGTCTGCGCACCGGCCGACGCCTGAGCCACGTCTTCGTGATGAACGTGCCCACCTACCCGCGGCCGCTGCTGATCACCGATGCGGCGATCAACATCTACCCGACGCTGGAGGACAAGGTCAGCATCGTGCAGAACGCCATCGACCTCGCCAAGGTGCTGGGGGTCGAGGTTCCGCGCGTCGCCATCCTGTCGGCGGTCGAGACCATCAACACCAAGATCGCCTCCACGCTGGAGGCCGCCGCCCTGTGCAAGATGGCCGACCGCGGCCAGATCACCGGCGGCATCCTCGACGGTCCGCTGGCCTTCGACAACGCCATCAGCCGCGAGGCCGCCATCACCAAGGGCATCAAATCCGAGGTGGCCGGCCAAGCCGACATCCTGCTGGTCCCCGACCTGGAAGCCGGCAACATGCTGGCCAAGCAGCTGTCCTTCCTGGCCCATGCCGACGCCGCCGGCATCGTGCTCGGCGCACGGGTGCCGATCATCCTGACCAGCCGCGCCGACAATGTGCGCACCCGTCTGGCGTCCTGCGCCGTGGCCGTCCTGACTGCCGCCGCCCGCCGCCGCGGCGCGACCGCCGCGGCCGAGTGAAGGGACCCGCCGCCATGTCCAACGCGATCCTTGTCATCAATGCCGGCTCCTCCAGCCTGAAATTCTCGGTCTTCCGGGATCATGGCGGCGGGGATCCGGTGGTCACCATCAACGGCCAGATCTCGGGCATCGGTACCCAGCCGGTGTTCGAAGCCAAGGACGCCCAGCGCCGCCCGCTCTCCGAAAAGAGCTGGGGAGCGGGCGAGGCCAGCGACCGCACGGCGCTGCTGTCCTATTTGCTCGACTGGATCGAGGAGCGGCTGGAGGGGGCGACGCTGATCGCCGCCGGCCATCGGGTGGTGCATGGCGGCGTCCGCCACGCCGCTCCTGTGCTGCTGACCTCCGGCCTGATGGATGAGCTGGACGGCCTGGTGCCGTTGGCGCCGCTGCATCAGCCGCACAACCTCGCCGCCATCCGGGCGCTGGCCGAGGCGCATCCGGAACTGCCCCAGGTCGCCTGCTTCGACACCGCCTTCCACCGCAACCAGCCCTGGCAGGCGCAGACCTTCGCCATTCCACGGGAGCTGACCGAAGAGGGCGTGCGCCGCTACGGCTTCCATGGCTTGTCCTATGAGTATATCGCCCGCCGCCTGCCGGAAATCGCACCGGAACTGGGCGACTCGCGGGTGGTCGTCGCCCATCTCGGCAGCGGCGCCAGCATGTGCGCCATCCATGGCGGGCGCAGCATCGACAGCACCATGGGCTTTACCGCGCTCGACGGCCTGCCGATGGGCACCCGCTGCGGCGCCATCGACCCCGGCGTGCTGATCTATCTGATGCGCAAGGGCATGGACGCCGGCGCCATCGAGAAGCTGCTCTACAACAAGTCCGGGCTGCTGGGCGTGTCGGGCATCTCCAACGACATGCGCGCCCTGCTGGACAGCGGCGACCCGCATGCCCAGGAGGCGGTGGAGCTGTTCTGCTTCCGCATCGCCAAGGAGACCGGCGCGCTCGCCGCCTCGATGGGCGGGGTGGATGCCCTGGTCTTCACCGCCGGCATCGGCGAACGCTCCGCCCCGGTGCGGGCGCGGGTCGGCGACAAGCTGGCCTGGATGGGCGTCGCGATCGACGCAGCCGCCAACGAGGCGAATGCCGGGAAGATCTCCACCGACGGCAGCCGCCTGCCGGTCTATGTCATCCCGACCGACGAGGAACGGATGATCGCGCTGCACACGCGGAAGGTGCTGACGGGGCGGTGAGTGGTTTGAGGGTGTCGGTTGACGATGCCCCCACATCACGCTGGAGCCTGTCCCCCGTTCGGTGCTAGCTCACCCCCGGTACTTCCAGTTACGTCCGGGGAACCCGTGGTCCGGCCCTATCTGCCGCTGAACGCCTTGCGCGCCTTCGAAGCGTCGGCACGGCATCTCAGCTTCACCCGTGCCGCCATCGAGCTGTGCGTGACCCAGGCCGCCGTCAGCCACCAAGTCAAGCTGCTGGAGGAGCGGCTGGGCGCCAGCCTGTTCCATCGCCTGCCGCGCGGCCTTGCCCTGACCGACGAGGGGAGGGCGCTGCTGCCGACGCTGGAGGAGGCGTTCGACCGCATCGGCGGGCTGCTCGACCAGTTCGAGGGCGGACGGTTCCGCGAGGTGCTGACGGTCGGTGCCGTCGGTACCTTCGCCGTCGGCTGGCTGCTGCCGCGGCTGGCTCGCTTCCGCGAGGTCCATCCCTTCGTCGACCTGCGCCTGTCCACCAACAACAACCGCGTCGACATCGCGGCGGAGGGGCTGGACTACGCCATCCGGTTCGGCGACGGTGCCTGGCACGGTACCGATGCCGTTCCCCTGTTCGATGCGCCGCTGTCGGTGCTGTGCGCGCCGGAAATCGCCCGCCGCCTGAACGAACCGGCCGATGTCGGGCGTGAGACCCTGCTGCGCTCCTACCGGTCGGACGAATGGCCGGGCTGGTTCGCCGCCGCCGGGATGGAGCCACCGGCCATGCCGCCGGTCAAGGGGCCGGTCTTCGACTCCTCGTCCCTGATGGTTGAGGCGGCGATCCAGGGAGCCGGGGTGGCGCTGGCCCCGGTGGCGATGTTCCGCCGGCCGCTGGCGGTCGGGCTGATCGAGCAGCCCTTCGCCGTCACCGTGTGCAAGGGCGCCTATTGGTTGACGGCGCTGAAGTCGCGGCCGGAAACGCCGACCATGCGCGCCTTCCGCGACTGGCTGTTCGCCATGGTCGCGGAAGACGGCACGGACTGAGCGATCAGGACAGAGTGACGCGGCGCGGCGCCTGCTGCCGTTCCCGCTGCTGCCAGAAGCGCAGCCGCAACCGCGGCGCCATGAACCAGGCGATGGGAGCGGCAAGGATGACGCTGAGGATGACCACGGTCGGCATCAGCGTCATCGCCTGTTCGGAAAAGCTGGGGATGCCCAGGACCAGGACGGTGCCGATGCCGAAGACCACACCCTGGATCATGCCGTAGATCAGGATGGCGAGGCGTAAACGGGTGGACATGGGGCTGCTCCGCTGAAGTGGATTGGTGCATAGACCATTTCCCTCTTCAACCGGGACGAAGCCGTATTGTTCCGAACGCCATCGGAGGGAGTCTGCTCCTCCCGATAGCGTTCGTATACATACAATTATTGGGCGTGACGCGAACTTGCCCTTACCGGTGCGCCCGCCACCATTCCATCAGCCCGGTGGTCGAGCTGTCATGGGCACCCTCGGCCGGGCCGCTCTCCATCTCCGGCAGGATGGTGTTGGCCAGCTGCTTGCCCAACTCCACGCCCCACTGGTCGAAGCTGTTGATGTCCCAGACGATGCCCTGGACGAAGACCTTGTGCTCGTACAGCGCGATCAGGGCGCCCAGCGTCGCCGGGGTCAGGATCTGCATCAGGATGGTGTTGGAAGGGCGATTGCCGGGGAAGACGCGGTGGGGGACCAGCGCCTCCACCTCGGCCGCCGGCTTGCCGGCCTTGGTCATCTCCGCCCGCACTTCGTCGGCGGTCTTGCCGCGCATCAGCGCCTCGGCCTGGGCGAAGACGTTGGACAGCAGGATGCGGTGATGGGCGCCGGCCTCCGCCCCGATCGGGTTGTGGGTGGTCGCCGCCGCGACGAAGTCGCAGGGGATCAGCGAGGTGCCCTGGTGGATCAGCTGGTAGAAGGCATGCTGGCCGTTGGTGCCGGGCTCGCCGAACAACACCGGGCCGGTCTGGTAATCCACCGGCTCGCCGCCGCGGGTCACCGACTTGCCGTTGCTCTCCATGTCCAGCTGCTGGAGATAGGCGGGGAAGCGGTGCAGATACTGGTCGTAGGGCAGCACCGCGTAGGAGGAGGCATCCCAGAAATTGCGGTACCAGACGCCGAGCAAGGCCAGCAGCACCGGCATGTTGCGCTCGAGCGGGGCGGTGCGGAAATGCTCGTCCATCGCATGGGCGCCGGCCAGCAGCTCGGCGAAACGCTCCGGCCCGATGGCGATCATGATCGGCAGGCCGATGGCCGACCACAGCGAATAGCGGCCGCCGACCCAGTCCCAGAAGCCGAACATGTTGGCGGGGTCGATGCCGAACTTGCGCACCTCCGCCTCGTTGGTGGAGACGGCGACGAAATGCCTGGCGACATGCGCCTCGTCCTGCGCGGTCTCCAGGAACCAGCGGCGGGCGGAATGGGCGTTGGTCAGTGTCTCCTGCGTCGTGAAGGTCTTGGACGCGATGACGAACAGCGTCGTCTCCGGGTCCAGCCACTTCAACTGCTCGGCCAGATGGGTGCCGTCGACGTTGGAGACGAAATGGAGGGCGACATGGGCATGGGCGAAGGGCTTCAGCGCCTCGGTCGCCATGACCGGGCCGAGGTCGGAGCCGCCGATCCCGATGTTCACCACGTCGGTGATCGGCTGGCCGGTATAGCCGCGCAAATCGCCGTCGCGCACCGACTTGGCGAAGGCATCCATCCGCCCCAGCACCGCGCGCACGTCCGGCATCACGTCGCGTCCGTCGACCGTGACGGCGCGGTCGGAGCGGTTGCGCAGCGCGGTGTGCAGGACCGCGCGCTTTTCGGTCAGGTTGATCGGCTCGCCGCCGAACATGCGGGCGCGGGCACCCTCGACATCCTGCTGGCGGGCAAGGTCGAGCAGCAAGCCGACCGTCTCCTGGGTGATGCGGTTCTTCGAATAGTCGAGGAACAGCCCCGTCGCCTCCATCGAGAAGGCTTTGAACCGGCCGGGATCGGCGGCGAACAGGTCACGCATGTGCGTGGCGGCCATATCCTGGCGGTGCTGGGCGAGAGCGGCCCAGGCGGAAGAACGGGTCAGCGCGGTCATGATGCTTTGGACTCCTTGACGTCAGCGGTCCTTTGACGCGGCCCATCTGCGGGGCGTGGGGAGCCTAACACCGACCGCCGGTCACGGCCACGGGCCAAAACGCGGCGGTCGGCGCTGCTTATCGGCCTATGCGGGGCGGCCAGGGGTGCAACCGGATGACGGCTCGATTGTTGTGGGTAAGAGATTTCTCATCGGGAGGACGCCATGTCGGACAAGCCCATCGCACCACCGCTGGAAGAGCGGGAGGAGCAGCGCGACCGCGACGATGCCGCGCGGCCGGATCAGGTCGGGATCATTCCCGGCAAGGTGCCGGGGAACCCGGTCGATCCCAGCGATCCGCGTTTCCCGGGGAGCCAGCCGGATTTGGCGTGATGCCATAGGCCAAGCCCGGCGATGCGCAGGCGGTCCGGCCGTCAGGGCTCGGCAGGATCGCTATGCCGGCGATCGGCGGCCTGCTCCAGGAACTCGCGCAGGATGGCCTGCAGATCGCTCAAGGCTGCCTGGATCCGATCCGGTCGCTCCGACCTGCAGGCCAGACACAAGGTCCGGGCCGCCGCGACGATTCCCGTATAGCCGAACATTCCCGCCGCCCCGATCATCTGGTGGGAGGCCTCGTACAACTCCGGCGGTGTCCTGTCGCCCCGTGCCAGGTCGTCCAGGGTGATCTCCACCCTGCCGATGAACATCCGTATCATCGCGGCGGCCTGAGGCTTGCCGACCGCCGCGGCGATGCTGCCCGGCCGGGGCCGCGTCGCGGCCTCAATCGCGGCTTCATCCGTTTCGGGGAAGCCGGCCTGACCGGTCTCTGCCATGTCGGGACGTTCCGGGCGTCGCAGGTGACCGGCGACGGCCTGCAGCAGATCATCGATCTTGAAAGGCTTGGCGACATGCCCGTCCATCCCGGCAGCCAGACAATTCGTCACGTCGTCATGAAAGGCATCGGCGGTCAGGGCCAGGATGGGAATACGGCCATGCTCGCCCGTCTTCGACCGTATGGCGCGGGTGGCGTCCGGGCCGTCCATCCCCGGCAGGTGAACGTCCATCAGCACGAGGTCGAACGCGTCCTGCTCGACCGCGGTCACCGCCTCCTCCCCGCTTCCGGCGACGCTCACGCCGTATCCGGCTTGCTCCAGCACCGTCCGGGTCAGCGTCTGGGTGATCGGGTTGTCTTCCACCACCAGGATGCGGGAGCCCGCCCGCGGACGTTCTTCCACGTTCCGTGCCCCGTCGGAGTCGTCGGGCGAGGACTGCGTCACCGGCAGCAGGACCGCGAAGTGGAAGTTGCTACCCCGTCCTTCCCTGCTGTCGAAGCCGATGGAACCGCCCATCATCTCGACCAGCGCCTTGCAGACCGCCAACCCCAGCCCGGTGCCGCCGTAGGTTCGCGTCGTCGAGTTGTCGGCTTGGCTGAAGCGCTTGAACAGCCGGTGGTAGCGATCCACCGGGATGCCGATTCCGGTGTCGCGGACGCCGATCCGCAATTCGGCCCGATTCAGCCCGTCCGGCTTCAGTGAAACAGAGAGGCTCACCTCACCGTGTTCGGTGAACTTGACGGCATTGTTGAGCAGGTTGCCGATCACCTGCTGCAGTCGTGTCGGATCGCCCTTGACCTGACCGACACCGTCCAGTGCGAAATCGCAGTGCAAGCGAATGCCCTTGGTTGCCGCCATCGGCTTCACCAGGGCGATGCAGCGGTCGACGAGGTGCCGGACGTCGAACTCCACGGATTCCAGCGTCACGTAGCCGCCTTCTATCTTGGAGTAGTCCAGGATGTCGTTGATGACGTTGAGAAGAATGCGCCCGCTGCTGACCTGGAGCTTGAGCCACTCCTTCTGTACCGGGGCCAGGGGCGATTTCGCCAACAGTTCGGAAAAACCCAGGATGCCGGTGAGCGGAGTGCGCAGTTCATGGCTGATCACCGCCATGAAGGCTGACTTCTCGTCGCTTTCCAGATTGGCACGGGCCAGACCGCTCGTCAGGGTTTCCGTTCGCGCTTCCAGCCTGCGGACCTTCCACCAGACGAGCAGAGACGCCGCGGCCACCATGGCGAGAAGGATCAACCCGCCATTGGCGAGGAATCGCAGCCAAACCGGCCGGTAGGTCTGCTCCGCCACGGAGACGGGAATGGCCATGGCCAGATACCATCCCGTCTCTCCCAACGCCGTGGTCACGACATAGGATGGGCGCCCATCCTTGGTGATGGATCTCTGAACGCCGGTCCGCCCGGTCCGGATCGCTTCGGCGAGATCGGGAGTGGCAGGGGTGCCGACGAAGACCTCGCCCTGTTTGCTGCGCGCCGCAATCGCAAGAGAGCGATCGAGCAGAGCCGCGATCCATCCCTTGGCGCTGATGGTGGATCGCAACAGATCGTTGAACAGTCTTGGGTCGACGACCCCGGTCAGGACATAGGCGACCCTGCCGTCCCGCAGGATCGGGATTTCCAGTGGAATGTTTCCAGCGGTGAGGTCGCCGATTTCCGGCATGGCGGACGACCACACGGATGGCGGCTCGTCCTTGGCGCCATGTCCAGCCACCGGCCCGGACAGCGCTCCGCCGAGGTCGAAGATCGTCCGCTCGCGGTCACGCAGCGTGATGGCGAGGGTGGAGGGATGAAGCTGCCGGGCCAATTCCGCCCGGGCCTCGAGTGCGCCCGTTTCGTCGGATGCGGTCGCTGGCACCATGGCCAAGCCGCTGAAGAAGGATATCTCGCGTTGGATCACCTGCTGGACGGAGTTGGCGGTGTGCTCAAGCTCGTCCTCCAGGTTGGTTCTGATGATCTCCTGCTGCAGCCGGTCGACCGTGATCAACAACAACAGGGCATAGGCGGCCAGCGGCAACAGAGCCGCCGCTATCCAATGCGGACGCATGTCGTCGGCTCCGCCAATGAGGTGCGAGGTGACTTTCCAATTTCCAGCAGGTCAATTCATCCACCAACTTGGGATGCGGAGTCTATGTCTTTCTTTCGACAACCTTCTCAAAAATGAACCTTCGAAAGGATATGGGGGATGGATGCAGTATAAATACTTACGACTCCTTATAAGATTAAGCGCATCTAATATAAAAATACCACGTTGAGTGGTTGCCGCATATCCCAGCGGATCTCGACGCCAGACAAGATGAAGAACCATGGAAAATTGGGGATTGCCGGGGGCGGACATCGGCAGGGATGGCCGTTCGGTGGACGTTTCCCGATTCGCCTCGGCCGGTCGGATGCGGCCCGGCCGGATTACCGCTTCGTTCGCTCCATCCCGCGCAAATTCCCGCTACGAGCTTTGCCGATGATGGCCGGGATCAAGGTCCGTCAGGGGGCAATGGCCGCCTGACAGGCTTCGAAAGCGGCGCATCGCCACCTGTCCTCTTCCGCGGTCAGGCGGTGAGGACAGGTGGCGGCGTTCAAAGCCGGGAACTTCCCTCAACTTCCCCCGTCGATCGTCCGCGTCGGCGACACGCCCTCCGGCCTGCCGACCAATACGGTCAGCAGCTTGGCCGGGTCGAGCAGCCGCTGGGCGACGCGCTTGACGTCGGCCTGCGATACCGCGTTGATGTAGCGGTCGCGCTGGTTGAGGTAATCGATACCCAGCTTGTCGCGCTTCACCTGCAGCAGGATGCGGGCGATGGCCTGGGTCGAGCCCAACTGCAGCGGGAAGGAGCCGGTCAGGTAGGTCTTGGCGTCGGCCATCTCCTGGTCGGTCAGGCCGTCCTTCGCCATCCGCGCCCATTCCTGGCGCATGATGTCCAGGGCCTGTCCGGCCTTGGCGTTGACGGTCGACCCGCCGGCCATCACCAGCGCCGTATGGTCCATCGGGATCAGGTAGCTGTAGACGCCGTAGCTGAGTCCGCGCTTCTCCCGCACCTCTTCCATCAGGCGGGAGCCGAAGCCGCCGCCGCCCAGCACGTAGTTCATCACCGTGGCAGCGTACCAGTCGGGATCGTCGCGTTTCACCCCCGGTTGGCCCATCAGCATGACGGTCTGTGCGGTCGGCCGCGGCAGCAGGATGGTCTGCCCCAGCCCGGACATCGTCACGTCGGAGATCGGCTTGGCGTCGGCCTTGATCGGCAGGCCGCCGAACACTTTGTCCAGCGCCTTGCCGAGGTCCTCGGGAGAGATGTCGCCGGCGGCGGTCACCACCAGCCGGTCGCGGCCGAACTGGCCCTTGACGAAGGTCCGCAGGTCGTCCGGCGTGATGGTGGGCAGGCTGTCCAGGCTGCCGCGGTTCTCGCCGCCATAGGGATGGTCGGGGAAGGCGGTGGCGTAGAACTGGCGCCGCGCGACGTAGTTGGGGTCGGCGAGGTCGCGTTTCAGGCTGGCCATGACCGAGGCCCGCATGCGGTCCAGTGCTTCCGGCGCGAAATGCGGCTCGGTCAGCGCCAGCCGGGTCAGTTCCAGCGCCTCCTCGCGGTTCTCGGCGAGGGTGCGCATCGATCCGCCGAAGCCGTCGCGGCCGGACTCGAAGCCGAGAGCGATCGCCTTGTCCTGCAGCCGCGCCTGGAAGGCCTGCGAGTCGTACGGACCGGCACCCTCGTCCAGCATGGTGGAGGCGATGTTCGCCAGCCCCTCCTTGCCCTGGGGGTCGGTGCCGCCGGCCCCGTCGAAGACCCATTCCAGCGCCAGCACCGGCACCTTGTGGTCCTCGACAAGCCACGCCTCGATCCCGCCGGGACTGACCACGCGCTTGATGTCCATGGCGTGGGCGGGCAGGGCGATGGCGACGATCGCGAGAAAGACGGCCGCGACGCCCGACCGCATGGAGATGTGACGCACGCTCATCCTCAACTGTCCTTTCCGGTCGGGGGCAGCAGCAGGCCGGTGACGTGGTTGGTCTGGCTCAGCACGGCTCTGGCGGCGGCGTTGACCTGATCGGCGGTGACGGCGTCGATGCGCACCGGCCAGTTTTCCACGTCGTCGATGCTCTGGCCGGTGGCGAGAGCAGCGCCCAGCGTCTGGGCCGGCCCGGTCAGGCTGTCGCGGGCATAGGCCGCCGAGGCCAGCATCCGCTTGCGGGCGGTGGCGACCTCCTCCTCCGTCACGCCGGATTTCAGCAGCTTGTCGACCTCCGCCCACAGCGCCGGTTCGAGCTTGTCCATCGGCACGCCGGCGGCCGGGCTGGCGCCGACGCTGAGCGTCGCCATGTCCCAGGCCGTCGGTCCGTAACCGAGCCAGGCCGAGGTGGCCAGTTTCTGGTCGACCACCAGGCTGCGGTAGAGGCGCGAGGTGGTGCCGCCGCTCATGATCTCGGCCAGCACCTGCAGCGCATAGGCTTGGCCGTCCTGGTCCTGCCGGTAGGAGGGGGCGGTCCAAATGCGGCGGACCGACGGCTGGCGCACCTCCTCGTCACGCAGGACAACCTGACGGGAGGAGGTCAGCGGCGGTTCGGTCACCCGCTTGCGCTCCGGCACCGGGCGGGCGGCGATGGCGCCGTAATAGCGCTCGGCCAGCGGCTTCAGCTCCGCCGCGGTCACGTCGCCGGACACCACCAGGATGGCGTTGTTGGGCGTGTACCAGGTCTTGTAGAAATGCTCCGCCATCTCCCGCGTCAGCGCCGACATCTCCTGCGGCCAGCCGATCACCGGGGTGCCGTAGGGGTGATGGACGAACAGGGTGGCGTTGATCTGCTCGCCGATGCGGTCGGCCGGCTCGTTCTCGATGCGCTGGCGCCGTTCCTCGATGATGACGTCGCGCTCGGGATAGACCACCGCGTCGGTCAGCTTCAGGTTGGCCATGCGGTCGGCCTCCATCCGCATCACCATCTCCAGCCGGTCGCGGGCGACGTTCTGGTAATAGGCGGTGTAGTCGTAGCTGGTGAAGGCGTTGTCGCGCCCACCGTTCTTGGCGATGATCCGGCTGAATTCGCCGGGCTGGATCGCGTCCGTCCCCTTGAACATCAGGTGTTCCAGGAAATGGGCGATGCCGGACTGGCCGCGCTCCTCGTCGGCGGCGCCCACCTTGTACCAGACCATATGGGTCACGACCGGCACGCGGTGGTTGGGGATGACCACCACCTGCATGCCGTTGGACAGGGTGAAGCTCTCGGGGAAGAACACTCCCTTTTCCGCCGCCTGGGCGGGCGGGGCGCCAAGAAGCGCTGGTGCCAGGGGGGCCGCGACGGTCATCGTCAGGGCGAGGAGACCGGCCGCGGCGAAACGGCGGGCTGGAAAACAGGCGGGCATGAAGGCTCCCGGATCAGGAGGTCCGAATCGAAAGGGCGCCCCTCGATGAAGGACGCCCCCGGAAACTGGTGTGATGACGTGGCTTGAACAAGGCTGAAAGGCGGCTGAAAAGCGGCCGGACGGCGGTTCGGACCGCCGGGGCTTAGAACAACCCTTCCAGCGGCGCCTTGCGCTTGCGTTCGATCGTCGGGGTGGCGGCGCCGTCCAGCGCCTTGCCCTGGGCCTGGGCCTCGCGCAGGCGCTGCTGCTCCTTGCCGGGGTCGACGACGGAGACGGGCGGCTGCTGCGTCTGCCAGAACAGCAGCGAGTCGATCCAGCTCTTGTCGGCGACGATCAGCTGGGTGGTTTCCTGATCGACCTTGGCGCGGATGTTCGGGTCGATGCCGTCGCGGGACGAGGCCTGGGCGATCAGCGACTTCTCGCCGGCGGTCGAGCCGGCCGCTGCCTTCGCGCCGCGCGCGGAACCGCCGAACACGGCGCCGGCGGCCATCTGGGTCGGCGTGCTGTCCTGCGGACGGGCGGCGCCCGGACGCGGCTTCGGCAGATCCTGCATGCTCGGCGGCAGGGTCAGCGGAGCGCGGGAAACGACGGAGAATTCGTCGGGGCTCTGGCGGTCGAGACCGATCGACCGGCGCACGTCCGAGCAGCCGGCGAGCGTCAACGCCGCAAGCGCCAGCCCGATGAGCGGAAGCCGATTTCGGGTGAGGGAGAGGGCGGAGGAGAAGCTGGTCACGTTCGGAAGATCCCGTCGTCTGTCACGTCTTAGCGACCCGGCACGAAGGTCGAGGCCGCATGGCCGGCGCTCGCCGGTGGTTATAGCGCCACCGGCGACGGAACTCTTACGACTTTTCGCGGCCGGCGAACAGTCCGTCGATCAACAGCAGGATCACGCCGACGCTGATTCCGCTGTCCGCCACGTTGAAGGCCCAGAAATGCCAGCCGGAGACATGGAAATCGAGGAAGTCGACCACAGCGCCGTGCAGCAGCCGGTCGACGACGTTGCCGACCGCCCCGCCGATGATGAAGCCCAGCGCCAAGGCGATCAGGCGCCGCTCCGCCTGCCGCAGCCAGAAGACCAGGCAGACGGCGATCACCGCGGCGATGGCGCTCAGGATATAGGGCATGAGCGCTCCGCCGCTGGCGAAGGTGCCGAAGCTGACGCCGTAGTTCCAGACCAGCACGAGGTTGAAGAAGGGCGTCACCTCGATGACATGCGGCACCGGCTGCATGACATGGTCGAGGATCAGCCATTTGGTGAGCTGGTCGAGGACCACCACCACCACGGCGACGATCATCCCGAACAGCCAATAGGAGCGGGACTGGTTGGCGACGAAGGCGTTCATGTGGCCACACATCCTCCCTCTCCCCCCCGGGGAGAGGGTCGGGGTGAGGGGGAGGCGCGGCGAGAGGCGTCCGGCAGGCGGATCCCCCTCACCCTAACCCTCTCCCCGGGGGGGAGAGGGGATAGGACCGCGGTTGTGGTGGCTGGCTTCATGCCACCGCGTCGGAGCAGCGGATGCAGAGCGTCGGGTGGTCGTGGACCGTGCCGACCTCCTCCAGGACCTTCCAGCAGCGCTCGCACTTCTCGCCGTCGGCCAGGGCCGGGGCGACGGCGATGCCGGGAACGTCGGGCAGGGTGAAGGCCCCCTCCGGCGCCGGGGCGTCCGTCACCTCGATCGCCGAGGTGATGCAGACGTCCTGGAAATCGACATCGGCCAGCAGGGCCTTGGTCGCGGCATCGACGAAGACGGTCGGATCGGCCTGGAGGGACGAGCCGATGGTCTTGTTGGCGCGCTCCAGCTCCAAGGCGCCGGTGACGACGCGGCGGACGGTGCGCACCGCCTCCCACTTGGCGGCCAGCGCGTCATTGCGCCACTCGGCCGGAACCTCGGGGAAGCCGCGCAGATGCACGCTCTCGTCGGTCCAGCCCGAGCCCTCCGTCAGGCCTTCCGGACGGGCCAGCCAGGCCTCTTCCGCGGTGAAGCAGAGGATGGGAGCGAGCCAGGCGGTCAGGTTGGAGAACAGATGCTCCATCACCGTCCGCACCGACCGGCGGCGCACCGAATCGACCGGATCGCAATAGAGGCTGTCCTTGCGGACGTCGAAGTAGAAGGCCGACAGCTCCACGGCGCAGAAGTTGTGCAGCGCCACGAACAGCGCGTGGAAGTCGTAGGCCTCGACCTTCTCGCGGACCAGCGCGTCCAGCTCCGACAGGCGGTGCAGGACCCAGCGCTCCAGCTCCGGCATCTCGGCGGCGTCGATCCGCTCGGCCGGGGTGTAGTCGGCCAGCGCACCCAGCAGGTAGCGCAGCGTGTTGCGCAGGCGACGGTAGAGGTCGGCCTGGGTCTTGATGATCTCCTTGCCGATGCGGAGATCCTCCGAATAGTCGGAGTTGATGATCCACAGGCGCAGGATGTCGGCGCCATACTGGTCGCAGACCTCCTGCGGGGCCACCACGTTGCCCAGCGACTTGGACATCTTGCGGCCCTGCTCGTCGAGCACGAAGCCGTGGGTCAGCACCGCGTTGTAGGGCGCCCGGCCGCGGGTGCCGCAGCTTTCGAGCAGCGAGGAATGGAACCAGCCGCGATGCTGGTCGGAGCCTTCCAGATAGAGGTCGGCCGGCCAGGCCAGCTCCTCCAGCCGCTGCTCCAGCACGAAGGCGTGCGAGGACCCCGATTCGAACCAGACGTCGACGATGTCCCGGACCTGCTCGAACTCGTCGGCCGAATAGGAATTGCCGAGGAAGTCCTGGGGATCGCGGGCGAACCAGGCGTCGGCGCCCTCCTGCTGGAAAATGTCGGCGATGCGGGCGAACACCGCCTCGTCGCGCAGGATCTGGCCGGTCGACTTGCGGACGAACAGGGCGATCGGCACGCCCCAGGCGCGCTGGCGGCTGATGCACCAGTCCGGACGGCTCTCGATCATCGAGCGGATGCGGTTCTCGCCCTGCGACGGCACCCAGCGGGTGTCGGAGATCGCCTGCAGCGCCACCTTGCGCAGGTCGTTCGTCTCCATCGAGATGAACCACTGCGGCGTGGTGCGGAAAATCAGCGGCGCCTTGGAGCGCCAGCTGTGCGGGTAGCTGTGCTTGATGCGGCTGCTGGCGAGCAGCGAACCGGCTTCCTCGAACGCGGTCAGGACGGCCTTGTTGGCCGGGCCGGACTTGCCCTGGTCGGTGTAGACGGCCAGCCCGGCGAACAGCGGCACATGGTCGTAGTAGCGCCCGTCCTCGCCCACCGTCTGCGGCACCTCGATGCCGTTGGCTTGGCCCAGGCGGAAGTCGTCCTCGCCATGGCCGGGGGCGATGTGGACGAAGCCCGAACCGGCGTCGGTGGTCACGAAGTCGCCGGCCAGCAGCGGCACCTTGAAGTCGTAGCCCTTGCCGTTCAGCGGGTGGCGGCAATAGGTGCCGGCGAGGCGCGAGCCGGGGAAGCGGTGCAACTGCTTCCACTCGGTGATGCCGGTTTCCTTCAAAACGCTTTCGGCCAGCGCGGTGGCGAGCACGAGGCGCTCGCCGACCACCGCCTTGGAGCCTTCGGCGACCGCCGTGACCTTGAAGGTCGCGTATTCGATCTCGTCGCCATAGGCGATGGCGCGGTTGCCCGGCAGGGTCCAGGGGGTGGTCGTCCAGATGACGATGCTGGCCTCGTCGACCTCCGGCGCCGACGACCCCCAGACGGGGAAGCGGGCGAAGACGGTCGTCGAGGTGTGGTCGTGGTATTCGACCTCGGCGTCGGCCAGCGCGGTCTTCTCCACCACCGACCACATCACCGGCTTGAAGCCCTTGTAGAGGCCGCCGTTGACCGCGAACTTGTGGATCTCGCGGACGATCTGCGCCTCGGCCGGGAAGGTCATGGTGGCGTAGGGATGCTTCCAGTCGCCCTCCACGCCCAGCCGGCGGAACTCGGCGGCCTGGATGCCGACCCATTCCTCGGCGAACTGGCGGCATTCGGCGCGGAACTGGATGAGCGGCACGTCGTCCTTGTTCTTGCCGGCCTTGCGGTACTTCTCCTCGATCTTCCACTCGATGGGCAGGCCGTGGCAGTCCCAGCCGGGGACATAGTCGGCGTCGAAGCCCTGCATCTGGCGGAAGCGGACGATGACGTCCTTCAGGATCTTGTTGACGGCATGGCCGATGTGGATGTTGCCGTTGGCGTAGGGCGGGCCGTCATGCAGCACGAACTTCTTGCGGCCCTTGGCACCGGACCGCAGCTTGCCGAACAGGTCCATCTCGGCCCAGCGCTTCAGCAGCTCGGGCTCCTTGGCCGGCAGGCCGCCGCGCATGGGGAAGTCGGTGCGGGGCAGGAAGACGGTCGATTTGTAATCGCGGGTCATATCGGATCCCTGGGGGAAGGCGTCACGATCGGGCGGCCGGTTGCGGCCTCCCGTTGCACAATGGGTCTCGCTCCCGGCCCTCCTCAGAGAGCCGGGCCGGTAATTCGCGCGTCTCGCGCAAGGATCCACGGAAAGCCGGTCATCGCGCCGGATATTAGCGGCGTGTGCGGTGCGGTCAAGGACGCGGCACTGCATTGCCGCGGCGATCTCATCCGGCGGGGGTGGAACGGTGTGGAACGCTTTCCGGCCGGTGTTCCATCCTCCGCCTACCGGCGCCGGGAAAAGGGGCCGGCGGCGCGGCTGTTCGCCGGCCCGGCGGCGAGGCTGGGATCGGGATCGTCGGGGTTGACGGTCCAGGGATAGACCCCCTTCGGACCTTCGGCCTCCGGCCGGGCGAGGATGGCGGCGACGGCGCGCGGATCGGGCGCGGTGCGCTCGCGCAGCGCGCCGGGGAGGTCGTCGTCGAGTTCGGGGACGGTGACGGTGGGCGGGTCTTCCGGCCTGGGGGCCGGCTTCGGGGCAGGGGGATGGTCCGGCTGGGCGGCTTGCCGGGGGGGTGCCGGCAGGTCGAGGCCGGCGAAGAGGCCGAGCCGGTCGGCCAGCCAGCGGACGGTGGAGGCATCGCCGGAAGCGACCAGCCGCTCGATCTGCTCGGCCACCAGGATGCGCAGCGAGGGCAGCCGCAGCTCGGCCTCACGGTTCAGCGCCTGCCGTTCCCACCACACCCTGTGACGGAAGTCCTTGGAGCCGTAATAGGCCCGCCACAGGGTGGTGCGGCTGCAGCCCATGGCGCGGGAGACCTGGAGGAAGGAACTGCCGCGGGACAGCATGCCGGCGGCCATGATCCATTGTTCTTCATGGAACTGCGATCCGGGGACCAGCGCGCCTTCGGAGGGAACCGGCGGCTCTTCGGCCCAGCAGGGGAAATGGTCGTTCTGAAGGGCACGGCTGTCGATGGGCATGGCTTCGCTCCGCAGGAAGAGGGGACCCTTGCGGAGAAGATATAGGATTTTGATCCTTTATCGGTGAGTTTTACGCAAAACGACAGGATCGCCCTAGGCATAACGCACGTCCTCGCTTTCGATGGCGAGCGGATCGCGGCCGCGCTTGGACAGCCAGGAATAGACCGGCGGGACCCGGTCGGCGATGGATTCGACATGGATGTCGATCAGGCAGGGTCCGTTATCGTAGGCGAATGCCTCCGCCAGCGCCTTGTCCAGTTCCGCCGATGTCCGTGCCGTCCATGCCTTGACCCCGAAGGCTTCGGCGATGGCCTGTCCCCGCGGCGGCATGAAATCCACGCTGAAGCACTGGTTGTGGCCGCGCAGCCGGTGGAGCCCCTTGATCCACCCGAAGGTGCCGTTGTTGAACAGCAGCAGCACGGCCGGCACCTGCAGCCTGACCAGCGTCTCCAGCTCACCGACCGCCATGCCGAAGGAGCCGTCGCCGAACATGCCGACGGGGCGGCGCTCCTTGTCGGCGAACCAGGCGCCGACCGTGGCCGGCAGGGCGGAGCCGAGCCCGCCGAAGGCACGCGGAATCGCGAAACGGGTGCGCCGGTCCCTCAACTTCAGGAAGCGGGTCATGTAAGGGGTCGGCGTTCCCGCGTCGGAATAGATGTGGGCCGGTTTGCCATAGGCCTCCAGCGCCTCGTTGAAACAGCGAACCACCCGCTCCGGCCGCAAGGGAAGGGTGTCCGCGTTCAGCAGCGGTTCGGCATGGCGCCAGAACTCCGCGCGCATCCCGTTCAGTTCATCGACCCAAGGCTGGGTCTTGCCGTGACCGCGGTCGGTCGGGGCGAGGTCGATCAGCTGCGCCAGGGTCAGCTTGGCATCGCCCGGCACCGACAGGACATTCTCGTAGTTGTTCGCCATGATCTCGGGATCGATGTCGATCTGGGCGACGCGCTTGTTCAGCGTGATCTTCGGGAAGGTCCAGCCGATGGTCACCACCGACCCCATCTTCGAGCCGACGAACAGCACGAAGTCGGCATGCTCCAGCGCCCAGTTGGCATGGGGATGGAAGCCGTTGTCGCCGATCACGCCGACCGCCAGGGGGTGATCGTCCGGCATGGTGCCCTGGCCGGTCATGGTGGTGCAGACCGGAATGTTCAGCCGCTCGGCCAGCGCCGTCACCTCCGGCCCGGCACAGGACCGGTTCACCCCGCCGCCCGACACGATCAGCGGCCGTTCGCTGGCCGACAGCAGCGCCATCAGCCGGTGCAGCGTGTCCGGAGTCGGCAGCGTCGGATAGGCCGGGAAGCTGACGCACTCCTCCTCGGCATGGAGGGACACGCGGGCCGGATCGACCTCGGCGCGCAGCATGTCCTCGGGGATTTGCAGATGGACGGCCCCCGGCTTGCCGGAACAGGCGACCCGGAAGGCGCGGCGGAGGATTTCCGGCAGCTTCTCGGCCGACTTCACCTGTACCGACATCTTGGTCACCGGCTCGAACAGGCGGGCACAGTCCAGCTCGGTCAGCACGCCCCGCCCCTCGCCGGGCAGCGGAATGTCGATGGTCAGCAGAATGACCGGCACGGACGAGGCGTTGGATTCGGCGACCGGCGGCAGGGAATACATCGCCCCGGCGCCCGAGGGGCATTCGAACACCGCCGGCTTGCTGGTGAAGCGGCCATAGGCGTCGGCCATGTATCCGGCGGACCGCTCGTCACGCGCCATGACATGGCGGATTTGCCCTTCGCGTTCCTGCAGTGCCTCGTAGAACGGCACGTTGGTGTCGCCCGGAACGCCGAACACGACGTCGACGCCATAGGCGATGAGCATCTCCACCAGGATATCCGCACCACGCATCGATCTTCTCCTTGGAAGCGAAAGGTCATCTTGAGGGGCGGGGCCTGAGCAGGTTTTCCGAACTCCGCCCACACATGGGCGGGCTCGGAAAACCTGCAAAACCCTAGAGTCCGCAGATTTCTCCAGGCCGGGCCTGTGGCCCGATCTGGAGAAATCTGCTTAGGCCCTAAACCCGGCCGAAGCCGAAGCGGGCGGCGGCGAACGGGGTCGCGTCACGGACGGGAGCGGCGCCGGCGACCAGATCGGCGACGATGCGTCCGGTGATCGGCCCACTGGCGAAGCCGACATGGCCGTGGCCGAAGGCGTGGATGATGTCGGACGAGCGCGAGGCCGGGCCGATCACCGGCAGTCCGTCGGGCGTCGAGGGGCGATGGCCCATCCAGCGGTCGCGCACCGATCCCGGCCCATCCGGCAATCCCGGATAGGTCCTGCGGGCATGGCCGACCAGGATGTCGGCCCGTTCCCAGTTGGGCGCCGCATCGATGGATGCCAGCTCGACCTGACCCGACAGGCGCAGCCCGCCGGCGGTCGGGGTGTTCGCCATGCGGCCGTCGCTGGGCATCACTGGATGGCGCGGACCGGCCGTCCCGTCATCGACGACGGCGTGATAGCCGCGCTCGGCCTCCAGCGGGACACGGTCGCCGGCCATGGCGGCAAGCGTCCTGGATCGGATGCCCGACGCGATCACCGCACGGTCGCATGGAATGACGCCGCCGTCGGTCTCCACCGCCGCCAGGCGGCTGCCGTCGAAGGCGAAGCCGGTGGCGCGGACCGGAACCAGGCGGGCGCCCAGCGCAACCGCATGCGCGACGATCGCCGACACGTATCCGCCCGGATCGCGGCAATGCGCCCCCTCTTCCACCAGGATGCCGAACCGGTACAGATCGGACAGGCCGGGTTCGCGGGCTTCCAGGGCGGCACGGTCGAGTTCGCGCCAGTTCAGGCCGGTCATCCGGCGCAGCCGCCAGGACAGGGCCTCCGCCTCGAACGCCGTCCGCTCGGGATAGGCGTAGAGCAGCCCATCCTGCCGGATCAAGTCGCCGCACCCAATCGCCCCGGCCAGCGCCATATGGCGGGCGGGGCCGTCGGCCAGAAGCGTCGCCAACGCCGCGGCCGTCCGTTCGACCCGGCCGACGGTGGCGCCCGCCATGACGAAACGGAGCAGCCAGGGCGTCAGCCGCGCGAGGTCGCCCCAGCGGATGACCAGCGGCCCTTGCGAATCGAGCAGGTAGCCCGGCACCCGCCGCCACAGGCCGGGCATCGACATCGGCACCACCGAGGCCGGACTGATCCAGCAGCCGTGGCCATAGCTGGCAGACTGGCGCCCGCCGGGAGCTTCCGGTTCGAGGATCGTCACCTGACGACCGTCACGGACGAGTTCCAGCGCGCAACTGGCGCCGACGATTCCCGCGCCTGAGACGACTACGTGCATTACCGCCCTTTCACGCCTTCTGAAAGGCAAGCCGTGGGACATTCCGAAGCCGTGCGGCGCCGGCCCGCCGGGCACGGGACGCCAGTCACCGCCGCCCGCAGACGGGCCGATGCCGGATGATCGCAATGGAAGGAAGCCGGGCCGGCCGTCAGCCCGTCAGGTCGTCAGGATGGAGCCCGCCGTCAGGACGGTCCCAGCCCATTGTGGAAATGGCTGAGGAAGGCCCGGGTCGCCGGCTGGGACGGGGCCTCGATCATCTGCCGGGCCGGGCCTTCCTCGACGACGCAGCCGTCGCGCATGAACACCACGCGGTCGGCGACGTCGCGGGCGAAGGCCATCTCGTGCGTCACCAGCAGCATGGTCATTCCTTCGGCGGCGAGCGAGCGGATGACCGCCAGAACCTCGCCCACCAGTTCGGGGTCGAGGGCGGAGGTCGCTTCGTCGAACAGCATCACCTCCGGCTTCATCGCCAGTGCGCGGGCGATGGCGACACGCTGCCTTTGGCCGCCCGACAGCTTGTCGGGCTGGGCGGCCGCCTTGTCGGCCAGTCCGACCTTGGCGAGCAGGCCGTGGGCGAGGAGGCGCGCTTCCGCCTTGGGCATCCGCAGGACCGTCACCGGGCCTGACATCACATTCTCCTCCACGCTCATGTGCGGAAAGAGGTTGAAGTTCTGGAAGACCATGCCGGTTCTGGCGCGGAAGGCCGCCAGCTCCCGGTCGCCCGGCAGCCGGTGCCCGCCGGTGAAATCCAGGGCCTGCTCGCCGACCCGGATGAAGCCCTGATCCGGCACGGTCAACAGGTTGATGCTGCGCAGCAGGGTGGATTTCCCCGAACCGCTCGGCCCGATCAGCGCCACGACGCTGCCCTTGGCGACGCCGAGCGTGATGTCCTTCAGCACCTCGAGCTTGCCGAAGGATTTCCGAACCCCCACCAGCTCGATCATCGTCTGGGCGGACATGATGTTCACTCCCGCAACAGGTGGTGTGCCGTCAGTGGCTCATCCGCGCTTCCAGCCGGTGGGCGAAGCGCGTCAACGGGAACAGGATGATGAAATAGATGACGGCGATCATCGTGTAGGTTTCCAGCGGCCGGTAGCTCGCCGAGGTGATCAGCTGCCCCTGATAGAGCAGGTCCGGAACCGCCAGCACCGACAGCAGCGACGTGTTCTTCAGTTGAAGCACGGCTTGGTTGACCAGCGGCGGCACCATCCGCCGGAAGGCCTGAGGCAGGATCACCTGGCCCATCAACTGGTGCCGGCGCATGCCCAGCGCCCGGCCGGCATCCCATTGCCCCATGTCGACGGAGATGATGCCGCCCCGGATGATCTCGCCGAAGAAGGAGGCGCCGTAGAGCGTCAGCGTGATGAAGGCGGCGACGGACGGACTCAATTCGATGCCGGTCAGGATCGGCAGCGCGTAATAGACCCAGACCAGTTGCACCAGGACCGGCGTGCAGCGGAAGATCTCGATGATGCCGGTCATCACCGCCGTGGCGATGCGCATGTTCGACAGCCGGGCCAGCGCGATCATGCATCCCACCACCAGACCGGACACCACCGTGCCGATGGTGAATCCCAGCGTATAAAGGATGCCGACCCCGATCAGACCCTTGTATTGCAGCAGGAAACCGAAATCCCATTGATACTGCATCTATCGATCCCGTGTGTGTGGTCCGTGCGGAGTCCGTCGGTCCGATGCCATGCCGGCGGTCCCTGGCGTCAAGGACCTCCGGGGACCGCCGGCCTCACGCAGCCGGAATTCCGGCATGCAGCCAGCGGCCGAGCGTCAGGACATCGAAGACGGGAAGCCCGAACCGGGCGGCGATCGAGGCTGTGAAGGGCGGCAGGTTGGTGCATTCCAGCAGGATGGCGCCGATGGCCGGTTCCCGCCGCAACAGCTCCTCCATCACCGCCATCAACTCCGCTTCGAGGCCCGGCCGGTCGTATGGCTCGTTCTTCTCGATTAGCCGGTGGAAGGCACCCCCCCGCGGCAGGCCGGCGACCGGCGGCGAGGGGGCCGTTTCCGCCAGGCCGGCTTCGCGGAAATGCGCCGGAGTCAGCGAGGCCGCGTCGTAGGTGACGACGCCGATCCTGCGGCCGGCCGGCAGCATCGCGGCGATCTGCGGCAATTGCAGCAGGCTCGAGGTGGCGAGCGGCCGCGACAGCCGGGCGGCCAGCCGGCGCTGGCGCAGCACCAGGAAGCCGCAGGAGGTGAGGAGCGCCCCGGCCCCTTGGCGGATCAGGTCCTCACCCGCTTCGACGAAGGCGTCCGTCAGCCCGCCCTCGCGTCCGTCGACGACATCGCGCGGCAGCGCACCGGACACCGTCCGGTAGAGTACGGGGAAGGGCCAGCTGCCGGCATTGCCGACGTCGCCGACCGGGCGCTCGAAGCCGGTGTCGAGCATGATGATGCCAAGCGGTCTGCTCACGTCCGGTCTCCTCGCCAGAATCCGCACGCCACCCGGACTGGAAGCGTCACCGTCAGAATTGGAGTTCGGACGGGATGTCCTCCTTGCGGACGCCGACCAGTTCGAGGCTGGACGTGATCCAGTCGGCGACGACGCCGGAGGAGCGGTTGTACTCCAGCCAATTGTCCACGAAGGTGCGGAAGCGCGCGCTGTCCTCGGCCCGCACGCCGGCGCAGGTCGGCTGACGGATGGCCGGGCCGGGAATGACGATCTTCCCGACATTCGGGTTCTTCTTCACCGTCACCAGCGACAGCATGGCGACCTGGATGACCAGATCGGCCCGGCCGGTCTGGACGGCCAGCGTGGCATCGTCGGGGGTCTTCAGGGCGACCAGCGTGGCGTTCGGCAGAACACGGCGGGCGAACAGGTCATGGGTGGAACCGATGTCCACCGCCACACGGATGTCCGGCTTGTTCAGTTCCTCCCACTTCTTCGGCTCCAGCCCCTTCTTGGTGATGATGGTGAAGGTGTTCTGCATGATCGGCCGCGTGAACTCCACCACCAGCGCCCGCGACGGCGTGGGGCTGAGCCCGAACATGATGTCGATCTTGTTGGCCTGAAGGTCCAGAACGGCGTTGCCCCAGGTGGTCTCGCTGATCTCCAGCTCCGCCTCCAGCGACTTGGCCAGATCGCGCGCCATGCTCATGCAGAAGCCGGACCATTCGCCGGTGGCGATGTCCTTGTGATAGTACGGCTCCGTCCCGACGATGCCGGCGACGCGCAGCTTCTTGGTGCTGCGGATGCGGTCGAAGGTCGATCCGGCTGCCGGCTGCTGGGCCTGCGCCGACGCCGGAAGCGCCAGGGCACCCGCACCGGCCACGGCCGTTCCGGCGGCGGCAATTCCGACAAGCCCGGCGAAATCCCGTCTGCTGACCATATTGATCCCCTGTCCGTTCAATATTTCCGGGTTCCATTCAACCTGGGGCAGCATATTGGCCAGGAGATATTCTCAATTCCGCAGTCCTGGCCTTCCCCTTGGGGCGGGAACCTTCCGTTGATGAGACTATTTGATGACGTAGATCGCACGCTGAGAAAAACATTGAAAACTGCGTCTACCATGACTTTTATTCATGGTGCGGCAGGCGGGCGACCATGCGACGATATCTTCCATCCCTTTCGGCACTGCATGCTTTCGAGGCGGCAGCCCGATTCATGAACTTCACCAAGGCCGCGGACGACCTCGGACTGACCCAGAGCGGCATCAGCCGGCAGATCCGGAATCTCGAGGAATTTCTCGGCGTCACCCTGTTCCACCGCTCCGGTCCCCGCCTGGTCCTGACGGAGGTCGGCGCCACCTATTACCGCGATCTGGCGTTGGCACTCGACAAGCTGCAGGAAATCTCCATCGACGCGGTGCGCGGGCGCAGCGTCGATTCCTCCCTGATGATCGGAACCCATCATACGCTCGCCTCGCGCTGGCTGCCGGCGCGACTGGGGTCCTTCATCGCCGGCCACCCCGAAATTCCAATCGAGGTCTCGCCGGCCCTGCCGACCACCGATTTCGACACGACGCGGTTCGACATCACCATCCTGCGCGGCGCCGGCACCTGGCTGCACACGCGGTCCATCGAGCTGTTCGCCGAAAAGCTGGCAGTCGTTGCGTCCCCCGGCCTGATCGCCGCCGGGGAGAGGCTGGATCCGCTGGATTTCGCCAAGTTCCCGATGCTGCAGAACGCCAGCCGCCCCAGCCTATGGCTTCATTGGCTGCGCGTGGCCGGACTGAGCTACAACGGACGGATTCAGGGCAACCGCTTCGCTCACAACGACATGCTGATCAATGCAGCCGTCCACGGCATCGGCATCGCCGTGATCCCGATCTGCTACATCGAGCGGGAACTGGCATCCGGCGAGCTGCACATGCCCTTCGGGGAGGCCGTCCGCTCCGGCGACTCCTATTATGCGGTCTATCCCGAGCGCAAATCCCACCAGCCCAGCGTCATCCTGTTTCGCGATTGGCTGATCCGTCAGACCCGCAAGTATGAGCGGATCGCCACTGCGGACGAGTGAGCTTTCGCGTACCCGGCAGGCGGCCGGGATGGCGGAGCGCCAATCCTTCGACCGCCACCGGACGGCTCGCGCAGATAGCCGAGGGCGAACGGCGCCTTCTCCGGCATGGCGACCAGACGGTCGACGCCGACCTTGCAGGCTTCGGGCGCCGACCGGGCGCGCGAGGCGGCTTGCGACACCCCGCGCAACAGGCGTTCGCGCCGCTCGGCCCGCACCCGCTGGGTGGTTTCGGTCACGGCGGTGAAGATGCCCTCAACCGTGCCGGGCTTCCGAAAAATACCGCTGGCAAGCGGGCGGCGGCAAATTTACGGTGGGGGCGCCGAGGCCGTCCGGGGCAGGGGCCGCTCGCGGCGATCGGCGCGTGCAGGAGCTTCCTCGGTATGATCGACCAGCGGACCAGCGACTTCCTGTCGGAGTTCCTTGCCTCTCCGGACAGGGATCCGTCGGTTCTGGACCGTTTCCTTCTGCAGGGGCCGGAGCTTGGCCGCCGCGGGGCGAAGCCGCGCCTGAAGATCGCCTTCTTCGATTTCTGGCCCGAGTTCGATCCGGCCGCCAATCTCTTCATCGACATCCTGTCCGCCCGCTTCGAGCTGTCCGTCGTCGACAACGACTGCGACCTCGCCATCGTGTCGGTGTTCGGCACCCGCCATCGCGAGGCGCGGACCGCGCGCGCGCTGTTCTTCACCGGCGAGAATGTGCGGCCGCCGCTCGACGGGGTCGACATGTCGGTGTCCTTCGACCGCATCGACGATCCCCGGCACTATCGCCTGCCGCTCTACGTCATGCATGCCCATGACCATGTGCGCGAGGGAGCGACGCGGCATTTCTGCCAGTCTGTCCTGCCGCCGGTGCCGCCGACCCGGGAAGAGGCGGCCAACCGGAAATTCTGCGCCTTCCTCTACAAGAACCCCAACTGCGAGCGCCGCAACGCGTTCTTCCGGATGCTGTGCGCCCGGCGTCACGTGGATTCGGTGGGCTGGCTGCTGAACAACACCGGCAGCGTGGTCAAGATGGGCTGGCTGCCGAAGATCCGCGTCTTCTCCCGCTACCGCTTCGCCTTCGCCTTCGAGAACGCGGCTTATCCGGGCTATCTGACGGAAAAAATCCTCGACGCCTTCCAGGCCGGCGTGGTGCCGCTCTATTGGGGCGACCCCGGCGTCCTGCGGGACGTCGCCGCCGGCAGCTTCATCGACGTGTCGCGCTACTCCTCCGACAAGGAGGCCTGCGAGGCCATCCTGGCGATCGACGACGATTACGACAGCTATCGCCGCTACCGGAGCACCGCTCCCTTCCTCGGCACCGAAGATTTCCATTTCGATGCCTTCCGTCTGGCCGAATGGATCGAAAGCCGCCTGTAGCGGCGGAGGGACCGTCGCGATGAAGCGTGTGCTGCTGAACTATGCCGATGGCGCCTTCACCACGGCGCAGAAATACAACGCCAAGACCGGCCTGTCGGTGGGCGGCTTCGACGGCGTCGCGATGATGGGGCGCCGGCACATCGATGCCGGCTTCGCCGCCCGCAACGGGCATATCCTCGGCCAGCCGCGCGGAGCCGGCTATTGGCTGTGGAAGCCCTATTTCATCGACCTGCTGCTGCGCGAGCATCTGCAGGACGGCGACATCCTGTTCTACAGCGACAGCGGCGCCCATTTCGTCCAGGGCGCCGATCCGGTGATCGACCTGTGCCGGCAGCGGCGCGACCTGCCCGTCCTGCTGTTCACGCTAGAGGACCATCACCGCAACCGGGTCTGGACCAAGCGGGACTGCTTCCATTTCCTCGGGCTGGACGAGCCGGCCTTCACCGACGCGCCGCAGATCCTCGCCAGCTTCGTCGTCTGCGAACGCGGGCCGGCGACGATGGCCTTCTTCGCCGACTGGCTGCGGCATGCCCAGGACGCCCGGCTGATCACCGACGCGCCCAACGAATGCGGCCTGCCGGACTATCCCGACTTCCGCGACCACCGCCACGACCAGAGCATCCTCAGCCTGCTCGGCCGCCGCGACGGCGTGACCGTCCTTCCCGACATTTCGCAATGGGGCGACGGCCGGCGGCCGGCAGAGATTCCCCGCATCATGGAACACACGCGCTGGCGGGACTAGGAACGGGCATGGCAAGGAACAGCTTCGCCCGCGCCGCTGCGGCGGAACAGGGCGGGAACCTGGAGCAGGCAAGGGCTCTCTACCTCGAATCCCTCGACGCCGAGCCGCGCAACCCGAAGGCGCTGCACCGGCTGGGCGTGGTCGAGTCGCGGCTGGGCCGCCCGCGCGAGGCGGTGGCGCTGTTCCAGCAGTCGCTCGCCATCGCCAGGGACCTGGACGTCTATCTCGATTTCGGCAACGCCCTGTCCGCCATCTCCCGGTGGGATGCGGCGGCGACGGTCTATGGCGCGGCGTTGAGGGTCGCCCCCGATTCGGTCGATGCGCATTACGGGCTGGCGCTTTCCCTGCATCGCCAGGCGCGCCCGCAGGAGGCCGAGCCCCATTACCGCAAGGTGCTGGCCACCCATTCCCATCTGGGGGAGGTCCACAACAACCTCGGCGTCGCCCTGCAGGATCTCGGGCGGCTTGCGGAGGCTGCCGCCGCCCACCGGGAGGCGGTGCGGCTCGACCCCGCCGATGCCGGCGCCTGGAGCAGGCTCGGCGTCGCGCTTCATGGCCTGGGCCAGGGTGGGGAGGCGGAGGCGGCCTTCCGCAAGGCCGTCGGCTTCGCCCCGCGGGATGCGGAAAGCTGGCACAACCTCGCCTGCCTGCTGGAGGCGAACGGGCGGATGGAGGCGGCGATCGCCGCCGGGCGGCTGGCCGTTGCTCTCGATCCGGCGAGCGCGCGGAACTGGCTGGCGCTGGGCAATGCCGCCCATGCGGCGGAGCGGCGGGAGGAGGCTCGGCGGGCCGCGGCGGTCGCGGTACGGCTAAACCCCTCCGATCCGACGGCGCGCAACAACCTCGCCAACGCCCTGCGGGCGCTCGGCCGGTTGCGGGATGCCGTGGCCGAGTACCGCGCGGCCCTTGATCTGCAGCCCGACTTCCCGGTGGCGGAGGTCAATCTGGCGCTCGCCCTGTCGATCCTGCGCGACCCGGACGGCGCGCTGGCGGTCCTGCGCCGCCTGATCGCCCGGCAGCCGGAGAATGGCGACGCGTGGCGGCGGATGGGAGGCGTTCTGGCGGAGGCGGTCCGGCCCGACCTCGCCGTCGCCGCCCTCCGCAACGCCGTGGCCGTGCTGCCCGGCGATCCGGACTCCCATGCCGATCTGGCGATGGCGGCGTCGATCTGCGGCTGGAGCGGCCTGTCGGCCGATGCCTGCCGCCATGTGCTGCGGCTGGCTCCGGACCATGCGGCCGCGCTGGGTCAGCTCGTCCACGAGAAGCGGCTGCTCTGCGACTGGCGCGAGCTGGACGGCCTGGAAACCCGGCTGCTCCGGCGGGTGCGGGACGGGGCGGAGGGCGTGCCGCCCTTCGACGTCCTGTCCTGCGCCTCGACGCTCGCCGACCAGCGCTCGGCCGCGGCGCGCTGGGCGGCGGCGAAAGCCCGCGGCGTGACCCCCGTCGTCCGCCCGCCGGCCTCGTCTTCCCCGTCTTGCGCTGACGGGCGGCTGCGCATCGGCTACCTGTCGTCGGATTTCCGGGAGCACGCGATGGGCCACCTGATGGTCGACGCGCTGGAAACGCATGACCGGTCCCGCTTCGCCGTCACCGCCTATTCGGCCGGCATCGACGACGGCAGCGCGCTGCGCCGGCGGTTCGAGCGGTCGATGGAGCGGTTCGTCGACCTGCGCCGCCAGACGGATGCCGACGCGGCCCGGGCCATCGCGGCCGACGGCATCGACATCCTGGTGGATCTGACCGGCTTCACCACATTCTCGCGAACCTCGATCCTGGCCGCCCGTCCGGCACCGGTGCAGGTCAACTGGCTGGGCTATCCGGGAACGCTGGGCGCCGCCTTCGTCGACTACATCGTCGCCGACCCGGTGGTGATCGCACCGGGCGAAGAGGCGTTCTTCGCCGAGCGGGTGGTGCGGCTGCCGGACTGCTACCAGCCCAACGACCGCCACCGGGCCATCGCCGATGCCACGCCCTCGCGCGCGGAGTGCGGGTTGCCGGAGGACGGCTTCGTCTTCTGCTGCTTCAACAGCTCCCACAAGCTGACGCCGGCCCTGTTCGACGGCTGGGCGCGCATCCTCACGGCGGTGCCGGGCAGCGTCCTGTGGCTCTATGCCGGAACCCCCGAGGTGGCGGCCAATCTGCTGCGCGAGGGCGAAGCGCGCGGCATCGCCCCCGGCCGCCTCGTCTTCGCCAAGCCCTTGCCCCATGCCGAGCATCTGGCGCGGCACCGGCTGGCCGACCTGTTCCTCGACACGCTTCCCTACAACGCCCACACCACGGGCAGCGACGCCCTGTGGGCGGGGCTGCCGGTGCTGACCCGCCGCGGCACGACCTTCGCCGGGCGGGTGGCGGCCAGCCTGCTGCTGGCGGCCGGGCTGCCCGAACTGATCACCGACGGCGAGGAGGAGTATGAGGCGGCGGCGGTGGCGCTCGCCCGCTCCCCCGGCCGGTTGCGGGTCCTGCGGGAGCGGCTGGCGCGGAACCGGACGGCCTGCCCGCTGTTCGACACACCGCGCTTCACCCGCCATCTGGAAGCCGCTTATCTTGCGATGTGGGACATCCACCGCGCCGGCGACGCGCCGCGGTCGATCGCCATCGACGCCGGGGATGCCGGCGGTTCCGCATCCGCCGCACAGGAAGGGAAGGAGACCACATGACGACCGGCGACAGCGCGGGGGCGCGGCTCCACATCGTCGTTCCCTACCGGGATCGCGAAAGCCATCTCCGGCAGTTCGTTCCCCGGGTGAGCGCCTATCTCGACCGCCTCGTTCCGCGGATCGACTACCGCGTGACCATCGTGGAGCAGGAGGCCGGGCTTCCCTTCAACCGCGGGGCGCTGAAGAATGCCGGCTTCCTGCTCGGGGAGGGGCGGAGCGATTATGTCTGCCTGCACGACGTCGATTACCTGCCGGTCGACGCCGATTACTCCTGGGCCGACTGCCCCACCCCCATCCTCTGGTACGGGGCGGAGCAACGGCCGGTGGCGCCGGGGGTCTCCGAGCACACGGTGACGACCAACCTCGAAAGCACGATGGGCGGCGCGCTGCTGGTGCCGAACGCGGTCATGCGGCAGGTCGACGGCTATTCCAACGCCTATTGGGGCTGGGGCTACGAGGATTTCGATTTCGCGCTGCGGATCCGGGCGCGGCGGATCGCCACCGGCCGGCGCAAGGGGCGCTTCCTCCCGCTCGACCACCGCAATGACGGTTTCACGCCCGATGCGGCACCGTCGCCGATCTCCCTGGTCAACCGCCGCGTCTTCCAGGAACTCTGGTCGGCCGGCAGGATTCCGGCCGGCGACGGCCTGTCCAGCCTGTCCTTCGACGTTCTGGAGCGCAGTCCCTGCGATGCCGGGATCGAGGATGCGCAGGGGCGCTGGGAGATCGTCCGCGTGCGTTTCAACCATGCTCCGAGGCAGGATCAGGCGGAGGCCGACCGGTCAGGCGCCGACGCCCGCACGGGCCGCGCCTGACCGCCGGCCAAGCCCGTTCACATGCTCGACTTGCCGCCATGGGCGGAGGACCAGCCCACCGGGTCGTTCAGGAACTTCTCGACCTCGGACAGGGTGTTCTCGTCGAAGTAGCGGTTGTCGCGGGCGACCTTCAGCACGTCCCACCAGGTGCACAGCGCGTGCAGGCGAACGCCGATGGCGTCCATGTTGACCTGCGACTGCGGGAAGATGCCGTAGTGGAAGATCACGAAGGTGTCGGTCACCTGGGCGCCGCCGTTGCGCAGCGCGGTGACGAAGTTCTCCTTGCTCTTGCCGTCGGTCGCCAGATCCTCGACCAGCAGGACGCGCTGGCCCTCGGTCAGCAGGCCTTCGATCTGGGCGTTGCGGCCGAAGCCCTTCGGCTTCTTGCGCACATACTGCATCGGCAGTTCCAGCCGGTCGGCGATCCAGGCGGCGAACGGAATGCCGGCGGTCTCGCCGCCCGCCACCGCGTCGATGGCCTCATAGCCGATCTCGCGCTCGATGGTGGCGACCGCGAAGTCCATCAGCGCCTTGCGGGCGCGCGGGAAGGAGACGATGCGGCGGCAGTCGGTGTAGACCGGGCTCGCCCAGCCCGAGGTGAAGATGAAGGGCGTCTCGGCGTTGAAGTGCAGCGCCTTGATCTCCAGCAGGATCTTGGCCGCGGTGGCGGCGATGGTGGCCTGATCGGGCAGGGTCGACATGACGGGGGCTCCGGAAAACGAGGGTCGGCCCCTGTGTAGCGGGGGAGAGTGCGATTCGCAATTCCCGACGAAACGTCCGGACATGGTCATCGCACCCCGGCGGCGACGGTCAGGCCCGGGCGTTTCGCGGACCGGCGTCAGGCGGCCCGGACCGCCCGGGTGTAGCCGTCGACTTCCGTCCGCAGCCGCTCCATCTCGCGGCGGAGTTCGGTCGCCGCCGCGGCCAGTTCGCCGGCTGTGCGGTCGGTGCCGACGATGGTGTCGTGAACGCCGCCCAGCATGCCGGACATCGCCGTCACCGCGCCCGATCCGTCATTCATCGCCCGCAGGATGCCCTGCGCCGTGTCCGATTGGCGCGATACCGCGTCGGCGATGGCCGCTCCGCTGTCGCGAACCGCCTCCACCGTGCGGGAGACCCCGCCCATGGCCTGGACCGCATCGTCGACGATGGCCTGGATGCCGGCGATCTGGCCCTGGATGTCCTCCGTCGCCCTGGCCGTCTGGCCGGCGAGGCTCTTCACCTCGTTGGCGACCACGGCGAAGCCGCGGCCGGCTTCACCGGCGCGGGCCGCCTCGATGGTGGCGTTGAGCGCCAGCAGGTTGGTCTGGCTGGCGATGCTGTTGATCAGCCCGACCACGTCGCCGATCCGCTGCGACGCTTCGGCAAGGTCGCCGATCCTGCGCGCCGCCTCGCCGGTCTGCTGGACGGCATCGGCCGTCATGCGGGTGGACTGCCCGCTGTGGCGGCCGACCTCGCCGATCGAGGCGCCCAGCCCGTCGGCACCGGCTGCGGCGTCGCGCACGATGCGGGCGGCGGTGTCGGCATGACGGCGCACGTCGCCGATCTCGTCCGTCGCGCGCCCCGCGTTCCGGGACATGGTGCCGGCGGTGGACTGCAACTGTTCGCTGGTGGCGCCCAGCCCGCGCAGAATGGTCTCGGTCTGGCCGGTGAAGCGTGCGGTGGCATCGTTCAAGGCGGCGAGCTTGCGCAGATCCTCGTCCCGCCGGGCCTCCTCTTCCGTCCGGCGGCGATCGAGATCCGCCGCTTGGCTCTGCATCAGCATCACCGCGGCGGTCACCCGGCCGATGGCGTCGTCCACGAGATAGGCCAAGGCGACGTCGCGCCGGCCGCGCCCGATCTCGGCGATCCCTTCCGTCGCGCGGTCGAGCGGCCGGATGATCGAGCGGCCGATGCCCAGCGCCATCACCGCCGATCCGCCGATGGCCAGCGCGGTCACGATGCCGATCAGCGCATAGGCATAGGTCGCGATGGTGGCGGACGCGTCGTTGCTGGCATGGTTTTCCGCCCGGATCAGGGTGGACAGCGCGTCGTTGCGGTCCTCAAGCTGGCGGAACCGCTCCAGAAAGGCGGGGAGGGTGGCTTTCGCCTTCGCCGTATCGCGCAGGGCGAGATCGAACAGCCCCTCCGCCGCGTGGATGTACTCTTCCATCGGGACGCGCAGCTCATCCAGCGCGCCGCCGATCGCGGCGCTGAGGGCGAGGCGCCGATTGGCGTCCAACGCCCCGCGGAAGGTGTCGGCATGCTCCTTGAGGTCCTGCCTGACCTCTTCCCGGTCCTTGGCGGCCGCCTCGGGTCCGGCCAGGAGGGCGGCAAGCACATCGGCGCGCAGGGCGTCGTGCATCATGTCGCCGGTCTGGTGGTTCGACAGCGCTTCGCCGGTGGTCAGAACCTGCCGGTTGGCGCCATCGACGAAGAACAGCGCCGAACCGGCGATGCCGCCCACGATCAACAGGGCCAATGCGGCGGATATCGGCAGCAGAGACAATTTCCGGGACAAAGTCAGAGCTGGCATCCGCACGGACCTTCACTGATGGAGAATGGGAACACTGCATATGATCCATAGATCACAAGCGGCATTCCACTCAATTTTTGCGAAAATCTGTGCGGATATTGGGTGAATACCCGGCAGTTGCTCCCAGCACGTCCCCCCGTGCTTTAAGCCCCTCCCGTCAGCCCCTTCTTCACCCTTGGCCGCGCACGCTGCCGAGGAAGCGGTCGACCTGGGCATGCAGCCGTTCCGCCTGCTTCGACAGTTCCCCGGACGAGGAGAGCAGGCGGGAAGCGCCGCTTCCGGTCTCGGAGGCCGCCTGCAGGACGCCGCCGATCGAGGAGGAAACCTCGTTGGTGCCGGCCGCCGCCTGCTGGACGTTGCGGGCGATTTCCATGGTCGCGGCGTTCTGGCCGTCGACGGCCTGGGCGATGGTGCCGACGATGACGTTCACCTCGCCGATGGTGGCGGCGATGCTCTGGATCGCCTGGACCGCATCGGCCGTCGCCGTCTGGATCTCGGCGATCTGCTGCGAGATGTCGCCGGTCGCCTTGGCGGTCTGGTTGGCCAGGCTCTTCACCTCGCTGGCGACCACGGCGAAGCCCTTGCCCGCTTCACCGGCCCGCGCCGCCTCGATGGTGGCGTTCAGCGCCAGCAGGTTGGTCTGCCCGGCGATGGAGTTGATGAGGTTCACCACGTCGCCGATCTGGTTCGCCTTCGACGACAGGCCGTCGACGATGCGGTTGGTGCCGTCCGCCTGCTCGGCGGCCTGCTTGGCCTTGCTGCTGCTCTCGCCGATCTGCCGGCCGATCTCGGCGATGGAGGCGGCGAGTTCCTCGGCGGCGGCGGCCACGGTCTGGACGTTGACCGACGCCTGTTCGGAGGCGGCGGCGACGGTGGTCGCCTGGGTCTCGGTGTGGTCGGCGGTGGTCGCCAGCGACTGCGCCAGGGACCGCACCTCGGTGGAGGAGGAGGCGACGCTGTCGACGACGCCCTTCACTTCGTTCTCGAACCGGTCGGCGAGCGCGGCCATCTCGGCCCGCTTGCGCTCCTCGGCGGCATGTTCGGCATCGGCCTGACGGCGGCGGAAGGCGTCGGCCTCCACCGCATTGGCCTTGAACACCTCGACGGCGCCGGTGATCTGCCCGATCTCGTCCTTGGCTTCGGACGCCGGCACGGCAACCGTCAGGTCGCCCTTCGCCAGGGTCAGCATCGCGTTGGTCAGGCGGCGCAGCGGGCGCAGGGCCGCCACCGTCCAGAAGCCGAAGGCGGCGGCCATCAGCAGGGCGACGCCGCACAGCGACAGCATCAGCGTCTGGAAGCCCTTGGCGACCTCGCGCGCCCGCGCGGCGATGGTCTGGTTCTTATGTTCCTGCAGATCGATGAAGGCGTTGATGCGGTTCAGCCATTCGGTGAAGGCCGGGCGGGCCTCCTGCATCAGGGCCTTCTGCGCGGCGGCCATGTCGTTGGCCTTGCGGGCGGCGATGACCGCCTTGACCGCCGGCAGGGCCTTCGCCTCGATCTCCTTGATGCCGGCCAGCAGGCTCCGTTCCTGCGGCTCGATGTCGGTCATGCTGGCGAACATGGCGTCGAGCGGCTTGGCGGCCTGGTCATAGAAGGTGGCCAGCCGGTCGATGTCGGCCAGCACGGCGGTCAGCATCGCCTGATCGCCGGCGAGCACCACGTCGCGCAGCGCGATCGCGCGGTCGTGCACGCTGCCGCGGAAGTTGATGGCGTAGCGCTGCTTGACGCTGTTCACCTCGTTGATCCGGGTGAGGTCGGCATCGATCTTGCGCACCTCCCGGACGCCGATGACGGTCAGGCTGAGCAGAAGCACAAGCACAACGCCGAAGCCGAGGAACAGCCGTGTGCGTATCGTGGCGTGCCGTGAGAGAAACATGGCGGCGCATTCCGTCAAAGTTGGCCCGGATGGGTAATAGAAACACTCTATACCAAAAAGTATTACCTTTTTGGGTTAATCAAGATGAGCATCCCGACCGTAGCCGGCAAGTAGGCCGGCATGGTTATGCCGATGGATCGTCGGGTTGCGGATCGCCGGCGGGGCCGCAATATGCGAAGGCCGGAAACCGATCCGGAGAAACCGCCTTGGACCAGCCGATGCTCCCCCTGTCCGCCTCCCCGCCTTCCCGCCGCCGGCCCCGTCTGGTGGCCATGGCCCTGCTTCCGGCCCTGTTGATGCCGGCGACCATGTCCGGTCCTGCATCGGCGGCCGCCGCGAGCCAGGAACCGAGCCAGGAAACCGGCCGGGATGGAGCGGCGGACCGGCCGGGCTCCGCAATGGCCCAGCCCGGCGGCACGGACGGTCCGAAGGCGGAAGATCGCAAGTCCGGCGACCTCCAGGGCTTCGATCCCCAGCGCAGCGTGACCAGGCACAGCCTGCCGCTGCCGGACGGGGCGCTGGCCTATACGGCGACGGCGGAGTTCCTGCCGCTGCGCGACGGCGCCAAGGAGGAACTGGCGGCCCGCATCTTCACGGTGAGCTACAGCGCCGAGCCGAAGACGCCGTCGGACGGGCCGCGCCCGGTCACCTTCGTCTTCAACGGCGGACCGGGAGCGGCGTCGGCCTACATGCATCTGGGTGCTGCCGGCCCGAAGGTCGTCGCCTTCGGGCCGGACGGCGCCCTGCCGCGGCCGCCGGCTCCGCTGGTCGACAATCCCGACAGCTGGCTGGCCTTCACCGATTTGGTCTTCATCGACCCGGTCGGCACCGGATTCAGTCGGGCGGTGAAGCCCGACGAAACGGAAAAGCGCTTCTGGTCGGTGGACGGCGATGCGCGGTCGATGGCGGAGATCGTCCGGCTCTGGCTGACCCGCGAGGGGCGCTGGTCGTCGCCGACCTTCCTGGCCGGCGAGAGCTACGGCGGCTTCCGCATCGCCAAGATGGCGGACGAACTGATCGATCAGGTCGGGCTTGCGGTCAACGGACTGATCCTGGTCTCGCCCGTCGTCGATTTCGCCGCGATCGACGAGGACGGCATCCTTGCCCCGGCCTGGAAACTGCCATCGATGGCAGCATCCGCCGCGGCGCTGGGACGCGCGCCCGGCACACCGGAGCAGGCGGCCGAAGCGGCGGAACGCTTCGCGCTCGGCCCCTATCTGAGCGGGCTTGCCGGGCTCGATTACGGACGGCTCGATGCGGCCCGGGACGTCTTCGCCGAGGTGGCGCGCCTCACCGGCCTGCCGGAGGAGACCGTGCGGCGCCAGCGCGGGCGCGTGCCGATGGGGGTCTTCACCCGCGAGCTTCTGCGCGACCGGGGACGGGTCCTCAGCATCTACGACGGCACCTTCACCGCGCCCGATCCCGATCCGGGAGCGCCGCGCCTGCCCTTCGACCCTTTCCTGAAGGGCACGGTGCCGACCTACACCACGGCCTTCGCCGCCTATGCCCACGACGCGCTCGGGGTGCGAACCGACGCGCCCTACCGGCTGCTCAGCGACCGGGTGAACCGGAACTGGGAATGGCCGCGCATGACGGTGCCGAGCGCCGTCGACGCGCTGCAGACGGCGCTGACCCTGCAGCCGGGGTTGCGGGTGCTGATCGTCCATGGGCGGACCGACCTGATCACGCCCTACATGGCGTCGCGCTGGGTGGCATCGAGGCTGGAACTGCCGGAGGGGGAGCGAGGCCGGGTTTCGGTGACGGTCCATCCCGGCGGCCACATGATGTATACTCGGGCGGAAGGCCGCCATGCATTATTTGAGGACGCCCGCAAACTCGTTCAGGATACACTTCATTGACTTGCACACGAATAGTAAGGATGCACAGTTCCCGGTGATCGGCCCGTGGGCCGATCATACCCGGGGGACTCCGGCGGGGCAAAATTCACGCAGCCGCCGCCGCTTTGCGGGCGACCTCTGGATCGATCTCGATAACCTTGAGGAGGATTCGCGAGGGGCCTTCCGGTTCGGCCTTGTGCTGTTCCCAGTCGCGAATGGACCAGACGCTCAGGCCAAAGGTTTGGGCGAACTCCTCCTGGGTCATCTTGAGCCGCTTCCGCAACTCACGGGGATCAGGGTATGGCCGGACCACCCGGAGTTCGCCAGGGTCGACCTCACCCACGTCAACGGTGTCATCCTCGCGGATGTGCCGCTGAATGTCTTCCTCGCTCGTGGCCTTGAGCCGAGCCTGCTGTTCCAGGCTCAGCGGCGGAACGTCATTCAGGGAAATGCGCGGCATGGATCCTCCGTTCCTTCCGGCTGGCGACATGGGCCGAGATGATCCATCTGAATGGACCCTCGGCATCGTCGTACCGCCATGTATAGACAAGCTTCAACACGACATCATCCACGACCCCGACGGCGATCAAGGCAATCGGGTGAAGGACTCCAGTCTTGATGCTAGGATTTCCCGTCATCCCCGCGAAGGCGGGGATCCAGAGTTCGCAGAACGAACCTTGTGGGAAAGCCTGGATCCCCGCCTTCGCGGGGATGACGAGGTTCCTGATATAGGAAACTTAAGACTTCACCCGATTGCCCTGCGACGGCGATGATCCGGCGCTCGCCGTAGTCATGCCGCCTGTCTTCCCATTCGATCGTCGGGCCAAGGAAGATACGAGCGGCCTGTGGGAAGGGCAGGCCCCGTTCCTGGTCGTTCCTGGCCGACTTGGCCGGATCGAAGTCGATGAACATGCCAGGATGATAGGGTCAGACCCTACTGGGATCAAGCCTCGCTAGAGAAAGACCCTATAAATCGGCGGCCAGAGGGCGAAAATTCCACCGCGGTACCTGGAGTTCCGCTGCAAACGATACGCCGACTCGGAGTACCGATGGGCAAAGCGTGCCCGTGAACCATCTCCGTCAATGTACTTTAATTGGTTACTGTAGCGATGCTGGTCAGGGGGTATGGAGAATGTTTGAGCTCCAGCTTCATCGCAGAGTATTTATCTCTCCCGGAAAAGCTTTTTGAAACAATCTCTTGGAGATGGCCTGCTTGGCTAAAGCCGCTGCATCATGTACACGCGGGCCGAAGGCCGGGCGGCACTGGCCGCCGACGCCCGCGCGCTGATCGCGGAAAGCCTGCGGGCGCGGTGAGGGACGCGGGCCGGAATGGGAAAGGGGCGCCCCGGCGGAGGCGCCCCTTTCCCGTGTCTCGGACCGCGGTCCCCGATCAGAACAGACGCAGGATCGACTGCTGCGACTGGTTGGCGAGCGAGAGGGCGATGGTGCCCAGCTGCTGCCTGGTCTGCAGCATCAGCAGGCTGGCGCCTTCCTCGTTCTGGTCGGCCAGCGTCAGCTTGCTGGCGCCTTCCGTCAGCACGTCGCTGAACTCCTTGGTGAAGCTCTCGCGGGTCGTGATGATGTTCAGGTTGGTCGACAGGTTCTGCGAGGCGGAGCGGATCGTCGCCTTGGCGTGATCCAGGCCGGCGACCGCCTTGTCGATGTCGGAGCGGTCCATCCAGCCGTTCTGGGCGCCGTCCATCTGCAGGCCCTGGCCGCTGGTCGACAGGTTGACCGCGGTGACCGTGATCGAGTTGGTGTTGCGCTCGTTCAGCTGGACGGTGATGTCGTTCGACGTGTTGGCGTCGGAGATCTGCTTGGTGACGATGTTGGCCGAGCAGTTCGCCGAGGCCGCCTGCTTGATCGTCTTGGCGTCGACGTCCAGGCGCACCGTGCCGCTGTCGAAATCGAAGGACTGTTCGCCGCCGCTCAGCTTGCCGTCGCCGCGGTCGTTCATGCCGTCGCGGGTGACCTGGGCGCCGTTGGAGTTGGTGACCTGGATCTGCAGGTCGACCTTCTTCTCGATGACCGAGACGCCGTTGCCCTGGTTGTTCGCCGCTTCCAGCAGGCGGCGGTCGACCGTGAAGGACACGATGGTGCCCGA
This sequence comes from Azospirillum endophyticum, assembly GCF_016595245.1. Lineage (GTDB taxonomy): Bacteria > Pseudomonadota > Alphaproteobacteria > Azospirillales > Azospirillaceae > Azospirillum > Azospirillum endophyticum. The sequence continues at coordinate 158,805 of NZ_JAENHM010000073.1, forward strand.
GGCGAAGCTCTCCGAGATCTTCTTGGTCAGCGCGTTGGTGGCGCTGGTCGTCACCGTCATCTCGCGCACCACGCCGGCGGTGGAATTGCCGGTCAGGACGATCGTGCCGCTGTTGCCGACCGAGGCGGAGGCGACGTCCTTGCCGGCGAGGCGGCCGCCGGAACCGAGGGCGGTGGTGATCGAGGACTGCAGCTGGTTCGCGATGTTCATCGCGGCGTTCTGGCCGACGGCGATGTCCGCCTTGGTGGCGGTGTAGCTGAAGGACTGGCCTTCCACCGTGATCGAGAAGATGTCGCCTTCCTCGATGGTCCCGCCGATGTTCACCGTGGAGATCTGGGCCGTACCGGAGGTGGCGGCGCGCGACAGCTTCGCTTCGATGGTCTGGGTGTTGTCGAAGTAGGAGATCGTGCGGCTCTCGTCGCCGTCCGACACGATGAAGTCGCGCGAGCGGCCGTTGGCGCCGCGCACCTCGATCTGGACGTCGGAGAAGCCGCCCAGCGTGGTGGACATCGTGCCCGACAGCTTCAGCCCGACGAAGCCGTGCGCGTTCTCCGTCTTGGAGATGTCGGCGGTCTTGCCTTCGATCGAGCCGTCGCCCTTGATGCGGATCGCGTAGGTGTCGGCCGAGATGACGTTGGTGACGCGGGCGTTGTCGACGCCGGTGATGGTGTTGACGGCGGCACGGGACGCGCTGGTGCTGTCCATGCTCATGCCGTTGCCGTTGATCAGGTTCTTGCCCTGATAGCCGCTGTCGGAGGCCAGCTTGTCGATCTGGTCCTTCAGCGTGTTGAACTGCGAGGCCAGCGACTTGCGGGTGGCGATGGAGGCGGCGTCGTTGCCCAGCGCGGCGTAGGCGGCGGTGGTCAGGCCCTTGGCCTGGTCGACCAGCGAGTCGATCGAGGTCAGGCCCTTGTCGGCGGCCTGGATGGTGCTGATCGACTGGCCCATCGCGTCCTTCAGCGAGGACAGGTCGCCGGCACGCTGGTTCAAACCCTTGGCGGCGAAGAAGGCGGTGGGACCATCCAGAGCCGAATTGATCTTGTTGCCCGTCGACAGGATGTTCTGCTTCTTGTCGATACCGGCCTGCGTGCTCTGCAGCTGCAGCAGGTTGGTGCGCATCGAGGCGGTCAGGGTCACATTACCGGCCATGGTCCTAGTCTCCTTCTGAGGCTGTCCCCGCGCTTGGTCATTTGACCGGCGAGGCAACGTGCGTTTTCCTGACACCACTAATTCAAGCGCCGTGCCAACTGCGGTGGTGTGCCATAAGTGGCTGATTTCCCTATGGAATAAAAATAGGTCGGCAAAAAGGGCAGGGTTGGGCCAGGGCCCTCCGGCCCGATGTCCGAAAAAGAGTCCCGGAATCTTTTGCCGGTGACGGACGGTTCTGCCGATGCGGGCGGCGGTAAGAATCTTCCCACCGCCCGACCGGCGCGGCTATGGTCTGGTTCCAAACCATGCGCCAAACATCGAATGCCCGGCCCCAAGCGGGGCGTGGCAGGGAAGGGAGAAGCATCATGACCGGTCGGATCGACGCGCGCCTGGCGGAGCTGGGCATCGAGTTGCCGCAGGCCGCCGCCCCGGTGGCCGCCTACGTGCCCTACACCCGTTCGGGCAACACGCTCTACATCTCGGGTCAGGTCACGGTCTGGAACGGCGAGCGCAAGTTCGTCGGCAAGGTCGGCCAGGACTTCACGGTGGAGCAGGGCAAGGACGCCGCGCGCCTGTGCGCGCTGAACATCCTGGCCCAGGCCAAGGCCGCGCTGGGCGGCGACCTGGACCGCGTCACCCGCGTTCTGCGGCTGGGCGGCTTCGTCAACTCCGGCGCCGACTTCCACGATCATCCGCTGGTCATCAACGGCGCGTCGGAGCTGATGCGCGACGTCTTCGGCGAGGCCGGCCAGCATGCCCGCGCCGCGGTCGGCGCTCCGTCGCTGCCCGGCAACGTCGCGGTCGAGGTCGACGCGATTCTGGAAGTGGCCTGACCCATCCCCGGCCGGTGATGGTCAGGGTGGTGGCGGCGCCTTGCTGTATCGCGGCATGAGGCCTACCTCCTTGCCATGGTTCAAGGAGACGCATGCATGCCCGACGGCAACGAGGCGATCACCGTCAAGGTTCTGACCGGGATCGGCGAGGCGGACCAGCAGGACTGGGATGCCTGCGCCGGTCCCGGCAACCCGTTCCTCTCCCATGCCTTCCTGTCGGCGCTGGAGGAATCGGGGTCGGCGACCGGCAAGTCCGGCTGGCAGCCCAGCCATCTCGCCGCCTATGACGGGGCCGGCCGCATGGTCGGCGCGGTCCCGGCCTATCTGAAGAGCCATTCCCAAGGCGAGTATGTCTTCGACCATGCTTGGGCCAACGCCTTCGAGCGGGCGGGCGGCAGTTACTATCCCAAGCTGCAGGTGTCGGTTCCCTTCACGCCCGTGCCGGGACCGCGGCTGCTGGTGGCGCCCGGACCGCGCGCCGATGCGGTCGCCGACGCGCTGATCTCGGCGCTGGAGCAGGTGGCCGACCGCTACGGCGTCTCCTCCGCCCACGTCACCTTTCCCGAACGCGGCGACTGGGACCGGCTGGGCGGGGCCGGCTGGCTGCAGCGGCTGGGCGTGCAGTATCACTGGCACAACCGGGGCTATGGCAGCTTCGACGCGTTCCTGGAGGCGCTGAACTCCCGCAAACGCAAGGCGATCCGCAAGGAACGGCGCGAGGTCGCCGAGAGCAGCGTCCGCCTGCACACCCTGACCGGCGACGAACTGAAGCCGGAGCATTGGGACGCCTTCCACCGCTTCTACCTGGACACCGCCGACCGCAAATGGGGCGGCGGCTATCTCAACCGCCGTTTCTTCGAGCTGCTGGGCCGGACCATGGCCGACCGGGTGGTGCTGGTGATGTGCGAGGATGGCGGGGAGTGGGTGGCGGGGGCGCTGAACCTGCTGGGCGACGACGCACTGTACGGCCGCAACTGGGGTTCGGACGGGCGCTACCGCTTCCTGCATTTCGAGGCTTGCTATTACCGGGCGCTGGACTTCGCCATCGAGCGCGGGCTGGCCCGGGTCGAAGCCGGCGCCCAGGGCGAGCACAAGATCCAGCGCGGCTATCTGCCGGTGGCGACCTACAGCGCCCACTGGATCGCCGACCCCGGCTTCCGCCGCGCGGTGGAGCGTTATCTGGCGCAGGAGCGGCCGGCGGTGGAGGCGGAGATCGAGGCGCTGGACGAGGAATTGTCGCCCTACCGGCGGGAAGGCTGAGCGCTACACCCAGCCGGCGAGCACCGTGGCGGCGTCGCTCTCCCGCAGGGGCGCCCGCTCCGGCGGCGGAGCGCCATCGACGCGCAGGCCCATCAGCGTCTCCACCAGCGGCTCCGGGCCGGCCGAGACGCGGACCTGCCCGCGGGCGGCGATATGCGGGTGGGCGGGGACCTCCGTCAGGTCCGGCAAAGCCTCGAAACAGCAGTCGACCGGATCGAGCAGCGCCTTCCACTCCGCCAGGGTCCGGCCGGCGAACAGACTGTCCAGCTCCGCGGTCAGGGCGGTCTGGGGCAGGGGATCCTCCTGCCGGGCGATCCAGTCGGGGCGGCCGACCGCCTCGCAGAAACCGGCCCAGAACTTGGCCTCCAGCGCCGACAGGGTGACGAAGCGGCCGTCGGCGGTGCGGTAGATGCGGTAGCAGGCGGCCCCGCCCGACAGCAGAGCCTCGCCGCGCTTCGGCAAGGTGCCGCGCGCCGCGGCGGTCAGGGTCATGCCCTGCCAGCCCAGCACCGATTCCATGATCGACAGGTCGAGGAAGCTGCCCTGTCCGGTGCGTTCGCGTCCGAGCAGCGCGCCCGCCACCGCCAGCGCCGCCTGCTGGGCGGAGGCGAAATCGGCGACCGGCAGATAGCTGATGACCGGCCGGTCGGGCAGCCCGGAAGCGTCCAGCCCGCCGCCGACCGCCATGTAGTTCAGGTCATGCCCGGCCCGCGTCCCATAGGGACCGTCATAGCCCCAGCCCGACAGGCTGGCATGGACCAGCCGCGGGTTGATCTCCCGCAGCCGCTCGCGCGCCAGCCCCAGCTTGTCCATCACGCCCGGCCGGTAGCTCTCGATCAGCGCGTCGGCCTTCGCCAGCAGGGCTTCCAGCGCCGCGCGGCCATCGGCCGACTTCAGGTCGATGCGGACGACCGTCTTGCCGGCGTTCAGCAGCTTGTAGGCGGCGGTGGTGCCGTCGCCGTCCACCGGCCCCAGCCGGCGCAGCGGGTCGCCGCCCGGCGGCTCCACCTTCACCACCGTGGCGCCGAGGTCGCCCAGCAGCTGCGCCGCATAGGGGCCGGGCAGATATTGCCCGAGGTCGACGATGCGCAGTCCGGCCAGGAAGGTCAGCGGCATGGCGGTGCTCGCTCTTGGTTGGTGGAGGGGAGATCAAGTTCTTGCGGGCGATGCCCCCACCCCATCCCTCCCCCGCTTTGCGGTGGAGGGGGTAGGAGCTTTGCGGGAGTTCGGCGCCAGTCCCCTCTCCCTCGAAGAGGGGGAGGGTTAGGGAGGGGGCATCGGAGCGAGCGGCTTCACGATGCCTGGACCCTCACCCCCCCGTGACGCTCATGTGCCGGCCGACGGCCGGACCCTGGTGGCGGCGGTCGATGATGAAGTCGTGGCCCTTGGGCTTGCGGGTGATCGCCTCGCGCACCGCATCGACCAGCGGGCCGTCCTCGTCGCTGACGCGCAGGGGGGTGCGCAGGTCGGCGGCGTCCTCCTGGCCCAGGCACATGTAGAGGGTTCCGGTGCAGGTCAGCCGCACGCGGTTGCAGCTCTCGCAGAAATTGTGGGTCAGCGGCGTGATGAAGCCGACGCGCTGGCCGGTCTCCTCCACCCGGACATAGCGGGCGGGGCCGCCGGTGCGGTGGTCGCTCTCGGTCAGGGTCCAGCGCTTCTGCAACTCGGCCTTCAGCATGGTGAGCGGCCAATACTGGTCGAGTCGGGCGCCCTCGCCGATGTCGCCCATCGGCATCACCTCGATGAAGGTCAGGTCGAAGCCCTGCTCGCCGCACCATGCCACCATGCGGTGAATTTCGTCGTCGTTGACGCCCTTCAGCGCCACCGTGTTGATCTTGATCTTCAGCCCGGCCTCCTTGGCCGCCTGGATGCCGCCCAGGATCTTGTCAAGCTTGCCCCAGCGGGTGATGGCCTGGAACTTGTGCGGATCCAGCGTGTCGAGCGAGACGTTGATCCGCCGCACCCCGGCCTCATACAGCCCGGCGGCATGCTTGAACAGCATGGTGCCGTTGGTGGTCAGCGTCAGCTCGTCCAGGTCGCCCGCCTTGATGTGGCGGCCCAGCGAATGGATCAGCCGCATCACGTCGCGCCGGACCAGCGGCTCGCCGCCGGTCAGCCGCAGCTTGCGCGTGCCCAGCTTGACGAAGGCGCTGCACAGCCGGTCCAGCTCCTCCAGCGTCAGCACCTCCGCCTTCGGCAGGAAGCTCATGTCCTCCGCCATGCAATAGACGCAGCGGAGGTCGCAACGGTCGGTCACCGATACGCGCAGATACTCCACCTTGCGGCCGAACGGGTCGACGAGCGGGGCAAGGTTGGCTGGCGACTGGGCTTCTGACACGGGATCGATCATCACTGGACTCCAGGAGCGGCCGCTGACGGGCCACCACAGTATATGTTCGCCACACGTACGATGTGCAACGGTGACGGGACTGTATTCCACATCACGGTATGCCGACTTTGATGGCGATCAAGGGATCTCGGCGTCACGTCAGCTTTTGTCGCATGGCCGCCGCCCGCACATCCCGTTCGGCTTCCTCGCGTTCGCGCAGGTCGTCGTCGGTGGTGCGCGGCACCGGCGGACGGCCCAGCGAGAAGGGCTCGTTCCCGCGCTCGAACTGGTCGCGGACGCGGCAGTCCTCGCACATGCGGATGCGGTTGGCGGCCTCCGGCGTCGCGAACATCCAATGCTTGCCGGCCAGCGTCGTCACGATCTTCTCGATCGAGGACTTGGTGGCGAAGGGCTTGCCGCAGGACACGCAGCAGAAGGGCTCCTCCTCCTTCACCACCACGGCGCCGCGCGCCCGGTCGCGGAAGTCGATCTCCGGAACCAGGGAGACGACCTTCTCCGGGCAGACGCTCTTGCACAGGCCGCACTGGACGCAGGCATCCTGGGCGAAGGACAGCATCGGCTTGTCGGCATTGTCGAGCAGGGCGCCGGTCGGGCAGGCGCCGACGCAGGACAGGCAGAGCGTGCAGCCCGCCACATCGACCGACACCCGGCCGAAGGGGGCGCCCGGCGGCAACGGCAGGACCTCCACCGGGGCCGGGGCGGCCTTGTGCAGGTGGCGCAACGCCAGCATGGTCACCGTGCGCTTCGGGCCCATCGGCAGGAACATGCCGGCCTCGACCTCGTCCGCGGGCAGCGCCCACAGCGCGTCGGCCACCGAGTCGGGATCGGCGGCGTCGATCACCGCGACCCGGCCGGAGCCGTAGCCGAGCCCGCTGAAGGCGGCCTCGGCCAGCCCGACCTGGGCGGCGAGGCCGACGGTCTCCCCCTCGTTTTCCGGCCCGGTCAGCAGGCGGACATGGGTGCAGCCATAGGCCAGCGCCAGCGCGAACAGGTCGAAGCCGACCTGCGTCACCTCGTTCAGCGCGAAGGGCAGCACGCGGGCCGGCAGGCCGCGGCCATGCCGCGCCATCATCCCGACCAGCGCGTCGCCATGGCGGGGGTCGTGGATCAGCAGCGCCGGCGCCGTCCCGCCGGCCTTGCGATAGCTGCCCAGCAACGTGCGCAGCCGTTCATAAACGGTGGCGGCGGGCGGCAGGGCATAGGTCGCCGCCCCGGTCGGGCAGACCGCGGCGCAGGACCCGCAGCCGGCGCAGACATGCGGGTCGATGGCGACATGGTCGCCGTTGGGCGAGATCGCTCCGGTCGGGCAGACGTCCAGGCAGCGGGTGCAGCCGGTCTTGCGGCTGCGCGAATGGACGCAGAGCTCGGCCTTGAAGTCGACGAAGCGCGGCTTCTCGAACTCGCCGACCAGATCGGCGATTTCCAGCAGAGCCCTGGCGACCTGGACCGGGCTGTTCGGATCCGGGCGCAGATAGCCGTCGCGGCGCTTGTGGTCGGGGAACAGCGGCGTGCCGCCGGTCAGGTCGAGGATCAGGTCGCAGCGGGCCGCCGCCCCCTGCCGCACCGGCTCGAATCCCAGCGCCCCACGCGAGGAGGGCAAGGCCGGGGCGTAATCGTCCACCACGATCTCGAAGGCGCCGATCCAGCCGCGGGCGCTGCGGATGCGGCCGCGGAAGATCGCCGCGTCCATCACCGGCGGCGGTGCGATGTCCCTGGGGTTGGCCAGCAGGATGGTGACGTCCAGCCGTTTCGCCAGCTCCCGTCCGGCCTCGATGGCGCGCTCGTCGGTGCCATAGACCAGGCAGGTGCCCTGGGAGGTCAGGGTCAGGGCGCCGGTGGGCGGGATCGGCAGGGCCGCCTCGGCCAGCAGCGCCGCGATCTTCGGCAGCGCCCGGGGGCCCTCGTCCGACCAGCCGGCGCGCTCGCGGATGTTGGTGAAGGCCAGCGCGGTGTCCGGCGCCACGTCCGCCGCGATTTCGCTGAACAGCGGTGCTTCCTGCGTGCAGGCGACCAGCAGCGGCTGGCCGCCGGCCAACGCCGCCTCGAAGCGGTCGAGCTGCGCCCGGCACAGCTGGGTGTGTATGGCGACGGCGCCACCGTCGCCGCACGCCTTGCCCAGCGCCGCCCCGTCCAGCGCGATGCTGTGCGCGCAGTCGCAGACGAGCACCGTCCGATCGCCGATCTTCATCGTTCTCAAAATCCCTGTCGCTTGGGGCAGGCGCCCCTGGCTGTCGACAGTCATATGGGGGAATGCGGCGGGATGGGAATGGGAATCTTGTCAGGGGCGGGTTGTCACCGATTGCCGTGATAACAAGCTTTGCTATAGTTGGCTATTCGGAGGCGGACGATGAACGTATCCCTTACTCCTGAACTTGAACGGCGGATTGAGGAGCGCGTGGCAAGCGGGCTGTATGGTTCGGCCAGCGAGGTGATGCGCGAGGCGTTACGCCTGTACTTCCGTATCGACGATGCCAATGGTCGCGCTCTGGAACGGTTGAACCGCGATATCGGGGAGGCCATCGGCCAGTTGGACCGGGGCGAGGGGATCGCCGCGGAAGAGGCCCGGCGCCTGTCGAAAGAGCGGATTGCCGCCCGCAGACAGGCAAAGGGCCGTCTGGACGAACCGTGAGCGGCCTTTACACTCTGGCGCCATTGGCGCTCGACGATCTCGATGAGATCCATGCCTTCATCGAGGATACCGAAGGCGCTGATGCAGCCGATCGCCTTCTCGACTCCCTCTACGATTGCTTCGGCAGGATCGCCGGCAGCCCCGGCCTGGGGCACCGCCGGCCCGATCTGACCGGCTACGACGTCTTTTCTGGACGGCCTTGCGCTGGTATGCGGTGATCTACCGGAAAGCGCCGGCTATCGAGATTGTCCGTGTCATTCCTTGGCGCCGCATGGAGCCCGTTCTGCTGACCCCCGCCGGCGGTCTGTGGATATGACCGCCGGCATCGCGTCCGCTCCTCACGCCCCCGGGTCGCTGGCGTTCGGGAAGAACAGCGGCTCGCCGTTGATGGTGTAGTCGGCGATGGCCTTCTGGCCCTCGGCGGAGACCAGCCAGTCGACGAAGGCCTGGCCGTCGGCCGCCTTGACGTGGGCGAACTTGGCCGGGTTGACCAGCATCACGCCATATTGGTTGAACAGGCGCTTGTCGCCCTCCACCAGCACCGTCAGAGGGCCACGGTTCTTGAAGTTCAGCCAGGTGCCGCGGTCGGTCAGGGCATAGCCGTTCATCGCGGCGGCGGTGTTCAGCGTCGGGCCCATGCCCTGGCCGATGGAGCGGTACCAGCCGCCCTCGGCCTTGGCCGGGTCGAGATTGGCGGTCTTCCACAAGGCGAGTTCGGCCTTGTGCGTGCCGCTGTCGTCGCCGCGCGACACGAAGGGTGCCTTGGCCTCGGCGATCTTCGACAGGGACTGGGCGACGTCCTTGCTGCCCTTGACGCCGGCCGGGTCGCTGGAGGGGCCGACGACGACGAAGTCGTTGTACATCACCGGTTTGCGCAGGGTGGAGAAGCCTTCGGCGACGAACTTCTCTTCCGACGGCTTGTGGTGGACGAACAGCACGTCGGCGTCGCCGCGCTTGGCGAGGTCGATGGCCTGGCCGGTGCCCTTGGCGACGACCCGCACCTCGATCCCGGTCTTGGCGGTGAATTTCGGCAGGATCGAGCCGAACAGGCCTGAATCCTCGGTGGAGGTGGTGGAGGCCACCGTGATGAAGCGGTCGGCGGCCAGGGCTGCCGACGGGGCGGCGGCCTGGACCAGACCGGCCAGGGCCGCGGCGGCGGCACAGCCCAGCACGAATGAACGGCGCAGCATCCCTCAACTCCTCCCAAATGCGTTGTTGCCTGGATGGCATAGCGCAGTCGGGACGCGGGAGCAAAGGCTTGGCCGATCTTTTCCAATCCGGACTCTGGCCCGGACTCTGGCCTGGGCTCAGGCCGGCCGGGCGCCGGCCTCCTTCAGCAGGGACGCGGCGAGGTTGACCGTCAACGACAGGGTCATCAGCACCAGCCCCAGCCCCAGCGCCATCGGCAGGTCGCCCTTGCTGGTCTCCAGCGCAATGGCGGTGGTCATGACCCGGGTCACATGCTCGATGTTGCCGCCGACGATCATCACCGCCCCCACTTCCGCCGAAGCCCGGCCGAAGCCGGCCAGCACGGTGGTGACGAGGCTCCAGCGCGCTTCCGACAGCAGGGTGGCCAGCCGGCGGACCGGACCGGCGCCGGTGACGCGCAGCAAATCGTCATACTCGACCAGCAGATCCTCCACCGTCTGGCGGGCCAGCGAGGCGACGATGGGGACGATCATCACCGTCTGGGCGACGATCATCGCCGTCGGGGTGAACAGCAGCCCCAGCACGCCGAAGGGTCCGGAGCGCGACAGCAGCAGATAGACCACCAGCCCGACCACCACCGGCGGCAGGCCCATCATGGTGTTCAGCGCGACGGCGACGGCGCGGCGGCCGGGAAAGCTCAGCGCCGCGACGGCGGCGCCGAGCGGCAGGCCGATCAGCGTGGCGATGGCGACGGCGCTCAGGCTGACCCGCAAGGACAGGCCGATGATCCGCACCAGCCCCTCGTCCAGCGACAGGATCATGGAAAAAGCGACGGCCAGGGCTTGGGAAAAGTCGTGCATGCAGTCCAAATCACTTTTCAGATCGCTTCGGCGGGGGCTTGTCCGACGGACGCCGCTCGCCCACACTCGCGCGCATGAGCCCGACCATGAGCCTGAAGACCTTCACCATAGCGCCGGACCCGGCGAACCCCAAGCTGACCGAGCGCGTCCGCGGCCTGGACCAGGACGGCCGTGAAATCGAGACCGCCGTCACGGTCGAACGGCCGTTGACCCTGTACCTGAACGGGCAGGAGATCGTCACCATGATGACGATCGGCGATTATCCGGACTGTCTGGCCGTCGGCTATCTGCTGAACCAGAACATGCTGCGGCGCGACGACCGCATCACCGGCATCGATTTCGACGAGGAGACCGAGACCGTCGTCGTCCGCACCGAGCGCGCGACCGACTACGAGGCCAAGCTGAAGAAGAAGACGCTGACCTCCGGCTGTGCCCAGGGGACCGCCTTCGGCGACGTGATGGAGACCTTCGAGTCCGTCCATCTGCCCACCGACCTGCGGCTCCGCACCTCGTGGATCTACGCGCTGTCGAAGCAGATCAACCTGCAGCCCAGCCTGTATCTGGAGGCCGGGGCCATCCATGGCTGCGTGCTGTGCCACGAGGACCGGCCGCTGGTCTACATGGAGGATGTCGGCCGCCACAACGCGGTGGACAAGGTCGCCGGCTACATGCACCTGAACGGCATTCCGGCGTCGGACAAGATTTTCTACACCACCGGGCGCCTGACCTCCGAGATGGTCATCAAGACGGTGCAGATGGGCATTCCGATCCTGATCTCGCGCTCCGGCTTCACCGCCTGGGGCGTGCAACTGGCGCGACAGGCCAACCTGACGCTGGTCGGCCGGGCCAAGGGCCGGCGCTTCATCGCGCTGGCCGGCACCGACCGGTTGGTCTTCGACGCCGATGCCGCCGGGAGCGCCGCCGAACCCGCCGACGAGGATGCCCGGCATGGACGCAAGGGAAGCCGCGATGACGACTAACTCAGATCATCCCGATATCGGCGGCGTCCTGCTGGCCGGCGGCCTGTCGCGCCGGATGGGCGGCGGCGACAAGTGCCTGCGCCGGCTGGGCGACCACAGCATCCTGGAGCGGATCGTCGCCACCGTCCGGCCGCAGGTCGGGCCGCTGGTGCTGAACGCCAACGGCGATCCGGCACGCTTCGCCCATCTTCATTTGCCGGTCGCCGCCGATGTGGTGGAGGGCTATGCCGGCCCGTTGGCCGGCGTGCTGACCGGCATGGAATGGCTGCGCGGCACGGCTCCCGGCATCGGCTGGGTCGCCAGCTTCGCCACCGACGCGCCCTTCATCCCGCGCGACCTCGTCACCCGCATGGTGGCGGCGCTGGAGCGGGAGGGCGCCGACCTCGCCTGTGCCCGTTCCGGCGGGCAGGACCACCCGGTCTTCGGCCTGTGGCCGATCCGTCTGGCCGGCGACCTGCGCCGGGCCATGGTGGAGGAGGGCGTCCGCAAGGTCGATGCCTGGACCGCCCGCTACCGGCTGGCGGTCGCCGACTTCGACGTCGAGCCGGTCGACCCCTTCTTCAACACCAACCGGCCGGAGGATCTGGCCGAGGCCGAACGCCTGCTGGGCGAGGGGCATGGGGCATGACGGACAAGCTAGACCGTATCGAGACGATGCCGCTGGGCATCGTGGTGGAGCGCCGCCGCGGCGTCACCGCCTGGGCCGACTGGAGCTGGCGTCCGGTTTCGGTCATCCCCGGCGCCGGCCCGGTCGAGCCGCCCGGCCGCTTGCTGATGGAGGGCGAGGGCTGGAGCCACAGCCATGCCGCGACCCTGACGCTGGAGCTGTTCCGCACCGACACCGAGGGCTATCGCCTGAACCTGTCGCAGGACCCGCCACGCCTGTGGGTGGTGATGCGCCCGGGCCCCGGATCTGACTTTGACGGCGGCGAGGAACTGGTGCCCTTCACCGTCACCGCGTCGGCCCATGAGGGGGAGGGCTATCAGGTCGGGACGGATGTGGTGGAGACGGTGACGATGCCGGCCGAGGTGATCGCGCTGGTCCGCGATTTCGTCGAGCAGCACCATGTCGACGTCCCCTTCCACAAGCGCGAGCGCAAGCGCCATTTCGAGACGGAGGATCGGCGGCGGTGAGCGGCGAAGCCTTCCTGTCCCGCTGGTCGCGCCTGAAACGCGGCACGGTCGAGCCGGAGCCGGTGGAGGCGCCGCCGCCGGTCGATGAGACTGCGGAGCTTCCCGTCTTGGACGAGGTCCCGGCCGATGTCGCCCAGCCGGAGGCGGAAGACCCGCTGAAGGATCTGCCGCCGGTCGAAGAGCTGACCGCCGAGTCCGATTTCACCCCTTTCCTGCGCGCCGAGGTACCGGAGGATCTGCATCGGCAGGCCCTGCGCAAGCTGTGGACCTCCGACCCGATCTACGCCAATGACGACGGGTTGAAGGACTACGCCGACGATTATGCCAGCCTGTTCACCGGCGGGGTCCCGGTGAAGACGCTCTACCGCGTCGGCAGCGGTTTCCTCGACACGCTGGATGATGTGGCGGAAGAGACTGCGGCGGAGCCCTCTCCCGTCCCGGGAGAGGGAGGGGACCCACGAAGTGGGGAGGGTGAGGGGCCATCCCAGAATCCCGAACCCACCTGATCCTTGCGCCAACCCTCACCCTTCCCACCGCTTTGCGGTGGGCCCCTTCCCTCTCCCGGGGCGGGAGAGGGTGTTTCCTCCCCCGCAAGACCGCTTTCAAATTGCGACCAATCGTCGCGCCAATTCAGACCCCTTCAAAACCCAGGGGCGCTCTGATGGCGCGAGCATAGCGGGGTGGCAAAGTTTCTTTGTCGCCTCTTTCAAGCGCGTCATTGGTTGACAAAAGGATAGGTTCAGTCCTTTTATTGTTGGTCTGTGAAGCGCTAAGCCACTGTAAGGCAACAGCTTTTCGCAGGTGCATCAAAAGAGGTGCCGGGCCTTGGGTCCAGATACGGCGCGCGGTGGGACCGTGGACGCCGATGCACCCGTCTCGTGTTCCGAGAGGAGTTTGCGGCGCGTGTCCAGGGCCGTCGATCACATCGTTCCCCCCGAGGTCGCGGAGGAGGAGCTGTTTCGTGCGCAGGTCTATGCCCTGCTGGCGCGCCTGCTGGCGCGCGCGCCCGATGCCGCGTTCCTGAACGTCCTGGGTGAGCTGGCGGGAGAGGGCGGCGCGTTCGGCGCGGCCCTCGATCAACTCGCCGACGCGGCGCGCGGCAGCGACCCGGCGGCGGTGGAGGAGGAGTTCACCACCCTCTTCATCGGCGTCGGCGGCAGCGAGCGCACGCCCTACGGATCCTTCTACCTGACCGGATTCCTGAACGAGAAGCCGCTGGCGGAGCTGCGAGCCGACATGGCGCGGCTCGGCATCGCCCGGGCCGACGGCGTGACGGAGCCGGAGGACCACATCGCGGCCCTGTGCGAGATGATGGCCGGCCTGATCGGCGGCGAATTCGCGCCGGAGGAGGGCGACGTGGTCGGTCTCGACGGACAGCGGGCCTTCTTCGACCGCCACATCGGTTCTTGGGCCGGGCGGTTCTTCGCGGATTTGGAGACCTCGCTGTCGGCCCGCTTCTATCGGGCGGTCGGCACGGTCGGACGGAGTTTTCTGGCGGTCGAGGCGCGCGCCTTCGACCTTGCAGCGTAAAGGTGAGGAGCGGAGCCATGACGCGGGACGCGGTCAAAGCCACTGAGGAAGCCGTCAAACAGGGCAAGGGCACGCAGAGCACGGACAAGGGGCTCGCCCGGCGCGAGCTGTTCCGCGCCGCCGGTCTCGGCGTCGGCGCGCTGGGTGCCGTCGCGGCCGGGGTGACCGCCACCGGTGGACCGGCCGAGGCCGCACCGGCGGAGACCGCCTCCACGGGCTACCGCGAGACCGACCATGTCCGGAAGGTCTACGAAGTCAGCCGCTTCTAAGAGGAACGCCCCGATGCTCATCAAGAAAAGCGCGGCCACCTCCGGCGGCCGCCACCTTGCCCGTGCCCTGACCCAGACGCTGGCGACCGCCACCGGCGTCACGGTGGACCGCCGCGCCTTCCTGCGCAATTCCGGCATCGCCGCCGGTGGTGCCGCGCTGGCGTCGGCCATGCCCTTCGGCATGGTGAAGAAGGCCGATGCCGCCACCGCGGCGGCCGTCGCCGGTGCGCCCGTCAAGCAGGTCAAGTCGGTCTGCACCCATTGCTCGGTCGGCTGCACCGTGGTGGCCGAGGTGCAGAACGGCGTCTGGATCGGGCAGGAGCCCGCCTTCGACAGCCCGATCAATCTCGGTTCGCACTGCGCCAAGGGCGCCTCGGTGCGCGAGCACGCCCATGGCGAGCGCCGCCTGCGCTATCCGATGAAGATGGTCGACGGCAAGTGGACCCGGATTTCCTGGGACCAGGCGATCGAGGAGGTCGGTTCCAAGCTGCTGGCGATCCGCGAGCAATCGGGCCCCGATTCGGTGTTCTGGCTGGGTTCGGCCAAGCACAGCAACGAGCAGGCCTATCTGTTCCGCAAGTTCGCGGCGCTGTGGGGCACCAACAACGTCGACCATCAGGCGCGCATCTGCCATTCCACCACCGTGGCCGGCGTGGCGAATGTCTGGGGCTACGGCGCCATGACGAACAGCTACAACGACATCCAGAAGTCGAAGGCGCTGTTCTTCATCGGCTCGAATGCCGCCGAGGCGCATCCCGTCGCCATGATGCATGTGCTGAAGGCGAAGGAGCAGAACGCCGCCCCGCTGATCGTCGCCGATCCGCGCTTCACCCGCACCGCCGCCCACGCCAACGAATATATCCGCTTCCGTCCCGGCACCGATGTGGCGCTGGTCTGGGGCATACTCTGGCACGTCCTGCAGAACGGCTGGGAGGACAAGGACTACATCGCCAAGCGCGTCTACGGCTTCGACGACATCCGCGCCGAGGTCGCCAAATGGACGCCGGAGGAGGTGGAGCGCGTCACCGGCGTTCCCGGCTCGCAGCTGCAGCGCGTCGCCCGCACCCTGGCCTCCAACCGACCCGGCACGCTGGTCTGGTGCATGGGCGGCACCCAGCACCACATCGGCAATAACAACACCCGCGCCTATTGCGTGCTGCAGCTGGCGCTGGGCAATGTCGGCGTGTCGGGCGGCGGCACCAACATCTTCCGCGGCCACGACAACGTGCAGGGCGCCACCGATTTCGGCGTCACGTCGGACAGCCTACCCGGCTATTACGGCTTGGCCGAAGGCGCATGGCGCCACTGGGCACGCGTCTGGGATCTTCCCTATGACGACATCCTGAAGCGCTTCGGCTCCAAGGCGCTGATGGAGAGCACCGGCATCCCGGTGTCGCGCTGGTTCGACGGCGTGCTGGAAGCCAAGGAGAACCTGGACCAGCCGAATCCGGTCAAGGGCATGGTCTTCTGGGGCCACGCCCCGAACAGCCAGGTCCGTCTGCCCGACATGAAGAAGGCGATGGAAAAGCTGGAGCTGCTGGTCGTCGTCGATCCCTATCCGACGATGACGGCGGTGCTGCCGGACCGGAAGAACGACTTCTACCTGCTGCCGGCCGCGACCCAGTTCGAGACCTCCGGCTCCGCCACCGCGTCGAACCGCTCGGTGCAGTGGCGCGACAAGATCATGGAGCCGCTGTTCGAATCGAAGACCGACCACGAGATCATGTATCTCTTCGCCAGGAAGTTCGGCTTCGCGGCGGAAATGGTCAAGGCCATCAAGGTCAACGGCAACGAGCCGCTGATCGAGGACATCACCCGCGAGTGGAACCGCGGCATGTGGTCGGTCGGCTACACCGGCCAGTCGCCGGAACGCCTCAAGCTGCACATGCAGCATCAGGCCACCTTCGACAAGACGACGCTGCGCGCCGTCGGCGGCCCGTGCGACGGCGATTATTTCGGCCTGCCCTGGCCCTGCTGGGGCACGCCGGAGATCAGACATCCGGGCTCGGCCAACCTCTACGACACCTCGCTGCCGGTGGCCGAGGGCGGCGGCGCCTTCCGCGCCCGCTTCGGGGTGGAGCGCAACGGCGTGACGCTGCTGGCCGAGGGTTCCTATCCGGAAGGCTCGGAGATCAAGGACGGCTATCCGGAAGTCACCATGGCGATGCTCCAGAAGCTGGGCTTCGACAAGGACCTGACGGCCGACGAGCTGGCGGTCATCCAGAAGATCGGCGGCGACAAGATCGGCGCCGTGTCCTGGACCACCGACCTGTCGGGCGGCATCCAGCGCGTGGCGATCAAGCACGGCCTGAACCCGCCGGGCAACGCCAAGGCGCGCTGCGTCGCCTGGAACTTCCCGGACCCGGTTCCGATCCACCGCGAGCCGCTCTACACCCCGCGCCGCGATCTGGTCGCCAGCTATCCGACCTACAAGGACACCAAGTCCTGGCGCGTGCCGACGCTGTACAAGTCGATCCAGGACCGCGACGTGTCGAAGGAGTATCCGATCATCCTCACCTCCGGCCGGTTGGTCGAGTATGAGGGCGGCGGCGACGAGACCCGTTCGAACCCCTGGCTGGCCGAGCTGCAGCAGGACATGTTCGTCGAGATCAACCCGTTCGACGCCAACAATGCCGGCGTCAAGGACGGCCAGCTGGTCTGGGTCGAGGGTCCCGAGAAGGGCAAGGTGAAGGTCAAGGCCATGGTGACCGAACGGGTCGGCCGCGGCGTCGCCTTCATGCCCTTCCATTTCGGCGGCGTGTACCAGGGGCAGGATCTGCGCTCCAAATACCCGGCCGGGGCCGACCCGATCGTGCTGGGCGAGGCCGCCAACACGGCGACCACCTACGGCTATGATTCGGTGACCCAGATGCAGGAAACCAAGACCACCCTTTGCCGCATTCAGTCGGCCTGACGCACGGGAGTTCGAACCATGGCCCGGATGAAATTCCTGTGCGACGCCGAGCGCTGCATCGAGTGCAACGCCTGCGTCACCGCCTGCAAGAACGAGAACGAGGTGCCCTGGGGCATCAACCGCCGCCGCGTCGTGACGATCAACGACGGCAAGCCGGGGGAGCGGACGATCTCGGTCGCCTGCATGCATTGCTCCGACGCGCCCTGCAAGGCGGTCTGCCCGGTCGACTGCTTCTACCAGACCGCCGAAGGCGTGGTCCTGCACAACAAGGATCTGTGCATCGGCTGCGGCTATTGCTTCTACGCCTGCCCGTTCGGCGCGCCGCAGTATCCGCAGGCCGGCAATTTCGGCACCCGCGGCAAGATGGACAAGTGCACCTTCTGCTCCGGCGGCCCCGAACCCGATAATTCGGAGGCCGAGTTCAAGAAATACGGCCGCAACCGTCTGGCCGAGGGCAAGCTGCCGCTCTGCGCCGAGATGTGCTCGACCAAGGCGCTGCTGGCCGGCGACGCCGACAAGGTGTCGGACATCTACCGCGAGCGCGTCGCCGCCCGCGGCTTCGGCTCCGGCGCCTGGGGCTGGAACACCGCCTATCAGACCAAGTCCGGTCAGGAGCGCGGCCAGCCCGGCGGCTCCGTCTTCCAGGGCATCGGCGGTCCGGCCGGCGGCCTGCCGGTGCAGAAGCAGGGGCTGTGACGGTGACGGCGACGCGGACGGTGCTGCTGGCGTTCGGCGCCGCCGTCCTGCTGGCCGGCTGCCAGGAGGACGGGGCGCCGCGCCCGGTGCATCTCGACAAGGGCGTCTATCAGGGCGCGGCCGACACGCCGTTGACCGCCGAGCAGGTGCGGGCGCTGCAACAGCGCACCGCCTACCAGGGTGTGCGATAGGGAGCGTCCGATGGAAGGTCATCGCATGAAGACGGCTCTGGCCGCTCTGCTGCTCGGGATCGGGCTGGTCGGCGCGGCCGCGCTGCCGGCCGCCGCCCAGTCCAGCGTCCGCGTCGGCGGTCCGGTGGCGGAGCCGCAGGTCGACCGTGACGGGCCGATGGTGCCGACGCAGATCCCGGGCCAGAGCCGCGGCGACAGCTGGCACGCCATCCGCCTGGGCGAGCAGGGCACCGTCTCCATTCCCAACAAGCAGGCCGGCGTCCTGATCCAGTCGGAAGGCGAGGCGTGGCGCGCCGTGCGCAACGGACCGCTCAGCGACTATGGCAGCTGGGTGCTGGGCGGCATCCTCGCCCTGCTGGCGCTGTTCTTCCTGGTCCGCGGGCGCATCCGCATCGACGGCGAGAAGACCGGCCGCACCATCCAGCGCTTCAACGCCTTCGAGCGCGGCGTCCATTGGATGACCGCCGGCAGCTTCGTCGTGCTCGCCGTCTCCGGATTGAACGTCCTGTATGGCCGGCACACGCTGCTGCCGCTGATCGGTCCGGAACCCTTCGCCGCGCTGACCCATTACGGCAAGCTGGCGCATAATTTCCTGGGCTTCGCCTTCATCCTGGGCGTGGCGCTGATCTTCGTCCTGTGGGTCGGGCACAACATCCCGTCGCGCCACGACCTGACCTGGTTCCTGAAGGCGGGCGGCCTGTTCTCCAAGGGCGTCCACCCGCCGGCGCACAAGTTCAACGGCGGCCAGAAGATCATCTTCTGGTCCACCGTGGTGGGCGGGGCGGCGCTCGGCTTCACCGGCGTGCAGCTGATCTTCCCCTTCAGCTTCGCCACGCTGGAGGAGATGCAGCTCTACCAACTGGCCCATGCCGCCATCGCCGTGGTGATGATCGCCATCATCCTGGCGCACATCTACATCGGCTCCATCGGCATGGAGGGCGCCTTCGACGCCATGGGCGACGGGCAGGTCGAACTGCAATGGGCGCGCGAGCACCATTCGCTGTGGGTCGAGGAAGTCACCGGCGAGACGGTCCGCCACGGGCATCACCGGACACCGGCGGAGTAGAGGGGTACTCGAAGGCGTTAGACCCCCACCTATCCTCCCCCGCTGTGCGGGGGAGGGACTGCCGCCACTCTCCTGCACAAGCACTTGTCCCCTCCCCCGCCCAGCGGGGGAGGGTTAGGGTGGGGGCTTAGCCACCACCCCGGATGCGTCACTCATGTCCAGCCACCTCGCCGAACGCCAAGCCGTGATCGACGGCTGCCTCGCCATGAACCGGCTGGGCGTCAACCAGGGCCTGTCGGGCAACCTGTCGCACCGGATCGACGGCGGTTTCCTCGTCACGCCGACCAGCATGCCCTATGACGCGATGACCGCGGCCGACATCGTCGAGATGGGGTTCGACGGCACCTATCTCGGCCTGCGCCGCCCGTCGTCGGAATGGCGCATCCACCGCGACATCCTGCGCGCCCGGCCGGACGTGACGGTCGTTCTCCACGCCCACCCGACCTTCGCCACCGCGCTGGCCGTGCATGGCCGCGGCATTCCGTCCTTCCATTACATGGTGGCGCTGGCCGGCGGCGAGTCGATCCGTTGCGCGCCCTACGCCACCTTCGGCACCCAGGCGCTGTCCGACCACGCCCTGGCGGCGCTGGAGGGACGGCTGGCCTGCCTGCTGGCCAATCACGGCATGATCGTTCTGGGCAACAGCGTGGCGGGCGCCCTGGCCCTGGCGGTCGAGGTCGAGACGCTGGCCCGCCAGTATCTTTACGCCCAGCAGTTCGGCGAGCCGGTGATCCTGCCGCCCGACGAAATCGCGCGGGTGGCGGAGAAGATGCGGCGGATGAAGTACGGCCAGCCGATCGACGACACCGACGCGCCGGAGGATACCGCCCGTCCGCGGTCCTGATTACGGTCCGATCCGGGTCATCGAGCTGCTGGTGGCGAGATGGCCGGCCGGCTTCAGCGCGGCGACGCGCAACAGCGGCTTGGCCGTGCCGTCCGCCTCCACCTGCAGGGCGCGTTCCTCCGCCGGCGGCTCGTAGACCGCGGGCAGGGCGATGGTGATGCGGGTGCCCTGGCCGGGCTCGCTCGCCACCTCGATGTCGCCGCCCAGCATCGCGGTGTAATGGCCGACCAGCGTCAGGCCGAGCCCGGCGCCGCGCGGCTTGCCCTGGCCGCGGGTCGCCACGGTTCCGTTGCCGGCGCCCTGGACGAAGGGCTGGAACAGCCGGCCGGCCTGTGCCGTGGGGAAGCCGCGGCCGGTGTCGGCGACGGTGAAGCGGTACCAGCGGGCGCCGTTGCGTTCCGCCGTCTCGGCGGACAGGGTGACGGTGCCGTCCTGGGTGAACTTGCAGGCATTGTCCAGCAGGTTCAGCAGGGCCTGCCGTACCTTGGTGAAGTCCGAATGCATCTGGCCGAGCCCCGGCATGGCCGAAAGCTCCAGCGCGTTGCCGTAGAGGTCGGCGGCCGGCATCGAGCGTTCACGAGCCTCGGTCAGCAGGCGGTTGATGTCGAAATCCTGCAGACAGACGTCCATCGCCCCGGCCTCGACCTTGGCATAGTCCAGCAGGGCGTCGACCAGCGCGGTCAGCTGCTCGCCGGTCCACTGGATGTGCTCGACGTCGGTCGCCAGCTCGTCCACCCCCAGCCGGTGGAGGTCGGTCATCAGCGCCTGGCTGGCATTGACGATCTCGGTCAGCGGTCCGTGCAGCTCATGGCCCATGTTGACCAGGAAATCGCTCTTGGCCCGGCTCGCGGCCTCGGCCAGCGCCTTCTCGCGCAGCACGCGGGTGTGCTCGACCTCCGCCTCGCGCCGCGCGCGTTCGGCGTCCTCGGCGGTGCCGCGCAGCGCGTCCACCGCGCGGGCCATGCCGGCGATCTCGTCGCGTCCGTCCAGCGCCGGGAGGGCGACGTCGCTGCGGCCGGCGGCCAGCGCCGTCACCGCGTTCGCCATCGTCCGCACCGGAACGGCGACGCTGCGCTGGACCAGCCAGAGCGCGACGGCGCCGGCCAGCAGGACCAGCCCGCCGATCCACAGCGCGACGGCGGTGTAGCCGGACAGCCCGCCGGTCAGCGTGCCGCGCAGCGCCTGGGTCCCGGCTTCCGCCCGGCGGCGGATCTCGCCGAGATTGGCGGCGATGCCGGCGGCGTTGGCGGCCATCGCCTCGGCGCGCAGATTGTCCTCCTCGACCACCGACGATTCGATGGCGGTCAGCACGCCGCCGGCGTTCGACAGCAGCGCCGTGACGTCGTCGATGGCCTGCTTGGTGCCCGGAACCCACAGATAGCGGTTCATCTCCGCCAGCCGGTCGCGGGCGACGCCGAGCTGGGCGCGCATCGCCTCGGCATCCTGCGGATCGCGGCGGTCGACGTAGCGGGTCAGATGCTCCTGCATCAGCAGGGTGGCGATCGCCGCATCGCTGGCGAGAGCCGTCGAATCGACGCCGCCGGCATTCTTGAGCTGGTCGAGTTTCTGGCGGGTCTGGGCGACCAGCGGTTCCAGCACACCGGTCATCTGGCCGTTGCGGTCGTTGCGGAGCGCGATCAGCCTCTGCACCGCCGCCCAGTAATCCTCCAGCGCGGCGCGGGCCTTGTCGACGCCCTCGCGGTCGGCGGTCTCCACCACGCCCTTGGCCAGCGCGTCGAGCCGCTCGCGCAGCGTGTCGTGCCGCCAGGAGGCGTCGAGAAGGCTCTGGTCGTCGCCGTAGGTCAGATGGTCGCGCACCGCGACCTCGAGGTCGCGCAGGCTGACGTCCGCGTCGGCCGCCACCTGGGACAGGTCGGCGCGGCCGGAGAAGGCGCCGATGTCGCGCGACACCGCGTAGAACCAGCCGAGCCCGACCAGGGCCAGCAGGATCACCAGCCCGAGGGCGATGCCGAACCCCGCGCCGACCCGCGCCGACACGGTCATGTCGCGGAATCGGGTCCGGCGGCCGCTCGTGGACAGAATGCCGTTCCGCTTCACACCGACTCCCGCTCGCGCTGTGCTGACGATTCCCGCGACCGGCCGGCCACTGCCAGCCAACGGGCAATGAACGGGCCGGTCGCCGCACGGCGCGGATTGTAGCTTGGCTATCCCCCCAGGCAAACAGACAACTGTGCGACGGAGTACCGCGAAAGGTCAGGCGGCATCGACCTTGGCGTCGGCTTCGGCGGCGGCATCAGCGGCGGCAGTGAAGGCGTAGGCATGCATGCCGAGGCTGCCATGCTCGAAGCCGGCATGCAGCCGTTCGGCCTTCGGCCGTGGCCCGGCGGCGCCCAGCGCCACCGGCAGCGGCAGGAAATGCTCGTCGGTCGGGTGGGCGCGGCGGGCGTCGGGGCTGGCATCCAGCCAGTTGCCGACCGCGCCGGCGTCGCCGGCCTCCAGCGCCGCGTCCAGCCAGCCGGCGAATCCGGTCGCCCAGGGAGCGGCGCCGGTGCCGCCGAAGCGGAATTCCCGCAGGTTGTGCACGGCGCCGCCGCTGGCGAGGATCAGCACGCCGTCGCGCCGCAGTCCCGCCAGCGACCGGCCGAGCGCGATGTGGTCGGCGGCGCTGCGGCCGGGCATCACCGACAGCTGCGCCACCGGGATGTCGGCTTCCGGATACATCAGCATCAGCGGCACCCAGGCGCCATGGTCCAGCCCCTGCGACGGATCGACGGCGGCCCCGGTCAGCTCGGCGACCCGCCCGGCCAGCGCCGGCGCTCCCGGCGCGGAGTAGCGCATGCGGTAGAGCGCGTCGGGGAAGCCGTAGAAGTCGTGGATGGTTTCCGGCGCCGCCGATCCGCTGACCGCCGGCACCCGGGTGGTCCAATGGGCCGAGACCGCCAGGATCGCGCTCGGCCGGCCGAGCCTGCGGCCCAGCCCGGCAAGGAAGTCGCGTCCGGCGCTGGTCTCCAGGATCAGCGTGGGGGCGCCGTGGGAGACGAAGACGGAGGGGAATTGGACGGTATCGGACATTGGGGAACGGAACTCCGGCCGGGCGGTGGGGCGACCGTTCCATTCGAGCAAAGAAAAACCCCGGCGCCAAGGCCGGGGTTTCTGAAAGTCCGTTGTTCACGCCGCAACAATCATCGCGGCGGAACCGGTCGATCGTTCTGCAGGCAGTCGATCGCTCCGGAGATGGTCGATCGAGGGACCGATCAGTGCAGGTGCTTCGGCAGCTCGCCGATCGACTGCTCGATCAGCTTGTCGGCCTGGGCGGCGGGCAGGCCGCCGGACAGGACGCGCTTGCTGGCGCCGATGGCGACGTCGACCGTCAGGTTGCGGACCTCGGCCAGCGCCGCGGCTTCCGCCTGGGCGATGCGGTCCATGGCCTGGGTCTCGCGGCGCTTCAGCGACGCCTCCAGGTCGGTTCCGGCCTGGGCGCGGAGGCGGGCGGCTTCCTCGCGGGCGTGGGCGAGGACGGCCTCCGCTTCCTTCTGGGCGTCGGCCAGACGGCTCTGGTAGCCGTTCAGCAGGGCCTGGGCGTCCTTGTGGAGACGCTCGGCCTCGTCCAGCTCGGCACGGATGCGCTCGGCGCGGCCGTCGAGCATGGTGCCGATGGCGGCCGACGCCTTCTTCCAGACCAGGGCCATGAAGATGACGAAGGCGACGAAGACCCAAAATTCAGGTGCGTTCATCCCCGGCGCTCCTCAAGCACGGCCGCGACGGCGGCGTCCGCCTGGGCCTGATCGACCTCGACGCCGGCCAGCCGGCCGGTGATGTCGCGGACGATGTCGGTCGACGCGGTGCGGATGTTGGCCAGAGCCTGATCCTTCGCCGCGGCGATGGAGGCCTCGGCGCTGCGCAGGCGTTCGGAGATGTCGGCGTTCAGCTGGGCCTGGCGGGCCTGGTTGTTCGCCTCGATCTCGGCGCTCGCCGTGGCGATGACGCCCTGGGCCTCGCTGCGGGCACCGGCGAGGGACTTCTCGACCCGGGCCAGGATGGCCTCGGCCTCTTCCTTCAGCTGGGCGGCCTTGGCGAGGTCGCGCGAGATGCGCTCCTGCCGCGCTTCCAGAACCTCGGCCACGCGCGGGAGCGCCTTCTTGGACATGAGGTAGTAGAGAACGCCGAAGGTCAGAGCCAGCCAGAAGATCTGGGTCGGGAAATTGGCGGGATTGAGCTGCGGCAGGCCGCCGGAAGCGTGCTCGCCGCCATGCGCCGCGTCCGGAGCGTGCTCCGCCGCGGCCGCCAGGACGGTGCCGGCCATCGTGGTGAGGGTGACGAGCGACGCGCCCGCCACACCCGACCAGCGGGCCAGCCGGCCTTTGGCCAACAGGTTCGGCATGATCGGTCCCCCTAGGCAAAGGAGCGGCGCCGAAACTTCGATCAGGAAGCCCGGCGCCGCGTCAGAGCTGTTTTTTTGAAAGCCGCTCTGGCCTTAGGCGAACAGGATCAGGAAGGCGATCAGCAGGGCGAAGAGCGCGACGGCTTCCGTCAGCGCGAAGCCCAGAATGCCGATCGGGAAGACCTTCGGCTGGACGGCCGGGTTGCGGGCAATCGAACCGATCAGGGTCGAGAAGATGTTGCCGATACCCAGGCCGACACCGGCGAGGGCGATAACGGCAAGACCGGCACCGATGAACTTGGCGGCTTGAGGATCCATGGTACTCTCTTCCTCTAGGTAAGGTTGAACTTGTTGGAACTTTTGAGGTGAACGCGTGTCCGGCTCGGCCGGGAGCGGCTCAGTGCAGCTCCAGCGCGTCGCGGATGTACAGGCAGGTCAGGATCGAGAAGACATAGGCTTGCAGGAAAGCCACCAGGAACTCGAAACCGGTCAGGGCGACGTTGATCGCCAGCGGGACGAGGCCGGTGACGAAGCCCAGCGCGCCCATGCCGCTGATCATCATGACCGTGAAGCCGGCGAAGACCTTCAGCATCGTGTGACCGGCCATCATGTTGGCGAACAGTCGGATCGAGAGGCTGACGGGGCGCATCACGTAGGAGATCACCTCGATCGGGATGAGGATCGGGGCGAGCGCGACCGGAGCGCCGTGCGGCATGAAGAAGGAGAAGAAGTGCAGGCCGTGCTTCATCAGGGCCAGGATGGTCACGAACACGAACACCGTCGCCGCCAGCGCGAAGGTCACGATGATGTGGCTGGTGAAGGTGAAGGTGAAGGGGATCATGCCGATCATGTTGCCGATCAGCACGAACATGAAGATCGAGAACACGAACGGGAAATAGGGCTTGGCGTCGTGGCCGGCGTTGTCGCGCACCAGGTTCGCGACGAACTCGTAGAACATCTCGGCCAGCGACTGCAGGCGGCCCGGGACCATCGACTTGTTCGCCACGCCCATGACCAGCAGGGCGTAGATCGCCGCCACGGCCACGACCATGAAGAAGGCCGAGTTCGTGAAGGAGACGTCGTAGCCGCCGAGCACGATCTGGAACAACGAATTGATTTGGAACTGGTGCAGCGGATCCAAGGTCGTCCTCGCTCAGTGTGCGTCGCCGTCTTGGCGCTCGTTGTCGTCCCCAGTGGGCCGGCGGTAGCCGGCGGCGATGCCGAAGCCGGTGACGGCCCGGTAGACGTTCAGGACTCCCGCCGCGGCCCCCAGGAAGAACATGACGATCAGTCCCCAGGGCGCGGTGCCGAGCCAGCGATCGAGCAGAAGCCCGCCGCCGACGCCGACGATCATGGCGGCAACCAGTTCGGTCCCGATGCGCCAGGCGGTGCCGAGAGCGCCCTGCGGCGGACGGTGGTATTTGCTACCGGGTCCGCCCGACCAGCCGCGCTGTCCCTCACGCGCCTTCCGCAGCCGGGCTTCGAGGTCATCCAAGGGATCGGGGGGCGATTTTTCGGTCATTCCGCCTCTCAATCACGCTCGGCTCGCAGCCATGCGAAAGCGGCGAGACCATACGGGCGGGGCGTTACCCTGTCAAGTCGCAAAACCTGCGGTATAAGTCATTGAAAAGAATAGAAAAGACCGGGAAAGTCATGGATTTTGCCGCGCTGCGGCGCGTTGTCCCGCTCCAGCATGCGAAAAAACCCTGTGGTATGACCGCATTTCAGGGTTTTTCCGCCGCTTTTCACCCGGTCCGCCCCGGTCCGGCCCCGACTCAGCCCGCGATGCGGGGGGAGAGATCCTGGGCGATCTTGTCGGCGCTGGTGCCGCCGGGATACACCCCGACGAATTTCCCGTCCGGCCCCATCAGGTAAATGAAGCTGGAGTGGTCCATCAAATAGTCGTCGCCTTTCCCGTCCTTTTGCGGCGCCTTGGCATAATAGACGCGGTAGGCGCGGGCGGCCTCGCGCACCTGGTCCGGCGTGCCGGTCAGGCCGACCAGACGGGGGTGGAACAGGGCGACATAGTCCTTCATGTGCGCCACAGTGTCGCGGTCCGGGTCGATCGTGATGAAAACCGGCTGGATTTTGTCCGCCTTCGGCCCGAGCTGGTCGAGCGTCTGGGTCATCACCCCCAGTTCGGTCGGGCAAACATCCGGGCAATAGGTATAGCCGAAATAGATCAGCATATACTTGCCGCGGAAATCGGCGTCTGTGACCGTCTTGCCCTGCTGGTCGGTCAGCGTGAAGGGACCGCCGATCGGCACCGCGGACTTGGTGCCGCTTTCCACCGTGGTGGTGGCGCTGCGCACCTGCCACCAGGCGATTCCGGCGGACACGGCGATGGCGAGGACGGAGGCGGCGGCGATGCGCAGGAGGCGTGTTTTCATGGTCCGTCAGGAATGGGGCCGGTCGCCGCCCAGGTCAAGAGGGCGCGGCATCTTCGCGCGGGCCAGCGGGTGGGGCTGAGGCGGGTGGGTCCGGCGGGCGGTCACGCCGCCGCGCTCCGGCCGCCGGTCGCCAGATGCTCGCCGATGCGCTTGTCGGCGCGCTGGATATGCTCGAACAGCCAATCGCGCAGCAGCGCCAGCAGTTCGTCCGCCACGGGGGCGCCGGCTTCGAGGCGACGATGCAGCGCGCCGGCACGGGTCAGCAGATCCTCGTGCCGGGCCTTGTGCGCCTTGGCGTCCGGGTAGCCGCACCGATCCATCAGCCGCTCCTCTTCGCCGAAATGCAGCGCGGTGTAGGCGAGCAGCCGGCCGACGGCCACTCCCAGCGCCTCGCGGTCGCCGGTCCCGCCTTTCGCGCGCCGAACCAGCGAAGCCGCGTCGTTCATCAGGGCGATCAGGATCATGTGGTCGGTGTCGATCGCGTCCTCTCCGACCGCCAGGGCATCGGTCCAGGGCAGGAGAACCTCCAAGCTCTCCGCCGGTCCCTCCGCCGGCCCGTCGTGCAGGGCGGCGAGCGGGGCGGCGTTGATCGCCTCGACATTCGCCAGGAAGGCATCGACCATGCCGCGCAGGCCCTGCGCCTGCCGTGACAGCCCGCCGGCCGCGTCCAGCAGGGCTTCGGCCGACCGCTCGGTCTCCTGCGCGGCACCCGATACCGCGCCGATGCTGGTGGAAACCTGGCGGGTACCGTCCGCCGCCTCCCCGGCGCTGCGGGCGATCTCGCCGGTGGCGGTGCCCTGCTGCTGGACGGCGGCGGCGATGGAGGTGCCGATCTCGTCGCTGCGGGCGACGATGACGCCGATGTCGCGGATCGCGCCGACGGCTGCCCGCGTCGCCTCGTGAACCTCGGCGATATGGCGGGCGATCTCCTCCGTGGCCCTGGCGGTCTGGCCGGCCAGAGTCTTCACCTCGCCGGCCACCACGGCGAAGCCCTTGCCCATCTCGCCGGCGCGGGCCGCCTCGATGGTGGCGTTGAGCGCCAGCAGGTTGGTCTGCCCGGCGATGCCGGCGATCAGGTCGGCGACCTCGCCGATCCGCCGCGCGGCCAGGCCCAGCCCGTCGATCCGCTCGCCGGCGTTCCGGGACGCTTCCACCGCCTGGGTGGAGATCGCCGAGGAGGTCACCACCTGCTCGCCGATCACGGCGATGGAGCCGGTCAGCTGCTCCGCCGCCGAGGCGACGGTCTGCACGCTGCCGGAGGCCTGGTGCGAGGCGCTGGCGACGGAGGTCGCCTCGCGGCGGTTGCGGTCGGCGGTGGCCGACAGGGCGCGCGCGGTGGTCTCCAGCGTGCCGACGGCGGTGCCGACGCTGCGGATCGTCTCGGCGATGGTGGCGTCGAAGCGGTCGGTCAGCCGCTTCAGTGCCTGGGCGCGCTGTTCGGCCACGCGATGCTCGATCTTCTGCCGTTCCCAATGGTGGGCGAGGTCGATCTGCTGGACGCGGAAGACCTCCACCGTGCGGGCCATGGCGCCGATCTCGTCGCCGCGGCCGAGGCCGGACACGGCGACCGCGCTGTTGCCGCCGGCCAACTGCTGCATGACGCGGCCGAGCCCGTCCAGCGGCCGGACGATGGCCCGGCTGACCAGCAGGGCCAGCAGCACCGCCGCCAGCGCGATCAGCAACCCGGTGCCCGCCAGCCGCAGCGCCGCCTGGCGGAAGGCGACGTCGACGTCGTCGATGTAGATTCCGGAGCCGATCAGCCAGCCCCAGGGGGCGAAGCCCTTGACGTAGGACAGCTTCGCCACCGGGGCCGCCGATCCCGGCCTGGGCCAGAGATAGTCGACGAATCCGGCGCCGTCCGCCTTCACCACCCGCACGAACTCCCGGAACAGCAGCTTGCCGTCGGGATCGGCGAGGCGCGAGACGTCGGTGCCGTCCAGGTCGGGCCGGATCGGGTGCATGACCATCCGCGGGCCGAGGTCGGTGATGAAGAAATATTCGTCGCCGTCATGGCGCAGGGCCTTCAGCGCCGTCTTGGCCCTGGCCTGCGCCTCGGCGCGGGGGAGGGCGCCGGCACGCTCCTGCGCCTCGAAATGGGCGACCAGGCTGTGGGCGACCTCGACGACGTTGCGGGTCTTGTCCTGGCGGTCGCCCATCATCTCGGCGCGCAGCCCGATCAGGCTCACTGCGGCGACCAGGACCAGCCCGAGGCCGGCCACGGCCAGAATCAGTGCGATCTTGCCCTTGATGCTGATGCGTTCGAACACGGCAACGGTCACGGCGGCAGCCCCCTCCGGCAACGAAACGACGATGTCCATAAAATTTTCAGGACTTTTGCCGGTGCGGTGCGGGCCGTCAAGCCGATTCGTTTGTATATGTTACATTTCGTTCAACTGAATGCCAAAACGACAACCATAGCGGGGTGTGTCCCGCGAGCGGGCGGAAGGCGTCGGACGGGAGGCGCGGCCATCGCCTCTCCCGCCCGAAGCCCTGTCCTGTTCAGAGCACCGTCAGCATGCTCGCCACCAGCGGATGGCGAACGATGTCCTTCTCCGTCAGCCGGGCGACGGCGATGCCCTCCACCGCTTCCAGACGGCGGGCGATGTCGGACAGCCCTGACAAATTGTCGAGCAGGTCGGTCTGGTCGGGGTCGCCGGTCAGCACCATGGTGGAATGCCAGCCCAGCCGGGTCAGCAGCATCTTGATCTGGGCGTAGGTGCAGTTCTGCGCCTCGTCGATCACCACGAAGGCGTTGTTCAGGGTGCGGCCGCGCATGAAGCCGACCGGGGCGATCTCGATGGTGCCGTCGGCCATCATGGTGCGCAGCCGCTTGGAGCCCAGCCGGTCGGTCAGCGCGTCGTAGAGCGGGCGCAGGAACGGCGCCATCTTCTCGTGCATGTCGCCGGGCAGGTAGCCGATGCTCTCGCCCGCCTCGATGGCGGGGCGGGACAGGACGATGCGGTCGACGCTGCCCGACTCCAGGGCCTCCACCGCCGAGGAGATGGCGATGTAGGTCTTGCCGGTGCCCGCCGGCCCCAGCGCCACCACCAGATTGTGCGTCTTGATGGCGTCCATCAGGAGCTTCTGGTTGGGGTTCTGCGGCTTCACCTTGCGGAGATAGCTCTGGTCGCGGCGATCCTCGCTCCCACCGAGCGGGTCCCAGCCGAAGGCGGCCGGGGTGGTCATGCCGGGGAAAAGCGGGTGGACGGTGGAGTCGTCCGCCGCAGCGATGCCTTTGCTCGAACGCTTGGCCATGTCGCATCTCCTCGAATGGTGGGGGTGGAGCGGGATCCGGGCACAAAAAAGCCTCCCGCAGGGGGGAGGCTCGAACGGTCGCATGAGCGTGTGATGACGGGGTGCGCGGTGAGGGCTGCTTCGCCGGATGCCGCTGCCCGACGCCGTGCCGGGTCCGGACATGCCGGTGCGGGCCGACGGGGGAGGTGCAGTGTGGGCGAAGCAAGGTGCAAGAGAACCTCGTCGTCGTTGGAAACCACGCAACCTGACTGTACCGGTCATAACGCAGCGCGTCAGGCAAAATTGCGGCCGACGCAAAATATTCATACCAGATGTGGTGTGGGTGCCGCAGGAAAGCGGTCGGGACGGGGTTGGTAACCCTTTCCGCCGAGCCGGGCCGCCCGTCGGATAGCCTTCCGGCGGAGGCGGCCGAAAGGCTTTGCCGCTGCCGCGGCCTTTCATTACTATGGTCGGCCACGGGGGAAATCGAGAGACATGCTGCAACCCTGGCCTGTCCGCGAAGGCGGCGGGCCGCGATC
Source organism: Azospirillum endophyticum (assembly GCF_016595245.1). GTDB lineage: Bacteria > Pseudomonadota > Alphaproteobacteria > Azospirillales > Azospirillaceae > Azospirillum > Azospirillum endophyticum. Next base: position 189,164 of record NZ_JAENHM010000073.1, read on the forward strand.
TCCGGTCGTCGCGTCCGACGATGGCGGGAGAGGGTGGGGGCTGCCCGGCATTCGTCCGAGGGCGGCCGGCGGCACGGCCTTCCGATTGTCACCCGGGCGGACGGGGAAACTCTTGAAACCGACCGGCGTGGACGGCTAGAAGGCGCTGATTGGCTGGCTCGATGCCGGACCTGCGCGAAGGCGGGATGCGGCGGAACCGGGCTCTCGGGTGAACCGGATGCACGGAACGGGGCGGCAGGAACGAACGGGAAGGCTACGGTGAGCAGCGCCAGTCAGGTCGCCGAACGGGATGTGCCGTTCCAGTTGCGTGGCAACTCCTTCACCATGATGGTGCTGAAGGTTTTCGCACCGACATCGCCCGAATTCTTCACCCAACTGAACGTCAAGGTGCGCCAGGCACCCAACTTCTTCCGCAACGCGCCGGTCGTGCTGGATTTCGACGACCTGCCGGAGAGCATCGTCTTCGATCTGGCCGCCTTCGTGGCGCAGGTGCAAGCGCAGCATCTGCTGCCGGTCGGCTTCCAGGGTGGGCCGCAGCCGGTGCGCGAGGCCGCCGCCGCAGCGGGCCTGACGCCGATGCCGTCGGGCCGTGCCGCCAAGCTGGAAGAGGTGGTGAAGGCCCCCGACCCGCGCCAGCCCGGCGCGCAGGGACAGGCCCCGATCCCGGCGCCGCAGGTGCTGGTCGAGGTCGTCCACCGCCCCACCCTGGTGGTGACCGAGCCGGTGCGCTCCGGCATGCGGGTCTATGCCGAGAAGACCGACCTGATCGTCACCAGCTCGGTCTCGCCCGGCGCGGAACTGCTGGCCGACGGCAACATCCATGTCTATGGCGCGCTGCGCGGCCGGGCGCTGGCCGGCTTCTCCGGCGACGCCAAGGCCCGCATCTTCTGCCACAGCCTGGAGGCGGAGGTGCTATCGGTCGCAGGCAACTATCGGGTCAGCGAAGACATCAGCAGTGACTTTTACAAGAAAGCCGTGCAGGTTTTCCTGCGCGACGGTGTCCTCAGCATGGATCTGCTGAAGACGGCTTGAGAGCTGCAGCGACGGAATCTTGTCCGAAGACGGTAATCTTCGGATGGTGTTTGGTACCGGTGACGGCAACTTTGGGATTATGGGAGAGGCTTCGTTGAGCAAGATCATCGTCATGACCTCCGGCAAGGGCGGTGTCGGCAAGACGACCTCGTCCGCAGCCTTCGCGACCGGGCTGGCGCTTCGCGGCTTCAAGACGGTCGTCATCGATTTCGACGTTGGCCTGCGCAACCTGGACCTGGTGATGGGTTGCGAGCGCCGGGTGGTGTTCGACTTCATCAACGTCATCAACGGCGAAGCGAAGCTGAACCAGGCGCTGATCAAGGACAAGCGGATCGAGAACCTGTACATCCTCCCGACCTCGCAGACGCGCGACAAGGACGCGCTGACCCGCGAGGGGGTGGAGAAGGTGCTGAACGAGCTGTCGAAGGAATTCGACTACATCCTGTGCGACAGCCCGGCCGGCATCGAGCGCGGCGCCCTGATGTCGCTCTATTTCGCCGACCACGCGATCATCGTCACCAACCCCGAAGTGTCGTCGGTGCGCGACAGCGACCGCATCCTGGGCGTGCTGAACTCGCGCTCCCGCCGGGCGGAGCAGGGGCTGGAGCCGGTGACCCAGCAGCTGCTGCTGACCCGCTACGATCCCGAGCGCGTCGAGAAGGGCGAGATGCTGAGGGTCGACGACGTGCTGGAGATCCTGGCGATCCCGCTGCTCGGCGTCATCCCGGAAAGCCAGGCGGTGCTGCGCGCCTCCAACGTCGGCATGCCGGTGATCCTCGACGAAGCCTCCAACGCCGGGCTGGCCTATTCGGACGCCGTCGGCCGCTTCCTCGGCGAGGACATCGAGCATCGCTTCGTCACCCCCCAGAAGAAGGGCCTGTTCAGCCGGCTCCTGCGGAGGAGCGCATGAGCATCTTCAACTTCTTTCGCGCGGCACCCCGCGCCTCGGCGGTCCAGGCCAAGGAACGCCTGCAGATCGTCATGGCGCATGAACGCGCCGGCCGCAGCGGCCCCGACTATCTGCCGATGCTCCAGCAGGAACTGCTGGCGGTCATCGCCAAATACGTCAACATCGACGAGAACAAGGTCGAGGTGAAGCTCGACCGCGGCGGCGACTGCTCGACGCTGGAGGTCAACATCGAACTGCCGGCCCGTGAGCAGGCCAAGGCCGCCGCGGCGACCAAGCCGGGCGACAAGCCGGCCGGCAACGACGATGCCGCGACCAAGCGCCCGGCCGGCGGTGCCGTCGGCAATGCCGGCGGGAAGAAGCGCATCTGAGCGAAACCGGCCTTCGACCATTGGGAAATCCCTCCGGTGCCGCCGCGCCGGGGGGATTTCCGTTTCCGGAGGCCGCGGCGCCGGACGGCGGCGGGGGCGGGCCGGGTGCAGGGCAGGGTGCGGCATCGGACATAGGCCGTCGCTGATCCTCCGTCCGGGTTTACGGCCGGGCGGGGACGGGGTATCAACAAGGATACACCGCACGAAAGCCCAATGGCTCCAACGGCCTGCCCAAGGGCCGGCCCGGACGCCGGACGGGTGCCGGCGCGGTCGACCGACCACGGGACAAGAGGGTGCCGATGTTCCTCGATTGCTCGTCGCTGATCGCCGAGAACCCGCCGCGGCCGTCGAACGGGATTGCGGTCACGGACATCGACGGCGACGGCGCCCTCGAGCTGGTCGTGGCCGGCTATCGCACCGCCAACCTCGTCCTGAAATGGGTCGACGGCCGTCTGGTCGATGTCGCCGATCCCTCGCTCGCCGACCCCACCGGTCCGGCGCTGGGTCTGGCCGCCGCCGACGTCGACGGCGATGGGCGGGAGGAGCTTTACATCGTCAACAGCGACCGTACCACCGGCGCGAAGGACATGGCCGACCGGCTGTTCGCCTGTTTCGGCAAGCATTGGCTCGACCTGTTCGCGCAGGCGGAGAATGCCGGCGCGGCCAACCACACCGCGGCCGGCGCGGTGGCGGCGGTCGACCGCTGGGGCCATGGCCGCTACGGCTTCCTGGTGGCGACCGACGGCGGCCCCTTGCGCCTCTACGAGCTGACCCGGCGCGGCCGGCTGGAGGACGGGGCCGAGGAGGCCGGGCTGGACTCGATCGGTGCCGCGCGCGGCGTCACCGTCCTGCCCATCGTCTCCGACCACATGGATGTGGTGACGGTCAACGACGGCGGTCCCAACCAGCTGTTCCGCAACCTGGGCGACGGCAATTTCGAGGAGATCGCCGAGGAGCGCGGCATCGCCGATTCGCGCCCGTCCGGCCGGGCGGTCACGGCGCTGGATGTCGACGGCGACGGGCTGTTCGATCTGGCGGTCGGCACCTGGGACGGGGCGCAGCGCCTGTTCCACCAGCGCATGGGCGGCAGCTTCATCGAATCGGCCAATGCCGACCTGTCGATGCCCGGCCGCATCTTCACCGTCGTCGCCGCCGATTTCGACAATGACGGCTACGAGGAGCTGTTCTTCCACGCCCATGGCGAGCCCAACCGCCTGTTCGGCTGGCGCAACGACCAGTGGCAGGAGCTGGAGCTCGGCGACGCGGCCGAGCCGAAGGGGCTGGGCACCGGTGCGATTGCCGCCGACATCGACGGCGATGGCCGGCTGGAACTGGTGCTGGCGCACGGCAACACCCATGGCGCGCCGGACGGCGCCGCGCAGCCGCTGTCCGTCTATCGCCCGGCAGCGTCCAACAACGGCTGGCTGCGCGTGCAGCCGCTGACCCCCTTCGGCGCACCGGCCCGCGGTGCCGTGGTCAGCCTGAGTGCCGGCGGGCGCCGCCAGCGCCGGGCGGTCTGCGCCGGCTCCGGCTATCTCTGCCAAGGCGAGCCGGTCGCCCATTTCGGGCTGGGTCCGCTGCACCAGGTGGAGCAGATCGAGGTGCGCTGGCCCGACGGCACGGTGGTGACGGTGGACGACCCGCCGGCCGACCGGCTGCTGGTCATCCCCTATCCGCCGGAGTGAGAGGCGGTGCACGGAAAATGCGACCGATGGGATGATGGCCACCCAAATATTTCGCCACCGCAATGGGTAGGGTCTTTCCCGTCGGCTTCCGTCACATTAAGGTGCATTTCGTTGCGGCGCCCGCGGTGCGGGGCATCGCGCGGCCTGTCGAACCGGACATCGTCCGTCTGCGCCGCCGGTTCTCGCCGCGATCGGGCGCATGCATGACCTTGCGGGTCTGGGAAGCGGGAGGCCGGAAGGCACATGGCACGACGCGACGTTCCCCTGACGGGGGTGGAACGCTTCTTCGACCCGGATGAAGTCATCGTTTCCAAGACCGACCTGAAGGGCCGGATCACCTATGCGAACCGGGTGTTCCAGCGGGTCGCCGGCTATGGCGAGGCCGACCTGATGGGCGCTCCCCACTCCATCGTCCGCCATCCCGACATGCCGCGCTGCGTCTTCAAGCTGCTGTGGGACAGTCTGGCGGCGGGGACGGAGATTTTCGCCTATGTCGTGAACCGGGCCCGCAACGGCGACCATTACTGGGTCTTCGCCCATGTCACCCCCAGTTTCGACGCCGAGGGCCGGGTGATCGGCTACCATTCCTCCCGCCGGGTGCCGGAGCGCTCGGCGCTGGACAAGGTCGTTCCGCTCTACCGGCGGCTTCTGGACATCGAGAACAGCCACGCCGACCGCAAGCAGGGGATGGAGGCGGGCTACGCCGCCGTCCTCGCCCTGCTGGCGGAACAGGGGATCGGGTATGACGAATTCGTCTTCTCCCTTTAAGCCGCCGTCCTCCGGGCCATCGTCCTCTCGGCCATCGTCTCCGGGGCCATCGTCTCCGGGGCCATCGTCTCCGGGGCCATCGTCCCTGGCGAAGGCCGGCGGCCTGGCCGGTCTGGGCGGGGTCGCGCTGGCGGTGCTGCTGGCGGTCGATCTGCTGGAAATCGGCGGGATCGCCCTGCGTGCCGGGCTTGCCGTAGCCAGCATGGCGGCGCTGGGCGGCACGATGCTGTTCCTGCGCCGTGCCGGCGCGGTGATCGATCAGTTGGTCGGCGTGAACCAAGCGATCGCCGCTGGCGATTTCGAGGCGCGGGTGATCGGCATCCGCGAGGGCGGGGCGCTGGGCGAGCTGATGCACGCCACCAACGACGCCATCGACCGCATCGACGCCTTCGTGCGCGAGGCCACCGCCTCCATGCATGTGGTCTCGGAACACAAGTATTTCCGCCGAATCGTGCTGCGCGGCATGCAGGGCGGCTTCCTGCACGCCAGCCGCACCATCAATGCCGCGACCGAGAGCATCTCGCAGAAGGTCGCGGGCTTCGCCGGCGTGACGCGGCGCTTCGAAGGCCAGATCCAGAGCGTCTGCGGCGAGGTGGCGGACACCGCCCACCGGCTGGAGGTCTCCGCCCGCAGCATGGAGACGGATGCGACCCAGGCGACCGGCAAGGCGTCGTCGGTCGCGGCCTCCGCCGCCCAGACCGGCAGCAATGTCGGCAGCGTCGCCACCGCGACCGAGGAACTGTCCGCCTCCATCACCGAGATCGCGCGCCAGATCGGCGAGGTCGCCCAGGTGGCGGAAGACGCCGCCGGAGAGGCCGAACGGTCCAACGCGCTGGTCGGCACCCTGTCGGGCGCCGCGCGCACGGTGGGCGAGGTCGTCACCCTGATCGACGACATCGCCGGCCGGACCAACCTGCTGGCGCTGAACGCCACCATCGAGGCCGCCCGTGCCGGCGAGGCCGGCAAGGGCTTCGCCGTGGTGGCGCAGGAGGTCAAGCGGCTGGCCGACCAGACCGCCAGGGCCACCGGCGACATCACCGCCCAGATCGCCGGCATCCGGTCCTCCACCGACGAGGCGGTGGCCGCCATCGTCGGGATCGGCCGCACCATCGACGCCATCAACCGGATCGCCGCCGGCATCAGCGCCGGGATCGAGCAGCAGGGTTCCGCCGTGCGCGAGATCGTCGTCAACATGGAGCAGGCCGCCGCCGGCACCCGCGCGGTGTCCGACGACATCCGCGACGTCACCGACGCCGCCGGCCGCACCAGCGGCACCGCGCACGAGGTGTTCGCCGCGTCCGAGCGGATGGCTGCGGAGGCCGACCGCCTGACCCGCGAGGTGCAGCATTTCCTGGACGAAATGCACCGCGTCGCCTGATGGCGCTTTTTGCGGTGCGTCGGTGTGGGCGGCATCAACTGCCCGGCGAATGTGCACGGCATGTGCATGGGTTTTTGCAATGCGGAATTGATCTGGCGTCTTTGGTGGCTAATAAGAATTTTTATTGCGAATTTTGCGAGAATTCGTATTACGTTTCGGCAACAAGACTGTCATGCCAATGACAAGTTCGCAGCCCATTGAGCAACCCGGCGCCAGCATGCCTGCCGTTTCAGCACCTTAGCCGGCGGATCCTGCTGGAAGATCAGGGGGGCGGACATCATCCGCGGCCAACTGCCGCGGAAATCGGGAGGGGCGGGCGGATGGCCGTGACCCGGCGACCATTGGCACGGCTTTTGATGAGGGGGAAACAGGGACGGTCATGACGGGGGACAAGACGATGAGCATGGCGGGCACCGATCTGTTCGAGCTGTCGCGGGGCGTGCTGGATGTTGCCTCGAAGAAGGTGTCCTTGATCGAGGACATCACCCGGCGCACCAAGATGCTGGCCATGAACGCCCTGATCGAGGCGGCACGGGCCGGCGACGCCGGGCGCGGCTTCGCCGTCGTCGCCAACGAGGTGTCGGAGATCTCGACACAGGTGAACAGCATCACCAAGGAGCTGCGGTCGGAGATCGTGGCGCGCGTCGACCACCTGACCACCACCGGCAGCGCCATGGTGCAGGAGATGCACGGCAAGCGGCTGGCCGACCTGTCGCTGAACATGATCGAGATCATCGACCGCAACCTGTATGAGCGGTCCTGCGACGTGCGCTGGTGGGCCACCGACAGCGCCGTGGTCGATTGCGTCGCCGATCCGACCGAGGCGGCGCGCCGCCATGCCTCGCGCCGGCTGGGCGTGATCCTGGAATCCTACACGGTCTATCTCGACCTCTGGATCGCCGACCGCAACGGCACCGTCATCGCCAACGGCCGGCCGGACCGCTATCCCGGCGCCCGCGGCGCCAACGTGTCCGACGAGCCGTGGTTCCGGCAGGCGCTGGCCACACGCAACGGCGGCGAGTTCACCGTCGGCGACGTCGCCCGCAACCGCGGCCTGGACGACCGTGTCGTCGCCACCTATGCCACCGCCATCCGCCGCGATGGCGAATCGGATGGCGACGCCATCGGCGTGCTCGGCATCTTCTTCGACTGGGAACCGCAGGCCGCCGCGGTGGTCGAGGGCGTCCGGTTGGAGGCCGGGGAGCGCGAGAAGTCGCGCTGCCTGCTGCTCGACGCCCGCCACCGGGTCATCGCCTCGTCCGACGGCCGCGGCCTCTTGACCGAGACGGTTCCGCTGCGCCGCAATTCCGGCAGCATGGGCCATTACTCCGACGACAAGGGCCGTCTGGTCGGCTACGCCCTGACGCCGGGTTACGAGACCTACAAGGGGCTCGGCTGGTACGGGGTCATCGTCCAGGAGCGGTGAACCTGCCGCTTCCAAGCCTGTCGCCTTCGGGGCCGGGGCCGGGATACACTCCCGGCCCTGTTCCGTTCCGGGGGTCGCGATCATGCCCACCCAACAGCTTACCGTTTACCGAGAGAGCTTTCCCATCCGCGGCGCCTTCCGCATCTCGCGCGGCGCCAAGACCGAAGCCGCGGTGGTGGTGGCGGAGGTGAGCGACGGCCGCCATCGCGGCCGCGGCGAATGCGTGCCCTATGCCCGCTATGGCGAAAGCGTCGACGGGGTCGTCGCCGCGCTGGAGGCGATGGCCGAGTTGTTTGCCGGTGGCCTCGACCGTGCGGCGCTGGCCCGGTTGATGCCGGCCGGCGCCGCTCGCAACGCGCTGGACTGCGCCCTGTGGGACCTGGAGGCCAAGCGCAGCGGCGTGCCCGCCTGGACGCTGGCCGGGCTGGCCGAGCCGCCGGGGCCGCTGGTCACCTGCTACACGCTGAGCGTCGACGAGCCGGACGCCATGGCCGCGGCGGCCCGCGACCGGGCGCCGCGCCATCCGCTGCTGAAGATGAAGCTGACGGGGGAGGGCGATCTCGACCGGGTCCGCGCCGTCCGCGCCGCCGCGCCCGCCGCCCGGCTGGTGGTCGACGCCAACGAGGGCTGGACGCTGGACCAGTTGCACCGCTTCGCCCCGGTGCTCGCCGGGCTGGGCGTCGAGATGATCGAGCAGCCGCTGCCCGCCGGCCAGGACGAGGTCTTGCGCGGCATCGATTGTCCGGTGCCGCTCGGTGCCGACGAGTCCTGCCACGGGCTGGGCTCGCTGGAGCGGCTGCGCGGGCTCTATCAAGTGGTGAACGTCAAGCTGGACAAGACCGGCGGCCTGACCGAGGCGCTGGCCATGACCCGGGCCGCCCATGTCCTGGGCTTCGAGGTGATGGTCGGCTGCATGGTCGCCACCTCGCTCGCCATGGCCCCGGCGATGCTGGTGGGGCAGGGCACGCGCTATGTCGACCTGGACGGTCCGCTGCTGCTGGCCCGCGACCGCGAACCGGGGCTGGTCTATGACGGCGCGGTGGTCCAGCCGCCGGTCGCGGAGCTGTGGGGGTAAGTATCGGCTGACTATGCCCCCTGGACATAGGGCGGCGGCGGGGTGCCCACCGACGCCGGCACATAGGGCGCGTCGGCCAACCCGTTGACCTTGGCGGCCATGACGAAGTCGTTTTCGTGCAAGCCCTTGATCTTGTGGGTCCAGAAGGCGACGGAGCAGTGGCCCCAGCCGTAACGGATCTCGGCATGGTGGCCTTCCGCCTCGCAGAGGGTGCCGACCTGGTGGGCGAAGGCCTGGGCCTGGGCGAAGTCGGGGAACTTGAAGTCGCGTTCGATGCGGTCGGGATCCTCCTTCAGGACCCAGCCCGGCACCTGCACCAGATAGGAGGCGGCCATCGCCCGGTCCATCGGCGGTATCCCGCCGCGGCAGGGCTCGCAGGTCTTGGCCGCCAGTTCCTGCGTCGTCGGCGCCTGTGGTGTCATCCCGGTGTCTCCCTTGTTGGTGGCCCCAGTTGGCGGCCCCAGTTGGCGGCCATTGTTGAGGGTGGCGGCGGTCTGGGTTAGAAGCCTACCGCCTTACAAGCTTGGGATCGGGCCGGTGCTTCGGCAACCCCGGCATCCTGCCTGCGACCGACAGATGCACTTTTGGGAAGCGATCCGATGACAGACCTGCGCAGCGACATGCCCTTCGCCGACTACCAGCACCCAACCAAGCCGGTGGACGGGCCGCGGCTGGCCATCGTCGGCGAGGCACCGGGGGCCGAGGAGGCGCGGCTGGGCAAACCCTTCGTCGGCCGCAGCGGCAAGCTGCTGGACGAATCGCTGGCGGCCGTCGGGATCGAGCGGGCGGAATGCCTGGTCGCCAACGTCTTCCGCTACCAGCCGCCGGGCAACAAGGTGGGGCATTTCTTCTCCTCGCGCGCCCGCGCCCGCAAGGAGGGGCGCGAGATCGACGAGAGCTGGGGCGCCTTCGGCACGTCGGACCGGCTGCTGGCCGAATTCGCTGGGGAAATCGAGCATCTGCGCGCCACACTGGCCGAGTACCGTCCGTCGGTGATCGTGGCGTTGGGCCGCACGCCGACCTGGGCGCTGACGGGCGAGAACGGGATCCTGCAGCTGCGCGGCAAGGTGCTGCCCTGCCGCCTGCTGGAGGGGGTGGAGGTGGTGCCGACCTTCCATCCCAGCTACCTGCTGCGCGGCCAACTGGTGGAACAGCCGACCTTCCTGGCCGACTTGCGTCTCGCCGTCTCCCGCCTCAATCGTTAGATCGACCCGGTCAGGCGTCAGGCAGCAGGCGCCAGATCGTCGTCTCGCGGACCTCCCGGTCCTCCAGCTCCAGCGAGGTCGGGACGGTGTAGCGCGCCACCCTCTCGATCCCGCCGGTGGGGACATAGGCGCGGCCGGGATCGCCCAGCAGCACCAGCGTGCCGGTGGCGGCGACCCCGCGCAGCCAGGCCGTGACCCGCTCCGCCATCGGCTTCTCGTAGCAGACGTCGCCGGCCAGCACCACGTCGATGCCCGGCAGCGGGCGGCCGACCAGATCGGCGCTGACCGTCTTGACCTCCACCCCGTTGGCCTCGGCGTTCAGCGCGATGGCCGCCAGCGAGAAGCGGTCGATGTCGCAGGACTGCACCCGCGCCGCGCCCGCCTTCATCGCGGCGATGCCGACCAGCCCGGTCCCTGCGGCAAAATCGAGCACCGACTTGCCGGCCACCAGCTCCGGCCGGTCGAGCAGGAGCCGTGCCACTGCCTGTCCGCCCGGCCAAGCGAAGGCCCAGTACGGCGGTGGCAAATTTGTGGCGGCCAAGGTCTCCTCGGTTGCCTGCCACAGTGGCGTGACCTCGGTGGCAAGATGAAGCTGGATTTCCGGCAGCAGCGGCGTGGTCGTCAGCGTCGTGTTGTCGCGGACGAAATCTGGCGGGGATGCGTTGTTCATACGAGGTTTCCCAAGGGGCTCCGCTGTTGGGAGGACGGCCGGCGATGGCTTATCAATGTTACATAATTCAAACGGTGTAGACACAGCTGCGAACCCGTGTTACCCGTTCCAACCAGGGGAAAACAGAAGGATTGGGGGAGTCATGCGGCAGAGGGGAACCGCCATCGGCCTTTCGCTTGCGGCTTTGATCGCGCTGAGCCCCCTTACCGTGTCGACGGCCGCCGCACAAGACGGCGATTGTGTGCGTACGGTCCGTTCCATCTCCGACTTCACGATCCGCGGCGACGCCTGGACCTGGTGGGATCATGCCGCCGGCCAGTATGACCGCGAACACCGCCCGGCCATCGGCTCCGTCCTCGTCTTCAAGCGCACCGGCCACATGCGCCGCGGCCACGTCTCGCTGGTCAGCGCGGTGATCGACCGCCGCACCATCGAGGTCGACCACAGCTGGATCGACGGCGACGGGCTGCGCCGCGGCATGCGGGTGGTCGACGTGTCCAGCAACAACGATTGGTCCGCCGTCCGCGTCTGGCACGAGCCGACCGACCAGATGGGGCTGCGCGTCTACGCCGCCTACGGCTTCATCATGCCGGACGGCGAATCGGACGCTCCGCGCGGCGGCCGGGTGCTCGATGCCGGCGACCGCGGCATGGACCAGGGCTTCGCCAGCAGCCCGCGCGGCCGCGCCAAGGTCAACGGCCCGCGCATGATGGAAGCGTCGCTGCACCCGCAGAAGGGCCACAGCGTCTCGGTTCCCGGCCGCAAGCCGCAGAGCCTGCCGACCACCGCCGTCGCTTCCCATGCTCCGCAGAAGCCGCAGCGCATGGACGTCGCCGTGCTGCCGTCCCGCAAGCCGGGCGGTGCGCATGCCACCCAGGCTCCGGTGACGGTCGCCGAGCTTTCCGGTCCCGGCAGCCGCCGCACCGTCGCCCCCAGCCGCAAGCCCGGCTCCGGAAACTCCGTTGCCCAGATGGCCGATACCAGCGAGCGCTGAGTGCAACCGCATTTGATTTTCGGGAAGGGCGGAGCTTTGCTCCGCTCTTTTCGTTTGTACGGCCGTTTGAGCGTGAGCCTCGATCGCTCACCCCGGCTCACTTGTTAAGTGACGCACAAAACCTCAAACCTTTGTAAGTCTCTGGAATCAAATGAACTCTGCGTCATCCCCGCGAAGGAGCCTGTGAAGGAATCGGTGACTCGCTGAGAGAAGCCCCGAGTTCGAACTAGGTCGCGTTGGATCGCATCTGCGCGTCCCTCGGCCGTCATTCCCGCGAAGGCGGGACTCCAGCCTTTACAAGCACTTGTGTTGAAAATCCTGGTTCCCCGCCTCCGCGGGGATGACGGCGGATAAGGGGCGTACTTGGCTTCGACAGCAATCGAACCTGCAAGCCGGCGCCTCTGCGCCTTTGCGGGAGTGACGGCCAAGGATGCGGTTCGATTGCAATAGGTCACACAAAGCACAAATGCGTGCCTCACGCTGTGCCAGTACCGGGAGGGGGCGGTCGAAGCCGCCCCGGGATGCCCCCCTATAGCTTCCCCGCCAGGATCGCCGCCAGCACCAGCCAGCCGAACCAGCGGTTGGACTTGAACTTGTCCAGGCAGTCGCCCTGATCGTCCGGCCGCCATGTGGCGACCTGCCAAGCCAGCTGCAACGCCGCCAAGGACAGCACCGGCAGGAACAGGCCGCCCAGCCCGGCCAGCCGGCCGGCGATGCCGATGCCGACATAGGTCAGGGTGTAGAAGCCGTAGATCCAGATCTTGCTCTGGTCGCCGAGCCGCAACGCGGTGGACTTCACGCCGATGCGGGCGTCGTCCTCCTTGTCCTGGTGGGCATAGATGGTGTCGTAGCCCAGCGTCCAGGCCACGCCCGTCACATAGAGCGCCACCGCCGGCCAGCCGACATCGTTCTGAACGGTGGCCCAGCCCATCAGGGCGCCCCAGTTGAAGGTCAGCCCCAGGAAGGCCTGCGGCCACCAGGTGATCCGTTTCATCAGCGGGTAGGTGAAGACCAGCAGAAGCGACAGAACGCCCAGCCCGATGGCCGTCATTCCCAGCTGGACCAGGATCAGCAGAGACACCAGGAGCTGGGCCAGCAGGAAGACCAGCGCCTGGCGCACCGACACCTGTCCCGACGGGATCGGGCGGGAGCGGGTGCGCTCCACCATCGCGTCGAATTTGCGGTCCAGGATATCGTTCACGGTGCAGCCGGCGCCGCGCATCAGCACCGCGCCGACCGCGAACAGCGCCATCAGCCCGACCAGCGACGGCCAATCCCGGAAAGGCTGCGGCATCGCCAGCGCCAGGCTCCACCAGCACGGGAACAGCAGCAGCCATGTTCCGATCGGCCGGTCGAGACGCGCCAGCGTGACATAAGGGCGCAGGCTGGCCGGAATCCGGCGGGCGATCCAGCCGTCCCGGCGGATATCGGTGTAGCCGGACTCGGGAAGAGTCGGGCCGGAGGACGCAGTGGGCATGACGGCGGCGTTTCCGCTGTGCTATGGAGATGTCGGAATGGTAATGATGGCGAAGGTATCGGGCTGCCGCCCGGGCGGCAAGCGCGACGCGCCGACCGGCCAAGTGTCTTTCCCGGTGTTAGGTGCGGCGAAAAGGCCGGGCCTGGGCTGTGGAAAATTGCAGTTCCGGGACTTGCACGCGCCAAAATCGTACCAATACTGTTTCTTTACCATAACCCTAGCGGCTTGCAATCTTAAATGGACATGAGCGCAACACCGGACCGGTTCGCCGTCGTCATCGACGATGAGTCGATCATATTGGCCGGGATGGAGATCATGCTGGACACCTGGGGCTATCAGGTGCTTGCCGCCGAGGACGTGGAAACCGTCCTGGCGAAGCTGCCCGGCCGTCCGGTTCCGGATGTGATCCTGTCCGACTATCGGCTGCGCGACGGCTGGTCCGGCATCACCGCCGTGCGTGCGGTGCGCGAGGCCTGCGACGCCGCCGTTCCGGCCATCATCCTGACCGGCGACACCGGGGCGGATTTGCAGGCCGCCGCCAAGGCGGAGCAGATCCGCATCCTGCACAAGCCTGTCCAGCCCAACGATCTGCGGCGGCAGATCGATTCCCTCATCGCCGCCGCCTGATCCCGGCACGATCCGATCGAAGTCTTGGTCCTGGCCTTGAGGATCGCCGGAGTGCGCTCGATCGCCGCCGGCCCAGCTGACCGGTTTCTGATCTGCTGACTTGTACGCCCGCGGCCGGCTATAGTCGGCTCCGCCCCGCGGAGACGAGAGCCATGGCCGACCCGATCAAGACCCGCCTGTATGTCGACAGCCCGCTGGCCGAAGGCCAGTCGGTCGGGCTGGACCATGAGCGAGCCCATTTCCTGCGCCATGTCCTGCGGCTCGACCGTGGTGATCCGGTCGCCGTCTTCAATGGCCGCGACGGCGAGTGGCGGGCGGTGATCGACGGTTTCGGCAAGGGCTGGTGCTCGCTCAGCGTGGCGGAGCAGCGGCGGGAGCAGGACACGACTCCGGACCTGTGGCTTCTCTTCGCCCCGCTGAAGAAGGGTCGCATCGACTTCGTCGCCGAAAAGGCGACGGAGATGGGCGTCTCCCGGCTGTGGCCGGTCTTCACCCGCCGGACCGATCCCAACCGCGTCAACCTCGACCGGCTGCGCGCCAACGCGGTGGAGGCGGCCGAACAGTGCGAGCGCCTCAGCGTGCCGGAGATGGGCGAGGCGCTGCCGCTGGACCGCGTGCTGGCCGGCTGGCCGGCCGACCGCCGGCTCTACCTGTGCGCCGAGGCCGGCTCGGCCCGTCCCATCGCCGAGGTGCTGCGCGATGCCCCTGCAGGCCCCGCAGCCCTGCTGGTCGGGCCGGAGGGCGGCTTCGACCAGTCGGAACTTGACGAATTCGCCAAACTTCCCTTTGTTGTACCGGTGGGATTGGGCCCGCGCATCCTGCGGGCCGATACGGCCGTGGTGGCGGCGCTGGCTTGCTGGCAGTCCTTGACCGGGGATTGGACTGCCGGGGGAAGCGACCGGCGTCCGCCTTTCCGCGCGCCGATCCCGTAACCGGCCGTCACCCGGCCGATCCTCCGTCCACTTCCCGCGAGAGACTTCATGTCCGCACCCCCGACCACGCGCGGCGAACCCATCACCGACCACCGCCAGCTTGCGGCCTATCTCGAATCCGGCTGCAAGCCGTCGCCGGACTGGCGCATCGGAACCGAGCACGAGAAATTCGCCTACCGCACCTCCGACCTGCGGCCGCTGCCCTATGACGGGCCGGACGGCATCCGCGAACTGCTGACCCGCATGACCCGCTTCGGCTGGCAGCCGGTGGAGGAGAAGGGCAACATCATCGCGTTGGTCCAGGACATGGCCAACATCACGCTGGAACCGGGCGGCCAGGTCGAGCTGTCGGGCGCCCCGCTGGAGACCCTGCACCAGACCTGCGCCGAGGTGCACCGCCACCTGCGCCAGGTGAAGGAGGTCGGGGGCGAGCTGGGCATCGCCATGATGGGGCTGGGCTTCCAGCCGAAATGGACGCGCGACGACATCCCCTGGATGCCCAAGGGCCGCTACAAGATCATGCGCGACTACATGCCGAAGGTCGGCTCGCTCGGCCTCGACATGATGACGCGGACCTGCACCGTGCAGGTGAACCTGGACTTCGCCTCCGAAGCCGACATGGTGAAGAAGTTCCGGGTGTCGCTCGCCCTCCAGCCGATCGCGACCGCCCTGTTCGCCATGTCCCCCTTCACCGAGGGCAAGCCGAACGGCTTCCAGAGCTTCCGCAGCCATATCTGGACCGACACCGACGCGGACCGCACCGGCGATATCCCCTTCGTGTTCGAGGACGGCTTCGGCTTCGAACGCTATGTCGATTATCTGCTCGACACGCCGATGTACTTCGTCTACCGCGACGGCGTCTACATCGACGCCGCCGGCCAGTCCTTCCGCGATTTCCTCGACGGCAAGCTGCCGGCGCTGCCGGGCGAGCTGCCGCTGATCACCGACTGGGCCGACCACACCACCACCGCCTTCCCGGAAGCGCGGCTGAAGAAGTATCTGGAGATGCGCGGCGCCGACGGCGGCCCGTGGCGCAGCCTGTGCGCCCTGCCGGCCCTGTGGGTCGGTCTGCTCTACGATCAGGTGGCTCTGGACGCCGCGTGGGATCTGGTCAAGGACTGGACGACGGCGGAGCGGGCGCATCTTCGCGCCGAGGTGCCGCGGTCCGGCCTGCGCACGACGTTCCGCAATGGAACGGTGCGGAACGTGGCGCTGGAGATGCTGGCGATCGCCCGCGACGGCTTGGCCCGCCGCGCCCGCAACGACAATTGGGGCGACGACGAGACCCACTTCCTCGACACGCTGCAGGTGATCGCCGAGAGCGGCCGCAGCCCGGCCGATGAGCTTTTGGAGAAGTTCAACGGCCCGTGGGGCGGCAGCGTCGATCCGGTGTTCAAGGAATACGCGTACTGAGTGCTCGCTGATGGGGGGAAGGTTAGACCCCCACCCCGACCCTCCCCCGCTGGGCGGGGGAGGGGGTAAGCGCTTCTTCGGGAAAGTGGCGGCAGTCCCTCCCCCGCCCAGCGGGGGAGGATAGGTGGGGGGCTAACTTCCCCGCTTAAGCCGCCACCGGCGCATGGGTGATGCAGCTCTTCGAGCACACCTTGGAACAGCTTTCGCAGCCGATGCAGTTGGCGGCTTCCTTGACGGTCATCATCTTCTTCTCGGCCTCGTCGTCGAAGGCATCGACGATGTCGCCGTCCTCGGTCAGGCCGATCATGTCGAGCACGCCGCGCCCGCACACCTTGAAGCAGCGGCCGCAGCCGATGCACTGCTTCCGGTCGATGGATTGGACGAATTTCGGGGTCCAGCTCTGACCACCGCGGGTGGTGCCGGTCAGGAACTCAGCCATGGGAATGCTCCTCTCGGAAAAGGCCGCGCCTAAGCTCTTCTTCGGAAATGGAGGGGTTACGCCGTCTCCAGCGCCTTCAGCGCCGCCCGCTTCTCGGTCAGGGTCTTGAAGGCGTCATAGGTTTCCTGCGCCACCGTCAGGATGCTCTGCCAGTTCTGCGGAAGTTCTTCCGACAGGTCGTGCAAATCCATCTTCTTCTGGGTGGCGCGGGCGTTCAGCTTCCTGATCTCGTCCTTCAGGGCGTCGATGTCGCTCATGGTCGTGGTCCCGGCTTCAGAGATTCGCGACGTCGGGATAGTCCCGGATCAGCGCCACGGCGTCCTCGACCAGTTTGGCGCCGTCGGCGGCCAGCTTCCCGATGGTGGGGAAGCCGAAGCGGTGGACGTCGCGCAGCGACTTCGACACCACCACCAGCCGGCCGGTGGTCAGGATCATGCGGCCGAAGCCTTCATGGCTCATCTTCATCATCGGCGACGCCATCAGGCCGGTCTGCTTCTCCACCATCAGCCCGACCGCCTTGTAGAACAGTTCCAGCCGCCACAGCGTGTCGGGATCGGGATCGCCGATGATCGGAATGGCGGCGCGCGCCTCCCTGTCCAGGACGAAGGGGGCGAGCAGGGCCTCGTCCGGCTTGCCTTCCCAGGCGCCATAGCTGTCCTCGGCACGGAAAAGCAGGACCAGCGTCTTCACGAACTGGTCGGCGACGGACACGTCGGCGATGTCAGCGCTCTCTTGGGCCATGCTCAGACCTCCTCCTCGTCGAAATGGAATTCGGGCGTCTCGCCCAAGGCCTTGCGCAGCCAGGGCGGCGGGTTGGCGTTCAGCGTCAGGACCAGCTTGTCGAGCAGGGCCGGGATGGTTTCGGTGGCCTCGACCTTCACCGGATGGATCTTCTTCGCCACCACGCGGGCGGCGGCCGAGGCGCCGATGGCCGACAGATAGAGGATGGCGACGTCGGCCAGCGCCTCCAGCTTGGGGATCAGCTTGTCCTCGTTGCCGTCCTCGAACATCGAGCCGCCGAACTGGAAGGTCTCCAGAAAGGCATGGCCCTGGCGGTCGACCCGATAGACGGCGATGTTCTTGGCCCAGCCGAAATGCGCATCGACGTGCTGCATGTCCTGGGTGCAGAAAGCGACCTTCATCGATCCTCCTTTGGTCGGACGGGGGTCCTGCACCACGCTCAGACGGCGTTGCATCCGCATGATCCGCCTCCGCAGCCGTGGGCTTCCCCGTGGTCGTGGGTCTCGGAGCCGTGCTCCATCTCGCGGGCGAGGAACAGGTTGCCGATGTCGCACAGCAGCTCGCGGCTGCCGCGGTAGCCGACCTGCACCCGCAGGCCGGCGCCGAGCCTGTCGAACATCGGCAGGCCCATGCGGTGCAGCGGCACGCCGATCCGCGCCGCTCCTTGCCGCCCATGCGAGTTGGAGACGATCAGGTCGGCGTCGCGTGCCAGCGTCTCGACGTCGGAATGGTCGCCGACCATCACGGTGGCGGCCTTCAGCCGCTCCAGCACCGGGCTCTGCGTCGGCGACACCGCGGCCACCACCTCCGCCCCCAGATCGGCGAGGAAGCCGGCGACGGCGTAGAGCAGGTCGGGTTCCAGCGCGACGGCGATGCGCTTGCGGCTGTAGAAGAAATGCCCGTCCAGCATGGCGTCGACCAGGCTTTCGCGCTGGCGCCGCAGCCGGGCCGGCGCCGGCCTGCCGGACAGCTCCATCAGCAGCCGGACCAGCTTGTCCGTCGCTTCCAGCCCGGTCAGCCGGCTGAAGAAATGGCTGGGCACGTCGGTCTTCAGTTCCAGCGCGTTGCCGGCCACCCGCATATGCTCGCCGACCACGATGGTGGCGGCCGAGGCGCCCATGGCGCGGATCTGGTCCACCGTCACGCCGCCCAGCGAGGTGGCGGTGAAGCCGGACGGCTGGCGCCCCGCCATCGACAGCGACAGGTCGGGCAGCAGGATCGGCGACAGGCCGAAGCCTTCGATGATGTCGCGCAGTTCCTCGACGTCGCCGGGCGACAGATGGCTGCCGGCCAGCACGTTGACCTGGGTCGGGATGCACACGGGCGAGGGTTCGACCAGCCGCTCGACGATGGCGGTGACGGCGGCGGCGAAGCCGTCCTCGAAGCCGCCGGCGAAGTCGGGGGTGTTGGCGAAGACGAGCGCGGTGTCGGCGATGTCGGGGTTGCGCTGGCGGAACAGCGTGTACTGCCCGCCCATGTCCTCGCCCTTGGTCTCGGTCACGCCGGTGGTGGCGACGCCGATCATGGCGGGCTTGTTGCGCTCGACGATGGTGCGGATCGCCTGTTCCAGATTGTCGTAGCCGCCGAGGATGGTGGAGACCTGATCCATCGCCGTGGTCTGCAGCGGGATCGCCTCGCGGAAATGGCGGACCAGCAGGACCAGCCCGAAGGCGGTGCAGCCCTGCGAGCCATGGAACAGCGGCAGGCAGCGGTCGACCCCGAGATAGGCGAGCGCCGCGCCCAGCGGCTGGCTCATCTTCAGCGGGTTGGTGGAAGCGGCCTTGGCGGACGAGGGGAAGCGCTGGATGTGCGACATCGGCCTCACTCCGCCGCGAGAAGGGTGGAGGACGGGCCGGATTCCCACGGCGCCGGCCGGCGGACCTGACGCCAGATCGGGTTCGACAGCGTCTTGTCGATCTCCTCGCAGAGATTGACGATGCCGTCATAGCCGGCATAGGCGTGGTGGCGCTCCTGGTTGATGTCGAGCCAGGGAACCTTGGCCTTCAGGGAAATGAACTGCGAGCGGCCGCCGGACATCATGATGTCGGCCTGATCGTCGACCAGCATCTTGTGGATGTCGCGCGGCTTCAGGTCGTCCCATTGGTGGAACTCCTCGCCCTTCATCTTCTTGATGCGCTCCTTGTCCTCCCTGGTCGATTTCTTGGTCGAGGTGCCGAGGATGGTCAGTCCGGCGCCTTCCAGCGCGCTGACCATCGACCAGCTCTTGACCCCGCCGGTGAACAGCAGGACGCGCTTGCCCTCGAAGCGCGGCTTGTAGGGCTCCAGCCGGCGCCAGACCCGGCTTTCCTCCCGCGCGATCACGCCCTCCGCCCGATCGATCAGGCCGCGGTCGGCGCCGCGCTCCACCAGCATGCGGGCCATGGTGCGCAGGCTGTCCGACATGTCGGAGACGCCGTAGAAGGACCCCTCGAAATAGGGGATGCCGTAGCGCTCCTCCATCTTGCGGCCGACATTCACCAGCGCCTGGCTGCACACCATCATGGTGACGCGGGCGCGGTGGGCCTGGGCCACCTCCCTGTAGCGGCCGTCGCCGGAAATGCAGGACAGCAGGCGGATGCCGATCTCGTCCAGCAGCGGCTTGACCAGCCACAATTCGCCGGCAAGGTTGTATTCGCCGATGATGCAGATGTCGGTGGGGGTGGTGTGGTCCGGCTCCACCGTGCCGATGACATGCTCCAGCAGAGCCTCGCCGGCCAGCTTGTTGCCGAGATTTTTGGAGCCAACGAAGCCAGGGGCGTCGACCGGGATCACCGGCTTGCCGAGCTTCTGCGAGGCGAACCTGCAGACGGCGGCGATGTCGTCGCCGGTCATGGCGGGGACACAGGTTTGATAGACAAAGACGGCCGGCGGGTCGTACTGCTGCACGATCTCCTTGATGGCGCGGTAGAGCTTCTTCTCGCCGCCGCCGATGACGTCCAGTTCCGACAGGTCGGTGGTGAAGCCGGTGCGGTAGAGCTGCGAGCCGGAGGACCGGGTGCCGCGGTTGTCCCACGCGTTGCCGAGGCAGGCGATCGGGCCATGGACCAGATGGGCGGCGTCGGCGATCGGCTGCAGCACGATCATCGCGCCGTCATAGGCGCAGCCGCCGGCCGCAGCCCCCGGCTTCAGCGACTTGGTGCAGCCCTTCTTCTTCTCCTTGGCCGATTTGGCCTGGTTGGTCGTGCAGCCCGGTTCGTTGAAGACGTCCTGGATCTTGTCCTGGAGCATGCCCGCTTCTCCCATCCTGGCGCCGGAAATGGCTCTGCGGCAGAGTGATGCAGGGGGCGTGCCAGACATTAAGTCTCTGACGGAAAACGATTGTCGGGTTTCCCGGCCCTGTCCGATAGCTGACAATCGCCTTCCCTCACCAGGGGCTTGTCGGGTGTCGCACATGTGGGGGACCCGCGCAGGAGCGGGCGTGGCCGGCCGTACCAGGACGACCGAAGAAATTGGGATTTGACGATGGGACGGATTGGCCGGCGCCGGTGCCGGGGGGTGATGGCGGGGATGATGGCGGTGGCGGCGCTGCCGGCCCTGGCGGCACAGGACGGCGCGGTGATCCGGCTGTCGCAGGAACCGGGGCGGGAAATCGGCGTCGCCTGCCGCTTCCTCGGCCTCGATCAGCGCCCCATGCCGCCGGAGGCCGGGATGCTGTGCGATGCGGCGGCCGATTTCGTCTCGCGCAAGGTCGCAAGCCATGGCAAGTCCGTGGTGCGCCTCGGCCTGCGCCCCATGACGCCTGACGCTGGAGAGGACGAGGAAAGGCCGCCTGCGGTCGACGGCCCAATCCTTCTGCTGGTTCTGGAAGGCCGCCCGGATTGGAGCGGTTCCGCCCGGCCTCGTCTGCTGCTGCGCGTCCGCCCTGTCCGCGACGGCGTGGCCGCTCCTTCGGTCGGTCTGCCGCCGGCGTCGGTCGAGTTGAGCAGGGCGGGCTGGCAGGCGGCGGCCGACCGGGCGCTGGAGCGGGCGGTCGGCTTCGCCTTGCGGGACGGCTGACGCTGTCGGCCATGAAAAAACCCGGAGAGCGCCGTTGCCGACGTTCTCCGGGCTGGGGAAGTTGCCGCCGGGCTGGGGGGATGGAAACCCCGGCCCGGCGGGTAGGCTGGAACCGATGCCCGATGTGCCGCCGGCGCTCAGATCAGCGGATCAGGTCGAACGAGTAGTCGGTCTGGCCGACGATGTTGGTGCTGGCGTCGATGTCCTCGAAGATCCGGTCCAGGATCCGCACCAGCACGTTCAGCGCGCCCTGGTAGCCCCAAGTCGGGTAGCGGTGGTGGTGGTGGCGGTCGAAGATCGGGTAGGTCAGGCGGATCAGCGGAACCTTGGTGTCACGCTCCAGATACTTGCCGTAGCTGTTGCCGATGATGTAGTCCACCTTGTCGGTGAAGATCAGCGAGCGCAGGTGCCACAGGTCCTTGCCGCCATAGGCCTTGCCCGAAGCGCCGAAGGGCGAGCCGTCCAGCACCTTCTGGACCTGTTTCTCCCACTTCTTCGAGCCCGAGGTCGACAGGATGTGCACCGGCTCGGCACCCAGTTCCAGCAGGAAGCGGGTCATGCCGATGCAGAAGTCCGGGTCGCCGTAGACGGCGAAGCGCTTGCCGTGCATGTGGGTGTGGCTGTCGGCGATGGCGTCGACCAGACGGCCGCGCTCCAGCTTCAGGCTGGCCGGCACCGGCTTGCCCGACAGTTCAGCCAGCTTCAGCAGCAGCTCGTCGGTGGCGGTGACGCCCATCGGGTAGTTGAACTTGGCGACCTCCTGGCCCTTCTCCTTGCAGAATTGCAGGGTCTGGTTCGTGTTGTATTCCTGCATGGAGAGGGTGGCCTTGGCGTGCAGGGCCTGCTTGGTCTCCTCGATGGTGGTGCCGCCGTCATACATGCGGTACTCGCCGTCCATCGGCGTGTCGAAATTGTCGGACACGTCGGACAGGATTTGCAGCTTCACGCCGAATTCGCCGGCGATGCGCTTCAGTTCGCGGTTGTTGCCGACGGCGAAACCGTCGAAGCCGGGGATCAGGTTGATCTGCTCGGTCTTGGGCGTGTCGAAATTCTCCGACGTGCCCCAGAAGCTGGTCAGGATCCCCTTGATCATGTTGTCGTAGCCGACGATGTGGCTGCCGACGAAGGCCGGGGTGTGGGCGTAGGGAACCGGGAAGTCGGCCGGGACGCTTTCCTTGTTCTTCGCGTTGGCGATGAAGCCCTGCAGATCGTCGCCGATGACTTCGGCCATGCAGGTGGTCATCACCGCGATCATCTTCGGCTTGTAGAGCGCATAGGCGTTCGCCAGGCCGTCGATCATGTTGTTCAGGCCGCCGAACACCGCCGCGTCTTCGGTCATCGACGAGGAGACCGCGCTGTTGGGCTCCTTGAAGTGGCGGGTCAGATGGGTGCGGTAATAGGCGACGCAGCCCTGGGAGCCGTGGACGAAGGGCAGGGTGCCTTCGAAGCCCTGGGCGGCGAACATCGCGCCGATCGGCTGGCAGGCCTTGGTCGGGTTGATGACCACCGCTTCACGGGCGAAGTTCTTCGCCTTGTACTCTTCGGACTTGGTCCATTCGGAGACGCGGGCGACTTCCTCGTCCGAATGGCCGTATTCGAACTCCGTCTTCTTCTTCTCGAACATCGCCGCATATTCGGGCTGCCGGAAGAGGGTGTAGTGGTCGAGGACCTTGTCGGCGCTCTGCGAAAGCTTGTCGGTCATTCTCAAATTCTCCTGTTCCAGAGGCCGATGGTCAGAACGGGGCCTTCATCACGCCCCAGACGGGGTTGTTGATGGCCAAGTCCATGTCGCGGGCGAAGATCGCGAAGCCGTCATAGCCGTGGTACGGGCCGGAGTAGTCCCAGCTGTGCATCTGGCGGAACGGCAGGCCCATCTTCTGGAACACGTATTTTTCCTTGATGCCCGACGCGACGAGGTCGGGACGCATCGCCTCGACGAACTTCTCCAGTTCGAACGCGGTGACGTCGTCGTAGATCAGCGTGCCTTCCTTCACGTAATGCTGCGTGCGCTGATAGTCGTCGTTGTGGGCGAACTCGTAGCCGGTGCCGATGATCTCCATGCCGAGGTCGTGGTAGGCATCGACCACGTGGCGGGGACGCAGGCCGCCGACGTAGATCATGACCTTCTTGCCGTTCAGCCGCGGCTTGTACTTGGCGATGACCGCATCGACCATCGGCTGGTAGCGGGCGATGACCTTCTCGGCGTTCTCCTTGATCTTGTCGTCGAAGAGAGCGGCGATCTTGCGCAGGGATTCGGCGATCTGGCTCGGGCCGAAGAAGTTGTATTCCATCCACGGAATATTGAACTTCTCTTCCATGTGGCGCGCGATGTAGTTCATCGAGCGGTAGCAGTGGATCAGGTTGACCTTGGCCTTGGGCGTGTTCTCCAGCTCGGCCATGGTGCCGTCGCCCGACCACTGGGCGATCACGCGCAGGCCGATCTCCTCCAGCAGGATGCGGGAGGACCAGGCGTCGCCGCCGATGTTGTAGTCGCCGATGATGGTGACGTCATAGGGGGTGGAGACGAAGCCGGCCTTGGGTTCCGTCTTCTCGAACACCCAGTCGCGGATGGCGTCGTTGGCGATGTGGTGGCCCAGCGACTGGGACACGCCGCGGAAGCCTTCGCAGCGCACGGGGATGACCGGCTTGCCGATTTCCGCCGACTTGGCGCGGGCGACCGCCTCGATGTCGTCGCCGATCAGGCCGATCGGGCATTCCGACTGGATCGAGATGCCGTTCACCAGCGGGAACAGCTCGTTGATTTCCTCGATGACCTTGTGCAGCTTCTTGTCGCCGCCGAAGACGATGTCCTTCTCCTGGAAGTCCGAGGTGAAGTGCATCGTGCCCCAGCTGTCCACGCCGGTGTCGCCGATGTAGTAGTTGCGGCGGCCGGACCAGGAGTAGTAGCCGCAGCCCACGGGCCCGTGGGAGATGTGGATCATGTCCTTGATCGGACCCCACACCACGCCCTTGGAGCCGGCATAGGCGCAGCCGCGGATGGTCATGACGCCGGGGATGGACTTGACGTTCGACTTGACGCCGCAGTCCTTGGCCTCGGCCTCCAGCACGTTCAGGTGCTTGGCGCGGCGCTTGCGGGATTTTTCGGGATAGGCTTCGAGGACTTCGTTGACGAGGTTCTTGACGTCGACCGTGGTGTTCTCGGACAGGCTCATAGCCGGCCTCCTGCTTGAATATTCCGCGCCACTTCAGCGCGTGACCGAGCCCCTCCCTCCCACGCCGTCGCCCCTGGGTGTGTCCCTTGGGGGCATGCCCTTCGGGGATGTCTTGGGTCGGCGTTGTGCGGGGCTGGGGATGGGGCCAGTGTTCAGGCGGTCCCCCCTGCGCCGCTGGGGCGGCAGGGGGGCCGGTAGGCAACCGTCGCTACGCCCGGGGTCAGGCGCCGGCCTTGGCCGCTTCCTTGGCGGCCAGCTCGGCGAGCTGCTGCTCCTCGGTCTTCATGATGCCGAAGTCCATCAGCATCTCTTCCAGCTCTTCCATGGTGATCGGGGTCGGGATGCAACCCTGGCCGGAATTCGCGTGGATCTTGTTGGCGAGCGCGCGGTATTCGCCGGCCTGCTTGCTGTCCGGGGCGTACTCGATGACCGTCATGCGGCGCAACTCGGCATGCTGCACGATGTTGTCGCGCGGCACGAAGTGGATCAGCTTGGAGCCCAGGCGCTTGGCCAGCGCGTCGGCCAGATCCCATTCCTTGTCGGTCTGGCGCTCGTTGCAGATCAGGCCGCCGAGACGGACGCCGCCGCTGTGCGCGTATTTCAGGATGCCCTTGGCGATGTTGTTGGCGGCGTAGAGCGCCATCATCTCGCCCGACATGACGATGTAGATTTCCTGGGCCTTGTTCTCGCGGATCGGCATGGCGAAGCCGCCGCACACCACGTCGCCCAGCACGTCGTAGGACACGTAGTCGACGTCGTCGTAGGCGCCGTTCTCTTCCAGGAAGTTGATCGAGGTGATGACGCCGCGGCCGGCGCAGCCGACCCCCGGCTCCGGACCGCCGGACTCGACGCACTTGATGTTCTTGTAGCCGATCTTGAGGACGTCCTCGAGTTCCAGATCCTCGACCGAGCCGGCCTCGGCGGCCAGATGCAGGACGGTGTCCTGGGCCTTTGCGTGCAGGATCAGGCGGGTCGAGTCGGCCTTCGGATCGCAGCCGACGATCAGGATCTTCTGATCCAGCTCGACCAGCGCGGCCAGCGTGTTCTGAGAGGTGGTGGACTTGCCGATACCGCCCTTGCCGTAAAAGGCGATCTGACGCAGAGGCGCTTTGGCCATGTGGGTCGCTCCTGTGCTTGGGTCGTGGAGGTTTGCTTCGATCCGGTGCGGCCGGTTCGTGGCCGCTTCGGATTTCATGGATTGCACGACCCGTGCCAGAGCTGAAAGTCATATTAAGTTATTGATATAACATAATAAAATCCAAGACCCGCCCTTGGGGGGCCTTTGTCGGGGTCCCGACACTCGCGACAAAGCCTGACATTTTTTGTGGTTTTTACCGCGAGCGGGACAATCGGCGGCCGGACTCTCTCCTACCGGTCCCCGCCCAACGCCTCCGCCGCCACGACGATGCGCAGCGCCAGTTCCTCCACCGCCTCGTCGCGGCCCATGTCGTAGAGCAGCTGCGCCAGCAGCCGGCCGCGCGCCATCAGGCGGCGGGCCAGCGCCGGGTCGGCAGGTCTGGCCAGCAGGACTTCGACCAGCCGCTCGCCGGTCAGGCGGGCCAACGTCTCGCAGCGCCCGACCAGCCGCTGCTTCAACGTGTCGACGGCGGCCGGCCGGCCGGCATGGGTCAGGTCGGCGCAGAAATGGTGCAGGCTGCGCAGCTGGCGCAGCAGGGCCGCGAAGAGAAGATCGTCCAGCTCGCCGCCGGCGGCGGCCTTGCCGATGAGATCGAACAATGTGTCGGAAAGCCGCCATGCCGCCGACAGCCAGTCGTTCATCGCCTTGCGGTCGGCCGGCTCGACGAAGGGGCCGGACTCCTCCTTCGTTTCCTCCTGGTCGTCCAGGTTGCGCAGCGCGATGACGATCAGCCCGTCGGCCTGGGCCAGCGTGGCGAGGCTGGCATGCAGCGCCTTCAGCCCGCGATCGGCGACGAAGCCGTCGATCGCCTCGGTGGCGCGGTGCAGGGAATAGCGGGCGAGCCGGCGCGACTGGTAGACGACGACCTGAAGCGCATTGCCGCCGCCGAGCGCCTCCAGCACCATCCGCCGCACCTCGAAGCGCAGCAGGGCGCGGGCGAGGCGGTCGATGCCGCCGACGTCGACGGGGCGGCGATCCCTGGTCAGCGCGTCGGCGGTGGCGCGGGCGTCGGCCTCGATCGCGGCGATCACCGCCTGGAGCTGGCCCTTGCCGCCGCCGCGCATCCGGGCGACCAGCGCCCGCATCGCCTCGGCGAGGTCGATGGCGCTGGGCAGGCTTTCCTCATGGTCGGTACGGCCGGTCACCAGCCGGTCGATCAGATGGTCGCGCACCCCGGGCAGCAGCACGTCGGTGACGATCTGCCCGATCGGCCGCAGCAGAGCCTCCAGCATCCGTCCCGGCGGCTGTCCCGTCATCCCGGGCAACGGGTTGATCGGCTTGGGCACCAACCGCGGTCGGTGCGGCTCCAGCAACTCCAGCACCGCATCGCCGCGCAGGGGCGTGATGGCGCCGCGCAGAAGCTGGGCGAGGCGCAGGGCCGTCCGCGCCTCGTCGCTGCCGCGCGGCGGGCGGCTGTCCGGCAGCGCCGGCGTGGGGGCGGCCGATGTGGGCGCGGCGGATTGCGGGGAAGGCAGGGGCGTCCGGACAGCCGTCTGTTCGGGCAGCGGCGGTGTGCGCCGGCGCCGGCTGTCGTCGTACTTGGTCGGCCAGAAGGCCATGCGGGTGCCGCCGGATCGTAAGCGTCGCTGTACAGAGTATGGGGACGGATCGTTCGGCTTCAAATGGACAATGTTGCGACATGGGGCGACGGTTCCGCCCGCTCTCTGCGGTCGAGGCTTGGCACGCGTCCGCTTATGCAATATCCATATATGAAATGGTGGTATTCGGGCGGAGCGGATCGGCGTGGCGGACGGGAGCGTGATGCGTGATGCGACGGGCCGACCGGCTCTCCCCGATTCGCCCCCCGATTCGCCCCCCGATTCACCATTGGCGCTCCATGCCCATCGCACCAACCTCGTCAACGTGCCGGCCGCCCTGCTGTGCAGCGAAGCCTACAATGACGAGCCGCGGCGCCTGCGCATCGGTGCCACCCGCAGCGACCAGGCAGCCCTGTTCGAAGCGCTGGACGAAAGCCGCGATGCGCTTACGGCATCCGACATCTTCCAGCGCCATATGGCCGGGCTGTTCGGGGTGAACCCCGACTTCTCCGGCTCGGAAGGGCCGGACGGCAGGCGCCGCTTCCGCGCCAGCTACCTGCGCCTGCTGAAGGGCTGGATGTTCGACAGCAACCGGGCCGAGGGGGCCGTGCTGAAGGGCTGGGTGGAGAGCCGGTTCGGCCTGCTGCCGACCTTCCATGGCGAACCGCTCCGCCGCTTCGCCTCCGACGCCTGGGCGGCCTATGGCGAGCAGAAGCAGTCGACCCGCTTCCACAACAACAACATCCACCTGCAGCTCGACCTGCTCTACGAGTTCTGCCAGTGGACGATCCGCCGCGGCTGGCCGGACGCGCCGATGCCCGACTGGGCCTCGCACATCCGGCTCTACCGAGGCGTCAACGATTTCCAGGAACACCACGTCGTCGCGCGGCCGGACAAACGGACGGCGGTGTTGCGGCTGAACAACCTGTGTTCCTTTTCGATCGACCGCGACATCGCCGGCCAGTTCGGCGACCACATCCTCGATGCCTGGGTGCCGTTGCCCAAGATCGTCTTCTTCCGCGACATCCTGCCGCGCTACCCATTCCAGGGTGAAGGGGAATATCTGGTGATCGGCGGGGATTACCGGGTGGGTGTGTCGCTTCTCTGACAACCTTTAGGTCCGGCGACGACCTGTGGAACTCCATGGGCCGGTTCGCGGGGCGCACCAGGAAAGGGCGGGCATTTCGCCCAATGGCATGACCGATCCGACGATTCCGACGCCCGAAATCCATTCCCCTGAAATCCGCTCCAGGGCGCTCGGCGCCTATCTTGGCCTCGCCTGTGGCGATGCATTGGGTGCCACCGTGGAGTTCCTGACCAAGGGCGAGATCGCCCACCAATACGGCGTCCACAAGCACATCAAGGGCGGCGGCTGGCTGAAGCTGGCCGCGGGCCAAGTGACCGACGACACCGAGATGTCGCTGCATCTCGGCCGCGCCATCCTGTCCGGGCCGGACTGGGAGGCCAAGCGCGCCGCCGAGGAGTTCGCGGTCTGGCTGAAATCGGTGCCGGTCGATGTCGGCGACACGACCCGCCGCGGCATCCGCCGTTTCATCATGAACGGCACGCTGGAGGAGCCGGAGTCCGAATACCATGCCGGCAACGGGGCGGCGATGCGCAACCTGCCGGTGGTGCTGGCGACGCTGGGCGACGATGAGGCGTTCGAGCGCTGGTCGGTGGAGCAGTCGCACGTCACCCACTGCAACCAGCTGTCCGATGCCGCGGTGATCGCGCTGGGCCGGATGGTGCGGCGGCTGGTGCTGGGCGGCGGCGTCCTTGCCGCGCGGGAGGAGGCGAACGCCCTGGTCGCCAAGCACCGCCAGTTCAAGTTCGAGCCCTACCGCGGCCTGTCGACCGCATTCATCGTCGACACCGTGCAGACCGTCTTCCACTATTACTTCCAGACCGATTCGGTCGAATCCTGCGTGGTGGAGACGGTGAACCAGGGCGGCGACGCCGACACCACCGGCGCCATCGCCGGCATGCTGGCCGGCGCCACCTATGGCGTGGAGTCGATCCCGCCGCGCTGGCTGCGCAAGCTGGACGGCAAAATCCATGACGAGATTTGTCGGCAAACCGACGCATTGCTGGCCCGCGCGCCGCTGTTCCAGGAGAGATGAGCGATGGCCGACGTGATCTTCTATGAAAAGCCGGGCTGCGGCGGCAACGCGCGGCAGAAGGCGTTGCTGCAACAGGCCGGTCACCGCGTGGTCGCCCGTGACCTGCTGAGCGAGCCGTGGACGCCGGAGACGCTGCGTCCCTTCTTCGGCGACCGCCCGGTGGCGGACTGGTTCAACCGCGCCGCTCCCGCGGTGAAGAGCGGCGAGGTGGTGCCGGAGACGATGGACGAGGCGGCGGCGCTGGCCGCGCTGGTCGAACGGCCGCTGCTGATCCGCCGCCCGCTGATGCAGGTCGGCGAACGCCGGGACTGCGGTTTCGAGACCGATCGGGTGGAGGCCTGGATCGGGCTGGCGGGCGCCGTTCCGGCGGCTGGGAAACTGGAAGGGTGCCTGCGGCCGGACATGGCGCCCTGTCCCAAGCCCTGACGGCACGAGCCCTGGCGGCCCGAACTCCGATCCGCGCGAGGATTCTCCCATGTCGGTGCGTGACCTCGCGCCCGGCCTGTCGTAGCTTGTCGCCCCCGAGGCGAAGTCAAGCGGCAGACGAGGACACCATGTGCGAACTCCTGGGCATGAGCGCCAACGTGCCCACGGACATCTGCTTCAGCTTCGCCGGGTTGATGCGCCGCGGCGGTCAGACCGGGCCGCATCGCGACGGCTGGGGCATCGCCTTCTACGAGGGGAAAGGCTGCCGCACCTTCCACGACCCGGCGCCGAGCAGCGAGTCGGAGATCGCACGGCTGGTCAGCCAGTATTCGATCAAGTCCTGCACCGTGATCTCGCACATCCGCCGGGCCAACCGCGGCCGGGTGTCGCTGGAGAACACCCATCCCTTCACCCGCGAGCTGTGGGGCCGGGTCTGGACCTTCGCCCACAACGGACAGCTGAAGGGGATCAAGGACCGCCTCCTGACCTTCTACGAGCCGGTCGGCAGCACCGACAGCGAATATGCCTTCTGCTGGCTGCTCGATCAGATCCGCATGCAGTATCCCGAGCCGCCGAAGACCACTGCCGGGCTGATGAAGCTGATCCGCCATCTCGCCGCCGATCTGGGGACGCTCGGCGTGTTCAACATGCTGCTCAGCGACGGGCGGTATCTGTGGTGCCACTGCGCCACCAACCTCGCCTGGCTGACGCGCAAGGCGCCTTTCGGCGCCGCCACCCTGGTCGATGCCGACATGAGCGTCGATTTCTCCAAGGAGACGACACCCAACGACGTCGTCACCGTCGTCGCCACCCGTCCGCTGACCAGGGACGAAGCCTGGACGGTGATGCAGCCGGGCCAGATGGCGATCTTCCGCAGCGGGGCGCTGGCGCTCCGCTGACCAGATCACTTTCCGCCGATTGTTGCTTTTCCAAGGACGATCTTTCGCGCACAGCCTGGCTTAACCGCCTAGAAACAAAGGAGCATCTTGGGCGTCAGAAACCGGCCGGACCTGACGGCCGCAACAACCAAGAGGCTCCTTCCGTCATGACCACGATCCTGCATGTCGACTCCAGCCCGCTCGGCACTTTTTCCGTCACCCGCCAGCTGACCGCCTCCATCGTCGAGGCTCTGGTGAAGGCCGATCCGGCGGCCACCGTCGTCACCCGTGACGTCGCCGCCAACCCGCCGGCCCATCTGGATGCCGAACTGCTGCCGGTTCTCAAGCTCGGCGTTGTGGATGGGCTGAGCGAGCGCCAGCGCGAGGAGCTGGCCCTGACCAATGTGCTCCTCGACGAGTTCCTGGCCGCCGATGTCGTGGTCGTCGGCGCGCCGATGTACAACTTCTCCATTCCTACCCAGTTGAAGGCCTGGATCGACCGCCTTGCCCAGGCCGGCCGCACCTTCCGCTACACCGAGAAGGGTCCCGAGGGTCTGGCCGGCGGCAAGCGCGTGATCGTGGCCTCGGGCCGCGGCGGCGTCTATTCGACCAATCCGGCGCTGGCCGGTCTGGACCACCAGGAAGCCTATCTGCGTTCGGTGTTCGGCTTCTTCGGTATCACCGACGTCAGCTTCGTCCGCGCCGAGGGCGTCAGCATGGGTGCGGAGGCCAGGGACAAGGCTCTGGCCGGCGCCGCCAAGGTGATCGAAGAGCTGGTCGCCGCCTGAGACTGAAGCGGGGGTGGGGTATCGGCTTCACCCCCGGCTCATGTCCCCTACTGGAACGCCACTTCCGCCAAGCTGCGCAGCTTGCGGGAGTGCAGCGTTTCCATCCCGTGCTCGCGCAGCAGTTCCATCGCCAGCACGCCGATCTTCAGATGTTGGTCGACCCGCTCACGGTAGAAGCGGTCGGCCATGCCCGGCAGTTTCAGCTGCCCATGCATCGGCTTGTCCGACACGCACAGCAACGTCCCGTACGGCACGCGGAAGCGGAAGCCGTTGGCGGCGATCGTCGCGCTTTCCATGTCCAGCGCGATGGCCCGGCTCTGGCTGAACCGCATCAGCGGTTCGCGGTGGTCGCGCAGTTCCCAGTTGCGATTGTCGATGGTGGCGACCGTGCCGGTGCGCATGATGCCCTTGAGGTCGAATCCCGACAGCCCGGTCACCCGCTCCACCGCCGTCTCGAGCGCCCGCTGCACCTCGGCCAGCGCCGGCACCGGCACCCACAAGGGCAGGTCGGCGTCGAGCACATGGTCCTCGCGGACATAGCCGTGGGCCAGCACATAGTCGCCCAGCCGCTGGGTATGGCGCAGACCGGCGCAATGGCCCAGCATCAGCCACGCATGCGGGCGCAGCACCGCGATGTGGTCGGTGATCGTCTTGGCGTTCGACGGGCCGACGCCGATGTTCACCAGCGTGATGCCGTTGCCGTCCGGGCGTTTCAGGTGATAGGCCGGCATCTGCGGCATGCGCATCAGCCTGGCCGTCGGGGTATCCGCCCCACCGCCCAGATTCTGGTTGCTGGTGACGATGTCGCCCGGCTCGACGAAGCTGTCATACTGGGCGCGGTAGGCGGCCAACTCGGCGTCGCCGGTCGGCTCCATGATCTCGCGCGACAGCCGGATGAACTCGTCCACATAGAACTGGTAGTTGGTGAACAGAACGAAGTTCTGGAAATGCTCCGGCGCGGTCGCGGTGTAGTGGCGCAGCCGGTGCAGCGAGAAATCGACCCGTGGGGCCGTGAACAGGGCCAGCGGCTTGACCGCGTCCAGCCCGGTGTCGCAGGTGCCGTTGACGATGGTGTCGTCCGTCCGCGCAAGGTCCGGCAGGTCGAACAGGTCGGGCAGCTTGGTCAGCCGGTCCGGCGGCAGGTCGCCTTCGACATACATGCCCTGGGGGAAGGCGAAATGGATCGGGATCGCCTCCTCGCTGACGCCGACCTCCAGCGGGACCTCGTGGTTGCGCAGCAGAAGCGTGAACTGTTCCAGCAGATAGCGTTCGAACAGGTCGGGCCGCGTCACCGTGGTGGAATGGACGCCGACCCCTTCGACGAAGCCGTAGGACAGCCGGGTATCGACCGCGACACCGGACACCGCGGTCATCCGGACATAGGGATAATAGGCCCGGTTCCGCCCACCTTCCTCTTCGCCCTGGGTGTAGGCGGCGAAGCGGTCGCGCAGGTAGGCGGTGTTGCGGTCGTAGATGTCGCGCACGCAGGCCAGTGCGGCTTTGGCATCGGTGAAGCGCCCGGCCGACCCGGGCTGGAGCGGGGCTTTATCAGTCATGC
The DNA here is from genome assembly GCF_016595245.1 of Azospirillum endophyticum. Classification (GTDB taxonomy): domain Bacteria; phylum Pseudomonadota; class Alphaproteobacteria; order Azospirillales; family Azospirillaceae; genus Azospirillum; species Azospirillum endophyticum. Next base: position 221,919 of record NZ_JAENHM010000073.1, read on the forward strand.
CGTCAAAGATGGGGTACGAACGACCGGCTGGGAAGGCCGAATTTTGGCCAACCCCCGCTCGACCGACGACGCTCATCCATTCGGAGACGAGTGGCCGGACTGCGCAGCCTCAGTCGGCGTGCAGCCCCATCAAGGACTTGGCGAAGGCATCGGCATCGAAGGGGCGCAGGTCGTAGACGCCCTCGCCGACGCCGATGGCGTGGACGGGGATCTTGAACTTCTCCGCCAGCGAGACCAGCACGCCGCCGCGGGCGGAACCGTCCAGCTTGGTCAGGATCAGGCCGTTGACGTTGACCATGTCGCGGAAGATTTCCACCTGGCTGTGCGCGTTCTGGCCGGTGGTGGCATCCAGAGTCAGCAGGGTGGTGTGCGGCGCGGTCTCGTCCAGCTTCTTGATGACGCGGACGATCTTGCGCAGCTCCTCCATCAGGCCGGTCTTGTTCTGCAGCCGGCCGGCGGTGTCGATCAGCAGCACGTCGACCTTCTCGGCCCGTGCCCGCTCCAGCGCGTCGTAGGCCAGCCCGGCGGCATCGGCGCCGGTGTCGCGGGCGACGACCGGGCAGCCGGTGCGCTCGCCCCAGATCTTCAGCTGGCTGACCGCGGCGGCGCGGAAGGTGTCGCCGGCCGCCAGCATCACGCTCTTGCCCTCCGCCTTGAACTGGCGGGCGAGCTTGCCGATGGTGGTGGTCTTGCCGGTGCCGTTGACGCCGACCACCAGGATGACGTGCGGCTTCAGGGCCGGGTCCAGCACAAGCGGCTTGGCGACGGGGGTGACGATCTTGGACACCTCGGCCGCCAGCGTCGCCTTGACCTCCTCCGGCGAGACCTCCTTGCCGAAGCGGGTGCGTGCCAGCTCCGCCGTCACCTTCGCCGCGGTGGCCGGGCCGAGGTCGGCGGTGATCAGCAGTTCCTCCAGCTCCTCCAGAGCCTCGTCGTCCAGCTTGCGCTTGGTGAAGATGCCGGTGATGCCGTCGGTCAGCTTGGACGAGGACTTCGACAGCCCCTCCTTCAGCTTGGCGAACCAGCCCTTCCTGGTCGGCGGCGCCTCTTCGGCGACGGCGGCCGGGGCGGGAGCGGGCGGCAGTTCCGGAACCGGCTCGGGTTCCGGCACCGGGGCAAAGACCACCGGAGCGGGAGGCTCGACCGGCACGGGTGCGGCCGGCGGCGCCGAAATACCCGCGGGCTCCGCGGCCGGAGCGGACGGCACGGGCGGAGGTTCGGTGCTCGGCGCGGCGGGTGCCAGTTCCGGCACCGGCTCGATCTCCGGCTTCGGGGCGGGCGTTGCCGCCGCCGGAGGTTCCGGCGCCTCTTCCGGCTCCGCTGCGGGAGCGGCCGACTCCAGATTGACCGATTCGTCCTTCGCCGCCTCGTCCTTGGGAGCGGTCTCTTCGGGCTTCTTGCGGCCGAACCAGCGGAAAATCATGGAGTGTCCACTATGAGAGAGGTCGTCAGAGCGGGGTGCCGGTCAGCACGCCGTCCTTGATGCCGGTGATGGCGGCGGGCACCAGCGAACCGGGCGGGAAGGGCCGGCCCAGGCGGACCGCGGCGAAATGCTCGGTGCGGCCCAGGTCTTCCTTTTCCACCAGCACCATGGCGCTGCGGCCGACGAGGCTCGCCAGGGTGCGGGCCTCCGCCGCCTCGCCGACGGCGCGCAGGCGGGCGGCGCGCTCCTTGCGAACGGCGCCGTCGACCTGCGGCATGCGGGCGGCCGGCGTGCCGGGACGCGGGCTGTAGGGGAAGACATGCAGCCAGGTCAGGCCGCACTCCTCCACCAGCCGCAGGGTGTTCTGGAACATCTCCTCGGTTTCCGTCGGGAAACCGGCGATGAAGTCGGCACCGAACACCACATCGGGCCGGAGCGAACGCACCCGTTCGCAGAAGGCGATGGAATCGGCGCGGCCATGGCGGCGCTTCATGCGCTTCAGCACCATGTCGTCGCCGGCCTGCAGCGACAGGTGCAGGTGCGGCATCAGGCGCGGCTCGGTCTCGATCAGGCGCCAGAGATCGTCGTCCATCTCGATGCAGTCGATCGAGGACAGGCGCAGCCGGGGCAGCTCCGGTACCAGCGCCAGCAGCCGGCGCACCATCTGGCCCAGCGACGGCGCCCCCGGCAGGTCGGGGCCGTAGCTGGTGATGTCAACGCCGGACAGCACCACCTCGTTGTAGCCGGCCTTGACCAGGGCGTGGACCTGTTCGACGATTCCGCCGATCGGGACGGACCGCGACGGCCCGCGGCCATAGGGGATGATGCAGAAGGTGCAGCGGTGGTCGCAGCCCTGCTGGACCTGGACGAAGGCGCGGGCGCGGTCCTCGAAGCCGCCGATCAGGTGGCCGGCGGTTTCCTTCACCGACATGATATCGTTGACCAGCACCTTCTCGGCCGGCGGCAGGCCCCAGCTTTCCGGCTGGAGCTTTTCCTGGTTGCCCAGGACCTGATCGACCTCCGGCATCGCCGCGAAGCGCTGCGGGTCGATCTGGGCGGCGCAGCCGGTGACGACGATGCGGGCGTCCGGCCGCTCGCGGCGCAGCTTGCGGATGGTCTGCCGCGCCTGCCGTTCGGCCTCCGACGTCACGGCGCAGGTGTTGACGATCACCACGTCGTCCAGCCCGGCGCTGCGCGCATGATTGCGCATCACCTCGGATTCGTAGGTGTTCAGGCGGCAGCCGAAGGTGACGATCTCGGGGCCGGTCTTGGTCGTATCGTCGGCCATGTCGCTCATTCGGAAACCAGCTCGGCCGAAACCAGTTCAGCCGACAGGCGACCGCTGAAGCTCAGCGCCACCGGACCGGTCATCAGGACGCGGTCGTCCGCGGTCCATTCGATGGTCAGGGTGCCGCCGTCCAGCAGGATATCGGCCTTGCGCCCGGTCAGGCCACGGCGGGCCGCCGCCACCAGCGTGGCGCAGGCGCCGGTGCCGCAGGCCTGGGTGATGCCGGCACCGCGCTCCCACACCCGCATGCGGATGGCGGTGGGCGACAGCACCTGGGCGAATTCGATGTTGGAGCGTTCGGGGAAGGCGGCATGGGTCTCGAACACCGGACCGACTTCGGCCAGCGGCACCGCTTCGGCATCGTCGACGAAGAAGACGGCGTGGGGGTTGCCCATGTTGACGGCGACCGGCCCCGAGAAGCCGCCATGCTCGACCGACTCGACCCGCAGCGTGTCGGTGGGGGCGGCCAGCGGAATGGCGCTCCAGTCCAGCCGGGGCGGACCCATGTCGACCGTGATGCGGCCATTGTCGGCGCGGGTGGCGTGCAGCAATCCGGCGGCGGTCTGGAAGCTGGCGCGGTCGCGCCCGCTCTCCTCCATCAGCAGCCAGCCGACGCAGCGCGACGCATTGCCACAGGCCCCGGCTTCGCTGCCGTCGGCGTTGTGGATGCGCATGAAGGCGTCGGCCCCCGGCGCGTCCGTGCTTTCCAGAATGATGAGCTGGTCGCAGCCCACGCCGGTCTTGCGGCCGGCGATGGCGCGCACCTCCGCGCCGCCCAGAACCATCGGGTTGCGGTAGGGCTCGGAACGGGCATCGATCACGACGAAGTCGTTGCCGAGGCCGTGCATCTTCAGGAATTCGCGGGTCATGGCCGCCGTTATATGGCGAGCCGCGGGGATAAGTCCATAAGGCGCCATGCAAGGCAGAATCGCGGAGCCCGCCACGGAGCGAGCCCCTCTGCTACGCCCCCTTGAACACCAGATGCTTTGACGCGGCGAAGTTGAAGAACATGCCGGCGATGGAGCCGGCGGCCACCGCCAGGAACGGATGTTCGGTGACCGCCTGCACGCTGGATTCCAGCCCGACCGAAACGCCGTAATTCACCACCCCGCCGATGGCGTTTGCGGCGATGAACTTGGCCCACTGGCGGTGCAGCGGCTCGGTCGCCGCGCCCCTGAAGGTGAAGGCGCGGTTCAACGCCCAGGTGGCCGTCGCCGCCGCGAAGAAGGACGGCACGCGGGCGGCGAAGAACTGCAACCCCAGCCCCAGGCCGGCATAGAGCACGACCGTGTCGACCACCAGCCCGACGATGCCGACCAGGCCGAACTTGGCGAACTGCACCCCCAGCCGGCCGAGCCGGCTGTCCAGCAGGGCGGCCGTCATGCCGCTCACCGCGGCGCGTCCGGCTGGGCCAGCGGCGGATGGATGCCCGGGGCGCGCAGCGATAGGTAATGCATGCGCTTGGCCTCGCGGCGGCCATGGGTGACTGTGTCGAGGATCAGGCCGCAGGTCAGGCTGAGGAAGGCCAGCAACATCAGTCCGGTGGCGAGCAAGGCGGTGGGGAAGCGCGGAACCAGGCCAGTCTGGAAATAGGTCGCGATCACCGGCACGCCCAGGATCACCGACGACAGCGCCAGCAGGCCGAAGGCGGCGGAGAAGAAGGACAGCGGCCGTTCCTCCTTCACCAGCATGATGATGGCGCGCAGGATGCGGATGCCGTCGCGGATGGTGTTCAGCTTGCTGTGCGACCCGGGCGGACGGTCCTTGTAGGGGGTCTTCACCTCGGCGATCGGCATGCGCAGCTCCAGCGCATGGACGGTCAGCTCCGTTTCGGTCTCGAAACCGCTGGCCAGCGCCGGGAAGGACTTCACGAAGCGGCGGGAGAAGACCCGGTAGCCCGACAGCATGTCGGCGATGCGGCTGCCGAAGATCCTGGCGACCATCCCGGTCAGCACGAGGTTGCCGAAGCGGTGGCCCGGGCGGTAGGCGGCGACGATCTCCGTCACCCGCGCGCCGTTGACCATGTCGAGCTGCTCGTCCCACAGGCGCTTGACCAGTTCCGGCGCGCTGGCGGCGTGATAGGTGTCGTCGCCGTCGACCAGCACATAGACGTCCGCCTCGATGTCGGCGAACATGCGGCGCATGACGTTGCCCTTGCCCTGCAACGGCTCGCTCCGGACCACGGCGCCCGCGGCGCGCGCGACCTCGACCGTCCGGTCCTGCGAATTGTTGTCGTAGACATAGACGATGGCGTCGGGCAGGGCCGCGCGGAAGTCCTGCACCACCTTGCCGATCGCCGCCTCCTCGTTGTAGCAGGGGATCAGCACCGCGATGGTGGGGGCCGGGCCGGCATCGGCATCGGCAGCCGCCGACGGCGTTCCGGACGCGCTTGCTGCCGGGGGGAGGTCGGGGCGGTCGGCAGGGCGGTCTAGGGTCGATACGGTCATGGCTGGCTTCTGGCTGGAGACGGGACAGGCCGGGCTGTCAACGGCGATAAACAGCACGAATGCCGCAATTATTCCACTGTCTCCCTTTTCCCGCCCGCCCGGTCAACCGCGCAGAGGTTCAGGGTCTCCCCCAGATTGTTGGGGACCGGCCGGCACCGCTGGGTATCCACCCGCAGGCCGAGCAGTTCCGCCGCCTTCGCCGCTCCGGCCGTGTCGGGGATGGTGCTCAGCATCAGGAAGGGGCCGCGATGGGAGGCCACCTTGTCCGTCATGATGGCGAGATAGCCGTTGCCGACGGAATCCGGCTGCAGGAAGTTGGACTGGATGCGCACGAAGGTGACGCGCGGCGGGAAGGACGGGATGGCATGCGAGATGGCCCAGTAGCCGGCCATCAGCACCATGGTGTCGTCGGGATCCGCGATGGGCGGCACTTCGGCGGTCACCCAGCGATCGTCCGTGCCCTTTGGCCAGGCGACGCGCCCCCAGTCGGCCGGCTGCACCGTCAGTTGCACCAGGGCCAGCAGGGCCACCGCCAGCCCGATGCGCAGCCGGCGCGCCAGCGGCAGCAGCCCGACCGCCATCACCAGCCCCAGCGGCGCCAGCATCTCCAGCGGCACCAGGTAGCGGTAGATGCAGAACATCGCCACCCACAGCGCGTAGGTGACGGTCATCGCCGCCAGCAGGAAGCGGGTCGCCGGGACTTCGGTCAGCCAATCGGTCCGCTTCCCCATCGACCGGCCGGCGACGGCGCAGGCGAACCCGGCCGGCAGCAGGACGAACAGCGCCAGCACCCGCAGGTCGAACCACGGCACCTCGCCGACCGTCAGGGGCGAGACGGTGAAGACGAAGGGGAAGAACAGCCGCTGCCACGGGCCCGGCGGGAAGAAGCCGACATTGACGTAGTCGGAGAGGGCGGCGAAGGGCGACTTGAAGATGTGGTTCATGTGCGGGAAGACCGGGTTCCCGTAATCGTGCCACAGATGGGCCATCCACACGCCGCCGCCCAGCGCCAGCCCGGCCAGCACGCCGATGCCGAAGAAGAAGGCCAGCCACAGCCGTCGCCACGGCCGGGCCGGCAGCGCCAGGAAGCCCAGGCAAAGCCCGACCGCATAGATCACCGTCGGATTCTTCAACCCCATCGCCGCGCCGGCCAGCAGCCCGGCTGCCGCGACCCGCGCGAAGCTGGGCAGGGCCCGGCCGTCGAGGATGCCGGGCAGGCTGCCGGCGACGACCGCCGCCGCACCCAGCACGCCGAGGCTGACCACATTGTCCTGGAAGGTGGTGCCGATCAGCCCCAGGGTCCCGCCGCCCAACCCGCCCATCGCCGCCAGCACCATGGCGGTCAGCGTCCTTTTCAGGGGCGGGACGTTCCGCAGGCTGGACGATGCCAGCACGTACAGCAGCGACAGGTTGATCCCCTGCAGCGTCCCCCACAGGAACCCCGCCGCCCGCGCCGGAAGATGGGTCGCCAGCCAGTAGAAGGGCACGTCCAGGAAGGGGCTGTAGAAGCTCGGCATCTGTGCCGCCAGCAGGTCGCGCCCGATCCGCCCGGTCAGCATGGCGTAGCCGTTGTACCAGTGGTAGTTCCGCAGGTCCCAGTTCGCGTCCATGCCGAAGGCCAGGGTCAGCAGGCCGTAGGCCGGCGGCGCCAGCAGCAGAAAGGCAAGGCCGATCAAGCGGCTGCGGCGGTCGTCGTCATGTGTCGGCATCGGATCGGGCAGGCTTTCGTTCGTTCGGGTGGGCATGTCGCCGTGCTGGACGTCTTGGTAGGCGGACGGGGTGCCGGCTGCAAGGGGCGGTGCGGGGCCCCGGATCCCCAAGGCTGCCCGATGAACAGCGCCGCCCCCGGGGATATTCCCGCCCCGCGCCCGTCAATCCGGATGTCGGTTTCCGAACTGCGTTCGGGCGGCCGCGATCGGGCCTGATCGGGACGATCCGCGACCTTTCGCGCAACAATCATGCGTTCCGGTGCATTGGCGCATGCCTGTTCGCTCGTTGCGTGCCGGGAAAAGGGCAAGCTTCCTCTGGCAATGGCTTGTTCGGTCTGCTATTCACCACGCTCTGCATGCGCACGCTTGCGCCTTCTTGCGCGACAGGATTTCTGGCGATGGAAAAGTTCACGGTTCTCACCGGCGTTGCGGCGCCGCTGCCGATGATCAACGTCGATACCGACATGATCATCCCGAAGCAGTTCCTGAAGACCATCAAGCGGACGGGGCTTGGCAAGCATCTGTTCGACGAGATGCGTTACACCCCGGACGGGCAGGAGATCCCGGACTTCGTCCTGAACAAGCCGGCCTACCGCAAGGCCAGCATCATGGTGGCGGGCGACAATTTCGGCTGCGGCTCGTCGCGCGAGCATGCGCCGTGGGCGCTGGCCGATTTCGGCATCCGCTGCATCATCGCCCCCAGCTTCGCCGACATCTTCTACAACAACTGTTTCAAGAACGGCATCCTGCCGATCAAGTTGCCGAAGGAGCAGGTCGACCTGCTGCTCGACGACGCGTCGCGCGGGTCGAACGCCGTCATCACGGTCGACCTTGAGAAGCAGACCATCACCGGCCCGGACGGCGGCACCATCTCCTTCGAGCTGGACCCCTTCCGCAAGCATTGCCTGCTGAACGGCCTGGACGACATCGGCCTGACCCTGCAGCAGGTCGGCCAGATCGACGGGTACGAGGGCAAGCAGCGCGCCGGCCAGCCGTGGATGTGGGGCTGAGCCTCCGTCCCTCCCCCGATCCTCTTCACCTTCTGTCTTCTTGACGTCTGACATTTGGGAGTGCGCCTGCCATGGCCGCCAATAAGAAGCTTCTGTTCCTCCCCGGCGACGGTATCGGCCCGGAGGTGATGCGCCAGGTTCGCCGGGTCGTCGACTGGATGGACCGCAAGCGCAAGATCACCTTCGACGTGTCCGAAGGGCTGGTCGGCGGCGCGGCCATCGACGCCCACGGCGTTCCGCTGTCCGACGCCACGCTGGCCGAGGCGCTGGCGGTGGATGCGGTGATGCTGGGTGCCGTCGGCGGCCCGAAGTGGGACAACCCGACCGACTACACCAAGCGCCCGGAAGCCGGCCTGCTGGCCCTGCGCAAGGAACTGGGCCTGTTCGCCAACCTGCGTCCGGCGGTGGTGTTCGACGCGCTGGTCGACGCCTCGACCCTGAAGGCCGACGTCATCCGCGGGCTGGACATCCTGATCGTCCGCGAGCTGACCGGCGGCGTCTATTTCGGTGAGCCGCGCGGCATCACCGATATCGGCAACGGCGAGCGCCGCGGCGTCAACACCCAGGTCTACACCACGCCGGAAATCCGCCGGGTCGCCCGCGTCGCGTTCGAGCTGGCCCGCAAGCGCGGCAACAAGCTCTGCTCGATGGAAAAGGCGAACGTCATGGAATCCGGCCTGCTGTGGCGGCAGGAAGTGACCAAGCTGCACCAGGAAGAGTTCCAGGACGTCGAGTTGAGCCACATGTACGCCGACAACGGTGCCATGCAGTTGCTGAAGAACCCCAAGCAGTTCGACGTCATCGTCACCGACAACCTGTTCGGCGACATCCTGTCGGACGAGGCGGCGATGATGACCGGCTCGCTCGGCATGCTTCCCTCGGCCTCGCTGGGTGCCCCCGATGCCGACAGCAACCGCAAGGCGCTCTACGAGCCGGTGCACGGCTCCGCCCCGGACATCGCCGGCCGCGATCTGGCCAACCCCTGCGCCACCCTGCTGTCCTTCGCGATGTGCCTGCGCTACTCGTTCAACCTGGACGAGGACGCCAAGCTGATCGAGCGTTCCATCCAGAACGTGCTGGGCGGCGGCATGCGCACGTCCGACATCATGGCCCCGGGCATGGCGCGCTGCTCCACCACCGTCATGGGCGACTCGATCCTGCGCGAGCTGGACAAGCTGGCGTCCTGACCGGTCTGCCGGCTGGTTTCCAAAGAGCTTTCCAAAGAAAAGGCCCCGTCCGCAAGGACGGGGCCTTTTCTGCACGGCTGCAGCAGTCCAATCGCAGCTTTTCAGTCGCCCCCGGTCGGCCGGTCGGCCGTACGGCCGCCATGGCTCGCCTGACCACCCTTGCGTCCGGCTTCCGCCGCCAGCGAGGGGTTCTTGGAGAAGCTGCGCGAGGATGCGGGCACGCTGCGCCCACCCTTGCGTCCGGCTTCCGCCGCAAGCTCCGGGTTCTTCGAAAAACTGCGTTTGTCGGCCGGCACGCTTTCACCACCTTTGCTGGCGATCTGGCGTTGCCGATCGGGGTCCATCGATGCGAAACCGCGACCTGACGTGCGATTGCTCTCTTTCGAGGCCATAACCAACCTCCGACTGTGCCTTGTTGGTTTGACAACCGGCAGGCCGCAAAGTGGTTCCCGCCTTGACCTATTAAATCATCTATGCACTTGCGGGAACTCCGGACGGTCTCCGCCGGAGATCGCCTTCCGAACAAGTGATCGGTTGCATATCTCCTACGGTTCCACGCGGATTTTTCACTGTCGAAGAAAGTCCGCGTCGAATTTGGGGTCGATCAGGAAAATGACACAAGCTTGATCGGCTGTCGTGGCTCTGTATAAAATCTGTCGATTTCTTAAGGGTCCAGCTAAAAACTCAAGAAAAATACCCATGGATTTCTAATAAGTTTGGTAGAACACGCATGTGTACTGGATTTTATTAACTGACATTTCCCAATGTTTATCAGAGAAAATACTTCACCAGATTCTTGACATTTGAGAAAACATTTAACATTCATGCGGTTTTTAATGAAGCTTTTAAGAAATTGGCAAGGTTTCTCGGGCTGTCATTGAGGTGATCCGGAGTGCTGATGCCGCTCCGCATGCAATGGCCAGGGTGTGATCATGCCGACCGTGCTGGTGGTGGATGACGATCCTTCGATTCGCCTGATGCTCCGCCGCCTCCTTGAAAATGCGGGGGCGGAGGTCTCGGAGGCGGAAGATGGTGACGAAGCCATGCGGCTGTTCAGGGCAAGCAGGCCGGATCTGGTGATCTGCGACGTGGTGATGCCCTTTGCCGACGGCCTCCAGACGATCAAGAGCATGCGGCGGCTGGCTCCGGCAGCCAAGATCATCGCCATATCCGGCGGCGGACGCAGCAAGGCGATGGACCTGCTGACCGCCGCCCAGCGGATGGGGGCCGATCACGCGCTGGTGAAGCCGATCGAAAAAAGCCAAATAGCGCTGATCATCGATTTTTGTGGTGGAGGCCATTCGGGCTCGCCGTCACCGCCCCTGTCGTGACGAGGCCGGAGTGGAGATCCCGTGACGTCGATTGCCGCCGTGCGGCGCCTGTTGCACAGGTGGTTCGGGCATGCGGACGCGACCGTCCGGCCCCGGGCGCCGATCGCCGCCCAGCATCCTGCCGGCGATGGGAGGCCGGGAGCAGCCGTGGCGGACTCGCGCCGGTTGGAGCAGCGCCTGTGGCGGCTGCTGATGCAGCCGGCGGTCGCGTCGGCCGGCCGGGTCCATCTGATCGACCTCGGCATGATGCGGGAGTGCCTGGGGACGAATTGGCCGGCCTTGCGCCAGCGGGTCTTCGCCGCGGCCGATGCGCTCATCGACCGCTCCCTGACCCGCAACGACATCAGTTTCAGAACCTCGGCCGACGACTATGTCCTGGTGTTCGCCTCGCTTGACCGGCATGCGGCTGCCCTGGTCTGCGCCAGGATCGCCCAGGAGCTGCTCCAATTGTTCCTGGGTGACGACCGGTCGGCCGACATCCGCGTGTCGACCGCGGTCGGCGTCGTGGACGGGCATATCCAGTTCGAACATTCCTTCGCCAAGGTGCTGATGGCGAACGCCCGGCCGCAAGCCGACCGCCGGACCGACGACCGGACGGTCTTCGCACCGGTCGCCCCGGCGGCCGGTGACGGATCTCCGGCGATGGCCGCCCCCTTGGCGTTTGCCGGCGAGGGAGAGGGCAGAACCCCGGTCGTCCTGCCTCAGTTGAAGCTGTCGCCCGACGACTCCGGTCGGTTCGGCATCAAATACCGGCCGGTCTGGGATATCGGCCAGCTGGTGATCTCGACCTATATGGGCACCCCGGTACGCAGCTTTCCCGACGGATCCTTCGTGGAAGGGGCAGCGGCCCTGAATTCCGTCACCGATGCCATGGAGATCCTGAAGCTCGATGCCGATGCGCTGGTCGGCTCAGTCGAGATCCTGAACGGACTCTTCCGAAGCAAATCCCGGCTGCTGATGTCGGTGCCGGTCTGCTTCGATACGCTTGCGGCCCGCCGCACCCGGCAGCCCTTTCTCGAAATCTGCCAGTCGATCCCCGACTACCTGCGCCGTTTCCTGATCTTCGAGCTTCTGCGCTTTCCGCCAGGGGTGCCGACCGGCCGGCTGAGCGAGCTGCTGCATGAGGTCAGGCCCTATTGCCGCTGGTCCTTCATGCAGATGGACTTCAAGCAGCAGAGCTTTTCCGGCCTTGCCGGCACCGGATTGAGCGGCATCACCATGGCGATGCCGGCCGACCGCTCCGCCGAGCCCCGGCTGATGGAGGAGATGAACGCCATCGTCACGGTGGCGGAGCGGGCCGGGCTGATGATCTGCGTCACCGGCCTGTCGACCACCAGCATGGTGGTGGCGGCGCGGGCGGCGGGGGTCAGGCTTGTCGCCGGCAACCGCATCGGCCCGCCGCAGAATCGGCCGCGGGCGATGAAGCGCCTGGACTGGCCCGACCTGTACCGGGAGGACGACGAGGGCTGACGGGCAGGCCGGTTCACAGTGCGGCGATGGCTTCGGCCAGCCTCACCAGCCGCTGGGCGTTCTCGACATGCAGGGTCTCCACCAGCTTGCCGTCGACCAGCACCACCCCCTTGCCGGATGCCGCCGCCTCGGCATGGGCGGCGATGATGCGGTGGGCCTGGGCGATTTCCTCGGCGTCGGGGGCGAAGGCGGCGTTGCAGGCGGCGATCGTCTTGGGATGGATCAGCGTCTTGCCGTCGAAGCCCAGCTCGCGCCCCTGCCGGCAGGAGGCGGCAAAGCCCTCGTCGTCGTTCAGGTCCAGATGCACCCCGTCCAGCACCGCCAGCCCATAGGCCCGCGCCGCCAGCAGGCAGAGCCCCAGGCTGGTGATCATCGGCAGCCGCTGCGCCGTATGGGCGGCGTGCAGATCCTTGGCGAGGTCCGACGTGCCGAGGACCAGCGCGCCGACGGTGGGCGAGGATCCCGCGATCTCCTTGGCGTTCAGGATGCCGAGCGGCGTCTCCATCATGCACCAGACCGTCTGCCCGGCCGGGGCGCCGGCCGCGCGCAGAACCGCTTCGGCCTGCCGCACGCCATCGGCGCTCTCCACCTTCGGCAGCAGCACGGCATCGGCACCGCTGGCCGCCGCCATGCGCAGGTCGTCATGGCCCCAGGGCGTGTTCAGTCCGTTGACGCGGACGATCAGTTCCCGCCCGCCATAGCCGCCGGCGGCCAGCGCGTCCGCGATGGTGCCGCGCGCCGCCGCCTTGGCGTCGGGGGCGACCGCATCCTCCAGGTCCAGGATCAGCCCGTCGGCGGGCAGGCTGCGGCCCTTCTCCAGAGCGCGCGGGTTGGACCCCGGCATGTAGAGCACGCTGCGGCGGGGGCGGACGGTGGTGGCCATGGCGATATCCCGGGGATGCGGATGGTCGGAGAGGCCAGCTTTAGATCGGATCGCGGAGAATCGGAACCGATTTGAAGCGTGACTCCGATCGTCAACCAAAGGCTACGGCGCCGGCCTGCTGTCCATTGGCCAGGCCGGACCGGCGACCCAGCCGCAGGCAGCGGTGCATGGCAGCCATGACGCCGGCCCGGACCGTCGTCCCGGAGTCGGCGGCTTTACGCCCGCCCGACCGTCGCATACGCTTCTTTGCATGAAAAGCGTCCTCACCATCCAATCGCACGTCGCCTACGGCTATGTCGGCAACCGGGCCGCGGTGTTTCCGCTGCAGCGGCTGGGGATCGACGCCACGGCGGTGAACACCGTCCAGTTCTCCAACCACACCGGCTATGGCGCCTGGACCGGGCAGGTCTTCACGGCGGAGCACATCGCCGACATCGTCGACGGCGTCGCCGCCCGCGGCGTCTTGCCGACCCAGGATGCGGTGCTGTCCGGCTACATGGGGGCGGTCGAGCTGGGGCAGGTGATCGTCGAGACCGCGGCGCGGGTGAAGGGTGCCAATCCCAAGGCAATCTATTGCTGCGATCCGGTGATGGGCGACGTCGGCCGCGGCTTCTTCGTGCGGCCGGGCCTGCCGGAATTCATCCGCGACCATGCCGTGCCCGCCGCCGACCTGATGACGCCCAACCAGTTCGAACTGGAATATCTGACTGATCGCAAGGTCGAGACGCTCGACGACGCGCTCGCCGCCACCGCGGCGCTGCGCGCGCGCGGGCCGCGGCTGGTCCTGGTCACCAGCCTGACCCGCAGCGATGCCGATCCCGACCGCATCGAGATGCTGGTAGACGGCGCCGACGGCGCCTGGCTGGTGGCGACGCCGCGCCTGACCTTCGACCCGCCGCCCAACGGGTCCGGCGACGCGGTGGCGGCGCTGTTCCTCGCCCATTACCTGACCGCCTTCGATCCGGCCGACGCGCTGGAAAAGGCGGCGGCGGCGATCTTCGCCATCTTCGAGACGACCAAGCGCATGGGCACGCGGGAGCTTCAGCTGATCGCCGCCCAGGACGATTTCGTCAATCCGCCCCGGCGGTTCACGGCGACCCGCCTGCGCTGACCGGGCTGAGGTCGGCGGGGCTGCATGGGCCGCCCATCGCGGACGGCCCCTCGACCACCCGGTCCGCCGGCAGGCGCACCGTCATCGCCGTGCCGGTTCCGGGCACGCTGCGGCAGGTCAGCGTCCCGCCATGCAGGTCGACGAAGTTCTTCGAGATCGACAGGCCCAGCCCGGTGCCCTCGTAGCGCCGGTTCGCCGCGTTCTCGGCCTGACGGAAAGGCTCGAACAGGTCGGCGATGAACTCGGGCGGGATGCCGATGCCGGTGTCGGCCACCGTCAGCACGAAGTCGCCGTTCCCTTCGGTTGCCGCGGCGATGGTGATGCGTCCGCCGCCGGGCGTGAATTTCACGGCGTTGGACAGCAGGTTCAGGATCACCTGCTTGAAGGCCCGGCGATCGACCCACAGGGTGGCGGCAGCCCCCATCACCCCGTTGTCGATGGCGACTCCGGCGGCGGCGGCGCGGTCGCGCACCATCATCAGGCATTGCCCGACCGCCTCATGGGCCTCGACCGCCTCCTCGCACAGCGTGAACCGGCCGGAGTCCAGCTTCGACATGTCGAGCACGGCGTTGACGATGTCCAGCAGGTGCCGGCCGCTGTCGTGGATGTCGGTGACGCAGGATTTCTGCCGGTCGTTCATGGCGCCGAAGAACTCGCTGTCCAGCACCTCGGCGAAGCCGATGATGGCGTTCAGCGGGGTGCGCAGCTCGTGGCTCATGTTGGCCAGGAATTCGCTCTTCGCCCGGTTGGCCAGCTCGGCCTGGGTCTTGGAGGCGATCAGCTCCGCCTCCTGCTGCTTGCGGCGGGTCATGTCGCGGATGACGCCGACATGGATGCGCGGCTCGTCCCGGGGCGGAGCGCCGGCCGCGGTGCCGGGGCCGGCGCCCAGCCGCAGGTCGCTGACGGTGAAGCCGACGGGAAAGGCATGGCCGTCGCGGCGCAGCGCGATCAGGTCGCGGTCGCTGGCGCCGTCCCGCGCGCCGGGAATCAGCGCCTCGACCGGCTGGCCGATCATCCGGCACTCCGCCACGCCGAACATCATTTCGGCGGCGCGGTTCAAGGTGACGATGCGCCCGGCGCCGTCGAAGGTGACCACCGCGTCCAGCATCGAATCGAGAATGCCGCGGATCCGGCGCGAGGCGCGGGCGAGCCGGGCCTGATCCTCCTCCCGCCGGGCATGCTGGCGGACGACGAAGGCGGTCAGCAGGGCGATGGCGATGGTCATGACGATGCCGATGGCGGCCCAGGCCCCGGTGTCGCGCCGCCATTCGGCCAGTGCGGCATCCACCGGCAGGGTCGCCACGATGACGAAAGGATAGCCCTGTACCCGTCGCACGCTGACCAGGCTGTCGGTGCCGGAGCCCGGAGCCCGGCCGAGATCGGGCACGGTGTCGCGGAGGGTGGCTTCGTCATGTTCGGCCAGCGCATGCCAGACGGCCGGCCAATCGGTCAGCCGGCCCGGTTCGCGGTGGTCACGGGGCCGTTCCAGCAGGATGGTGCCGTCCGCCAGCGCCAGGGCCACACTGCCCTTGCGGTCGATGTCCCGCGATTCCAAGGGGGCGGCCAGCCGCGTCGGATCGACCATGGCGACCAGGACGCCGCGGAAGCCGCCGTCATTCCCGATCCAGCGGCGGCTGAAGGGGATGACGCGCGTCCCGGTCCTCACCCGGCTGGAGATGGCGGCGCCGATGAACAGCCCCTGCCCGGCGCCATCGCGCGGTCCGGTGAAATAGGCGCGGTCGGACAGCGCGACCGTCGGCAGCGGCGCCTCGGCCGAATGGTTCAAGGCGAAGCCGTCACTGCCGACCACCACCAGATCGGCCAGTTCGGCAAAGGAATCGCGCCGTTCGCGCAGGTGGTCCCGTATGGGCGGGCTGTCGCGGCGGGCGCCGTCGGGGTAGGTGTCGAGCGCGAAAGAGAGGTCGCGCAGCAACAGGTCGACCGCGAAGGCCGTGCGCAGCGTCTGCGATTCCAGCATGCGGGCGAGGTCGCGGGTGGCGCGTTCTCCCGCATCCAGCGCCTCGCGCCGGCCCTGGAGGATGCCGTAGCCGATCAGCGCGTTCACCACCAGGATGAAGGCAAGACCGGACGTGGTCATCAGGAACCGCATCGATCCGAGCCGGGAGTACAAAGTCCTTGCCGGACCGGCGGTGGAGCAGGGCGGCGGCGGACAGGCGGACCCGGGATCGGGCATAGGCGTTGCGGCTCCCGGTGGCGAAAGCGGCCGTTCGGCTCGCGTGACTCGATCGGGTCCTATCCTAAAGAAAGTATGACCGAACGAAAATGGGGTTTTTCCACCATGTGGGGACACGGCGTCGCAGCGACCCCTGCCATTCCAGCGGCGCCGTCCGGTCGGCGGTTGCCGGGACGGATTCCATCCGCTAGGTAAGGGACCATCTTGGCAGCCGGATCGCGCATAATCCCATGACCGACGGACCGCTTTCGCTCTACCGCGCCCGCCGCGGCAGCGGCACTCTTCGCCCCGATCCCGACCAGGAACTGGCGGCGGAGAAGTTCCAAAGCCTGTACCAGGCGCTGAAGGGCTATCATCCGCACCCCGCCGGCGACGACAGGCCGGCCGGGGGAGGGTGGCTGGAACGGTTCGGACTCGGCCGCCGCCGCGCCGCTCCGCCGCCGCCGGACATCGCCTCGACCGCGCCGCAGGGACTGTACATCTACGGTAGCGTCGGACGCGGCAAGTCGATGCTGATGGACCTGTTCTATGAGACCGCCCCGGTCGAGAAGAAGCGGCGCGTCCATTTCCACGAATTCATGCTGGAGATCCACCAGCGCATCCACGACCACCGCCGGTCCGGCAAGGGGAAGGGCGACGGCCCGGACGAGGCGCTGCCGGAACTGGCCCGCGCGCTCGCCGACGAGGCGTGGCTGCTCTGCTTCGACGAGTTCCACGTCACCAACATCGTCGACGCGATGATCCTCGGCCGGCTGTTCACCAACCTGTTCGACCTGGGCGTGGTGGTGGTGGCGACCTCCAACTGGCCGCCGGACATGCTGTACAAGGACGGGCTCCAGCGCGAGCTGTTCCTGCCCTTCATCGCCCTGCTGAAGGAGAAGCTGGATATCCTGTCGTTGGACGGTCCGACCGATTACCGGCTGGACCGGCTGAAGGGCGTGCCGATCTACCACCACCCGCTGGGTCCGGCGTCGGACGCCGCCCTTGCCAAGGCCTTCTCCGACCTGACCGGCGGGGCCGCCGGCGAGCCGTGCAGCCTGACGGTGCAGGGTCGCCGGGTCGAGATCGCGCGCGCCGCCAAATGCGTGGCCTGGGCCGATTTCTGGGATCTGTGCGGCAAGCCGCTGGGGGCGGCCGATTATCTGGCGATCGCCACCCATTTCCACACGGTTCTGATCGACCGCGTGCCGACGATGAAGGACGAGCTGCGCAACGAGGCCAAGCGCTTCATGACGCTGATCGACGCCTTGTACGAGCACAAGGTCAACGTCGTCATCGCCGCAGAGGGACCGCCGGAACGGCTCTATCCGGACGGCACCCACGCCTTCGAGTTCGAACGCACGGTGAGCCGCTTGATGGAGATGCAGAGCGAGGACTACCTGCAGAGGCAGCATCTTACTTGATGTTTTCTGAGTACTTGCCGGTAAGGGTCACGCCAATGTCTCGTGAGGCATGCTCTAAGAGCCCGTCCGCGAACTTGTTGAATCGAATTGATCGGTTGTGATTGAAGGTGTCTCCCCGAGAGGATGCCAGAGATGTGGAAGCCGGAGAGCCGCACCCGTCATGATCGTGCAGGGCAACGTTACCCGAGCGATCTGAGCGATGAGGAGTGGGCGCTCATCCCGCCGGCCGCACGCCGTGCCGGGGGGATGAGCGGCTCGACGATCCGCCATTCCTAATCACTCGGGTAGCGCAGCTCGCTGCGTGCATGGCACTCTCGTCTTTCCGGCGCCCACATCCTCACCTCCATCCTGGAGGCGATTTGGAATCAAAACCGATTCATCCGGCTCAACTTCCTCTCGGACAGGCTCTAAAACGCCTCACAAGGAAATAATATTTCAGGAAAGACTCTAAGATCCGTCCGAATTCGTGTCCACCGGGCCGGGGGGAGGGATTGATATTATTAATTTCCCATACGGGTAGCCTGTTTCTATCTTCTATTCAAGTTCAAGCCACTTTGCGTCAATTTGCGCTAATTGAGTGCTCGCCTTATCACCTGGAAACTCAGGCCTGTTTCCATCTGGCCAGAAATCTAAAGGGCGCACGATCTTCCCGCTAGGAGGAAATGATCTGGACGCAACCCAATGAATGTAAATGCGTCGGACAAACTGTGTTTTCAACCGCGTAAAAGAAGCGGCGATCTTTGCTCGACTCGCAACAAAATCACGGGTGCTTTGCCAAACTACCCAGCCATCGCTTATCAATCCCCAAGTTAGCACAGTAAGCACAGAGATAATAAATGCAAAGAAAATTCCACTAAGTGCCAGTGATAGTGCTGCTTCCCCTGCAATCATCATTAAAACGTAAGAAAGAATCCCGTAGATGGCTCCGGTAACGATGATAAATTTTGCGAATTTAGCGAGTTTCTTGAGGGTCTGTGGCTGCGACATTTTGGATAAAACTAAGCGAGCGCGTATCCAAAAGATAGTTCTCGCGGGAAAGTAGCCAAATATACCAAGAAAAACAATGAACCACGCAGAAATCCATTCAGCCCCGGTTGGTACCCTATTCTCTGCTATCAATAGAAAGGCACTGGCAGTAGAGGCACTAACTAGGATAATACCGCATTGATGCAGTGGTTCCCGAAAGTCAGGCATTTCACAGACCAAAGTCGTTTTGGGCGCCAAAACCGAGGTCCTGGCTGTAGGGTCTGCTTGTCTACCTCCTATGTGAAAAATCCGCCGCAGCCAAGCCGAAGCTGGGCGACTCTTGTCAGAAGATGATCGGTCTTTGCTTGATGGAGCAAGAGGTTTTAGAATTTCTACGAAAGCAAAATTGATCCATGCATATATTAGAGTCATCCCGCCGATGCAAATTGCGGCCAAGGGAGCAGCGTATTCTTCTGAGTAACTCCATACCGCGATGCCGGCCAAGATTATCGTAGCGATAGCGGCCCTGATAGTGTCGTAACTATATTCGCGGAGCCATTTTGCTACTTGGCTGTAGGCGTCACAGAGGGTTAACGCATTTGCCTGCTGCCAAGCATTATAAGGGCTTTTCAACCCAGGTTGCAGAGCTTGGCGGAACATGGTGAACGCAAGATCAGGCTCCAATCGAGGCAGGTAACGCGCAGCGACTACTGCTCCCTCGCTTGCCCAGCCTGGAAAGCGAAAAATTGCTGTCGTGATGATGCGGGAGGTCCGCCTCCCAGATGGGAGGAGCCCCACTGCGTCAAACATGACCTTCTTCTCAATCAGATCGCCGCCAATAACTAACTTAGTCTCAATGGACCTCTGAAGACGAGTGCGGATAGCTCCAAGGTCGTCGGGTCGATTGCGGTAGCCATCACATAGGAATCTGAGTGCATTACGGGCTTCTCTATATGTCCTGATATCTTTCTGGGGCGACAAATTCGAAAGCAGGGAGGCGTAGCTCCAAGCATGCTTGATCAATTGAGACGTGCAATCTGGATTCGCGACTTCGGCGTAGAGAACCAACGTATCGCGCCAGCGCTGGTCCTGCTGAATCGCATCCAGATGCAGATCCATTCGACCATTCTCTAAGGCTAGTACCAAGTGGTATTCAGCGAAACGCCGATGGGAGAAGGTAAAACCGCCATCGGCGTCCATGTGCCCCAACCTAGCCTCTGCAAGTAAAGCAAGGACTGGAAGGAGAGCCGGATGCGGGCAAGAGATTTCAAGGTCAGCGTGGCTGAGATGCAGTGTGGGGTTCTCGCGGTTGAACATCACGAGAACCATAACCTCACAGACTTCGTCTACTTCGTGATCAGCGCACTGTATGCCGTGGATCCGTTGGCGAGCCTCCGCCAAGCTGCGCTTATGAAACGACGCGAACATGTCCCTCTGGGAACTGGGATACCGCTCCGTATTAATGGCGAAATTTCTCACATATTCTATTATTAGGTGCAATAGAAATGGGTTGCGGGCCAGTTGCCCCAAGTCTGAACGGTTGTGTCGAATAGTCTGCATGAAGTCAGCGGGGTCTGTCAGGGTCGATCTTACTACCCTTTCAATTTCGTACTCGCCGAGAGGAACTACCTCAAGTCGTGATGGCTCACATGCGCTTACTTTTGGGCTGCGGAAAGGCCGAGAGGCAATGATGGCGCGGGCATTGCCCGCAGTAGCGTACTTGGCCACAGTATCGGAGAGCTCTGCCACAACGCGTGAAGTATCGGCGTGATCGAGGACAGCTGGTATCTCATCAAACGAATCGAATATGAAGAAAAATCCACCGCTTGCATGGATATCCTCGAAGAGTGTTCCTTCCCCGAATAACCGCCGTGCAACAATTCCAATCTCGCGAATAACGTAAGATTTTACAAATCGTCCAAATGCCTCTTCATCGGGTAGTGCGCCGCCCTCTCCTGCGCTTTCCCGCCACTCCTTGAGATCGACATAGAGCGGTAACAATTGCTCCCGCCTACGCAAAGGATGCCAGTCACGCGCCTTCAACAAATCAGCTGCGAGTTGCCGCAAGGCGACGCTCTTACCTGACCCGGGGTCTCCGACTACTACGAAGAGGCGTCCGCGTTGGTTGTGACGGAGGGCTGTCAACAGATCTGGCAGGCGTGTGCGGCTTTGCCAGCCAACCCCTACTGCATCTACAGCAAGCAAGCTATAACGCATCTCAGATGGGGAGAGACGTCTACGGTCAGCTACTATCCGAAGCTGCTTTTCTATTGCCTCCCTTAGATGCCGAAGCTCCTCACCTACTGGGAGCGGCCGGCGGGTGCTACTCCTTCGTTCCCCCATCACCAATGGAATTCGACCTTGCGAAACAATCACCCAAGCCAGCACTACAGTCAACAGCATCACAACAACGCCTGACCAGGACGGGTCGCCAGCTACCGGTAAGCTTGCCAGCCCGGGGATTATCGTTGGGAGAGTGCTGGCAGCAAGGGCGGCAATCCATTGCTGTGGACCAGCTAGTGCAGCAAGCGCAACCGAGGTGCCCAGCGTCATCGCAGCCAGTCGGATTTTACCTTCGGTTACACTGGCATATCGGGCAAGACCAGCGCCCAGCCACATCAAACACAATGCAACGACCAACATGGGAAGCGCTAGAAGGAGTCCGGCAGTCCGCCATCCCACAAAGACCATTCCACTTGCCATGCACCCAAGCAGAAGGAAGAATACAAATCTAGTAACAAGTGCCATCCCTTAGCTCCCGGTCAGGCAGGGTCGGTAGGCGCGCAGACCTTATGTCGACGCCCAGAGTAGGCGGAATACCACTTTAGGAGATATTTGTCACGGTAATGCTCTTCATATTAGACGAGCGAGGAGTAATTTGCACGCTGGGGTCAGGCGTGTTTGGGGTAATGGGGGGGTGGAGGAACGTTGTTGGAATCCGGTCTGTCGGATCACCTAGACTGTAGCTGGATGTTTCCTGAGCTTGCTCAAGCGCGCCATGTCAAACGAGGCGGGGGCGTACAGTGTACCGTCGCAGCCATAATAAGCCCCCTGTCCACTGATCTCGATCAATGCTACCGCCGTCCTCTGGGTGGGGACCGGTCCGGATGCCGCCCAGGTCCTGAGTACCGCCGACGGCTTTGCCGGAGAAGCCGACCGGGTGAAGACCGAGGTGAGCAGCTTCATCCAGACCGTGCGCGCCGCCTGAGACTCTGCCGCTCGTCTTTATCGGCCCACCTGTCGGCTCTCCCCTCTGGCCGGCGCGGTGAGCCGGTACGTTCTTTGGTTTAAATAATTTTCGTGAATCTCTTTTAAGTTGCTTCAGCTCCTTTTGGTTTCTGGTTCTGCGAAATCTGCGCAGGCCATGGATTATTTCATGTCGGCCGGCTGTTCATAGCCATCGAAAGTAATCCACGGCGGGGCATCCACCATGATGCGGCGTTCCATTCTGCTCGGCTGCCTGCTGGCGGCCGGGATGGCCGGTTGCGGCCCACGTTTCGAGACGACGACGAGGTATTTCTCACCGGTCAGCGAGGCCGGAAGACTCTGTGTCGCCCAGTGCAAGCAGGCACAATCCATATGTGAATCCGCAAGGGAGCTGGCCCTTCAGACCTGCCGGGCCGAGGGGCTGACCCGCGCCCATGCCGATTATCGGGCCTATCTCAAGTCACTGCCCAAGGATTATAACAAGAAGAAGATGAAGACGCTCAGCGACTTCGAGCGGGAAATCAGTTGTTCCAGCAACCTTTACTGCGGATCCGATTACGATAGCTGTTTCAAGTCCTGTGGCGGCCGGATCGAGCAGCAGACCTATTGCGTCAGCGACTGCAAGCTGATGAAGCCGCCACAGCCGGACGGAGTCGCGGTCGGGCCGAAGACCACGCTCTGATGCCGGCGATCCCCGTCGATGACCGCCGGCATCGGAGCGACGCTCAAATCTTCGCCGCCGCCCGCCGCCGCAATTCTTCGAAGTCGCGGCCGGCGTGGTGGGAGGAGCGGGTCAGCGGCGTCGCCGACACCATCAGGAACCCCTTCGCCCGCGCCACCGTCGCGTAGCGCCCGAACTCCTCGGGCGTGACGTGGCGGGCGACCGGGTGGTGTTTCGGGGTGGGGCGGAGATACTGGCCGATGGTCAGGAAATCGACGCCCGCCGCCCGCAAATCGTCCATCACCTGCAACACCTCCGCCGGTTCCTCGCCCAACCCGACCATGATGCCGGACTTGGTGAAGACGGAGGGGTTGCGCTCCTTCACCCGCTCCAGCAGGCGGAGCGAGCCGTAGTAGCGCGCTCCCGGCCGCACGTCGGCATAGAGCCGCGGCACGGTCTCCAGATTGTGGTTGTAAACATCGGGCCGGGCATCGGCGACGGTCTCCACCGCTCCCGGCTTGTTGCGGAAATCGGGGGTCAGCACCTCCACCGTCGTGGCCGGCGCGGTCTCGCGCAGGCGGCGGATGCAGCGGGCGAACTGCGCAGCACCGCCGTCGGGCAGGTCGTCGCGGTCGACCGACGTGATGACGACATGGGCGAGGCCCAACTCGCCCACCGCCTCGGCCAGCCGGTCCGGCTCGTGGGGATCGAGCGCGTCCGGCCGGCCGGTGGCGACGTTGCAGAAGGCGCAGGCCCGCGTGCACACGCTGCCCAGGATCATCACCGTCGCATGCCGCTTGCTCCAGCAGTCGCCGATGTTGGGGCAGGCGGCCTCCTCGCAGACCGTGTTCAGGCCGTGGCGGCGGACGAGCGACCGGGTGTCCTCGAAGGCCGCACCGGCGGGAGCGCGGGCGCGGAGCCAGGCCGGCTTTTCGGCCCGGTGTTCCGGACGGGGAGCATGCAGCGCGGGCAGGGCCATCAGTGGACGAGCTCCGGCTGTTCGGCTGCCGCGGTCATGGCTTGCGGCTGCACGATGATCTTCACGTTGCGGTCCTTGTGGGCGACCAGCTCCTCGAAGCCGCCGCTGACGATGTCGGTCAGGGTGATGCGGCCGGTGATCAGCGGCTGCACGTCGATGCGGCCGTCGGCGATGAAGCGGATGACGTCGGCGAACTCGCCATTGTAGGCCAGCGAGCCGATGATCTGCTTCTCGGTGGCGACGATCTCGAAGAAGTTGAAGGAGCTTGGTTCCTCGAAGATGCCGACCAGCACCGTCTTGCCGGCCTTGCGGATCACGTCGATGGCGAGCTTGGCGGTGTCGCGATGGCCGATGCATTCGAACGACACGTCGGCGCCATAGCCGCCGGTCAGCGCCTTGACCTCCGCCACCGCGTCGCACTCCTTGGGATCGAGCACGATGCTGGCGCCGACCTCCAGCGCCTTGGCCTTGCGGGCGGCCGACATCTCCAGGACGATGATCCGCCCGGCTCCCGCCGCCTTCGCGCACATGATGGTGCACAGCCCGATGGTGCCGGCGCCGACCACCACCACCGTCTCGCCGACGATGCTGCCGGCCTTCTTCACCGCATGCATGCCGACCGCCAGCGGCTCGATCAGGGCGCCGGCCTCGGTCGGGAAACCGTCGGGCAGCTTGTAGAGCAGCTCGGCCGGGACGTTGACCAGGCTGGCGAAGGCGCCGTTGTTCATCAGGCCGGTGAAGGCCAGCTTCTCGCAGATGTTGTACATGCCGTGCTTGCAGTAATAGCACTCGCCGCAATGCTGGCAGGCGTCGGCCGCCACGCGGTCGCTGACGCTGAAACCGGTGACGCCGTCGCCCAGCACCGCGATCTCGCCGCTGAACTCGTGGCCGAGGATGCATTGGCCCTTCAGGCCGGTCAGCGGGTGCGGGGTATCGACCGGGATGAAGACCGGGCCGGCGACATACTCATGCAGGTCGGATCCGCAGATGCCGCACCAATGCACCTTGATCTGTACCCAGCCGGCGGGCGGGGCGCCCGGCAGCGGCACGTCCTCGACCCGGATGTCCTTGCGGCCATGCCAGACGGCGGCCTTCATCGAAATGGCATTCATAGCGTTTTCCTCCGGATTTATCGTTGTGTGGCGAGCCTGGCTGACGGTCAGGCGAACACCATCCCGCCATCGACCAGCAGGGACTGGCCGGTCATGAAGTCGCTGTCGGACGAGGCGAGGAAACGGGCGACGCCGACCAGATCGTCGGGGCGCGACGGCCGGCCCAGCACCGCGCCGGCGGCGAACATGTCGAAGGCTTCGTTCTCCGACTTGGTGATGCCGGTGTCGCGGAAGCCCTGGTCGATGATCTTCCACATCTCGGTCGCCACCACGCCGGGGCAGATGGCGTTGGCGGTGATGCCGTCCTTGCCGAAGCCGCGGGCGGCGGCCTGGGTCAATGCCACCACGGCGAACTTGCTGGCGGAGTAATGGGCCAGCGGCTCGTAGCCCTGCTTGCCGGCGATGGAGGCGGTGTTGACGATCTTGCCGCCGCCGCCCTGTTTGCGGAAGGTCTTGATGGCTTCCTGCATGCCGATCAGCACACCCAGCGCGTTGACGTCGTTGACCGTGTGCCAGTCGTCCTCGGTGATGTCGAGAAACGGCTTGGTCTGGGCGATGCCGGCATTGTTGAAGAGGACGTCGAGCCGGCCATGGGCCTTCACCGTCTCGTCGATCATGCGGCGGATTGCGGTGCGGTCGCGGACATCGACCGTCACGGCGATGGCGCTGCCGCCGGCGGCGCGGATGGCTTCGGCGACCTGTTGGGCGTCGGCCTCGGTGCGGTCGGCGATGGTCAGCTTGGCACCGTCGGCGGCCAGCGCGTGAGCGATGGTGGCGCCGATGCCGCGGCCGGCGCCGGTGACGATGATGCACTTGTCCTTGAGATCGGGCATGAACGGTCTCCTGCCGGCGCGCTGGCGGACAGCCTTGCGCGCCGGTGGCGAGGGGTTCGGGAACCGGGAAGAGGGGCGGGAAGGGGGCTGGCCTCCTCAGTCCGCCTTGGCGATGTGGTCCTTCAGCAGCGCGTTCACTTTGCCGGCCGCCTCCATCTGCACCATGTGGCCGGCGCCGGGGATGACGGCGACCTGGGCCGTGCTCGCCAGCGCCTGGGCATGGTCGGCGGGGATCACGCGGTCCTCTTCGCCCCACACCACCAGCGTCGGCGTCCCGGCATCGGCGATGCCGGCGGCGAGCACGCTGGCCTGCCGGCCCTCGGCGAACAGCGAGGCCGACAGCGCCCGCAGCGCCTCGTCCACGCCGTCCAGCCGCTTGTACTTCAGGAGGTCGTCGACCATCTGGCGGCTGACAAGGCCACGGTCGGCGAACAGCGTCTCCAGGACCGGTTTCAAGTCGCGGCGGGATGTCGCACCGACGAAGCCCTGGATGTAGCCATGGTCGATCCGTTCGCCGAGGCCGGCCGACGCGATCAGCGACAGCGACGCCACCCGGCCCGGCGCGTCGAGCGCGGTGCGCATCGACACCGCTCCGCCCATCGAGTGGCCGACGAAATGGGCGCGCTCCACCCCGACCGCATCGAGGAAGCCCAGCACCGCCTGCGACAGGCTGGACAGGCTGGGATCGACGATCCGCTTGGTCGACTGGCCGTGGCCGGGCAGGTCGAGCGCGTAGACGGTGGCCTTCTCCGCCAGCGCGTCGATGGTGAACAGCCAGTTGTCGAGATCGCCGCCGAAGCCGTGGACGAGCAGGACGGTCGGCCCGGCCTCGCCCCGCTTGGCATAGCGGATGGTGCCGGCCGGGGTTTCGGCGGTGTGGTATTGCGGGCCGGCCTCGGCCTCGCCGTCGTCTTCGCTGGCCGGGACGGCATAGGTGCTGATGAAGGCATCGATGTCGTCGTCGGGCACATCGGGTTCGGCCAGCACCGCGATCAGCGCCTTGACCGGATAGACGGTGCCGGGTTCGCCCAGCACCCGGCGCAGCACGCCGGTCTCGCCGGCTTCGACCACGTTGGTGATCTTGTCGGTCTCGACCTCCAGCAGCTCATCGCCGATGGAGATGGTGGACCCCGGCCGCTTCAGCCAGCCGGTGACCTTGCCCTCCGACATGGACAGGCCCCATTTCGGCATGACGATGGGCTTGATGCGCTCGTTCAACATGGACCTCGGTCTCCTGGGGAATTTCTTGTTTTGCAGCGTGACTTGCCCCCACCCCGGCCCTCCCCCGCTGGGCGGGGGAGGGGGCAACTGCTTGTTCGGGAGAGTGGCGGCAGTCCCTCCCCCGCCCAGCGGGGGAGGTTAGGTGGGGGTCTAACTCAGCGGGGAGATCACGCCGCGATCCGCGGCGACGCCCCCTTGGGCGACAGGGTGCGCCGAACGGCGCTGGCGATGCTGTCGGCGCTGGGCACGTACAGATCCTCAAGCGAGGGCGAGAAGGGCACCGGCGTGTGCGGGGCGGTGACCATCTGGATGCCGGCCTTCAGCGCGCCGAAGGCGTTCTGGCCGACGAAGGCGGCGATGTCGGTGGCGAGGTTGCAGCGGGGATGCGCCTCGTCCACCACCACCAGCCGGCCGGTGCGCTCGACGCTCTCGACGATGGTGTCCCAGTCGATCGGCGACAGGGTGCGCAGGTCGATCACCTCGGCCTCGGTGCCGTCCTTGGCCAGCGCCGCCGCGGCTTCCATCGCGCGGTGGACGGTCAGGCCGTAGCTGACGATGGTCACGTCGTCGCCGTCGCGCAGCACGTTCGCCTCGCCGAAGGGAATGGCGTAGCTCTCGGCCGGAACCTCGCATTCCAGGCCGTAGAGGTTCTTGTGCTCGCAGAAGATGACCGGGTCGTTGTCGCGGATCGACTGGATCAGCAGGCCCTTGGCGTCATAGGCGTTGCTGGGGCAGACCACCTTCAGCCCCGGAATGTGGGTGAACAGCGGCGTGAGCATCTGCGAATGCTGGGCGGCGGCGCGGAAGCCGGCGCCGACCATGCCGCGGATCACCACCGGCGTCTCGGCCTTGCCGCCGAACATGTAGCGGAACTTGGCCGCCTGGTTGAAGATCTGGTCGAAGCAGACGCCCATGAAGTCGAGGAACATCAGCTCCGCCACCGGCCGCAACCCGCAGGCGGCGGCGCCGATGGCGGCGCCGATATAGGCGGATTCCGACAGCGGCGTGTCCATCAGCCGGTCGCCATGCTTGGCGTACAGGCCCTTGGTGACGCCCAGCACGCCGCCCCAGGCGTCGTCCTCACCCTGGGCGCCGGTGCCGCCGACGATGTCCTCGCCCATGACGATGACGGTGGGATCGCGGCGCATCTCCAGGTCCAGGGCCTCGTTGATCGCCTGCTTCATGCTGATCTTGCGGGACATGTGTTTCCTCCGCGTTTGGCGTTTCTTGAATGGGCTCAGTAGGAGACGTAGACGTCGCGCAGCAGGTCTTCGGCCACCGGCAGCGGGGCGGCCTTGGCGGCGCGCACGGCGTCCTCGATCAGCGCGTTCACCTCGCGGTCGACGGCCTGCAGCTCGTCGCGGCCGATCACCCCGGCCTCGACCAGCCGTTCCGACAGGATGGTCAGGCAGTCGCGGGACGCGCGGATCGCCTCCAGCTCGCCCTTGGCGCGGTAGGTCTGGGCGTCGCCTTCGAAATGGCCGTAGAAGCGGACCATGTTGCATTCCAGCAGGGCCGGGCCGCCGCCGTCGCGGGCACGGCGGATGATCTCGCCGGCCGCCTCGTACACCGCGAAGAAGTCGGTGCCGTCCACCGTGACGCCCGGCATGCCGAAGCCGGTGGCGCGGTCGACATAGCTGTCGCAGGACACTGCCCATTCCATCGCGGTGGATTCGGCATAGCCGTTGTTCTCCACCACGAAGACCACCGGCAGGTTCCACACCGCGGCGAGGTTCAGGCTTTCCAGGAAGGTGCCCTGGTTCGACGCGCCGTCGCCGACGAAGGTGATGCCGACACCGCGGTCGCCGCGCACCTTGGCCGCCAGCGCCGCCCCGCAGATCAGCGGCGCGCCGGCGCCGAGGATGCCGTTGGCGCCCATCATGCCCTTGGACAGGTCGGCGATGTGCATCGATCCGCCCTTGCCCCGGCAGGCGCCGGTGCTGCGGCCGTAGATCTCCGCCATCATCGCGTGGACGTCGACACCCTTGGCGATGCAGTGGCCGTGGCCGCGGTGGGTGGAGGCGATGCGGTCGTTGTCGTTCAGGTGCATCATGATGCCGGTGGCGCAGGCCTCCTCGCCGGCATAGAGGTGGACGAAGCCGGGGATGTCGCCCTTGGCGAAATCGACGTGCAGCCGCTCCTCGAACTCGCGGATCGTCCGCATGGTGCGGTAGGCCTTCAGCAGCTCGTCCTTGCCGAGGGGAAAGGGATTCTGGGCCATGAGGTGTTTTCTCCCTGATTGGTGTTTGGTGGTTAGAAGGCTGCCGTGACGGGCACCGGGGTGCCGGTCAGCAGCCGGTTCTGGCCGGCGTGCCGCATCACTGCGGCGACGTTGACCGTGCGGAAGGCGTCGTCCCGGAGCGTCAGGGACAGACGGTCGCGTTCGCTGAAGGACAGTTCGCGCTCGCCATCCAGCGCGACCGAGCCGGCGGAGACCTCCGGCACGAAGGCCACGCCGGCCGGCATGCGGCGCCAGTCGGTGATGCCGACGCGGGCCATCATCCCCGGGGCGATGGGGGCGTGGAGGGTGGTGACGCCCTTGCGGCAGTCGCCATCCGGCGACAGCCGCACCATCAGGCCGCCGCTCTCGTCGCGGCCGACGGGCTCCAGCAGGCCGGCGATGGCCGACATGCCGATCACCTCCGGATCGGCGAAGGTGACGTAGAGTTCGCGGAAATTCTCGGTCCGCCACAGGGCGCGGGCGCCGATGTAGCGCTCCGTCACCAGGGCGACGTCGACCAGCGCCATCTCGGTGACGGTGGCGCCGGTCGCCCCGCTGACGAGGGACACGTCGATGCGCTTGTTGGCGGAAAACGCGATGTGCGGCGGCACCCGGCCGGTGACCGCCAGCCCGGTGGCGAGCCCGGTGATCGTCGGCTCGCGATGTTCGGGGAAGGCGTTGTTGGTGCCGGTGGAGATGCCGGCGATCGGCACCGTCCCGCATTCGGCCGCAACCGCCCGATGGGTGCCGTCGCCGCCCAGAACCACCAAGGCCGAGACGCCGGCCCGCCGCATCTCCGCGGTGGCGTGGTGGGTGTCGGCGACGGTGCCGGTGACCGGCATGGAGACGGTGTGGAGGGCGGGATAGATGTCCTCGCCGCGTGACCGGGCGCGCATCATGCCGCGCTCGACATGGGCGCGGATGCCGCCGTTCTCCGGCATCATCAGCACGTCGCGGACGCCGCAGGCGTGCAGCGCCGCCAGCACCCGCAGCAGGATGTTCGCCCGGTCGGCGATCTGCAGGCTGGTGGCGTTGGCGACGACCCGGCGGATGTCGCGGGCTGAAACCGGATTGGCGACGATACCGACGACCGGAGCCAAGATGGCACCTCCCCCTCGCTGATGCGCGCCGTTGATCGACGCGCGGTTCGGAGGAGTAAGAGCAACCGCCGTGCCAGATGGTCAGTTCAGCGGATTTTCTTGATTTTCAACGGTTCTGGACGATGCGGCAGGGTGGGGCGATGCAACAGGTGTTGCACGGACTGTTGCGCCGGCGGTGCAACAGGTGTGGCGGCCCGGGTGGGAGATTGGCCCCCCTTGCGGCGCCCCGGCATTCCACCCCTGCGCATCGCCCGTCTTGCCAAGCGTTCGCTCGCCGCTTTAGCCTGTTTGGTCATACGAATGAACCATCCCAATGAATCTTCGACCGGGGAGGACAACACCCATGACCGTCATCGCCACCACCCAGCCGCGCGCGGCCCTGACCGAGGAGGCCCGGGCCGAGCTGTCGGCTCTGCTGGGCGACCGGTTCACCACCTCCCTGCCGGTGCGCGAGCATCATGGCAAGGACGAGTCCTATCATCCGACTTTCCCGCCGGACGGCGTCGCCTTCGCCAATTCGACCGAAGAGGTCAGCGCGATCGTCAAGATCTGCGCCAGATACAAGCTGCCGATCATCCCCTTCGGCACCGGGACCTCGCTGGAGGGCGGCATCGCGGCGCTGGCCGGCGGCATCACCATCGACCTGTTGGGCATGCAGCAGATCCTGCGCGTCAGCCCGGAGGACCTCGACGTGACGGTCCAGGCCGGCGTGACCCGCAAGCAGCTGAACGAGCATCTGCGCGATACCGGCCTGTTCTTCCCCATCGATCCCGGCGCCAACGCCTCGCTCGGCGGCATGTCGGCGACCCGGGCCAGCGGTACCAACGCCGTGCGCTACGGCACCATGCGCGAGAATGTCCTGGGTCTGACCGTGGTGCTGGCCGATGGCCGCGTCATCAAGACCGGCGGCCGGGCGCGCAAGTCGGCGGCCGGCTATGACCTGACCCGACTGTTCGTCGGCTCCGAAGGCACGCTCGGCATCATCACCGAGGTGACGCTGAAGCTCTATGGCATCCCGGAAGCCATCTCCTCCGCCGTCTGCGCCTTCCCGACCATCAAGGGCGCCGTCGACACCGTGATCCAGACCATCCAGGTCGGCGTGCCGGTCGCCCGCATCGAGCTGCTGGACGAGGTGCAGATCGACGCCGTCAACAAATACTCCAAGCTCGACTACGCCGTCGCCCCGACCCTGTTCTTCGAGTTCCACGGCACCGAGGCCGGAGTGAAGGAGCAGGCCGAGATGGTGGCCGCCATCGCCGCCGAACATGGCGGGATGGAGTTCGCCTGGGCCACCCGGCCGGAGGACCGCTCGAAGCTGTGGCAGGCCCGGCACGACGCCTATTACGCCGCACTCGCCCTGCGCCCGGGGTCGAAGGGTTGGCCGACCGACGTCTGCGTGCCGATCTCGCGGCTGGCCGACTGCATCCTGGAGACCAAGCAGGATCTGGCGGAGTCCGACATGCTGGCCCCGATGGTCGGCCATGTCGGCGATGGCAACTTCCACCTCGTCTATGTCCTCGACCCCGAGAATCCGGCCGAGCTGGCCGAGGCCCAGCGCCTCGCCGACAAGATGGTCAACCGCGCGCTGGCGATGGGCGGCACCTGCACCGGCGAGCACGGCATCGGCTACGGCAAGATGGCGTTCCTGGAGCAGGAGGCCGGCGAAGCATTCGCCGTCATGGGCGATTTGAAGCGGGCTTTCGATCCGGACAACCTGCTGAATCCGGGCAAGGTGGTGCGGGTGTAAAAGGCTGCGGCCCCCTCCCTAACCCTCCCCCGCTGACGCGGGAGAGGGAACGGCCGCTGTTCCTTTGCAAAGCCGCCGCAAAGTTCCTATCCCCTCCCCCGCGAAGCGGGGGAGGAGTGGGGAGGGGGCCCCGCCGCCGCTCCTTACCGGAATTTCGGTCGCCGCCCCGCCTTCAGCGCCTGCACCGCCTGATCCAGCGTCTGCAGGAACTGCGACTTGTCGCGCTGGCTCATCGGGGCGTTGCCGCCGCCGACCACGCCCATGTCGCGCAGATCCTGCATCAGGGCGCGGGTCGCCAACGCCGTGCCGACGCTGTCCGGCGTGAAGGGGCGTCCGGTCGGGCCGATCACCACCGCGTTCCGCTTCACGCAGCGGTCGGCCAGCTGGATGTCGGCGGTCACGACGATGTCGGTCGGGCAGGCCCGCTCGGCGATCCAGTCGTCGGCGGCATCGAAGCCGTCGCTGACCACCACCAGCTCCGCCGCGCACTCCGTCGGCAGGCGCAGCGGCGCGTTGGCGACCACCCATACCTTGCAGCCGGTGCGGCCGGCGACCTTGTAGATCTCGGCCTTGACCGGGCAGGCGTCGGCATCGACGTAGATTTCGACCTTGGGGCTGACCAATCCTTTTCCTCCACCATTTCCTGCCGATTCCGCCCGATCCCGGCGAGTCGGCTCAACAAGGTTTCATGCACGGCCCTTATGCGCTAAAACCGGACCCTAGCGACAGGGTGCCGTAGAACCGCAAGGAGGGGGCGGCGCCAATTCCCACATCTTTTCAAAAGGTCGGAGCGGCGCATGGCGTCCTACCAGTATGTCTATGTCATGAAGGGCCTGACCAAGGTCTATCCTGGCGGCAAGAAGGTTCTCGACAACGTCTGGCTCTCGTTCCTGCCGGGTGTGAAGATCGGCGTGCTCGGCGTCAACGGTTCCGGCAAGTCGACCCTGATGAAGATCATGGCCGGGCTGGACAAGGATTATTCGGGCGAGGCCTGGTCGGCGGAAGGCGCCAAGGTCGGCTACCTGCCGCAGGAGCCGCAGCTCGACCCGACCAAGAACGTCCATGAGAACGTCATGGAGGCGCTGAAGGAAACCAAGGCGCTGCTCGACCGCTTCAACGAAGTGTCGAACCTGATGGCGGATCCGGACGCCGATTTCGACGCGCTGCTGACCGAACAGGGCGAGCTGCAGGAGAAGATCGACGCCGCCGACGCCTGGGACATCGACCGCACGGTCGAGATCGCCATGGACGCGCTGCGCTGCCCGCCGGGCGATGCCGACGTGAGCAAGCTGTCGGGCGGCGAGAAGCGCCGCATCGCGCTGTGCAAGCTGCTGCTCGAGAAGCCCGACCTGCTGCTGCTCGACGAACCGACCAACCATCTCGACGCCGAATCGGTCGCTTGGCTGCAGAAGCACCTGGAGGACTACAAGGGCACCGTCGTGCTGGTCACCCACGACCGCTACTTCCTCGACAGCGTCACCGGCTGGATCCTCGAACTCGACCGCGGGTCGGGGATTCCGTGGGAAGGCAACTACTCGTCCTGGCTGGAGCAGAAGCAGAAGCGTCTGGAGCAGGAAGGCCGCCAGGAGGAATCGCGCCAGAAGCAGCTGGCCACCGAACTGGAGTGGATCCGGCAAAGCCCGCGCGCCCGTCAGGCCAAGAGCAAGGCCCGTATCACCGCCTACGAGACCTTGCTGGCCGAAAGCGGCAAGGAACAGTCCGGCGAGACCCGGATCGTCATCCCGGTGCCGCCGCGTCTCGGCAACGTCGTCATCGAGGCGGAGAGCATCGCCAAGGGCTTCGGCGACCGCCTGCTGATCGACGGCCTGTCCTTCCGCTTGCCGCCGGGCGGCATCGTCGGCGTCATCGGCCCGAACGGCGCCGGCAAGACCACGCTGTTCCGCATGATCACCGGGCAGGACGGGCCGGACGCCGGCACCTTCCGCGTCGGCGACACGGTGAAGCTCGGCTATGTCGACCAGAGCCGCGACAGCCTCGACGCCAAGAAGACGGTGTGGGAGGAGATCTCCGACGGGCTGGACCTGGTGGAGCTGGGCAAGAAGACCATGCCCAGCCGCGCCTACGTCTCCAGCTTCAACTTCCGCGGCCCCGACCAGCAGAAGAAGGTCGGTCAGCTGTCGGGCGGTGAGCGCAACCGCGTCCACCTCGCCAAGATGCTGAAGTCCGGCGCCAACGTCCTGCTGCTCGACGAACCGACCAACGACCTGGACGTCGATACCCTGCGGGCGCTGGAAGACGCGCTGCAGAGCTTCGCCGGCTGCGCCGTGGTCATCAGCCACGATCGCTGGTTCCTCGACCGCATCGCCACCCACATCCTGGCCTTCGAGGGCGAAAGCCACGTCGAATGGTTCGAAGGCAACTTCCAGGATTACGAGGCCGACAAGAAGCGCCGCCTGGGCGCCGACGCCGACCAGCCGCACCGCATCAAGTACAAGCCGCTGGTCCGCAGCTGATCCCGGCTGCTGCTGATCCTGTAGGCTGAACGGAAAAGGCCGCCCCTTCCGGTTGGAAGAGGCGGCCTTTTCCATGCTGGCGAACGGTCGGCCCGGTTAGCGGGTGACGTCGTCCGACCGGTCGGTGCGGCGGTCGCGCAGGTTTTCGTCCCGCGTGTCCTCGATCTCCACCTCGGTGCGGCGGACGGTGTCGCGGACGCTCTGGGCACGCTCCTCGACATCCTTGCGGACCACCACCGTCTCGCGGACATGGGCGGTCTTGCTGATCACCGCTTCCTCGTCGGTCTCCGTCACTTCGATGGTACGCTCGCGGAAGGCATCGGCCGGCACCTCGGCGCTGCCCTCCAGACCGTTTGAGGCCAAGCCGCCCGGGCGGCGTTCGACGGTGACGGTCTCGTCGCGCAGGCGGACCTGCTCCTCGACCGGCGTCTCGACGACATAGCTGCGGACGCGGACGCCGCCGCGCTCGACGCTGCGCTTGCCGACGGTGACCTGCTCCTCGACGAGCGGGATTTGCTCTTCCCGTTCGGCGGTGCCGGTGCGGGTGGTGCGGGTGCTGTCGGCGTTGACGTCGCGCATGGCCGCCGCAGCACCGGTCAGCCCCGCGCTGGCGGTGCCGGTGCTCGTGGCGCTGACGCCCGTATCGATGGGAGTGCGGCCGGGCGAGTAGCGCAGCCGCTCCTCATCCGCGGACTGGTCGTCGTAATAGTCGGCGGTCTCGTCGTAACCGGCCCAGCCGGAGCTGCGATAGGCGCTGCCGCGTTCCTCGACATCCACCACATTGCCGCGCTCCAGGACCTCCATGGCGCGGTCGACGTCCTCCTCGTCCAGCCGGAGCTTCAGCAGCGACCCGCCGCGGCGGACACCTTCGGCATAGACCTGCGCGTCCTGGTTCGGGATGCCCCAGCCGGCGAGCCGCGTCAGCATGCCACCGGAATTGGTGCCGGTCGCCGTGGTGCCGCCCAGCCCCGTGCCGGTCTCCAGTCCGGCGCCGCTGCCCGGCACCGTGTTGGGCGAGGCGACATAGCCGGTGGACAGGTCTGTCCGGGCCATGCCGCTCGCTGCCCCGATGGAGCTGTCGCCGGTGAGTGTCCCGGGGGCCACGGTGGTGGTGTCGGTGATGCCGCTGCCGCTCCAGCCACGGCCCGACAGGTCGCCGTGCGACAGGATTTCGATGGCGCTGGACTCGAAGCCGGCAGCCTGCAGGTCGCGGGACGCGGTTTCGGCTTCGGATCGGTGGTCGTAGAGGGCAACGATGGTCTTGGTCATCGGCTTTACTCCTCGGACGTCATCTGTTTTGGGGATCGGACGGCGGCAGGCGGGATGCTGACCCGCTCCACCACGGCGTCTTCGGAACGAAGGGTGACGGGCTGCTCGACCTCGACGGTCCGCCGGTTCTTGCGGATGTGCAGCTCTTCGCGGAGCACCAGACGGCGCTCCACAACCAGCACCTCCTCGACCAGCGGGATCACCGTGACGTCGCCTTCCTGGCGGATGCCGGGATGGGCGTCGATCTCGCGGTCGATGGGGACGCGGGTAACCGTGGCCTCTTCATGCTCCAGCGCTTCGCGGACCATCTCCTCGCGTTCGGAAACACGGGTGGTGACACGGACGCGGCTTCGTTCCACCCGTTGCTTGCCGACGGTCACCGACTCGTCGTGCAGGGGGATGACCGCATCACCGTCTTCAAGGGGTGGTCCGTTGTCGGCCGTCATGGCAGCGGGCGCCGCGGATCAGCGGAACAGGAGGTAAAGGACGATCGCGACCACGATCAGGCCGATGATGATCCACATCCAGTTCATGCCCGAACTGCCGGCTCCGCCGTCGGAGCCGTCATACACACCAACCTTCCTGGGCTTCTGTTCGTCTGCCATGGGAGCCTCCATTCGGGGATCGACCGGCGGGTTGTGCCCCCATCCGGCGTGCTTCCTTCAAACAGAGGGTCCTTTGGATCGTTCCGTCCAATCGTTTCGAGGATTCAACGATGCTATGGAATCGAACGGTTTGCCGGATTGTCCGATGGCGGGCTGCTCAGCCCGCCATCTTCTGGTGTTCCAGGAAGGCCGTCTTCAGCAGGGCCTTGAGGTCGTCGCCATACTGGTGGAAGCGGACGGACAGCTGGCCGCGCTCCTCGTCGCGATGCAGGACGACGAGGTTGGCGATGGCGGCGACGTCCTGCCGGTCGGTCAGGACGACGCGGGCCCGGAAGGTCTGTCCCCGCTGATAGGGCTGGTCGACCGCCAGCAGGCATAATCCGCCCACCGACCAATTGCGGGCGGGAAAGCTGCCATGGTCGGTGTGGACGATCATGCCGGGCCGGACGAAGCGCTTCTGCCGCCGCCGCTCCTCCGGCGGGGGCGCGGGGACGGGGCTGGACGCGACGGAAAGGTCGATGCCCGACCGATCGGTCAGCGTGTCGGTGAACACCGCCCCGCGCACCAAAGCCTGCCCCATGACGGCCCCGCGCAGATCGGCGTCGGAGAAGTCGGCTCCCTCGAAATTGGCCGGCCAGTCGCGACCGCCGGCCAGCGCCACCGGGCCGGCGTCCAATCCGTTCATCAGCGCATGCGCCAGATAGGCGCGTCGCAGTGTCGCCCCGCGCAGCACGGCGTCGCGCAGATCGGCCTCGTCGAGGTCGATGTAGGACAGCTCCGCCATCTCCAGGCTGGCCTTGGTCAGGCGGGCGCCCGGCAGGCGGCAGCGGCGCAGCCGGGCCGCCGCCAGCGTCCGGCCATGCAGGTCCGCCCCCGCCACCGATACGAGGTCGAGGTCGAGCCGTGCCCCTTCCGCCCCGCCGCTGTCGACCCAGCGCTCGTGGCGCTCCACCAAGTCCAGGAACTCGGCGACCGGCATCGCCGTGTAGTTGGGCCGGACGATGGCGTCGGGGGGCAGGGCGAAGGGGATGAAGGTGCGGGTCAGGGTGGCGTGGTCCATCACCGTGTTGCCGAACACCGCCCCGTCCAGGTTGGCGCCGCAGAAATCGGTGCCCATCAGCACGGCCGAGGTCAGTTCCGCCCCGGTCAGGTCGGCATCGTTCAGGTCGGCGCCGGTCAGGTCGCAGCCGGCGAAGTTGGCGCCGGCCAGGATGGACCGCTCCATCTTCGCTTCCGTCAGCCGGGTGGTGCCGGTGCCGCGGGTTGCCTTCTGGCCTGGCGACTCCTGACCGCCGTCCATCAATTCGCCGGCGCGGAAGTCGGCGCCACGCAGGTTGGCATCGGTCAGCAGCGCCCGGTGCAGGTTGGCGCCGCGCAGGTCGGCGCCGGTGAGCACGGCACCAGTCAGGTTGACCGCCTCCATGTCGGCGCCGAACAGGTCGGCCTGCGACAGGTCGGCCTTGACCATGCGGGTGTTGCCGAGATTGGCTCCGGCCAGCTTGGCACCGGCCAGAGACACGCGTTCCAGATTCAGCCGAGACAGGTCGCGGAAGCTGAGATCGGCCCGCCGGCCGCTGGAGGGCCGTTTCAGCCACGCCTGATGCGCCTGGATGATCGTCCGGAGTTCGTCGATCTCTTTCGGATCGCGTTCGGCCATGGCGTCGGGTTCCCGGATCCACCGTGCAACGAAAGACAGCGCTGTCGGCGCAACGATAGCTCCTTCGGCTGGTGGCGTCACGGATTCTGAAAGTTCTGGACCAAATCGGCCCGATGGCCGTTCTGTTGCCGCGGCCTTCCTTGAGCAGGATTTCTCTCATGACCACCGACGCGGCGGGGCCGAACCGTTCCCTCGATCTGCTCAATTTCTTTCTGGCCGATGTCCGCGACGGTCTGGGGCCTTATCTGGCGATATACCTGCTTTCCGTTCAGCATTGGAACGAGGCGGATATCGGGCTGGTCATGACGCTGGCGGGGCTGGCCGGACTCGCGGCCCAGATCCCGGCCGGCGCGCTGGTGGACGGCACGCGCTACAAGCGCACGGTCGTCGTCGTCGCGGCGCTTCTGGTCACCGCCGGGTCGCTGTCGCTGCCCTGGCTGAACGACTTCACCATCGTCGCAATCCTGCAATCGGCGGTCGGCGCCGCCGGGGCGGTCTTTCCCCCGGCCATCGCGGCGATCACGCTCGGCATGCTGGGTCCGCGCGCCTTCGTCCGCCGGATCGGGCGCAACGAATCCTTCAACCATGCCGGCAATGCCGTGGCGGCCACGCTCGCCGGGTTGGCGGCCTACGCCTTCGGGCCGGTGGCGGCGTTCTGGTTGATGACCGCGATGGCTCTGTGCAGCATCGCCGCGACCGCCGGCATTCCCGCCAACGCCATCGACCATGCCGTCGCCCGCGGCCTGCACGCCACCAGCCGTACTGCCGACCGCGAGGCGCCGTCCGGCCTGCGCGTCATCCTGAGCTGCCGCCCGTTGCTGGTGTTCGGTGGCTGTGCCGCCCTGTTCCACTTCGCGAATGCCGCCATGCTGCCGCTGGTCGGCCAGAAGCTGGCGATGAAGGATCCGGCATTGGGCACCAGCCTGATGTCCTTCTGCATCGTCGCAGCCCAGCTGGTCATGGTGCCGATGGCGATGCTGGTGGGCGCCAGGGCGGACCGCTGGGGGCGCAAGCCGCTGCTGCTGGCGGCCTTCCTGGTGTTGCCGCTGCGCGGCTTTCTCTACACCCTGTCCGACAATTCGGCTTGGCTGGTCGGCGTCCAGCTGCTGGACGGGGTGGGAGCGGGGCTGTTCGGTGCCCTGTTCCCGCTGGTGGTCGCCGATCTGACCGAGGGCACCGGACGCTTCAACGTCAGCCAGGGCGCCATCGCCACCCTCCAGGGGCTCGGTGCGTCGCTCAGCACCGCCGCCGCCGGACAGATGGTGGTGCGGGAGGGATATGACGCCGCCTTTCTGATGCTGGCCGGGGCCGCCGGGGTGGCCCTGCTGCTTGCCGCCCTGCTCCTGCCGGAAACCCGCGGCGCCACCGCGGCGGAGGCCGGCGAGGGCGAGTCGAGGGCGGAGGGCGTCGCGAAGGCTCCCTCCGAGGCCTGAATGCGGCAAGCCTGAGACCCGCAGGCAGACGGGAACCCAAGGCCTGAAACGGCGAAGCCCGGCTCCCTGACGGGGCCGGGCTTCGTGGAAGGTTTGGACTGCCGCGGACGGTCAGCCTGCGCGGCTGCCGACCTTCTGGCGCAGGGCCTGGATCAGCCCGTCGATGCGGCCGCTATTCTGCTCGATCACCGACGCGAATTCCTGCCGCTGGGTCACGCCCATGCTGACATTCTCGACCACCACGTCGATGATCTTGTAATCGGCGCCGTTCTTGCGGACGCGCCAGCTGACGTTCACCGGCGGACCATTCGGGCGGACGATCTGCGTCGTCACCATGCTATCCGATTCGCCGGCCGGGGCCATGCCGGTGATCTTGAAGGTCTCGCCGGAATATTCGACGAAACGCTCGGCATAGGTGTTGACGATCAGCTGTTCGAACAGCTTCTGGTACTCGGCCCGCTGCGCCTCGTTGGCGCTGTTCCAGTAGCGGCCCAGGACCCAGCGCCCGATGTACGGCACGTCGAAGCCGGCGTACAGCAGCGTGCGGAAGCGCTGGATCGCCTGGTCGCGCGACAGGCTCTTGTCCGAGAAGGTTGCGATGGCGTCGTTCCCCAGTTTCTGGATGAACGCGCTTGCCCCCTGGTCCGCGCTCTGCGCGGCGGCGGGGGAGATGAGAGAGTGCCCGGCCCAACCGCTCACCGCGAGCAGGGCAGCGGACGCGACAAACT
The DNA here is from genome assembly GCF_016595245.1 of Azospirillum endophyticum. Taxonomy (GTDB): domain Bacteria; phylum Pseudomonadota; class Alphaproteobacteria; order Azospirillales; family Azospirillaceae; genus Azospirillum; species Azospirillum endophyticum. The sequence continues at coordinate 261,588 of NZ_JAENHM010000073.1, forward strand.
GGCGGCGTGTCAGCATGATAGGGCGAAAAGTGGCTTTTGCGGGAGCTTTGTCAACGGTCATCTGGCCTTTGCTCAGCGCCCGGGCGCATTTGGAGGAGGCTTTCGGCTCGATCCATCCCCTTGGCGCCACCCGACGTTTGCAGAGCGGTCGCCGCACCCGTCCGGAGAGGAGGCGTGCGGCGACCGCGATGCGTGGGTTCGGCGGGGCGCCGGGGAAGCGTCAGGGCTTCGGCGGGGTGGTGAAGTCGGGGAAGTCCGGTGTCGTACCCGCCTTGTTGTTGGCGATCGCCGCCCGGCGCTGCTGCTGGTACAGGCTGCGCACGGTGGCGTAGAAGTCCAGCGAGTTGCGGCGCAGGTCGTCGACCTCCTTCAGCACCTCCGACCGGCGGTCGACCGCGCTGACGATGCCGCGCGTCATGTAGGCGCCCTTGTGGTCGTTGGCGTAGGCCCAGATGCGAACCGGGTCGCCGACGGTGTCGACGGCATAGCCGGCGGTGTCGCGCAGGTTCGACGGACCCAGCAGCGGCAGGACCAGGTACGGGCCGTCGCCGATGCCCCACACCGCCAGCGTCTGGCCGAAGTCTTCCGGCGCCTGCGGGATGCCCGCCTGGGTGGCGACGTCGGCGATGCCGCCAACGCCCAGGATGGTGTTGGTCAGGAAGCGGCCGGTGGCGTTCGACGCCCCTTCCACATTGCCCTGCAGCAGGTTGTTGGCGATGTAGAGCGGCGCCATCAGGTTGTCGATGAAGTTGTGGACCGCGTCGCGCACCGGGTCGGGCACGACGCCCACATAGATTTCGGCCGCCGGACGGATCACCAGGACGTCCGCCGCCTCGTTGGCGGCGAAGACGAAGCGGTTGGGGATTTCCAGCGGATCGCTGACCTGATAGGCCGCATCCGCAGCACCTGAGTCGCCCGGATTGGTCGCGCAGGCCGTGGCCGTCAGGGCGAAAGCCATGACGGTGGCCGTACGGAGGAGGGAGCGGGAAAGGCTGGCCAGCTTCATGTGCGACGGCTCTTTATCTGTGGGCTCGACTCGGTGCGGGTCGCCGCATGTCCTGTCCACAACCGAAGATCCCGGTGGCGGGAGTCCTCAACCCTGGCAAGGTGACCACGCGGTCGGGAGGAAGATTGGGCGAGATATCGCAGAATTTCCACCGTTTCCTGACCTAACACAGGCTTTGCCTTTTGACCAGCATGTGCGGGGATGAGGTCCAGAAGGGCTTGGGGAATGTGTCGGCTTTGCCGCAGATGCGGCGAAGAGCCTGCGTGCCGCCGGTTTCCATCGTGAACCGATGCCTTCCGGATGACCGGGCGCGGCTCGGTCGCGCGCATCTTCCGCACCAGCCGCGAAAAGCGGTTTACGACGCATAAAGATATCTTTATATCTGTATTCGGCCCGGCCGGGCATGATGCACCGGCCGGCAGGCCGCTTCCCTGGCCCGAATCGGACGTGAGGCGATGGACGATCTGCTGGCGACGTTGAAGGCGGCGGCCGAGACCACGCGGTTGAGGTTGCTCGCGCTGTGCGCGCACGGCGAGTTGACGGTGACGGAACTGACCCAGATCCTGGGGCAGAGCCAGCCGCGCGTCTCCCGCCACCTGAAGCTTCTGTGCGACGCCGGGCTGCTCGACCGCTTTCGCGAGGGGACCTTCGCCTTCTACCGTCTCGCCGAGAAGGGCCAGTCGGCCGAGCTGGCGCGCGTCCTGGTCGATGCCATTCCCGACGAAGATCCGACCCTGACACTGGATTTGGAACGGTTGGAGGCGATCAAACGCTCCCGGTCCGAGACCGCTGCCGCTTATTTCCGTGAGAATGCGGGGCGCTGGCACGAAATCCGCTCCCTTCACGTTGCGGAAGGCGAGGTCGAGGCCGCTCTGCTGCGCCTGGTCCCGAAAGAGGGGGTCGAGGAGCTGCTGGATATCGGCACCGGCACCGGACGGATGCTGGAGGTGCTGGCCGGGCGCGTCCACCGCGCGATCGGGGTAGACCAGTCGCGCGAGATGCTGGCCGTCGCCCGCAATCGGCTGGAGGAAGCGGGCCTGCGCCATTGCCATGTCCGCCAGGCCGACATGTACCAGCTGCCGTTCCCCTCCGGCTCCTTCGACGCCGCGGTGATCCACCAGGTGCTGCACTACACCGAATCGCCGGCCGGGGTCCTGGCCGAGGCGGCGCGGGTCCTGCGCCCGGGCGGCCTGCTGCTGGTCGTCGATTTCGCCCCCCATCACCTGGAAGCCCTGCGCGAGGAACACGCGCACCGCCGCCTGGGCTTCGCCGACGCCGAGGTTGCCGGCTGGTTCCGGCAGTCGGGGCTGGACTGCGGCCCGGTGGTGCATCTGCCGGGCGATCCCCTTACCGTTTCCATCTGGCCGGCCACCCGCCTTGCTACCGGCCTGCAAGCGGGTTTCCCGCAAACCGAATCCCCGAAGCCCGCCCACTCGCTCAGCGGAGTCCCGTCATGACCGCGCCCACCACTGCGCTGCCGTCCATCAGCTTCGAGTTCTTCCCGCCCAAGTCGGAGAAGATGGAGCAGAGCCTGTGGCAGTCGATCCGGCGGCTGGCCCCGCTGTCGCCCGGCTTCGTCTCGGTGACCTACGGCGCCGGCGGCTCGACCCGCGAACGCACCCATGCCACCGTCTGCCGCATCCAGGCGGAGACCGGCATCCCGGCCGCTGCCCATTTCACCTGCGTCGGCGCCACCCGGGAGGAGATCGACGGCATCGCCCGCACCTATTGGGATGCCGGCATCCGTCATCTGGTGGCGCTGCGCGGCGACCCGCCGGAGACCGCGGGCGGCGTCGGCGGGCGGTACGAGCCGTTCCCCGGCGGCTACGCCTATGCCGCCGATCTGGTGGCGGGGATGAAGCGCATCGCCGATTTCGAGATCTCGGTCGCGGCCTATCCGGAAGCCCATCCGGAAGCGCCGAGCGCGCAGTTCGACCTGGACAACCTGAAGCGCAAGGTCGATGCCGGCGCCACCCGCGCCATCACCCAGTTCTTCTTCGACAACGACGCCTATTACCGCTTCCTCGACCGTTGCGCCACGGCCGGCATCCATGTGCCGATCGTTCCCGGCATCCTGCCGATCACCAACTTCGCCCGTGCGGTGGAGTTCGCCGGCAAATGCGGGGCGTCGATGCCGACGAGGCTGGCCGAGACCTTCGAGGGGCTGGACGACGACCCGGAGACCCGCCAGCTCGTCGCCGCGACGGTGGCGGCCGAGCAGTGCCAGGCCTTGCAGGCGCAGGGGGTGAACGACTTCCATTTCTACACGCTGAACCGCTCGGACCTGACCATCGCCATCTGCCGCATGCTGGGCGTCAAGGCAAAGGCGGCTCCGGTCGCCGCGCCGGTGGCGGGGTAGGGCGCGTCCGCTGCCCTGTTGTGCTATGCTGGGACGGCGGAACTGGGCAGCTGAATGGGGCGCGGGAGGGCGATGCCATGGACAGCCGGATCGGATACGACGCGGACTTCTACGCCTGGACCCAGGAACAGGCACGATTGCTGCGCGAGGCGGCGACCGAACGCTCCAACTCGCCCATCGATTGGAAGCACATCGCCGAGGAACTCGACATCATGGGCGGGCAGGTCAAGGACGCGATCCGCAGCCATCTGGCCACAGTGATCGAGCATCTTCTGAAACTCGAACAGTCGCCCGATCCCCATCCGCGCCGGAAATGGCGGATCTCCGTGACCAAGGCCCGCCGCCATCTGCAGGACAAGCTGGAAGACCATCCGAGCCTGCAACGCTGGCCTGCCGAGATCCTGGGAAAGGCGTGGCTGGACGGCCGCGACGACGCCTGCCAGGACGACAGCATTGCCATCGACGCACTGCCGAAGGATTGCCCCTACGCCCTGGAGGATCTGCGCGATCCCGACTGGTGGCCGCGGAACCGCCATGGGCTGGAGGACTGACGCCATGGACAGCCGGATCGGCTACGACACCGACTTCCTCGCCTGGACCGAGGAGCAGGCCCGTCTGCTTCGTGAGGCGGCGCGCGAGCGCATCAACACGCCCATCGACTGGGAGAATGTCGCGGAGGAGATCGAAAGCATGGGCCGGTCCGAATTGCGCGCGGTCGAAAGCGCGCTGGTCCGTGTGATCGAACATCTGCTGAAACTGGAATACTCCCCGGCCGCCGATCCGCGCGGCAACTGGCGCCGCACCGTCCGCGAGCAGCGCGACCAGGCGACTGACGGTCTGGAGGACAGCCCCAGCCTGCGTGGCAAGATCGATCTTGCCAAGGCTTACCGGCGGGGCCGCGACTATGCGACAGAAGGGCTGGAGCAGGACAGGCTGGCCGCCGATCTGCTGCCGGAGGTGTGCCCCTATATGCTGGACCAGTTGCTGGACGCCGCTTGGTGGCCGGTGAACCGCCACGGGCTGGAGGGCTGAGCCGATGGACAGCCGGATCGGATACGATACTGACTTCCTCGCCTGGACCGAGGAGCAGGCCCGCCTGCTTCGCGAGGCGTCGCGCGAGCGCATCAACACGCCCATCGACTGGGAGAATGTCGCGGAGGAGATCGAGAGCATGGGGCGGTCCGAATTGCGCGCGGTCGAAAGCGCGCTGGTCCGTGTGATCGAGCATCTGCTGAAACTGGAACACTCTCCCGCTGACGAACCGCGCGCCGCCTGGAAGGTTTCTGTCCTCGAACACCGCGACCGCGTTGCCCGCGACTTGTCGGCCAGTCCCAGCCTACGCGGACGGATCGACACCGCCGACATCTACAAGTCCGGTCGTAAGATCGCCGCTCTCGGTCTGGAGCGTGATGGCATGCGACTGAACGACCTTCCGGCGGCTTGTCCCTATTTGCTGGACAAGCTTCTCGACGAGGACTGGTGGCCTACCAACCGCCACGGCCTGACCTGACCCTGCCTTTTCTGCCCCGAACCCGCCAAATAACGGACAAGACGCATTCCCATGGCCCACATCCTCGACACCCTGCGTGACCGTGTTCTGCTTTGCGACGGCGGGTTCGGCAGCCGCATCCAGGCGCTCGACCTCGACGTCGAGAAGGATTACTGGGGGCACGAGAACTGCACCGACATCCTGCCGCTGTCGCGCCCGGACATCGTCCGCGACATCCACCGCGGCTATTTCGAAGCCGGCGCCGACATGGTGGAGACCGACACCTTCGGCGCCTCGCCGGTGACGCTGGGCGAGTTCGGCATCTCCGAGAAGGCCTTCGAGATCAACCAGCGCGCAGTCGAACTGGCGCGCGAGGCGGCGGAAAGCTTCAAGGACGGCCAGCCGCGCTTCGTCATCGGCTCGATCGGGCCGGGCACCAAGCTGCCCAGCCTGGGCCACATCGCCTATCAGCCGGCCGAGGACAGCTTCTATGTCCAGGCCGCCGGCCTGATCGCCGGCGGGGCCGACGCCATCCTGGTGGAGACCTGCCAGGACCCGTTGCAGATCAAGGCCGCCGTCAACGGCATCAAGCGCGCCCGCCTTGAGGCCAACAGCGACACCCCCGTTTTCGTCCAGGTGACGGTGGAGACCACCGGCACGCTGCTGGTCGGCACCGACATCGCCGCCGCCGCCACCGTCATCCAGGCGCTCGACGTGCCGCTGATGGGCCTGAACTGCGCCACCGGCCCGCTGGAGATGAGCGAGCATGTGCGCTGGCTGTCGCAGAACTGGCCGGGCCTGATCTCGGTCCAGCCCAATGCCGGCCTGCCGGAACTGGTCGACGGCAAGACGCACTACCCCTTGCTGGCCAACGACTTCGCCCACTGGCTGGAGCGCTTCGTCGGCGAGGACGGAGTCAACCTGGTCGGCGGCTGCTGCGGCACCAACGTCCCGCACATCGCGGCGGCCAACCAGATGCTGCGCAAGCTGGCCCCGGCCGGCTCGCATCGCCCGGCGCCGAAGGGCCGCACCGTCCATTGGGTGCCGGCGGTGGCCTCGCTCTACTCCCAGGTCACGCTGCGCCAGGAGAACGCCTTCTTCGCCATCGGCGAGCGCTGCAACGCCAACGGCTCCAAGAAGTGGCGCGAGCTGCAGGAGAAGAACGACTGGGACGGCTGCGTCGAGATGGCGCGCGAGCAGGTCAAGGAGGGCAGCCACTCGCTCGACGTCTGCACCGCCTTCGTCGGCCGTGACGAGGTGGCGGAGATGAACGCGGTGATGTCGCGCTTCGTCGGCTCCGTCACCGCGCCGCTGGTGGTCGATTCCACCGAATACGGCGTGCTTGAGCAGGCGCTGGCGCTGTATGGCGGCAAGGCGATCCTGAACTCGATCAACTTCGAGGATGGCGAGGAGCCGGCGCGCAAGCGTCTGGCGCTGGCCAAGAAGTTCGGCGCCGCCGTCATCGCGCTGACCATCGACGAAGAGGGCATGGCAAAGACGCCCGACCGTAAGCTGGCCATCGCCAAGCGGCTCTACGATCTGGCGGTGAACGAGTACGGCCTCGCCCCGTCCGACCTGCTGTTCGACCCGCTGACCTTCACCATCGCCACCGGCAACGAGGACGACCGCAAGCTCGCCATCTGGACGCTGGAGGGCATCGAGGCGATCGCCCGCGAGATGCCCGGTTGCCAGATCATCCTGGGCCTGTCCAACGTCTCCTTCGGCCTGAACGCCGCGGCGCGCCATGTGCTGAACTCGGTCTTCCTCGACCATGCGGTCAAGAAGGGCATGACCGGGGCCATCGTCCACGTCTCCAAGATCCTGCCGCTGCACCAGATCCCGGAGAACGAGGTCAAGACCGCCGAGGACCTGATCTTCGACCGCCGCGCGCCCGATAATGGAGATGGCGGCTATGACCCGCTGCACGCTTTCATCGCCCTGTTCGAAGGCCGCAAGGCGGCGGACGCCAAGAAGAAGGCGCGGGCCGAAACCGTCGAGGAACGGCTGAAGGAGCGCATCGTCGACGGCGACCGCACCGGCCTGGAGGACGATCTCGCCGAGGCGATGAAGACCCATCCGCCGCTGGAGATCATCAACACCTATCTGCTCGACGGCATGAAGGTGGTCGGCGAACTGTTCGGCGCCGGCAAGATGCAGCTTCCCTTCGTTCTCCAGTCGGCGGAGACGATGAAGGCCGCCGTTGCGTGGCTGGAGCCGCACATGGAGAAGGTGGAGGGCCAGCAGAAGGGCACGCTGGTACTCGCCACCGTCAAGGGCGACGTCCACGACATCGGCAAGAACCTCGTCGACATCATCCTGACCAACAACGGCTACAAGGTGGTCAATCTCGGCATCAAGCAGCCGGTCACCGCCATCATCCAGGCCGCCAAGGAGCACAAGGCGACCGCCATCGGCATGTCCGGCCTGCTGGTGAAGTCCACCGTGGTGATGCGCGAGAACCTGGAGGAGATGACCCGCGAGGGGCTGGAGGTCCCGGTTCTGCTCGGCGGCGCCGCGCTGACCCGCGCCTATGTCGAGGGCGACTGCGTGGCGTCCTACGGCTCCGGCCGTGTCGCCTATGCCGGCGACGCCTTCGACGGGCTGACCCTGATGGACAAGGTGGTGGAAGGCAGCTTCGACCAGCAGCTCGCCATCCAGCAGGCCAAGCGCGCCGGCAAGGCGACCAACCGCCGACGCGTGCTGGGGCAGGCGACCAGCGCCGCCACCGGCCCGGTCGACAAGGACGCCGTCCGTGCCCGCCGCCACAGGCTGGCCGAGGGCGTTCCGGTGCCGACCCCGCCCTTCTGGGGGCCGAAGCTGATCGACCATGTGCCGCTGAAGACGCTGGTCACCTATCTGAACGAGCGCATGCTCTACCAGCTGCAATGGGGCTACCGGAAGGACGGCAAGTCCTTCGAGGAGTTCAAGGAGTGGGCGAAGAAGGAGCTGCGGCCGGTGCTCGACCGCATCCTCCAGATCGCGGCGAAGGAGGAAATCCTGCGCCCGACCGCCGTCTACGGCTATTGGAAGGCGGCGGCCGACGGCAACGACGTCATCCTGTTCGAGGAGGACGGCACCACCGAGGCCGCCCGTTTCTCGCTGCCGCGCCAGGGCAGGCAAGATGGCGAGTGCATCGCCGATTTCCTGCGCGACGTGACCGATCCGGAGCGGGACGTGCTCGGCCTCCAGGTCGTCACCATGGGCCAGCATTGCGCCGAGGTGGCGCGGGCCTGGTTCGCCGAGAACCGCTACCAGGACTATCTCTACCTGCATGGCCTGTCGGTGGAGATGACCGAGGCGATGGCGGAATATGTCCATGCCCGCATCCGGGCGGAACTGGGCTACGGCTCGGAAGACAGCCGCGACAAGGAGAAGCTGTTGCAGCAGTCCTACCGCGGCAGCCGCTACAGCTTCGGCTATCCGGCCTGCCCGAACCTGAAGGACCAGGAACAGCTGCTGAAGCTGCTGGACGCCGGCCGTATCGGCATCGAGATGTCGGACGAGGACCAGCTCCATCCGGAGCAGAGCACGTCGGCCATCGTCCTGCACCACCCGCGGGCCAAGTACTTCTCGGTGTGACCGGATCCTCCGCCGCCCGTTCCGTGTTAGGATGGGCGGCGGAGGATGTCCATGGGCGCTATCGACACGGAACACGACGAGAAGCTGCAACTCCTGCTGGACCGGATCGTCCCGGCCCTGGAACCGGAAGCCGTCTATCTGTTCGGCAGCCGGGCGCGCGGCGACTTCGACGAGGACAGCGACTACGACCTGCTGGTGATCGTGCCGGACGATGCGCCGAAGGAAAGACGGTCGATCCGTTATGCCTATGAGGCGAACAGCGGAACCGGCATTCCGGCGGATGTGCTTCCCTGCTCCCGCACCAGTTTCGAGCGCTACAAGGATTCGGTGGGGACGCTCTGCTACGAGGCCAACCACAACGGTGTGCGCGTCTATGGACATTGACGTCGTCCGTTCCTGGATGGCTGTCGCCGACCGTGACCTCGCCATGGTCCGCAAGGCCATCGCCGGACCTGATCCGGAACCGGCCGGAGCCGCCTTCCATTGTCAGCAGGCGGCGGAAAAGCTGATCAAGGCAGTTCTGGTCGCCGCAGGCATCAACCCGCCGCGCAGCCACGACCTGCGGAGCCTGATCGAACGCCTGCCGGCCGACCATGGGCTGCGCGAGGCGTTGCTGCCGCTTCAGCGCTTCACGGAGTTCGCCGTCGCCTATCGCTATCCCACCGCACAGCTTTTCGACGATCCCCCCGACGACCCGACGGCCGAGGAAGTCGGCGGCTGGCTGACGGAGATCGAGGCGGTGCGCGAAGCGGTCCGTTCATTCCTTGGTCCGTCGCGGTGACCTGCGGACAGTCATGCCTTGCGTGTTAGAATGGTCGGCGGAGGATACCCATGGGTACGATCGACACGGCGCATGACGAGAAGCTGCAAATCCTGCTGGACCGGATCGTTCCGGCCCTGGAGCCGGAAGCCGTCTATCTGTTCGGCAGCCGGGCGCGCGGCGACTTCGATGAGGACAGCGACTACGATCTGCTGGTGATCGTGCCGGACGACGCGCCGAAGGAGCGGCGGTCGATCCATTATGCCTATGCGTCCAAGATCGGCACCGGCATTCCCGCCGACATCATTCCTTGTACGCGCACCAATTACGAAGCGTCCAAGGACGTCGTGGGCACCTTGAGTTACGAGGTCAAGCGCCGGGGGCTCAGGGTTTATGGAGCGTAGGGAGGTCCAGGGATGGCTGGTTGTTGTGGAGCGCGACGTGAAGGCGATCCGCAACAACCTCTATGGTCCCGAACCGGAGCCAAATATGGCGGCCTATCATTGCCAGCAGGCGGTCGAGAAACTCGCCAAGACCCTGCTTGTGGCGGCCGGCACGATGCCGCCCAAGTCCCACGACATCGATAGTCTGGTTGCCCGGTTTCCAACCGGGCATCCGATGGCGCTGCGCATCGCCGCGTTGGCTCATCTCACCGCATTCATCATTGCGCCGCGTTATCCGGGAGCCGGTATCTTCGACGACCCTCTGCCCGACCTGCCGGTTTCGGAGGTCGCCGGCTGGCTGGTGGAGATCGAGACGCTCCGCAATGACATCATCCATTTTCTCGGGATCCCATGACCCTCACCGTCCCCCTCGACCTCCACCGCGAGACCGTCCGCCCGGAGTGGATCGACTACAACGGGCACATGAACGTCGCCTACTACCTGCTGGCCTTCGACCATGCGACCGATGCCGTGCTGGACCGCTTCGGGATTGGCAAGGCCTATGTGGCGGCGGAGAACCGCTCGCTCTTCGTCGTCGATGCCCACCTGACCTATGTCCGCGAGGTGACGGAGGGAACGCCGCTGCGCTTTGACTCCCTGCTGCTCGGGACGGATGCCAAGCGGTTGCACCTCTTCCACGCCATGCGGCATGCGGAGGAAGGCTGGCTGGCGGCGACGGCGGAGGTCATGCTGCTGCATGTCGACCTCGGCACCCGCAAGACCTGCCCCTTCCCGCCGGCCGTCGCGGCGGCGCTGGCCGGGCAGGTGTCGGCCCATGCCGCCGGACCCTGGCCGCCGCAGGCCGGACGGGCGGTTGCCCGGCTGGACAAGCCCGTCCGGTGACGGAAGGCCGCGGGGGCGGGAGGTTGAGTTCGCGGGCGATGCCCCCATCTATCGTGGCATGAGACAAGCCCTTGTTCCGACGCTACGCTCCAGCCTTTTCGCCGCCGCCGCGATCCTGACCGTCCTTGCCACCGGGCAGGCGCTGGCCGACTGCACCGAGGCGGCGCAGCCGAAAGTCAACTGGCGGCGCTGCTCGCTGGAGGGGCAGATGCTGACCGGCGTCGATCTCAGCGGGGCGATGCTGCGCGACGCGACCTTTCAGCGCGCCACGCTCGGACAGGCCAAGCTGACCGATGCCGACGGCTACCGCTCCAAATTCATCAGTGCCACCGCCCCCGGTGCGGTCTTCGACGGGGCAAGGTTGATCGAGGCGGATTTTACCCGCGCCGACCTGACCGGCGCCAGTTTCCGCGAGGCCGACCTGCGCAACGCCAAGATGGTGGGGGCGTCGCTGGCGCGGGCCGACCTGACCGGAGCGAAGCTGTCCGGCACCGATCTCCGCCATGCCGACCTTTCCGGGGCGCGATGGACCGACGGGACTCACATCTGTGCGGAAAGTTCGGTCGGCCAATGCAACTAATCCGATTGCAACATCTCGCTGCACTGCCAAAAACCTTCTTGCCGTAAGGGCTTGCGCCGCGTACCGTTCGAAACCTAACTATTTTGGACGGACGGCGGTCGTGGCAGCTGCGGAGGATTTCGAGCGTTCCAGCGGTCTGGCTGCGCAGGCGATGGAGCGGATGCTGTCCGAACGGCTGCCGCCTTCTCCGGAGAACTTCACGCTCTGGTACGTCTATTTCAGCGGCAACAACCCCGACCTGACCCGCGCCATCGATCTGGCGCGGCGCGACGGGCTGACCGCATCGCAAACCCTCTGCGAAGAACTTTATAAGCGCTTCTTCACCATGGATGCCGAAGCGCAGGCGATCCGCGAGACCTCCGACAAGGCGCGTTACGCGCTGGGCCGCATCCTGGAACAACTCGGCAATGTCGGGTCGGAGACGGAGCGCTACGGCAATGCGCTGTCCGGCTTCCGGGAGGAGCTGGACCAGCCGCTCAGCCTGCCCGAACTGCGTGCCATGATCGCCGCCATCGCCGCGGAGACCAGGGAGATCGTCGGCCGCCAGACCGCGCTGCAGCTGCAGCTTCAGGAATCGAGCCAGCAGCTGGCGGAGATGCGGGTCAGCCTGGACAGCGCGCGGCGCGAGGCGCTGACCGACGGCCTGACCGGCATCGGCAACCGCAAGGCCTTCGACCTGATGCTGCAGAAGGCGATGGAGGCGTCGGCGCGCGACGAGCAGCCCTTGTCGCTGATGATGGTCGACATCGACCATTTCAAGGCCTTCAACGACACCCACGGCCATCTGGTCGGCGACCATGTGCTGAAGCTGGTCGCCCGCATGCTGACCGAATGCATCAAGGGCCGCGACACCGCCGCCCGCTATGGCGGGGAGGAGTTCGCGATCATCCTGCCGCGCACCAGCCTGGAAAACGCCGCCAAGCTGGCGGAGCAGGTTCGCACCTTCGTCGGCGCCCGCCAGATCGTCAACAAGGCGCGCAACGCCAATTACGGCACCGTCGCCCTGTCGGTCGGCGTCGCCCAATTCCGCCCCGGCGAACAGGCGATGACGCTGGTCCGCCGCGCCGACCAGGCGCTTTACGCCGCCAAGCGGGGCGGTCGCAACCGCGTGGCGGTCGAGGCCGCCTGACCGGCCATCCCAACTGACCGCCGATTCCGCCCGGGTTCAACCGGCCAGCGCCCGCCGCACCGCCTCGGTGCCGCGAAGCAACTCAGCAACAAGGTCTCCGGCCGGGCGCCGCCGCGCCAGCCGCAGCCCCTGGCCGGCCCACAGCGACAGGAATTCCGCCCGGCCGTCCTTGGCGGCGGCGGTGCGCAGCGGCCGGGTCAGCGTGTTCTGCAGGGGGAAAGGCAGCACGGCCTCGGGCGCTTGGCGATCCTCCACCACCTCCATGAAGCGGTTGGCGATGCCGCGGGCGGGCCGGCCGGAGAAGGCGCGGGTCACGCGGGTCTGGTCCTCGCGCGCCGACAGAATGGCCTGCTTGTGGGCTTCCGGCGGGCCGGCCTCCTCGCAGGTCAGGAAGGCGGTGCCCATCTGCACCGCGGCAGCACCCAGCGCCAACGCCGCGGCGATGCCGCGCCCGTCCATGATGCCGCCCGACGCGATCACCGGCACGCCCACCGCATCGGCCACCTGCGGCACCAGCGCCATGGTGCCCACGAGGTTGGCGGCCGGATCGCCGATGAAGCTGCCGCGATGACCGCCGGCCTCGCTGCCCTGGGCGATCACCGCATCGACGCCGGCCTGTTCCAGCGCCACCGCCTCGGCCACCGTGGTCGCCGTGCCCAGCACCCGCAGGCCGCGCGCCTTGGCCGCGGCGACGCTGTCGGCCGGCGGCAGCCCGAAGGTGACGCTGTAGAAGGCGGCCCCGCTGTCCAGCAGCGCTGCGACCTGTCGGTCGAAGCCGTCGCCGGCATAAGAAGGCTCCTTCGGTGCCGGCAATCCGAGTTCGGCGTGGAAGCCCGCCACGCGGGCCAGCGCCTCGGCCATCATCGGCGCGGGTCCGGGTGCCGGCGTCGGCGCGAACAGGTTGATGCCGAAGGGCAGGGCGGTGCGCCCACGGATGTCGCGAGCCCGTTCGGCGATCTGCTCCGCGGTCAGATAGGCGGCGCCGACGAAGCCCAGCCCGCCGGCCTCGTTGACCGCCGCCACCAGGGCCGCCGTATCGCTTCCCCCCGCCATCGGTGCCTGGATCACCGGCGACCGCAGCCCGAGCCGTTCAAGGGAGTCCGTGTAAGAGGGCATCTCCGCCTCCGTCGCTTCGACAACGGAGGCGATGCTACGCCCCGGCGTTCATCACGACCAACGACTTGTTCTGAAGGGGGCGTTCACTTCGGGTGATGGGATGTCTTCGTGCTTCGATGTCGATGGCGGCGCGTCCGACCTCGGTCGGGTGCTCCCGCTCACTCCTTCCCGCCTCTGGTCTTGCGCGATTTGGCGGTGGTGGAACTCCAGGCGTTGGCCGGCGTGGGCCTGCGTTTGGAGTCTAGGCGGATACGGCAGGCTTCTTCGACGACCTCCCGCGAACGTTTCATCAGGTCATGATGCCGGCGCTTGAGCTGCTCGTACTCTCTTTCGTCCATCGTCGAATCCATGATCCAGCCAATTGTTCATGACCACAAGATAGAGGGACCGCCGAGCACGGGTCTGTACGGTATCAGCCATAAGACAAATCCGTGCCGTCCACGGAGATCGATCTGTTGGAAGGAGGATCGATTGCATGCCGTTCAGCCGGAGGCATCGCCTTGGAGAGTCGCAACCACATCCTCCGCAGCCTCTCGTCGTCCGAGGAAGCCCTGGTCCGACCTCATCTGGATGCCGTTTCCCTGCCGCAAAAGATGACGCTGTTCCGGCCGGACGAGGATATCGCCCATGTGTATTTCATCGAGCAGGGATGTGCGTCCTTGCTCAACATCCTGCCCGACGGCGACACCGTGGAGGTCGGCACGGTCGGCAACGAAGGGCTGGTCGGCACCCCGGTCCTGCTGGAGGCGGACCGGATGCCGTGCCAGTGCGACATCCAGATTCCCGGCAACGGCTGGCGGATGTCTGCTGCGCCGCTGAGGGCCGCCATGCACCGGAGCCAGACGCTACGCAGCAAGCTGCTGCGCTTCACCCAGGCGCATTTCAGTCAAGTCGCCCAGTCGGCTGCCTGCAATCGCCTCCACACCATCGAGGAGCGCTGTGCCCGCTGGCTGCTGATGTGCAGGGACCGGGTCGGTGACGAATTTCCGCTGACCCAGGAGTATCTGGCCGTCATGCTCGGCGTCCGGCGGGCCGGCGTGACCGTCACGGCGAGACTGCTGCAGAGCGCCGGCCTGATCACCTACAGCCGCGGGCACATCAGGATCCTGGATCCGGCCGGGTTGGAGGAGGTCGCGTGCGACTGCTATCGGATCACGCGCGATGAGTTCCGTCGCCTCATCCCCGGTGGAGAGGGATACCCGGCGCTCGGCGGGAAGCCGGGTTCGTCCGGGTGAGCGTTCCGCTTGGCCAGCTCACCCCCCCCCTCTCTGTCCTTCGCTGCCCCAACCGCCGACTGCCAGGGCGGACCGACCGATGCCGACCGGCGGCGGCCAGCGCGTCCGCTTGCGATCAGCTGCGCAGCCCCGGCGCCTCCTGACCGGTGTGTTCCACATACTCGGTGTAGCCGCCGCCATACTGGTGGATCCCCTCCGGCGTCAGCTCCAGCACGCGGTTGGACAATGCGGCCAGGAAATGGCGGTCGTGCGAGACGAACAGCATGGTGCCCTCATACGCCGCCAGCGCCGCGATCAGCATCTGCTTGGTGTCGAGGTCCAAGTGGTTGGTCGGCTCGTCCAGCACCAGGAAGTTGGGCGGGTTGAACAGCATGATCGCCATCACCAGCCGGGCCTTCTCGCCGCCCGACAGCACCCGGCACCGCTTCTCCACATCGTCGCCGGAGAAGCCGAAACAGCCGGCCAGCGCCCGCAGCGAACCCTGGCTGGCCTGTGGGAAATGCGCCTCCAGCGCTTCGAAGATGGTCTGGTCGCCGTCCAGCAGCTCCATCGCGTGCTGGGAGAAATAGCCCATCTTGACGCTGCCGCCGACGGTGACGGTGCCGCTGTCCGGCTCGGCCGCGCCGGCGATCAGCTTCAGCAGGGTCGATTTGCCGGCGCCGTTGACGCCCATGACGCACCAGCGCTCCTTGCGGCGGATGGTCAGGTCCAGCCCCTCGTAGATCGCCCGGCTGCCATAGCCCTTGTGGACGTTCTTCAGAACCGCGACGTCGTCGCCGGAGCGCGGGGCCGGCGGGAAGTCGAAGGTCACGACCTGACGGCGCTTGGGCGGCTCGAACCGCTCGATCTTGTCCAGCTTCTTCACCCGGCTCTGCACCTGGGAGGCGTGCGAGGCGCGGGCCTTGAAGCGCTCGATGAACTTCAGCTCCTTGGCCAGCATCGCCTGCTGGCGTTCGAACTGCGCCTCCTGCTGTTTCTCCTTCAGCGCCCGCTGCTTCTCGTAGAAGCCGTAGTCGCCCGAATAGCTGGTCAGCGTTCCGCCGTCGATCTCGATGATCTTGGTGACGATGCGGTTCATGAACTCGCGGTCGTGCGAGGTCATCAGCAGGGCGCCTTCATAGCCCTTCAGGAAACCTTCCAGCCAGATCAGGCTTTCGATGTCCAGATGGTTGCTCGGCTCGTCGAGCAGCATGGCGTCGGGCCGCATCAGCAGGATGCGGGCGAGCGCCACGCGCATCTTCCAGCCGCCCGACAGCCCGCCGACGTCGCCGTCCATCATCTCCTGGCTGAAGCTCAAGCCCGCCAGCACTTCGCGCGCCCGGCCTTCCAGCTCATAGCCGCCCAGCTCGTCGAAGCGCGCCTGCACCTCGCCGTAGCGCTCGATGATGGCGTCCATCTCGTCGGCGCGATCCGGGTCGGCCATCGCTGCTTCGAGTTCCGCCAGCTCGGCGGCGACGACGCTGACCGGACCGGCGCCGTCCATCACCTCCGCCACCGCGGAGCGGCCGGACATCTCGCCGACATCCTGGTTGAAATAGCCGATGCTGACCTGCTTCTCGATCGCCACCTGCCCGCCGTCCGGCTGTTCCTCGCCGGTGATCATGCGGAATAGGGTCGTCTTGCCGGCACCGTTCGGACCGACCAGCCCGATCTTCTCCCCGCGATTGAGCGCGGCCGAGGCCTCCAGGAACAGGATGCGGTGGCCGTTCTGCTTGCTGACGTTATCGAAGCGGATCATGGGCGGCAGGGGTCCTTGGGGCGTGATGCTTGGGGCGTGTTGGCGGCCCCTTATGCCACAGGATCCGGGGAGGGGGGAGGGTTGATGGGGCGCAGAGATGTGAGATTCAGTTCATGGTGAGGAAGGCTTGAATTTCTCTGTTAAAGAGATTTTTACCAATGAAATTTTCTCTTTCAGCGTTAAAGTCCGCTTTGACTCGCATTGTTTGCACAAGCTAAATTTGATTAGCAACCTTCGTTTTGCGTTAAAGGCCGAAATAACTTTGTTTCTATTGGAGTTGACGTAATGGCTTATCGATTGCTGCCGCTAAATGACCTGCTCGTTAACCGCGCAAATGACCGTCATGGTGAGCTTGAAAATGAGACGGCGGCAATCGCTTGGCTCTTCAATAGTAAAGAAGATCATATGAAAGCATTGGCTCGTGACATCGTTGATGCCGGTGAAATTTATGAGCCACTACTTGTCTCGCCGATTAATGGGAAGTTTGTTGTGTTTGACGGGAATCGTCGACTGACTTGCTTGAAAGTACTCAAGGAACCAAATAAGGCTCCTAATAAAAATCTTCAATCATATTTCTCGTCTCTGAAAGAAAAGAAAAATTTCGTTTTCCCTGATCGATTCATGTGTCAAGTCGAAACTGATAGAGACCGGGTGGATGATATTCTGTTTCGCAGGCATACTGGAAATCAGTCTGGAGTTGGTCAAAGTAATTGGGATGACCGCATGAAGGCAAATTTTGTTAATAGGACTGGAAAAGGAAATGCAGTAAGCGTGGCTGATGAAGTAGAGCAACGTCTTGTTGCTGCAAATATGGCTCCTAAACATAGGAAGCTGCCAAGATCGACAATGAACAGACTCCTATCATCAGAGGCGTTCCGCAATAGAGTTGGGTTTAGCGTGAGTCGGGGAAAATTTGAATACACTCATCAAGAGGATGTCGTGTTGCGGGCATTGCAACGGATTGCTAATGATCTGGCAAGAAGAGAGACGGTTCTTGGAGATATCTGGGATGTGGATGGTAAGCGTGCTTATCTAGATAAACTCGAAGCAGATGGTCTTCTTCCTACGGTCAAAGATAGTCTAACAAAACATAAAGATTTTGGCTCTGTCGATTCTACTAAAAAATCTGAGGATGATGTAAATTCAAAAAAGGCGAAAGCTGCTTCCGTTTCAGTGTCAAAGCCGTCACGAAGAGTGAACCTCATTGCGCGCACAGACTATGGAATCGCATGGCCTGGGCGACTGCAACGTCATCGAGCCATTTGGGAAGAGCTTCAGTTTCATCTTGTTCTGCCTGACCATTCCAATGCAGTTTCAGTTTTATTTCGAGTTCTTCTTGATTTATCTATTGAAAATTATATTAGTCAAAATGAATTGACGGTCGGAGCAAACGATAAGCTATCTTTGCGGGCGTTGAGAATTGCCGAGGATTTACATGCAAAGAAAAAAATTGATCATAAATATTTGGGAGAAATCAAGAAGTTTCAGCATGCAGACCGTTTAATTTCAGCTGATACATTGCACCGCTATGTCCATTCACCAGATTTTGCTCCATCGCCAGATCATCTGGTTGCGCTTTGGGATACGCTTGCAACATTCATTGTGTGTTGCCTAAAATCTTAATTTTAATAACTAAATAAACAAAAATATTATCATTCAGGAGTTATAATATTCAATTATCTTCTGCTAGTGGATTTTCTAAATTCTTCAAATTTATACCAACTTTTATTCCTGACTGTTCGCGTAAATCATCGTGAAAAACACGTCGGGCGCGGTCTTTCCCCCGCGCCCGACGCCTTACCCTATGAAGCCGACCCTCAGATCACATAGGTCAGCTCTTTCCCCGATTTCAGGCTGTTCTTGCCCAGGGTCTCATCGACATAGTCGAGCAGCTGGGCCAGCGCCTCGCTGCGGCTCAGCGCGTCGGTGTCGATCACCAGTTCGGGCTGGTCCGGCGCCTCGTAGGGAGCCGAGATGCCGGTGAACTCGGCGATCTCGCCGGCCCGCGCCTTCTTGTAGAGGCCCTTGGGATCGCGCTCCTCGCAGGTGGCGAGGTCGGCAGCCACATGGACCTCGTGGAAGCGCTCGCCGCCGATCACCCGCGCCCGTGCCCGGTCGGACTTCAGCGGCGAGATCAGCGAGGCGATCACCACCATGCCGGCGTCGGCGAACAGCTTCGCCGTCTCGGCCACCCGGCGGATGTTCTCCGCCCGGTCGTCCGACGAGAAGCCCAGCCCGGCGTTCAGCCCGTTGCGGACATTGTCGCCATCCAGAACGAAGGTCTGCCAGCCGCGATCGAACAGCGCCCGTTCCAGCGCCATGGCCAGCGTCGACTTGCCGGCTCCCGACAGGCCGGTCAGCCAGACGATGCCGCCCTTGTGGCCGTTGGACTGGGCACGCTCCTCCAGCGAGACGGTGTGCGAGACTTCGGTGATGTTGGCCGCCGCGGCGTCCTCGATCTCCACCACCAGGCAGCCGCCGACCACGTCGTTGCCGTCGATCAGCGCTCCGCGGCCGGTGCACGGCAGGTCCGACGCCAGATCGAGCGCGATCGGCGAGCGGGAGCGCAGGACGACCTCCGCCACCTCGTTGCGGTGGACCGACTTGGCCGGCGTGCTGGACAGGTCCTCCACATTGATGGCGGCCGTCACCTGCTCCACCGTCACCCGGTGTTCGGCGGTGGCGATCTTCAGCGTGTAGGTCTTGCCGACCACCAGCGGGTCGGACACCAGCCAGAACAGCCGCACGCTCAGCCGGTGGGCCAGGGTCGGGGCGTCGGCCTGGTGGTGGGCGATGTGGCCGCGCTCGGCGAAGATGCGCTTGTCCAGCGTGATGCCGATGCTCTGCCCGGCCTGGGCCGACAACACCGTTTCGGGATGGTTCCACGCTTCGATGCTGACCACCTTGGCGCTGGCGCCGGTGGGCGAGAAGTGCAGGGTGTCGCCGACGCGCAGGCGCCCGCTTTCGACGCGGCCGGCCAGGATGCGGCGGTCGTCCGGCTTGTAGACGTCCTGCAGCGGGAAGCGCAGCGGCTGGTCGGGCGAGGTCTGCTGCGGGCGGAAGGCGTCGAGCTGCTCGATCACCGTGGGCCCTAGATACCAGTCGGCCTGCTCGCTGCGGCTGACGATGTTGTCGCCGTTGCGGGCGGAGACCGGGATCACCGCCTTGGGCTGCAACCCCAGCTCGGCCAGATAGTCCTTGATCTCCTGCGCCACGGCTTCGTAGCGGCGGCTGGAGAACTCGACCTTGTCCATCTTGTTGACGACGACCGCCACCTGACGGACGCCCAGCAGATGCAGCAGGAAGGCATGGCGGCGCGACTGCTCCAGCGCGCCCTCGTCGGCATCGATCACCAGCAGGGCTGCGTCGGCCTGGGACGCGCCGGTCACCATGTTCTTCAGGAACTCGGTGTGGCCCGGGGCGTCGATGATGACGTAGGGGCGCTGCTTGGTCTTGAAGTGGATCTGGGTGGTGTCGATGGTGATGCCCTGGTCGCGCTCGGCCTGGAGCGCGTCCATGACGAAGGCCCATTCGAACGGCATGCCGCGCTTGCGGCTCATTTCGCGGACCTGCTCGACCTTGCCGTCGGGCAGGCTGCCGGTGTCGTTCAGCAGGCGGCCGATCAGCGTGGATTTGCCATGGTCGACATGGCCGACGATGACGATGCGGAGTTGAGAATGCGGCATCTTACATGTACCCCACGCTGCGCAGGCGTTCGAAGCTGTCTTCGGATTCGTTGTCCATCGCCCGGCCGGCGCGTTCCGGCACGCGGGTCACCTGAAGCTCGGCGATGATCTCGTCGATGGTCGAGGCGGTGCTGTCGACCGGGAAGGTGATGTTCTTCTCGCCGAGCGAGCGATAGCGCTTGCCGTCGCGGGCGAAGTACAGCGGGACGATGGGAATCCCTTCGCGCTGCGAATAGCGCCAGATGTCCAGCTCGGTCCAGGCCAGCAGCGGATGGATGCGGACATGGACGCCTTCGGGGAAGCGCGTCTTGTAATGGTCCCAGAACTCGGCCGGCTGGTCCTTGACGTCCCAGTCGCCTTCCAGCGAGCGCGGCGAGAACACGCGCTCCTTGGCACGGGTCGCCTGCTCGTCGCGGCGGATGCCGACCATCACGCCCTGGTAGGCGTGGTCGCGCAGCAGGTTCTTCAGCCCTTCCGTCTTGCGCGCGGCGGCGCGGGTCAGCGGCGGGAGGGTCTGGTCCATCTCCTCCTCGGGCGGGCATTGCTCGACCTTCAGGTCGAGGTCCCATTCCTTGGTGATGCGGTCGCGGAACTCGTAGACCTCCGGCAGCTCCATGGCGGTGTCGAGCTGCACGACGGGGAAGGGGATGCGGCCGAAGAACGCCTTGCGGCAGAGCCAGAGCAGCGCGTTGCTGTCCTTGCCGATCGACCAGAGCATCGCCAGCTTGTCGATGCGGTTGTAGGCCTCGCGCAGAATATAGATGCTCTGGTTTTCGAGCTGGTCGAGATCGGCGCTCATCGAACGATTCCAATCATGGTGGTGTGTATGCCGCATTCGGTCTTGGCGCTGCCGGCCCAGCGGCCGGAACGCGGGTCGGCACCGGGCGCCACGCGCTCGGTGCAGGTGTAACAGCCGATCGACAGGAACCCGTCGGCCTCCAGCGGGTGGCGCGGCAGGTCGCGCCGGGTGAACTCCTCCTCCAGCCGGTCCTTGTCCCAGTTGGCCAGTGGGTTGACCTTGATGCGGTCCTTCTCCGCCTCAAACAGGGGCAGGGCGGCGCGGGTCGCTGACTGGAAGCGCTTGCGCCCGGTCACCCAGGCCTCCAGCCCGGCGGTGGCGAGCGCGCGATCCAGCGGCACCGTCTTGCGCAGGTGGCAGCAGGCGTCGTAGTCGCGGTTGAACAGCAGGCCGTCCCGGTCGCCGGCGGCGAGGTCGTCGGCAGTCGGCCCAATCTCCCGCACGTCGGTCAAGCCCAGCCGCTTCACCAGCTGGTCGCGATAGCGCAGGGTCTCGCCGAACAGCTTGCCAGTATTCACAAACAGAACCGGGAAATTCGGGGCGGCCTCTGCCGCCAGCGCCAGCAGCACCGCGGATTCGGCGCCGAAGGACGACAGCAGGGCGATCCGCCCGCCGAACACCTCGTGCATGGCGGCCAGCAGCGGAGCGCCTTCCAACGTGCCGTAACCGTCGGTCAGATGCTTCACCCGTGTCGCGGCGTCCATCATCAGCTGCCTTTCGCGGTGGCGTTTAAATCCTACTAAATAAGTAGGTTGTGACTTTCTATTTGCACATTATCACCGGCGGAAAACCCGTGCAACGTAAATACATTCTCTACTTGTTTAATAGGATTGTGCTGCGCTGCAAAGACTTGTGTGAAATATGTTGATTGTCATGCGGCCGCCGGGCTAAATACCGCCATGCACAGGATCCCGGTCATAGACGCCGCACTCGGCCGCACTCGTTCGTCCATTCCGGCATCCATTCCGGGTGCCCGCCCATGATTCCGCTGGCGCTCGACCCGGCCCGGGTAGTGGTTGCGCTGGCCGGCAACGGTCCGCTGGCTTTGCGCCGCCTGACCCAGCTGCGCGACGGCGGGGCCGATCCGCAGGTCTTTTCACCGGAGCCGGACGGGGAATTGGCGGTGCTCGCCGGCGATAGGCTGGTGCGAGCTTTGCCGGGTGCCGCCGATCTGGACAAAATCGGCGTGCTGTATGTCATGGGGCTGGGACCGGAGGCCGAGGCGGCGCTGGCGGAACTGGCGCGGCAACGCCGCGTGCTGGTGAATGTCGAGGACGTCATCCCGTTGTGTGATTTCCACTCGCCCTCCGTGGTGCGGCGTGGCGATCTGGTGATGACGGTGTCCACCGGCGGCCGCAGCCCGACGCTCGCCAGCCTGCTGCGCCAGCGGCTGGAGGCGCTGTTCCCGGAGGCATGGGCGGAGCGGCTGCGCACCATTGCCGAGCTTCGCGACCGCCGACGTGCCGAAGGTGCGTCGATGTCGGAAGTCGCCCGCGAAAGCCGCGACCTGATCGACCGGGAGAAATGGCTGCCATGAATGATGCCGTGGGTGCCGGTATCCCGCCGAATTCACTGCCGGACCGCCGACGGTTCGGGTAAGACACCAAACGCGTTCGAGAACGACCAGCCAGGAGAGCCAGATGTCGGCCAAGGATCGATCGAAGGAAGGATCGATGAAAGCCATCACCGCCAACCGCCTGCGCGACGGAGAAGTCGTGTTCCTGGGCGAGGGCGGTCGGTGGGTCGAGTCCTTCGCCGAGGCTGCGCTGTTCCAGCGCGCCGAGGCCGACGGGGTGTTGGCCGAAGCCAAGGCGAAGGCGGAGCGCGAGCAGTCCGGCGTCGATATCTACGCCTTCGAGGTGGTGGAGCAGAACGGCATTCCGGTTCCAGCGACGATGCGCGAGCGCATCCGCACCGCCGGCCCGACCGTGCGCCTCGATCTCGGCAAGCAGGCCGCCTGATTTTCTGATCGCTGGCCGTTGCGGCGGCCCTGAGGGTTGATCGACATGAACCACATCGCGCCCGGCGCCCGTGCCGGCATCTACCACTACGACGAGATCGACCGGCAGTTCGTCGCCGAGCGCGTCGAGCAGTTCCGCCGCCAAGTCGAGCGCCGCCTGTCGGGCGAGCTGACGGAGGAGGAGTTCAAGCCGGTCCGGCTGATGAACGGCCTCTACCTCCAGCTTCACGCCTACATGCTGCGCATCGCCGTGCCCTATGGCGTGATGTCCGCCACCCAGCTGCGCAAGCTGGCCGCCATCGGCCGCAAGTACGACCGCGGCTACGGCCATTTCACCACCCGCCAGAACCTGCAATACAACTGGATCAAGCTGGAGGACACCCCGGCCATCCTGCATGAGCTGGCCGAGGTCGACATGCACGCGCTGCAGACCAGCGGCAACTGCGTGCGCAACGTCACCACCGACCCCTTCGTCGGCGCCGCCAAGGATGAAGTCGTCGACGGCCGCGTCTATGCCGAGATCCTGCGGCAGTGGACGACGATGCATCCCGAGTTCACCTATCTGCCGCGCAAGTTCAAGATCGCCATCTCCGGCGCCGAGAGCGACCGCGCCGCGGTGCGCATCCACGACGTCGGCCTGCTGGCCCGGCGCAACGACAAGGGCGAGGCCGGCTTCTCCTTCTATGTCGGCGGCGGTCTCGGCCGCTCGCCCTTCGTCGGCAAGCTGGTGCGCGAGTGGGTGGCCCAGGAGGATTTCGTCGCCTACCTGGAAGCGATCCTGCGCGTCTACAACCAGTATGGCCGCCGCGACAACATCTACAAGGCGCGCATCAAGATCCTGGTGCACGAGCTGGGGCTGGAGAAGTTCACCCAGGAGGTGGAGGAGGAGTTCGCGCGGCTGCGCGGCCCGAAATACCGCCTAGACCCGGAGATCGTCGAGGGGGTGCGCCAGCATTTCGCCCCGCCGCCCTTCGAGGAACTGCCCGACCATTCCGAAGCGCTGGAGCGCGCCAAGGCTGCCGACCCGGCCTTCGCCAACTGGCTGGAGGTGAACGTCGCCGAGCACAAGGCGCCGGGCTACGCCATCGCCACCATTTCGCTGAAGCCGGCCGGCGGCATCCCCGGCGACGCCACCTGCGACCAGATGGACCTCGTCGCCGATCTGGCCGAGCGTCACAGCTTCGGCGAGCTGCGCGTCACCCATGTCCAGAACCTCGTCCTCGCCCATGTGAAGAAGGACGAACTGTACGATCTGTGGAAGCGGCTGGACGAGGCCGGTCTCGGCAGCGCCAATGCCGGGCTGATCGGCGATATCATCGCCTGCCCGGGGCTGGATTACTGCGCGCTGGCCAATGCCCGCGCGATCCCGCTGGCCCAGGCGATCTCCGCCCGCTTCGCTGATCCGATCCGCCAGCGCACCATCGGCGAGCTGGGGATCAAGATCAGCGGCTGCATCAACGCCTGCGGCCATCACCATGTCGGTGCCATCGGCATCCTCGGCGTCGACAAGAAGGGCACCGAATATTACCAGATCACGGTGGGCGGCGATCCGACGCTGACCACCGCCATCGGCGACATCCTGGGGCCGGCGGTGACCGAGACCGAAGCGGTGGACGCCATCGAGGCCATCGTCGACGTCTATCTCGCCAACCGCACGGGCGAGGGCGAGCGCTTCGTCGACACCCTCAAACGCGTCGGTCATGCCCCGTTCAAGGAGAGAATCTATGCCGCTGATTGAGAATGGGCGCATCGGCGAGGATGCCTGGAGCTTCATCCCCGATGGCGAGCCGGTTCCCAACGACCGCCCGGTGATCATCAGCTTCGAGCGCTGGCAGGCGGAGCGCGACGGCTTCGAGGGTCGCAATGCCAAGCTGGGCGTGCGGCTGAAGAGCGGCACGCTGGCGGGCGCCATCGCCGCCGACCTCGACCGCTTCGCCCTGGTGGCGGTGGAGTTCGCCAAGTTCCGCGACGGACGCGGCTTCTCCACCGCGCGCGAGCTGCGGGAGCGCTACGGCTATACCGGCGAGATCCGCGCGGTCGGCCATGTCATTCCCGACCAGTATCTCTATCTGGTCCGCACCGGCTTCACCTCGGTCGAGGCACCGGAGGGGACGAACCCGGAGAGCTGGGCGAATGCGCTGACCGAGGTGACCATCGCCTTCCAGCCCAGCCTGGACGACACCGCACCGCTGTCGCTGCTCCGCCGCAAGCTGAAGGTGGGGTAGGGCGGTCTTCATCCGCTCAGGACGAATGGAAAGGCGCCGTCTCCAGCAGGACGGCGCCTTTCCTGTTTTCAGAGGGTGGTGAACCAGGAACTCAACACGTCCTGGGCCATCACACCGGAGAGGGTGACCGTCGACGCGCTGCCGAAGCCCGAAATGTCGAGAACAGCCTCGCCCTGGGCGTTGGCGCTCACCGAGCAATTCTGGAACCAGAGCAGTCCGATCCGATCGCCCTCCGCAGCATTGAAATCGCCCACGACGTCGTTGCCGTCGCCGCTGCCACCGCCGAAGCTGACCGAGAAATCGAACAGGTCGGCACCGGCTCCGCCTTGCAGCACGTTATCACCGCCGCCGCCCCGCAGCCTGTCGTCGCCGTTTCCACCAGACAGCGTGTCGTTGCCGGAACCGCCGGACAGCGTGTCGTCGCCGTCCTCGCCGTCGATCGTCATTGCCAAGTACGCGTAGTCGGCCGTGACGGAGTCATTGCCGACCCCGCCGATGAAATGCTCGATCGAGTGGGAGATGTCCAGATCGGCACCCCCGGCGTAACGGACAATGACCGTGTCGTCGCCATTGCCGCCAAAAAGACGGGCCGAGGTCGCGGTGTCGATATAAAAGCTATCGTTACCGTCCTCGCCGAACAGCACATTCTCGCCGGCCCCGCCGATCAGAACATCGTCGCCGTCGCCGCCGAACAGGGTGTCGTTGCCGGCCCCGCCGACCAGGATGTCGCTCCCTCCGCCGCCGAACATATTGTCGTTGCCGTCGCCGCCATAAAATGTGTCGTTGCCATCGCCTCCCGAGAGGTTGTCGTCGCCGGCCCCGGCCCCGGCCCCGGCGTCGACCTCGACCGCTGTGGCGCCTGCAAAGAAGTTGTCGTTGCCACCGCTGCTGAACACCCGTTCGATGCCGGGATAGCCGAGATCGAGGTGGATGTCGCCGTCTCCCTGGACATAGACGGTGTCGAACCCGTTGCCGCCCTCGACTCGGTCGGCCGCGTCGATATAGAACACGTCGTCGCCATCGCCGCCCGTCAGGGCGTCGGCGCCGGTGCCGCCGGTCAGCGTGTCGTTGAACGCGCCGCCGACGATACTGTCATCGCCGTCTCCCCCGTCGATCGCGAGGCCGGTAATGGCTCCCGTGCCGGTCAGCGTGTCGTTTCCCGATCCGCCATAGGTGCGTTCGATGCTGCAAGCGCTCAGGTCGATATAAATTCCGTCACTGTTCAGGACGATGGCCGTGTCGACCCCGTCTCCACCCTGCAGGGACGCCATGAAGGACATGCCGTAGTAGCCGAAGCCGTCGACGAGGAGGAGGTCATCTCCGTCACCGCCGATCAGAATGTCGGAACCGCCCCCGCCGCTCAGAGTATCGTTGCCCGCTCCGCCGACGATCACATTGTTCAGCGCATTGCCGGTGCCTTCGAAGTCGCCGGTTCCGATGAAGGTCAGTTGCTCCACCTCGGCGCCAAGGCTGTAGGCGTTCAGCGTGGTGCGGATCTCGTCGATGCCATGAAACGGATCTTCTTGGACGATGTCGCCGGCACTGTCCACGATGTAGACGTCGTTGCCATTGCCACCGATCAGCAAATCATTGCCCGAGCCGCCATCGAGCGTGTCGTCACTATGGCTACCGATCAGCGTGTCGAGGCCGCCCCCGCCGATCAGGGTGTTGCTGTGCATCCCGCCGATGATCAGGTTGTCCAGTTCGTTGCCGGTGCCTTCGAAATCGCCGTATCCGGCGAAGGTCAGCTTTTCCAGATTGAAACCGAGTGTATAGGCGTTCAGCGTGGTCCGGACCTCGTCGAAGCCTTGGAGCGGATCCTCCAGGATGGTGTCGTCTGTGTCGTCCACCATGTAGACGTCGTCGCCCATGCCGCCGATGAGCGAATCACTACCGGCGCCCCCATGGAACGTGTCGTCACCATCCCCACCGATCATCAAGTCATTGCCGGCTTCACCATAGAAAGCGTCGTCACCGTCGCCGCCGATCAGCGTATCGTTGCCGCTTCCACCAAACAGGAATCCCATATGCATATCCCCCCGGATTTCGAAGCCAAACGCATGATAAATTGCGCGGAAATCAAGATAGACAATTTATTGGCGGATTGGGCTTCAAAGTGCCACCCATGGCTGTGGCAGTAAGCCGCGTTCCGCGCTTCGCATCAGTTTGGCGGGCGTTCAGAAAGCGGGTGATGACTGTCGGGGAAAACCTGCCGTGCCGACGGGACCGCCATCAAGCCGGTCGTCACGAGGTCTCATGGCAGAATGCCGGCAACGGGCCGGGCATGACCGCCGCCCGCCGTAAATCGGAACCAAAGCCGGCGGCTGCGGTTGGAACTGGATACCGGACCGGATGGCCGGCCAATCCCGCTCTATGGAAGGGAAAGACCCCGAAATGACCATGGCGCCAAATCACATTGGACTCGGCGCCACTTCGAACTGACGGTCTTGAAATACGGGCTGTACCGGACGCGGTATCCCGGGATCGGTGGCTCACCAGTGGCGCAGCGGGCCGACATCCACATGGACGAAGTTGCTGTCGGGGTAATAGCCGACGCCGCCACCGCGCAGGCTCAGCGCCGCACGCTGCAGGCTGCGCGTGGACATGCTCGGGACCCGCAGGTCGATGGCCATGCCGCGCATGTGGAAGCTGTTCTGGGCGACGCCGCTATGGTCGGCCTCGCGCAGCAGCGCGTTGCTCTCCGGCGAGCGGTAGCCGGACACGATCTCGATCGGACCCTTGCGCCCGATCTTGCGGCTCAGGCCATAGACCAGATCCAGCAGCTTCGGATCGATGGGATGGACCGAGTTGGTGCGGTGGTCGCGCAGCACGCGGTTCACCGCCCGCATCGCATCGCGGACATATTTGCCCTTCGCCCAATATTCGGCGTTGATCTTCTCGCCGGTGTGCAGGTTCACCAGGGACAGCACCCGGGGCGGTGCGCGCAGTGCCGCGGCCTCCGCCTCTTCGCTGGTGAACAGGGTTCCTCCGGCAGAGGCGGCGGCGGCCAGACCCAAGCCGGCGCGCAGAAGGGTGCGGCGATCGAGATGACGGCGTTCGGTGGCGTGGCTGTCGCCAACGCTCGGGCGTGCGGCCATGATCGACCGGGCGTCCGTATCCTTCATCATTCTTCCTTCATATCCCGTTTTTCCGCTCCGGCACCCGGAATCCATCGTCTGGACTCCGTCGTCCCGGTTACGGCCAAAGTCACACCCTGGCTAAGGTCAAGGCGCGCTGCGGTGCGTTAATCCGAAAGGTGGGACACTTTTAGGATGCCCGTGGCCTTTTCTGTCAAGAAACCATTGCTTAACCGATGCTGGTTTTTTGGGGAGTCCAGGGATTCCGCCGAACAGCGCGTGGCGCCGGCCGCGTGCTGATTCGCAATTGTTCGCGACCCGTTCGCAAGTGGTTCGATTACAGAACCGTAACCTGCGCGACTCGGGACTGCCGCGGTCCGGTCATGGGGACGGGAGCCTTAGAGGCCTATGGCCGGTCTTATGGCCAAGCTCCTGTTTTCCCTATTCTCCACGCCGGAAATCGCCCTCGGTCCAATGGGATGCGGCAGCGGCAGGCTGCCGAACCTCATCCTCCTAAAGAGAGTGCGCAAAAGGGGGAGTTATTCAGCCTTCGGTAAGGAATGAACCGCATGATTGTCGCAATGTAACCAATTTCACGGCGTCAGCTTGCCCGTGTCGAACACCGCCACTCCGACCGCGTCGTCCGTGTCCTTCTTTCGCCCAGATCAACTGGCCGAGGTGCTGGACCGGCATGCCCGCTGGATCAAGGGCCAGCCGGGCGGCGCCCGCGCCAACCTCGCCATGGCCGACCTGGAAGGGGCGGACCTGTCTCAGCGTGATCTGCGCGGCGCCCGTTTGGTCGGCGCGCGACTGGCACGCGGGCGGCTGAACGGCACCAATCTGGCCGGTGCCGACCTGTTCGGCGTCGATCTCCGCGATGCCGACATCAGCCGTGCCAACCTGATGCAGACCGACCTGCGCGGCGCCCGGTTGCGTGCGGCGGATTTCTCCCACGCCAACCTGAAGGGAGCGGACTTGCGCGCCGGCACGCTGGAGCCAGGCGGCACCGCCCGCCGCGGCGCCGGGCCGGATGCGCAGGACGCCGAGAGCGCCCGCCAGATCCACAAGGCCGCCCTGGCCCGCCTGCAGACCGGCATGACGGCGGAAGGCGGTATTCCCACCGACCTGACCGGCGCCGTCCTGCGCGGCGCCAACTTGTCGGAGGCCGACCTCAGCGGTGCGGTGCTGCAGAATGCCGACCTGTCGGGCGCGGTGCTGAACGGCGCCGACCTGACGGGGGCGCGGCTGAATGGCGCCAACCTGTCGGGAGCGGCGCTGGACGGCACCCGCTTCGACAAGGCCGACATGGTCGGTACCCGGATGGCCGATTGCGATCTGTCGTCCACGCGGATCGCCACGGCGCAGATGACCCGGCCGATCGACAGCATGGGATCGGAGATCCAGCGCGCCATCTTCGACCATGAGCGTTGGATCGACAGCTTCGGCCAGCGCGGCCAGCGCGCCGACCTCGACGGAGCCGACCTCAGCCGCGCCGACCTGCGCAACGTGACCCTCAGTGCCGCGTCGCTGCGCGGGGCGAACCTGTCGGCGGCGGCGCTGACCGGTGCCCGGCTGATGATGACCGACCTGTCCGGTGCCAACCTGGAAGGCGCCAACCTGATGGGGGCCGATCTGTCAGGCGCCAATCTCAGCTATGCCGTGCTGACCGGCGCCGACCTGACGCGGGTGCGGCTGGGTCCGGCAGCGATCAAGGACCCTTCGGGCCGCCCCACCGGGCGCTCCTGGGCCGCCAACCTGATGGGGGCCGACATGCGCGGCGCCCTGCTGGTCGGGACCTGTCTGGTGCAGGCCAACCTGTCCGACGCCAACCTCGACAGCGCCGAGATGGACGGTGCCGATCTTGCCGGCGCCAAGCTGCAGCGCGCCACGCTTCCGGGACGCCCGCCGCGCCGGGGGTAGGGGGAAGCTCCAGTCGCGGCCGGCCTTGTTGCGGCCGGCGGTTCCTTCACGGCAGCCTGATCGTCACCGTGGTGCCGGCACCGGGGGTGCTGTCCAGGGTCAGGGTGCCGCCATGGGCCTCGACGAAGCGGCGGGCCAGCGGCAGGCCCAGCCCGGTCCCGGCCTCGGCCTTGGTCAGGTAGTTGTGGACCTGACGGAACGGTTCCATCGCGATCAGGATCTCGTCCGCGGTCATGCCGACGCCGGTGTCGGTGATCACGATGACCGCTCCCCTGCCGCCGGTACCGGCGGCGGCCTCCACCCGCACGGCGCCGCCGGGCGGGGTGAACTTGATGGCGTTGGACAGGACGTTCAGCACCGCTTGGCGCAGGCGGACCCCGTCCGCCATTACTCTCAGGTCCGGAACGACGGCGACGCCGGTCAGCGCCACGCCCTTGCGCAGGGCCAGTGCCTCGACCAGTCCCAGGCAGTCTCCCAGCAGGTCGCCCAGTGCGACGGACGACGGGAACAGTTCCAGCCGGCCGGCTTCGATCTTCGCCATGTCCAGCAACTCGTTGACGAGATCCAGCAGGTGGCGGCCGGACTGGTGGATCGCGGTGAGATATTCGACATGCTTGGGTGGGGCGGGGCCGAAGATGCCGGACATCAGCGCTTCGGCGAAACCGATGATGGCGTTCAGCGGCGTGCGCAGTTCATGGCTCATGTTGGCCAGGAAATCGCCCTTGGCGCGGTTGGCCGCTTCCGCATGTTCCTTCTCGGACTCCAGCCGGCGGCGCTGTTCGATCAGCACGGCCTCGCGGGCGCGCCGCACCTCCTCCTCGGCGCTGCGGCGCCGGCGGTAGGCGCGCGACACCAGCAGGGCCAGCATCAGGGTCGCCGCACAGGCAAGGGCTCCGCCGCCGATCACCGTCATGCGGGTGGCGTTCAGCTTTCGCTGCACGGCTTCCGACGGTACGCCCAATATCACCGACCAGCCGGTTTCGGCCGAGCGGTGGATGACGGAATGGACTTCCACCCCGTCCCTGGTCCTGCCGAGGAACATGCGGCTGCTGCCCGCCCGGATCCGTGTCTCCAGCGCCGCATAGACCTTCTGGCCGAGATAGGCGGCGGCATCATGCGAGCGGGCGGCGATCAGCATGGTCGGGTCGATGACGGTGACCGTCCATTCGGGCGGGGTGGCACGGGTGCGCAGCGCGCCGCTCAACCCTTCCAGCCCGAGCGCCAGCGACAGGACATAGCGCACCCGGTCGCTCTGCCCCACCGGGTCGTACTGGATGATCGGCGCGCGCAGGATCAGCGACGGCCGGCCGGGCGGCCCGCCGGGCGGCAGCACGCCGCCGATCGTCGCATGCCGGCTTTCGACCACTTGGCGGGTGATCTCGTCCAGCCGGGGCGGCGGCAACGGCTGGACGCCCAGCGGATAGTGGGTGTGGAACAGGAAGCGCCCGGTATCGGCGTCGATCAGACCCATCGCCAGCCAGCCGGCCTGGCTGTGGGTGGCGGTGGTCGTCTCCTGGTACAGCGTGCGCGGATCGTCGGCGTTGGGCTGCAACAGCGACGCCAGCAGTTCCAGCGGCCGCAGCTGGCTCGCCAGCTCCCGGTCGACCGCCAGCGACAGCGACTGGGCGACCGATTGCAGCGCGTCCTCCGTCTCCGCCCGGTCGCGGGTGTCGAGCTGCCAGACCAGGACGGCGCCGAACAGCAGCAGGGGCGCGGTCACGGCCAAACCGATGGCCAGCAGGGAACTGGGTAACCGCAAGCGCAACCGCCGATGCTCCAGGCCGCAGGGGAAAACCACCGGGGTGGCGGGGGGCAGAGTAGTGCGGGCCCTGTGACGACTCCAGGGACCTCTGCCGTCTTCTGGGGTTTCCCCCGATTCAGCAGGCGGTCATCAGGAGGCACCCGTCAGCAGCCGCGCCAGTTCCACCGCCGTCTTCACCCGCATCTTCTCGAACACATGGCTGCGATGGACCTCGACCGTGCGCATGCTGATGCCCAGCTCGTCGGCGATCACCTTGTTCAGGCGGCCGGCGACGACCAGCTCCATCACCTGCCGTTCGCGCTGGGTCAGGGTGCCCAGCCGCGCCGCCAGTCCGGCCTGTCCCGCCTCGCGCTCGCGCTGTTCGGCGTCGGCGGCGAGCGCGTCGATCACCCGGTCGACCAGCTCGTTGTCGTTGAAGGGTTTTTCGACGAAATCGCGGGCTCCCTTCTTCAGGGCGCCGACGGCGATGGGCACGTCGCCATGGCCGGTCAGGAAGATCACCGGCATGCGGCATCCCTTGGCGAGCAGCCGGTCGAACAGCTCCAGCCCGCTCATCCCCTCCATCCGGATGTCCAGCAGCAGGCAGCCGGCGGTGTCCGGCCGCCAAGCCTCCAGGAAGGCTTCGGCGGACGGCCAGCCGGAGACCGGGACGTTGCGCGACTGGAACAGCCAGCCGAGAGCGTCGCGGATGGCCTCGTCGTCGTCGACGATATGGAGCGTGGTCATTCGGCGGCCTCGATGCTGCGGTCAAGAGGGTGGGCATGGACGGGCAGGGTGAACAGGAAACGCGCCCCGGCAGGCCCTTCGGAGCCGTTCCGCCCGGCAGTCTCGAACCACAGCCGGCCGCGGTGGTGTTCGATGATGGACCGGCAGATGTTCAGACCCATGCCCATACCTTCGCGCTTGGTGGTGAAGAAAGGGGAAAACAGGCGTTCGGCCACGTCGGGCGCGATGCCGCAGCCATGGTCGCGGATCTCCGTCAGCAGCACCCGCCCGCCGTCGCCGCTGCCGTCTTCGCCGCCCTGGCGGACGGTGACGGTCAGGCGGCGGTCGGCGCGCGGGGTGCGGGCCATCGCCTCGATCCCGTTGCGCATCAGGTTCAGCACCACCTGCTGCAGCAGGATGCGGTCGCCGGTGACCGGCGGCAGGTCGGCCGGCGCGTCCAGCTCGACCCGCACGCCCAGCCGCGCCGCGTCGCTGCCGGCCAGACCGACGCAGTCCTCCAGCACGCCGGCCAGCGAGCAGGGAGCGACCTTCGGGTCGCGCTTGCGCACGAAGTCGTGGATGCGGCGCACCACCAGCCCGGCGCGCTTGGCCTGGGCCGCCAGCTTTTCCAGCGCCGCCGCGACCTCCTGCGTATCGCAGCGGTCGGAGCGCAGCCGGTTCAGGCAACCGGTGCAATAGCTGGCGATGGCCGACAGCGGCTGGTTCAGCTCATGCGCCAGGGTCGATGCCATCTCGCCCATGGTGATGAGGCGGGAGGTCTGCTGCAGCCGCTCCTGCTGCTGGCGGGCCAGCTCCTCGGCCCGCTTGCGTTCGGTGATATCGAGGACTGAGCCCATCCAGCCGGTCTGGCGCCCGTTGGCGTCGATCAGCGGCGCCTCGTAGATCAGAGCGTCGAAGCGTTCGCCGTCGGCGCGCTGGAACCGCATCTCCAGCCCGCTTTCCGGTGCCCGGCCGGCCAGCACGTCCTGGAATGCGGCCTCGGCTTGGTCGATCTCCTCCGGCAGCCAATAGGGCGCCGGCGGACCGCGTCCGATCAGGTCCTCGGCCTCCAGCCCGACCATCCGGCAGAAGGCCGGATTGACGTAGGTGATGCGCCCCTCCATGTCGCGGGCGCGCATGCCCACGGTCAGGCTGTCCTCCATCGCCTTGCGGAAGGCGTGCTCCTCGCGCAGGGCTTCCTCCGCCCGCAGGCGGCCGGCGATGTGGCGGCGCAGCGACCACAGGCTCCACAGCGCCGATCCGGTCAGCGCGAAGATCGCCGCCACCAGCACGGTGCGGGTGACGTTGGAGTCGCTGGGATAGGCGGTGGCCACCAATGCCAGCCCGTGGCCGGGAGGGTCGAACGGAATGACGTGGCTGCGCGCCGGGTCCGGCTCGGGTCCGGCCATGGACCCCGGCACCGACAAGCGCGACTTCGACCCCAGCACCGCGCCCGTCGCGTCGATCACTTCCAACTGGTAGCGCTGGGCGAACCACCAGGGCACATGGTGGGTCAGCATCGCCTCGAACGAGAAGACGCCGACCAGCGCTCCGGCGAAGGCGCCGTCGCGGAACAGCGGGAAGGCGGCGTCGAACCCGCGGTCGGTGGCGTCGATCCGGTAGGGCGCCCCATACGCCCGCAGGCCGGAGGACCGGGCGATGCGCATCGCGTCGTCGCGGGTCATCCCCCCGGACTGCCCGCCGGATTGCCCCCCGGAATGATCGACGTTGCCCTCCGTCGCGCCCCGCCTGTTCCCATCCGGGGCGCCGTCCCCCGGCAGCGGCGGCTCGGCCAGCAAAACCCGCCCCTCGGCGTCCAGCCACAGCACGCGCTCGATCGCCGGATTGGTGTTCACCACCAGCCGGGCCATCGCGGCGAACTGCCGCAGGTCGACGTCGCTGCGGCCGAGCGTCTCCGCCAGCCTTTCCAGCTTGTCCTCGTCGGAGGCGAGCTGGAAATGCAGGTTCTGCTCGACCCACAAGGCGTCCTTGATGAGCGCCAGCGCCTCCTCGTCCCGCTCGTTGCGCTGAAGCAGCCACAGGAAGGCGCCCAGCAGCACCACGACCAGCGCCATCGCCACCACCGGCGTCGCATGCGGAACCGCCCGCCTGATACGGGCGGCACGAGCGGTGGGGTTGGAGGGCGGTCTCGACATCAAGATGGACACGAAAGTGTGGTGGTGGGAGATGGCGGACCCAGGCGAAAGTGGGATAGGCCGACTCTGCGGATATCCACAATAGCCGCAATTCGTCCAATCATGAACAATGCGCAACAAGTACGGGGCAGAACATTCCGCCCTGTCGACAATCAAACACCAGAGGGGGACGCACCCATGAAACTCGTGAAGCTCCTGTGCGCGGCTGCGGTCGGCTGCATGATGTCGGCGCCGATGGCCTTGTCCACGGCCTGGGCCCAGGACCAGATCGTGATCAAGTTCAGCCATGTCGTCGCGCCGGAGACGCCGAAGGGCAAGGGTGCCGAGAAGTTCAAGGAACTCGCCGAGAAGCTGACCGCCGGCAAGGTCAAGATCGAAGTCTATCCGAACAGCCAGCTCTACAAGGACAAGGAAGAGCTCGAGGCGCTGCAGCTGGGGGCGGTGCAGATGCTGGCCCCGTCGCTGGCCAAGTTCGGTCCGCTCGGCGCCAAGGAATTCG
The DNA here is from genome assembly GCF_016595245.1 of Azospirillum endophyticum. Taxonomy (GTDB): domain Bacteria; phylum Pseudomonadota; class Alphaproteobacteria; order Azospirillales; family Azospirillaceae; genus Azospirillum; species Azospirillum endophyticum. The sequence goes on from NZ_JAENHM010000073.1 coordinate 296,654, forward strand.
AGGTCTTCGACCTGCCCTACATCTTCCCGAGCAAGGAAGTCCTGCAGCGCGTCACCAAGGGCGAGATCGGCAAGAAGCTGTTCCAGAAGCTGGAGTCCAAGGGCATCATCGGCCTGGCCTATTGGGACAACGGCTTCAAGATCATGAGCGCCAACAAGCCGCTCATCAAGCCGGAGGACGTGAAGGGCCTGAAGATGCGCATCCAGTCGTCCAAGGTTCTGGATGCCCAGATGCGGGCGCTGGGCGCCCTGCCGCAGGTGATGGCCTTCTCGGAAGTGTACCAGGCGCTGCAGACCGGCGTCGTCGACGGCACGGAGAACCCGCCGTCCAACATGTACACCCAGAAGATGCACGAGGTGCAGAAGAACGCCACCCTGACCGACCACGGCTATCTCGGCTATGCGGTCATCGTGAACAAGAAGTTCTGGGAAGGCCTGCCGGCCGACGTCCGCGGCAAGCTGGAGGAGGCGATGAAGGAGGCGACCGACTACGCCAACGACATCGCCCAGAGCGAGAACGACTCCGCGCTGGCCCAGATGAAGGCCTCGGGCAGGACCGAGTTCCACACCCAGACCAAGGAAGAGCGCGAGGCCTGGATCAAGGCGCTCAAGCCGGTCCACAAGGACGCCGAATCCCGCGTCGGCAAGGACCTGATCGAAGCGATCTACAAGGAATCGGCCGCGGCCGGCTTCAAGATGTAAGCACTCTGGCTTCGATCCCCCCTCTCCCGCCCCGGGAGAGGGAAGGGACCCATGCGCAGCATGGGAAGGGTGAGGGGTGATCCAAGGATCGGGATCCATGTGCGGATCACCCCTCACCCTCCCGCCTTCGGCGGGTCCCTCCCTCTCCCGGGACGGGAGAGGGCAACAAACGCCGACCCCATCTCCGCCGACCGGGAGATCCCCGCGACATGTTCATGAAAATCCTCGACCGCCTTGAGGAGACGCTGATCGCGTCGCTCATGGCCGGGGCGACGCTCGTCATCTTCGCGTCCGTCGTCCACCGCTATTTCTCCGGCGTTCCCGTCATCCAGGACTATGTGCTGCACTGGAACCTCGCCTGGGCGCAGGAGCTGTGCATCTACATGTTCGTGTGGATGGCCAAGTTCGGCGCCGCCTACGGCGTGCGTACCGGCATCCATGTCGGCGTCGACGTCATCATCAACCGGATGGAACCGCACCTGCGTGCCAAGTTCGTGCTGTTCGGGCTGGGCGCCGGCGCGCTGTTCACCGGCATCGTCGGGTCGCTCGGCGCCCGCTTCGTCTACCACATGTCGGAGACCGAGCAGGTGTCGGCCGATCTGGAATGGCCGATGTGGATCATCTATCTGGCGGTGCCGCTCGGCTCCTACCTGATGTGCTTCCGCTTCCTCCAGGTCGCCTGGAATTTCGTCCGCACCGGCGAACTGCCCCACCACGACCATGCCCAGGTCGACGGCATCGACCCGGTCGAAGCCGCCAAGGAAGGAGGCCCGGCATGAACGCCGCAATCATCTTCGGGCTTCTGCTGGCCCTCATGCTCACCGGCATGCCGATCTCGATCTCGCTCGGCCTGACGGTTCTGTCCTTCCTGTTCTTCATGACCGACGTGCCGATCGACGCGGTGGCGCTGAAGCTGTTCACCGGCATCGAGAAGTTCGAGATCATGGCGATCCCGTTCTTCATCCTGGCCGGCAACTTCCTGACCCACGGCGGCGTGGCGCGCCGCATGATCAACTTCGCCACCTCGATGGTGGGCCACTGGCATGGCGGGCTTGGTCTGGCCGGCGTGATGGCCTGCGCCCTCTTCGCGGCGGTGTCGGGCTCCAGCCCGGCGACGGTGGTCGCCATCGGCTCGATCATCCTGCCGGCGATGGTGGCGCAGGGCTTCCCGAAGAATTTCGGCGCCGGCATCGTCACCACCTCGGGCGCTCTCGGCATCCTGATCCCGCCGTCGATCGTCATGGTGATGTACTGCGTCGCCACCACCGGCCACCCGCAGGCCGCCTCGATCGGCCAGATGTTCATCGCCGGCGTGGTGCCGGGCATCATGCTGGCCTGCTTCCTCGGCTTCACCACCTGGTTCCGCGCCCGCAAGTTCGGCTATCCGCGCCTGCCCAAGGCCAGCCTCAAGCAGCGCATGCATGCCCTGCGCGAGAGCTTCTGGGGCCTGCTGCTGATCATCGTCGTCATGGGCGGCATCTACAGCGGCATCTTCACCCCGACCGAAGCGGCGGCGATGGCCGCGGTCTATGCCTTCGTCGTCGCGGTCTTCGTCTACAAGGACATGCCGCTCCGCCGCGTGCCGAAGGTGCTGCTGGACAGCGCCAGCATGTCGGCGATGCTGCTCTACATCATCACCAACGCGGTGCTCTTCTCCTTCCTGATGACGTCGGAGCAGATCCCGCAGAACATGGCGGCCTGGATCCTCGACCAGAACATGGGCGTCTGGGTCTTCCTGCTGGTGGTGAACATCATCCTGCTGGCCGCCGGAAACTTCATGGAGCCGTCGTCCATCGTCCTGATCATGGCGCCCATCCTGTTCCCGGTCGCCATGAAGCTGGGCATCGACCCGGTACATTTCGGCATCCTGATCATCGTGAACATGGAAGTCGGCATGTGCCACCCGCCGGTCGGCCTGAACCTCTACGTCGCCTCGGGCATCACCAAGATGGGCATCACCGAGCTGACGGTGGCGGTGTGGCCGTGGCTGCTGACGATGCTGATCTTCCTCGGCCTCGTCACCTACGTCCCGGCGATCACCCTGTGGTTCCCGCGCCTGCTCGGCTTCATGTAAAGCCGCAAGTCGTCAGGGGGTTCTCTCGTTGAATCGGCAGGGGCCGCGAAGTCCGGAACAGGGCTTCGCGGCCCCGCTTTTTTGTACCCATACATTGTTGCGCATTGAAGCGGGCGCGCGGCCGGGCCTAGACTTCCGCCTTCTCCCGCCGCCAGCCAGACCCGAGGTTAGCCTTGTCGGCCCAGTTCCTGCCCACCGCCTGTCCGCACGACTGCCCCAGCACCTGCGCCCTGGAGGTGGAACGCCTCGCCCCCGACCGCATCGGCAAGGTGCGCGGCGCCGCCGAGAACAGCTACACCGCCGGCGTCATCTGCGCGAAGGTCAGCCGCTATGCCGAGCGGGTGCATTCGCCGGACCGGCTGAAGACCCCGCTGCTGCGCAGCGGCCCCAAGGGCTCCGGCCAGTGGACGGAAATCGGCTGGGACGAGGCGCTGGACCGCATCGCCGACGCCTTCCTGACCGCCGAGCGCACCCATGGCCCGGAAGCGGTCTGGCCCTATTTCTACGCCGGCACCATGGGGCTGGTGCAGCGCGGCGGCATCCAGCGCCTGCGCCATGCCAAGGGCTATTCGCGCCAGACCAGCACGGTGTGCGACACGCCGGCCAACATGGGCTGGCTCGCCGGCTACGGCGACATCCGCGGCGCCGACCCGCGCGAGATGGCGGAGAGCGACCTGATCGTCAACTGGGGCGGCAACCCGGTCGCCACCCAGGTCAACGTGATGACCCATGTCAGCCGCGCCCGCAAGGGCCGCGGCGCCAAGCTGGTCACCATCGACCCCTACCGCACCGGTACGGCCGAGGTGTCGGATCTGCACCTGATGCTGCGGCCGGGCACCGACGGGGCGCTGGCCTGCGCGGTGATGCATGTGCTGTTCCGCGACGGCCACGCCGACCGTGCCTATCTGGCCCGGCTGGCCGGCGACACCACGGCGCTGGAGGCGCATCTCGCCAGCCGCACGCCGGAATGGGCGGCGGCCGTCACCGGCCTGACGGTGGCGGAGATCGAAGAATTCGCCCGCCTCTACGGCACCACCGAGCGGTCCTACCTGCGCGTCGGCTACGGCCTGTCGCGCGCCCACAACGGCGCGGCCCAGGTCCATGCCGTGTCCTGCCTGCCGGTGGTCACCGGCGCCTGGCAGCACAAGGGCGGCGGCGCGCTCTACTGCTCGTCCGGCATCTACAAGCTCGACAAGACTCTGTCGGAGGGGCTGGACCGTCTCGACAAATCGGTGCGCAGCTTCGACCAATCGCGCATCGGCGCGGTGCTGACCGGCGACCCGCGCGACCTGACCAGCGGACCGCCGGTGACGGCGATGCTGATCCAGAACACCAACCCGGTGACGATCTGCCCGGACTCCAACCGCGTCCGCCAGGGCTTCCTGCGCGAGGACCTGTTCGTCGCGGTGCACGAGCAGTTCATGACCGATACGGCGCAGTTGGCCGATCTGGTGATCCCCGCCACCACCTTCCTGGAGCATGACGACATCTACCGCGGCGGCGGCCAGATGCACATCCTGATCGGCCGCAAGGTGATCGAGCCGCAGTTCGAGGCGCGCGAGAATCACTGGGTGATCTCCGAACTCGCCCGCCGCGTCGGCGCCGAGCATCCGGGATTCGGCATGACCGCGCTGGAGATCATCGACGCCATGCTGAAGGCGTCCGATCTCGGCGACGCGGCGACGCTGAGCGAGCAGCGCTGGATCGACGCCCAGCCGGATTTCGAGACCTCGCATTTCCTCAACGGCTTCGCCCATCCCGACGGCAAGTTCCGCTTCGCGCCGGACTGGGCGGCGCTCGGTCCCTATGGCGGCATGCCGGCGATGCCCGACCACATGCCCCCCGCCCGCGACGCCGATGCGGAGCATCCCTTCCGCCTCGTCACCGCCCCGGCCCGCCAGTTCCTCAACACCTCCTTCACCGAGACGCTGACCGCCCAGAAGCGCGAAGGCCGACCCACCGCTCTGATCCACCCGGACGACGCGACGGGGCTGGGGCTGACCGACGGCGATGCGGTGCGGCTGGGCAATCCGCAGGGCAGCGTCGTGGTCCACGCCAAGTCCTTTGCCGGCGTTCCGCGCGGCGTGGTGATCGTCGAGGGGATCTGGCCCAACGGCGCCTTCGTCGAGGGCATCGGCATCAACAGCCTGACCTCGCCCGAGCCAATTCCGCCGGCGGGCGGGGCGGCGTTCCACGATACGGCGGTGTGGATGCGGGCGGCTTAGGTGCGGGTACGGGGGCGTTAGACCCCCACCCCAACCCTCCCCCGCTGGGCGGGGGAGGGGTTAGGTGCTTGATCTGAAAAGAAGTACCAGTTCCTCCCCCGCCCAGCGGGGGAGGCTAGGTGGGGGGCATTCGAAGCCGACAACTTCCACCCCCACACCCCACCCCTGCCGATGCCCATCGTGCGCCGCGCGTCCATCTCTGCTATGGCTGTGCCCCCATCCCAGAGAGACCGTGCAGCACCGCCATGACCGAAGCCGCCGCCTTCCTCAACGTCGCCAACTCCCTGTCCGGCAAGCGCTGGCAGGCGCGGCCCTGCGACGAGCGGCAGGCGCAGGCGCTGACCCAGGGGCGCGGGCTGCCGGAGATCGTCGGCCGGGTGCTGGCTGCCCGCGGCGTCACCGATGAGACTTGTGACACCTTCCTCAACCCGACGCTGAAGGCGCTGCTGCCCGACCCGTCGCGTTTCCGCGACATGGACCCGGCGGCCGAGCGCATCGCACGGGCCATCCGCGACGGCGAGCCGGTGGCGGTCTTCGGCGATTACGACGTCGACGGCGCCACCTCTGCCGCCCTGCTGCGCCGCTTCTTCCGCTCGCTCGGCGCCGACATCCGCGTCTACGTTCCCGATCGCATCAAGGAGGGCTACGGCCCCAATGCCGCGGCATTGCTTCGCCTGAAAGGGGAGGGGGTGCAACTGGTGGTGACGGTCGATTGCGGCATCTCCGCCTTCGCGGCGCTGGAAACGGCGGCCGAGGCCGGGCTGGAAGTGGTGGTGCTGGACCACCATGCCGCCGAGCCGCGCCTGCCGCCCGCCGTCGCCCTGGTCAATCCCAACCGGCTGGACGAAGACGGCGCCTACCGAACGCTGTGCGCCGCCGGCGTCACCTTCATCACCATCGTCGCCGTCAACCGCGTGCTGCGGACAACCGGCTTCTACCGCGACCGGACGGAGCCCAACCTGATGGAATGGCTCGACATCGTGGCGCTCGGCACGGTGTGCGACGTGGTGCCGCTGACCGGGCTCAACCGCGCGCTGGTGGCGCAGGGGCTGAAGGTGATGGCGCGCCGCGCCAATGCCGGCCTCGCGGCCCTGTCCGACGTGGCGGGGGTGAAGGAGAAGCCGGACGCCTACCATGCCGGCTATGTCCTCGGTCCGCGCGTGAACGCCGGCGGCCGGGTGGGTGCGTCCGACCTCGGCGCCCGCCTGCTGTCCACCGACGATCCCATCGAGGCGATGGAACTCGCCCAGCGCCTGGAGGCCCACAACGCCGAACGGCGCGCCGTCGAACAGGTGGTTCTGGACGAAGCGCTGGAGCGCGTCGCCGCCGAGGCCGGGCGCGAGACCGATCTGGTCTTCGTCACCGGCGTCGGCTGGCATCCCGGCGTCATCGGCATCGTCGCCGCCCGGCTGAAGGAGCGCTACAGCCGCCCGGCCTGCGTCGTGGCCCTGGAGGAAGCCGCCGACGGCACCGTCATCGGCAAGGCGTCCGGCCGCTCCGTCCGTGGTGTCGATCTGGGGGCCGCGGTGATCGCCGCCCGGCAGGAGGGGCTGCTGCTGGCCGGCGGCGGCCACCGCATGGCGGCCGGCTTCACCGTGGCCGGCGACAAGATCGACGCGCTGCGTGACTTCCTGCATGGTCGCGTTTCCGAACAGGTCGCCGCCGCGCCGCTGGTGCCGACGCTGGAACTGGACGGCGCCCTGTCGGTCGGCGGCGCCAGCGTCGGGCTGGTGACCACGCTCGACAAGCTCGGCCCCTACGGCACCGGGAACTCGGAGCCGCGCTTCGCCATCGCCGACGCCCGCGTCGTCCGCGCCGACGTGGTCGGCGCCAACCATGTTCGCTGCATCCTGCAGGGCAATGACGGTGCCCGGCTGAAGGCGATCGCCTTCCGTGCGCTCGACAGCGACATGGGCCAAGCCCTGCTGAACGGCCGCGGCACCCCGTTCCACCTCGCCGGCGTGCTGCGGATCGACCGTTGGAACGGCTCTGAAGGCGTCCAGCTGCTGATCGACGATGCGGCGCCTGCACGGTCCGCGTAAGTCTTCCAGGGGTTTGGTGGGGCAGGGGGGCAGAAAACCTTCGGGGACAGCAAAAAAGCGCTTGCGCTCTCCGGCTCCGATCTTTAGAAAGCGCCTCACCGCGAACGACGTCCCCGTCGTCTAGAGGCCTAGGACACCGCCCTTTCACGGCGGCGACACGGGTTCGACTCCCGTCGGGGACGCCACCTCCTCCAAGGTGCGCGACAAGCTTAGAAGGCTCGGCTGCAAAGCCGGGCCTTTTTGCATGGCATCATCCGACGGCCAATGAGGAGTCGGCCGCCAGCAGCTCGGGAGTGATGCCGAAGACCGTGGCGAACCCCTGGCTGCCGGCCTCGGTGATCGCCACCGCGCGGCTGTCGGGGATGCGGACGATCCAGCCGCGCTCCAGCGAACAGCTCAGCAATGCCGCGCCCAGCCGTCCGGCCAGATGGGACCGACGCTCGCTCCAGTCGAGGCAGACCCGGCACAACGGCCTGCGAGTCCCGCCTGCGTCCGGAAAGGCCAGCCCCAAGCCGCTCAGGAAGTCGTGACCGGATCCGGTCACCAAGGCGCCGCCATCGCCGAGGATCACCAATCCGCGCTCGTTCATCCTGTCGGCCAATGTCGTGCCGAGGCGTCCGGCGAGATGGTCGTAGCAGGTGCGGGCGGTCCGCAGCGCCTCGTCCTTCGGACCGGGCGGTCGGTGGCGCCGCGGGCCGGCGGTCGCCACCGCCATCAGGCTTTCCATCACCTGGGCGATGTCGGGGGAGGCCAGCCGGTAATAGCGGTGCCGGCCCTGGCGCTCCACCGCCAGCAGCCCCGCTTCGCTCAATTTGGCAAGGTGGCCGCTGGTCGTCGGCGCTCCGACGCCGGCATGCCAGGCCAATTCCCCGGCGGTCAGTGCCTGTCCGCCCATCAGGGCGGAGAGGATGTTCGCCCGCGCCGGATCGCCGATCAGGGCGGCGATGGTGGCGATGCCGTTGGCGGAGGCGATGGGGAGGGGCTGGCTGGTCATGCCGGCCAGTCTAGGCGGGTTCGCCGGCGCCGTCAGCCGCCGACGTTTCGTCCGCGGCCGAAGCGTTCGCGGCGGTCTTCCACCACCCGGACTGGCATGGTGGGCCGCCTTGCAGACCGATGGAGCCATCATGACCGGTTTTTCCACGCCCGACAGGCCCGCTTCGCGGCCGGACCTGCGGGTCGAGCTTGCCTTGCTGCTGGCCCTCGCGACCTTGTGGGGCGCGTCCTACAGCTTCATCCGGGTCGGCGTGGAGACGATCCCGCCGCTGACCCTCATCGCCGCCCGGACGTCGATCGCCGGAGCCATCCTGCTGGCCGTCATCCGCTGGCGTGGTCTTTCCCTGCCGCGCGAACGGGCCGTATGGAAGCGGTTCCTGGTGCAGGCCTGCCTGAACAGCGTTTTCCCCTTCACCTTGATCGCCTGGGCCGAACGGACGGTCGACGCCGGGACCGCCGCGATCCTCAACGCGACGACGCCGATCTTCGCCTTCCTCCTCACCTTTCTGCTCACCCGGCATGAGGCCATGAGCTTACGGAAGGCGATCGGCGTGTTTGCAGGGCTCGGCGGCACGGTGCTGGTCATCGGGGTGGGAGCGGTCGACGGCCTCGGTCGTGACCTGCCGGCGCAGGCGGCCATCGTCTTCGCCACCGTCTGTTATGCCGGGGCGGCCATCTTCGGCCGCGTGTTCAAGGGGCTGGACCCGATCATGCCTGCCGCCGGTTCTCTGCTGTGCGGGGCGGCAGTGCTGCTGCCGGTCAGTCTCGCCGTCGACCGGCCCTGGACCCTGGCGCCGTCGTGGGACTCTCTGCTGGCGCTCGCCGGCCTGTCGGTCTTCTCGACCGCGCTGGCCTTCGTTCTCTATTTCCGGCTGGTTCACACCCTGGGTTCGGTCCCGACGACCGCACAGGCCTATCTGCGGGTGCCCATCGGGGTCGGGATCGGTGTGCTGACCTTGGGCGAGACGCTGGAGCCGACCAGTCTTGCCGGCTGCGCCGCGGTCGTAGTGGGAGTGGCGGCGATGACCATCCCGGCCCGCGGCCGGTCTTGAACCGGCACGCCGCTCAGCCCGGCGGCTCCCCGAAACCCGTCGTCGGGGTTTCGGCGACGGCGGCGCGGCCGGGGTCGCGCTTCTGGGTTTCCAGCAGGATGTCGCGGGCGATCGGCGCCGCCGCGGTGGAGCCGCCGCCGCCATGCTCCACGAACACGGCGCAGGCGTAGCGCGGCGCCTGGATCGGCGCAAAGGCGACGAACAGGGCATGATCGCGCTCGCGCCAGGGCAGATCCTCGTTCTTCTTCACACCGGTGTTGCGCTCGGCCATGGTGATGCGGCGGACCTGGGCCGAGCCGGTCTTCCCGGCCATCTCGTAACCGACCTCGGTGATGCGCGATTTGTAGGCGGTGCCGTTGGGAGCGTTGGTCACCTCGGTCATGCCGCGCAGCACGATGTCGAGGTTCTCCTTCTTCACGCCGATGCCGGGCCAGGCGGTCTGCTCGCCGCTGACCGTCTTGATCTGCTTGGTCAGGTGCGGCTTGACCGCGTAGCCGCCATTGGCCAGCCGGCAGGTCATCACCGCCAGCTGCAGCGGCGTCGTCAGCACATAGCCCTGGCCGATGGAGGCGACCAGCGTCTCGCCCATGTCCCAGCCCTTGCCCAGCGTCGCCTTCTTCCAGGCGATGGAGGGGATCAGGCCGGCACGTTCGTGCGGCAGGTCGATGCCGGTCCGGTTGCCCAGGCCGAAGCGGTTGGACATCTCGGCGATGCGGTCGATGCCGATCCGGCGCGACACGTCGTAGAAGAACACGTCGCAGGAATGGCGCAGCGCGCCGACGAAATCGATCGTGCCATGGCCGCCGCGTTTCCAGCAGTGGAAGCGATGGTCGCCCAGTTCCAGATGGCCGGGGCAGAACACCGTATGCCGGTTGCTGACCACGCCTGATTCCAGCGCCGCCAGGGCCGCCATCATCTTGAAGGTGGAGCCCGGCGGATACTGGCCGACCACCGCCTTGTTGTTCAGCGGAGTCGCCTGGTTGGACAGCAGCTCCTCCCACAGCTCGGCACTGATGCCCATGGTGAACTGGTTGGGATCGTAGCTGGGGTGGGAGCACAGGGCGTAGATGCCACCGGTGTGCACGTCCATCACCACCGCCGACGCGCTGACCTCCTGCGACAGCCGTTCCTGCACGAAACGCTGAAGCGCCATGTCGATGGTCAGCTGGATCTCGCGGCCCGACTGGCCCTCGTCGCGCGACAATTCACGGATGACGCGGCCGACCGCGTTGACCTCCAGCTGGCTGGTACCGGCGGTGCCGCGCAGCACCTTCTCGTGGAACTTCTCGATCCCGGCCTTGCCGATGCGGAAGCCGGGCAGGGAGAGCACCGGGTCGCTGTTGCCGCTCAACTCCGCCTCCGAGACGGCACCGACATAGCCCAGGATATGGGCGGTCGCGTCCGCCTGCGGGTAATAGCGCAGCTCGCCCACCTCGATCGCCACGCCGGGCAGGTCGGGAGTGTTGGTCTCCAGGGTCGCCACCTGTTCCCAGGTCAGGTTCTCGCGCACGGTGACCGGGACGAAGCGGCGCTTGCGGTGCAGTTCACGCAGCACACGGCGGCGGTCGCCGTCGGTCAGCGGGACGATGCGGGAGATCTTGTCGAGCGTCTCCTGGATGTTGTGGGTCCGCTCGGACACGACAACGACGCGGTAGTTCTGCTGGTTGACCGCCAGCGGCACGCCGAAACGGTCGACGATGGTGCCGCGCGACGGCGCGATCAGCCGCAGGCTGATGCGATTCTCCTCCGCCAGCATGGTGTAGCGCGCCGACTCGACGACCTGCAGGTAGTAGAGGCGCCCGACCAGTGCGGACAGGCCGGCCAGCTTGATTCCGCCCAGCACCAGGGCGCGGCGCGCCAGCAGGCGGGAACGGTCGGTGTCGCGATCGATCGAACTCATGAGATCCGTCGGGACCCTTTACCCATTCAGGAACGCGCGATGGACGCGGATCAGCAGCCACCCCACCGCAGGAAACACCGCCACGGTCAGCAGGCCCTGGAACAGGGCCGGCAGGATCGACAGCGCGGCGGCGTCCAGCACCGAGAAGGCCAGCCATTGCAGCAGCACGGCACCCGCCATCACCAGCGTGAAGCCGAACCACAGCAGGGCGAAGGTGCTGGCCAGGAACACCCGGCGCTGGTTCAGGACCGCCCATTGGGCGACGACCAGCAGCAGTGCGTTGACGCCCAGCGGTCCGCCGACCAGGAAATCCTGCAGCAGCCCGATCAGAAAGGCCACCCCCGGACGCATCAGGTCAGGCCTGTGGATGGTCCAGTAATAGACCGAGACCAGCGTCAGGTTCGGTGCCACCGAGGGATAGCCCGGCACCGGCACCGGGATCATCCCGACCAGCACCATCATCACCGTGACGGCGAAGGGCGCCAGATTGCGCCCGGTCTTGTCCACCTTCTGCCAAAAGGTCGCCGTCATCTCGGCAAACCCCCGGCCGGCCGCTCGCTCTGGCTGCTCACTTCCACTCTGGCGACGAGTCCAGATCGGTGCCCGGCAGGCCGAAATCGACCAGACGCAGATGCTCCACGCGCGACAGGTCGGCGCTGGGCAGGACGCGCACGCCGCGTTCGCTGACCGCGGTCACCACGCCGACCGGCAGGCCGGGCGGGAACAGGCCGCCGTCGCCCGACGTCACCACCCGCTCGCCGACCTGGATCGGCGAGTCCGGCGGCAGGTAGAGAAGCTTGGCCTGGTCGGAATTGTCGCCGGCCAGGATCGAGCGCTGGCGCGTGTTCGACAGGATCACGGGAATGCGGGCGTTGATGTCGGTCAGCAGCAGGACGCGGGACGACCATTCGCCGACCTCGATCACCCGGCCGACCAGACCGGCGCCGGCCAGCGCCGCCTGTCCCTTGCGCACCCCGTCGCGCCTGCCGGCGGTGACCACCAGCGTGCGGACGAAGGAGCTGCCGGGCGTGGCGATGACACGGGCGGCGATGTAGTTGACCGCCGGCTCGGGGCGGACCCGCAGCAGGCTGCGCAGGCTGTTGTTCTCCGCCTCCAGCCGCAAGGCGGCCTGCCGCCATTGCAGCAGGCGGGCGTTCTCGGCCTTCAGCCGCTGGTTCTCGTCGAAGGCATTCTCAAGCTCCACCGCGGACTCGACCACGCGGGCGGCGGTCGCGGCCGGGCGGGAGATGGCGTCCAGGATGGGAGCGAAGGCGTCGGTGACGCGCGCACGCGCGCTGTCCACCGAAACGGACTCGATCTTACCGACCATCATCAGCGCGATGGAGGCCAGGACCAGCAGAAGGAAGGAGAAGCGTTGCGCGAGAGCCCGCAAAGGGGCGGCAAGGCGGATGACGGAACCGGATGAGCGTGGCTTCACAGGAAATTCCCGTCCAGATACGCGGTCCGTCTCCGGTCCTCACCGCCGGGGGTGGGCGGGGGACCGGAGGCCTTCAAACCAGGGATACACCAATCAGTAGGCGCTGACCAAGACGTTTCGCAGCGTCTTCATCTCCTCCAGAGCGCGGCCGGTGCCGAGCGCCACGCAGGAGAGGGGGTCGTCGGCGATCGACACCGGCAGGCCTGTGGCGTGGCGCAGGACGAAGTCCAGGTTGCCCAGCAGGGCGCCGCCGCCGGTCAGCACGATGCCCTTGTCGACGATGTCGGCGGCCAGTTCGGGAGCGGTGTGCTCCAGCGCCACCTTCACCGCCTCGACGATGGCCGACACGGGTTCGGCCAGCGACTCGGCGATCTGGCGCTCGGAGATGATCAGCTCCTTGGGCACGCCGTTCATCAGGTCGCGGCCCTTGATCTCCAGGATGCGGCCTTCGCCGTCCTCTGGCGGGCAGGCGGAGCCGATTTCCTTCTTGATCCGCTCGGCGGAGCCTTCGCCGACCAGCAGATTGTGGCTGCGGCGGATGTAGCCGATGATGGCCTCGTCCATCTTGTCGCCGCCGACGCGGACCGACCGCGAATAGACGATGCCGCCCAGCGACAGCACGGCCACCTCGGTGGTGCCGCCGCCGATGTCGACGACCATCGAACCCGTCGGCTCCGTCACCGGCAGCCCGGCGCCGATCGCGGCGGCCATCGGCTCCTCGATCAGGAAGACGCGGCGGGCGCCTGCGGCCTCCGCCGATTCCTGGATCGCCCGGCGTTCCACCGCGGTCGAGCCCGACGGCACGCAGATGATGACCTGCGGGCTGGCGAAGCTGCGGCGGTTGTGAACCTTGCGGATGAAATGCTTGATCATTTCCTCCGCGACTTCGAAATCGGCGATGACGCCGTCGCGAAGCGGCCGGATGGCCTGGATGTTGCCGGGGGTGCGGCCAAGCATCATCTTCGCCTCGTCACCGACGGCGAGAACCTGCTTTTTGCCGCGCACGTTGGCGATGGCGACGACGGACGGTTCGTTCAGGACGATGCCGCGGCCCTTGACATAGACCAGGGTGTTGGCCGTCCCCAGATCGATCGCCATGTCGGCGGACAGAACGCCGAGCAGTTTGGAGAGCATGGAGCTGACGAACTCTATCAAAGCGGTTGAGACGGCCGAGCCGGCGGGCTGACATAGCATGCCCGCCAACGGTTCCATAGTCGAATGCGCCCGCCCGCTCAAGCGGAGAGTGCGCCGGCAGTCCTGATACCTGCCGCGGATACGGGTCCCGGAGGGCCGGTGACCGCCGCGGCACGGCGTCTGGTGAGGCGGACATTGGCCGGTTAGGGTTAATATTCCGTCAACAGCCGATGGCCCCGCGGTCAAACCCGTTCCGATCCGCCGAAACCGCGCCGGCCGGTGTGACGGTGTTGTGTTTATCCCCGCCGATGCTGCGCCGCAATATGCTTTTGTCTGGCGCTTCGGCGGTTCCGGGTGGGAGCGGTGGTGATGGTCGACGGCGAGCCCATCCGCCGAGAGGCTGCACCGCAAAGATCATTCGGGCAGGTCCGGCGGTCGCGCATGGCCGGAAGTGGGGCGGGAGCGCAGCCCTTGGTCATAGGCGCTGTCATCGTACCGTAACGTCCCCGCGCTATGGTGCGGGCTTAGGGACTGACCGCCGGGAAGGGTTTGGCGACCATGAAGACCTCCGCTCCGCACATCGTGTCCGCGTTCGAGGACGCGCTGAAGCGGCTGAAATCCGCCATCGTGCAGATGGCCGGCGCTGCGGAGACGCAGATCGACCAGGCCTTGACCTGTCTGGCGCAGCGAAACCCGGACCTCGCACGGGAGATCGTGGAGGCCGATGCCCGGCTCGACTCGTTCGAGCACGATATCGAAGCCCACTGCATGCGCCTGCTGGCCCTGCGCCAGCCGGTCGCCGACGATCTGCGCGAAGTGATCGCGGCGTTGAAGATCGCCGGCGACCTGGAGCGCATCGGCGACCATGCCGCCAACACGGCCAAACGGGCCGTCGCCATTTTCAGCCTGCCCGAATCCGGATCGCTGGCGGGGTTGCCGCAGCTCGGCCGGCTGGTGCGCGAGCGGCTCAGTGCGGTGATCGACGCCTATGTCGACAATGACGGCGAGGCGGCGCTCCGCATCTGGCGCACCGACGACGAGGTGGATGCGCTCTACACCAGCCTCGTCGCGGAGGTGGAGCGGTCCGCCCTGGCGGCGCCGGACCAGTTCATGGCGCATATGCACCTGATGATGATCGCCAAGAACCTGGAGCGCATCGGCGATCACGCCACCAACATCGCCGAGGTCGTCCATTTCATCAGCACCGGCGAAGCCCTGCTGGACGAGCGCCCGAAGGCCGATCACTCCTACGACCCGGTGGGCTGAGGCCGGGGCGCCGCATGGCATTAAGCCTTCTTGCGGCGCCTTACCGCGCCTATGGGGGATAGCAATTTCGTTGCGGAACGATCACGTTAGTGAAGCGATGCTTCCGTCGCCCGCAAACGAGACACATCCTATCTGATGACCGACGACCTGATCCGCCTCTATGCCGCCATTCTCGAACGCCAACAGATGGACCCCGCGCTCTCCAAGACTGCGCGGCTGATCGCCGCCGGCCCGAAAAAGATTGCCAAGAAGGTCGGCGAGGAAGCGGTCGAGGTGGCGCTGGACGCCATGAACGAGGATCGGCAGGGCGTGATCAACGAGAGCGCCGATCTGCTCTACAATCTGTCGGTCCTCTGGGCAACGCTGAAGATCCATCCCGATGACGTCTTCGCCGAAATCCGTCGGCGCGAGGCCCTTTACGGTATCGCGGAGAAGCTGCCGAAGACGGTGGCCTGAACCGGATCGCGGAGAGCCAGGCTCGATTTGAAGCGGGCTTCCGACCGCCAAGCCATGGTGATCGGGAGCGTGGACGCTCCGCCCTCCCAGCCTCTCATGCCACCCCGAGCCCTTCCAGAAACGGTCGTCGCCGCTGTACGAAGGCTGCATGGCGCCGCGCCAGTTCCGCACGGTTCGCATCGTCCCCTTCGCAGCGCTCACCGTCCCGACCCAGCACGATGCCGTCGGCCGACAGATGACGCCAGACGAAGGCGACAGGCTCCTCGCCCAGCCTGTCGGCCAGCAGGAACAGCGCCTCGATCCGCGACACCGGCACGCCGGCACCCAGCAGCGGCGAGGCGAGCTGCCCCGGCGTGTCACCGAAGCGATGGCGCTCCAGCACGGCGGCGTTGAAGCGGTCGCTCGAACTGCGGCGCTCGGCGAAAC
Organism: Azospirillum endophyticum; assembly: GCF_016595245.1. GTDB lineage: Bacteria > Pseudomonadota > Alphaproteobacteria > Azospirillales > Azospirillaceae > Azospirillum > Azospirillum endophyticum. The sequence goes on from NZ_JAENHM010000073.1 coordinate 312,361, forward strand.
CGTCGTCCGGCATGGCCGGGGCGGCCAGCGACAGGCTGGTCAGCAGCACCAGGGCGCGCAGCACCGCGTCTTCCCCCTGGGCCGCCAGCGCCGGTCGGGCGAGCAGCGCGTCGAGGCTCTGCGGTCCCGCGGCCAGGGCCTCCGCCAGCGGATGGTAGAGCGCCCGCGGGAAAGGCAGCCGGCCGACGGGAGTGGAGGCGATCTCCGGCAGATCGTCGGCCGCCGCCAGCAGGACGAAACGGCTTTCGCCCAGCAGGGCGCGCCGCTCGGCCGGACCCAGCCGCTCGCCGCCCTTCACGAACAGGTCGCGGCGGAAACTGCGGTTGGTCATCATGTCGCGCAGGGTCTCCGCCTGGGCGGGATCGCGCGCCTCCGCCGCCAGCGTCTGCTGGGCGGGGGAAAGCGTGAGGTCGTCGAGCTGCTCCATCGGCACGGCGGCGGCGGCGAAGTCCAGCTTGGCGGCGGCCAATTCGCGGACCACGTCGGCATGGTAGAAGGCTGTCCAGTCGCCGTTCAGATATTCGTGGGCGATGTAGTTCGGCGATTTGCGACGGAGCTGCTCGATGCGCTCCGCCACCCCATCGGTACCGGCGAACCAGCCGCCACCCTGGGCCGCCATCCGCGCGGCGAAGTCCACCGCCTGCGTGATGCGCTCGGGCAGGGGGCCGTTCCCTTCGGCGCATCGCTCCACCAGCAGGCGGCGCAGCGGCATATGGGCCAAGGTGCCGGGCAGGGCGTTGTAGCTGACGAAGACGACGCCGCCCGGCGCCAGCCGGCGGCGCAGCACCTCCAGCAGAATCGCCCGGTTCTCGGCACTCACCCAGGACCAGACGCCATGCAGGGCCACGGCGTCGAGCATCGGCCCGTCGCGCCGGGCATAGTCGGCGAAACTCTCCTCCAGGAACTCGGCGTTGCCCAGCCCGGCATCGTCGGCCAGCCGCCGGACTCCGGCGATGTGCGAGGGGCTGAAGTCCATCGCCTCGAACCGGGCCGCCGGATGGGCGCCGGCCAGCAACGCGCTGGTCAATCCATGGCCGCAGCCGGGCTCCGCCATGGTGAAGCGGCCTTGGCGCAGGGCTTCGAGGGGGCGCCAGCCGCGCAGCGTCAGGGCGAAGCAGAGCAGGGCCGGCGACCAGTCACGGTAGATGGCACGGATATAGTCGATGCCGCCGACATAGCCTTCGGTCCAGCCGCCCATCCTCGATCTCCCGTTTCGATACGCCGTTACGACAGCGCCGGTTTAGCCGCCGGGGGTGGAGTCCGGCCACCGAAAAGCGTGTGCCAAAAAATTCACAAGGGGTGCGATTTTGCTATCGACAGGCCAAATGCCCTTCGTTATAAACCGCGCCACACCGGCCGGGACAACGGCTTGGCCGGCGCGATGAACAGTCGGCTGTTTCAGCCAAGTTCATGGCAGCAAGAGATGGGCGCATAGCTCAGTTGGTAGAGCAGCTGACTCTTAATCAGCGGGTCCAAGGTTCGAGTCCTTGTGCGCCCACCATCTCTTGAAGACTTCCTACGGATGGGCGCATAGCTCAGTTGGTAGAGCAGCTGACTCTTAATCAGCGGGTCCAAGGTTCGAGTCCTTGTGCGCCCACCATCTCTTGAAGACTTCCTACGGATGGGCGCATAGCTCAGTTGGTAGAGCAGCTGACTCTTAATCAGCGGGTCCAAGGTTCGAGTCCTTGTGCGCCCACCATCTCTTGAAGACTTCCTACGGATGGGCGCATAGCTCAGTTGGTAGAGCAGCTGACTCTTAATCAGCGGGTCCAAGGTTCGAGCCCTTGTGCGCCCACCATCCATAAGGGGCTGGAACCGAGCAGGTTCCGGCCCCTTTCCATTGGTGCAGCCGGCTTGGCTGCATTCCGGCGGGTGGAAGCCCTCCGCCGCAAGCCGATCATTTCCATCGGCCCCGCCGATGGCTATCATCCGAGGAAGACGGCGGCTGGACGATTGCCTTTGCTCCCCTTCGCCATGATCTCTCCTCGCGGTTTGGTCCTGAATTTCTCCTGGCGTCTCACCAGCCCCGGTTCGCACTCGAAATGACCCTGCCCCCCGCCATCCCGCTCAGCGTCGCCCCGATGATGGATTGGACCGACCGGCATTGCCGGTACTTCCACCGTCTGCTGTCGCGCTCGACGCTGCTCTACACCGAGATGGTGACCACGGGCGCCGTGCTGCATGGCGACCGCGAACGCCTGCTGGGTTTCGAAGCGGCGGAACATCCGGTGGCGCTCCAGCTCGGCGGGTCGGACCCGGCGGATCTCGCCGCCTGCGCCCGCATCGCGCAGGAGTGGGGCTATGACGAGGTGAACCTGAACGTCGGCTGCCCCAGCGACCGCGTGCAGTCCGGCCGCTTCGGCGCCTGCCTGATGGCCGAGCCGGAGTTGGTGGCAAGGCTGGTCGGGGCCATGCGCGACGCGGTGTCGATCCCCGTCACCGTCAAGTCGCGCATCGCCATCGACGAGATGGAGGAGTGGCCGACGCTGGACCATTTCATCCGCACCGTCTCCGCCGCCGGCTGCACCCACTTCGTCGTGCATGCCCGCAAGGCCTGGCTGAAGGGCCTGAGCCCCAAGGAGAACCGGGATATCCCGCCATTGCGCTACGACCTCGTCCATCGGCTGAAGGCGGACTATCCGCAGCTGACCATCGCCATCAACGGCGGGATCAGGACGCTGGACGAGGCGGAGCGGCATCTCGGCAAGGTCGACAGCGTGATGATCGGCCGCGCCGCCTACGAGACCCCCTATCTGCTGGCCGACGCCGACCGCCGCCTGATGGGCGGGGAGCCCGGCCCCGACCGCCATGCGGTGATCAGCGCCATGCTGCCCTACATCGAGGCGCGGATGACGCGCGGCACGCCGCTGTCCTCGATCACCCGCCACATGCTGGGCCTGTTCCAGGGGCTGCCCGGTGCCCGCGCCTACCGCCGGCACATCGCCGAGAACGCCCACCGCCCCGGCGCCGGCCCCGAGGTGCTGGAGCGCGCGGCGGTCTTGGTGCGGCGGCGCAGTGCGGACGAGACGGTCGATGAGGCCGCGTGAGGCCGACAAACCCGGACTGAACGGTTGAACGGTGCGGGCAAAGCCATTCCATGGTGTTTCAAGCGTTCCATCGGCGTTCCTCAGGCGGCCCCAACCGGACGGAATGGGCGCCGTGCGTCCCGCACCGCTTGCGTGCGGGCAGGGTCCTCGCTAACTATGCCCACTTCATCGGACGGAGTGTAAGCGGTGCGGTACGTCAGCACGCGGGGCACGGCCCCGGTCCTGGGTTTTGAAGACGTCCTCCTGGCCGGGCTGGCGCGCGACGGTGGCCTCTACGTGCCGGAGACCTGGCCGCAGTTCACGGCCGACGACATCCGCGCCCTGCGCGGTCTGCCCTACAGCGAGATCGCCGTCCGCGTGATGCTGCCCTTCCTGGGGGGCTCAATCGCCGAGGACGAGTTCCGCGCCATCGTCCGTGACGCCTATGCCAGCTTCGACCATGCGGCGGTGACCCCGCTGGTGCAGGTCGATCCGACCACCTGGGTGCTGGAGCTGTTCCACGGCCCGACGCTGGCCTTCAAGGACGTGGCGCTGCAGCTGCTCGGCCGCCTGTTCGACCATGTGCTGGCCAAGCGCGGGCAGCGGGTGACCATCGTCGGCGCCACCTCCGGCGACACCGGCTCGGCCGCCATCGAGGCCTGCCGCGACCGCCAGAACGTCGACATCTTCATCCTGCACCCCAAGGGCCGCACGTCCGAGGTGCAGCGCCGGCAGATGACCAGCGTGCTGTCGTCCAACGTCCACAACATCGCGCTGGACGGCACCTTCGACGATTGCCAGGATCTGGTGAAGGCGATGTTCAACGACGGCGCCTTCCGCGACCGGATGGGGCTGTCGGCGGTGAACTCGATCAACTGGGCCCGCATCATGGCCCAGATCGTCTATTACTTCACCGCCGCGGTGGCGCTGGGCGCTCCCGACCGCAAGCTCGCCTTCACCGTGCCGACCGGCAATTTCGGCAACGTCTATGCCGCCTACGGCGCCCGCGCCATGGGGCTGCCGGTGGAGACGCTGGTGGTCGGCTCCAACAGCAACGACATCCTGGCGCGCTTTTTCGCCAGCGGGAGCATGGTCGCGACGCCCGTCGTGCCTACCTTGTCTCCCAGCATGGACATCCAGATCTCTTCCAACTTCGAACGGCTGCTCTTCGACCTGCTCGACCGCGACGGCACCGCGGTGACGGAGGCGCTGAACCGCTTCCGCGCCGAGGGCAGGTTCACGGTGACCGAGGTGCAGCTGGCCCGCGCGCTGGCGATCTTCTCCGGCCACCGGGTGGACGAGGCCGCCACCATGGCGACCATCGCCGAGGTCTGGAAGGACAGCCTCTATCTGCTCGATCCGCACACGGCGGTCGGCATCGGCGCGGCCAAGGCCGCGGTCGCGGCCGGCCGGGTCGATCCGACCGCCGCGATGGTGGTTCTCGCCACCGCCCATCCCGCCAAGTTCCCCGACGCGGTGGAAAAGGCGACCGGCCGCCGGCCGGACCTGCCGCCGCGCCTGTCCGATCTTTATGTGCGCGAGGAGCGCCTGTCCGACCTGCCGAACGACTTGAAGGCAGTGCAGGATTTCGTCACCGCGCGCGCCCGCGCCGCCCAGGAGGCCGCATGAGTTCCATTCGTGTGACGACGTTGCCCAACGGGCTTCGCGTCGCGACCGACACCATGCCCGACGTGCAGTCCGTTTCGCTCGGCTGCTGGGTCGGGGTGGGGACCCGCAACGAGGCGGCGAGCGTCAACGGCGTCGCCCATCTCGTCGAGCATATGCTGTTCAAGGGCACCCGGCGCCGCTCGGCCTTCCGCATCTCCGAGGAGATCGAGAATGTCGGCGGCCAGCTCAACGCCTACACCACCCGCGAGCAGACCGCCTATTACGCCAAGGTCCTGCACGAGGATGCGCCGCTGGCGCTCGACATCCTCTCCGACATGATCCAGCACTCGACGCTGGACGCCGAGGAGCTGGTGCGCGAGCGCACGGTGGTGCTGCAGGAGATCGGCCAGAGCGCCGACACGCCGGACGACATCATCTTCGACCATTTCCAGTCCACCGCCTATCCGGGCCAGGCCATCGGCCGTCCGGTGCTGGGGTCGGCCGAGATCGTCGGGGCGCTGCCGCGCGAGGCGCTGGTCGACTACATCGCCGGCCATTACGGCGCCCCCGGCATGGTGCTGAGCGCCGCCGGACGGATCGAGCATGACAGGATGGTCGATCTTGCGCTGAAGGCCTTCGGCGACCTGCCGGCCGGCGTGCCGCCCAAGCCGGAGTCCGCCAGCTACACCGGCGGCGACTTCCGCGAGGACCGCGACCTCGAGCAGATGCACCTCGTGCTCGGCTTCGACGGGGTGGGGGTGCACGACCCCGACTTCTACGCCCACTCGGTGCTCTCCACCCTGCTGGGCGGCGGCATGTCGTCCCGCCTGTTCCAGGAGGTGCGGGAGAAGCGCGGGCTGGTCTATTCCATCTACACCTTCACCGGCGGCTATCATGACGGTGGCCTGTTCGGCGTCTATGCCGGCACCGGCGAGGACGAGGTGGCGGAACTGGTCCCCGTCGTCTGCGACGAGATCGCCAAGGTCGGCGCCGACGTCACCGAGGACGAAGTCGCCCGTGCCCGCGCCCAGCTGAAGGCCGGCACGCTGATGGCGCTGGAAAGCACCATGTCGCGCTGCGAGCAGCTGGGCCAGCAGATGCTGATTTACGACCGCCCGGTTCCGGTGGACGAAATCGTGGCGAAGATCGACGGTGTCGACCGCGAAGCCGTGGTCAAGGCCGCCTCCCGCCTGCGCGCCAGCCGTCCGACCGTGGCGGCGCTCGGCCCGATCGACAAGCTGGAAAGCTACGACCGCATCGCGGAGCGTCTCGCCTGACGATGAAGACGGCGGCGGTGCCCACTTTCCCCCTGCGATTCTCCCCCTCTCCCCCCCGGGGAGAGGGTCGGGGTGAGGGGGATACACGGGGANTCTCCTCGGCAGCGGCCTCATCAGCCCCCCCGCGGTCCGGCTCGACGGTCCGCATTGCTACATCCGTCCGCCCCTGCCGCGCGATTGGCGGGAATGGGCGGATCTCAGGGCCGCATCGCGGGCCTTCCTGACCCCGTGGGAGCCCACTTGGCCGGCCGACGCCCTGACGCGGACGGCCTTCGCCCGGCGGCTGCGCCGGCAGGCACAGGAATGGCGGGACGACCTCGGCTACAGCTTCCTGATCTTCGACCGGGCGACCGACTCGCTGGTCGGCGGACTCGGCCTGACCAACATCCGCCGCGGCGTGGCGCAGATGGGTACGCTCGGTTATTGGGCCGGCCAGCCCTATGCCCGCAACGGCTATGTGTCCGGCGGCACCAAGCTGGTCCTGGAATTCGCCTTCGGGCAGCTCGGCCTTCACCGCATCGAGGCTGCCTGTCTGCCGACCAACCTGCCGAGCCGCGGCCTGTTGGAGAAGGTCGGCTTCGCCCATGAAGGCTATGCGCGCGGTTATCTGCGCATCGACGGCGCATGGCGCGACCATGTCCTCTACGCCATCCTCCGGGAGGAGTGGAAGGGCTGAAGCAACGCCTCTCCGCTCCATCCCGTCCGGGGGCGCCTACTTCGACGGCTGGTTGTTGCCGTGGGTGTCCTGCTGCTGGTCGGCCTGCTTCTTGGCCTCGTCCTTCTTCTTCGCTTCGTGATGGCCGACGGCGCAGCCGACCGCCGCGCCGGCGACGCCGTGACCCGAGCCGACCATATGACCGGCGACGCCGCCGACGGCCGCGCCCTTGACGCAGCCCTTGGCTTCGGCCTGTTGGGGAAGGGCGGCGATGCCGCCGGCCAGGATGGCGACCGACAGCACAGCAAAGAGTGTCTTCATGACGGTTGATCCTTCGCTTCGACAAAGGTGTCGATGGCTAAGGAAACACCGGCCCGCCCGGCGTGGTTCCGGGCGGATGAAAGACGGTCAGCGCTGATCCAGCTTGATCTCGATGCGGCGGTTCTTCGCCAGGGCCTCGTCGGAGCTGCCGGGATCGATCGGCTGGAACTCGCCGAAGGCGGCGGCGGCGAGGCGCTCGGGCGGGATGCCCTGGTCGATCAGGAACTTGACCACCGACAGGGCCCGGGCCGACGACAGTTCCCAGTTGGAGGCGAACTGGAAGCGCACCGGCTTGATGTCGGTGTGACCGTCGACCCGCAGCACCCAGTTGATGTCGGACGGGATGGCCTTGCCGATCTCGAGCAGGGTGCGGGCGAGGTCGGCCAGACGCTGCTTGCCGGCTTCCTCCAGCGTCGCGGAGCCCGACGGGAACAGCAGCTCCGACTGGAAGACGAAGCGGTCGCCGACGATCCTGACGTCCGGCCGGCTGCCCAGCGCTTCGCGGACGCGGCCGAAGAACTCGGACTTGTAGCGGCCGAGATCCTGGACCTTGGCGGCAAGCGCTTGGTTCAGCCGGGCGCCCAGCTCGGCGATCTGCACCTTCTGCTCGGAGGTCGCCTTTTCCGACACCTCCAGCGCAGCGCCGATGCGGGCGAGCTGGTCGCGGAGCGCCAGAAGCTGCTGGTTCAGCAGGTCGATCTGCTGCTTGCTTTTGGTGCCCTCCGCCTGTTCGCCGGTCAGCGAGGCCATCAGGTCGCGGATGCGGAGCTCGCGCTGCTCCAGGTCCTTCTGCGCTTGGCTGCGGCTGTCGGCCAACTGCGACTCCAGCCCTTTCAGCCGGATGTCGCGCTGGTCGATCTCCTTCTGCGCCAGCATCGTCTTCTCGGCGGCGGAGGCCAGTTCCGACTCCAGCGCCTTGGCCCGGTCGCGGGTGGTGCCGAGTTCGGACAGCAGGGCCTGGCGTTGCTGTTCGGTCAGCTTGGTGGCGGCGGCGGCGGCGGCCAACTCGCCTTCCAGCTTCTGCCGGGCATCGCGCAACGCCTTGATGTCGGCCTGGAGGCTGAGGATCTCCTTCAGCTTCAGGTCCAGCGTCTCGCGATCGACGCGGACGTTGCGCTGAAGCTCTTCGAGCGTGCGGGCGGTGCGGTCGCGGTCCTCCTGAAGCTGGCTCAGCTTCAGGGTCATGTCGTCACGGCTGGTGACGGAGGTCTGCAACTCGGTCGACAGCTGGGTGATGTTGACGCGGAGGTCGCCGTTGGCGTCCCGCTCCATGGCCAGCAGGTCGTTCATCTCCGCGATCTTGTGGTTCAGGGCGCTCAGCTGCTCGTCACGGCCGGTCAGGGCGGTGGCGAGGTAGAATTGCGCCACGACGAAGATCATCAGCAGGAAGATGACGACCATCACCAGCGATGACAGGGCGTCGACCCAGCCGGGCCAGGCGTTGGCGTCGCGATGGCCGTTGCGGCGGCTGATGCTGGCCATGGGTGCTCCCGGCGTTGGCCTTTGGGGCTTTGGGTGTCAGCGCGGCTGCTGGTCGGCTTCTTCGGCAAGCGCGGCGATGGTGCGGGCCAGCAGCTTGATCTCGCTGCGGATCTCTTGCACCGCCTGGACGCGGCCGTTGGAGGAGTCCTCGACGATGCGGGCGAGATAGATGTCCATGTTGCGCAGGTGCTGGCGCGAGGCGTCGTCGAAGCCGCCGCCGACATTTTCCGCCAGCCTGTCCAGCAGGCCCTTCACCTCCAGCTGGTTCTCGCCCAGCCGCAGGAGAAGCTGCTGTTCGGCCCGCATATGGTCGGTCAGGCTCGACAGCCGCTCGGTCAGCGCCATCAGGTTGGCGTTGGCGGCGCGCCGGCCCTCTTCCGCCGTGGCGACGGTGCGCTGGAGGGAGTCCAGGTTCTCGGCGGTCTGCTCCAGCAGGGCGGTCAGGTAGGCGGAGGCGGCATGGTCCCCCGATTCCAACCCGCCGGCAGCCCCGCTCGACAGCCGGGTGGCGCTGGACAGCCAGTCCTCGAGGTCCTGGAAGAAGCGGTTGTGGGCCTGGCTGGCCTGGAGTTCGAGGAAACCCAGCACCAACGATCCGGCAAGGCCGAACAGCGAGGAGGAGAAGGCGGTTCCCATGCCGACCAGCGGCGCTTCCAGCCCCTGTTGCAGGTGGGAAAACATCGTGCCGACATCGCCGCCCTGGACCGACAGGCTGCCGATGACGCCGCCCACCGACTGCACGGTATGCAGCAGGCCCCAGAAGGTGCCGAGCAGGCCGAGGAAGATCAGCAGGCCGATCAGATAGCGCGACAGCTCCCGCGATTCGTCGAGGCGCGAGGCGATGCCGTCCAGCATCGAGCGCATCGACAGGGCCGACAGGGTCAGCCGGCCGCGCCGTTCGCCCAGCATGCGCGCCATCGGGGCCAGCAGCACCGGCTCCTGCAGTGCGGCCGGGGCGACGCCGCTCTGATACTGCTCCAGCCAGGCCACTTCGGGGCGCAGCATCAGCACCTGGCGGAAGATGAAGGCGATGCCGGCGAGCAGCGTCGCCAGGATGACGCCGTTCAGCGGCGCGTTGTTCAGGAAGGCCGATCGCAGGGCGGGGAACAGCAGGCCAGTCACCCCGACGACCACCACCAGGAACAGGATCATCCGGGTCAGGAACCGCTCCGGGCGTGTCATGAGGGCGGATACCTCCAGCGGTCGGGTCGTCGGGATTATGGCGGTCATGATGCTCCGGTGGGGTGTCCCGATCAGACCTCGCGCACGGGGTGGGCGCTATTCGTTCAGAAAGACTGCATCGATCCTGTCGGAAGCCCCGCCCCCGTCGTCGAGGCCCAATGCACGGACATCGACGCGGGTGCTGCGGATCCCGAAGACGGTCAGCCGCTCGCGCAACGCCAGCGCCCGGGCCAGCGCCCGCTGACGCGCCTCGCGCGCCGTGTCGGGGGTGCCGCTGGCGTAGGAGCGCAGCTGAAGCCTCGCGGTGTCGCTGGCACGAAGCCGCTCGACGATCCGGTCGACCACGGCGTCTGCCGCATCCGGCAGATTGGTGGCATCGGCCGGGAACACAAGGCTCAAAACGCTCGAAGGTGGCAGGCTAGCCGCCGGAGGTGCCGCTTCCGGCGGAGGGGGTAGTGCGGCAGTGTCGGTCCGCGGGGTGGCCGGCGCCGGAGTGGCGGCTCCTCCCGGCGCGGCCGGCTGCTGCGGTGTGGCCGGAGCCAAAGTCGGAGCCGGGGCCGGGGCCGGAGTTTGGGCCGGCTGGGTGCGGGCGGTGGCGCGGGGGACCGGCTGGGCGGGACCTTCGGTCAGGTCCGGCAGCGGAGGCGCATCGAGCGGCTGCGGCAGCACGAGGCGCGGCGGGGCCTTGACCGGCGGCGGGGTGCGCAGACTGGGACGGGGAGGGGCGGGCAGCGGGACGGCGTTTTCCAGCGTCAGTCCGCCAGGTGAGCCTCCGGGGCCATTGGCCGGAGCCGCAGCCGACAGGGCAGCCGGAGAGAGCGTCCAGACCGCGCACAGCGCGGCGGCGGCAAGGTGCTTGCGGTCGGCGTGTCCCCAGCGGCCCAAAACGATGCGTCCCGTTAAACCTTTGTCCCGCAGACCATAGCCTATCGATCGCTCCAGCCACAACCACCCATCCGCCATTCCCGTCCTGGACGGGCGGCGGATGGGGCGGGCAGGGCTCAGCCCTTGGCGCCCTTCAGCAGGCGGGAGACCGGGACCTGGAGGTGGCTGTTGGTGGCGAGCACGTTGCCGGTGAAGACCGGGTTGCGGCCGCCATCGATCTCGCCGACGAAGCCGCCGGCCTCGGTGACCATCAGCACGCCGGCGGCGCAGTCCCACGGCGCGAGGCCGCGTTCCCAATAGGCGTCGTACCGGCCGGCGGCGGTGTAGGCGAGGTCGAGCGAGGCGGCGCCGAAGCGGCGGATGCCCGCGACCTCCTTCATCACCGCCTCCTGCTCCTTCAGGAAGGTGGCGTGGTCGCCGCGGCCCTTGAAGGGGATGCCGGTGGCCAGCACGCAATCCTCGAGCTTGCGGCGTTCGGACACGCGCAGGCGGGTGTGGTTGACGAAGGCGCCGGCGCCCTTCTCGGCCCAGAACAGCTGGTCGCCGATGGGGGCGTAGATGACGCCGGCGACGATCTCGCCGTTGCGCTCGGCGCCGATGGAGATCGCCCAGTGCGGCAGGCCGTGCAGGAAGTTGGTGGTGCCGTCGAGCGGATCGACGATCCAGCGCGCCTCGGCATCGCTGCCCTTGGACGCGCCGCTCTCCTCCATCAGGAAACCGAATTCGGGTCGCGCCTTCTGCAGCTCTTCGCGCAGGGTGCGTTCGGCCTTCAGGTCGGCGGCGGACACGAAGTCCGCCGGCCCCTTGCGCGACACCTGGAGGTGTTCGACCTCGCCGAAGTCGCGGACGAGACCCCGGGCGGCCTTTTCGGCGGCGCGGACCATGACGTTGATGAGAGCGGAGCGGGTGGCCATGGGTGTGGGTGTACCGTTTCGTGCAGGAACCAGAAAACAATACACCGGCCTCCGCGCGTGGCGAAGACCGGTGATGGCAGGACGGACCTGAGAAGGATCAGTCCTTGGCGCGCTCGACGTATTCGCCGCTGGCGGTATCGACGACGACGCGGGTCCCGGCCTCGATGTGCGGCGGAACCAGGATCGACACGCCGTTCTCCAGCTTGGCCGGCTTGTAGGAGGAAGAGGCCGTCTGGCCCTTCACCACCGGGTCGGATTCGGTGATCAGCAGCGTGACCTTGCCGGGGATCTCGACGCCCAGCGGCGAGCCCTCATGGCTCTGCACCGTGACTTCCATGCCGTCCTGCAGGAAGACGGCCGGCTCGCCGATGATGTCGCGCGGGATGGCGACCTGCTCGAAGCTTTCCTTGTCCATGAAGGTGAAGCTGTCGCCCTCGGCGAAGAGGAAGGTCATCTCATGCTCGTCCAGGCGAGCGCGCTCAACGGTCTCCTGGGTGCGGAACCGCTCGATCGACTTGTTGCCGGTGCGGACGTCCTTCATTTCCAACTGAATGAAGGCGCCGCCCTTGCCGGGCTGCACGATGGCGGTTTTGGTGATGACCCAGAGCTTACCGTTGTGCTCCAGCACATGGCCGGGGCGCATCGTGTTGGCATTGACCTTCATGGCTTACTCATGACTTCCGGAAATATGGGCGGCGCGGACCCTACCAGCTTGACCGCCGGTAGGCAACGGCGCGGAACGATAAGCACGCGCAATCCGGCCGATTGACGGGTGATTCTTCGCCAAACCGGCCAGGCCGAGTTTAGAACGGCTCCAGCAATGCGACGTTTGAAACGCTTTTGCCGACCCTGTTCAGTGTTCCATCCGTCCCGGCCCTGCGGTCCGACGACGACGGGCGGAGTTTATCACAGGCAGCGGCTGTGACCAATCCCAAGCCGGCTTGAGTACGCCGGCCGTGGATGCTCTGATGCGGCCGCACCCCTTTCGACTGTCCATCAAGAGCGCGCCGACATGTCCGCCCCCATCCGCTCCATCGAGCTTCCTCCCTGGCATCCCGAGGCGCTGGCCCGCCGCCGGCCCTATCTGGCGGCGCGCGGCCGGGTGCTGAATGCCGTCCGCCGCGTGTTCCAGGACCTTGCCTTCATCGAGGTGGACACGCCGGCCCTGCAGGTTTCGCCGGGAATGGAGCCGCATCTCCAGGCCTTCGCCACCGAACTGCAGGGACCCCACCCGGACGACCGCCGCCGGCTCTATCTGCACACCAGCCCGGAATTCGCGATGAAGAAGCTGCTGGTCGCGGGCGTGCCGCGGCTGTGGCAACTGGCGCATGTCTACCGCAACGGCGAGCGGTCGGGAACGCATGCGCCGGAATTCTCGATGCTGGAATGGTATCGCGCCGGGGACGGCTACCGCACGCTGATCGACGATTGCCGGGACCTGCTCTGCGCCGGGGCTGAGGCCGGCGGGCGGCGGAGCTTCGGCTTCCGCGGCATGACCTGCGATCCCTTCGCGGTCTGGCGGGTGCTGACCGTGCCGGAAGCCTTCCAGGAGTATGCCGGCATCGACCTGATGGCGACCTATGACGGTGGCCACGATCCCGACCCGGCGGCGCTGGCGGCGGAGGCGGCGCGCATCGGCATCGTCCCCCATCACGGCGACCGCTGGGAGGACATCGTCTTCCGAATCATGTTCGACCGGATCGAGCCGCATCTGGGGGCCGGCGTGCCCTGCGTGCTGACCGATTATCCACTGTGCATGGCGGCGCTATCGCGGCCGAAGCCGGAGGACCCGCGGCTGGCCGAGCGGTTCGAACTGTATGCCTGCGGGCTGGAACTGGCGAACGCCTTCGGCGAGTTGACCGATCCGGCGGTGCAGCGCGCCCGCTTCGAGGCGGACATGGCGCTGAAGGAACGCCTCTATGGCGAACGCTTCCCGGTCGACGAGGATTTCCTCGCCGCCCTGGAGCATGGCATGCCGCAAAGCAGCGGCATTGCCATGGGCTTCGACCGGCTGGCGATGCTGTGCAGCGGGGCCGAGAGCATCGAGCAGGTGCTGTGGCTGCCGGTCGCCGGGGTATGAGGGGGCGCCCTCTCCCGGTTGGGGAGAGGGCGGGCAAGCTCAGAACGTGAATTTCGCCTGCAGGCCGATCAGGTCGATGCTGCTCTTGTAGTCCGCATTCAGGTTGCCGCGGCCGGCTTCGGGGCCGGTCAGGTCATCGGTGAGGGCGACCGAAGTCTTCGGAATGAAGACGTGCGAATAGGCGGCATCGACGCGCAGGGCATCGGTGACCTGGTAGCCGGCGCCGACCGACAGCCAATAGCGGTTCTGCTCCGGAATGCGCGGCGTGCGGTAGTCGACGTCGACGGTACCCTTGTCGAAGGCGACGCCGCCGCGCAGCGTCAGCTTGTCGGTCACCTTGTAGGAGGTGCCGAGCGCGTAGTACCAGCTGTCCTTCCAATGCTCGTCCGTCGAGGAGGACAGCGCCGGGTTGGCGATGTTGATGCGCAGCTCGCGGAAGCGCGACCAGTTGGTCCACTGCACGTCGGCCATCACCGCCCAGCGGTCGGTGACCTCGTGGTACAGGCCGATGGACGCGATGTCGGGCGTGGTCAGGTCGGCGTTGGCGCTTTGGGCGGGCAGGGCGCCGGCGAGCGGGGCCGGCAGGCCGGTGAAGGAGATGTTGCCGGTCAGCTTGTGCTTCACCGCCGAGCGGTAGGCGAGGCCGACGCGGGTGCCCTTCACCGGCTCGATCAGGGCGCCGAGCGTGAAGCCCCAGCCCCAATCGTCGCCGGTCACGTCGCTCTTGACGTCGAGCGAGCCCGGACGGCCGAGACGGCTGGCGCCAAAGTCCGACGCCTGCGACAGCTTGGCCTTCGCATATTGGATCTGCACGCCGCCGCCGATGATGATCATCGGGTTGATGCGGTACGACACCGACGGCGCGAAATTGTAGGTGCGCAGGTCGGACCGGATGCCGTGATAGCGGCCGATCCAGTTGTCGCCATAGTCGGTGACCAGCCCCCAGGGACCGTTGGCCGAGAGGCCGACCTTCAGGTCGTCGTCGATCGAATAGACGAAGTAGCCGGCCGGAACCAGCGCGTCCTGCGCGATGTCGCCGGGCGCGGCATTGCCGCTGATCGCGGTCCCGCCCAGCCGCCGGGCGCGGCTGGCGCTGGCGCCGTCGACCTTCGACTTCACGATGACGCCGGTGGCGGTCTGCACCGCCTCGATCCCGGTGACCAGCCCCATGGTCGCCGGGTTGTAGAACATCGCGCTGGCGTCGCCGTTGCCGCCGGCCGTCACGCCGGCATAGGAGGTGCCCTGGCCCGATACGCTCTGCTCCTTCAACGCAAAACCGGCGGCGAAGGCCGTGGAGGCGGTCGCGATCGGTGCGGTCACCGCGATGGCTGCGGCAGCGGTCATCAGACATGTCTTGAGCGTCGTCGGAGACATTGTTCCTTCCCCAAATTGTGTTATTGACGCAATGATACACGAACTGACGCTTACGTAAAGAGCCTCCCGTCGTTTTTGTTGGCTCTACAAACAGTTTTGTGGAGTTCGGGGCAAACCGGAAGATGAAATGACGAACACGGGCAGGCGCGCACCTTCGGCCGGAAGGGTTGCCCCGGCCGGTGCGCGTTGAGCGAAAAAGTATCGTTGCAGATAATCGGGGCTGGGAGCGCGCCCGTCAGGCGATCCAGGCGGCGGCGGCGGTGAACATCTCGCGCAGGATGTTGTGCTCGTCGGTCCAGACCAGCTTGGCGGTGATGACGATGGAGGCGATCACCAGCATCGGGCGCACGACTTGGGCGCCGTTGCGGATCACCATATGGGCCCCGGCCTGGGCGCCGATATACTGCGCGACGCCCATCAGCAGGCCGATCATCCACAGCACATGGCCGCCGGCGATGAAGAACAGCAGCGATGCGACGTTGCTGGTCAGGTTCAGCACCTTGGTATGGGCGGTCGCCTTGCGCAGGTTGTAGCCCAGCAGGGAGACGAAGGCGATGGCGAAGAAGGTGCCGGTGCCCGGCCCGAAGAAGCCGTCGTAGAAACCGATGCCGGTGCCGATGCTGAGCGCGAAGGCATGCTCGCCGATGCGCTGGTGGGCATCGACGTCGCCGGCCTTGGGCGACAGCAGCAGATAGAGGGCGATGCCGATCAGCAGGATCGGGATGACGTCGCGCAGGAAGCTGGCATCCAGCATCTGCACCAGCGTGGCTCCGGCCCCGGCGCCGACGAAGGTGCAGAGGATCATCGTCCGCATCGACGCCGGATGGACCTCGCCGCGGCGGACGAATTTGATGGTGGCCGAAAGCGATCCGAAGCTGGATTGCAGCTTGCCGGTCGCCAAGGCCTCCGCCGGGGACAGGCCGGCCGCCAGCAGGGCCGGGATGGTCAGCAGACCGCCGCCGCCGGCGATCGAATCGACGAAACCGGCCAGCAGGCCGACGGCGAACAGGATGCCCAGCGACTCGGGCGTCAGAAGATCCATGATGGTCGGGAAGTCCAGGTGGTCGGCCGGCCGTTCAGCCGGCGAGTGCGGCCCCGGTGGAGGCTTCGATGGCGGCGTTCAGCGCCCGGACCCCGGCGGCCGGACCTTGCGGATGGCCCCAGACGGCGTTGACCACGGCCAGGAAATCGGCGCCGGCGGTGACCAGCGGCGCGCAATTTTCGGCGGTGATGCCGCCGATGGCGACGCAGGGAACCTCCATCAGCTCCGACCACCAGCTCAGCAGCTCCGGCTCGGCCTTGTATTCGGCCGTCTTGGTGGCGGTGGGGAAGAAGGCGCCGAAGGCGACATAGTCCGCTCCCTCCTCGCCGGCGATCATGGCGAGATGGCGGCTGTCGTGGCAGGTAATGCCGACGATGGCGTCGTTGCCCAGGATCTTGCGGGCATCGCGATAGGAGGTGTCCTGCTGCCCGACATGGACGCCGTCGCAGCCGGTCTCCCGCGCCAGGCGCGGATGGTCGTTCAGGATGAAGGCGACGTCACGCTCCTGCGCGATCGGGCGCAGCAGATCGCAGGCACGGCGGATATCGTCCTCGGAGCAGTCCTTGAGGCGCAACTGCACGCAGGCGACGTCGCCGGCATCCAGCGCTTCGGTCAGAAGCGGCGCGAACGCCGCCGGCTCCAGGGCCGGCGGCGTCACGAGGTACAGTCGGCAGGCAGGTTCCGCCTGCGTCGGCTTTCCCTTGGCCAAGTGTTACTCCCGGCCCTGGTAGATCTTCATGATCCGGTCGAGCAGCTTGAGGGCATCCTCGCGCGGGCGCTGGAAGGCGTTGCGGCCGATGATCGAGCCGTTGCCGCCGCCGTCACGGATGGCGCGGGCGTCCTCGAACACCGCGTCCTCGCCCTTGGTGGCGCCGCCGGAGAAGACCACGACGCGGCGGCCGTTGAAGGCGCACTGCATGATGTGCTTCACCCGCTCCGCCTGGGTGGCGATCGGGATGTTCTTCGACTCGTAGATCTTCTTGGCTTCCGGCTGCTCCAGCGTGGCCGACGGCAGCTTGACCTTGATGATGTGGGCGCCGAGCAATGCGGCCATGTGGGCGGCGTAGCCGATCACGTCGATCGCCAGCTCGCCGTCCTTGGTGACGGCGCCGCCGCGCGGGTAGGACCACAGCACGGTGGCGAGGCCGTAGGACTTCGCCTCCTTCGACAGCTCGCGGAACTCCTCGTACTGGTCGTACATGGCGTCGGAGCCGGGATAGATGGTGAAGCCGATGGCCGACGCGCCGATGCGCAGCGCGTCCTGGACCGAGGCGGTGACGGCCTGGTCGGCGGCTTCCTTCTGGGTGGACAGCGAGTTGGCGCTGTTCATCTTCAGGATCAGCGGGATCGAACCGGCGAAGGTGCCGGCGCCGGCTTCCAGCGAGCCCAGGGGAGCGGCGTAGGCGTTGCAGCCCGCGTCGATGGCGAGCTGGTAATGGTAGTGCGGGTCATAGCCGGCGTCGTTCGGGCCGAAGCTGCGGGCGGGACCGTGTTCGAAGCCCTGGTCGACCGGCAGGATCACCAGCTTGCCGGTGCCGCCGAGCTTGCCTTCCATCAGGATGCGGGCGAGGTTCGCCTTGGTGCCGGGATTGTCGCTCTCGTAGTTGGCGAGAATGTCTTTGACGCGGCGCGTGAGCTTCATTGTGGCTCTTCCCCTGGGGCATTCTTGGAAATGGCGCCGTCTTAGCCCGTATTCGGCCGCTTTGCAACGGCGGGAGGGGCATAAAGCGGCCATTTGCCACGTCTGAACGGCCTAGGGCCTGCGGCCGGTGGAGCGCCGTGCGGGATGCGGAACTCCCCCCAAAGGGGTTAGGGCAGAAGAGAACCGACCACCGTGTAGAGGCCGTATCCGGCCCCGCCCAGCACCGCCCAGGAGCCGGCCGTCAGCCCGACCCAGACGGCGACCAGCCGCAGGCCGCGCATCTTCTCCGGATGGGGGGCGGGACTATGACCCGTTCGTTCGGGCGACCGGCCGCTTGCGGCCTGCCCCGGACGGTGAGGTTGCGCGATCGTCGAGTCCGGCGTGGTCAGCGAGGTGATGCTCATGGGCGGCTCATCCGGCATCGGAGGGAGGGTGCTGTGTCACAAAAATATCCTTAGGTGACGTTACACCACCTTTGCGCGGCGAGGCTGTGCGAAAAAGCGGTAGGCCGGGTCTAACCTTCGCTCCCGGTCAGCCAGTCACGGCATAGCGCCTCCAGCAGGTCGCGGCGCCCGGACCCCCGACCTTCGGTGCGGTGGCGGCCGGCGACGTCGAGAAACGGCGGGCAGGCGGTCAGCAGCGTGGCGCCGCCGGCCTCGGCGATGGCCGCCAGCCGCCTTGCCGCCTCCGGCCGGCCGGTAAACAGCAGGTTGGGTACCCCGGCCGCCAGCGCCCCTTGCGCCTCTCCGGCGCGGTCGCCGCAGTCGAGCAGCCCGGTCACGTCCAGCCCGGGATGAGCCTGACGCACCCGCTCCATCAGGCCGAGCAGCCACAGCGCCCCGCCGGCCGGCGGCGCCATCAAGGCGAGGCCGACACCGGCCGAGACGGCGGCGGCGGCGGCGGCGAGCGCGTCGCCGAGGCTGCGGACCAGGATCGGGCGTGAGAGCGGTGCAGGGGGCATGGTCGCGGCCGGCGATAGCGTCGAGGGCATGGGAGGAAGAGCGGGCATCATAGCCGGAGCGGCGGTGCGGCTGGAACGGATGTTCGGGGCGTGACCGCCGGGAGGGTCCGGTGTCCGGCCGGCCGGGAGAATTGAGGCAGGTCAAACCCTATGGTCACGATCCCGGAGTATGGTCGGTCATAGCGGACAGGGAGCCGGAACGTCGGCGTCCGTTTCATTGGATTACCTCCCCCGGGAATGCCGCGATGATGGAATACAAGGGTTACAAGGCCCAGATCGACTTCGACAACGACGCGGGCGTCTTCGTCGGCGAGGTCATCAATACACACGATGGCATCACCTTTTCCGGCCGGTCTGTGGACGAGCTGAGGGAGTCTTTCCGGCGGGCGGTGGACGATTATCTCGATCTGTCCTGCGACCTGGGTGGGGAGGGCGACCAGCCCTTCTCGGGCCGGCTTGCCGTCCGCATCAATCCGATCCTGCACCGGGCCGTCGCCGACTGCGCCGCCCGGGAGGGCAAGAGCGTCTCGGCCTGGATCGCCGAATGCCTGGGCCGCGCCGCCGGTGTGACCGACGTCAAGGCAGGGTAAAGATTCGCAAAATGCGATGCCGATTGCGTGCATCGCCCGAGCCGATTGGCAGAATGGCGAATAGCTTGCCTGCCAAACGTTGTACCTCGCTTGGCGACGGTACACCCTTAACTGGCATCATCCTTGCTCCAGGTCCCTCGAACGATTTAGTGGGGGATGCCTTATGAGCGGACCGAAAATGACCTTGCGTGCGAAGCTTTGGGCACTCGTGGCGCTGGCCGGCGCCGTGTCCATCGCGATTGCCGCCGCCGCCCTTTGGCTCGACCAGCGCAACATGCTGGAGGAGCGGAAGGAGACCTTGCGCTCCGTCGTGCATACCGCCCATGGGCTGGCCGCCGGGTACGAAGCCGAAGTCAAGGCGGGACGCCTGACGCGCGAGCAGGCGTTCGAGCGGTTCAAGGCCAATCTCAACACCATGTTCTACAATGGCAAAGACTACATCTTCGTCCAGAATCTGAACTACCAGACCGTCATCCATCCGGTCCGGCCCGACGTGATCGGCAAGGACCAGCGCGACAACAAGGACTCGAACGGCGTGTTCTTCGTCCGGGCTCTGGTCGACACCGCGCGCACCAAGGGCGACGGGTTCGTCGAATACATGTATCCAAAGCCGAACACCGAAGTGCCGTTGCCCAAGCTCAGCTACGTCAAGATGTTCGAGCCCTGGCAGCTGCTGATCGGCACCGGCGTCTACATCGACGACCTGGATGCCCGTTTCGCCAGCAGCCTGTGGACCATGGCCGCCGTCGTCGGCGGGCTGGCCCTGCCGGTGGTGGCGCTGATCGCCCTGGTCGGCAATTCGATCAGCCGCCGCATCCGCCGCCTGTCCGACTGCATGCGTAGCCTCGCCGACGGCAATCTGTCCACCGTCATCCCCGAGACCGACAGCGGCGACGAGCTGGGCGACATGGGCCGCGCGGTCCAGGTGTTCCGGGTCAATGCCGAGGCCGGCCGCCGGCTCGAGGCGGAGCAGGCCGAGGCCACCCGCCGGGCGGAGGCGGAGAAGCGGCAGTCCATGGACAGGCTGGCCGCCCGGTTCGAAGGGACGGTGGGCGGCATGATCCGCTCGGTCTCCACCACCACCGACGAGTTGGGTCAGAAGGTGCGGGCGATGTCGCACGCGGCCGAGCAGACCAGCCACCTCGCCGGAATCGTGGCGAGCGCCAGCGACGGCACCGCCGTCAACGTGCAGACCGTCGCCGCCGCGTCGGAACAGCTGTCCAGCTCCATCGTCGAGATCGGCCGGCAGGTGTCGGAAGCCAGCCGCGTCGCCGGCGAAGCGGTCGGCATGGCGCAGGAGGCCACCGGCCGTATCGGCAGCCTGGCAGAGGCGGTCGATAGGATCGGCACGGTGGTCGGGCTGATCAACTCCATCGCCGGCCAGACCAACCTGCTGGCACTGAACGCCACCATCGAAGCGGCCAGGGCAGGGGAGGCTGGCAAGGGCTTCGCCGTCGTGGCGAGCGAGGTGAAGGCGCTGGCCAACCAAACGGCAAAGGCGACCGACGAGATTGGCGGCCAGATGAGCGGCATCCAGTCGGTGACCGGTGAGGCGGTGACGGAGATCCAGAAGGTGTCGGCGGTGATCGAGCGGCTGAGCGCCATCGCCACGGCGATTTCCGCCGCGGTCGAACAGCAGAACGCCGCCACCGCGGAGATCACCCGCTCGGTCCAGCAGGCCGCCGCCGGTACCGGCGAGGTGTCGACCAGCATCTCCGGCGTCACCGCGGCGTCCGATGAGAGCGGCCGTACCGCCCGCGAACTGGTCGAGGCGCTGGGCAAGTTGACCAGCGAAGCGGCCGGGCTGAACGCGCAGGTCGGCGACTTCCTGGCGACGGTGCGGGCGGCGTAAGCGGGGATAGGCGTCGGCTTGCGAATGCCCCCTCCCTAACCCTCCCCCTCTTCGAGGGAGAGGGGACTGCCGCCGCACTCCGACAAAGCTCCTAACCCCCTCCACCGCCAAGGGCGGGGGAGGGATGGGGAGGGGGCACTGGAACCCTGCACGAAAAAAGGCGCCCTCCTTGCGGAGGGCGCCCTTTTCTTAGCGAAGCGAGGCTTACTTGGCGTTCGCCATGGCGACGGCGGTGTCGCTCATGCGGTTGGAGAAGCCCCACTCGTTGTCGTACCAGGTCATGATGCGGACGAAGTTGCCGTCGATGACCTTGGTCTCGTTCAGCGCGAAGATCGAGCTGTGCGGGTCGTGGTTGAAGTCGGTCGAAACCAGATCCTCGGTGTAGGCTTCCAGTACGCCCTTCAGCGGGCCGTTGGCCGCGTCGGAGATCGCCTTGGTGATCTCCTCGACCGAGGTGGCGCGCTTGGACGTGAACTTGAAGTCGACGACCGAGACGTTCGGGGTCGGCACGCGCATGGCGGTGCCGTCCAGCTTGCCCTTCAGCTCCGGCAGGACCTTGCCGACCGCCTTGGCCGCACCGGTCGAGGTCGGGATCATGTTCAGGGCCGCGGCGCGGGCGCGGTGCAGGTCCTTGTGGTTGGTGTCGACGATGCGCTGGTCACCCGTGTAGGAGTGGATCGTCGTCATGAAGCCCTTTTCGATGCCGACGAGGTTGTTCAGCACGAAGGCGACCGGGGCCAGGCAGTTGGTGGTGCACGACGCGTTGGAGACGATCTTGTGCTCGGCCGTCAGCTTGTCGTGGTTCACCCCGTAGACGACGGTGATGTCCTCGTCGGTGGCCGGGGCGGAGATCAGCACCTTCTCGGCGCCGGCTTCCAGATGCTTGGCGGCGTCGGCGCGCTTGGTGAAGATGCCCGAGCATTCCATGGCGATCTGGACGCCCAGATCCTTCCACGGCAGCTTGGCCGGGTCACGCTCCTGCACGACCTTGATGGAGTGGCCGTTGACGATGAGGACACCGTCGCCGGTCTCGATAGTGCCGGGGAAGCGGCCGTGGACGCTGTCGTACTTCAGCAGGTGCGCGTTGGCCTTCAGATCGGCCAGGTCGTTGATCGCCACGACCTCCACGTCCTTGCGGCCGCTCTCGTAGATGGCGCGCAGAACCAGACGGCCGATGCGGCCAAAACCGTTGATCGCTACCCGTACAGCCATGACTTCCTCCAGTTGGATATGGGGCGCCCAAGATCGGCAGGACGCCCCTTCGGCTTCTCTCAGAGACGCGCCCTTAAAGACGAGCTTTGACGGCGTCCACGACCGCTTCGGCGGTGATGCCGAAGTGCTTGTACAGTTCCTGGTAGGGGGCCGATTCGCCGAAGCCGGCCATGCCGACGAAGGCGCCCTTGTCGCCCAGCCAGCGGTCCCAGCCCAGGCGGATCGCCGCCTCGACGCCGACGCGGACGCCGGTGCCGAGCACGGAAGCCTTGTAAGCGTCGTCCTGGCGCTCGAACAGTTCCCAACTCGGCATAGACACAACGGCGGTACCGATGCCCTGGGCCTGCAGGGCCTTGCGGGCCTCCATCGCCAGCGACACTTCCGAGCCGGTGGCGAGGATGGTCGCCTTGCGCCCGCCCTCGGCCTCGGCCAGGACGTAGGCGCCGCGGGCGCTGCGGTTCTCGGCCGTGTGCTCGGTGCGGAGCGTCGGCACGTTCTGGCGGGTCAGCGCCAGCACCGAGGGAGCGCCGGTGGCCTCGAGCGCGATCTGCCAGCATTCGGCGGTCTCGACCGCGTCGGCCGGGCGCAGGACCAGCAGGTTGGGAATGGCGCGGAGCGCGGCCAGATGCTCGACCGGCTGGTGGGTCGGGCCGTCCTCGCCGAGACCGATGGAATCATGGGTCATCACGAAGATGGTGCGCTGCTTCATCAGCGCGGCCAAACGGATCGACGGGCGGCAGTAGTCGGCGAACTGCATGAAGGTGCCGCCGTAGGGGATGATGCCGCCATGCAGCGTCATGCCGTTCATCAGCGTCGCCATGCCATGCTCGCGCACGCCGTAGCGGACGTAGCGGCCGGCGAACTCGCCCTTGCCCTTGATGTCGGCGGTGTTCTTGACCTTGGTGTTGTTCGACGGCGTCAGGTCGGCGGACCCGCCGATCAGCTCGTGGATCGCCGGGACCAGCATTTCCAGCGTGTTGCCGGAAGCGACGCGGGTGGCCCAGCTCGGCTTTTCGGCGCTGACCTTCTCCTTGAAGGCGACTATGGTGTCAGCCAGGGCCGAGGGCACGCCGCGGCCGAAGGCCTCGTCGAAGGCCTTGCCGGCGGCCTCGGTCAGGGTGGCGCGGCGGCCGCTCCAGTCGTCGTAGGCGCCGGCGCTGCGGGTCCCGGCGGCGCGCCAGGCGGACAGGACGTCGTCGGGAACGACGAAGGCCTCATGGGTCCAGCCGATGGCGGTGCGGGTCGCGGCGACCTCGTCGGCGCCCAGCGGCGAGCCGTGGCAGCCGTGGGTGTTGGCCTTGTTCGGCGCGCCCTTGCCGATGATGGTGCGGCAGGCGATCAGCGTCGGCTTGTCGGTGGAGGTGCGGGCCTGGGCGATGGCCTTCGATACCGCGTCGGTGTCGTGACCGTCGACGGCGATGGTGTTCCAGCCGTAGGAGCGGAAGCGCGCCTGGGTGTCGTCGGTGAAGCTGAGGTCGGTCGAGCCGTCGATGGAGATGTGGTTGTCGTCCCACAGCACGATCAGGCGGTTCAGCCCGAGATGGCCGGCCAGCGAGCAGGCCTCGTGGCTGACGCCCTCCATCAGGTCGCCGTCGGACGCGATGACGTAGGTGTAATGGTCGATCAACTCGTCGCCGAAGCGGGCGTTGGTGACCCGCTCCGCCAGCGCCATGCCGACGGCGGTGGAGACGCCCTGGCCCAGCGGGCCGGTGGTCATCTCGATGCCGAGGCTGGGGTCGACCTCCGGGTGGCCCGGGGTCAGGCTGCCCATCTGGCGGAAGCGCTTGATCTCGTCGATGGTCATCCGCTCGTAGCCGGTCAGGTAGGCCAGCGAGTAGATCAGCATCGAGCCGTGGCCGGCCGACAGCACGAAGCGGTCGCGGTCGGGCCAGGACGGGTTCTTCGGATCGAACTTAAGGAACTGGGTGAACAGGACCGTGGCGACGTCGGCCATGCCCATCGGCATGCCGGGGTGGCCGGACTTCGCGGCCTCGACCGCGTCCATGGAGAGCGCGCGGATCGCGCTGGCCATCGTGTGGAGGGAGGGCTGGGCGGAGTCAGCGGACATCTGGCGTTTCCTGCGGGGTCGGACGCGGTTGCGGCGTCGGCAACGGTGGTTGCGCGGTCACCCCAAAAGGCGCCGCGAAACGGGCGCACCATGCAGAACCGCTGTGCGCAGGTCAACATGGGAATGGGGTAGCGAATGGTATGGCAGAGGCTCCTCTACCGGGAGGGAAGCCTGCCGTACAGCTTCGTTTCGTCACCAATGCATCCGCTGCGGCCTTCCGTCACGCCCAACTATCCCGTATGGGCTTTCCGTGGAACAAACCGTCGTGGCGGTTGACGCGGTCGGTTCGCCGGGCCAACTCTAGGCGCTCCGAACGGCAGCGGCTCGGCTTGGCGGACAGCCGGTCCGGGTCAGGATGCCTGTCGAACATGACGTGCCCACAGGTCGAGGTTGACGTCCATGGATTCCCTGAAAGCCGCGCTCGACCGTCTCGGCCGTGCCGTGGACCGGCTGGAACATGCCGCGACGGCCCGCGACGAGCGGGTCGTCCGGCGCGAGCAGGACTTGTCGCAGGCGCTGGAAACCGCCCGGGCGGATCGCGCGACCGCCCAGGCCACCGCGGAGGCGGTGTCCCAGCGTCTGGAGGTCGCCATCGCCCGACTGCAACAAGTGCTGGAGAGCTGACGCCATGGCCCAGGTCGACATCGAAGTGAACGGCCGCTTCTATCGGATGCTGTGCGAGGACGGGCAGGAGGCGCGGCTGCGCGAATTGGCAGCCTATGTCGACGACCGGCTGCACCGGCTGACCGGCGGCGGCCGCAGCGGGTCGGAAGCGCAGATGATGCTGATGACCTGCCTGGTGCTGGCCGACGAGCTGCAGGACGTGATGTCCGGCAAGGGCATCGCCCCCGCGGTGGACGAGGGCGCGGTGGTCGGTGAACTCGATCGTGTCGCAAAACGCATCGAAGAGGTTGCCGCGCGGCTCGAACGCGCCTAGATTGGTACACGGAAGGACCGCTGCCTGGTTCGACAGGCTGCAATAATCCCCAGGGCCGATAACCTTGATCTCTAGGGAGCTGTCCCTGTCCGGCCCATCGGGCCGGGTACACGGCGCCCACCTGCTCATGCAGGCCATGGAGGATAGGCACATGGCCACCGGCCGAGGCGGCGCCTTCCACCCTTTTCCGGGGCCTCCCTCTTTTCGGGGCCGCTCCTCTCCCCTACGCAGTCCGCGATGACCGATCCGCAAGCCAAGGACGCCGCCCGACGCGAGGCGCGCGCCCGGCGCGATGCCATCGCAGCCTCCGACCATCCCGCCGCCGCCGCCGCCGTGCGCGACCGCATCGCCGAACTGGCGCAGGACGGCCATCTGCCGCGCGGCGCCGCCGGGGGATATTGGCCGCTCGCTTCGGAACTCGACGCGCGACCGGCCTTGCTCCATCTCAAGCGTCTCGGCCACTCGATCGGCCTGCCGGTGTCCGGGCCGCGCGGCACCGCGCTGCTGTTCCGCGACTGGGCTCCGGAGGCGCCGATGGCGACCGGCCGCTACGGCATCCGGGAACCCGCGGAGGGACGCGCGGTGCTCCGGCCCTCGGTCCTGCTGGTGCCCCTGTTGGCCTTCGACCGCTCCGGCCATCGGCTGGGCTATGGCGCCGGCTATTACGACCGGACGCTGGATGCGTTGCGGGACGACGGCGCGGTGATTGCGGTCGGCGTGGCCTTTGCGGCGCAGGAGATGCCGGCGGTGCCGGTGGACGCCCATGACGAGCGGCTGGACTGGATCCTGACGGAGCGCGAGACGCTCCGCATTCGTAAGTAGCCATAGCTCCGTCCGTTTAATATGAAACGCACGGAGCTATGGTTTTGTGTATGACGATCGGATTCACGCCTCAAATCGATACCGATTTTACGCGATCCGATCCAATCGGGAAGGTTGGGGCGATGCGGATTCTGTTCTTCGGCGATGTTGTGGGCCGGGCCGGGCGCGATGCGGTGCTGGCGCACATGCCGATGCTGCGCGAGAAGCTGGACCCCGACCTGACGGTGGTGAACGGCGAGAACTCGGCCGGCGGTTACGGGGTGACGGTCAAGATCGCCGAGGAGTTCTTCGAGGCCGGCATCGACGTGGTGACGCTGGGCAACCACACCTGGGACCAGAAGGAACTGGTCGGCACCATCGAGCAGCAGCCGCGCATCGTCCGCCCGGTGAATTATCCCGAAGGCACGCCCGGCCGCGGCTTCGTCCTGTTGCAGGCGCGCGGCGGGCGCAAGGTGCTGGTCGTCAACGTCCTGCTTCGCCTGTTCATGGAACCGATGGACGACCCCTTCGCCGCGGTCGACCGGGTGCTGAAGGCGCATCGGCTGGGACCGGGGGGCGTCGATGCCGTGCTGATCGACATGCATGGCGAAGCGACCAGCGAGAAGATGATCATGGGCCATTTCTGCGACGGCCGCGCCTCGCTGGTGGTGGGCACCCACAGCCACGTGCCGACCGCCGACCACA
Organism: Azospirillum endophyticum; assembly: GCF_016595245.1. Taxonomy (GTDB): domain Bacteria; phylum Pseudomonadota; class Alphaproteobacteria; order Azospirillales; family Azospirillaceae; genus Azospirillum; species Azospirillum endophyticum. Next base: position 338,975 of record NZ_JAENHM010000073.1, read on the forward strand.
TGGTCCTGCCGAAGGGCACCGCCTATCAGTCCGATGCCGGCATGTGCGGCGATTACGACAGCGCCATCGGCATGAAGAAGGAAGTGGCGCTGGCCAAGATGGTGCGCAAGCTGCCGACCGAACGGCTCTCGCCGGCGGAAGGCGAGGGCACCGTCTGCGGCTGCTACGTCGAGACCGACGACCGCACGGGACTGGCGGTCCGCATCGAGCCGTTGCGCATCGGCGGGCGGCTGAGCCAGACTTTGCCGGAACGGATGCAATAGCCGGAGCGCCGCGCCATGGGCTTCCATGCGAAGCATGATGAGGATTTCTACGCCTGGGCGATCGAGCAGGCGGCCCGCCTGCGCGAGGCCGCGGCGTCGGGAACCAACCTGCCGCTCGATTGGGAGAATCTCGCCGAGGAAATCGAGAGCATGGGTGGGCGGGACCGTCGGGAGCTTCTCAGCCGGCTCATCCGGGTGATCGAACATCTGCTGAAACTCGAACTGTCGCCGGCCGAGGGGCCGCGCGAGGGGTGGAAGCGCTCGGTTCGCCAGCAGCGCCTGTCCCTGGCGCGGCTGCTCAAGGACAGTCCCAGCCTGAAGGCGCGCCTGAGCGAGGTTCTGCCGGATGCCTGGGCCGGAGGACGCGAGGAGGCGTTGATGGGGCTGGAGTGCGACGGGCTCTATGAGCAGGACCTTCCCCGCGACTGCCCTTATGACGTGGGGGAACTCCTCGACCCCGCATTCTGGCCGGCCAACGGGCACGGGCTGACGTGACGGCGGCCCAGGGGCTCCGGTGGGGCTCCGGTCACGCCGCAATCTCGCCATATTGACTTTCTAATCCCGTGGGTGTCGTCTCCCGCGCCGAAGAGGTGCGGTGGGGCGGCAGACCTGTTACATGTGTCGTGCGCTCACCCCGCCCGATTGACCAATTCCGTTTCGAGGCTCGTTCGACCCATGGCCGGTCATTCCCAGTTCAAGAACATCATGCACCGCAAGGGCGCGCAGGACGCCAAGCGGTCCAAGATCTTCAACAAGCTCGCCCGCGAGATCACCGTGGCCGCCAAGAGCGGCTTGCCGGACCCGGCGGCCAACCCGCGCCTGCGCGCCGCCATCCTGGCCGGCCGAGCGCAGAACATGCCGCGCGACCGCATCGACCGCGCCATCAAGCAGGGCACGCCCGGCGGCGGCGACGACGCGAACTACGAAGAGGTGCGGTACGAGGGCTACGGCCCCGGCGGCGTCGCGCTGATCGTCGAGGCGCTGACCGACAACCGCAACCGCACCGCCGCGGAAGTGCGCTCCAGCTTCACCAAGTATGGCGGCAGCCTGGGCGAGACCAACTCGGTCAGCTTCATGTTCAGCCGCATCGGCGCGATCTACTACCCGGCCGCCGCGGCGGATGCCGACGCCGTGTTCGAGGTCGCGCTGGAGGCCGGCGCCGACAATGTCGAATCCGACGAGAACGGCCACGAGGTCACCACCACGGTGGAGAATTTCGGTGTCGTCCGCGACGCGCTGGAGGCCAAGTTCGGCGGTGCGGAGAGCGCGCGCCTGACCTGGCGCCCGCTGAACACCGTCGCGCCTTCCGAGGACGCCGCGGCCAGCCTGCTGAAGCTGCTGGACGTGCTGGAAGACAACGACGACGTCCAGGTGGTCGAAGGCAACTTCGACATCTCCGAAGAGCTGATGCAGAAGCTGACCGCGTAAGTTCGACGCGGGTCTTGCAAGCGGAGAGCGGGTGTCGTGTTTGCGCGGGCAGGACGAACTGGGGCGGCGGTGCCTTCGCCGGTGCGGCTGCTGGGGATCGATCCCGGCCTGCGCCATACCGGCTGGGGCATCATCGACGTGGCGGGCAACCGCCTGAGCCACGTCGCCGACGGCGCGGTGCATTCCGACGAGTCCTGCCCGCTGGCCGAGCGGCTGGTGCAGCTCCACGACGCGCTGTCGGCGGTGGTGGAACGCTATCGCCCCGACGAGGCGGCGGTGGAGGAGACCTTCGTCAACAGCAACGCGGTCTCGACGCTCAAGCTGGGGCAGGCCCGCGCCGTGGCATTGCTGGTGCCGGCCCAGGCCGGGCTGGCGGTGGCGGAATACGCCAACAACATGGTCAAGAAGGCGGTCGTCGGCCAGGGCCGCGCCGAGAAGGCGCAGGTCCAGACGATGGTGCGCCTGCTGCTGCCCGGCTGCGAGATCGGCTCGCCGGATGCCGCCGACGCGCTGGCCGTGGCGATCTGCCACGCGCACCACCGCGCGAGCTGGACGATGTGGCGGCGGAATGCCGAAGCGCCGAGACAAACCCTCTCCCCCCCGGGGAGAGGGCAGGGTGAGGGGGATGCACAATGTTCCTCTCCCAAGACTCCACGCGGCGCTTCCCCCTCACCCCGACCCTCTCCCCGGGGGGGAGAGGGGGAGAGCCCCGGGCGAGTGGGGGACATGGCGCTAGTTGCGAAAACCAAGCCCACTGACTACATAACGGGACGGGCGCGCGACCTGCGGATGAACGCCACGGATGTGGAAAAGATCGTCTGGCAGAAGCTGCGCAATGCCCAGCTCGGCGCGAAATTCCGGCGGCAGGAGCCGATCCTGGGCTTCGTCGCCGACTTCGTCGCCCACGACCATCGCCTGATCATCGAACTGGACGGCGGCCAGCATGCCGAGCAGCGCGCCGCCCATGACGAGCGGCGGGCGCGCATGCTGGAGCAGGCCGGCTTCCGCATCCTGCGCTTCTGGAACACAGATGTGATCGACAACCTTGACGGCGTGCTGGAGATCATCCGCGCGCGTCTCGAAGAGACTTCCATTCTTCGCAGCCAGCCCTCGGGCCGGGAGTTCCCATGATCGCCAAGCTGACCGGCATCGTCGATTCCACCGGCACCGACTGGGTCGTGCTCGACGTGAACGGCGTCGGTTACCTGCTGTCCTGCTCCAACCGCACGCTGTCGCGCCTGGCGGTGGGAGAACGGGCGTCGCTGGTGGTCGAGACCTTCATCCGCGAGGAACGCATCGTCCTGCACGGCTTCGGCGATCAGGCGGACCGGGAGTGGTTCAAGCTGCTGACCACCATCCAGGGCGTCGGCGCCCGGCTGGCGCTGTCGATCCTGGGTGTGCTCGATCCCGACCAGCTGACCCGCGCCATCGCGTCCCAGGACAAGACCGCGCTGGTGCGCGCCGACGGCGTCGGGCCGAAAGTGGCGGCGCGCATCCTGAACGAACTCAAGGACAAGGTCGGCAATCTGGCGCTCGGCCCCGCGGCGACAGCGGGCGCGCCGGCCGGCAAGGGTGCCCCCGCCGCCGTGCCGGGCGCCACTCCGGCGCTGGCCGATGCGGTGTCGGCGCTGGTCAATCTCGGCTATGGCCGGTCGGAAGCCTTCGGCGCGGTCGTCGCCGCCGGGCGGGTGCTGGGCGATGACGCCGGCGTGTCCGATCTGATCCGCCAGGGCCTCAAGGAACTGAGCCAATGAGCGACCCCAACCACGATCGTCTGGTCCAGCCGGGCCAGGGCCAGGGCGATTCCGCCGAGTCGTCGATCCGTCCGCTGTCGCTCGCCGAGTTCATCGGCCAGCGACAGGCGCGCGAGAACCTGTCGATCTTCATCCAGGCCGCCCGCTCCCGCAACGAGGCGCTGGACCATGTGCTGCTGTTCGGGCCGCCGGGTCTGGGCAAGACCACGCTGGCGCAGATCGTGGCGCGCGAACTGGGGGTGGGGTTCCGCGCCACCTCCGGCCCGGTCATCGCCCGGGCCGGCGATCTGGCGGCGCTGCTGACCAACCTCCAGCCGCACGACGTCCTCTTCATCGACGAGATTCATCGCCTTAATCCCGCCGTGGAAGAGGTGCTCTATCCCGCCATGGAGGATTTCCAGCTCGACCTCATCATCGGCGAAGGCCCGTCGGCGCGGTCCATCCGGATCGACCTGCCGCCCTTCACGCTGGTCGGCGCGACGACGCGCAGCGGCCTGATCACGCGCCCGTTGCGCGAACGCTTCGGCATTCCCGTGCGCCTGCAATTCTACGAGCCAGACGAATTGGAGTTGATCGTGCGCCGCGCCGCCGGCGTGCTGGGGATGGGGATCACGCCGGAGGGGGCGCGCGAGATCGCCAACCGGGCGCGCGGCACGCCGCGCGTGTCGGGCCGGCTGCTGCGCCGGGTGCGCGATTTCGCCGCGGTCGCCGGGGTGGAAGAGGTCGACAAGCGCGTCGCCGATGCAGCCCTCACCCGGCTGGAGGTCGACCGGCTGGGGCTGGACAGCATGGACCGCCGCTATCTGGGGCTGGTCGCCAACAATTACGGCGGCGGTCCCGTGGGCGTGGAGACGTTGGGGGCGGCGCTGGGCGAACAGCGCGACGTGCTGGAGGAGGTGGTCGAACCCTACCTGATCCAGCAGGGCTTCCTGCAGCGCACCCCGCGCGGGCGCATGCTGACCGACCAGGGCTTCCGCTATCTCGGCCTCAACCCGCCGAGCGCCCCGCTCCGGCAGCTCGACCTGCTGGACCGGGTTCCGGACGCGACGGAGGCGGAGGGCGATGAGTAAGGCCGCCCTTTCCGGATGGTTCGCGGAGGACGGCAGCCACCGCTATCCGCTGCGGGTCTATTACGAGGACACCGACGCCGGCGGCATCGTCTATCACGCCAACTATCTCCGCTTCGCGGAGCGGGCGCGGACGGAGATGCTGACCCTGATGGGCTTCCGTCAGGCGGAAATGGCGGCCGGTTCGGGCGATGTCACAGGTGTGTCATTTGCGGTACGGCGCCTGACCATTGATTTTGACGCCCCCGCCAAGCTGGAGGATACGCTTGAAGTGGAAACCCGAATCGTCGATATCCGCGGTGCCTCCTTCGCAGTTGCACAAGTCATCCGCCGCGACGGTCGCGTGCTGGTGCACGCCGACCTGCGGCTGGTGACGATCAACCGGGCCGGGCGGGCCGTGCGCCTTCCCGACCCGGTGAAAGCGGCGATGGAGACGCTGCATGCCAAGCAAAACGCCTCTTCGCCTGCGTCGACTGACTGACTGACCTTATCGACCGTTTCCTTCCACTCCCCGTGCCAACAGCGCAAACGCGAGACTCACTGCGATGGACGCCCTGCAAACCGCCCAGCTGGCCGGCAATGCCGCCGCCACGACGGCACATGAGATCACGATCCTCGGCCTGTTCTGGCAGGCCGACGCGGTCGTCAAGATCGTGATGATGATGCTCGTCATCGCCTCGATCTGGTGCTGGGCGATCATCATCGAAAAGCTGATGCGCATCCGCCGCCTGAACGCCCAGGCCGATTCCTTCGAGGAGGCCTTCTGGTCGGGCGGGTCGCTCGACGCGCTCTACGACCGCATCGGCCAGGCTCCGGCCGACCCGATGGCGGCGACCTTCGCCGCCGGCATGCGCGAGTGGCGCCACGCCGCCGACCGCGGCATCGGCGGCACGATGAAAAGCTCGCTGCAGCAGCGGGTGGAGCGGGTGATGGCGGTGACCATCGGCCGCGAGATGGCGCGGGCCGAACGTTACATGACCTTCCTGGCCTCGGTCGGGTCGACCGCCCCCTTCATCGGCCTGTTCGGCACGGTGTGGGGCATCATGAACTCGTTCACCTCGATCGCCGGGTCGGGCAACACCAGCCTCGCCGTCGTGGCGCCGGGCATCGCCGAGGCGCTGTTCGCCACCGCCATGGGCCTGCTGGCCGCCATCCCGGCGGTGCTGTCCTACAACAAGTTCTCCACCGACCTCGGCCGCTACGCCGACCGGCTGGACACCTTCTCGGGCGAGTTCTCGGCGATCCTGTCCCGCCACCTCGAGGAGCGGGGAGCCGCCTGAACCATGGCCGGACAACTCGCAGGCAAATCCCACGGGCGCGGCAAGCGCCGGGGCTATCGCGCGATGGCCGAGATCAACATGACGCCGTTCATCGACGTCATGCTGGTCCTGCTGATCGTCTTCATGGTCGCCGCCCCGATGCTGACCGTCGGCGTCCCGGTCGACCTGCCCAAGACCAACGCCGCTCCGCTGGAGCAGCAGAAGGACCCGCTGTTCGTCACCGTGCAGACCGACGGCCGCGTCTTCGTCCAGGAGACGCCGGTCGAGCTGACGAACATGGTGGCGCTGCTGATCGCGGTGACCAACAACAACCCCGAGGCCCGCATCCTGGTCCGCGGCGACGCCAAGATCGCCTATGGCAAGATGCTGGAGGTGATGGGCACGATGAGCGCCGCCGGCTTCAAGAAGGTCGGTCTGGTCGCCGAGATGCCGAACGGCCCGACCGCGTCCAGCGCGCGGGTCGGCGCGCCCAAACCGGCGCGTTGAGGCGGGCGGAACTCCCATGCGCAAGCCCCTGATCGCCTCGGCGGTGCTGCACGTCGCGCTGGTCGCGCTGATGGTGCTCGGCATGCCGCCCAGCGATCGCAAGCTCGAGATCGCCTCCTCGATCCCGATCGAGATCGTCGACATCGGCGAAGTCACCCAGGCCGCCCGGACCGAGAAGGGCGAGCCGAAACCGGCCAACGCCGCGCCGCGCCCGCCGATGCCGGAGGCCAAACCCGCCCCGCCGGCGCCCGAGCCGCCCGACGAGGAGGACGAGCCCCCGCCGCCCCCGCCGCCGCCCACCAAGACGCCGGAGCCGCCGAAGGTCGCCCAGGTGCCGCCGCCCCCGCGCGAGCCGACGCCGCCGCCCAAGCCGACTCCGTCGCCTCCTCCTCCGCCCCCCCCACCGCCTCCGCCCCCGGATCCGGCGCCGTCGCCGACTCCGAAGCCGCCGGAACCGCCGAAGCCCGAGCCGCCGAAGCCGGAACCGCCCAAACCGGAACCGCCCAAACCGGAACCGCCCAAGCACGAGCCCAAGCCGGAGCCTCCGAAACCGGAGCCGCCCAAGCCTGAGCCGCCCAAGCCCGAGCCGAAGAAGCCCGAGCCTGCCAAGCCGGAACCGCCGAAAGCGGAACCGAAGAAGCCGGAGCCGGCGAAGGAGCCCGCCAAGGAGGTCGCCAAGGCCGAGCCGAAGAAGGCGGAGACCCCGGCCAAGCAGCCGGAGAAACCGTCGGCCAAGACCGACCCGCTGTCCGACCTGCTGTCGAATGTCGGGAAGATCAAGCCGTCGGACAACCCGAAGGCGGACGGCAAGGCCTCGGCCAGCGCCAACAGCGACGCCAAGCCGAGCCAGAAGACCGCATCCGCGGCGCCGGCCGGGGCGGCGAAGGCAACGAACGGCCCCGATCGGCCGTTCAAGCCGTCGGGCCGCGCGCTGGACGCCATCCGCGGCCAGCTGAGCAAGAACTGGAACTTCGACAGCGGCCGCAAGGACGCCGGTTCGATGCAGATCGAGATCCATGTCGAGGTCGGTCGCGACCACAGCGTGGTCCGTGCCTGGATCGACGACAAGTACCGGTCGCGCTACATGTCGGATGCCGCCTTCCGGGCGTCGGCCGACGCGGCGGTGCGCGCGGTCAAGCGGTCCAGCCCGCTGGAACTGCTGACCAGCGAGTTCACGCCACAGACCTATGAAGACTGGCGCTTCATCGTGTTCAATTTCGACCCGAGGGACATGTTCTGACCATGACGACGAAGACGAGGCTTCTCCTGAAGCTGGCCGGGGCCACCGGCGCGCTTCTCCTCTCCCTCGGCGTTGCCGCTCCGCAGGAGGCGCGCGCCGAGTTGCGCATCGACATCACGCGGGGCGTGTCCGAGCCGCTGCCCATCGCGATCACCAGCTTCGCCGGATCGGGCGGGCGTGATGCGCAGATGGGCGCCGACATCTCCAAGGTCATCTCCGACGACCTGGAGCGCTCCGGCCTGTTCAAGCCGCTCGATCCGCGCGGCTTCCTGCAGACGCCCGACCAGCTGCGCAGCGGCGAGCCGCGCTATCAGGACTGGAAGGCGCTGGGCGCCCAGGCGCTGGTCGCCGGCAACACCACGACGGGCGGCGACGGCCGGATGAAGGTCGATTTCCGCCTGTGGGACGTCGCCGCCGGCCAGTACATGCAGGGGCTGAGCTACAGCGCCTCGCCGCAGGAATGGCGCCGCATCGCCCATATCGTGGCCGACGCCATCTACAAGCGCCTGACCGGCGAGGATGGCTATTTCGACACGCGCGTCGTCTACGTCGCCGAATCCGGCCCGGCGAACGCGCGCAAGAAGCAGCTGGCCATCATGGACCAGGACAGCGCCAACCATCAGTTCCTGACCGACGGCCAGACCCTGGTCCTGACGCCGCGCTTCTCGCCAACGTCCCAGGAAATCACGTACATGTCGTACTTCAACAAGAAGCCGCGCGTGTACCTGTTCAACATCGACACCGGCCGCCAGGAGGTCCTGGGCGACTTCCCCGGCATGACCTTCGCCCCGCGCTTCTCGCCGGACGGCAACAAGGTCATCATGTCGATGGCCCAGAACGGCAACACCGACATCTATACGCTGGACCTGCGCACCCGCCGCCAGACCCAGCTGACCGACGCGCCGGGCATCGACACCGGCCCCAGCTATTCGCCGGACGGCCAGCGCATCGTCTTCGAGTCGGACCGCGGCGGCACCCAGCAGCTCTATGTCATGGGCGCCGACGGCTCGGGCGTGAAGCGGCTGACCTTCGGCGAGGGCCGTTACGGTACGCCGGTATGGTCGCCGCGCGGCGACCTGATCGCCTTCACGCGCCAGCGTGGTAGCAGCTTTGCAGTCGGCGTAATCCGTCCGGATGGGTCAGGGGAACGAATCCTGACCGAAGCCTTCCACGTCGAGGGACCGACCTGGGCTCCCAACGGCCGTGTTCTCATGTTCTTCAAGGACTTGCCCTCGGGCGACGGCCGTGGCCGCAACGCGAAGCTGTACAGCATCGACATCACCGGCGCCAACGAGCGTCGCGTGAGCACCCCGGTTGACGCGTCGGATCCCGCGTGGTCGCCCTTGATTCCCTAGTGGAGTAGCCCTATTTTGCGGCGACGCGGGAGCAATGCTCAAGACAAAGGTCGAACGTCGTCTTTTCGTCGGGGATTGGCGGAAAGAAGCTGCTCCTGTGCAGACAAAGTTCGACCATCAAACAAGTTTCGTTCAAGGGGTCCCTGAACATGCGCATGAAGTTCCTCGCTCTCGCCGCGGTCGCTCTGCTCGCCGCTTGCGAATCCACTCCGAACGACGCCGCCAACGGCGCCAACACCGGTGCCCAGCAGACCTCGGTCCGTCCGGGCTCGGCGGAAGATTTCGTCGTCAACGTCGGCGACCGCGTCTTCTTCGGCCTCGACCGCTTCGACCTGTCGCCGGAGGCTCGCGCCACCCTCGACCGTCAGGCCAAGTGGCTGCAGACCTACGGCTCGGTCACCGTCACCGTCGAAGGCCATGCCGACGAGCGCGGCACCCGCGAGTACAACCTCGCCCTGGGTGAGCGCCGCGCCAACTCGGTGAAGAACTACCTGGCCGCCAAGGGCATCACCCCGAACCGCGTCAATGTCGTGTCCTACGGCAAGGAGCGTCCGGCGGTGGTCGGCTCGAACGAGGCCGCCTGGTCGCAGAACCGCCGTGGCGTGACCGTCGTCAACTGATGACGCCGGTCCCCGCCTGACGGGGAACAGGGAAGGGCGCCGCCGCCGGGAAACCGGGGCGGCGCCTTTTCTTTTGGCGGCCGGCTTTTTGCCATGAGGTCGGTTCTTTGCGCCGTCGCGCAAGTTCTGCTAAACAGCGGCCATCGCGCCGCCTTTATCGTTCGCCATGGTCGCCGTGGGCCCGTCCCCCGGCATCAGATCTCCTCAGGATCCCACGCGCATGACCAACATCCGTCCCGTCGCCGCCCTGCTGCTGGGTGGCATGCTCGCGGCAACCCCCGCCCTGGGCCCCGCCCTGGCCCAGTCGAAGGGGCAGATCGAGCGGCTGCAATCGCTGGAAACCCAGGTCGCGGCGCTGGGCGGTCCGGTGGAGGTGGCGCAGCTGTCGCCCTCCGTCGCCGCCGATTTCGAAATCCGGCTGCAGAATCTCGAACGGTCCATCCAGGACCTGACCGGGAAATACGAGGAATCGACCTATCAGGTCACCCAGCTGCGCGAAAGGCTGGAGAAGGTGAACGCCGACGTCGATTTCCGCCTGAAGGAGCTGGAGAAGGGCGGCGGGTCCACCGGAGGCGCCATGGGGGGCGCGATGTCCGATGCCGCCCCGTCCAAGCCCGCCAAGGCCGCCGCCGACGACAAGAAGGCGGCCGACAAGCCGGCGCAGAGCGCCGCGGCCAATCCGCCCTCCAGCGCCGGCCTGTCGCCGGAAAAGCAGTATGAGCAGGCGTTCGAACTGCTGCGCAACTCCGACTATGACCGGGCGGAGAAGGCGCTGCAGGAGTTCATCGCCAAGAACAAGTCCCATGCTTATGCCGGCAACGCGCAGTATTGGCTGGGCGAGAGCTATTACGTCCGCAACAAGTTCCCGGAAGCGGCCCAGGCCTTCGCCGAGGTGCTGTCCAAGTACCGCACCAACCCGAAGGCGGCGGACAGCCTGCTGAAGCTGGGCATGACCCTGCAGCAGATGAACAAGAAGTCGGACGCCTGCACCGCCTTCGGCCAGCTGCTGACCAAGTTCCCCGAAGCCTCGGCCAGCGTGAAGCGCCGCGCCGACACGGAGCGCAAGCGCATCAATTGCCCGGCCTGATGGGCGGTCCCGGCGGCGACCCGGTATCGCAGCCGGTATCGCGGGAGGAGTTCGCCCGCACGCTGGCGGCGCTGGGCGGTTTCGAACCGGCGCCCGCCGTCGCGGTCGGCGTGTCCGGCGGCGGCGACAGCGTGGGGCTGGTCGTGCTGCTGCGGCACTGGGTCGCGGAGCGGGGCGGAAGCCTGCTGGCGCTGACCGTCGATCATGGGCTGCGACCGGACTCCGCCGGCGAGGCGGCGGCGGTCGGGCAGGCGATGGCCCGACTCGGCATCCCCCACCGTATCCTGCGCTGGGAGGGGGAGAAGCCGCCGGCCGGAGTTCAGGCGGCGGCCAGGGTGGCGCGGCACCGGCTGCTGGCCGACGCTTGCGCCGACGCCGGCATCCTGCATCTGGCGCTCGCCCATCATCGCGACGACCAGGCGGAGACGGTGCTGCTGCGCCTGGCCCGCGGGTCCGGCATCGACGGGCTGGCGGGCATGGCGCCGGTGCGCGCCGATGGCAGGGTGCGGGTGATCCGGCCGCTGCTCGGCTTTTCCCATGACCGGCTGCTGGCGACCTGCCGCGCCGAGGGCGTGGAGTGGATCGAGGATCCCTCCAACCGCAACCCGCGTTTCGCCCGTGCCAGGCTGCGCGCTGCTCGCGACCTGCTGGGCGGCGAGGGGCTGGACGGTGCCCGGCTGGGCGAGGTCGCCCGCCGGGCCGGGCGGGCGCGGGCGGCGCTGGAGCAGGCGACCGCCGTGCTGTTGGCCGAGATCGCGACGGTCCATCCGGAAGGCTGGATCGCGCTGGCTCCCGCTCCCCTGTTCGCCGCCCCGGCGGAAATCGCGCTGCGGGCACTGGCCCGCGCGCTGGCGGTGGTCGGCGGCCCGGCCCACCCGGTGCGGGACGAGGCGCTGGAACGGTTGTTCGCCTCGCTGCCGGACGGGCAGGGCGGGACATTGGGCGGCTGCGTGGTGCGGATGCGCCGCGGTACGGTCATGGTCGCGCGCGAGCCGGTGGCGGCGACGGAGCGGCTGAGCGTGCCGCCCGGCGGGACCGTACGCTGGGACGGGCGATTCGACCTGCGGCTGTCGCCGCGGTGGGGCCGGCCGGTCACGGTCGCGGCGCTGGGGGCGGCAGGCTGGCGCGAATGGGGGGCGCGGCGGGCACCGGAGCGGTTGCCCGACCTGCCGGTTCCGGTGCGGGAAACATTGCCAAGCCTTTGGTCGGGAACGGAATTGCTTGGTGTGCCGATGATCGGTATGTGCTACGGGTTCGGCGCGGATGGGCAGCACCCGGTGGACCGCGCAAGCTTTTGTCCACTTTCGTCGTTGGGAAGACCAGCTTTTACGGTTGTTTCGGACCGGGACGGCATTATTTAATCAGGGAACGTGCCCGTAGGAGACCGGGGTGCGGCCTTGTCGGCGCACCGCATGGCGATGGGTTCGCAGAAAGGCGTGTGACGTGAACAATTTCGGCAAGAACCTCGCTCTCTGGATCATCATAGGGCTGCTCCTCGTGGCCCTGTTCAACCTGTTCCAGAGTTCCTCCACCCGCAGCCCGCAAACGACCGTTCCGTTCAGCGAGCTTCTCGCCGAAGTGGACCGGGGCCAGGTCGCCGACGTGACGATCAAGGGCAACCAGGTTTCGGGCCATTTCTCCGACGGCCGCTCCTTCAGCACCTATGTCCCGCCCGAAGCGGGGCTGGTGGAGCGCCTGACCAACAAGAACGTCCGGATCAACGCGGTCCCCGACGACAGCAACGTGCCGTCGCTGTTCTCGGTGCTGCTGTCCTGGTTCCCGATGCTCCTGCTGATCGGCGTCTGGATCTTCTTCATGCGCCAGATGCAGTCCGGTGGCGGCAAGGCCATGGGCTTCGGCAAGTCGCGGGCGCGCCTGCTGACCGAGAAGGTCGGCCGCGTCACCTTCGACGACGTCGCCGGCATTGACGAGGCCAAGCAGGAGCTGACGGAGATCGTCGAGTTCCTGAAGGACCCGCAGAAGTTCCAGCGGCTGGGCGGCAAGATCCCGAAGGGCTGCCTGCTCGTCGGTCCTCCGGGTACCGGCAAGACGCTGACCGCCCGCGCGGTGGCCGGCGAAGCCAATGTGCCGTTCTTCACCATCTCCGGTTCGGACTTCGTCGAAATGTTCGTCGGCGTGGGTGCGTCCCGCGTTCGCGACATGTTCGAGCAGGGCAAGAAGAACGCCCCCTGCATCATCTTCATCGATGAAATCGACGCGGTCGGCCGCCATCGCGGTGCCGGCCTGGGCGGCGGCAACGACGAGCGTGAGCAGACCCTCAACCAGCTGCTGGTCGAGATGGACGGCTTCGAGGCGAACGAGGGCGTGATCCTGATCGCCGCGACCAACCGTCCGGACGTTCTCGACCCCGCTCTGCTGCGTCCGGGCCGCTTCGACCGTCAGGTCGTGGTGCCGAACCCCGACGTGCTGGGCCGTGAGAAGATCCTCAAGGTCCATATGCGGAAGGTCCCGCTGTCGCCTGACGTCGACGCCAAGGTCATCGCCCGCGGCACCCCCGGCTTCTCCGGCGCCGATCTGGCGAACCTGGTGAACGAGGCGGCGCTGCTGGCGGCCCGCATCGGCAAGCGCGTCGTCGGTATGAGCGAGTTCGAGAACGCCAAGGACAAGGTCATGATGGGCGCGGAACGCCGCTCCATGGTGATGACCGAGGACGAGAAGAAGCTGACCGCCTACCACGAGGCCGGCCACGCCATCTGCGCCATCCACTGCGCCGACAGCGACCCGGTCCACAAGGCCACCATCATCCCGCGCGGCCGTGCGCTGGGCATGGTGATGCGCCTGCCGGAAGGCGACCGCATCAGCCTGTCGCAGGCCAAGCTGCTGGCCGACCTGACCGTCGCCATGGGCGGCCGCATCGCCGAAGAACTGATCTTCGGCAAGGAGCGGGTGACCACCGGCGCCTCGGGCGACATCAAGATGGCGACCGAAATGTCGCGCCGAATGGTGACGGAGTGGGGCATGAGCGACAAGCTCGGTCCGCTGCTCTACGGCGAGCCGACGCAGGAGGTGTTCCTGGGCCATTCGGTGACCCAGCACAAGAACATGTCCGACCGCACCGCCCAGCTGGTCGACGAGGAAATCCGCCGCATCGTGGACGAATCCTACGACCGCGCCCGGATCATCCTGACCGAGAACATCGACCAGCTGCACACGCTCGCCAAGGGCTTGCTGGAGTATGAGACGCTGAGCGGCGACGAGATCAACCGCCTGCTGCGCGGCGAACCGATCCTGCGCGACGACGAGCGCGAGACGATGCCCGTCCCGCCGCGTCCGACCACCGGCAGCGGCCGCCGGTCCTCCGTCCCGCCGAGCGGGCAGGAGAGCGGCGGCATGGGCCCGGAACCGCAGGGCACCTGAGGGTTCGGGGTTCAGATATGAAGAAGGCGGCGCTGCGAGGCGCCGCCTTTTTTGATGGGCCAGAAGGTTATTGGTAAGAGATTGACGATTTGCCGGTTCGGTATCAGACTCCGATGCCTGGAAGGGGAGAGGTGGCATGACCGGTCAGAACTTCAGCCTGACGGACCGTTTGAGCGACTTCATTGACCAGCAGGTCGAACACGGGCGGCATCAGGACGCCAGCGAGGTCGTTCGCGAGGCGTTGCGCCGCTATCAGGACGATCTGGAGGCGGAGCAGGCGAGCCTTGCCGCCATTGGCGCCATTGCCAACCGAGGCATTGTAGCTGTCGAGCAGGGTGATTTCCGCCTTGTGCAAGGCGAGGAAGGGCGGCGCGACCTGCTGGCCGACCTGAACCGCCGTGCTGCCACGCGTGCCGCGGCTGGACGGGGATGACGTTGAATGCCTTCCGCCTTACCGGTCCGGCGGAGGCCGAATTGGATGACATCCTGGACTGGAGCGAGCAGAACTTCCACGAAATCGGGCGCATACGCTACGCGGCCCTTCTCGTCCAGGCGATGCAGGACATTGCAGACGATCCGCAGCGCTATGGCGCCGAGTGGTTGCGAGCGGCAGGGCAGCGGGTCGGGCTCTATCACGCGTGGCACAGCCGTACCCACACTGCCGATCCTGCGGATCGGATCCAGGCTCCGCGCCACCTGATCGTCTTCCGGACCGCAGAGGATGGCGTCGTCGATATCCTGGGCTTCGTCCATGAGAGCATGCTGCGCGGCCGTGCGCTCAGCAGGATCGTCCGGGCGAATGCCTGACAATATCTCCGCCGCCCGATAGCCCAGGTAGGACCGTCAGGCGGCGGAGAAATGCCTCAGAGCGAGCCCTTCTGCTCGCGGCGGCGGTCCAGCGCGACGTCGAACTGGCGCAGCAGCTTCTGCATGCCCTCGAAGTAGAGCTTGCGCGACGGCGTGTTCTTCATGCACCGGGCATCGAGATGAGCGACGCTGGTCAGGGCCGACACGCAATAGCCGAGCAGCCAGTAGCGCGAGCGGATGCTGCGCAGGTAATCACGGAAGGGCTCGGGCTGGCCGTTCATGAAGCTGCTGAAGGCCGTCTCGTAGTCGGACAGGATGGTGCGGATGTCGAGCAGCGTCGTTTCCAGCAGCTTGCCCACCCGTTCGATGTGCATCAGCAACTGGGTTTCGTAGGGCTTGTGCATGCGGATGTCGACCGGGATGCACTCGCGCGACTTCAACCAGGTCAGGATGGTGCGGGCGCGCGGCGCGATGCGGCGCAGCTGGTATTCGTAGAAGGTGGTGCCCTTCCACGCGCTGAAAATGGTGTCGGCCTCTGAGCGCTCGATGCCGAAGGCGGAGACGAACAGGCCGGCTTCCTCGAGGTTGGGGTTCCAGATCGCTTCCAGGAAACGTTCGACGCTGCCGGCGCTGCCCTGGCTGCCGGACAGGGCCTTGCGGACGATCGGCTCGATGCGGGCGCGGATCAGGCGGCGAAGCTGGTGGTCTTCCTCGTTGCTGATCAGCCAATGACGCGCATCGATATTGACCTTCTCCGCTTCGAAGCAGGTCTTCAGCAGGAAGGCGTCGAGCGACGGCACGTCGTCGATCATCGACAGCATCTTCAAGTCGCCGATGATGCCGTTTTCCTGCGGCCCGTGCTTCAGGCCGAACTGCTCTTCCAGCAGCGCCGCGCTGTTGCGGCCGCGCAGGTAGATGGCGAGGCCTCCGGCCTCCGGCGCACGGGCGTTGTGCGGCACGTAGATGCCGGTTTCGACCGGGCGCTCGCCCCCTTCCATGTCTTCGTCTTCGGCCATGGGATCGCCGCCGCCGTCATCGTCGCGGTCGTCGAAGTTCGGGTACTTGAACAGGATGCAGTTGTTCAGGCCCTGGGCCTTGAACATGCGCTGCTCTTCGGGGATCTCGCGCGTGATGGCGATGAGATTCATCGACACGCTGGACCCGCCATAAAGGATCTGTTCAAGGATCGGAGAAACCGAGTCCATTTTCTTGCGAGCGCGCATGAATATTACCCAATCCGGCGAATATTGCGCAAATCATAAACGTCGCCTTCGCAAACGCAAAGAGGGATCGGCGGACCGATCCCTCCCTTCGTCATACGATGGCGGGCACATTGGTCCCGCCCGACCGCTCCGGGCTTAGCCCACGGCCTTCGGCGTGCCGCCCAACGAGCCCAACAGGCTGGCGACCTCGGCCGCCTTGTCCACCGCGACCATGCCGACGGTGTGATAACCGCTGTCGACATGCATCACCTCTCCGGTGACGCCGCTGCCCAGATTGGACATCAGGAACAGGCCGGCGCCGCCGACCTCCTGGATGGTGACGTTGCGCTTCAGCGGGGCGTTCAGCTCGTTCCACTTCAGGATATAGCGGAAGTCGCCGATGCCGCTGGCGGCCAGCGTCTTGATCGGACCGGCCGAGATGGCATTGACACGGATGTTGCGGCCACCCAGATCGACGGCCAGATACCGCACGCTGGCTTCCAGCGCGGCCTTGGCGACGCCCATCACATTGTAATGGGGCATGACACGCTCGGCGCCATAGTAGGATAGGGTAAGCAGGCTGCCGCCGTCCTTCATCAGCGGCACGGCGCGCTGCGCCACCGCGGTGAAGGAGTAGCAGGAGATGTCCATGGTGCGCAGGAAGTTGGCCCGCGTGGTGTCCAGGTACAGCCCGTCCAGCTCGTTCTTGTCGGAAAAGGCGATGGCATGAACCACGAAGTCCAGCCCGCCCCATTCCTTCTCGATGGCGGCGAAGGTCGCGTCGATGCTGGCCTCGTCCGTCACGTCGCAAGGCAGGACGAGCTTGGCGCCGACCTGCTCGGCCAGCGGCTTCACCCGCTTCAGCAGCGCGTCGCCCTGATAGGTGAAGGCAAGCTCCGCCCCGTGCTGGGCCAGGATGGAGGCGATCCCCCAGGCCATCGAACGATCGTTGGCCACGCCCATGATCAGGCCACGCTTGCCGGCCATGAGCGGCATCGGATTGGACATCGGAACCTCGTGAACGACGGATGTGCTGCGGCTCCAGCCGCGAAAAGTGCCGCGCATCCTACACGAAAGCGCCCGATGGTCAAACCGGCGCGGGCCTCCCTGCCACAGGAGGCGTCGCATGGCTCACGCTAAGGACGGTTCCGGCCACGACGAGGAGCGCAGCCGCCTCCTGGCCGGGCTGAGGGAGCTTGGCGGCTTCTTCGGCCATTCGATGCTGCGCTTCTACAACGACAACTGCTTCCAGACCGCCGCGGCGCTGACCTACACCTCACTGCTGGCCATCGTGCCGATGATGACGATCGGCTTCGCCATCTTCTCCGCTTTTCCGGCCTTCAGCGCGCTGCAGTTGCGCATCCAGACGGCGCTGGTCAAGAATCTGGTGCCGGAGATCGGTGACGCGATCCTGGAATATCTCGGCCGCTTCATGGCGAATGCCGGGCAGATGCCGATCTTCGGCGTGATCGGGCTGGCGGTGTCGGCGGTGCTGCTGATCTGGACCATCGAGGGCTCCTTCGCCACCGTCTGGCGCGTTCGGGAACCGCGGTCCTACGTCACCCGCATCCTGTCCTTCTGGGCGGTGGTGTCGCTGACGCCGCTGTTCGCCGGCGCCAGCCTGTCGCTGTCCAGCACGCTGTGGACCGCGCTGGAGGTGGCGCATCTGGAAGGCGTGGTCCATCCGCTGGCGGGAATCGGCATGCTGCTGCCGTTCGGCCTGCAGCTGCTGGGCTGCTCGCTTTTGTATCTGATCATCCCGAACCGCGACGTGTTCTGGCTGGATGCGCTCTGCGGCGGCGCCATCGGCTCGATCCTGCTGGAGGGATCGAAGGCGATCTTCGGCTGGTACATGCGCGAATATCCGGCCTACCAGACGATCTACGGTGCCCTGTCGGTGGTGCCGATCTTCCTGTTCTGGCTCTACATCGCCTGGTCGACGATTCTGTTCGGCGCGGTGGTCGCCGCGTCGCTGCCGGAATGGCGGGCGGGCAAGGTCACCCGCGGCGGGATGGAGGGGCTGCTGCCAGCCCAGCGTCTGGCGCTGGCGCTGGCGGTCCTGCACGAGCTGATGGAGGCGAGCCGGCTGGGGGTGGGCATGCGCCGCCGCACGCTGGTCGGGCGGGTGCCGGTGGGCACGCTGCTGATCGACGGCATCCTGGAACAGCTGCGGGATGCCCATTGGGTCGCTCACACCACCCGGGACGCCTGGGTGGTGACCCGCGACATGGGCGAGGCGACGCTGCTGGAGCTGATGAAGGCGCTGGGCATCGGCATGCGCGGCTCCGTGCATGGGCTGGGCGGGCTGGATCTGCCCTGGCAGGAGCGCACCGCCCGCCTGCTGGATGCCGCCGAGACACGGCAGAGCGACCTGCTCAACGTGCCGCTGAAGGCGCTGCTGAACGACGACCTCCCGCCGGAAGGGCAGCCGGCCGGGCAGGGGAGCGTAGGGGGGGCGGCCGGGCCGGTGCCGCTGCGGGCGGTGAAGAAGTGACGGTCAGGCGATGGCCGGCGAGCCGGGGGCCGGCTGCGGTGGCGGGCCGAAACGATTGGCCGTCGCGTCGCCCCTGGTCGCCGTCCAGACGAGCAGGATGATCCATCCGACCAGCGGAACCACGGCCAGCAGCAGCCACCAGCCGGACCGGCCGATGTCGTGCAGCCGACGGGCCGACACCGCCAGCCCGGGCAGGAGGAGCACCAGGTTGGTGATGGAGTTCAAGGGGCTGACATTGCTGAATGGAAAGAGAGCGTAGTCGAGAATGCTGGTCCCTATGCTGACCAGCACGGTGAACAGGACCCAATACCAGTATTCCGACCGCAGGGCGCGGCCGGAAAAGCCGACATACTGGGAAAGCACCGATCTTATCGCATCAAAGAAGTTCATTTTCCTCCGCCTTGGCGAATGGCCCGTTGTGAATGACGGTGAAGACGGACCGAGGTTCGCCAGGCAATCAGTGCGATGCAACACTCTCCATTGGGGTAGAAGCGCCCGGCATTGTGTCGCAGGGTGGAGGAAACGAGGAGAGGTCGGGGGAGCCGCCGGTGCGAGCCCTACTCCAGCCCGGCCTTCTTGCGGACGTCGTAGCTGCGGGTCTTGGACCACTGCTCGACGAACTTGACCAGTTCGGCGTCGGGCGGATCGGGCAGCACCACCTTCAGCTTCACATACTGGTCGCCCGGCTGTTTGGTGGCCTGGTTCACCACCCCCTTGCCGCGCAGCCGCAGGACGGAGCCGGTGTTGGCGCCGGGCGGCACCTTCACCGCCACCTTACCGCTGATGGTCGGCACATGGATGGTGGCGCCCAGAACCGCTTCGTTCAGGGTGATCGGCAGCTCGACATGGATGTCGCCGTCCTGCCGGGTGAAGAAGGGGTGGGATTCGACATGCACCTCGACGATGGCGTCGCCGTTGGGCATGCCGCCCATGCCGGGAAGGCCCTGACCCTTCAGGCGAAGCTTCGACTCGTTCTCCGTCCCCGGCGGGATGGCGACGTCGATGCTCTTGCCGCTGGACAGGTTGATGCGGCGCTTCGATCCGTTGGCCGCCTCGACGAAGGAGACGGTGACCGAATAGGAGATGTCGCTGCCCCGTACCCGGGGCCCGGTGGAACCGCCGCCGGCCCCGGTCCCGGCCCCGGCGGGGCGGCGCCGGCCACCGCCGAACAGGTCGGAGAACCAGTCGTCGCCACCGCCGAAGAAACTGTCGTCGGCGGTGCTGCTGTAGGCCTGGCTGCGGTTGCCGCTGCGGCCGCGCGGGCCGAAGCCCGCGTGCCGTTCCTGCCCCGACGGGTCGATCTCGCCGCGGTCGTAGCGGGCGCGCTTCTCGGCATCCGACAGCAGCGTGTAGGCTGCCGAGATTTCCTTGAACCGCTCCTCGTTGGCGGCATCGCCCGGCTTCAGGTCCGGATGATGCAGCTTGGCGAGCTTGCGGTAGGCCTTCTTGATGTCGTCGGCAGTGGCGGACCGGCTGACGCCGAGAACGCTGTAGGGATCGCGCGTTGCCACGGGCAGAGAATTCCCGCCCCAAGGGGGCTCAAAGGTTGCGAGTGGGGTTGCGGGTCGGCGGTGTTACGAGTTGCCGACGATCTTCCACGTACCGTCGGCCTGTTTGCAAGCGGTTCCGTAAGCCTGCTCGGTCCGGCCCTTGACGACGATGGTCTGCTGGAACTCGCGGCAATAGGTGCCGACGTTGCTGTAGCCGTCGCGGGTGGTGACGATGGTGCCGGAATTGCCCGACTGCGGGTTGTTCCAGTTGATGCGGTCGCCGAGCGGAGCGGCATAGGCCTGACGGGCCGCGGTCTCGGCATAGCCGGCGTCGGCCTTGTCGAGCGAGCCGCCGATCTCCTTGCCGATGAAGGCGCCCAGCAGCGTGCCGACGCCGGTCGCCACCAGCTTGCCCGTTCCCCCGCCGATCTGCGAGCCGATCAGGCCGCCGGCGACCGCGCCGCCGACCGTGCCGACCGTTTCCTTCTGACCGCCCAATTGGCACCCGGCCAGCAGGCCGGCGACGATCACGGCCGGAACGACTTTCTTCACGAACATCCTTGCGCCTCGAAAAGGTTGGTTCCGCGGCACCCAATCGGTGGCTTCGCGGTGGACAGTGATATAAGCGACCCTATGCTTGCTGTGAATTGTGATGAGGCTGTGACCCTTGCGCTTTTTGCACGGAAGCCCGCTCCCGCGCCGGCCGCCCGGCGGTGCGGGACCCATCGAGACAGGACCACAGGCATGACGGACACCAACGACCGCAATCCCTACGATCTCTTCGCCGAATGGATGAAGGAGGCGGAGCAGAGCGAACCCAACGACCCCAACGCCATGGCGCTGGCCACCGCCGATGCCGGCGGCATTCCGTCGGTGCGCATGGTGCTGCTGAAGGGGATCGATCCGCGCGGTTTCGTCTTCTACACCAACACCGAAAGCCGGAAAGGCGGGCAACTGCTGGCGAATCGGAACGCCGCCCTCTGCTTCCACTGGAAGAGCCTGCGCCGCCAGGTGCGGGTGGAGGGGCCGGTGGAGACCGTCACCGACGCCGAGGCCGACGCCTATTTCGAAAGCCGCCCGCGGGAGAGCCGCATCGGCGCCTGGGCCTCGCTGCAGTCGCGCCCGCTGGAAGGCCGCTGGGAGCTGGAGAAGCGCGTGGCGCAATTCGCCGCCAAGCACGCCATCGGCACCGTGCCGCGCCCGCCGCACTGGACCGGCTTCCGGGTTCTGCCGTCACGGATCGAGTTCTGGCGCGACCGTCCGTTCCGGCTGCACGACCGCCTGGTGTTTCTCCGCGCCGGGGGGACGGACGACAATCCGCCGGTTTGGACCACAGAACATCTTTATCCTTGAACGGGTGCCGGCCGTAAGCGACCCGTAAGGGCGGGCCGCTACGGTCGCGCGCCGGCCATGGCGGCCGGTTCTGCGGATCAACCAGTCCTGCCGATTCATCCGACTTGCGATTCAGGGGGAATGTTGAGCGACAAAGCGGGAAACGCGGCATCGGCGGATCGCCTGCGCCGCTATGCCACCTATGCCAGCGTGTCGGTGGCGTCCACCCTGATCGCGGCGAAGCTGGGCGCCTATCTGCTGACCGAGTCGGTCAGCATCCTGTCCTCGCTGATCGATTCCTGCACCGATCTGATGGCCTCGGTGGTGACGCTGCTCGGAGTGCGCCATGCCCTGCGGCCGGCGGACGCCAACCACCGCTTCGGGCACGGCAAGGCGGAGGCGCTGGCCGCCCTGGCCCAGGCCGCCTTCATCGGCGGCTCCGCCCTGCTGCTGAGCGTGGAGGCGGTGCGGCGGCTGATCCGGCCGGAGCCGATCGGCGAAGGAGCGATCGGCATCGCCGTGATGGTGCTGTCGATCGTGCTGACCGCCGGCCTCATCACCTTCCAGCGCCGGGTGCAGGCTGCCACCGGCTCCGTCGCCATCGGGGCCGACCGGCTGCATTATTCGGGCGACCTGCTGATGAACGGAGCGGTCATCGTCGCCATCCTGCTGACCGAGGCGACGGGATTGACCGTCGTCGATCCGCTGTTCGGCGTCGGCATCGCCCTGTTCCTGCTGAACGGAGCCCGCGGCGTCGCTCGCGACGCGCTGGACGTGCTGATGGACCGCGAACTGGGGCAGGAGGAGCGCGACCGCATCGCGGATCTGGCACGGGCCGAACCAGGGGTGCGCGGCCTGCACGACCTGCGCACCCGCAATGCCGGCACCGGCTGCTTCATCGAACTGCATCTGGAACTGGACGGTGGCCTGACCCTGACCGCTGCGCACGAGATCGCCGACCGTGTCGAACGGCGGTTGCAGGAAGCCTTCGTCAATTCCGAAGTGATGGTCCACCAGGAGCCGGCCGGGCTGGTCGACGAGCGGCTGGACCACAGGATTTCCGGCTGATCGGGCAGGCGCCGGGCCGCCTCCGGACGGCTGTGTGGGGTGCGGCCGACGATACGGATCCGTATTGCGGGATAACCCGTATTTCGCGTCCAAAGAGGCTTACTGCACAATCCTTAGGCGTGGCTTCTCCTTAGGGTATCCTACCAAAGGACAGGGGGTGCGGGATCGACTCCGGCACCCCGTTCGTTGCGGATCTGTATCAAAAGCGCAATAATAGTTCCTGGGAGAAAGCGCTCAGCTACAAAACAGCAAAAATGGTGGGTCTCATGGAGGGAAGCTTTGAGCTTCGGCCGCATCTGATCGCGGACATCGCGCAGGAAGCGGGCAATCTCGGCATCGAGATCGCGGATATCGCCGGCCATATCGAGGACGTGAACGCCCGCGTCACCCACCAGTCGGAGGTGTTCACGCAGCTTCGCGACACCGGTGCCAAGATGTCGCGCAGCACCCAGCGGATCTCGGAGGCTTCGGCGGTCGCCCGTTCGGTTACCGAGCAGGCTCGGCAGGAGGTCGACGGGTCCCACGACCGGGTGCAGCAGTCGCTGTCCGACATCCATGCGCTGGTGTCGTCCGTCACGGGAATCGAAGGGCAGATCGCCGGTCTCCGTGATGCGCTGGAGCGCGTCGGCAAGGTCGCCAAGGAGATCTTCACCATCGCCAAGCAGACCAACCTGCTGGCGCTCAACGCCACCATCGAGGCGGCCCGGGCCGGGGATGCCGGACGCGGCTTCGCCGTGGTGGCGAACGAGGTGAAGTCGCTGTCCACCAAGACCAGCGAGGCGACGACGGAGATCGATGCGACGCTGAAGGTGCTGAACGAGCAGGCCCAGCGCCTGATGGTGGAGAGTGCCTCGAGTGCCGCCAAGGCCCGCGCGGTCAGCGAGGGCACCAGCGCCATCGGCACGGTGATCGAGACGGTCGGCCGGGCCATGCGCGAACTGAACGGCGAGACCGACAAGATCGACGCCGCTTCGGCCGAGATCGGCGGCAACTGCGGCGAGTTGGAGCGCGAGATCGCCGATCTCGCGGTGGGCGTGAAGCTGTCCAGCGAGAATCTGGCCCAGGCCCGCGACCGGGTGAACACCCTGGTCGGCATGAGCGAGCGGCTGATCGGCATCACCGCGGAACTGAACATCGAGACGGTCGACACCCCCTTCATCGCCACCGTCAAGGAGGCTGCCGCCAAGGTGTCCGCCGCTTTCGAGGAGGCGCTGGCCCGCGGCGACATCAGCGTATCCGACTTGTTCGACCGCGATTACCAGCCGGTGGCCGGTTCGGACCCGCAGCAGGTGACGACCCGCTATACCCAGCTATGCGACCGCGTGCTGCCCGGCATCCAGGAACCGGTGCTGTCGGCCAACGGCCGCATCGTCTTCTGCGTGGCGATCGACGAGAACGGCTATCTGCCGACTCACAACCGGCAGTTCAGCCATCCCCAGGGCCGCGATCCGGTGTGGAACGCCGCCAACTGCCGGAACCGCCGCATCTTCAACGACCGTGTCGGCCTTGCCGCCGGCCGCAACGCCAAGCCCTTTCTGCTGCAGACCTACCGGCGCGACATGGGCGGCGGGACTTATGCCCTGATGAAGGACGTTTCCGCCCCCGTCATCGTCCAGGGACGCCATTGGGGCGGGCTGCGGCTGGCCTACAAGGTGTGATGGGCGCGGTCTGATGGGCAAGCCGCGGCAACGCGGCTTTCCGGACTTCCCTCTTGATCCGTATCAACGCATGGGATCAGCCTTGCGGGTGAAATGGCGGGGCAGAGGGGGCGACCATGAAATATGTCGAAGAGTTCCGCGATCCGGTTCTTGCCCGCAACGTCGCCGCCGCCATCGCGCGGGAGGTGCGGGCGGAGCGCTCCTATCACCTGATGGAGTTCTGCGGCGGCCATACCCATGCCATCTCCCGCTATGGCATTCCCGACCTTCTGCCGGACAATGTCCGGATGATCCATGGACCGGGCTGCCCGGTCTGCGTGTTGCCGGTGGGACGGATCGACGACGCGATCGCGCTGGCCCGCCGGCCGGAGGTGACGCTGTGCACCTATGGCGACGTCATGCGCGTTCCCGGATCGGGGCGGCTCAGCCTGCTGAAGGCCAAGGCGCAGGGTGCCGACGTGCGCATGGTGGTGTCGGCCGACGCGGCGGTGCGGATCGCCGCGGAGAACCCGGAGCGGCAGGTGGTGTTCCTCGCCATCGGATTCGAAACGACGACCCCGCCCACCGCGCTGGCGGTCCGTGCCGCGGCCGCGCAGGGGCTGAGCAATTTCTCGGTCTTCTGCAACCATGTGCTCACCCCTTCGGCCATCCAGGGGATCCTGTCGGGAAAGGACGAGGGGCTGTCGCTCGACGGCTTCGTCGGGCCGGCCCATGTGTCCGTCGTCATCGGGTCGGAAGCCTATGCTCCCGCCGCGGCCGAGCATGGCAAGCCGGTGGTGATCTCCGGATTCGAGCCGCTGGACGTGCTGCAATCGATCCTGATGCTGGTCCGCCAGATCAACGACGGGCGGGCGGAGGTCGAGAACCAGTTCACCCGTGCCGTCACCGCCGACGGCAACCGCAAGGCCCAGGCGCTGGTGCTGGAGATCTTCGAGACCCGGACGTCCTTCGAATGGCGCGGCCTGGGCAGCATCCCGCATAGCGG
This sequence comes from Azospirillum endophyticum, assembly GCF_016595245.1. Lineage (GTDB taxonomy): Bacteria > Pseudomonadota > Alphaproteobacteria > Azospirillales > Azospirillaceae > Azospirillum > Azospirillum endophyticum. The sequence continues at coordinate 363,969 of NZ_JAENHM010000073.1, forward strand.
GCTGAAGCTGCGCGAGGCCTATGCCGCCTTCGACGCCGAGCGGCGCTTCCCCATTGCCGGGGCCAGCGTGCCCGACCACAAGGGCTGCGATTGCGGCGCCATCCTGCGTGGGGTGAAGCGGCCGACCGACTGCAAGCTGTTCGACACCGTCTGCACGCCGGAAAACCCGATGGGCTCCTGCATGGTCTCGGCCGAGGGGGCCTGTGCCGCCCATTACACCTATGGTCGGTTCCGCGACGCCTGACCGGGGCGGCGGCGCCCCAGGCCGTCGCGGCCTTTCACCGCAGGCTGGACGAACGCCGTCCGGCCAAACATGATGCATATGAAACAATCCGCCGGAGCGGTCGTCGGTCCTGCGGAGAATGGCGGATGTCGGAAGACGGCGCATTCCATACCGGGAGGACCCGCATGACTTACAAGCACATCCTCGTCCATCTCGACAGCAGCCCGCATGTCGAGGCGCGGCTCGACGCCGCCGTTGCGCTGGCCCAGCGCCACGGCGCCTTCCTGCGCGGCCTGTTCGCGCAGGGCGACCGCAATGCCACCAGCGTGATCGCCCGCCGGTCCAGCGACCATCTGGTCGAGGCGGCATCCCGCAGCGAGGCGCTGTTCAAGGAAAAGCTCGCCGCCTCCGGCCTGCAGGGCCAGTGGCACGGCCTGACCCATGGCGAGTACAACCACGTCATCCGCGAGGTCATCATCTGGTCGCGCTTCGCCGACCTGACGGTGCTGGGTCAATACGACCGCGAGGCCGGATCCCAGGCGGCGCCGGAGGAACTGAACGAGCAGGTGGTGCTGAATTCCGGCCGCCCGGTGCTGGTCGTTCCCTATGCCGGCCGCTTCGCGGTGATCGGCAAGCGCGTCGCCGTCGCCTGGAACGCCGAGCGCGAGGCCGCCCGCGCCCTGTCCGACGCCATGCCGATGCTGGAGAAGGCCGACGAGGTGACGGTGATCACCGTGCTGACCCAGGCATCGAGTTCGGCGGCCGAGGCGCCGCGGGTCGGCGTGCTCGATCATCTCGCCTTCCACGGCGTGACGGCGGAGCAGACCCACTTCACCGTCACCGACATCGGTGCGATGGACGCGCTGCTGGCCCGCGCCATGGACACCGGCGCCGACCTGCTGGTGATGGGCGCCCACGGCCATTACGGCTTCCCGTTCCTGCACCGCGGCAGCGGCACCCGGCATGTCCTGCGCACCTGCCCGGTGCCGCTGCTGCTGTCGCATTGAGCGATCGCCGGGCTTTGAGGAGAGTGGGGGAGGGGGCGTCTTGCCGATGCTCCCTGCTCGACAATCTCGCTTGAGGGGGCGTTCGATCCGTCGTGCCGCGACCCCTCGCGGTCCGGCGATCCAGGGTCAGCGCCGCAGCCGCATATCGATGTGGAGGATGCCGAAGTCGTCATAGGGTTCGGTTTCCCGAACGAAGCCGAAGCTGCCGTAGAAGCGCTCCAGGTAAAGCTGCGCGCCGATGACCACGTCGAGGCCGGGCCAGCGTTCCGACAGCACCGCCAGCGATTCCACCACCAGCGCCCGCCCCAGCCCGGTGGAGCGTTGCGACCGGTCGACCGCGAGCCGGCCGAAGGAGACCGTCGCATCGGGCGCCTCGCCATCGGGTTCGAGGCAGCGGGCGCAACCGACGATGTCACCTTTCCCGTCCGTCGCGATCAGGTGAAGGGCGGCGGGATCGCGGCCGTCGATGTCCGGATAAGGGCAGGACTGCTCGACGACGAAGACGCTGCTGCGAAGCGCCAGCAGGTCGTGCAGGTCGGTCAGCGTCAGGGCATCGAAGGCGGTGCGGCGGATGGGAGGAGCGGGCATTGTTCCGGGAGACTCAGGCAGTCGCGTTGCGGATCATATAGTCGGCGATGTCCTTCGGCTTGACCTTGACGTCGGTCAGCGGCTCGTCGGCGGTCATCGCCTTGGCGACCAGCATGCTGTTCTGCACATTGGTCAGGGTGATGCGGAACACGCCGGCAGCCCCCTTGAGACGCGGATAATAGGTGGGATCGATCGCCTTCTCGCGCCGGGCGAGACGGGCCAGTGCCTCTTCCTCATCCGATTCGTCGACCTGCTTGGACTGGATGAGCTTCCAATCGGTCTCCCCACCCCATCCGGCGGCGACCGCGGCGTTGACCGCGTCGTCGTCCACCGCGATCCCCAGCTTGTAGATGTGCTTTCCCTGTCCGACATCGGACGCCCATTTCGTCAGGGCGGCACTGCGCGCGACATAGACGACGGCCATGGTGACTCGATCCTTCCGGCACGAAGTTGGGAGTGGTTTCTTGCGGCGACGCTCTATTGCAGCGAGGACTGGCGCGCGATCGGCGTGATGAGGATGCGGGTGACGACATCCTTGCCGAACATGGCGACGACCGATTCGTCGATGCGACGGCGCAGGGCGGGAACGTTCGCGATGTTGCCGCGGACGATCCAGCCTTCGTCGACTCCCTTGTAGATGGCGGTCAGGATGGCGTCCTGCAGGCGGGGAATGCTCAGTTGCACCTCGCCCAGCTTCAGGGCGTCGCCGACTTCCAGGTTCACTTCGACCTGGGTGTATTTCTCGATCCGGCCGGCATTCACCACCGGGACCATCAGCGGCTTGATCCGCACCGACGGCGGCAGGGCGCCCGGCGCCCCTTCGTTGGCAATGGCCGACTGTGCCGACGGGAGCGTCAGGACCAGGGCAAGGCTGAGGGCAGACAGAAGGCCGCGCATGACAGGATACCGCGAAGGACCGGATGGCGGCGATGCTACCGGTCCGACGCGGTGGTTGCAACCGGGGCCCGGCCCTTAGTCAGGGCCGGGAGGATTGGTCACAGTGGGCTTTGCTTCAGGAGAGATTTCGCCTTTTGGGGAAACTTCGGGCTTCGGATGGAACTCAGGCGGCTTTCTTGCCGCTGGCCGCCATCGCCTTCTTGTTGACGTCGCCGATCGCCAGCTTGTTCAGCAGGGTGTCGGTGTCCTTTTCCTCCTGCAGAGTCTCGTCCAGCAACTGGGCGACCGTGTCGAGGCCGCAGGCGGTGGCATAGGCATGCAACGTGCCGTAGCTGGCGATCTCGTAATGCTCGACCTTCTGGGCGGCGGCGATCAGGGCGGCGTCCTGGACCTCGGGGGCAAGGCCCATTTCCAGGATTTCCTGCGCCTCGCTGATCAGTCCTTCCATGGCGTCGCAATGCTTGCCGCGGGGACGGGTGTCCAGTTCCTCGAAGACCTGCTGCAACCGTTCGATCTGGCCGTTGGTCTGTTCCAGATGGGCTTCGAACGCTTGACGGAGCTGGGCGGAACTGGCGGCCCTCGCCATCTTGGGCAGGGCCTTCGCGATCTGCTTCTCGGCGTGGTAGATGTCGCGAAGATCCTCGATCAGCAGATCCTGCATCGTCTTGGCGGCCATTGTGATGGTCCTTCCTCGCTATGGGTGTTGGCGGAGCCTGGGCTCCTTCGCGCCGAATGGCAGCGTGGACAACAGCGACCGCCACCGGATGTTGCGGTCTCGAAGGGAGATCGGCTTTTGGGCAAGGGAGTGCGCGGATCATGACGGCAGCGGGTGGGACGGCAGGTGGTGATGGCGAGGTGCTGTTCGAGTTCCAGCGGGTCGGCAGCTATCTGAGGGTCACCGCCATCGACGGCCGGACGGGCGTCGAGGTGACGGTGGCCGGCCCGGCGACCGGCAGCCTGGAGTTGCTGAAGCGGACCGCGATCAGCAAGCTGCGTTTCGTCCAGAACAAGGACGCCAAGGACGCCGGAAAGGATCCCGGCAATGGCGGACCGGGAAAGCCGGGACCCAAGCGGGGCGGCCTTTACTGACGTCTGGCGTCGGGGGGCGCCTTTCCCGACAATTTTTTCCGGCAGTGGGGCAAAGAAAACGCGCCGCCGGATGGGACCGACGGCGCGCGTGGAAGTCTGGCTTTTGCTGATGGTGAGCGCCGGCATACCTCCGCCGGCAATCATGGCCTCGGGCCTCGCTTGTGCATAAGCCCTGGACCGGACTGCCGGTCGTAGAGCGAACCGCTCGACCCCGACAGTAGACCTATGCCTGCCCGTTGACACTGGCGCAGCGGATGTAACGCTTGTAGAACCGCCCATCTCCGAACGAATGGCGCATAGATAAGGCCCTTTTCCTGCGCCGTCCGTCCGTTTAAGCGGAAGTGCCGGCCGGGGCCGCTTCCAAACCGGCTTTCGGACAGAGGAACGAAACACCAGAGGATCGAGGCCATGGTTCGTGTGACGGCTTTCCTGCGCGTGTCGCTGATGTCGGCGGCGTTGACGGCAACCGCCTTGGGGGCGGCCCTGCCGGTGCTGGCGACGACAGCGACGACAGCCGCCGCGGCTTCCAGCCAGGGCGCGGGGAGCCAGAAGCCGGGACATGGAGGGCAGGACCATGGCGGAAAGCCGCCGACGGCCGGTGCCGCATCGTCAAATGCGGGAGCGCAGGCCGGTGGTGCGGCATCCGCGCCCCAGGCGACGACACCGGCCGCGGGCTGCCTGAAGCCGGGGGTGCCGCTGTGCATGGACGACCAGTCGACCTTCCTCAGCGCCGACAAGATGTCGTCCTGTCAGGGCGAGGTGAAGGAGTATGTCGACAAGTCGATGGCGTACCTGACTTGCCTGAATGAAGAGAATGTGGCGACCGGGCGGGAATTGAGTCGCAACGTCGATCGTTTCAACTGCCGCCTGTCGGGACGGAAGGGCTGCGCCAACTGAGGCGGGCGGCCCGCCCGCCATGGGGATGCGCGGCGGGCGTTATCCCCAGGAGACTGGTGAAAACCGGGACGCGGGAGGCGCACCTTCAACCAATTCGACGGGCTTGCCGTCGCCTTGACACGCACGCGGGCCGCATCCCGGGGGGATCGGCCCGCGTTGCATACGGACTTTTCTCGGTCAGCCGGCCTTGCGGCGGGTCTGACGGCCAGAGCTGCGGCCGAGGCCGATGCGCTTGGCGAATTCCGAACGCTGAGCGGCATAGTTCGGCGCAACCATCGGATAGTCCGGCGGAAGTCCCCAGCGGGAGCGATATTCGTCCGGCGACATGTTGTAGGTGGAGCGAAGGTGCCGCTTCAGCATCTTCAACTTCTTCCCGTCTTCCAGGCAGACGATGTATTCGGGCGTCACCGACTTGCGAATCGGAACGGCGGGCTTCAGCGGCTCCGCCGCGACCTCACGAGGCTGACCATTCAAGCCGGTCAGCGACGAGTAGACCGTATTGATCACGTCGGGAATTTGCTGAGCAGGCAACACGTTCTTGCTGACATACGCCGATACGATGTCGGCGGTCATCCGCAGCAGCGCATTGTCCGGTACATCGGCGCGAAGCTGGTCGCTCATTGCACTGTGTCCTGGTTTTTCATTTGTCCGTACGAACCAAGTTGCATACCGTGATTTGAGTGTCAATATAATTTCCGCGAACGGCAAATTAGTTGCTCTTGGCGGCCAGAACAAAGGAACGAGGCGCAAATCAGCTTTCGCTGAAAATCGTTGCCGGGTTGTGGCTGTGTCGCGGCTTTAGGGCACGTCTAGTAAGCGCGGGCTTGCGATTTTCCCCCGACCCCGCTCCGGCAATTGGCTGATTTCCCGCTCCTATAACGAATCGGTTATCTCCCTTGTTTCGAGCGCCCGGCAACGAAGAGGCGAAAACCGCCGCCACACTTTCTTGGCGCTCGAAATGCCGATCCACCGGTACTGGGAGCGAGGGAGCGGATAGGCGGCAAAGGGCGTCCGGGCTTCACGCCCGGTTCTCCAGTCTCGCATCTCGGGCCGGAAATTCAATTTTTGGTTTAGTTTCGGTTTCGGTGCCGGTTTTCAGTCCGGGTTTAGCCATGCATCCACGTCATGGTGTGGCTGTGGCGGTTGGCACCGACATCTGGTAGGGTGCTGGCGTCTTTCGCCGCATTGCCGGCCGCATTGCCGCCCCTGTCGCGGTTTGTGCATCCGTTACCGTACGCACCGGAGTTTCCGCCGTCATGACCGTCCGCACCGTGGCACTCGCTTCCGATCACGCCGGCTATGAGCTGAAGGCGCAGATCGCCCGGCAACTCGAGGGCGCCGGCTACACCGTTCTCGATCTCGGTACCGACGGGCCGGCCTCGGTCGATTACCCGGACTTCGCCGCGGCGCTGGCCGCCGCGGTGACGGATGGCCGAGCGCAGCGCGGCGTGCTGATCTGCGGCAGCGGCATCGGCATCAGCATCGCCGCCAACCGGCACCCCGGCATCCGCGCCGCCCTGGTCCATGACATGACCACCGCGCGCCTGTCGCGCGAGCACAACGATGCCAACGTGATCGCGCTGGGCGCCCGCGTCGTCGGGCCGGAGATTGCCAAGGATTGCGTCGACATCTTCCTGAAGACCGAATTCGAAGGTGGCGAGCGCCACAGCCGCCGCATCGCCAAGATGGGCTGAGCGCGTTTTCGCGCCGTTTCTCCTGGCCGATATTTGGCCACCAAGGCCCGCAACCGGGACGCGACAGCTCCCGGAAGAACCTGCTCGGGCCGCAAAGCCCGGAAACCCGATGGAAGCCGGCCCGACCGGGTGTCCGGCCGGCTTTACGTCCTTCGATGAGGAACCTTCCGCCATGACCAGCAGCAACAGCGCCGAGATCGGCCGCTTCTTCGCCGCCTCGCTCGCCGAGACCGATCCCGAACTGGCCCGCGCGGTGCGCGACGAGCTGGTCCGCCAGCAGGAGCAGATCGAGCTGATCGCGTCCGAGAACATCGTCTCTCAGGCGGTGCTCGAGGCGCAGGGCTCGGTCCTGACCAACAAATATGCCGAGGGCTACCCGGGCAAGCGCTACTACGGCGGCTGCGAGTTCGTCGACGTCGCCGAGACCCTGGCGATCGAGCGCGCCTGCAAGCTGTTCGGCTGCGATTTCGCCAACGTGCAGCCGAACTCCGGCTCCCAGGCCAACCAGGCGGTGCTGCTGGCCTTGCTGCAGCCGGGCGACTGCGTGCTGGGCATGTCGCTGGCCGCCGGCGGCCACTTGACCCATGGCGCCGCCCCCAACCTGTCGGGCAAGTGGTTCAAGGCCGTGCAGTACGGCGTGCGCAAGGACGACCACCTGATCGACTTCGACCAGGTCGAGGCGCTGGCCCGCGAACACAAGCCGAAGCTGATCATCGCCGGCGGCTCGGCCTATCCGCGCGTGCTGGACTACGAGCGCTTCCGCGCCATCGCGGACGAGGTCGGTGCCTTCTTCATGGTCGACATCGCCCATTATGCCGGCCTGATCGCCGGCGGCGTCTATCCGAACCCGTTCCCCTATGCCGACGTGGTGACCACCACCACCCACAAGACGCTGCGCGGCCCGCGCGGCGGCATGGTGCTGACCAACAAGGAAGACATCGCCAAGAAGATCAACTCGGCGGTGTTCCCCGGCCTGCAGGGCGGCCCGCTGATGCATGTCATCGCCGCGAAGGCGGTGGCCTTCGCCGAGGCGCTGCGTCCGGAGTTCAAGACCTACGCCCAGGCGGTCGTCGACAACGCCCAGATCCTGGCCAAGACGCTGATCGCCGGTGGGCTGGACATCGTCTCGGGCGGCACCGACAGCCACATCGTGCTGGTCGACCTGCGTCCGAAGAACCTGACCGGCAAGGCGGCGGAAGCCAGCCTCGAGCATGCCGGCATGACCTGCAACAAGAACGGCGTGCCGTTCGACCCGCAGAAGCCGATGATCACCTCCGGCGTCCGCCTGGGCAGCCCGGCGGCGACCACCCGCGGTTTCGGCACCGCCGAGTTCAAACAGGTCGGCGAAATGATCGTCGAGACGCTGGACGGTCTGGCCGCCAGCAACTCCGGCGACAACACGGCGGTCGAGGCGGCGATGCGCGAGCGGGTGCGCGGCCTGTGCCGCCAGTTCCCGATCTACCCCACTCTGTAATCGCCTGTAATCGACGGGGAAATCACCAGATGCGCTGCCCGTTCTGCGGAAACGAGGACACCCAGGTCAAGGATTCGCGCCCGACCGAAGACAACTCGGCAATCCGCCGGCGGCGCTTCTGTCCCAGTTGCAGCGCCCGTTTCACCACCTTCGAACGCGTCCAGCTGCGCGAGCTGACGGTGGTGAAGAGCAACGGCCAGCGCGAGCCCTTCGACCGCGAGAAGCTCCTGCGGTCGATGAGGGTCGCGCTGCGCAAGCGTCCGATCGACGGCGACCGCATCGACCGGGTGGTGAACAGCATGGTCCGCCAGCTCGAATCCTCCGGCGAGAGCGAGATCCCGTCGAAGCAGATCGGCGAGAAGATCATGGAGGCGCTGCAGACGATGGATCAGGTCGCCTACATCCGCTACGCCTCGGTCTACAAGGACTTCCGCGAAGCCTCCGACTTCAACGAGTTCGTCGGGCAGCTGGGCCCGGACGCCTCGCCGGGGATGTGAGGTCTTCCCGCGGGAGAGGGGCGGGCGATTGCACCGCCCCTCCCGCGGTCTTCACCCGAACTGCGCCAGGATCGCCAGCAGCAGGATCGCCACGATGTTGGTGATCTTGATCATCGGGTTCACCGCTGGGCCGGCGGTGTCCTTGTAGGGGTCGCCGACGGTGTCGCCGGTCACCGCCGCCTTGTGGGCGTCGGATCCCTTGCCGCCATGGTTGCCCTCCTCGATGAATTTCTTGGCGTTGTCCCAGGCGCCGCCGCCCGACGTCATCGAGATGGCGACGAAGATGCCGGTGACGATGGTGCCCAGCAGCATGGCGCCCAGCGCGGCGAAACCGGCCGGCCGGCCGCCGATGGCGGCGATCACCACATAGAGGACCACCGGGGCCAGCACCGGCAGCAGCGAGGGAATGATCATCTCCTTGATCGCCGCCTTGGTCAGCATGTCGACGGCGCGGCCGTAGTCGGGCTTGGCCGTGCCCTCCATGATGCCGGGGATCTCGCGGAACTGGCGCCGCACCTCCACCACCACCGATCCGGCGGCGCGGCCGACGGCGGTCATGCCCATGGCGCCGAACAGATAGGGCAGCAGGCCGCCCACCAGCAGCCCGACGACGACATAGGGATCGTTCAGCCGGAACTCGACCGCGATGTTGGGGAAGTAATGGCCGAGGTCCTGGACATAGGCGGCGAACAGGACCAGCGCCGCCAGACCGGCGGAGCCGATGGCGTATCCCTTGGTCACCGCCTTGGTGGTGTTGCCGACGGCGTCCAGCGCGTCGGTGGTGACGCGGATGTTGGCGGGCATGTCCGACATCTCGGCGATGCCGCCGGCATTGTCGGTGACCGGGCCATAGGCGTCGAGCGCCACCACCATGCCGGCCAGCGCCAGCATCGTCGTCGCGGCGATGCCGATGCCGAAGACGCCGGCCTGCCCATGGGCGATCAGGATGCCGGCACAGATGACGATCACCGGCAGGGCGGTGGACTCCATCGAAACGGCGAGGCCCTGGATGACGTTGGTGCCGTGCCCGGTCTCCGACGCCTTGGCGACGCTGCGCACCGGGCGGTAGACGGTCGAGGTGTAGAATTCGGTGATCCAGACCAGGAGGCCGGTGACGCCGAGCCCGACCAGGGCCGAGACCAGAAGGTTGAAGCCGGTGATCGACACGCCGTCGGTCATGGTGATGGCGCGGGTGAAGCCGAACAGGATCGCGGTGACGATCAGGATCAGCACCAGCGACAGGCCGGCCGCGACGATCAGCCCCTTGTAGAGCGCCTTCATGATGGCGTTGTCGGGGCCGAGCTTCACCGCGAAGGTGCCGGCGATCGAGGCCAGGATGCAGACGGCGCCGATCAGCAGCGGATAGATCAGCATCATCCGCAAGACGCCGCCGGTAAAGAAAATCGCCGCCAACAGCATGGTGGCGACGATGGTGACGGCGTAGGTTTCGAACAGGTCGGCGGCCATCCCGGCACAGTCGCCGACATTGTCGCCGACATTGTCGGCGATGACCGCCGGGTTGCGCGGGTCGTCCTCCGGGATGCCGGCCTCCACCTTGCCGACGAGGTCGGCACCGACGTCCGCTCCCTTGGTGAAGATGCCGCCGCCCAGCCGGGCGAAGATCGAGATCAGCGAGGCGCCGAAGCTGAGCGCCACCAGCGCCTCCAGCACGGTGCGGACCTCGACGGGATCGTTGACGCGGTAGACCAGCGTCAGGACGCCGAAATAGCCGCCGACCCCCAGCAAGCCGAGCCCGACCACCAGCATGCCGGTGATCGCCCCCGACTTGAAGGCGATGTCCAGCGCCGGGGCCAAGCCGCGGGTGGCGGCCTCGGCCGTGCGGACATTGGCGCGGACCGAGACGTTCATGCCGACATAGCCGGCGCTGCCCGACAGCACGGCGCCGATCAGGAAACCCAAAGCCACCGGAAAGCCCAGCGTCGCCCACAGGATGACCAGCAGGACGGCGCCGGCGATGGCGATGGTGGTGTATTGGCGGTTCAGATAGGCGCGCGCCCCTTCCTGCACCGCGGCGGCGATGGCCTGCATCCGTTCGGATCCCGGCGACGCGGCCATGACTTCTTTTCCGGTCCGATAACCGTAGGCCAGCGCGAGCAGGCCGGCGGCGATGATGACGATGAACGCTAAAGCCATCGCATCCCCCGATTGATTTTAAGGTCGCGCCCCGGAAAGGCTGTCTCCCGACCTTGGTCAAGTGGGGGAGAAGTCGGGCGCAAGTATTATCGGGAAAAAGCATGCGCCCGGCTTCGGCGCTTTGCAACCGCCGGACGGGCCGACGGGACGCGGCGAAATGGCTGGGGGTGGGCCTGGCCTTTATGGGTAGTGCCGGGAGTCTGCACTGCGAAATGGGCGCAAATTGCGGGTGCTGCAGGGGACGGTCAGAGATTGCGCTGGGTAACCGCCTGGACAAGCACGTCATGGACCGCATCCTTGCCCACGACTTTACCGGCCGCCTCGACCAATTTGGCCTTTACGGCAGGAATATTGACCAAAGCGCCGTTCAGGATCGACTTGTCGCCGATGCCGCCATAGAGCGCGGTGAGGAAGGCGTCGGTCAGGCGGGGCTGGTTGGCCTGGACCATCGGCTGCTTCTCCAGGATCACCTCCACCGTGACCACCACGGTCACGAACTGCTCGACTCGGGATGGTCCGATCATCGGCACGACCAGCGGGGCCAACCGGACGAAGGCGGTGGGCGGCTTGGGCGGCGGCTCGACCTTCTTGGGCTCTTCCGGATGCGCGGTGAAGTATTTCTGGTAGACGAACCAGCCGCCGAAGCCGGCGCCGCCCAGCAGCAGGATGCCGAGCACGAGCACGATCAGGGCCTTGACCACGGCAGCACACCTTACACAGACGAGAAAGCGCCGAACCCTGCGCCGCCGATGCTTTCGATTGTCTTAAGTGAGCGGCCTCGGATGGGACCGTATCAGAAATGGTCCCAGCCGCGCCTTGTCAGCGGCAGGGGCGTTGTGGCCGCATCCAGCACCGAGACCTCGCCGGGCGTGCCGGGGTGGAGTTCGCCGATCTCGGTGATGGCGACTCCGCAATCCGCCGACAGGGCGGCCAGATCGTCGCGGGCCGCGGCGGGGGCGGTAAAGAGAAGCTCGTAATCGTCGCCGCCGGTGATGGCGAGCGCCAGCCGTACCGGGTCGCCGTCGATGGCACCGCGGGCGGCGTCCGACAGCGGCACCGCTTCGGCCCGCAGCAGGGCGGCGCAGCCGGATTCCCCGCAGAGATGGCCGAGGTCGGCGACCAGCCCGTCCGACACGTCCATGGCGCCGCCGGCCAGCCCGATCAGGCGCGGCCCGATGGTGGTGCGTGGGTCCGGCCGGCGCAGGCGGCGCAGGAGATGGGCGCTGGTTTCCTCGTCCGGGACGTCGAGCCTGCCATAGGCGATCTCCAGCCCGAGGGCGGCGTCGCCGATGCTGCCGGTGACGAAGACGCGGTCGCCCGGCCGGCCTCCCCAGCGCGGCAGGGCGCGGCCGGCGGGGACCAGCCCGAAGGCGGTCACCGACAGGGTGACCGGCCCGGTGGTGGAGACCGAATCGCCGCCGGCCAGCGCGATGCCGAATCGCCGCTGGTCCTCGCCGAGGCCGGCGGCGAAGCCTTCCAGCCAGGATTCGTCCAGCCCGCGGGGCAGGGCGGTCACCAGCGTGTAGGCCAGCGGCTCCGCCCCCATGGCGGCGAGGTCGGACAGGTTGCTGCGCATCAGCTTGGCGGCGATGTCGGCCGGGGCGTCGTCGGGGAAGAAATGCACCCCGGCGACCATGGCGTCGGTGGTGACCACCAGTTCCCGGCCCTCCGGCACGCCGAACACGGCGGCATCGTCGCGCAGACCGCGGGCGCCGGGGAACCCGGCGGCCAGCGGCTTGAAGAAGCGGGAGATGCGGCCGAACTCGCCGAGGGGCTTGGTCATTGGGGGAGTGCCTTCACACTCCCTCTCCCGCCCCGGGAGAGGGAAGGGGCCCAAGCTCAGCTTGGGAAGGGTGAGGGGTGATCCAAGGATCAGAGCGGATCCATGTCCGGATCACCCCTCACCCTCCCGCCTTCGGCGGGTCCCTCCCTCTCCCGGGGCGGGAGAGGGTATTTTCTACTCCTCGGCCGCGCCGCGGCCGGGGTCGGGCTTGGCGAGGTCTTCGGCGCGCAGCGCGCGGGCGACATGGTCGAGCACGCCGTTCACCATCGCCGGCTCGCGGCCGGAGAAGAAGGCGCGGGCGACGTCGACATACTCGCTGATCAGGATGCGCGGGTGGGTGTCGAGATGGACAGCGATCTCATAGGCGCCGGCGCGCAGGATGGCGCGCAGCAGCAGCTCCAGCCGGTCGAGCGGGAAGCGCGGGTCGAGCGCCGCGCCCAGCACCCCGTCGACCTCGGCCCGGCGGTGGATCGCGCCGCGCACGATGTCGGCGAACAGCTGCGGATCGCCGGCGACGAACTTGTCGCCGTCGATCTCCTCGCCCAGCCGGTGGGCGACGAACTCGCCGACGACGTTCTCGACCGGGGCCTGGGCCAGATCGATCTGGTACAGCGCCTGGGCCGCGGCCAGACGGGCGGCCTTGCGGCGCGCCTTGGCCGAGCCGCCGCCGGTCTTGTTCTTGCGGGACTTCGATTTGCCCTTGGAGTCGCCGCCCTTGGGGGCGTGATCGGGTGTCACGGGGCTGCCCGCGTCGTCGTTGCTCATGGCCTGCAGTCGCTAAAAGAGAGGAGATGTCGGGATCAGCGCGGATAGAGGCGGAATTTGCGCTTCAGGTCAATCATGTCAAGACAGGCCCGCGCGGCGCGGCCGCCCATGTTGACCGATCCGACATTGGCCCGCGCCCAGGCCTGCTCGCGGTTTTCCACCGTCAGGATGCCGTTTCCGACCGCCAGGCTGTAGCGCAGGGCCAGATCCTGGAGGCCGCGGGCGCTTTCGGCGCAGATGGTGTCGTAGCGCGTCGTCTCGCCCCGGATCACGCAGCCCAGCGCGACATAGCCGTCGAAGCGCTTGCGGGCGGTGAAGAAATCCATCGAGCGGATGGCGTACATGATCGCCGCCGGAAGCTCCAGGCAGCCGGGCACGCCATAACGGATGTGCGTGGCGCCGGCGCGGTCCAGTTCCGCGACGGCGCCACGCGCCAGTTCGTCGGCGACGTCCTCGTGGACGCGGGCGTCCACGACCATGATATGGGGCGTGTCGGTCATCCGGCGGCGTTCTGGTCCTCAGTCCTCGCCCGGGTCGCTGGCACCCGGGTTGATGGCGCGGTGGCCGACCACGGTCAGGCCGTAGCCCTCCAGCCCGATGATCGGCTTCTTGCGGTTGGAGATCAGCACCATCTTGCGCACGCCGAGATCCAGCAGGATCTGCGCGCCGATGCCGTAGTCGCGCAGTTCCGGCATGCTGCCGGCCTGGCCTTCCAGCCGGGCCTTCAGCGTGACCGACAGGCCGTTCGGGTTCGGCTCGCGCAGCAGCACGACGACGCCGCGGCCTTCCTTGGCGATCAGTTCCATCGAGGCGTGGAGGTCGTTGTCGCGGCCGGAATTGCGGTCGCCCAGCACGTCGTCCAGCACCGACTGGGCATGCATGCGCACCAGCACCGGCTCGTCGCCGGAGATGTCGCCGCGCACCAGGGCGATGTGCTCGGCATACTGGATCTTGTTGATGTAGACGTAGCTCTGGAAGCGGCCGCCGTAGCGGCTGTCGAGATTGCCGGCCAGCACCTGTTCGACGATGGTCTCGGTGCGGCGGCGGTAGGCGATCAGGTCGGCGATGGTGCCGACCTTCAGCCCGTGGAACTGGGCGAACTGCACCAGATCGGGCAGGCGGGCCATGGTGCCGTCGTCGTTCATGATCTCGCAGATCACGGCCGAGTTGGAATGGCCGGACAGCCGGGCGATGTCGACCGACGCCTCGGTATGGCCGGCGCGGACCAGCACGCCGCCGTCACGCGCCAGCAGCGGGAAGATGTGGCCGGGGGTGGCGAGATCCTGCGGACCCGACGACGGGTCGATGGCGACGGCGATGGTGCGGGCGCGGTCGGCGGCCGAGATGCCGGTGGTCACCCCCTCGCGCGCCTCGATCGAGACGGTGAAGGCGGTCTGGTGGCGCGAGGCGTTCTGCTGCGCCATCAGCGGCAGGCGCAGCCGTTCGATGTTCGGCCGGTCCATGGTCAGGCAGATCAGGCCGCGCCCATGCTTGGCCATGAAGTTCACCGCGTCCGGCGTGGCGCAGGAGGCGGGGATCACCAGATCGCCCTCGTTCTCCCGGTCCTCGTCGTCGACCAGGATGAACATCCTGCCCTGACGCGCCTCTTCGATGATCTCTTCGGCGGTCGACAGGTAATGGTGAAACTCGGACGTCATTCCTGCCCCGCGAGCCGGGCGACGTAGCGCGCCAGCATGTCGATTTCGAGATTGACCGCATCGCCCTCCGTCAGCCCGCCGAAGGTGGTGGCGGTCTGGGTATGGGGGATGATGTTGACGCCGAAGCGGCTGCCGTCGACCTCGTTGACGGTCAGCGACACGCCGTCGATGGCGACCGAGCCCTTGGGCGCGATGTATCTGGCGAGGCCGGCCGGCGCCTCGAAGGTCAGGCGCAGCGATTCGCCCTCGGGGCGGATCGACAGCAGCCGGCCGACGCCGTCGACATGGCCGGACACGATGTGGCCGCCCAGCTCGTCGCCGACCTTCAGCGCGCGCTCCAGGTTGATGCGCGTGCCGGGCTCCCACCCGCCGAGCGTCGTCTTCGACAGGGTCTCGCCTGAGGCCTGGATGACGTAGGCCCCCGGTCCCTTTTCGATGACCGTCAGGCAGACGCCGTTGTGGGCGATGGACGCCCCGATCGCGATCGTCTCCGTATCGAAGGCGGTCTCGATGGTGAACCGGGTGTCGCCCTGCCGTTCCACGGCCTGGACGCGCCCGACATCGGTGATGATTCCGGTGAACATGCCGGGAATTTAGCAGGTTTCGCGGCCAGGGGAAGCGGGCGCGACACCGCGGGCGGCGCAACGGTCTGTTGCGTGCATCACACCGGCGGCGAGCCGGTGGTCAGGAGGCGGTGCGGCGGTAGCTTTCGGCCAGATCGGCGCCGGCACTGCGGAGCTCGATGCGCTCGAAGCGTGCCATGGCGGCCAGCGCCGCGACTCCGAAGCCGGCGACCGCCGGCAGCCCGTCGCCGCCGATCAGCGAAGCGGCGCGGAACCATTCCAGCCGGTCGACCAGCCCGGCGCCGAGCAGGGCGCCGGCGATTGCCGCACCGCCTTCCACCAGGACGCGGGTGATGCCGCGGGAGGCGAGGGCGGCCATCGCGGCGGCCGGGTCGACGTGCCCGTCCGCGCCGATGGCGGTCGGGATCACCTCGACGCCGCGCGCGGCCAGCGCCGCGGCACGGGCGCCGTCGGGAGACGGGCCGGTGACGACCCAGGTCGGGATGCGTCCGGCCCCGGCGGCAAGCTTCGCCGTCGGCGGCAGGCGCAGGCGGCCGTCCACCACCACGCGCACCGGGCTGCGGTCTTCCAGGCCGGGCAGGCGGCAGGTCAGCTCGGGATCGTCAGCCAGCGCAGTGCCGATGCCGACGAGGATCGCGTCATGGCCGGCGCGCAGCCGATGGCCCCAGGCACGGGCGGTGGGGCCGGTGATCCATTGCGATTCGCCGGTGGCGGTGGCGATGCGGCCATCGAGCGTGCTGGCGATTTTCAGCGTGACCAGCGGGCGGCCCAGCGTGATGCGGCTGAAGAAGCCGTGGTTCAGGGCCAGCGCCTCGGCTTCGCAGACGCCGGTGACGACCGCGATCCCGGCGTCGCGCAGCCGGGCCAGCCCGCCGCCGGCGACCCGCGGGTCCGGATCCTGGCAGGCGACGACGACCCGCGCCACCTTCGCCTCGACCAGGGCCAGGGCGCAGGGCGGCGTCTTGCCATAGTGGTTGCAGGGTTCGAGCGTGACATAGGCTGTGGCGCCCTCGGCTCCGCCCGACAGGGCGCGGGCGCGGGCCAGTGCCTCGGTCTCGGCATGGGGGCGGCCGCCGGGCTGGGTCCAGCCGCGGCCGATCACCGCACCGTCGCGGACCAGAACGCAGCCGACCGCCGGGTTGGGCCAGGTCCGCCCGAGCCCGCGCGCGGCGAGCGACAGGGCGGCGCGCATGTGGCGCAGGTCTGTCCCGGTGTCGTGAGACGGCAAGGAGGGGCGCTCTATCGGCGACGCGTCAGCTGCCGGGGCCTTTGCCCTTGGTGTCCTTGGCCGAGAAGCGGCCGACGTTGCCCATCATCTGTTCCAGGAAGCCCATCTCGCGGCCGGAGGTCGGCGTGGTCCGCTCCACCAGGTCGATGTCCTGGCCGTTCGACTTGTCGAGCGTCTTGATCTCGCGCAGGATGCCGGCATCGTCGAAATGGGCGACGACGACGCGGCGCTCCGTCACCTCCGGCTCGAAGAAGGCGGTCTTCTCGGTTTTCTGGCCGATGTAGTACCAGACGTTCGGATCGAAGGTGCCGACCGAGGTCGGCGTGCCCAGCACCGCGGCGACGTCGTCGCGCCGGCTCTGGCCCGGCTGCAGCTCCGCCACCAGCTGCGGGTCCGTCAGGTTGCCGCGGGTGGCGAGGGTGGGCGAGCAGCCGGTCGCGGCCAGGCCGGCGAGCAGGACGCCGCCCAGCAGGGTGGTGCGAATGACGGCGCGGGGGGCGGAAAAGTTCGATCTGGTCATGGTGCTCGGGCTATGATGGAGCCGGCGGGGCAGGGAGGCCGTCCACGGCAGTGGATGGTCTCCAGCCGGGACAATCGCACCGGCCGCTTCGCCCTGTCAACGAGACTCCGAGTCGGGGAAGGGCTGCCGTTCGTGTCAGGAAGCTTCATCGGCCGTCTGCTGGGCCCTTTGCTGGATCATGTCGGCGGCGGCGCGCGTGCCCGCAACGCCGCCGCGGTGGGCGGGCTGTTCACCGCCATCGTCGGCCAGGCCCGCGAACCGGGCTTTTACCGAGCGCTCGCCGTGCCCGACACGCTGGACGGCCGCTTCGAGATGGTGGCGCTGCACCTGCTGCTGGTGATGCGCCGGCTGAAGGGGCAGGGCGCCGAGGCCGCCGATTTGTCACGGCGCCTCTATGAGGCGATGGTCGACGATTTCGAGAAGTCGCTGCTGGAGATGGGGGCCGGCGACAGCGGCATCCCCCGGCGCGTCAAGACGATGGCCCGCGGCATGGCCGGGCGCATCCGCGCCTATGACGAGGCGCTGGCGGGGTCCTACGGCGGCGGGCTGGAGGTCGCGCTGGACAACAACCTCTACGGCACGGTCGACCCGGTGCCCGACGGGGCGCTGCCCGCGATGGCCGCCTATGTCCATGCCAGCGCCGCCGCGCTCGACGCCCAGCCGCTGGAGTCGCTGATGCGGGGCGAGGTCCGCTTCGCAACCCTGCCGGCCTGAGCGGCACACTATATATGTAGAGTGCCGCCGCTGATTGCCCTCTCCCGGGGCGGGAGAGGGACTTCAATGGATTGCCGGAAGGCTTGCCTTTCCGGCCCGGCGGCGGCATGTGAATCGGGTTGCGGGCGCCCGCCGCGCCCGCCATTTTGTTTTCGACCAGAGAGTCTTCGCCATGAGCCCTGCCAACGGCGCCCTGCCGGCCTCGGAATTCCAGCGCTTCGTCAGTGCCGACGCGGTGCGCCGCGCCGACGTGACCGAAACCATCGAAGCGACGGAGGCGGAGCGCCGCGCGCTCGCCGAGCGGCTGGAGCTGGAGGCGATCGGCAGCCTGACCGCCACGGTGAAGCTGCGCGCGGTGCGCGGCGGCCAGATGATCCGGGTGTCCGGGACGCTGGAGGCCGACGTGGTCCAGACCTGCGTCGTCACGCTGGATCCGGTGCCCGCCCATGTCAGCGAGAGCTTCGAGGCCCTTTTCGCGCCGGAGTCGATGATCGAGGACGAGGGGCTGGAGATCGATATCGACCCCTCTCTGTCGGACGAGGACATTCCCGAGCCGATGGAAAACAACCGAATCGACATCGGCGAGCTGACCGCGCAGCACCTGTCGCTCGGCCTCGATCCCTATCCGCATGCCGACGGAGTCGAATTCGTCGACCACGAGGAGGACCCGGCGGAGGACGAGGTGGTGGAAGAGCCCGAAAAACCCAATCCCTTCGCCGTCCTGCAGAAGTTGAAGCCGCAGGACTGAACGGACTGTTGCTTTCCCCGCGGTCCCTTGTATAAGGGCCGGCGTTTCCACCCCCACCAATGAGCGGCGCGGGGTTGCGAAATGGGGGTTGTTCGGGCTTGCCCTTTGGGGGCATTTGCCTTATTGAATGCCGCTCGCGCTGGGCGGCCCTTGTTCGGGCCGCCCTTTCCAATGAAGAGAGTTCACGGTCATGGCTGTTCCGAAGAAGAAGACCTCCAAGTCGCGGCGCAACATGCGTCGTTCGCACCACGCTCTGCCGACCTCGGCCTACAACGAGTGCCAGAACTGCGGCGAGCTGAAGCGTCCGCACCACGTCTGCGGGTCTTGCGGCCATTACGACCAGCGTGAAGTGGTTCAGAGCGGCACCGCGGCCGCTTGATCCGGATCGCGTTGTCTGAGGTCCCGATGACCGGGGGCGCCAGCCGCCCCTGCCGGGGTCCTAGCCGGGGAGCCTGTTCGCGGTGAGCCAGCGCCTGACCATCGCCCTGGATGCCATGGGTGGCGATCTCGGCCCCGACATGGTGATTGCCGGGGCGGACATCGCGCGCGAGCGTCATCCCGACGTGCGCTTTCTGCTGTACGGCGACCAGCAGCGGATCGAACCGCTGCTGAGCCAGCGGCCTGCGTTGAAGGCGGTGGCGGAAATCCGCCACACCGCCGACTTCGTGGCCGGTGACGCCAAGCCGGCGGTGGCGCTGCGCGCCGGCCGCCAGTCCAGCATGAGGCTTGCCATCGACGCCGTCGCGGCGGGCGAGGCGGCCTGCGTCGTGTCGGCCGGCAACACCGGCGCCCTGATGGCGATGGCGAAGTTCGTGCTGAAGACGCTGCCGGGCATCGACCGGCCGGCGATGGCCTCCTTCTTCCCGACGCAGCGGGGCGAGAGCGTGATGCTGGACCTCGGCGCCAACGCCGAATGCCAGCCGGAAAACCTCGTCCAGTTCGCCGTGATGGGGGCCGTCTTCGCGCGTGCCATCCTGGGCCTGCCGGAGCCGTCGATCGGCGTGCTGAACATCGGCTCGGAAGACATGAAGGGCAACGAGGTGGTGCGTGCCGCGGCGACGAGCCTGCGCGACATGCCGCTGCCCGGCCGCTTCCATGGCTTCGTCGAGGGCACCGACATCGGGCTGGGCACGGTGGACGTCATCGTCACCGACGGCTTCACCGGAAACGTGGCGCTGAAGACGGCGGAGGGGACGGCCAAGCTGTTCTCCGAGTTCCTGCGCCGCACCTTCGCGACGTCCTTCCTGGCACGGATCGGCTATCTGCTGGCACGCGGCGCCTTCAAGCGCTTCCGCGAGCGGATCGACCCGCGCCGCTACAACGGCGCGATGTTCCTGGGACTGCGCGGCGTCTGCGTGAAGAGCCATGGCGGCACCGACGCGGTCGGCTTCGCCAATGCCGTGGCGGTCGCCATCAACCTGGCGACGCACGGCTTCAATGAACGCATCAAGGAAGAGATGGCGCGCATCGGCGACGCCAGCCCTCTTCCCGACACGAAAGCGGCGGCGGGCTGAACCATGGTCATGCGTTCCCGAGTTCTGGGCTGCGGCATCTTCCTGCCGTCCAACGTCGTCACCAACCAGGATCTGGAACAGCGGGTCGACACGACGGACGAATGGATCGTCCAGCGCACCGGCATCAAGTCCCGCCACATCGCCGCGGAGGGGGAGAAGACCTCCGACCTCGCCATCGCCGCGGCGGCCCGGGCGCTGGAGCATGCCGGGGTTCCGGCCGCCAGCATCGACTGCATCATCCTGGCGACCACCACGCCGGACAACACCTTCCCGGCCACCGCCACCAAGGTGCAGGCGGCGCTCGGCACCATCGGCTTCGCCATGGACATCCAGGCGGTCTGCGCCGGCTTCGTCTATGCCATGTCGGTGGCCGACAATTTCCTGCGCAACGGCCAGGCGCGCCGCGCCCTGGTGATCGGGGCGGAGACCTTCTCCCGCCTGCTGGACTGGAACGACCGCACCACCTGCGTGCTGTTCGGCGACGGCGCCGGCGCCATCGTCCTGGAAGGCTATGAGGCCAAGGGCGATTCGAGCGACCAAGCCGTTCTGTCCACCCATCTCCATTCCGACGGCAGCCAGTACGACCTGCTCTATGTCGACGGCGGCGCGTCGTCGACCGGCACCATCGGCCATGTCCGCATGCACGGGCAGGAGATCTTCCGCCACGCCGTGTCCAAGCTGTCGGCGGTGGTGGAGGAGGCCCTGGCCGCCAACGGGCTGGAAGCGACCGACATCGACTGGATGGTTCCGCATCAGGCGAATCGCCGCATCATCGACGGGTTGGCCCGCAAGATGAAGCTGTCGCCGGAAAAGGTCGTGCTGACGGTCGACCGCCACGGCAACACCTCGGCCGCGTCGATCCCGCTGGCGCTGGGCGAGGCGGTGGCCGACGGCCGCATCAAGCGCGGCGACCTGATCCTGATGGAAGCCATCGGCGGCGGCCTGACCTGGGGGTCGGCGCTGATCCGCTGGTAAGGCGCGGCGGCTCCTCTCCCACCGTCTCCGGTTCCATGCTGCGCTGCACTCCCGGCCGGGCTTCGGCCGGGCCGTATGCGGCTGCCAAGCTTTTGAATTGACGGACCTTCTTTCCCCGGATTACCGTCTTCGCAATGGTTGCGGGGGGAGGCCGAACAATGTCGCAAAGTACCGTCACGCGCGCCCAGCTGAGCGAAGCCGTCTACCAGGAGGTCGGGCTTTCGCGCAACGAATCGGCCGATCTGGTCGAAACCGTCCTGGACGAGATCTCCGACGCGCTGGCCCGGGGGGAGATGGTGAAGATCTCCTCCTTCGGCAGCTTCCAGGTTCGTCAGAAGGGCGAGCGGGTCGGCCGCAACCCCAAGACCGGGGAAGAGGTGCCGATCCTGCCGCGCCGCGTCCTGGTCTTCCGCGCCAGCCATGTGCTGAAGCACCGGATCAACGAGGTCCAGGAGGGTGGGGCGCCGACGCCCGCGCGGGCGCTGTCCTGACGCCGGCCGCTGACCGATGACCCGGACGCTTCGTCCATCGCCGTGCCGTGCCGCCTCGCGGATCGCCGCCACCGCCGGCGCTTGCCGGGCGGTGTCCTGCCGGCCGGCGATCTGATCCCATCATGAAATCCGCCACGGCCTATCGCACCATCAGCGAGGTGTCGACCGACCTCGGCGTGCCCCAGCATGTGCTGCGGTTCTGGGAGACGAAGTTTCCCCAGATCCGCCCGCTGAAGCGCGGCGGCGGCCGGCGCTATTACCGGCCGGAGGATGTCGAGCTTCTGCGGCGCATCCAGGCGCTGCTGTACGAGGACCGCTACACCATCAAGGGCGTGCAGCGCCTGCTGAAGGAAGGGCGCATGTCCGACCCGACGCCGCCGCTGCCGGAGGATGCCGACGAGGGCGGGGCCGGCGATGGCCCCGCATCGGCGGACGAGGCATTCGGACGCTACGGCGACGAGGGCGCGGAAGAGGGGGATGGCGACCATCCGCCGCTGTCGGCGGCACTGCGCCACGAGATCACCATGGTTCTGGACGAGCTGAAATCGCTGCACTCGGTGCTGTCCCGCCTCTCCGAAAGCGGGGGCAAAAAAAGCTGAAAAATCATCACGGGAGATGTTGCATCGGCGAAAGCCCGCGGCTATAGTCCCGTTCCCTTCAGGAGCCAAGCCGCAAGCACTGCGGTGAAGTTGACGGAGCGTAGCGCAGCCTGGTAGCGCATCAGACTGGGGGTCTGGGGGTCGCAGGTTCAAATCCTGTCGCTCCGACCAGTTCCGGAGGGAACGAAAAAGCCTTGGAACCCAACGGTTCCAGGGCTTTTTCTTTGGGCGCGCGGTGAGGCGTCGCCATCGACGCCATTCCATCTGTTTGTCGCTCTTGTTTGCGACTTCGCCGTGATATGGCGCAGCTTGCGCGGTGGTTCGGCCGCGCTCTCGCCGGACGGTCGGAGACGTTGAACCCGACGCTGTAGAGCCCAGTTGAAGAAGGGCTCCGAAGCGGGTCCCATGCAGGTGCAGGAAGGTCTCTCCGTGTCGCTCTACGACTCCGACTTCTATGGCTGGACACAGGATCAGGCGGCAGCCTTGCGCCGGCTGGCGAATGAGCGTCCGAACGTCGGTGCCGGCATCGACTGGGAGCATGTCGCGGAGGAAATCGAGAATCTGAGCAGCGACACCCTGGAGAAGATCGAGGATCTTGTCGCCCAGATCGTCGCGCATCTGCTGCGGCTGGAATATTGCCCCGATGCCGCTTCCCGGAACCATTGGCGCGGTGAAGTGACGGCGTGGCGCAACACGGTGCGGCGATGGGCGAAGCGTTCGCCCGCCGCCCTGAAACGGCTGGATATCGCCGAATTGACGGAGGATGCGGTGGCCGAGCTGCGCGCCCGGTATGACGACCAGCCTTGGGTCAAGGAGTTGCCTGCCGGCAGTGCCTATACGATTACTGAACTGCTGGATCGCGACTGGTGGCCGGTGAACCGGACGGGTCTGGAGGATTGATCGGGGCAGGGAAGCTCCGCGTGCCCGTATCTTCTGGAATGCCGTAAAGCGGATGCTACCTGCCGCCATCCGCTGCCGACATCGGGTGCGATGGCCACGCCCGGATCGCCCGCCGGATCGGTGCCGTCCAGCATGCGACATGGTTCTGAGAATGTAGGCTTGGGCTGTGCGCGGGGCAGGCTGACCATCGCCACGCCGAAGCGCCGCGTCGCCAACCGGATTCGGGCGGCTTGCGAGCTGGAGCTACTGCGGCTGTTCCATGTCGAGGCGGTGGACATCACTGTCGCCGTTCCGCGGATTGCCGCCGCTTCGTTCTTCCCGCTGATCAAGGGAGGGCCTGAACCATGCCCGTGGCCCGGCACCCTGTCACGCCGCCGGCCCGAGCTGCAACTCCGCCTGGATCTAGGCGATCGGCCCCGCACCGCGCGCCACCGGCCGGTGCAGCCCCAGCGAGAGGTCAGACGCCCTCTATCGTGCCGTCTAGGCCCTCCGCGCCACCGGCCGTCAGGTCTATCGCTGCGGCGCGCTGCACCGGGTGGATGAGCGCCTATTCACCATGGCAGACCTTATCCGGCTGCGCCACGCCGATCCGCGTTGCCGACGGATCGAGGGGTTGCTGGGGCGGGCGGACGTGACGATCCTGCTGCCGGGCCTGCGCCGGGAACGGCAGCGATCCGATGCGGAGTGACGCCGCCGGCCCGGTCAGGCGGCGCGGGGGGCGATGCTGCGCTGGATCTCCTCGCCATGGTCGGCGGCGGTGACGGACAGGTCGTGCGCCATCTGAAGGTTCAGCCAGAATTCCGGCGTGGTGCCGAAATAGCGCGCCAGCCGCAAGGCGGTGTCGGCAGTGATCCCGCGCCGTTCGTTGACGATTTCCCCGATGCGGGTCGCCGGCACGCGCAGAGCCAGGGCCAGCGCATGGGCCGAGAGATCAAGCGGGGCGAGGAACTCTTCGCGCAGAACCTCACCGGGGTGGGTCTTGATCCGCATTGCGCCCTCCTTAGCGTCGGCCGGTCAGTGGTAATCGACGATTTCGACCTCGTGCGCGCCGCCATCGCGCCAGACGAAGACGATGCGCCATTGGTCGTTGATCCGAATGCTGTACTGTCCGGCGCGATGGCCCTTCAGCGCCTCCAGCCGGTTCCCCGGCAGTGAGCGCAGATCGTCCAGGCCGGTCGCGGCGTCGATCATGTCGAGCTTTCGCACGGCCACCTTGGCGATGGCGGCGAACCGCTTGCCGGTGCCGGTCCGGTGCAGATCCTTAGTGGCCTTGTCGCCGAAGCTCTTGATCATAGGTGGATAATATAACGTCGGACGTTAAACGTCTAGCATGCAACGTTGTTCCGTGGGGGCCGGCTGCAATTGCTTGTGGTTCCTATAAACGTTCTCCACCTCGGTGTTGGTGGGCGGAGTTGGCTATCGGCAATAGGGCGACTCCCTAACGCATAATGCGAGGTTGAGGATTCTTCAACCTTTCGTCTATAGAGGGCATTATGTCTTCGAAGCGCGACACCACTGTAACTCCATGCCGCTTGGCAGGCAATCTAACAAAATTCGCAGTTCTCTTATCGCAAGAAAATATGTCAACGTAAGGAATATAGCCCGCATGCATCCCGTCTGCATAATCACTTTCAGATAGCTTTGATTTGTTTTTGATTTGTAACGCACGGTCTACGGCAAATCCAAACATGCTGTCGCATACGCTGTCAATAAACGGCATGTGTCCATGCTCGCTGCCAAGAACTTTTTCTGAAGATTTAGATGGGCCACCAAATTTATAAAATCTCTTCTTTTCTCTCTCTAAAAATATTTCTAAAATTCTATCCCTTACGCTAAACTTTTTTAATGATTTTCGGCACATTTGGATGACCTCTTCTTCCGAGAGCCCAGCATTAAGGCCTTGTGAAATTATATTATCTATTTTGTTTCGAGCATCTGCAATGGAAGAGATGAATTTGGTTCCCGCATTAAAAAGAACACTTGTTAAGCCATGGGTGTCCTCATATCTATCGTAAATCCATCCAGCTAAATTCTCCAAGTCACATAGCCCGCTTATTAACTCTTTAACAAAGACTCGCTCTTCTATTTCTCCACTAACCACCTTTATAAAATAATCCTCTACCCAAAATTTTCTAGTTAACGGAAATTGACCGTTTAATGCGTTTAGTAATGCGTGGCGATCAGACTGGAGAATTGATATTCCCCGTTTGGTAAATGTTCCGTTCGGCTTAATGATTGATCCTATTAGATTTCTTCTGGACCTTGAATCAAGTGGTGCCTTTGATATTTCATCAGTGAGCATTTTTCGAATTGTGTTTAGAACATTGAAGTCAGAAGCTCCCAGATAGGGCGCCCAATTGCCATCATCGCTAAATGCATATTCCGGAAAAGGGTGTTTTTGTTTATTTTTTTCATCTTTCAGGAAAAAATCAATATCCTCTAAAACTACTCTCTCGTAATAAATAAATGCATTTTTGTCACATAGTGCTTTAGCAGTAGAAGCTCTTCGTAGTCCTGCATCTTTGTATTCTGGGCTTCTTGGAAGTAGTTCTCCTACATGAAAAACGGAAATTCTGATCTGAATTTCTTCGGATCGTACTTTCGAGATTAGATAGTCGAAAGTCTTGGCGCAGATTTGGTCGTCAGTCCTTTTCTCTCTATCTGCCATCCGCGAAAAATCTTTACTATCGAGGTATATTTGGATCGGTATCTGCATGGTTCCTTCCACATTGGAATTGGGCTGAGACGGTGTGGGGGCAAGACGATGTAGGGTTACCGCTCTCTCAGAAGTGAGTACTGTGCCATAGTCACCCACGCTCTCGCGTCAGCCTCAAAAAACGACTGCCAGACAAGGGCGGTTAGCGATTAAGCAGGTTTCTCCAGATCGGGCCACAGGCCCGGCCTGGAGAAACCTGCGAACTCTATGGTTTTGCGGGTTTTCCGAGTCCGCCCATCTGTGGGCGGAGTTCGGAAAACCTGCTTAACAGCCGAGCTGTGAGCCGGCTGAGGTTATGGCCGTACCAAATCCTGCGCGCATTTTCCCCTCTGTGTTCCACCTATTTTCCCTACGATAACCTGCGCAGGCAGAGCTAGCCAGTCTACGTGGCAGCAGGCGGCACGTTTGCGAGAGTGTTTGCGAAACAGGGGCATTGCAACCCTAATTCAGTCTTATTGGTCGGGAGAAAACGCGTGCCAGTCCAGCCTACAGCGTCTCCCAAGGTGAAAATCTTTGAACGATATTACGTTTAAGGATATTTCTTTGCTGGAAAGCACATAGTATCCAGAGAGATAAAAATGCCCGAAGACGTCGATGCCCAGCAATTCCTGACGCAGATTCAAAACAACCCGGATACGTTCTTCAGTCGAAATACGGTCTATTGGATGTGCGCTCCGTCGGCAGCGGGCGGGCCGAGCCTTTCCAATTTCAGGGTCAGGCGGCATGACTCGCAGGTCGAGCATTACTCCTCCGGAATGCTCGGCCTGTTCGGCGGCTGGACTGCCGGTGGGCATTCCTACGAAGTCGTACCGGATGGGGCCGGGGCGGCGCAGGGCTATTTCCTGCCCTGGAAGGAGGATTCCGGCTACTCGACGGTGCTCGAAGGGCAGGCGGGGTTCTTCATGAACGCCATGATGGACGGCTGTTCCTTCGGCTGCGTCGCCGGTCCCAACAACTCGGTCAAGGTCGCCCACCACAACATCCAGGGGGCCGACGGCGGCACCGACCATCAGGCGATGACCGGCACGCTGTCCGCCTTCGGCTATCGCCACAGCTTCGCGCGGAACGATTACCGCACTCTGGGCAACGGCCAGGGCTATGGCTTCGTCACCGGGGTGCGCATCGGCGGAACATGGCGCATCTACGCCCAGGCCGTCTATTTCGCGCAAGGGCGCGAGCGCATCGCATCCTGCCGCCGCCTGCTGTGACGGGACCATCCGGCGAAAGCCGAATTCCCAGGCAGTGAACGCACGCTCCCGTGCCGATCCGCACGGGATGGGAAGACCCATCGCCGCGATGGCGGTGGGGCGGAATGACGCCATGCACCAGACGCATTGCGCGCAATCGAATAGCGCACGATAAAATACATTGCGCGCAATTCGATTGTGCGCGATATTCGTCCTCACCAGATCGACGGGCGCCGGTTCGCCCCGCCGCCCCGGAAACCAAATCCCGCTACCAAGCGTCCAAAAATCAACCAAGGAGCACACGCCATGAAGACCCTCTATTCGACCAAGGTGACCGCCACCGGTGGCCGTGACGGCAAGGCCGTCAGCGAGGATGGCCTGCTGTCGGTCGCGCTGGCCGCGCCGAAGGAGCTGGGCGGCCAGGGCGGCGCCACCAACCCCGAGCAGCTGTTCGCCGCCGGCTATTCCGCCTGCTTCATCGGCGCCATCAAGTTCGTCGGCAACCGCGACAAGATCGCCGTCCCGGCCGATCTGACGGTGAACGCCACGGTCGGCATCGGCGCCCGCGACGACGGCGAAGGCTTCGGCTTGACGGTCGATTTCATCGTCTCGCTGCCGGGCATGGACAAGGCCGCCGCCGAGGATCTGCTCGCCCGCGCCCATAAGGTCTGCCCCTACAGCCACGCCACCAAGGGCAACATCCCGGTCACCACGACCGTCGCCTAAGGGACAGGCCTGAGGGCGATGCCCCGAGGACCTCGTCCAGGGGCGTCGTCCGAGGCGAAAAGACCTTCGGCATTGCGCCGCCGGGCTGTTGCGCGCGATTGTGCTGGGCGCACGATCGACAGACGCGCGGCATCCCGGCGGCGCCATTCCTGTTCCAGTTGGCCGTTTCCGGGTTCCGCTTCCAAGGGTTCAGACATCATGGCAGCCGACAAGGACGACCCGCTTCTGCTCTCCAACCAGGCCTGCTTCGCGCTCTATTCGGCCAATCTGGCGATGAGCCGGGTCTATCGGCCGATGCTGGAGCAGCTTGGCCTGACCTACCCGCAATACCTGATCATGCTGTTGCTGTGGGAGGAGGACGGGCTGTCGATGAAGCTGCTGGGCGAGCGGCTGGGGCTTGACAGCGGTACGCTGACCCCGCTGCTGAAGCGGATGGAAGGGCAGGGGCTGCTCACCCGCAGCCGCGATCCGCAGGACGAACGGTTGGTGCGCATCGCCCTGACCCCGCAGGGCGCGGCCCTGCGCGCCGAGGCCGAACGCCTGCCGACGCGGATCGCCGCCGCCGCCGGCTGCTCGGCCGGGGAGCTGATGGCGCTGCGCGACTCGTTGCTGCGGCTGCGCGACGACCTGAACCGGGCCGCCGATCAGGACTGACGGATGCGTCGGCTTGGGACAAGGGGCTGGAAATCGGCGGCGGGAGGGTCTTTTCTAGAGAGCTCTTTCCAGTCTGCCGCTCTCCTGATCGCCCTTGACCGAAGGTTCCCGCCGTGAGCCCTGCATTGACCGACGACCGTCTCCGCCTCCGTCCGGCCGAGGCCGACGACGCGCCGGAACTGGCGCGGCTGATCGACATCGCCGGCGGCGGGGTCTACGGCTTCCTGCTCGACGGGCTGATGCCGGGGATGACGGCGGCGGAGATGCTGATGCCGGGGCTGGCCGGGCGCAGCGGGTCGCTGTCGCACCGCCAGAGCGGCGTCGCCGAGCTGGACGGGCGGGTGGTCGGCATCGCCCACGGCTATCCCACCGACTGGATCCGGACGGAGGATTACAGCGGCCTGCCGCCCGACCGTGTCGCCCATATGGGCTCCTTCTCCGAAACGCTGGATTGGGGCAGCTATTTCCTGTCGGCGTTGGCGGTCGATCCGGAGCTGCGGCGCCAGGGCATCGCCGGCCGGCTGCTCGGCTGGTTCTACGAGCGGGCGCGGACCGGCGGCTTCGACCGCGTCACCCTGCATGTCTGGGCCGACAACGAGCCGGCCCGCCATCTCTATGCCGGCGAGGGGTTCGAGGAGATCGGCCGCGCCGACATTCCCTGGCACCCCCGGCTGCCGCACCAGGGCGGCAGCATCCTGATGCGGCGCCATCTGTGAGCGGCGATCTATCGGACGGCGATCTGGCGCTTCGCCTTCTCCGCTGACAGCTCGCCGATCCGGCGCACCACCAGCTCCGGGTCGGCGTAATGCACCATGTGGCCGGAATCCGGCACCCAATGCAGGGTGCTGTTCGGCAGGACATGATGCAGCCGGCCGCTCTGCTCCTCCTGCCCGACGATGCGGTCGCCATGGCCGGCGAAGATCGCCGCCGGCACCATCACCTCGGCATAGCGGTGCTGCAGCCGGTCGGCGGCCGGCACCATGGTGACGCCGTCCTGGGCGTTGGCGCGCAACTGGCCCGGCCGGGTGGTCAGGGCGGCGGGGAAGCTCTCCGTCAGGTGCTCCGGCACCGGCCGCGGCGAGAACAGAGTCTTCAGCATCGCCGGCATCACCGCCTTGGAGACGGGCGGCGACAGCGTGTGGCGCAGCAGGTCGCCCAGCACCGGCGTCGCCACCGGCGCCACCAGGGCGGCGTCCACCCGCTTGGTCGGGAAGTAGTAGCCGGCCAGCAGCACCAGCCCCTTCACCGTCCGCGGATGGTCGAGCGCCAGGGCCAGCGCCACCAGCGTGGCATAGGAATGGCCGACCACCACGGCGTTCTCGATGTCCAGCGCGGCGAAGGCGCGGGCCAGCAGGTCGGCCTGATCCTCGGGCGTCCAGGCGCGGTCGCGGGGGCGGTCGCTGTGGCCCATGCCGGGGCGGTCGCAGGCGATCACCCGGTGGGTCTGCGCCAGCCGCTGGAACAGCCCACTCGCCAGCCAGTCGCCGAGGGCCGAGACGTTGCCATGCAGCAGGACGACCGGCGGGCCTTCGCCGGCCTCCCTATAATGCAGGCGGACGCCGTCGACGGTCAGGAAGCGGCCTTCGGGCGGATAGCGCCGCTCGGCGGCGCGTGCCGCCACCGTATTGGCGACGGCCAGCCCGCCGAGCGCCAAGGCGGTGAGGCCCAGGGATTTGACGATGGTGGTGTGGCGGTCGGTCATGGCGGTGGTCCTCTCGAAGCGGCTGCTGCGATGCAGCATGGTCGAGGGGACAACCGGAGGATGGGGGAAGGGTTCCCGGATGAAAATCCCCCCTCTCCCCCCGCCGTAAGCTCGGCTTACGGCGCCGACAGGCGAAGCGCAGCTTCGCCGAAAGGCGGGGAGAGGGTCGGGGTGAGGGGGATGCATCGCGTGGCTGTCCCGAGAATCCTCGCCGTGCGCCCCCCTCACCATAACCCTCTCCCCGGGGGGGAGAGGGGATTCTTCCTGCTTTGTAAAATGTATGCATCACAAGGCGTTAAAGGTGAGGGAGAGTCATCGACCTTTCCCCTATATCCTCATTTGCCCGCCTTCAGCTGGTCCCGCGTCAGCCAGAAAACCTCGCCGAAGCTGTTGGCGGTCTGCAGCCACAGGAAATCCAGGTTGGGATACTCCGCTTCCAGGATCTCGCGGCCGGTGCCGAACTCGCAGAGCAGGCCGCCTTCCGGCGTCAGGTGCTTGGGCGCTTCCTTCAGGATGCGGCGGACGATGTCCAGCCCATCGTCGCCGCCGGCCAAGGCCATCTCGGGCTCGGCCCGGAATTCCGGCGGCAGGGCGTTCATCGCCTCGGCGTCGACATAGGGCGGGTTGGTGATGATGACGTCGTATTTCCGCGTCTTCAGCGGCGCGAACAGGTCGCCCTGATGCAGGGTGATGCGGTCCTCGAACCCGCTGTCGGCGACGTTGCGCTTCGCCACTTCCAGCGCGTCGGGCGACAGGTCGACCGCGTCCACCTGCGCCTCGGGGAAGATGCGGGCGGCCAGGATGGCGAGGCAGCCGGAGCCGGTGCACAGATCCAGCACCCGCTCGACCGAGGTCGGATCCTCGACCAGCGTGAAGTCGTCGCCGCCGAACATGTCGGAGAACAGCAGCTCGCCGATGTAAGAGCGCGGGATGATCACCCGTTCGTCGACATAGAAGGGGATGCCCTGGATATAGGCCTTGTTCAGCAGGTAGGGCGCCGGCTTGCGGGTGTCGATGCGGGCATGGAGGATGCCGGCCACCGCCTCGCGCTCCGCCGCGGTCAGCCGGGAGTCCAGATAGGGATCGAGCTGGTCGACCGGCAGGTGCAGCGTCTCCAGCACCAGGAACACCGCCTCGTCGAAGGCCGTGCCGGTGCCGTGGCCGTAATCGAGGTCGGCCTCGTTGAAGCGGCTGACGCCGTAGCGCAGGAAATCGCGGATCGTCTTCAGCTCGGCGGCCGCTGCGGCGGCGGTGTGCTTGGTGGTCACGGGCGGCGGGCTCCGGTCAGGGGCGGGGCAAGGGTAAAGGGCGGACAATGCGGGTCAGAGGATGTCCAGCACCGACTCCGGCGGGCGGCCGATGCGGGCATGGTCGCCCTTGACCACGATCGGGCGTTCGATGGCCGCCGGGTTGGCGGACAGCGCGGCGACCAGCGCCTCGCCGTCGAGGTCCTTGGCGATGCCGGCCTCGGCCGCTTCCTTGGCGCGGGTGATGTCGCGCGGGCCCTTGCCCAGCTTGGCGAGGATGGCCGACAGCTCCGCCGGGCCGGGCGGGGTCTTCAGATATTCGATCACATTCGGCTCGACGCCGCGGGACCGCAGAAGCTCCAGCGTCTCGCGCGATTTGCTGCAGCGCGGGTTGTGATAGATCGTCACGTCGCTCATGGAGAATTTCCAAATTGGAAGGGCAGCTTCGAAGAGCGGTCAGACTGATACACCCAACCCGCGTGGCGCGCCAATCCGGCATGCGGAAACGGACGCCGCGGCGCAACATCCGTCAGGTGACAAGCCCTGCCTTTGGTATTATTTTGCGCGCTCGCTTTTCCGCGAGGGCCAGCCGCGCCGTTTCCGGCGGGCCATCCCTCGCGGAACAGAACCGATGCCCAGATATGGAAGCCGGCCGTGACCAAGCTCTCGCTCTCCAAGGACAAGATCAACATCCTTCTTCTGGAAGGTGTCCACGACAACGCCATCGACGAGCTGGCCCGCGGCGGCTATGCCTCCGTCGAGCGGCTGCCGCGTGCGCTGGACGAGTCCGAGCTGCTGGAGCGCATCGGCTCGGTCCACATCCTGGGCATCCGCTCGCGCACCCACCTGACCGCCAAGGTGTTCGAGGCGGCGAGCAAGCTGATCACCGTCGGCTGCTTCTGCATCGGCACCAACCAGGTCGACCTGAAGGCGGCGCGGCGCCATGGCGTCCCGGTCTTCAACGCCCCTTATTCCAACACCCGGTCGGTGGCGGAGCTGGTGATCGGCGAGATCATCATGCTGATGCGCGGCATCTTCGACAA
The DNA here is from genome assembly GCF_016595245.1 of Azospirillum endophyticum. GTDB lineage: Bacteria > Pseudomonadota > Alphaproteobacteria > Azospirillales > Azospirillaceae > Azospirillum > Azospirillum endophyticum. The sequence goes on from NZ_JAENHM010000073.1 coordinate 396,243, forward strand.
GTCGCAGCTGGTCCATGGCGGCGGCTGGATGAAGTCGGCCAAGGACTCTTACGAGATCCGCGGCAAGACGCTGGGCATCGTCGGCTATGGCCATATCGGCACCCAGGTGTCGATCCTGGCCGAGGCGATGGGCATGCAGGTCCGCTTCTACGACACCGTGCGCAAGCTGGCGCTCGGCAATGCGCGCGCCTGCGATTCGCTGGAGGAGTTGCTGTCGGTCTCTGACGTGGTGACCCTGCATGTGCCGGACACCCCGCAGACCCGCGACATGATCGGCGAGCGTGAACTGGCCGCCATGAAGAAGGGCAGCCACCTGATCAACGCCGCCCGCGGCCAGGTGGTGGACATCGAGGCGCTGGCCGCCGCGATGAAATCCGGCCATGTGCTGGGCGCCGCCATCGACGTCTTCCCGGTCGAGCCCGGCTCCGACAAGGAAGAGTTCCAGAGCGCGCTGCGCGGCATCAAGACCGCCATCCTCACCCCGCATATCGGCGGCTCGACGATGGAGGCGCAAGCCAACATCGGCACCGAGGTGGCGCAGAAGCTGATCGAGTATTCGGACAACGGCTCCACGGTCGGCGCGGTCAACTTCCCGCAGGTGGCGCTGCCGGTGCAGGCCGGCTGCACCCGCTTCCTGCATGTGCACGAGAACCGCCCGGGCATCCTGCGCAAGGTGAACGACGTGTTCTCCGCCCGCGGCTTGAACATCGCCTCCCAGTATCTCCAGACCGATCCGGAGCTGGGCTATGTGGTGGTCGACGTCAACGGCGACGTGGACGAGCTGGAGGTCGCCAACGACCTGCGCTCCATCGAAGGTGCCCTGAAGGCGCGCTTCCTGTTCCCGTCCCAGCATTGAGGACGGCGGCGAGGTAGGAAAGGGGCGCCGGGCGATCCGCCCCGGCGCCCCTTCCATATCTCTTGTCGGCGACCGGTTTCCCGGTAACAGTGCTCGGATGACCGTTCGCCTCCTGTTCCTCTCCCTTGCGGGTATCCTGCCCGCCCTGTCGCCGGCTGCGGCGCAGTCGAACGGCTGCGCCGGCTTCCCGCCGATCACGCTGACCTTCGACAGCGTGCTGGCGCCGATCCAGCGCGACGACGCGCTGACGGTGGCGCAGCTCACCCGGCTGCCCGGGCGCACCCCCGGTCCGGCGAAGACCACCGACAGCCACGTCCTGGGACTGACCCAGGCGCGCTACGGCGAACAGTCGCAGGTGTCGGCCCTGTTCAAGGCGATGGGCGACGGCACCTACTGCGCATCGGCCAGCGCGCTGACCGTCAGTTTCGGTTTCCAGCAGCGCATCGTCCATGTCGCCAGCGAGATCCCGGCCGATTCCTGCCTGCATGGCGAGGTGCTGACCCATGAGATGCGCCATGTCGCGGTGGACGAGGCCCTGCTGCGCGAGATGATGCCGCAGATCCGCGGCCGCCTGGATCAGGTGATCGCGGGAATGACGCCGGTGCGCTCCCGCAGCCAGGCCCAGGCGATGGCGGCGATCCGCCGGCCGCTGGAATCGGCGATGCGGCGGATCATGCAGGATTTCGGCCGTGAGCGCGACCGCCGGCAGGCCCAGGTCGACACGGTGGAGGAGTATGAGCGGGTCAGCCGGGTCTGCAACGGCGAGGCCCGCAATTACCTGCCGAAGCCGGTCCGGCGTCCGGCGGTTCGCCGAGGCTGAGCCGCCTGGGTCAGCGCTTGCGCCGTCGTCGGTCGGTGGCGTGACGGTCGACGAACTCCGGCGGCTTGCGCCGGACCCAGCGGATGAAGGCGGCGATGTCGGGATGGCCGCGCAGCGCCTCGACCGCATGATAGTGGTCGCGCAGCTGCTGCTCGGTCAGCACGGCGTGGATCTTCGCATGGCAGATGCGGTGCATCGTCACCGTGTCCCGTCCGCCATAGGTTCGGGGGATCAGGTGGTGCTCGTTCAGGCTGGCGCCCGGCACCATCGCCCGGCCGCAGAGCGGGCAGGCGGGGCGGTCGGGCTCGGCGGCCGGGGGAGATCCGGGGGAAAACGGATAATCAGTGAGGCGCATCTCTTTTGGAACCGGCGGGCGCTGCCCATGTAGACAATCTTGGGGGACCGTAATCGATATGGTCCGCAACCTCCGGGAGGCCACTGTGGACGAGTCCAAATCACAGCCTCATGACGAGAAAAACGACGGCCGGGAGGCCGGCCGATCCGCCGATTGCACCCACTACGGGCAAGCCGCCGGGTCGCCCGGCGGGCGCGGCGGCACGACATGCTATGGCGGCATCCAGCGGGTCCAGCCGCGCACGGCGCCCGCCGGCACCCCGTCCGCGGACAAGGGCCGGGACGCCAAATGAAAAAGGGGGAGCCGCAGCGGCGGCTCCCCCTTTTTCTCACGGCCCTGTGCGGTGGCGTCAGGCCGCCTTCTTCTCGGCGATCAGCCCGATGAAGCGGTCGAACAGATAGTGGCTGTCCTGCGGGCCGGGTGAGGCTTCCGGGTGGTACTGCACCGAGAAGACCGGCTTGCCCTTCAGGCGGATGCCTTCGTTGGTGCCGTCGAACAGGCTGACATGGGTGACCTCGGCGTCGGCCGGCAGGGTCTCCGGCACGACGACGAAGCCGTGGTTCTGGCTGGTGATTTCCACCCGGCCGGAGGCGAGATCCTTGACCGGATGGTTGGCGCCGCGGTGGCCCTGCTGCATCTTGGTGGTCTTGGCGCCGAGCGCCAGCGACAGCATCTGGTGCCCCAGGCAGATGCCGAACATCGGCACGCCGGTGTCCAGCAGGCCCTTGATGGTCGGGACGGCATATTCGCCGGTGGCGGCGGGGTCGCCGGGGCCGTTGGACAGGAAGACGCCGTCCGGCTGGTGGCGCATCACGTCCTCGACCGTGGCGGTCGACGGCACCACCGTCACCTTGCAGCCGGCCGCGGCGAGGCAGCGCAGGATGTTGCGCTTGGCACCGTAGTCGATGGCGACGACGTGGTATTGCGGCTTGTCCTGGGTGGCGTAGCCGCCGCCGATGGTCCAGCCGGACTCGGTCCAGCCATAGGTCTGGCGGCAGGACACGTCCTTGGCCAGATCCATGCCCTCCAGCCCCGGCCAGCCCTTGGCCTTGGCGACCAGCGCCTCGATGTCGAACTTGCCGTCGGGGGCGTGGGCGACGACGCCGTTGGGCGCGCCCAGGTCGCGGATGCGGCGGGTCAGGCGGCGGGTGTCGACGCCGGCCAGGCCGACCAGGCCGTAGCTCTTCAGCCAGTCGTCCAGGTGGCGGGTTGCCCGCCAGTTCGACGGGTCGGTGATGTCGGCGCGCAGGATCAGGCCGCGGGCGGCCGGCGTGATCGTCTCGATGTCTTCGGCATTGGCGCCGGTGTTGCCGATGTGCGGGAAGGTGAAGGTGATGATCTGGCCGGCATAGCTGGGGTCGGTCAGGATCTCCTGGTAGCCGGTCATCGAGGTGTTGAAGCACACCTCGCCCACCGAATCCCCCGTGGCGCCGATGCCTCGGCCGCGGAACACGGTGCCGTCGGCCAGAACAAGCACGCCGGTGTGAACCGCATCGTCGGAGGGGGGAGTGGCGAGAGTCATTCCTATGAACCTTCCCAAAGACCGCGGCCGCCGACGGATCGGATGAGCGGCGGAACGGCGACGGCCTAGCGTCCCGCCGGGCGCGCACACGCAACCGCCCGCACCCCAACCTCCGCCAGGATCGGGCGGCGGCGTGGGATCGAGTGGGCTGATCGGTTGGGCCGGACATCCTATATGACGATTGGCTGCCGGATTTCCAGCAATAGCTTTGCAAGGCGGCCCTGATCGGCGGACAAGGTCCGGCCATTCGGCATGGGGCGGTCCGCATCGGGGCTTTTGCCATGGAAATCGGCCGCCATTTTCGGAATAGTCGGCTGTCCCGGCGGGCAGCGAACCCCGGATCGACGAACAAGGAAGACAGGACATGATGTTGCGCACGCAGTTCAACGACTCCCTGAAGGAGGCGATGCGCGCCAAGGACACGCGCGCGGTGTCCACCCTCCGCCTGATCCTCACCGACCTGAAGAATCGCGACATCGACGCCCGCACCCGCGGCGTGACCGACGGCATCGACGAGGCGGGCATCCTGTCGATGCTGCAGACGATGGTGAAGCAGCGCAACGAATCGGCGGGGATGTACGAGCAGGGCGGCCGTCCCGAGCTGGCCCAGCAGGAGCGCGAGGAGATCGCGGTCATCGAACGCTTCCTGCCCAAGCAGATGAGCGCGGAGGAGGCCACGGCCGCCATCGAGAGCATCGTCACCGAGCTGGGCGCCTCCAGCATCAAGGACATGGGCAAGGTGATGGCCGAGCTGAAGGCTCGCCATGCCGGCCAGATGGACTTCGCCAAGGCCGGCGGCCTGGTGAAGGCGCGGCTGTCCGGAAAGTAATCGGGGGCAGGCAAGCAGGGTGGCCGCCGCGGGGTGTTCAAGCTAGGCTGAGGCCCGGTGCTCCCGGCGGCAGGAGGAGAGTGGAATGGTCGCGGTCCGCAGATCCACCTTTTCGGACATGACGGTCGCTGAGTTCCTGGATTGGAGCGGTGACGGCACCGACACCCGCCATGAACTGGTGAACGGGGAACCGCGTGCCATGGCACCGGCGAGCGCCACCCACGCCTATCTCCAAGTGGCGCTGGCGCGGCTGATCGAAGGCTATCTGATCGACCGCGGCAGCCCCTGCCGAGCTGCGACCGAGGCGCCGGTGGTGCCGGGTCTGTCCAGCAACGTCAATCTGCGCGTTCCCGATCTGGCGGTGACCTGCACTCCCGACGATCCTGATGGACGCCTTCTTCCCGAACCGGTGTTGATCGTGGAGATCCTGTCGCCCGGCAACGAGCGCGACACGCGCGGCAACCTATGGGCTTACGCCTCGATTCCCAGCGTTCAGGAAATCCTGTTCGTCCATTCCACCCGCGTCGGTGCCGAATTGCACCGCCGGCGCAATGGCGACTGGCCGACCGACCCGCTCGTCATCGGTCCGGATGAGGAACTCGTGCTGGCCAGCATCGGCTTCCGTGTCCCGTTGACCCAGATTTACGCCCGGACCCGGCTGGTGCAGAGGCCGGACTGACGCCGCTGCGGCCTCTGCCATCTTCGCCCTTGGGGGCGGCGGCGCTGGTTCCCATACTATGCCTCTGCTATAGCCTTGCGCCCATCGCACCCGCCCTCCGTATTCCGGTGACCGTTCGACCATGGCATTTCCGCCCCAATTCCTGGAGGAGCTGCGCACCCGGCTGACCCTGTCGGAGGTGGTGTCGAAGCGACTGCGCCTGATCCGCGCCGGCCGGGAATACAAGGCCCCCTGTCCCTTCCACAATGAGAAGTCGCCGTCCTTCTATGTCAACGACCAGAAGGGCTTCTTTCATTGTTTTGGCTGCGGCGCCCATGGCGACATCATCGGTTTCGTCATGCGCCACGACAATCTCGGCTTTCCCGAGGCGGTCGAGCATCTGGCCGGCGAGGCCGGGCTGCCGGTGCCGCGCCCGACCGAGGAGGACCGGCAGCGCTATGAGCGGCGCAAGACCCTGCATGATCTCGTCGAGCAGGCGGCGCGCTGGTTCGAGCAGCAGCTGCACGGCGCCGCCGGGCGGGCCGGCCTGGATTACTTCGTGCGGCGCGGGCTGGACGGCGAGACGATCGCCCGCTTCCGGCTGGGCTATGCGCCCGGCGATTCGAACGCGCTGAGGACATATCTCGGCAAGCAGGGCTTCTCCGACGAGGATATGGTCAATGCCGGGCTGCTGAAGCGGCCGGACGACGGCCGGGCGCCCTACAGCTTCTTCCGCAACCGCGTGATGTTCCCGGTGACCGACCGGCGCGGGCAGGTGGTGGCCTTCGGCGGGCGCATCCTGGAGGGTGACGGGCCGAAATACGTCAACACCGCCGACACCCCGCTCTTCCACAAGGGCACGCTGCTCTACGGCCTGTCGCGGGCGCGGCAGGCGGCGGCGGACGGCAAGCCGGTGATCGTCGCCGAAGGCTACATGGACGTCATCGCCCTGGTCCGCGCCGGCTTCGAGGGGGCGGTGGCGCCGCTGGGCACCGCGCTGACCGAAACCCAGGTGCAGGAGCTGTGGAAGCTGATCCCGGCGGCGGAGAAGGTGCCGTTCCTCTGCTTCGACGGCGACAAGGCCGGCCGGCGGGCGGCATGGCGGGCGGTGGAGCGCATCCTGCCGCACCTCGGCCCCGGCCAGTCGGCCCGCGTCGCCTTCCTGCCGGAGGGGGAGGACCCCGACAGCCTGATCCGTGCGCAGGGGCCCAAGGCGATGGGCGCCTTGCTGGAAGCCGCCATCCCGTTGTCCGACGCCCTGTGGCGGATGGAGAGCGAAGGGCGGCCGACCGACACGCCGGAAGCCAAGGCGGCGGTGAAGGCGGCGCTGGAGGCCCGCGTCGCCACCATCGCCGACCGCGACGTCCAGAGCTTCTACCGCACCGAGATGCGCCGCCGCGTCGACGAGGCCTTCGCCCCGGTGCGGCCGGCCTACAACCGGGGGCCATGGGTGCCGGGGCAGGGGCGCGGCCGCTTCGGCGAGGCGCCGCGCCGCCATGTGCCGGGCACGCCCGGACGCCTGACCTCCAAGCCGGTGGGGGAGGGGAGGGGCCGCGCCTCCCGCCTCGTCTCGATGCGGGAGCGGATCCTGCTGGCGACCCTGATCAACCATCCGGACTTGTTCGGCGAACTGGCCGAGCCGCTGGGGCTGTTGCCGTTCGGTGACCCGGAGCTGGAAAAACTGCGCTGGTCGGTCATCGAATGTCTGTCCGACGACCGCAACCACGACTCGGCACTTGACGCCGCTGCCCTTTGTCGCCACTTGTCATCCGCCGGCCATGAGACGATGGTCGGTGCTTTGCTAGGCGAGTCGACCTATGTCCATGCCGGCTTCGCCCGTCCGGATGCCTCCGCGGAGGACGCCCGGAAGGGATGGTGGCCTGCGTGGCGGCATCTGCATCACGAGCGGGTGCTCGACGATCTTAGGGAAGCGAAGGCGGCTTTGACCCGTGACAACAGCGAGGTGAACTTCGCGAGGGTCGTGGCTCTTCAGCAGGAGGTCATCAGGTCCGGCATGGGTATGACGGACGATGGCGACTTCGACGAGGCCTGACGGTTGATGACCGATATCGTCGGGCGTCGGCTGGCGGGACGCGGGTTACAACAGGACGGGGCCGCATGACAGTTTCTGTGATGGCGGGTTCTGGGTAGATACATGGTTTGGGGGTGGAGCGGACGGGCCGGGCAACCGGGACCGGGCGCTCCTTTCGTCTTTATTCACTGGGGTAATGCGGGGGCACCGATCGCATGGCCACGAAAGCTGCGAACAGCGTGGAAGTTTCCGAAACGCGGGAGGAATCCGCAGACGGTCCTCTGATGGACGGCATGGGTTTGGCCGTCAAGAAGATGATCGCCCGCGGCAAGGAGCGCGGGTATGTCACCTATGACGAGCTGAACGCAGCGCTGCCGCAGGATTCGTCCTCGTCCGAGCAGATCGAAGACACGATGGCGATGCTGTCCGAGATGGGCATCAACATCGTCGAATCGGAAGAGCAGGATTCGGAGAACAGCGGCGAGGCCGGCGCCGAGGGCGAAGGCCGTTCGTCGGGCAACCTCGACGACGACGACATCGGCCGCACCGACGACCCGGTGCGCATGTACCTGCGCGAAATGGGATCGGTGGAGCTGCTGTCGCGCGAGGGCGAGATCGCCATCGCCAAGCGGATCGAAGCCGGCCGCGAGATGATGATCGGCGCGATCTGCGAATCGCCCCTGACCATCCGCGCCATCCTGGAGTGGCATGATTCCCTGATGGAAGGGAAGATGCTGCTGCGCGACATCATCGATCTGGACGCCACCTATGGCGGCGGCCCGGACGGCGAGGAGATGCCGGGGGGACTGACCGAGGTGGTCGAGGCCCCCGGTGGCGCACCTGCGCCTGCGCCCGCCGCCGACGCGCCGCCCGCCGAAGAGGAAGGCGACGAGCCGCGTCCGCCGCGCGCCGAAGGCGAAGGCGACGAGGGCGAGGAAGGCGACGAGGGCGAGAACAGCCTGTCGCTGTCGGCGATGGAAGCCGCGCTGAAGCCGCAGGTCATCGAGACCTTCGAGAACATCAAGGCGACCTACGACAAGCTGCACAAGCTGCACGAGGCCCGCATGGGGGCGATGCAGCGCGGCGAGGACGTCGCCAAGCAGACGGACAAGAAGTACGACAAGCTGAAGCTCGAAATGGTCGAGCTGATGAACACCGTCCGTTTGAACAACCAGCGCATCGAACAGCTGGTCGAGCAGCTCTATGGCCTGAACCGCAAGCTGACCGGCTTCGAAGGCCGCCTGCTGCGCATGGCGACCGAGTGCCGGGTGAAGCGCGAGGACTTCCTGAACCAGTATTTCGGCCACGAGCTGGACCCGAACTGGCTGGAGCGCATCCGCGGCCTGAACCCCAAGACCTGGGGCAAGTTCGCGGAGAAGTACGACGGCGACATCCGCAAGACGCGCGAGTCGATCTCGAACGTCGCCGAGGAAGCGCGCCTGCCGATCAACGAGTTCCGCCGCATCGTCTCCACCGTCCAGAAGGGCGAGAAGGAAGCGAGCCGCGCCAAGAAGGAGATGGTCGAGGCCAACCTGCGTCTCGTCATCTCCATCGCCAAGAAGTACACGAACCGCGGCCTGCAGTTCCTGGACCTGATCCAGGAAGGCAACATCGGCCTGATGAAGGCGGTCGACAAGTTCGAGTACCGGCGCGGCTACAAGTTCTCGACCTATGCGACCTGGTGGATCCGTCAGGCCATAACCCGCTCCATCGCGGACCAGGCTCGGACCATCCGCATCCCGGTCCACATGATCGAGACGATCAACAAGCTGGTCCGCACCAGCCGCCAGATGCTGCACGAGATCGGCCGCGAGCCGACCCCGGAGGAACTGGCCGAGCGTCTGATGATGCCGCTGGAGAAGGTCCGCAAGGTCCTGAAGATCGCCAAGGAGCCGATTTCCCTCGAGACGCCGATCGGCGACGAGGAGGATTCGCATCTCGGCGATTTCATCGAGGACAAGAACGCGGTCCTGCCGCTGGATGCCGCCATCCAGGCGAATCTGCGCGAGACGACGACCCGCGTCCTGGCCTCGCTGACCCCGCGCGAGGAACGCGTCCTGCGCATGCGCTTCGGCATCGGCATGAACACCGACCACACGCTGGAAGAGGTCGGCCAGCAGTTCAACGTGACCCGCGAGCGTATCCGCCAGATCGAGGCGAAGGCGCTGCGCAAGCTGAAGCACCCGTCGCGGTCGCGCAAGCTGCGCAGCTTCCTCGATACCTGACGGGAAGCATCCGGTTTCGAGACGAAGCGGGGGCCGAAGGGCCCCCGTTTTCGTTATCGGGCTTCCGCGTCGGAATGATGAACGAGGGGTTGCATTTCCCCGCCGCTTTGTCGCAGAGTGCGGCCCGCGGTAGGGCCTGTAGTTCAGCGGTTAGAACGCGCCGCTCATAACGGTGTTGTCGTCGGTTCAAATCCGGCCGGGCCCACCATCTTTCCCAAGTTTTCTTCCTATGCCGCGACGGACAGCCGCCGTCCCCGGCCATTCCCGGAACCGGGCGATTGCATCAGCTCTCCTCTGGTCGGTGCATCGTTGCGGTCGTCGTAGCGATCGACGGTGACGCCGGCGCCCAGTGACTTTGCCAAATCGCGAACGTACAGGTCATTCATCTGTTCTTTCGACAATCCGGATGACAGGCCCCGCTGGATGAGATTGTCCTTGTCCCAAGGGTTATCCGTGGGTCTCCGGACTTCGGTGGTTCCATCGCGCCATTGGATGGCGGCAATCTGACCGTCCTTGCGTATTATGCTGTGCGCCTGCGTGGCGAGGAACCGCGCGTTCATCGCGGCATCCGGTTCCTGCTTCATTCGCTCCATTGCGGTTACGGCCTTCCTCACCACGTCGGGAGCCGAGACGACTCGAACTGGCGTCACCGGAACCATGTTCGACAGCAAAGGAAGCGGTCCACCGATTTGTCCAATGCCTGCCATTGAGTCCTCCACCCAGGGCTTTCTCCGGAGAGCTTTTTGCAACCGCTGTGCCGAGAAGCGAAGCGTCAGAAGAAATACCGGCCTTCCCGCTTTGCCCTTGGGAGGAGGCATATTTTTCCGCCGGGGTCAGGAAAATTCCGCCCATCTCGACGGGGATTGCGCCTTATGGGGGCATTGATTGCCTGGAAATCCGCTGCAGGTTTATCGAGTTCAGGAAATTTATCCAAACTGCCTTGCAAGCAATTGGCTTTCGCCTCGCTACACGGTTAGGGTGCCGTCAGCCTCGTATGGTGATGACGCCGTCCTGCAGGTGGTCCGGATGATCGATCCTCTTGCTCGCCTCCAAAGTCATGATTGGGATCGATGATCATGGGCGACAGTCTCCGACTCCTTAAATCCGGTGCCGCGGCGTTGCAGCGGCGCGATCCGGCTGCGGCACGCAAGGCCTTGCGTCAGGCGCTGGCTCTCGATCCGGGGCAGGGAGACGCGTGGAGCATCCTCGGGGTGGCGGCGATCGGCGGCGGCGATGCGGTCGGGGCGTTGACGCCGTTTCGCCGGTCGCTGTGCTGCGCTCCCGCCAACCCTGCCCATGCCCGTAATCTCGCGGCCTGCCTGAAGCGGCTGGGACGCACCATGGATGCGGCGGCGGTGCTGGACCGGGCGGTGATGGAGGGGACGTTGGCGCCCGATCTGCTCTGCGACCTTGCCGATCTCCGGCTTGGAGAGGGCAAGGCGTCGGCGGCGCTGCCGCCCTACCGGCTGGCGCTGCTGCTGGCGCCGGATCATGGCCGCAGCCTGAACAATCTGGCGGAGGCCCTGCGCCGGCAGGAGATGCCGGAGGCGGCGACGGAGCTGTGTCGGCTCGCGCGGCTTCGCGGTACGGCGCCGGCTTGGGCCGCCGCGGGTGCGGAGCTGGTCGAGGCCGGACGCATCGCGGAGGCGCGATCGGCACTTTGCCGGGCACTGACGCTCGATCCGGCCGATGCGGTGGCCTGGACCAACCTTGGATTCGCGCATCTCCAGCGACATCGGGCAGAAGCCGCGGTGGCGGCATTCGCCCGTGCCCGCCGGCTCGATCCCGCATCGGCGGAGGCGGCGGTCGGGCAGGGCAGCGCGCTGATGCTGATGGGGCATGTGCGCGACGGAGCGGCGCTCTATGAGGAGAGGCTGCGGCTGTCCTTGTTCCGGCCGCCGCGGCGTTTCGATCGGCCGGACTGGGATGGCCGCATACGACCGGGAGCAACCTTGCTGGTCCACGCCGACCGCGGACTGGGCGATGCGATCCAATTCATCCGCTACGCGCCCATCCTCCGGGCGCAGGGGATGCGGGTGCTGTTCTGCGGTCAGGATGGCCTGCTGGAACTGTTGCGCTCCTCCGGTATCGTCGACGCGGCCTTCGGCTATGACGAGGACTTGCCGCCTTACGATATGCAGGTCCATGTCATGAGCCTGATCCACCGGATGGACAGCGATCTGGACAGCATTCCAGCCGAGATTCCCTATCTTCGCGTGCCGGCCGCTGCACTGGAACGCTGGTCCGGGCGAGCCGCCGGGCTTGCTGGGCTGAAGGTCGGCATCGTCTGGGCGGGGTCAACGCAGTTCCGCCATGACTGCGTCCGTTCGCCCCGGCTAGCGCCGCTGCTGCCGCTGTTCGACATCCCGGGGACCACGCCGGTGGTGCTTCAGTTCGGCCAGGGGCGCGAGGACATGGCCAAGCTGTCCTTGCCCGACGGCGTTGTCGATTGGGGTGGTGAGTTCCATGGCATAGTCGACACCGCGGCGGCCGTCGCCGGGCTGGACGTGGTGGTCAGCTCCTGCACCTTCATGGCGCATCTCGCCGGTGCGCTGGGGCGTCCGGTGGCGGTCCTGCTCCATGCCGGATCGGAATGGCGCTGGCTGCGCGAGCGAGAGGAGTCGCCCTGGTATCCGACGGCGCGGCTCTACCGGCAGTCGGTTGCCGACGACTGGAGCGGGCCGGTCACCCGGTTGAGGGCCGATCTGGCCGCCCTGGCCGAACGGCGGATTGCCCCGGCACGCAACTGATGCCGCCCGGCTGAAGCCTTTTCGGCACAAGCGCCGCCGCTCCGCATAAATTTTGCTGCAAGCCCGACAAAGTCTGGAATAAAGGATGCGCGGCGCGCGTTCGCACCCATATGCATCGGGTCCCCATTTCGACCGCAAGGTCGATTGAGCCGGCCCGGCCCTGGAGTTGCGGCGCCTTCGTCGCCCCGTCCGGCCTCTGGTTGGAAGGGGGAGGCCATGGCGTGAGCCGTGGCGTGATCGGTAAGGATCGGGTGCGCGGTTGAGCAAATTCGGGGTCGATCTGGAAGTCCACATCGCGTCCTTGCGGCGCTACGCGCGTGCGTTGCTGCGCAACAGCGCGGATGCGGAGGATCTGGTGCAGGAAGCGCTGACGCGCGCGGTGGCGCGCGCCGACAGCTTCCAGGCGGGGACCAACCTGCGGGCATGGCTTTTCACCATCCTGCACAACGTCCACGTCAATCAGGTCCGTTCCAAGGCCGCCCGGCCGCAGGAGGTCGACGTCGCCGACGTCGAATCCAAGCTGGTCAGCCCGCCCCGGCAGGAGGAGCGTGTCGAGTTGCGTGAGATGATGCGCGCGGTCGACGAATTGCCGGAGGAGCAGCGCAAGGTTCTGCTTCTGGTGGCGCTGGAGGGCCTGAAATACGACGAGGTCGCCGACATGCTCGGCGTGCCGATCGGGACTGTCATGTCGCGCCTTTCCAGGGCGCGCGAGGCGGTGCGGGCGAAACTGGCGAACGAGGGTGGCGTCACCCTCCGGCGGGTGAAGTAATGAATGCGCATCAAGCTACTGGACGGGTCACGGAGGACGAACTCCACGCCTATGTCGATGGGCAATTGGACGGCAATCGCCGTCTGGCGGTGGAGCGATGGCTGGCCGAGGATCCGGAGGCCGCACGCCGGGCAGAGGATTACCGCGCCCAGGCGGTGCTGCTGCACGAGATGTTCGACATTGTCCTGCGCGAGCCGGCGAGCGACACCGTCCAGGAGCTGTCCGACCGGCTGAAGGGGCGCATCGCCTTCAACGACAACCGTCCGGCCTGGCATGCCCGGCCACTGGTGCGTTTCGCCGCGGCGGTGATGCTGGTGGTCGCCGGTGCGACCGGCGGCTGGATGGGCCGCGGCGTCGACCAGCAGGCGGGCGCCCCCGTCGCCCAGCAGCGCCAGACGCTCGCCACCTTCGCGCAGGAGGCGACGCAGGCACACCGCTTCTACACCTCCGATGAACGGTTCCAGGTGGAACTGGGCGCCGACAACCAGGACGAACTGAACGGCTGGCTGTCCAAGCGGATGGGCCGCGACGTCTTCGGGCCAGATTTGGGCCGGGTCGGCTACCGGCTGATCGGCGGCCGGTCGCTGCCGACCGACCTCGGAGCCGGCGCGCAGTACATGTACGCCAACGACGGCAACAAGCGGATCACCCTGTTCGTCGGTGCTCCCCAGAGCGGCAACCAGTCCAACTTCAGCTTCACTCAGAACGGCGACGTCGCCACCTTCTACTGGGTCGAGGGACCGCTGGCCTATGCGCTGGCCGGCCGCCTGTCGAAGGAAGAACTGCTGGAAATCGCCAAGGCGGTCTATCAGGACGTCAAGGCCGGTCCGCCGCGGCGCGAGCCGCCGCCCGAACAGCAGCAACAGCAGCAACAGCAGCCGCAACCCCAACAGCAGGATCATCCGCCCGGGGTGCAGCCGATCAGCGACACCCAGAAGGCGAAGGAAAGCTGAGAGGGATGGTTTGTTGAAGGGGGGCTTCGGCCCATAGGCGCTAACTTACAGGTTCGATTGCTGTCGAAGCCAAGTACGTCCCTTATCGACCGTCATCCCCGCGGAGGTGGGGATCCAGTGTTTCCCAAGCAGAACCACTGGATAAGCCTGGATCCCCGCCTCCGCGCTACGGGATGCACAGATCTCGCGCTTGCAACAATGCATGCAGTCTGGAGTTGAGAAAAACCCCTCTCCCCTCGCGGGAGAGGGGTTGGGGTGAGCAACCGTATTTTTTGGGTAGCGAGAGCTGAACCGTTCGTGCTCCCCGTCAAGGCTCGCGCTGGCGCGCGCCCGCCCTTCGGGCGGCTTTGGCCTTGACGGGTCCGCGCGCTCGGTTCGTTAGGCTTTGGCATGCGGTCGGCGCGGTGCGCCGACCGTCGGCATCTCAGGCTTTCAGGCCTGCTTGTTCGTTCCAGGTCTGAGCGTGGGCGAGCATGGCGTTCAATCGGGTCAGCAGCTTGCGCATGCAAGCGGTGATGGCGAGTTTGGGCGGCTTTCCCGCCTTGATCAGCCGTTGATAGAAGGCGGCCACAATGCCTTTGGTGTGGGTGGCGGCCACCATGGCGGCCATGTAAAGAACCCGTCGCAGGTCGGCTCGCCCTCCGGCGATGCGACGCCGCCCAGAGCGCTCGCCGCTGTCGTCGGGAAACGGCGCCACCCCAGCCAAGGCCGCCATTTGCCCACCGGTCAGCCGACCCAGTTCCGGGGCCAGAGCGGCAAGGCTGACGGCCACCACTGGGCCAATGCCTGGAGCGGTCACCAAGCGCTCGACCGTCTGCTTGATGATGGGCGAGGAGTGAACTTGGCGGGTGAGCGTGTCGTCCAGCTTGGCGATGCTCCGGCTCAAAGCCTCGATGGCGGCGTCGACCGCCTCGCGAGCCGCCTCGGGCGCTGCCGTCGCTACCTTTCGCAGGTCGGCGCGCTTGTCGACCAGGGCGCGTCGTGTGCGAACCAATCCCGCAAGTTCCTCGCGCGCCCGATCCGGGACCACCGACGGGCCACCAGCCATGCACGCGGTGAATTCGGCAATGACCCGCGCATCGATCGGGTCGGTCTTCGCCCACTGCCCCTTGGCCTTGGCAAAGTAACGCACACGTGCAGGGTCGAGGACATGAACCTCCAGACCCACCGCGACCAGGGCGTCGCGCACCGGACGCTCGTAGCCGCCGCTGGCCTCAAGCCCAACCCGCACAGCGCCCTGCTCCTTGATCCAGATCGCCAACTCCTGATGCCCCTCGGGCGTGTTGGCAACCTGTCGGTGGGCCACAGCAGGGAAAAGGGCTGCATCGAGCCGGGATTTCCCGCAATCGATGCCGACATGAACAGCCGCTTGTGACATCCTCGTATTCCTTCCTTGTGGTGCGGGCTCAACGCCCGAGCAACCGTGCGGACTTCAAGGAAGGCTGGCCGCCCTCACGCTCACTAACGGCGTCTTACGCCTCGGGGGCAACAGGGTCGGCCAGCCCGGACGGCTCGAGGCCAACGAGCCGTCCGGGCTTCAATATGGGCACCCCGCAATACACAAGGGGGGCAAACTGAATTTTCCCAGGCCTCTGGCCAGCCGCACCCCTCATCCCAACCCTTCTCCCGCAAGGGGAGAAGGGCCAATCGCTACCAGAGGATGTATTTCTTCGCGAATGCGAGATCTGTGAATGCCGTAGCGCCTCCGCGGGGATGACGCCGAAAGAGGTGCCGGCCCATTAGAAAATGGGCAAAGTCCTTTAAGTCAGCGCCTATGGGGCTTCGGCCCCCCTTACCGATTCAGCAGATGTTCCTTCAGCCAGTCGCGCACCTCGCGGCAGACCGCCTCCGACGTTTCGTCCAACGCGTGGCCGGTGCCGGGGACCAGGACCAGCTTTTTCGGATCCCGCGCCTTGCGGTGGACGTGGATGGAACAGCTGGGCGGCAGAATCTCGTCCGCCTCGCCATGGATCAGCAGGATCGGGCAGGACAGGTCGCCGACGGGGTCGGTGCCGTAACCTTGGGTCGCCAGCGTCACCACCGTGCAGACGGCGCCGCGATTGGACGCCGCCGCCTGGACGACCACGGCGCCGCCGAAGGAATGGCCGACCAGCGCCACATGATGGATGCCCTGGCGTCCCAGGAAGCTCAGTCCGCAGAGGACGTCGTACACCGCCTCTTCCAGGTCGCGCGGATCGCGGAAGCGCAGGCGCAGCGAGGTGATCCCGTCGGCGGTCAGGTCGGCGGCAAGCCGGGGATAGAGTCCGCGCGCCGGCGTGTCGAACCCGCCGCCGACCCCGCCGACCCACAGCGCAGCCAGATCCCCGCCCGGCACCGGGTAATAACGGGCCTCGACCGGGCCGCGATCGGTTTCCAGCGTCACCGGCTGAAAACCCTCGGCGTCGGCGACGCCTAAGGTGGAATCCAGAAGCGGCACGGCCATTCTCCCTTCCGATCCTTGCTGCTGAAGATGGTAACAGCGGGAGCGCCCGGCGGTTGCCCTTTGCCATGGCGGGTGAGGCAACGAAGCCGCAACCCGGCTGTTCTCTGTCCATAGCCTTTGGACAGACGGGAAAGGAGCGGCGATGGCGTCGAACAGTTTGACCGGGCACGGCCGCCGGCCACAGCCGGGCTCTTTGGGTTCGGGCATGAGCCGGATCGGGGCCGGCCTGGGGCCGACCGGTGTCGCGACCGGCGGCCGCTGGCTCGCCTTGATGGGCGGCACTGCGCTCGGCGTGCTGGGGCTGCGGCGGTCCGGATGGGGCGGTGCGATGCTGGCGCTCGGCGGCGCCGGCCTGTTCGCCGCCGGCGCCCTGGGGCTGCGGCCCCTTGGGGAGCGGGCGCTGAACGCGATGCCGGGCTCCGGTGCCTGGCGCAGCCATGTCCCGGCCTCCCGCCGCCGGTCGCTGACGCCGGAACGCACGCAGGCGGTCGTCACCATCGCGTCGGAGCCGGGGACGATCTTCCGATTCTGGCGCAATTTCGCGAATTTGCCCAAGCTGATGCCGCAGCTTGAACGGGTGGACGTGCTGTCGGCCACCGAAAGCCGCTGGTTCGCCAAGGACGGCGGGACGGCGGGCGGCGAGGCGCCGAACTGGCGCTGCGTGCTCGACCGCGTCGACGAGGACCGGCTGCTGACCTGGCATACGGTGGGCGAGACGGTGCTGCCGCACCGGGCTTCGCTGATGCTGAGCCAGGCGCCGGGGGACCGCGGTACCGAGGTGCGGCTGACTCTGGTCTACCGCGTCCCGGCCGCCGAGGTGGCGGCGCATCTCGGCGTGACGCCGGAAGGGCAGGCGGAAGAGGCGCTGCGCCGCCTGAAGCAGCGGGTGGAGACCGGGGAACTGTCGACCATCGAGCGGCAGCCGCGCGGAAACGGCTCCGGCATTTTCCGGGGGACGGCGGAATGAAGGCGCTCTGCTGGAACGGGACCAACGATTTGCGGGTCGAGCGCGTGCCCGACCCGGTGCTGATCAATCCGCATGACGTGATCGTCAAGGTGGCGCTGTCGTCGGTCTGCGGGTCGGACCTGCACCTGATCGACGGCTATGTGCCGACCATGCGGCCCGGCGACATCATCGGCCACGAGTTCCTGGGTGAGATCGTCGAGAAGGGACCGGAAGTCCGCTATCTCAACCGAGGCGACCGGGTCATCACCGTGTCGATCATCGGCTGCGGCCATTGCGGCCATTGCCAGCACGGCGAAAGCTCGCTGTGCGACAACTCCAACCCCAACCCGGACCATGCCCGCACCGCCTACGGCCATTGCGGTGCCGGCATCTTCGGCTACAGCCACGCCTTCGGCGGTTATGCCGGCAGCCACGCCGAATACATTCGCGTGCCCTATGCCGACTTCAACGCTTTCCGCGTGCCAGAGGGCGTGAGCGACGAGAAGGCGGTCTTCGTGTCGGATGCGGTGCCGACCGGCTACATGGCCGCCGACATGGCCGGCATCAAGCCGGGCGACGTGGTGGCGGTGTGGGGTTGCGGCGGTGTCGGCCAGATGGCGATGCGTAGCGCCATCCTGCTGGGGGCGGAGCGGGTGATCGGCATCGACCGCTTTCCCGACCGGCTGCGCGCCGCCCAGATGAAGGCGGGGGCGGAGACGCTGGATTACAGCCGCGTCGACATCTTCGACGCGCTGCAGGCGATGACCGGCGGGCGCGGTCCCGACATCTGCATCGACGCCGTCGGCATGGAGGCCGACAGCGCGTCGAACGCGGTGGAGGACCTCTATGACCGGGCCAAGCAGGCGGTGGGGTTGCAAACCGACCGGCCGGCGGTGCTGCGCCAGATGATCGAGAGCTGCCGCAAGGGCGGCACCCTGTCGATCGTCGGCGTCTATGGCGGGCTGATCGACAAGTTCCCGATGGGGGCGGCGATGAACAAGGGCCTGACCTTCCGCATGGGCCAGCAGAACGGCCAGCGCTATGCCGAGCGCCTGTTCGGGCACATCCGCAACGGCGAGTTGGATCCCTCCTATCTGCTGACGCACCGCCTGCCGCTGGACGACGGTCCGCAAGCCTATCGCATGTTCAAGGAGAAGGCCGACGCCTGCATGCGCGTCGTCTTCGCCCCATAAGCACAGGAAGGGAGAAGGGTCATGGAACTGGTCTACGCCTATCCCGCCGAACGCGGCCGGGGCGTGGAGGCCGAGATCGTCGGCAGCCTGCGCGACCGCTTCGGCAACGTCGTGCAGACGGGACGGGAGGAGCGGGATGCCGAGCGCGGCGACCGCGCGGACGTGCTGGTGACGCTCGACGTCGCCGACGACAAGGTCGAAGCTGTGCTGACCACCCTGCGCGCCCATCCGCTGGTGATCGACGCTGCGGCGCGGAGCTTCGGCGAGAGGGTTTGAGGGGCGGTCCTGCTCCATGACGTTACCTCCATCGGGCCTCTTCCCAGGGAAAGCGGGCTGTCGTCCGCTCTCCCTTTTCGTGCTTCGGGAAAGGGAGTTGGGATGAGGAAGCTTCTGGGTGTCGTCGCCCTGGCCATCGCGCTGGGAGGGAACGATGCTGCCGCGCAACAGTCCATCATCGACGGCTGGTCATGGAGCACCCTCGTGCCATCGATTGCCCAGACCGACGTCCTCGGTACCCATCTGCGCGAACTCAGGAACGAGCAAGAGCGGCGCAACACGCCGCCGCCGGACGTCTCGCGGCTGGGCTATGCGCCGTCGAAGGCGCGGCGCAGTGCCAATCTCGCCGCCTTCGTCGAAAAGACGCGGGCGGTCGATCCGAACGGCGCCGCCGATCTGCAGCGGCTGTTCGCGGAGGGCGACATCATCGAGCGGATCGGGGCGGCGATCGCCCCCGTCGGCCTGCGGACCGACAATCTCGCGGACGTCTACGCGCTGTGGTGGATCACCGCATGGCAGGCGACGCGCGGCGACAATGACACGCTGGGCCGCGACATGTACGCCGCCGTCCGCGCCCAGTCCGCAGAGGCGCTGAATGGCGCCGGCAGCCCCGCCAGGGCGTCCGATGCCGAGAAGCAGGAGCTTGCCGAGGCTCTGCTGGTCCAGACGGCGCTGATCGACGCCGCGGTGGAGCAGGCCAAAGGCAATCCCGCGCTGATGCGGCAGGTCGAGCGGGCCGTTGCCAAGGGTGCGCGGGGCATGGGGCTCGACATGGCAAGGATGGAGATCACCAGCGGCGGCTTCGTTCCAGGCGGGGGACGGTGAGGAAAGGTGGTATCGCCTTGTCCCCCGGCGTTTCCTTAGTTTCCGAAACAATTTCCCGCCCCCGGCGTGACCACGCCGCCCGGCACCTGTTGACCATCCCCACAAGGCAAGTCCGCATCACTCGTCCGGGGGGTCCGTTTCCGTGAAGATGTCCGTCACAGTTCCGCCTGTCGAACAGGCGCAGGCTACCGTCAAACGCCGCTGGCCCATCGGGGTGGAACTGCAGCCCGGTGGCGCGCACGCGCGGGTCTGGGCGCCGAAGGCGACGCGGGTGGACCTCGTGACCGAACCCGACGGGCGGGCGACGGTGCTGAAGGGCGAAGGGAACGGCTATTTCTCCGGCGCGGTGCCGGGGCTGGGGGACGGCGGGCTCTACCGCCTCCGGCTGGACGGAAGGGACACGCTCTATCCCGACCCGATGTCGCGCTTCCAGCCGGACGGGCCGCATGGTCCCTCGCAACTGGTCGATCCCCACCGCTTCGCCTGGACCGACCAGGGCTGGCAGGGCCGAGCCATCAAGGGCCAGGTGATCTACGAGATGCATATCGGCACCTTCACCCGGGAAGGCAGCTGGGAGGCCGCCGTCCGCGAACTGCCGGCGCTGGCCGATCTCGGCGTGACGGTGCTGGAGGTGATGCCGGTGTCGGAGTTCCCCGGCCGCTTCGGCTGGGGTTACGATGGGGTGAACCTGTTCGCGCCGACGCGGCTCTATGGCGATGCCGACGCCATGCGGCGCTTCGTGGACGAGGCGCACCGGCTGGGGCTCGCCGTCATTCTCGACGTCGTCTACAATCATTTCGGCCCGGACGGCAATTACCTGAAGTGCTTTTCCGACGATTACTTCACCGACCGCTACAAGAACGAATGGGGCGAGGCGATCAACTTCGATGGTCCCAACTCCGCTCCGGTGCGCGAGTTCTTCCTGTCGAATGCCGCCTTCTGGATCGAGGAATACCATTTGGACGGGTTGCGGCTGGACGCCACCCAGTCGATCCATGACGGCAGCGAGGGGAGGGGCGAGCCGCACATCCTGACCGAGATCTCCCGCACCGTGCGCAAGGCCGCCGGCGGGCGCGCCACCATCCTGGTGGGGGAGAACGAGCCGCAGCATGCCAGCATGGTGAGGCCGACCGAGGAGGGCGGCTGCGGGCTCTGCGCCATCTGGAACGACGACCTGCACCACTCGGCCATGGTGGCGCTGACCGGCAGGGCCGAGGCCTACTACACCGACTATCGCGGCACGCCGCAGGAATTCGTGTCGGCGATGAAGCACGGCTTCCTCTATCAGGGGCAGTGGTATCGCTGGCAGGGCAAACGGCGCGGCATGCCGGCCTTCGATGTGCCGCGGCCGGCCTTCGTCGGCT
This sequence comes from Azospirillum endophyticum, assembly GCF_016595245.1. Classification (GTDB taxonomy): domain Bacteria; phylum Pseudomonadota; class Alphaproteobacteria; order Azospirillales; family Azospirillaceae; genus Azospirillum; species Azospirillum endophyticum. Next base: position 417,059 of record NZ_JAENHM010000073.1, read on the forward strand.
TCCTGCAGAACCACGACCAAATCGCCAACTCGGCCCGCGGTCTGCGGCTGCATGCGCTGACCTCGCCGGGGCGACTGCGGGCGATGACGGCGCTGATCCTGCTCGGACCCGGCACCCCGATGCTGTTCCAGGGGCAGGAGTTCGCCGCCAGCACCCCCTTCCTCTATTTCGCCGACCACAAGCCCGATCTTGCCGGGCTGGTCGAGACGGGCAGGGCCGAGTTCCTGACCCAATTCCCCAGCATCGCGGACCCGACGATGCGGGCGGCCCTGCCCAAGCCCCATGCGGAAGACAGCTTCACCCGCTGCAAGCTCGACCATCGGGAGCGCGAGACCAATGCCGCCGCCTGGACATTGCACCGCGACCTGCTGCGCCTGCGCAAGGAAGACCCGGTCTTCGCCGCCCAGCGTGCCGGCGGGCTGGACGGCGCGGTGCTCGGGGAGGAGGCCTTCGTCCTGCGCTTCTTCGGGCAGGCGGGAGGGGACGACCGGCTGGTCCTGGTGAATCTGGGCCGTGACCTGACCCTGCGTGCGTTGGCCGACCCGCTGCTGGCCCCGCCGCGTGATGGGGCCTGGAGCTTGCTGTGGTCCAGCGAGGAGCCCGCCTATGGCGGCTGCGGCACCGCGCCGGTGGAACAGCCGGACGGCGCATGGCGGCTGCCCGGCCATGCCGCGGTGGTTTTCGGGCCGGCGCATGACTTTCCGACGAAAAGCGACGATGCCGGAGGCAACACAACCCCGGTCATCGTGGTTTCCAAGAGGTCGGCAAACGATAGAAGAGCGTAGGTCCACGATGGCTGATTTCGTCCGCACCCTGTCGCGTGAGGTCCTGAACACTGGTCCGAACGGCGCGGAGACCCGTGAATGGCTGGTCGCCAACGGCCTGGGCGGCTATGCCTCCGGCTCCGTGTCGGGGGCGGTGACGCGGCGTTATCACGGGCTGCTGATCGCGGCGCTGCCGGCCCCGCTCGGCCGCGTGCTGATGCTGAGCCAGTTGAGCGACGTCGTGATCGACGCCGATGGCCGCAGCTTCCACCTGAGCTGCCGCGATGCCGGGGGCGATTCCGCCGGCGGCGAGACGGCAGACACCGAGACGGGCGAAGAGGGCCAGACCGCCGCCCTGCAGGAGTTCCGCATGGAGGCCGGCCTGCCGGTCTGGCGCTTTCGCGCCGGCGGGGCGGTGATCGAGAAGCAGATCGTCCTGCCGCACGGCCAGAACATCGTCCATGTCACCTACCGGGTGATGGAGGCGAAGGCACCGGTACGGCTGCGCCTGCGGCCGGTGCTGGCTTTCCGTACGCTGGAATCGGCGGTCGACCGGCCGCTGGCGGGGGCCTACCGCGTCACCGCGGCCGGGCAGCGCTACGAGGTCTCGGCCGGTCCGGACCTGCCGGTGCTGCGCATGGCGATCGAGGGCGGCGATTTCCCGATGACGCTCGACGGCGGCATCCGCCGCGAGGTCTATTACCGGGTGGAGGACGAACGCGGCTACCAGTCCCGCGGGTCGCTGTGGACTCCCGGCTATTTCAGCGGCGAGGTCGGGGCGGGCCAGAGCATCACCTTTGCCGCCGCGACCGAGGAATGGTGGCGGCTGGAGGCCCTGCCGCCGGCGGACGTGCTGGGCTTCGAGGCGGAACGCCGCCGCCGCATCATCCAGAACGCCCATCCCTCCCTGCGCGACGGCGCGATGGCGGAGCTGGTGCTGTCGGCCGACAGCTTCCTGTTCGTTCCGGCCGGACGCGTCGCCGACCAGATGCGGGCGCGGGCGGAAGGCGACGAGGTGCGCACCGTGATCGCCGGCTACCACTGGTTCACCGACTGGGGCCGCGATACCATGATTGCGCTGGAGGGGCTGACCCTGTCCACCGGGCGCCAGATGGAGGCGGGGTGGATCCTGCACACCTTCGGGCACTACATCCGCGACGGCCTGATCCCCAACATGTTCCCCGACGGCAAGGACCGCGGGCTGTACCACACCGCCGACGCGACGCTCTGGTTCTTCCACGCCCTGCACCGCTATCTGAGCGCCACCGGCGACCGCGATACCTTGCGCCTGTTGCTGCCCAAGCTGCGCGAGGTGATCGACTTCCACCGTCGCGGCACCCGCTTCGGCATCGGCGTCGATCCGCGCGACGGGCTGCTGCGCCAGGGGCAGGAGGGGTACCAGCTGACCTGGATGGATGCCAAGGTCGACGACTGGGTGGTGACGCCGCGCCGGGGCAAGGCGGTGGAGATCAACGCGCTGTGGCACAACGCCCTTCGCCTGATGGCCGGATGGCTGCGCGAGGAGGACGGCGAGGCCGCCGCCCGCCCGCTGACCGAGTTGGCCGACCAAGCCCGCGCTTCCTTCAACGCGCGGTTCTGGTGCCAGTCGGCCGGCCATCTGTTCGACGTGGTCGATGGCGAACACGGCGACGACATCGCCTGCCGGCCCAACCAGATCTTCGCCATCTCGCTGGACCATCCGGTGCTGGAGCGCGAGCGCTGGGAGCCGGTGGTGGAGACGGTGCGCAGCCGCCTGCTGACCCCGCTCGGGCTGCGGTCGCTGGCGCCGGGCTGCCGCGACTACAAGGCCAAATATTTCGGCGACCTGCGGGCGCGCGACGCCGCCTACCACCAGGGCACCGTCTGGGGCTGGCTGATCGGTCCCTATGTCGATGCGTGGCTGAAGCTGCACCCGGAGGACAAGGCAGGCGCGCGCCGCCTGCTGGAGGGGTTCCTGCCGCATCTGGACGAGGCCGGGATCGGCACGATCAGCGAGATTTTCGATGCCGAGGCCCCCTTCACGCCACGTGGCTGCATCTCCCAGGCCTGGAGCGTGGCGGAGGTTCTGCGTTGCTGGGCGAAGACGGAAAGCTAGGCGCCGCCAACGTTACGGAGCTCTGATTCTCCGAAGGTCATAGGGCGGCCGATTGGGGCCGCCCCACCCGTAACGATGGTGCAATGCCCTTGGGGACAGTTGTCAACAGGGCACAACAGGGTGTGAAATCACCGAGTGCCCTGGAATATGACAGATTTCGGTTGACACGCGGCCAGGGCTTCCAGAGCGCGTAAAGTGCGTTTCTTCTTATAAATCAGCTGCTTACGATGATTGCCTGATTTTTGGGCAAACACAGCGGGGCCCTTGAATTGCCTAGAGCGAATCGGGGCTTCCCACGGCTTGCCCACACAGTTATCCACAGCCTCTGTGGAGACCGCGGACTTCGCCCGCGGCCATGGCTGCCTTTGCGCCGATCGGGAAGAAATTTGCTTTCGGTCTGTGTCCTTTGGTTCAATGCCGGGATAAGGCTCGGCGTAACGGGGTAATCGCTTTGGATTTTGGCCAGACTGGAGAAATCACCCTATAGTTCCCACCCTGGTTCACTCGGCGACAGAGACTGATCCAGTTGGCGATCGACCGTACGGGGTGCGGACAGAGAGACAGAGCGGAGGTGCCAATGCGGAGCATTGTGCGAGGCGTTGCCGGCATGCCGTACCCGACGGCCCGGCCCGGATGGGATGGGAGCGATGCCGAATCCGCCGCCATGTCCGCTGCCGTGTCGGACAAGCGCCCGCGGCATGCAGCCTTGGGCTTGTTGCCCGCCGTCATCGGTCCGTTGTTGGCGACCTCCGTTCTCGGGGCGCTGATCCTCCATCTTCTGGCCGGGCTGGTGGCACGTCTTCCAAACTCGGACGTGTTTGGGACCTTGTCGATCCTGGTCGGCATGACGGTGGTTCTCGTCACCTTGCTGCCCTTCGCCCTTCTGTCGGTCAAGCGGGCGCAGCGGGCTTGGACCTCCCTGCAGGACTCCATCCGGCATTGAGTGTGCCGCCGTGTCCGGCATCGAGGCTGCGGCGGGGTCTCGATGGCGGCGCCCTCCGCAGGATTCCGTTGCTCCGGGATGCGTGTCTGCGTTTAATCGCGGGTGAGGGCGGCGTTCGCCCTTCCGCCCGGCGGTCCGCGGCGGCTTTCCGGGGGCGCGGGATGGGGCTTTTCGATTTCCTCAAGGTTGCGGTCAGCGACAAGAAGCCGGCCAAGCCGGCAGCCCGCATGCCGGTCAGCGTCATCCAGTGCGACGGAAAGAGCTTTCCCATCCTGTCGCTGACCACGAAGGGCTTCGTCGCCCGCGGCTTCGACGGATCGCTGGTCGTTGGTCAGAACGCCAAGGTTTCGGTGCGCGTGGACGATCCCGCCGGCAAGTTCACCTTCAATGCGACCGTTTCGGTGGTGGAGATCAAGGGCGACACCTTCGGCGCGACCTGGACGATCCTGCCGACGGAAATCGATGCGGTGATCCGTCAGTATGCCCAGCACCGCAAGCGGCAGGACGGCAACAAGGGCGCACGGTAGCGGCTTGGTAGAAGGGCGTCGCCGCTTCGAGCCGCCTATTGGCGGTCGGACGACGCTCCGGCGGCGGGCGAGGGCATGCCGGCGTTGACGATCTTCGGCAGTGCCAGGACGCGTGCCCGCTCCAGCCATTCGGACAGGGTGACGAACTCGCAGCCCTTGGCCCGCAGTTCCGCGATCACGCGCGGCAGGGCCTGCGCCGTGCTGGGATAGGTGGAGTGCATCAGGAAGACGTTGCCCGGCATCCCGGCGATCTTGATCTGGCTGACGATCTTATCGGCGTTGCGCACATGCCAGTCGCGGGTGTCGACCGACCACAGGACCGAGCCCATATGCTCTTCCCGCGCGATGGTCAGCAGCTCGTCCGAATAGCGGCCGTAGGGCGGGCGGAACAACACCGGGTTCGCGCCGAATTCCTTCAGGATGCGGTTGGTCTCCGCGATCTCGTAGCGGGCACCGGCCGCATCCATCTTGCGCAGGTCGGAATGGGTCAGGCTGTGATTCCCGATCTCGTGCCCGCCGGCGACGAAATCATGGATCAACTCCCCCTGCCGCTCCGCAATGCGGCCGACGGGGAAATAGGTGGCGCGGACGCCCTCCTGGTTCAGGATGTCGAGAATCTGGCGGGTGACCGTACGATGCGGCCCGTCGTCGAAGGTGAGGGCGCAGAGGTTCCAGTTTTCCCGCTTGAGCGTCGCCGGCATCACGTCATAGCGTGAATCCGGCATCACCGAGCGCAGCCGGCCCTTGCGGCGGCTATGCTGCTCGATGTCCGCCATGGTGCGGGCGTCTTCCTCGTTGTAGATGACCAATCCATCGGCCGGCGGAATGGCGGCCGCCACCGACGGCGGCGGAGGGGCCAGCGGCGCGGCGACGGCGGAGCCGATCGGTGCCAGGACCGAGGTGGTGGTCGCCGTCTCCGGGCCGGCTGCCGCCTGCGGCTTGGGATCGGACGGCTTCGTGTCGAACGGGGGAAGAGCGACGGCGACGGTCACGGCCGGCGGCTTCGCCGTTGTGGAGACTGCCGTGGAGGCCGCGGCGGTCGTCGCCGGCGGAGCAGCGGCGCTGACCACCTTCCCGGCGGCCGGCTTTTCGCCAGGCGATTTCTCGGGCGCGGCTTTCGACAGGGTGGTCGGCGCCGCCGCCGCCGACGGCGGTACCGGTACCGCCATCGGGGCTGGACGGTCGACGACAAGGCAACCGAAGCCGGCGCCGATGATCCGCCGGCACAATGCCCGCGCGTCCGAGCCTTTGGCGACCTGGGCGTACAGGGCGACGCCGCCGGCCTCGCTCTTGCCGTCCAGCATCATGACAGAGGCGGTCAGTCCGGCGGTCAGGTCACGCTCGCGCTGCTGCAGGTTCTTCCAGATCCACCAGGCATCGCCGTCGCGCGAATAGATGCCCAACTGCAGAAGCGGGCCGTCGGGCGCGGGAGTGGACACAGGCGCGGAAGCGGGCAGCTGGACCGGTGCAACGCCTTTCTCCTCCGGCTTTGCGATCGGCGTTCTCGCGACGGGCTGGCGTTTGGTGGCGTTGTCGACGGCGTGGGAGGGCAGGGCAGGCAGGCTGAGAGCGCAGGCCAGCAGAATGGCTTTGAGCAGGCGGTCGCCCCCCTGCGGGGCCGGCATGACGCCATGGCGTCCGGCGTCATCGGCCATGCGGGAACCTGGGCTGGTGGAGGCGGCGTTCGGCCGGAAAATGCGCAACATATCGGTCCCGTCGCTTGGCCCGGCCACTATCTGCGGACCACCGGTTGATGGCGGTGCAATATCATCACGATGGGGTTAATTCAAACGACAAGCGGCGGAATTTCCCCGTCTTTCGTGCTTTTCGGAGTGGCGTTGCCGTTCGGAAACGGTATCGGAAACGGGAGTGCGGGCATGGACGATGGAGGGGCTTCGGAACCGGCGGGGGAGCGGCGGGGTTCATTAAAGGATCGGCGGAGTGGCCGGGCGTCGCGAGACGCGCCCCCGGTCGCGTCCGCTTCCCCCCTTTTGGAAAGCCCGACCCGTGAAGGAGACGACCCGTATGGCCGAGGATTTGGAAAGCCGCATCCGTCGGCGCGCGCATGAGATCTGGGAACGTGAGGGGCGGCCTGAGGGCCGTGCCGACGCCAATTGGGAATTGGCGAGCGAGGAGATCGCGATCCAGGACAATTATCTCGACACGCTGAAGCCCAACCCGGCGGGCGGCCCGGAAGCCACCGCGATGCGGACGGAGCCGGTGGAGCCGGTGCTGAGCATCGCCAACCAGGGCGAACAGCCGGGTCTCGCCGACCAGGGCGAAGAGATGGGGATCCCGATGCGCGGCGACCGCGACGTCTGGCCGACGCCGGAAGAAGCGGCCTCCACCGCCGTACCGCCCAATCGCAGCAAGAAGACGCGGCGTCGGGCGTAAGGGACCCGGGGCGGCGCGCCTTCCCGGCGCGCCGTCAGACGCGGGACCTGTCGGTCCCCGGTACCGCCTCGTTCGCCGACTTGCCGGCCGGGGTGTCGGACGGCGCAATGGCGGGCGTCCCGGCGGGGGCGGAGGCCGGCGCCACCGCCGGGAGCGTGCCGGGCACCGGTACCGTCGCCGGTGCCGACACGCCGGCCGGCGCATCGTCGATCCGGTCGTAGATGTCCGGATGCAGCCGGACCGCTCCGTCGGCCTCCACCGTTGCGATCCAATAGACGAACTGCACCGGCATCGGCGTCGCCAGCTTGACCCATTGCGGCTGCGGCTTGTCCAGCATGCGATCGATCCGCGCGGAGGTCACGTTGGTGCCCTGGAGCAGCAGTTCGGCCAGCCGGCGCGGGTCTTCAAGCCGGACGCAGCCTGAACTGATCGACCGCAGCTCCCGCGCGAACAGCCGCGGCTCGTTGGTGCCGTGCAGATAGATGTCGTAGGGGTTGGTCAGGTTGAAGCGGAAGCGGCCCAGCGCGTTGTGGTTGCCCGGCTGCTGCACGATGCGGACGCGGCCCGGCGTCACGTCGTGCCAGTCGACCGTCTCCGGCGCCACCTCCTGCCCGTCGAGATAGACGATGGCGTTCTGGATGCCGGGCGTGCCCTTGGCCCGCAGATTCGGCAGCTTGTCTTCCTTCATGATGGTCGGCGGCACCGTCCAGGTCGGATTGACGATGATGTGGGTGATGCGGTCGGTCAGCAGCGGCGTCTCGCGCGACGGCCGACCGACGATGGCCCGCATCGTCAACTCCTCTTCGCCGCCGCGCACCAGCGTCGTGGTCTGGTCGGTGAGGTTCACCACCAGGATATTGTCGGGGGCGGTGTCGCGGAAGCTGCGCATCGCCGTGGCGCTCTGTCGCATCAGGGCCGCGGCCTCCGCCGGGGTGCGATCGAGCGCCTCGCGGGTGCCGGCGCCAACCAGCCCGTCCGGCTTCATCCGCTGGGCAAGCTGGAAGGCCTTCACCGCGAGGTCGACGTCGCTGGTGAAGACCTGCGACAGCTTGTCCGCCGGCAGCAGGCCGAGTTCCACGAGCCGCTGCGCCAGCCGGCCGACGCGCTCGCCGCTGCTGCCGGGCTTCATCAGCCCGCCTTCGCCGATCCGGGTGGATGGCTGCACCGGCTTGCCATCCAGTTCGGCGGCGGCGGCATCCAACCGGTCGGCCCACTGGGTCAAGGTGTCGCGGTAGGGCAGGGCGTCCGCCGGCTCGATCCCGAGCAGCGCCAGCGCCGATGCGGCGCTCAGCGCCAGCATGGCCAGCTTGCGGGGCTTGAGGAGGTCGGCGAATGCGGTCATGTCGGAACCCTCTGTCACGGTGGGCCGGTTGAACGTCCGAACGGATGCGTTGCGGTCCTTACGATCAATTTATGCAACGCAATAATGGAAGGCGAGCCGTGCGGCGCGAAATTCCGACGATCACTCTTGCGGTGTGATCTTCCTGCCGCCGTCCTATGACCTGCCTATGCAGGAAGGTCACAGTGCAAAATTTTTTAATTGCCTCGGGCGATGACCTTCCTTATACGGATAGCCGTCCGGAGACGATTCACACCAGACGGAACGCTTCGGATCAGCGTTGGTCATAAGGCTAATACCATCGCGGGCGCCACGCGACCCGCCAAACGCCGAACGGCCACAGCGTAGAACGGCCAAAACGTAAAACGACGAGGTTCGGGGATGCATTTGGGGGATGACGAGCGTGCCGCTCCGATGATCGGGCGGCGCGGGTTCCTGGGTTTTGCCGCTGCGGCGGTATCGGCGGCCATCCCGGCCGCATCGGGGATGATGACGGGGGTCGCCACCAGCGTGGTGACGGGTGTGGCGACGGCTCCGGTCCTTCTGGGGTCGGGGGCCGCGGAGGCCGCTCCCCTGGCCGGCGGCGTCCGGCGCCTGACCCTTCACAACATCAACACTCAAGAGCGCTTCGAGGGCGTTTATTGGGCCGACGGCCACTACAAGCCGGAGGCGCTGCGCAAGCTGGACGTGCTTCTGCGCGACCACCGCGCCAAGCAGGTCTGCCATTACGACCCGCGCCTGTTCGATCTGCTCGCCCGCGTTCATCAGAGCGTCGGTTCCGACGATCCGTTCGAGGTGATCTGCGGTTACCGCTCCCGCCGCACCAACGCCATGGCGCGCCGCCGGTCGCGTGGGGTTGCCAAGGAAAGCTATCATACCCGCGGCATGGCCATCGACATCCGCCTGCCCGACACCCAACTGCGCGCCATCTCCGAGACGGCGAAGGCGATGCAGGTGGGCGGCGTCGGCTATTATCCGCGAAGCGGCTTCGTCCATCTCGACGTCGGACCGGTCCGCACTTGGTAGCTGTGCCGGGGTCGGTGTCTATCCGCCGGGGCGGAGCCGCCTGGGCTTCTTCATGCAAAAGGCACCGCATCACTGACGCGGTGCCTTTTCACTATGCGGCGTATTGACCGTGCGGCGTGGCTGTCCGTCACCGGCAGTGCGTTGTGACGGTCTCAGTTGCGGGGCGACGTCTTCGTCGTGCGCAGGATATCGGTCGGGTCCCAAACGGCGCCGTGGCGGCGGCGCGTCTTGCTCTGGTTCGAATCCTCGACGGACTTCGCCTGCTTGACCCGCGGCGCATCGCTGCGGATTGTCCGGCCCGGCTTCGTCTCCGGGATGACGGCGGTGACTTCTCCGCCGCCGGAACGGCTGCCGCCGACACCGGAGGATCGCGTCGCGTTCCGGAACGGCCTGTCCGGTTCGTCGTCCTCCCCATCGCTCGGGCCTTCGGGCGGCTCCTTGATCTCGGGCGAAAGTGCCGAAAGCAGCGACAGCATCTCGTCCGAAACATGGGAGGGGGCGGCACGCCACAACCGCAGAAGCCGCGCCTCGCGCCGGCTGATCTGGCTGTCGTTGTCTTCCGCCTGCTCGAAGCCGCCGCGTGAGCGGCGGGGGCTGTCGGCGTCGCTGTAGCTATCGAAGAAGAAGCTGACCGGGACGTCCAATACCTGACCCAGGCGATACAGGGTTCCCGCCGATATGCGGTTGGAGCCGCGTTCGTATTTCTGAACCTGCTGAAAGGTCAGGCCGATGGCTTCGCCCAGCTTTTCCTGGCTCATGCCCAGAAGGGTCCGGCGCATCCGCACGCGCTGCCCGACATGGGCGTCCACAGACCAGGATTCCGGCGATCCGCGTCGTCCCCTTTTGCGCGCCGTCGGCTCACTCATCTCCATCGGTCTCCGATACCCAGTCGTTCATCGCCTCTGTTTGCGAGAATGAAAGGATTGTTTACACATTCCTTGTCAAAATTCAAGAGAAAACTTTCGAATATTGACGCGTGACAGCCATATTCCGATAGGCGTGCCTAGTCTCGCAGCATTCGCACGAGTTGTCCTGTTACAGCTTTGTATTATTTGCCGGATTGCGAAATTCAATTGCGCGATGGCTCTATCGCAAGCCTGCGCTCATCCCTTTGTCGAAATCTCCGAGTCTTTCGGTTCACCCAATGGTTGGGGCCACAGCTTTTTGTTTACAGCAAATCGACGATCGTGAGCGGGCGACGTTTGTGCCGCCACAAACGGCGATCAGAATATTTCTAGTTGTAGCAAATATTCGAACCGGTCATGCGAAATTATCTGTTTCCAAGCCCGATACACTTTGTCACGCGGCGAAGGCCGTCGGTCACCGGCCGTCATCGTTGGGCACGCGATCATTAATAGATAATTAACCATATTAGCCGGCCTCGATCGGCCGTCGGAACGGCGGATTCAGGGCTGCGGACGGCGCGGCGCGTGACTATCCGTATCGGCCTTCCCCGCACCCCTCGTTCGAGCAGGGCCGGACGGGGAGGCGGAGCGCAGGGTCCAGGGGCCGTCAGCTGATGCGAACCCCTCCACATGGTCGCGCAGCTTCTGAACCTGCGACGGAGTGACGCTGCGGCCGAAGCGCGACTTCAGCAGGGCGGCCAGTGCGCCGCGGGTCGGCCGGACTCCTCCGTTCGACAGCGTGCGGTAGGCGACGAAAGCCTCGGCATAGAGCCGGATGCGATCGGGACGACTGCGCAGTTGCGCCGCCTGGGGGGAGGCGCTGCCATCCAGATGGGCGGTCAGACGCGCCGCCGCCTCCACCTCGGTCAGGTCGGGCAGGGCGATGGCTGGCGGCTCCGGCGGTTCCGGCCGGCCGATGGATTCGCGCAGGCGACGGCGGCGCTGGCGATCACGGTCTCCGGTCCGCAAATGCTCGGCATAAGCGGGGTCGGCGGCCCGGCGTTCGGTGCGGCTGCGGTTGGACCGTGCCGCCCGCTCGGCCTCCCGCTCCCGCAGCATCGGGTCGCGCAGCAGGAATGCCAATTCTTCCGCCGTCAGCCGATCCGACCGATCCGGCCCGTCGATCGGAGGCGTGGAGGCGGAATCGCTTTTGCCGTCGGGGTCGTCCATCGGGAGCAAACGCACGGCTACCCCGCCCTGTTCCCGCAGGAATGAGGAGGGAAATTTCATGTCCGATGCCGGTCGCGCCCGTGCTAGACAAAGACCGCCTTTCCCGGCCCGTTTCCTGGCCCGTGCAACAGTGGACTCCGCCCGCCCATGACTCCCCGGCAAGCCCTTCAGCAGCGCCTTGCGGCTTTGGATGCCCACCTGCGCGCCGAAAACCCCAACCTGCTGCCGGTCCTTCCGACCTTCCGCGCCTTCGACCGCATCCTGGCCGGGCTGGGGCTGATCGACCGCCATGAATCGCTGACCACCCGCATCCCCTGGTGGCCGATGGTCGCGGTGCTCGGCACCTTTTCGGCCGGCAAGTCGACCTTCCTCAACGGCTATCTGGGGGAGGTGCTGCAGAACACCGGCAACCAGGCGGTCGACGACAAGTTCACCGTCATCTGCCACGGGCCGGAGACGCGCAAGGAGGCGTTGCCCGGCACCGCGCTGAACGCCGATCCGCGTTTTCCCTTCTACCGCATCGCCGACGAGATCGAGAAGGTGGCCGCCGGCGAGGGCAAGCGGATCGACAACTACCTGCAGCTGAAGACGCTGGCGGGGCCGCGGACCAAGGGCAAGATCTTCATCGATTCACCGGGCTTCGACGCCGACGACCAGCGCCGCTCGGTCCTGCGGCTGGTCGACCATATCGTCGAGCTGTCGGACCTCGTGCTCGTCTTCTTCGACGCCCGCCATCCCGAACCGGGCGCCATGCAGGACACGCTGCGCCATCTGGTCGCCAAGACGGTCAACCGCGCCGACGCCCGCAAGGTCTGCTACATCCTGAACCAGGTCGACACCACGGCGAAGGAAGACAATCTGGAGGCGGTGTTCGGCGCCTGGCAGCGCGCCATCGCCCAGGCCGGGCTGGTGTCTGGCCGATTCTACGCCATCTACGACCAGCGTTCCGCCGTCGACATCGAGGATGACGGCCGCCGCGCCCGCTACGAGGCCCGCCGCAACCACGATCTAGCGGAGATCCAGAGCCGCATCAACGAGGTGGAGGTCGCCCGCGCCTACCGCATCATCGGTTCCATCGACAGCCTGACCAAGGAGCTGGAGGGGGAGGTGCTGCCCAAGCTGCGCGAGGCGATGGCGGCCTGGCGCCGCCGCGTGCTGATCGGCGACACGGTGTGGGGCGTGCTGCTGCTGGCGCTGCTGGGGACGGTTGTCCAGACGGTGGGCGGCGGCTTCGGCGCCTTCCTCGGCTGGCTGTTCGAAAACGACGGGAGCGGGCTGCCGCTCCACCTGATCGGCACCGCCGTCCTGCTGGGCGGGTTGTTCCTGGCCGGGCACTTCAAGATCCGGCAGTTCTTCGCCCATCGCGTCGCCGCCGCCTTGAGCGACCGCTTCGGCGATGTCGACCTGAACCTGCGGCAGGGCTTCCTGAAGAACACGCGTTTCTTCCGGTCGATCTTCGCCAAGCAGCCGGCGGGCTGGGGCGGGCGGGCCGGGAAGGCGATCTTCGCCATCCGCGAGGCGACGGCGGTGCATGTCCAGCGCGTCAACGACCTCTACACCGATCCGGCCGGCCGCCGCGCCAGGGAGGCCGCTCCCGACCACGCCCCGGTGGCCGACTGACCGCAGGACTGCATGGGATCTCGTAAGCGCTTTACGGGGTTGTGGACCGCCCGTTCGATCTCCTGTCGCCCCGTGCGGCAGCGGCGTGGAAACCGTCGGCGGGCGGCCGGTGGGGAGGCGGGGGGACGGCAGGCATGGGCGCTCGATCGACCGTGATGGCCGGGACAGGCGGCGTGGCGCGGAGGCGGTGGCGGTTGTCGGAGGCAACGCTTCGTCTTATCATGGCCGGACTGCTGTCCTGTGCGGTTCCGGCAGGGGCGTGGGCGGTGGATGCCGGTTCGGCTGCAGCCCCCGCCCCCGCCCCCGTCCCCGCCATGGTCCCCGCGCCGGCCCCCTACACCGGGCTGGATCTGGTGACCGGCAGCGATTACGCCCCTTACACCGGCGAGGATCTGCCGGGCGGAGGGCTGGTGACCGACTTGGTCCGCCGCGCCTTCGCGGTGAGCGGTCGCCGCTACGACTTGCGGTTCATGCCCTGGAAGCGGGGCTATGACGGCGTGGTCGCCGGCCGCTTCCTCGCCACCTTTCCCTATGTCCGCACCCCGGAGCGGGAACGGGAGGTGCTGTTCTCCGATCCCGTCATCGAGGTGCGGCAGTTCGTCTATCTGTCGAACCGGTCGGCGATGGGGTTTCATGGCCGGGACGACACCGGCGGGCTGGAGGATTTCCACGGGCGGACGATCTGCCAGCCGGTCGGCTACGCCCTGCCGTCGGAGCTGCAGACGCTGGTGGAGCAGCGCCTTTTGACCCGGCAGACCCCGCCCGACCTCGGGGCTTGCGTCCGCATGGTGGCGACCGGGCGGGCCGATGTCCTGGTGATCGACGAATACAGCGGTGCCGCCGCCGTCGCAGGTTCCGGGATGGCGGGCGACATCCGGGTCTCCGAAAAGCCCTTCGCGGCGGTCACCCTGCATCTGGTGGTCGGACGCGCGGTACCGGGAGCCGAGGCGACCGTCGCCACCTTCAACGACGGGCTGAAGGCGCTGAAACAGCAGGGGATTTACCGGGAGCTGCTGGCCGGCCACACCGTTCGGCCGCCTCCCTGATCTTCCAGCCGTTCCCGGCGGCTTCGCCGCGCGGCGATACCGGATCGGCGGTTTCGGGCGCGCTTTTCCACGCCGCATGCCCCCGTCACCATGGACAGGACGGTGCTTCGTGTTATAAACGCGCGGTTTCGATCATGGATAAGGGGCGCGGGGCGTGGCCATCGACGCGTCGATTCTGGTCCTCAACGGGCCGAACCTCAACATGCTGGGCGTGCGGGAGCCGCAAATCTACGGGTCGATGACCCTGGACGATCTGGAAGCCGCTTGCCACGAGCGTGCCGACCAGCTGGGTCTGACCGTGGATTTCCGACAGTCGAACCACGAAGGCGAGCTGGTTTCGTGGATTCAGCAGGCCCGGACGGAGAATGACGGCATCGTCATCAACGCCGGCGCCTACACCCACACCTCGGTCGCGATCATGGACAGCCTGATCCTGTCGGAGCTGCCGGTGATCGAGGTCCATCTGTCGAACATCTTCAAGCGCGAGCCGGTCCGCCATCACTCCTACATCTCGCCGGTGGCGAATGGGATGATCTGCGGGTTCGGGCCGCACGGGTATCTTCTGGCGCTGGACGCCATCGCGAACATCATCGACCGCGATTAAGGAAACGGGAACGACTGACATCATGGCGAGCTTCGACATCGACGGCGATCTGGTCCGCAAGCTGGCGGACCTCCTGCGTGAGACGGGCTTGAGCGAGATCGAGTTCGCCGAGGGCGAAAAGCGCATCCGCGTCACCCGCCCGACCGCCGCCCAGGCGGTCGCCGTCCAAGCAGCCCCGGTCCTGGCGGCCGCTCCGGTCGCGGTCCCGGCCGCCGCTTCGGGCAAGCCGGTGAGCCATCCGGGAGCGGTGACTTCGCCGATGGTCGGCACCGCCTATCTGGCGGCCGAGCCGGGCGGCACGCCCTTCGTCCGTCCGGGCGACGTGGTCAAGGCCGGCCAGACCATCATGATCATCGAGGCGATGAAGGTCATGAACCCGATCAAGGCACCGCGCGGCGGCACGGTCGCCGAGGTGCTGATATCCGACGCCCAGCCGGTCGAGTTCGGCGAAGTTCTCCTCATCATCGAGTAAGCGGGGCATTCCCTTGGCGATGTTCGAAAAGGTCCTGATCGCGAACCGTGGCGAGATCGCTCTGCGCATCCACCGCGCTTGCCGCGAGATGGGGATCCAGACCGTGGCGGTGCATTCCACCGCCGACGCCGACGCCATGCACGTCCGCCTCGCCGACGAGAGCGTGTGCATCGGACCGGCGTCGGCGCGCGACAGCTACCTCAACATTCCGGCCATCCTGTCGGCGGCGTCGATCACCAATGTCGACGCCATCCACCCCGGCATCGGTTTCCTGTCGGAGAATGCCCAGTTCGCGGAGATGGTGGAGGAGCACGGCTTCACCTTCATCGGCCCGACGCCGGAGCATATCCGGATCATGGGCGACAAGGTCACCGCCAAGAAGACGGTGATGGAGCAGGGGCTGCCGGTGGTGCCCGGCTCCGACGGTCCGGTGACGACGCTGGAGGATGCGGAGAGGGTCGCCCACGAGACCGGCTATCCGGTGCTGATCAAGGCGGCGGCGGGCGGCGGCGGCAAGGGCATGAAGGTCGCCCGCAATCCCGACCAGCTGAAGGAGGCTTACCAGTTCGCTCGGGCCGAGGCGCGCGCCGCCTTCGGTAACGACGAGGTCTATCTGGAGAAGTATCTCGGCCATCCCCGGCACATCGAGATCCAGCTCCTGGGCGACACCCACGGCACCTGCGTGCATTTCGGCGAGCGCGACTGCTCGGTCCAGCGCCGGCACCAGAAGGTGATCGAAGAGGCGCCGAGCCCGGCGCTGAACCTGGAGCAGCGTGCCTTCATCGGCGAGCTGGCGGCGAAGACGGCGGCGGCCATCGGCTATCGCGGCGTCGGCACCATGGAGTTCCTCTACGAGGACGGGCAGTTCTATTTCATCGAAATGAACACCCGCCTGCAGGTCGAACACACCATCACCGAGATGATCACCGGCATCGACCTGGTCCGCGAGCAGATCCGCGTCGCCGCCGGCGCGCCGCTCGGCTACGGCCAGTCGGACATCCGCTTCGAAGGCCATGCCATCGAATGCCGCGTGAATGCCGAGAACCCGGAGACCTTCATCCCGTCGCCGGGCAAGATCGACGGCTATCACGCGCCGGGCGGGCTGGGCGTCCGCGTCGATTCGGCGCTCTATGACGGCTACCGCGTGCCGTCGCATTACGACAGCCTGATCGCCAAGCTGGTCGTCCACGGCACCACCCGCAACGAGTGCCTGATGCGTCTGCGCCGGTCCATCGAGGAGTATGTGATCGGCGGCATCCAGACGACGCTGCCGCTGCATGAGCGCATCATCGCCGAGCAGGCCTTCATCGACGGCAATTACGACATCCATTGGCTGGAACAGTTGATGGCGAAATCCTGACCGTTCGCGGAGAGGATCGCACATGTCGCGGATACCGCGACAATATGTCGCAGTATCCGAAGCCCTTCTCTCCAGTCGAGAGAGGGGCTTTTTCTTTTATGATTATTTCCTCATGCGCGCTTCAGTTCTCGTGCTCGGCGATCGAATCTTTCGCAAATTGATAATTTGACAAGAATTTTGCATTTTCATTCGCAAAATGCAAAAGCGCATGCCCGCATAGCTCCGGCAATGGGCAGGGCCTCCCCCCATTCCAACCCCTGCTGTCCATAGGGGTTTTCCCGGAAGGCGCCTTTCCAGAAAATCCGGCGTGACTGGCATGCCTCTTGCGCATTTGATCTGGGTCAGTGCGGGGGTGTGCCTACCCAGAGTAGACGAAACTCCATTCCGCTATCTGTTCCGAATAGCGCCTTTTCGGCGTGCCGCTTCCCATGTCCTGCATCCCGGTCGCGCCCCGCCGCCGCCGAACGCGCCCTTTGTCCGACGAGGCTCCATCCATGCGCCTGAACGAACCGATCACCGACCGCGAAATCGTCATGGAAGATGGCGTCCTGCTTGTGTCGCGCACCGACACCGGCGGACGCATCACCTTCGTCAACAAGGCCTTCGCCGAGATCAGCGGCTACGAGGAGTCCGAATTGATCGGAGCTCCGCACAACCTGATCCGTCACCCCCACATGCCCAAGGAAGCCTTCGCCGACCTGTGGGCGACGATCAAGGCCGGCCGGCCGTGGGAAGGGCTGGTGAAGAACCGGACCAAGTCGGGCGACTTCTATTGGGTAAGGGCCAACGTCACGCCGGTGGTCGAGGACGGGGCGACGACCGGCTTCATCTCCATCCGCACCAAGCCGTCGCGCGCGCAGGTGGCGACGGCGGAACGGCTCTACGCCGAGATCCGCGGCGGGCGGATGGGACACCTGACGGTGCGCGACGGGCAGTCGGTCGGGCGCGGAGCGAGGGCGGCGTTCGGTCGCTGGGCAGCCAGCGTTACCGGACGGCTGACCATGATCTTCGCCTTCATGGTCCTGTCGATGCTGGCGGTCGGCGGTGTCACGCTGCGCGGCATGGCCGACAGCAATGCCTCGTTGAAGACGGTGTACGAGGATCGGACGGTCCCCGCCGTGCAGATCGGCGGCATTCTGGACCACATGCGCGACCAGGTGCAGACGCTGCAGCGTCTGATCATCGACACCCGCGACGGCACCGACGCCAAGGCGATCGCCGGCCGCGCGGAGCGCATCGCCGGTAACGCCGCGACCATCGACCGCCTGTGGGCGGACTATCTCACCACCTATCTGACGCCCGAGGAAAAGGGACTGGCGGAGCGGTTCGCCAGGCAGCGGACCGCCTTCGAGGCCGACGGACTGAAGCCGGCGGTGGAGCTGGCGCGCCAGGGCGATTCGCTGCGCCTGGAAGTGCTGGTCCGCGACCGGATCGAACCGCTGTTCCAGGCGGCCTTCCAGACCAACAAAGACCTGCTGACCCTGCAGCTGGAGGTCGCCAGGGCGGAATATGCGGGGGCGCTGGAGGATTTCCGCTGGCATCTCGTCTTCGCCGTCGCCGCCGGGATGGCCGTGCTCGTGGCTGCCGCATTCTGCGGGTTGCTTCTGCTGCGCACCGTGCGCCGGCCGCTGGCCGCCTTCTCGGTCGATTTCGACGCCATCGCCCGCAACGACCAGGCCCACATCATCGACCTGCCGGCGGCGGCCGAATTCCACCCGATCGCCGGTCAGCTGCGCGGACTGAAGGCCCGGCTCTGCTACGCCGTGCAGGAACGCGCCGAGCGTGCCCGCCATGCCGACGAGGAGCGACGCAACGCGCTGGAGGCCATGGCATCGACCGTCGAGCGCGAGGCCGGCCGTGCGGTGGAGGAGGTGGCCCAGCGCACCGGTGCCATGGCCGGCGAGGCCGAGGGCATGTCCGGCTCGGCCGAACGGGTCAGCATCAACGCCCAGACCGTGGCGTCGGCCGCGGGCCAAGCCCTGGCCAACGCCCAGACGGTCGCCGCCGCCAGCGAGCAACTAGCCGCCTCGATCCGCGAGATCTCCTCGCAGGTCGCCCATTCCAGCGCGGTCACCCGCCGTGCGGTGGAGAGCGGCCACACCACCCAGGCCACCATCCGCTCCCTGTCGGAAACGGTGGCGAAGGTCGGCGAGGTGGTGAACCTGATCCAGTCGATCGCCGGCCAGACCAACCTGCTGGCACTGAACGCCACCATCGAGGCGGCCCGCGCCGGCGAGGCGGGAAAAGGCTTCGCCGTCGTGGCGCAGGAGGTGAAGAACCTGGCCAACCAGACCGCCACCTCCACCGAGGAGATCACCCGCCAGATCACCGCCATCCAGGCGGTGACCGACGAGGCGGTGCAGGCGGTGGAGGAGATCGGCCGGACCATCGCCGAGATCGACCAGATCGCCGGCACCATCGCCGCGGCGATGGAGGAGCAGTCCGCCGCCACCCAGGAGATCAGCCGCAACGTGGTGGAGACCTCCACCGCGGCGCAGGAGGTGTCGCACCGCATCGCCGCGGTGTCGGAGGAGGCCGACCGCACCGGAGAGCAGGCGACCCAGGTCAAGAAGGGATCCGGCGACGTCGCCCGTTCCATCGAAAGCCTGCGTCAGGTGCTGGTCCGCATCGTCCGCACCTCCACCGGCGATGCCGACCGGCGGCGCAAGCCCCGCTTCCAGGTGAATGAGGCGGGGACCCTGCTGGTCGGCGGCGACCGGCTGGCGGTGACCGTGCGCAACCTGTCGATCGGCGGCGCCATGATCGACCCGGTGACGGCGACGGACGGCCGCTCGCTCGCCGGGATCGCCGGCCATCTGCGGCTGGACCGCTATGGTGCGCAGGCCGCGGTGGTGGTGAAGGCGGTCGAGCAGAAGCGCGTGCATCTCGCCTTCGATGCGGAGACGATGACCGGAGACTTCGTCCGGACCGTGGAGGTCGTGACCAAGGATCGTCCGACGGTCGACGTCGCGGCGTGATCGGGCGGAACTCGAATCGTCGCAAATTTTACAGGATTAAAACCATATTCCATCCGTTGGTAACCGACCATCGGTTGCCCGCCGCCGGTTCGGACGGTATCAGTGGACGGCGGCGATTTGGCTGGAGGGCCGGGAATGGGCATGCAGGCGAACGACTATTCCCGGCACCGTGTCCTGGTCGTGGAAGACCAGCCCTTCGTCCGCCGAACCATCGTCCAGATCCTGACCCAGATCGGCTTCCGCGAGGTGACGGAGGCCGACAACGGCGAGTCGGCGATGTACGAATGCATACGCGTCAATCCCGACCTGATCGTCTGCGACATCGATATGAAGCCGGTCTCCGGCCTGCAGTTCCTCGCCCATCTGCGCGCCAGCACCGAAGCCGTCAATCCGCGCGCATTGGTGGTCTTTCTGACGAACCACACGGAATCCGAGATCGTGAAGCAGGCGATGACGCTTGGCGTCAACGGCTTCGTCGTCAAGCCGCCGTCCTTCGCCGCGTTGAAGGAGCGGGTGGACAGGCTGCTGGGGGGACGGTGAGGTTCGCCGTCCTGCTCGCCGCGCTGCTTCTCGCCTCCTGTTCCGGCGAGCCGTCCGAGGGCGACATGCGCAGGCTGGTGGAGGCGCACACCCGGCGCATGCTGGAACGGCAGGGCACCGCCGGCTTCCGCGCCTTCGACATCTTTCGCAAGCAGGGCTGCGTCGACGCGAAGCCGAAAGGCGGACAGGGAAGTGGCGGCCCGGGGCGTGGCGCGCAGTATGACTGCTATTATGCCGCCACCTTCGTGCCGCAGCCCGGACAGCCGCCGTTGACCGTCAACGGCAAGGGGCGCTTCGGCCACACCGACACGGGCATGACCTTCGAGGATCTTGGCGCCCAGCCGCGCTGAACCCGCTTCGTTGCCCTTCAGCCGCCGCGGGCGAGACGGGAGAGGGTGGAGAGCGGATCGCCGGCCTCCTCGCCGAAACAGACCTCCACGTCGTCGCAAACCTCGCAGTTGGGGGATTTGCACAGCATCAGCCCCTCGCGCTCGCAAAGCTGGCGGTAGAAGAACTTCTTCCACTTCATGTCGGCGGCGTTCATCGCCACCAGGGCCGGGAAATGCCGCCGGAACAGGGTGTTCAATTCATCGCGGCCGTGGAAGCCCATGTCCTGCCACAGATGGTTCGGTTCCAGCGACCGACGGGCCAGGATGGCGGACAGCCAGCGTTCCTCATCCGTGCCGCCCGCCCCATGCTCGACCAGAAAGGCGCGCAGGTCGGCCTCCTCGATGGCGTCTTCGCCGAATCCCGTTTGGTCGGCGAGGGCGGCGACGGCATCGGCGAATTGCGGAGCGTGGCGGGCGGCAAGCTCGGAGAGTTCGGCCTTGGTCAGCGCCAGCGCCTGGGTCATCGTCCGCATCGGATCGCCGGCGGCAACCGCCAGGATGCGGCCGAAGATCATGCGGTCGGCGGCTGAGGCATCAGGGGCAGGCGGCTGGGCAAACGGTTGGGCAGTGGGCTGGGACAGGACCACTCGGCATCTCCACCGGCTGGAAGCACCCGCGACGCCTGCCATCCTGACCGATGATGCTGCACATGCGAAAGCCATCGCGATGCCGCCCGGCCTGCGGCATACCGCCGCATCATGCCGCGTCGCCGTCGATCTCTTCCGTGAAGCGTTCGAAGAAGGCGGCCAGCACGCGGTCGGTCTTGGCCTGCACCAGCTTCACCGCCAGCCGGCCGACGGCCCCACCCAGCGCCACCGACAGGCTGTAGGTCAGCAGGGTGCGTCCCTGCTCCTCTTCCAGCACGACCAGCGCCTCGCCCTTCACGGCGCCGGCCAGCCCGCCGCTGCCCTGGGCGACCAGCCGGTAGCGGTGGGCGCCATCCTCCGGCTCCAGCCGCAACCGGCCGGAAAAGCGCGCCTTCAGCGGCCCGACCGTGGTGCGCACCCGCGCGGCATAGTCGGTGGCCGATAGGCGCTCCATCTCTTCCAGGACGGGGATGCAGCGCATCAGGACCGCCGGATCGCAAAGCGCCGCGAACACGCGGTCGCGCGGTCCGGGAACGCTGTGGGTGCCGGTGATGTCCATCCGCCGTTTTCCTCCTTGCCGTTCCAGTACAACAGCATGCCCGGCCGAATCATCCGGGCACGACCGTCCGGGCGGTGACATCTGATATTGCATGGTCAAGGATCCAGGCCAGCGAAACCGACGAAGGACGCGAATCATGCGACAAGCCACCACGAGCCTGAGCGTTCCCACCCACGGAGCCGGCCTGGTCGAGGTGACCGCCCAGGTGCGGCGCTGGGTGGCGGAGCAGGGGATGGAAGCCGGATTGCTGACGGTGTTCTGCCGCCATACCTCGGCCTCCCTGACCATCCAGGAAAATGCCGACCCCGACGTGCAGGCCGACCTGCTGCGCTTCTTCCGTCGCCTGGTGGCGGAGGATCCGTCGCACTACGCCCACACGACCGAGGGACCGGACGACATGCCCGCCCATATCCGCTCGGCCCTGACCGACGTCAGCCTGTCGGTCCCGGTGATGGCGGGGGATCTGGCGCTGGGCACCTGGCAGGGCATCTACCTGTTCGAACACCGTGCCCGCCCGCACCGGCGGGAGATCGCACTGCACCTGATCGGCGAATGAGGCCGCCCGAGCGGGAGGGAGCGGCCTGCCTGAAATTTCTTTCATCCGGTCGCAAGGCGGCGGTGAAGGGCGGATGCCTATGTTGGGGACAACAGCGGTGAGGTGCTGCGGCGGACGAGACGCCGGCCATCGCCTCCCGGCAGTCGGAATCGCCTGATTGGAGTGTCGCCGTCATGACCACCCTTCCTCCCGCCCAGACCGAGCGCCAGCCCCAGAACCGGACGCAACGCCAGGGCCGCCTGCGCCGGACCGTCGCCGCCCTGCTGCTGGGGTCCACGGTGCTGACGGCTCCGGCGCTGGCCGGCTGGGCGGCATCGCAGGCCCAGCAGAACGCCACACCGCCGGCCGTCACCATGGTGCAGGACGCGCCCGGCAGCTTCGCCGACCTCGCGGCCAAGGTCAGCCCCGCGGTCGTCAACATCGCCGCCACCCAGGAGGCCAAGGCGGAGCCGCGGGCGCAGCGCGGCCAGGCGGTCCCCGGTTTCCCGCCCGGCTCGCCGTTCGAAGAGTTCTTCCGCCAGTTCCAGGACCAGATGAACCGGAACGGCGGTCCCAACGGCGGCCCCGGCGGCGACCAGGACGACCAGGACCAGGGGCCGCGCGGCAAGACGGGGGCACTCGGCTCCGGCTTCATCATCGACCCGGCCGGCTATGTCGTGACCAACAACCACGTCATCGACGGTGCCAGCGAGATCACCGTCACCCTGCAGGACGGCACCGCCATGCCGGCCAAGCTGATCGGCCGCGACGCCAAGACCGACCTCGCCCTGCTGAAGGTGAAGTCCGACAAGCCGCTGCCCTCGGTCGACTGGGCGGACAGCGACAAGACGCACGTCGGCGACTGGGTGATGGCGGTCGGCAACCCGTTCGGGCTGGGCGGCACCGTCACCAAGGGCATCGTGTCGGCCCGCGGCCGCGACATCCACAGCGGCCCCTATGACGATTACTTCCAGCTCGACGCCGCCATCAACCGCGGCAACTCGGGCGGCCCGACCTTCGACCTCAGCGGCCATGTGATCGGCATCAACACCGCCATCTATTCGCCCAACGGCGGCTCGGTCGGCATCGGCTTCGCCATTCCCTCCAACCTTGCCAAGGAGGTGGTGGCCCAGCTCAAGGAGAGCGGCAAGGTCGAGCGCGGCTGGCTCGGCGTGAAGATCCAGGAGGTGACCCCGGACATCGCCGACAGCGTCGGCCTGCCCAGTGCCAAGGGTGCGCTGGTGGCCGACGTCACCGCCGACAGCCCGGCCCAGCGTGCCGGCCTGCACCAGGGCGACGTCGTGCTGTCCTATGCCGGCAAGCCGGTCAACAACCTCCGCGACCTGACCCGCAACGTGGCGGAGACCAAGGCCGGCGACTCGATCGATCTGAAGATCCTGCGTGACGGCCGTGAAAAGACGGTGCCGGTGCGCATCGACCGCCTGTCCGAGCAGCCGCAGGTCGCCTCGGCCGACACTGGCAACGGTTCGGCCGAGCATGAGGAGGTGGCGCCGGTCAAGGGGCTGAAGCTGGCCCCGCTGGACCGGGCGGCGCGCAAGCGGCTGGGCATCGGCGAGGATGTCCAGGGCGTGGTGGTGACCGGCCTGTCCTCCAGCGTCGACGTGCCGATCCGTCCCGGCGACGTGATCGAGCGGGTCGGCGATACCGAGGTGAAGAGCCCGGCCGACGTTCGCCATCAGGTGACGGAGGCCGAGAAGGCGGGGCAGAAGGCGCTGCTGATGCTGATCAACCGGCAGGGCAACGAATCCTTCGTCGCGCTGAAGCTGAAGGCGTGAGGAAGACCCTTTCCCTCTCCCGTCCCTGGAGAGGGAGGGGACCCGCGCCGAAGGCGTGGGGAGGGTGAGGGGTGAACCAAAGGGCCAGAAGCGCATGGTTCCTCGGATCACCCCTCACCCCCCCCTCTCCCGGGGCGGGAGAGGGAGTTCTGCTCGTGCTTGGCCGGGCTGTTTTGGGAGGCTACACTCGTGCTCATGAAGATTCTCGTCATCGAAGATGATCGCCAGGCCGCCAGCTACCTCGCCAAGGGGCTGAAGGAGGCCAGCCATGTGGTGGATGTCGCCAACGACGGGAAGGAAGGCCTGTTCCTGGCCGGGGCCGAGCATTACGACGTGATGATCGTCGACCGCATGCTGCCCGGCCGCGACGGCCTGTCGCTGGTCCAGGTGCTGCGAGCCGCCGGCAACGACACGCCGGTGCTGTTCCTGTCGGCGCTGGGCAGCGTCGACGACCGGGTGAAGGGGCTGAAGGCCGGTGGCGACGATTACCTGACCAAGCCCTTCGCCTTTTCCGAATTGCTGGCGCGGATCGAGGTGCTGGTGCGCCGGCGCGGCGCCGCCCAGCCGCAGACCCGCCTGACCGTGGGCGACCTGGAACTCGATCTGCTGTCGCGCAGCGTCAAGCGGTCCGGCAAGGCCATCGACCTGCTGCCGCGCGAGTTCTCGCTGCTGGAATATCTGATGCGCAACGCCGGCAGCGTGGTGACCCGCACCATGATGCTGGAGAATGTGTGGGACTATCACTTCGATCCGCAGACCAACGTGATCGACGTCCACATCGCCCGCCTGCGCCAGAAGATCGACAAGGATTTCCCGACGCCCCTGATCCACACCGTGCGTGGTGCCGGATACAGCCTGCGCGCGGCGGAGGCGTAAAAGACTTCATGGAGTTTGGATCGTGACGGCGGCGATTCCCTTCGCTGCGGAGGGAGAAGGCCTGTGCTGAAAGGCGAGGCGCATTCCGCCGGCCTGCACGGCTTCGCAGCCGCGGTCCTGCGGCTGGTGCGGACCACGGCGTTCCGGCTGGCGCTGCTCTATCTGGCGATGTTCGTGCTGTCGGTCGGGCTGATCCTGGGCGTCGTCTACCGCACCACGGCGGGCTTCCTGGAGCAGGAGATCGGCGAGACCATCGCGCTCGAGGTCGCCGGCCTGCAGGACCATTACCGCAACTACGGACTTCCCGGCCTCGTCGAGGTGGTGCGGACGCGCAGCGCCGTGCCCAACAACAACTCCATCTATCTGCTGACCACGGCCGCGGGAAGCATCCTGGCCGGCAACCTGTCGGGCTGGCCGGCGGCGGTGCCCAATGCCAGCGGCTGGACCCATTTCAAGGTCGCCGATTACGGCGGGGTCACCGACCGCCCGTCCACGGCACAGGCGGTGACCTTCACGCTGCCGGGACAGTTCCGCCTGCTGGTCGGGCGCGACATGAGCGAGATCGACCAGCTGCGCACCCGCATGTTCCGCTCGCTGGGTTGGATCCTGGGGGCGACCGCCCTGCTGGGGCTGGGCGGCGGGTTGCTGATGAGCCGCGGCGCCATGCGGCGGATCGAGGCGATCAACCGCACCACCCGGCAGATCATGAGCGGCGATCTGAGCGAGCGGGTGCCGCGCTTCGGCGGCGGCGACGAGATGGACCGGCTCGCCGGAAATCTCAACGCCATGCTGGACCGCATCGAGCGGCTGATGACCGGCATGCGGCAGGTGACCGACAGCGTGGCCCATGATCTGCGCACGCCGCTGACCCGCCTGCGCTCCCGCATCGAGCTTGCGCTGCTGCACGAGACCGAGGACCCGGAGGTCTACCGGACCGTCCTGCAGGACACGATCGCCGAGGCCGACCGGCTGCTCGCCACCTTCACCGCACTGCTGTCGATCGCCGAGGCGGAATCGGGCGCCAAGCGGCAGGACTTCGTGCCGGTCGAGCTGGCCGAGGTGGTGGAGCTGGCTGCCGACCTCTACGAACCGGTGGCCGAGGAGCGCGGGCAGCGGCTGTCGCTGGACATCCGCGCCAGGCCGACCGTCCGCGGCAACGGCCAGCTCCTGGCCCAGGCGGTGTCGAACCTGCTGGACAATGCCATCAAATACACGCCGGACGGCGGCATCATTACGCTCGTGCTCGACGGTCCGGCCCCCGGCCGTGCCGCCTGCATCGAGGTCGCCGACAATGGTCCCGGCATTCCGGCGGAGATGCGCGACAAGGTCATCCAGCGCTTCGTCCGGCTCGACACCGCGCGGGCGTCACCCGGCAACGGGCTGGGGCTCAGCCTGGTGGATGCGGTGGCGACGCTGCATGGCGCCCGGCTGGAACTGGGCGACAACGAGCCGGGGCTGAAGGTCGGTCTGGTGTTCCCGCCCGAGGCCCGGCGCTAGCGGGCTTCCGTGCGGCGGTCAAAAAGAAGCCCGCCGTGAGGCGGGCTCTTCAAGTGACATCAGCGAGAATGACTCCTTGGCGTCAAAGGTTGATATGGGCCGGCCGGAACCGCCTTCCATACTCATCTTCGGACTACCGCCGATGGCCTAGCCTGCCGACTTTCCGCAACGTTGGCGGATCCTGCGCGTTCTTCCCCCGGGGCCGTCCGCCGGGCGGTCGCAAGCGTGGGAGTTTCGAGAGATGGCGACACCCAGCCGGCCAACCGCCTATCACGCCGCCACGCCCGGCGGCGGGCCGACGCAGGACGAGCCGCCGGCACGGGCCGGGCGCGGGGAACTGGCCGTCTTCACTTGGAAAGTGCTGATCGTCGCCGGGGTGGCGGCGCTGGGGATCTTCCTGTGGAAGATATCCGGCACGCTGCTGCTGATCTTCACCGGCGTGCTGTTCGCCATCCTGCTGCAGCGGCTGACCGGCTATGTGCAGCGGGGGACAGGGCTGGGCCATGGCTGGTCGCTGGCCATCGTGCTGGTGGTGCTGGTCCTGCTGGTCGGCGGCGGCGTCTGGCTGATGGGCACCTCGATGGCGGCGCAGCTCGGCCAGTTGCAGGAGCAGGTGACCAAGGCCATGGGCATGCTGCCCGACGGCTGGCGCGAGCGCATCACGGAGCAGGGCAAGGAATGGCCCTGGATGAACCAGTTGAGCAGTTTCGCCTCCGGCCTCGTCTATGTCGTCGGCGATGCCGTGGTGGTGATGTTCGCGGCGCTCTATCTGGCGGCGTCGCCGGGGGTCTACCAGCGGGGCGTGGTCCTGCTGGTGCCGCCGCGCGGCCAGAAGCGGGCCTGCGAAGTGATGGACGTCGCCGGGGACAGCCTGTGGAAATGGCTGATCGGGCAGCTCGTCGCGATGGCGGCGGTGGGAACGATGATCGCGGTCGGGCTTTGGCTGCTCGGCATCCCGTCGGCGCTGGCGCTGGGCATCGTCGCCGGGCTGCTGGAATTCATCCCGCTGGTCGGCCCCTTCCTGGCGGCGGTGCCGGCCCTGCTGATCGGCTTCGCCCAGTCGCCGCAGGACGCGCTGTGGGTCGCCGGGCTCTATCTGGTCATCCAGCAGGTCGAAGGCAACCTGATCACGCCGCTGCTGCAGAAACGGGTGGTCGACCTGCCGCCGGTGGTCACCATCGGCGCCATCGCCGCCGGCGGGGTGCTGTTCGGCATCATGGGCATGTTCCTGGCGACGCCGCTCGCCGTGGTCGTGCTGGTCCTGGTCAACCTGCTCTATATCGAGGACAAGCTGGGGCAGCCCAGGCACTTCCCCAGCGACCATTCCTGAGCGACCGGTTCCCGGTCCCTCAGCCTTCCGCCGGAGCGGTCGCGGAGCGGCCGGGATCGGCGGAGCGCAGCGGCAGTTCCTTGAGGAACAGCGTCATGGCGAAGGAGACGACCGCCAGCGCCGCCGCCAGTAGGAACAGAGTGGCGAAGCCATGCTCCAGAGTCGCCACCACCCCGCCGCGGGCGGCGGGGGGCAGCGCGGCCAGGGCGGCGGCGCCATGGTCGAGAACCGCGCGGCCGGACAGGCCGGCACTCTCGAGCCGTTCGGACACCACCGCGTTGAACACGGCGCCGAACACGGCGACGCCGACCGACCCGCCGAGCGAGCGGAAGAACCCCACCGCCGCGGTGGCGGCGCCCAGATCGCGCTGGTCCACCGCGTTCTGCACGGCCACCGTCATCACCGGCATCACCAGCCCCAGCCCCATGCCCAGCGGCACCAGGATCAGGGTCGACCACAGCCCGTCCGCCGCCAGAGCGGGCAGGGTGCCCAGCAGCGCGTACATCGCGCAGGACAGTGCCAGGCCGGCCAGCGGAAAGGCCTTGTAGCGCCCGGTCCGCGCGATCAGGCGTCCGCCGCCGACCGATCCGACGGTCATGCCCAGCACCAGCGGCAGCAGCAGCAGCCCCGACGTCGTGGCGCTGGCTCCCTGAACCAGCTGGAGGTGAAGCGGCAGATAGACGATGCCGGCGAACAGGACCATCGCCGACACCGCCACCACCGGTGTCGCGACCGCCACCACCGGGAGGCGGAACAGGTGGAGCGGCAGGATCGGCTCCTCGATCCGGCGCTCATGCCAGAGGAAGACCGCCAGCAGGACGAGGCCGGCGCCCAGCAGGCCCAGCGCCGCCGGGCTGCCCCAGCCCATGGCGTCACCGCGGGTGGCGACGACCAGCAGGCTGGTCACCGCACCGGTCAGCAGCGCCGCCCCGGCCAGATCGATGCGCGGCCTGGCCCGGCCGGCGGGCAGGCGCGACAGGGTGCCGCGGGTCATGGCGAGCGCCGCGACTCCCAGCGGCAGGTTGATCAGGAAGATCCAATGCCAGCCGATGGTCTCGGTGAAGATGCCGCCCAGCAGCGGACCGGCGACGCTGGCCAGCGCGAAGACGCCGCCGATCATGCCCTGGTAGCGCCCGCGCTCGCGCGGGGCGACCACGTCGCCGATGATGGTGAAGGCCAGCGACATCAGCCCGCCGCCGCCCAGCCCCTGAAGCCCGCGGAACAGGATCAGCTGCGTCATGCTCTGCGCCATCGCGCACAGCACGGAACCGGCGAGGAACAGCACGATCGCCGTCTGCAGCACCCGCTTGCGGCCATAAAGGTCCGACAGCTTGCCGTAGATCGGCGTGGTGGTGGTGGAAGTCAGCAGATAGGCGGTGACGACCCAGGGCAGCATGTCCAGACCGCCGAACTGGCTCGCCATCGTCGGCAGCGCCGTGGCGACGATGGTCTGGTCCATCGCCGCCATCAGCATCGCCAGCGCCACGCCGCTGAACACCCGCAGGATTTCCTGGTGGGTGAAGACGGGATGCGCGGAGGCGGGCTGGGCCGGGCGGGCGGCGGTCTCTGTCATGGTCGGGCGTCTCTGACTGAAGGCTTTGAACGATCAAATCTCCCTCTCCCCCCCCCCGGGGAGAGGGTCGGGGTGAGGGGGATACACGGGGAGGATTTTCGGTAAAGGGCCGCCGCGCGACCCCCTCACCCTAACCCTCTCCCCGGGGGGAGAGGGGACATAGCTGAGGCTCACCCTCCTCACCGGTCCAGCGACATCGTCGGCATGCGGGCCTGGACGCCTTCGCCCTGCGCAGCGGCCAGCAGGGGCCGCAGCTGGGCCAGCAGCGGGCGCAGCTCGGCCACGGCGGCCAGGGCGCCGACCAGTTCGCCCTTGCCCGACACCAGATCCATCAGCTGGTCGGTCACCGATTTCGGCGGCGGGTAGGGAGCCAGCGTCACCGCGGCGTCGGGAGACAGGCCGGCGGCGGTGCGGGCCAGGGTCAATGCCTGCTCCTGGCCGCCCAGATCGTCGACGAGACCGAGTTCGCGGGCCTGGGCACCGGTCCAGACGCGGCCCTTGGCGACGCCGCGTGCCTGTTCCGGCGACATCCGCCGGGCTTCGGCGACCCTCTGCAGGAAATTGGCATAGGTGTCGTCGATGATGGCATTCAGCCGTTCGGACTCGCTGTCGGCGAAGGGGCGCAGCGGCGACCACATGCCGGCGTTCCGTCCGCCCTGCACCCGGTCCCAGTGCACGCCGAGCTTGTCGGACAGGCCGCCGACGGCAAATTTGCCGGCGACGACGCCGATCGAGCCGGTGACGGTGGCGGGCGAGGCGACGATGCGGTCGGCGGCGAGCGCGATCCAATAGCCGCCCGAGGCGGCGGTGTCGCCCATGCTGGCGATCACCGGCTTGCCGCTCTGCCGCGCCCTGACCAGCGCCCGCCGGATCGCCTCGGACGCGGAAACGGCACCGCCGCCGCTGTCGATGCGGAACAGGATGGCACGGACCTCGGGATCGTCGGTGGCATCCTCGATGGCCTCGACGATGGTCTCCGACCCGGCGGAAACGCCGCCCAGCGCCGGCTTGCCGCTCTCGCCGCCGGTGATGGTGCCGACGGCATGGATCAGCGCGATGGTCGGCCCGTGGTCGTTGGGGCTGCCGGCGACCGACAGATAGTCGGCCGGCTCCATCGTCTCGGCAGTGTCGCCGGCCCGCTTCAACGCCGCGTCGCGGGCCTCGTCGGCATAGCCGAGCTTGTCGACGAGCTTCTGGTCCAGCGCTTCCTTGCTCAGCAGCGGCGCCTTGTCCATGGCCGCCCGCACCGCGGCGGGGGCGAGGCGCCGGCTCTTGGCGATGCCGTCGACCAGTTGGTTGGTCAGATCGGAGACCAGGGACTCCATCATCTCGCGGTTTGCCGGGGTCATGCCGGCCTTGGTGAAGGTCTCGGCGAAGCTCTTGTATTCCTCGCGCTGGGCGAATTGCGGCTGCACGCCCAACTGGTCGAAGGCGTCGCGGGCGAAGGGCAGTTCCGCCGACAGGCCGGTGATGCCCAGCGTGCCCAGCGGCTGCAGCCAGACCTCGTCGAAGGCACTGGCCAGCAGGTAGGAGCGGTTGCCGGGCCCGGCTCCGCCATACTCCTCGGCGAAGGCCACGGCGAAGCGGCCGGAGGCGCGGAAGCGCTCGATGGCGGTCCGCAGTTCCTGCGTCTGGGCGAAGCCGACGCTGTCGTCGCCGAAACGGGCCAGCACGCCCTTCACCCGCGGGTCGCGCCGTCCGCCGTCCAGGGCGTCCAGCACTTCGCGCAGCGTCGCCTGATGTTCGAACAGGCTGCCGATCCTGCCGCTCTCGCTTTCGGCCAGCGGCTTGGTCAGGTCGAGTTCCAGCACCACCGAATCGGGCAGGGTGGGTTCATGACGGACCGCCAGCACCACCACCGTCACCGCACCGGCCACCAGCAACAGGCCGATGAGCGCGAACAGACGGACGAAGAAACGGACGATCGCCATGATTCCTACCTTGTGTGGCCTCGACGGTGCCGGGGGACGGCGGTAACGATCCTGCTCTCGCAGAGCCTGCCCCTATCGATCCTGGCTGTGGTACTCGCGGTTCGGGATCATGTCCACCGCGGTCGCCAGGCGGTTGGACATGTTGTAGAAGGCCGCCGTATCGGCAATGTCGAAGATGTCTTCCGCGCTGAATCCGACGGCGCGCAACGCCTCGCGGTCGGGCTCGCCCACCGACATCGGGTCCTCGGTCAGCTTCCAGGCGAAGTCGAGCATGGCGCGCTGGCGCGGTTCCAGCAGGGCGACGCGGTAATTGGCGACCAGCATCTCGCCCAGCTCCGGATCGCCGGACAGCTTGCGCACCGCCTGCCCATGGGCGACCAGGCAGTAGTAGCAATGGTTGGCGGAGGAGACGACGACCGCGATCATCTCGCGCTCGAGCTTGCTGAGGCCGCTCTCGCCCAGCATCAGCTCGTTGTAGAGCATGGCGAAGTTGCGCAGCTTCTTCGGCCGTAGGCTGTAGGCCTGGAGCACGTTGGGCACGAAGCCCAGCTTTTCCGTGCACTTGTCGAACAGCGCCTGCATGTCGGCGTCGAGGTCCGGCTTTTCCGGCAGGGCCAGGGCCATGACGTGATCGGGTTGCGGCATCGGGCGGTTCCTCTTCTCTTTGATTGGTGGGCCTGTGCGGCCGGGCGAGGGTAACCGCGGCGGGGTCGGCTTGTCTCCCGTTCCGCTTGCCTCTCGCCAATTGGGACCGGCTGTGCCAGAAGGGGAGGAGTGAATGCGGGGATATGGCCCGGTTGGCGAGACAGGGGGCGATGACCCAGCCGAAGCTCGATCTTCTCTCCGTCCTGGTGGTGGAGGACAGCGGGTTCATCCGCACGGTCCTGGCCGCCACCCTGCGTGCCATCGGCATCGGCCGGGTCGAGGGCGTGGCGAGCGGCGCCGACGCGATCCGCTGGCTAGAGGACCGCCGCGCGGCGCTGCCGCCGGGGACCGCTCCGGTCGACTTGATCCTGTCCGATCTGGTGATGCCCGAGGTGAACGGGCTGATGCTTCTGCGGTGGATTCGCTCCAGCCCCAGGAGCCCGGACAAGTTCCTGCCGGTCCTGATGCTGTCGGGCGCTGCCGACCGCCAGTATGTGGAGCAGGCACGCGATCTCGGCGCCACCGACTTCATCGCCAAGCCGTTCTCCGCCCAGACGATCGCCAGCCGCCTGCTGTTCGCCCTTGCCCGGCCGCGCCGCTTCGTGCTGGCCAAGGGCTATTTCGGCCCCGACCGCCGCCGCGCCGACAAGCCGGTGGCGATGGATTGCCGGATGACCGCGCCGTCGGAGATCCTGATCGTGCACAGCGCGTCGAAGGCACGCGGCATCGACCGTTTCCCCGTCATCTATTTCGACCTGCCCAACCGGCTGGGCGCCAAGGTCGGCCTTGCCCCGCGCGATCCGGTCCCGACTTTGCCGCCGGAAGTTCTCGCCGCCGCGGAGGAGGAGATCCTGAACCGTGCCGGCGATTACGCCGTCTGGATCGGCGCGGAGGTGGAGGAGATGGGCCGCCGCATCGACCGGCTGCCGCATGAGCCGGCGGCGGTGCCCGGCCTGCTGGCCCAGGTCAACCGCTCCGCCCACGAGATGCGGGGGCAGGGCGGCATCTTCGGTTATCCCCTGATCACCCACATCGCCAAGTCGCTCTACGAAGCGACCCGCAACGGTCCGACCGCCGTGACCGCCAGCGAGCACCTGCTGTTCAAGGCCCATGTGGATGCGATCAGGGCGGTGATGACCGGCCGCGTCAGCGGCGACGGCGGGGCCACCGGGCAGCAACTGCTGGCGTCGCTGGAGGTGGCGAAGCGCAAGCACGCCAAGGCGAGTGGGGCAGGGTGAGGGGCTTCAAACTTCCCTTATCCTAGGGGGCGTGATCCCTACCGAATGTCAGCTCCTTTCCGTACCCTCACGCCGCCCGGATTTTCCCGATGAAGGCGGCCACGTCGTTGCGCAGGCCGTCGGCGTTCCGCTTCAGCGCGTCGGCCATGGAGAGAACCTCCTTCGCCATCGCGCCGGCGCGTCCGGCTTCGGTGCCGACCAGGGCGGCGTTGTGGGACACCTCGTCGGTGCCGTCGGCGGCTTGGCGGACGTTGCGGCCGATCTCCGCGGTGGCGGCGTTCTGCTCCTCCACCGCGGCGGCAACGGCGGAGATGTTCTCCTCGATCCGGGTCACGATGGTGCCGATGTCGTCGATGGCGGTGACGGTGTGGCCGGTCGCCGACTGGATCTCGGCGACCTTGGCGGTGATGTCCTCGGTGGCCTTGGCGGTCTGGTTGGCGAGCTGCTTCACCTCCTGGGCCACCACCGCGAAGCCCTTGCCGGCCTCGCCGGCGCGGGCGGCCTCGATGGTGGCGTTCAGCGCCAGCAGGTTGGTCTGGCTCGCGATGTCGGTGATCATCCGGACGATCTCGCCCACCTGCCGGGCGGCGGCGCTGAGATCGCCGATGACTTCGGCGGTGTGCCGGACGTCGGTGACCGCCCGTTCCGCCATCTCGGTCGAGCCCGCCATCTGCCGCCCGATCTCGGCGATGGAGGCGGTCAGCTCCTCCGCCGCTGCCGCGACCGCCTGAACATTGTCGGACGCTCCCTCCGACGCGCGGGCGACGGAGAGCACATGGACTTCGGTGTCCGACGCGATGCGGCTCATCTGCTCGGCATTGCCGCGCAGGCCGCTGGCGGCGCCCGCCAGTTGTTCGGCGACCTTTTCGATATGGCGGTCGAACTCCGCCACCAGCCGTTCCAGCCGCTCGGCCTCGCGCAGGCGGTCCTCCTGGTGCCGCCGCTGCTCGGCGGTGAGCCGGTCCGCCTCGGCGAGGCCGAGACGGAACTGGTCGAGGCGGCGGGCCATGGCGCCCAGCTCGTCCGCGCGTCCGGCCCCGTCGATGGTCAGGTCGCGTTCTCCGGCCTCCAGCCGGGCCATGTCGCCGTTCAGGCGGGCGATGGGCCGGGTGATGTTGCGGGCGACCAGCACGGCGATGACGCTCATCGTCACCAGCAGGATCGCCAGACCGGCGGCAACCCCGATCAGCCGGTTCATCGAGTCCCGTGCGTCGCGGTTGGCGAGCCCGATCAGGTCTTCGGCGACATGGGTTTCGACGCTGCGCAGCATGTCGATGGTGACGGTGATGGTATCGAACCACTTTCCAGCGTCGATGCCCCGGTTGTCCGCCCCATAGGCGGAGGCGACGCCGATCCGCCGCATCCGCTCGACCTCGGCGATGGCCGGGCCGGCGAGGGTCTGATCGTAATAATGCGCCTGTTCCGCCGTCAGCTTGGACTTCAGGCCGCCCATCAGCGCCTTGTACTCGCCCGACAGCTCGATGAAACGCTCATGCGCGTCGGCGGGGAAGCGGTCCTTGCGGAAGGCGCCGCCGCCCACGGCGCGCTGCTGCCCCAGCCGTTCCTTCGCCTCCGACAAGGAGACCATGGCGTCGGCGGCGCGCAGCTGGTCGCTGTCGTCGGACAGGGAGCGCGCCTGCCCGGCGGCGTCCAACAGCTTGCGGATCGTCGCGCTGTAACTTTTCACCACCTCCATCGAGGACTGCGACAGGCCGTCGACGCCGGAGCGCAGTCCGGCCAGCTGCGACAATGCGTCGCGGGCGCCGGTGAACGCTTCGGCGACCTGGGGATCGCGGATGCGGGCATCGGCGAATTGCCGGGTCAACTCCGCCAGCCTGGCGTCGGCCGCGGTCCGCACCGTCTCCATGCGCCGGCGGTCGTCGTCCAGCTTGCCGCTGAGGAAGATGGAGGAGGACCCGCGCTCCTTCTGCAGCTCATGCACCAGGCTGGTCATGCCCACCGACAGACGGGTGACGGAGGCGAGATCGGCGGCCCGGCGGCTGGAGTCGACCTGTTCCCAGACCAGCAGCGACGACAGGACGACCACCCCGCCTATCGGGACGGACAGGGCGAGCACCATCTTCCGCGTGAAGCGCAGGTCGCCGAGCAGCCGATCCGCAACCTTCAAAAGCGAAACCATCTCATAACTCCAGCAGACGAGGCTGTCACGACATGACCACAGAGAATTTCCGGCCGAAGGTATGAAAGCCAAGGAGTTAAAGCACAGTTAGGTTTAACCACGAGGTTGGTGGGGTGATTGTTAAGTCACTCCATGACCGGACCCGTCCGGCGGATCCCGGCCAAAGCGCTGCGCCGGACCGTCCGGCCGCGAAATTTGCCTCGCTTCCGTCGCGTCGCGGCGGTAGAACGTCAGTCCCGGTCCGCAGGTCTCTTGGGTTCGTGGCGTGACCGGAGCGGTCTTCCGGAGCGTCCATGTCCAACACCGAATTCCATCGCATCAAGCGCCTGCCGCCCTACGTCTTCGCCGAAGTCAACGCGATGAAGGCGCGAGCTAGGGCCAACGGCGCCGACATCGTCGACCTCGGCATGGGCAATCCCGACCAGGCGACCCCGCAGCACATCGTCGACAAGCTGGTCGAGGCCGTGCGCGATCCGAAGACGCACCGCTATTCGAACTCCCGCGGCATCCCCGGCCTGCGCAAGGCCCATGCCGCCTATTACAAGCGCCGCTTCAACGTCGACGTCGATCCCGAGACCGAGTGCATCGTCACCATCGGTTCGAAGGAAGGTCTGGCCAACCTCGCCCAGGCGATCACCAGCCCGGGCGACATCATCCTTGTGCCGAATCCCAGCTATCCGATCCATCCCTTCGGCTTCATCTTGGCCGGCGCCTCGGTGCGCCACCTGCCGGTGGGCATGGAGAACGGGGCGTCGACCGACATCGACAGCTTCATGATCATGCTGGAGCGCGCGGTGCGCCACAGCGTGCCGAAGCCGCTGGCGCTGGTTCTGAACTACCCGTCGAACCCGACGGCCGAGGTGGTCGGGCTGGACTTCTACCGCCCGATCGTCGAGTTCTGCCGCAAGCACGGCATCTACATCCTGTCCGATCTGGCCTACGCCGAGATCTTCTTCGACAACGACCCGCCGCCGTCGATCCTGGAGATTCCGGAAGCGCGCGAGATCGCGGTCGAGTTCACCTCGATGTCGAAGACCTATTCGATGGCCGGCTGGCGCATCGGCTTCGCCACCGGCAACAAGACGCTGATCACCGCGCTGGCCCGCATCAAGTCGTATCTCGACTACGGCGCCTTCACGCCGATCCAGGTCGCCGCCGCCGCCGCGCTGAACGGTCCGCAGGACTGCGTGCAGCAGGTGCGCGACATGTACAAGCAGCGCCGCGACGTGATGATCGAGGGTCTGGCCGCCGCCGGCTGGGAAGTCCCCAGCCCGAAGGCGTCGATGTTCGCCTGGGCGCCGATCCCGCCGCAATTCGCCCATCTGGGCTCGCTGGAGTTCTCCAAGCTGCTGCTGCAGCAGGCGGAGGTCGCGGTGGCGCCCGGCATCGGCTTCGGCGAATACGGCGACGGCCATGTCCGCCTGGCGATGGTGGAGAACGTCCACCGCATCCGCCAGGCGACCCGCAACATCAAGGAGTTCTTCCGCTCCAACGCCGGCGGCGTTGCGGCGAGCAAGGACCCGGTGGCCCGCGCCGCCCTTCTGGAATCCGAGAAAGCGAAAGCCTGATGCCGAACGCCCAGCAAGCCCCCCTGAAAATCGCCGTTGCCGGCCTTGGTACGGTCGGTGCCGGTGTCCTCAAGCTGCTGGAAACGCAAGGCTCGCTGATCGAACAGCGCTGCGGCCGCCGGATCGAGGTGGTCGCGGTCAGCGCCCGGTCGAAGGGCAAGGACCGCGGCGTCGCCCTGTCGCGCGTTCAATGGTTCGACGATCCCGTCGCCATGGCCGCCCAATCCGGCGCCGATCTGGTGGTGGAGCTGATCGGCGGGTCGGAAGGCCCGGCGCGCGACACCGTCGCCACGGCGCTGGAAACCGGCAGGCATGTGGTCACCGCCAACAAGGCGCTGCTGGCGATCCACGGTACCGAGATCGCGCAGAAGGCCGAAGCCCGCGGCTTGGCCGTCGCCTTCGAGGCGGCGGTGGCCGGCGGCATCCCGATCATCAAGGGGCTGCGCGAGGGTCTTGCCGCCAATTCCGTCTCGGAAATCCACGGCATCCTGAACGGCACCTGCAACTACATCCTGACGGAGATGCGGACCACCGGCCGCGATTTCGCCGACGTGCTGGCCGACGCCCAGGATCTCGGCTATGCCGAGGCCGATCCCAGCTTCGACGTCGACGGCGTCGATGCCGCGCACAAGCTGGCGATCCTCGCTTCCGTCGCCTTCGGCACGGCGGTCGATTTCGCCTCCGTCTTCATCGAGGGCATCCGGCAGGTCGCGGCGGTCGATTTCGACTATGCCGATCAGCTCGGCTTCCGCATCAAGCTGCTGGGCATCGCCCGGCGCACCGATGCCGGGATCGAGCAGCGCGTGCATCCCTGCATGGTGCCGAAGACCGCTCCGATCGCCTCGGTGGACGGCGTCTTCAATGCCGTGGTGGCCCAGGCCGATTTCGCCGACCGGGTGCTGTTCGTCGGCCGCGGCGCCGGCGCCGGCCCGACCGCGTCGGCGGTGGTGGCCGATCTGATCGACATCGCCCGCGGGCGGTCGACGCCCATTTTCGGCGTCTCGGCCGGGCTGCTGGGTGCCGCCACCCCTTCGCCGATGGAAGCGCGCCGCGGGGCGTACTACGTCCGCCTGATGGTGAAGGACCGTCCCGGTGTGATAGCGGATATCGCGGCGGCGATGCGCGACCAGGGCGTCTCGATGGAGCAGTTCCTGCAACGCGGCCGTTCGCCGGACGAAGGCGTTCCGGTGGTCCTGACCACCCATGACACCGACGAGGCGTCCATGCAGCGCGCGCTTGCGACCATCGCTGCCAGCGACACGGTTCTGGAGCCGCCGCGGATGATCCGGATCGAGCAGTTCTGAGCCAGAGCCTATTCCGAACAGGACAGCCTTGACCTGCCCCGTTTCCCACCTAACCAAACACAGCCTGATACGACCGAAGAGTCGGGGGGAGCACACGATGTCTACGCCGTCTACGCATGTCGACCTGTCCCACATGGACCGCAACCTCGCGCTGGAGGCCGTCCGCGTGACCGAGGCCGCCGCCCTGTCGGCCTCGCTGCTGATGGGCCGCGGCGACGAGAAGCTGGCAGACCAGGCCGCGGTCGACGCCATGCGCCAGGCGCTCAACACGCTCTACATCGACGGCACCGTCGTGATCGGCGAGGGTGAGCGCGACGAGGCTCCGATGCTGTACATCGGCGAGAAGGTCGGCGCCGGCATCGGCTCCGGCCCGAAGGTCGACATCGCGCTCGACCCGCTGGAAGGCACCACCATCTGCGCCACCGGCGGTCCGAACTCGCTGGCCGTCATCGCCATGGCGGAGGAGGGCGGCTTCCTGAACGCTCCCGACGTCTACATGGACAAGATCGCCGTCGGCGCCGGCCTGCCGGACAACGTCGTCGATCTGGATGAGACGCCGGCCAACAACCTGAAGGCGCTGGCCGCCGCCAAGGGCACCGAGGTGCAGGAACTGCTGGTCTGCATCCTGAACCGTCCGCGCCATGCCGAGCTGATCGCCCGCGTCCGCGAAGCCGGCGCCCGCATCATGCTGATCAACGACGGCGACGTGTCGGGCGTCATCGCCACCAGCCAGGCCGGCACCGGCGTCGACATGTATGTCGGCTCCGGCGGTGCGCCGGAAGGCGTGCTGGCCGCAGCGGCGCTGCGCTGCATCGGCGGCCAGTTCCAGGGCCGCCTGCTGTTCCGCAACGACGACGAGAAGGCCCGCGCCGCCAAGTGGGGCGTCACCGACCTCGACAAGAAGTACAGCCTGCACGAGCTGGCGCGCGGCAACGTCATGTTCGCCGCCACCGGCGTCACCGACGGCGCCATGCTGAAGGGCGTCCGCCGCTTCCCCGGCGGTGCCTACACCCACTCGGTGATCATGCGCTCCAAGTCGGGCACGGTCCGCTACATCGAGGCGCACCACAACCTGTCGCGCAAGGTGAGCGTGAAGTAAGGGTTTCGTCGCCGGTCCTGGGCACAGGGCCGGACGATCTAAGGAAAGGGCGCGCGGGAGACAATCCCGCGCGCCCTTTCCTTTGTCCAATTCCCCTGGGAGTGGTTACGGCTTGCTGCTCGCGGTCGTCTGCGCGGCGGCGGGATAGACGCCCAGCGTGTTCCACAATGCCGAGCAGTTGCTCGCCTGATCCATACCGGAGACCGGCATCGTCGCCACCGACGCCCGGCTGTTGAAGACGTTCAGCGCGCCGGTGGGAGTGTAGGCGGTCAGTCCGGCCGGGGCGGTCGGGTTCTTAGCGAAGCTGGCCCAGGTGGAGGTCATCGTGCCGGCCAGCGTGCTGTCAGCCTGCGGGGGCTGGCCGACCAGGACGTTCAGCGTGCTGAACACATAAGGCAGCTCGTTGGCATGGCAGACATTGCCGTTGCTCGGCGAGCAGGCCTGAACCGCCTCGCCCTTCGCCGTCTTGTAGAGATCGTAGATCGGCTGCTGCCCGAACAGATAGCCGTAGATCGGCGTCGTGCCCTTGACCTTGGCGATCTGGCCGTAGGCCTGTCCGGCCGTCCACAGGTTGGCGCAGTGGAAGGCGAAGTCGTCGATCAGGAGGTTGGTCGTCTGGGCGGTGCCGTTGGTGATCTTGTCCTTGCCGAAATAGGACGGCGAGTTGGCCGCCGGAGCGACATAGGGCAGCTGGCCGGCACTGTTCTTGTAGGCGGCGATCGTCTTCCGCGCGGTGTCGTCGGGAATCGCCTTCGACAGGATCTTGTTGTATTCCACCGGCAGGTAGGGGCCGGGAACACCGGCCGCGATCATCGCGGCGAAGATCGCCCCCTCGTCGGCGTTGACGCCGAACAGGAAGGGCTTCTGCGGCATTCCGCCGGCGAATCCGGCGATCGGCTGGGCGACGACGTCGCTGCCGTCGATGGTGGGGGCCCAGGGCAGCGAATCCGCCAGGGCCCCGCCGGCAGGGGCAGGGCCGCCGCCGTTGCCGATGCCCAGGTTGAGGAAGTCGGCCTGGGCCGCCAGGATGGTGTTGGCCGACAGGCCCTGCAGCCACGCCATGTTGCCGGGGCAGCTCAGGAGCTTGAGCGTCTTGGTGCAGAGCCAGTGGATGAAGTTCGTCCCCTGGCGCCGGGTGTCGGCGATGGGGCGGTACAGCGAGCCGATCGGGTTGCTTTCCATGATCGCCGCCTGGAACAGCGGGGCGCTGGCCGGGGAGGCGAACAGATGCAGCCCGGCCGACATCGCACCGGCGCTCTCACCGAACAGCGTCACCTGCGACGGATCGCCGCCGAAGCGGGCGATGTTGGCCTGGACCCACCGCAGGGCGTTGCGCTGGTCGTCCAGGCCGAAATTGCCGTTGATGTCGACCGTCTGCGCGCCCTTGGTGCCGTCCGCCGGAACCTGGGCCGCCATGAAGCCCAGCGCGCCCAGCCGGTAGTTCAGCGTGACCACGACGACGTCGTTCGTCGCCAGCGCCGTCCCGTCATAGATCGGCGAGCCGCCGGACCCCAGAACGAAGGCGCCGCCGTGGATGAACACCATCACCGGCAGTTTGGCCGTTGGGTTGTTCAGCGAGGCGGATGGCGCCCAGACATTGAGATAGAGGCAATCCTCGCCGGTCGCCGGCGGCTCGTCGTTCCAGGCCGGCAGCTTCTGCATGCACTGGTTCTGCACATTCACCGCCTGCATGGCGGGGGAGGGCGGCCAGGACGCCACCGCGCTGGGCATCCAGCGGTTCGGCGGCACCGGCTGCTGCGCGACGTAGGGAATGCCGCGATAGGCGGTCACCCCGGCCGTCTCCTGGGCGCCGCAGAGTGCGGCGGTGGCGTTCGTCGCATCGGTCCAGATCGTCGTCGGATCGGACGAGGTACAAGCGGGGGATGACGGCGGTTGGGGGTTGGGTTTTGCCGGAGGGGGAGTGGCCGCCCAAGCGGCCTGTCCCAGGAGGGGCAG
Source organism: Azospirillum endophyticum (assembly GCF_016595245.1). GTDB lineage: Bacteria > Pseudomonadota > Alphaproteobacteria > Azospirillales > Azospirillaceae > Azospirillum > Azospirillum endophyticum. Next base: position 457,865 of record NZ_JAENHM010000073.1, read on the forward strand.
GGCGAGGAGTCCGGCGACAACCAGGGAATTGATCGCTCTTTTCGGAATGATCTTCATGGCGAGTGGCCTCGACGGTGGAATGTCAGAGAATATTCCGTCCAATTAATACGCGTACTCCTATCGATTTATGATTTCAGGATGCAAACACTCCTAATTTATTCGCGCGCCCAGCTTACCGGGAGGGTTGCCGATCGCCTCGGCCCCCGGAATTCCTGCATGTCTCTGTTCCATCCGCTCCGCGCAAGGCTGAAATGGCCTCGGCGCAGGGTGTTGTCTGTTGATTTCGCAAGTGCAAAAGCCAAAATAGGCTCATGTAATCAGCGCCAAGCGCAGGAGATCATCATGGCCTACTCTTCGATGCAGTCTACGTCTGGTGAATTGTTTGCCGCCGGAACAAAGGAAACCTCCCTCTTTCAACGTGCCGTCCATTGGGTTCGCGAGCGAATTGAACTTCGTCGTGCCGAAAATGAGCTGATCCATATGTCCGATGCCGAACTGTCGGACATCGGGCTGACCCGCGGCGAAATCCACATGGCGGTCCGTCGCGGCGCCTGACGGCAGGCCGGTGAAAGGCCGGGCTGTCGACCGGCCGGCTATCGAAGGGTTTGCCCACAGAGTCTGGCGCAAGGCGGCCGATCGAGTCCCGAATGCGGAAAGCCCCGGAAAATTACCGGGGCTTTCGCATATGAACCACCATTAACCTTTTCTTCATGGACCCTGCCCATGCGGCACATATGCCTGGGAAGGGTTGCGCGATGCAGCATGATTATGGTTAATGAAGTTTAACATTATCCCCGGTTCTGTTCGAAAATGGAAACGGGGCGCCTTCGGGAACCCCATCATCCTCCGTGAGAGCCGTGGACGAAGCATGAGTCTCATTCATCGCCTTCAGTCGCTGGAAGCGGAGCGGGATGCCGCCCGGGAGGAAGCCGAGCGCGCCAATCTCGCGAAGTCGAAATTCCTCGCCGCCGCCAGCCACGACCTCCGCCAGCCGCTCCAAGCCCTGTTCTTCCTGTCCGCCGCGCTCGCCCGCCATGTCGGCGATCATGGCGGGCGCGATCTGCTGTCCCGGCTCGACCAGGGCTTGGACACGATGAAGGGGCTGCTGGACGGCCTGCTGGAGGTGTCGCGGCTGGAGGCCGGGGTGGTGACCCCGGTGCTGGACACCTTCGCAGCCAGCGAGATCGCCGATGCGATCGACGCAACCTATGGCGAGCAGGCGACCTCCAAGGGGCTGGTGTGGCGGGTGGAAAGTTGCGACGCGGTCCTGCGCAGCGACCGTGGCCTGCTGATGCAACTGCTGCGCAATCTGGTCGACAATGCCCTCCGCTATACCGAGGCCGGGGCGATCCGCATCCGCTGCCGCATCGATTCCTCGGCAGGGGACGACCGTCTGGCGATCGAGGTGCAGGACACCGGAATCGGCATTCCGCCCGAACATCTCGACCGCATCTTCGAAGAGTTCCATCAGGTCGACAACCCCGAACGTGACCGGCTGCGCGGGTTGGGTCTGGGATTGGCCATCGTGCGGCGGCTGTCGCAGCTGCTCGACCACCCGGTCGAGGTGCGGTCGGTGCAGGGGCAGGGCTCCGCCTTCCGCGTCCTGGTGCCGCTCGCACCGGCCCGCTTCCTCGCCGGACGGGCGGGAGGCCCGGAGCGGCCGCCGACGATCGACCGGCCGCGTCTGGCAGTGCTGGTCGACGACGACGCGGTGGTGCTGCTGGGGTTGCAGACGGTGCTGACCGAATGGGGCTTCCGCGTCGTCGCCGCCGACAGCGCCGACCGGGCGATGGACCGGCTGGAGTCGCTGGGGCGGGTGCCCGACATCGTCATCGCCGATTACCGGCTGCGCGAGGGGCGGGTCGGCACCGAGGTGATTCGCCGCGTGCGCGGACGCTATGGTGCGGAGGTTCCCGCCCTGATCCTGACCGGCGAGACCGGTGCCGACACGCTGGCCGATGCCTCGGCCCACGGCGTCGCGATCCTGCACAAGCCGGTGACCCCGCGCCAACTCCAGGCCGAGGTCGATCGCCAGCTGCGGATCACGCGTGGCAGTGACGTGGCGCAAGCGGCGCAATAGGCACGCGGAGCGACGGCATTCCGGCCCGGCCCAGCCCGACCTGGTCCGCCGTTCCTGATCCCGATCCTTAAATGAGCGCCTCTTGGCGCATGCCATCCACCACGTCCCCCGCCGGGGCGGCGTCACGGTCATGGCCGTCCAGCGCGCCGCGGCCATTTTCCGTCAGACGGCAGACCAACCAATCCGGCTTCAGCGGGTTTTCGAACCAGCGCTCCGCCCAGCCGGCCTTCAGGCAGGCCTCGATGGTCGCCTTCTTCACGCGTTGTCCGCGCTCGTCGAACAGCGGCAGCTTGCCGCCGGGCTGCTCCAGCCCACGGCGCAGCCACGCCCCCTGGATGTCGGACGGGGTGCTGCGGGACGGCTGGCGGCGGGACTTGGCCATGGGGTGAACGACTCTTGCGGCTTTTGGGATCGGACGGGCTTGCCGGCCCCGGTGAGGGCTGTGGCAAACTGCGGGCATCCTACGCGAAAGCGCGTCGCCGGTGCATCGAAAAGGAGGGAGGTTCCCCCATGCCGGAAACCCGGAAAGCCGATCTGGTCTTCGTCTACGTCACCACAGGCTCGAAGGAGGAGGCCTTGCGCATCGGCCGCATCCTGGTGGAGGAGCGGCTGGCCGCCTGCGCCAACGTGCTGGACGGCATGACCTCGGTCTATCGCTGGAACGGCGCGGTGGAGCAGGCCGAAGAAGCGGTGCTGATCGCCAAGACGCGGTCCTCCCTGTTCGACCGCCTCACCGACCGTGTGCGCGAGCTGCACAGCTATGATACGCCCTGCGTCGTCGAGTTGACGCTGGCGCGTGGCAACCCGGACTATCTGGACTGGTTGCGGGCCGAGACCGGCTGAACCGCGGAGATGTCGGGATCGGAAAGCAACATCTTGACGCCGATCAAAGTCGGGCGTTGCAGTTGCAGGTAGGAAGGACGCTGCCGGCGAGGCAACGTTGTCGCGCGTCATATCCGCATCGAATCAACGCAGCGCCGGCCCACCTTATCGAGGACACCGAGATCATGGACGATTGCTCCGCACACGGCCCCATTCCCCTGTCGCTGGACGAGGCGGTCTCGCGCGTCGCGCAGGGCTATGGCGCGGTGACCGGGACGGAGGAGGTGCCGCTGCGCCAAGCGCTCGGCCGGGTGCTGGCGGAGGAGGTCGTCGCCCCGGTCAACGTGCCGCCGGCCGACGTGTCCGCCATGGATGGCTGGGCCTTTGCCGCGGGAAGGGACGTTGAGGGCGAGACTTTCCGGCGGCTCGGCGTCGTCGGGCGGGTGCCGGCCGGCTCGGCCTTCGCCGGCGTGGTCGCCGTCGGCGAAGCGGTGCGCATCTTCACCGGCGCACCGGTCCCGGCCGGCGCCGACACCGTGGCGATGCAGGAGGATTGCCGGACCGACGGCGATGCCGTCCTGGTTCCGACCTCGCTGAAGCGCGGCGCCAACGTCCGCCTGGCGGGGGAGGACATGACCGCCGGTGCAGTGGTCCTGCATCCCGGCCAACGGCTGCGTGCCCAGGAGGTCGGCCTCGCCGCCGCGGTCGGCCGCTCCGGCCTGACGGTGCGCAAACGGCTGACGGTCGTGCTGTTCTCCACCGGCGACGAGCTGCGGGAGCCGGGCACGCCCAAGCCCGACCACGCCATCTATGACGCCAACCGCTACACCCTGGCGGCTCAGCTCGACGCGCTGGGGGTGGAGGTGCGCGATCTCGGCATCCTGCCCGACCGGCCAGACGCCACCCGCGCCGCGCTGGCCGAGGCGGCGGGCACCGCCGACCTGATCGTCACCAGCGGCGGCGTGTCGGTCGGCGAGGAGGACCATGTCAAGGCAGCGGTCAATGCGCTGGGCTCCATCGATCTGTGGACGCTGGCGATCAAGCCGGGCAAGCCGCTGGCACTGGGCCGGGTCGGCGACACGCCCTTCTTGGGACTGCCCGGCAACCCGGTGTCGGCGATGGTGACCTTCCTGCTGGTCGGCCGTCCACTGGTTCTGCGGCTGTCGGGAGCGAGCGGCATCGCCACGCCGCGCAGCCTGGTGGTGGCCGATTTCACCTTCACCAAGAAGCCCGGCCGCCGCGAGTTCCTGCGCGCCCGGCTGGAGCGCGGGCCGGACGGCCGTCCGGTCGCCGTCAAGTTTCCCAGCAACAGCTCCGGCGTGCTGACCTCGATGGTCGAAGCCGACGGGCTGGTCGACATGCCGGCCGAGGCCACCGCGGTGCGGCCGGGCGACCTGGTGGATTTCCTGCCCTTCACCGGTCTCTTCGCGTGACGCTGGAGCAATTGCGCATCTTCGCCACGGTGGCGGAGATGCTGCACTTCACCCGCGCGGCGGAAGTTCTGCACCTGTCGCAGCCGGCGGTCAGCGCCGCCATCGCGGCGCTGGAAGCGGAGCACGGTCTGCGCCTGTTCGACCGTATCGGCCGGCGGGTGGAGCTGACCGCCGCCGGCCAGCTGCTCCACGGTCAGGCCCGTTCCATCCTGGCGAAGGTGGAGGAGGCCGGGACCATGCTGGCCGAGCTGTCGGGCCTGTCGCGCGGCGCCCTGCGGCTGGCGGCGAGCCAGACGGTCGGCAATCACTGGCTGCCGCTGCATCTGCTGCGCTTTGCCGAAGCCTATCCGGGCATCCGCGTGGATCTGTCCATCGGCAACACCGAGCAGGTGGCCGAAGCGGTGCGCGACGGCCGGGCCGAACTCGGCATCGCCGAGGGGGTGGTGACGGACCCGCTGCTGGTGAGCGAGCCGATCGCGGGCGACCGGCTGCTGCTGGTGGTGGGGGCCGGGCACCCTTGGGCCGGGCTGGGACGGGTCGACCGCGACTCCCTGACTGCCGGGCGCTGGATCCTGCGTGAACCGGGCTCCGGCACCCGGGCGCTGTTCGAGGCGGCGCTTCGCGCCACCGGGATCGACCCCGGCGCGCTGGACGTCGCCATGACGCTTCCGGGCGGACGCATCATCCGGGCCGCCCTGCTGGCCGGGGTGGGGGCGAGCGTGCTGTCCGACCTGATCCTGACGGAGGAACTGGCCGCCGGCCGGATCGTCGCCCTGGAGGGGCTGGACCTGCCGTCCCGCCCCTTCCATCTGGTCCGTCATCGCGACCGCCATCGCAGTCTGGCGGAGCGTGCCTTCGTCCGCAGTGCACTGGAGGCCGGGCAGGGGCCGGCCTCCTGAGGGAATGCCGCTTCACGCCGTGCGCAGGGCGCGAACCCCTTGCGCAGCCAGCTCGACGGCGGCGAAGGCGAGCATCGAAATCCCCACCATCGGGAAGAAGAGGCCGGCGGCGACCGCCATGATGATCAACCCCTTCGAGGCCGTGGTATCGGCCGGAAGGCCGGGCGTGCCCAGGCTGCCCGCCGGACGGCGTTTCCACCACATCACCAGTCCCGACACCACCAGCCCGACCATCGCCACCAGGGCCGCCAGCAGGACGAGCTGGTTGGCCAGCCCGAAGGCCTGCCCCATGTGGATGCCGACCCCCCATTCCGCCAGCCTGCCGAAGACCCCGAGATCCTTCAGCTGCATGTCGAACAGCACGCTGCCGGTATATTGGTCGAGATGCACCACCCGTTCCCTGGTGACGTCCGCCGGATAGACCGACGCGGTGTAGACGCCGTCCGGTCTGGTCGGGATGACGACCGCATAGCCGGGCGCCATTCCTAGCCCCTCCACCGTCCGCACCACGTCGTCCAGCTTCGCCGGAACCCCGGCCGACGCCGTGGAGAGCGGCGTCGGCTGATTCTCGACGATCCAGGGGGCGTGGTCGATGGTGTCCTTCAGCGGCACGGTGGAGACCGGGTACTTGTCCCAATAGCCGTCGGGCATGCCCATGCCGACGGCATAGGCGAAGCCGTAGAAGGACTTGCCCCAATAGCCCGACCAGGGCAGGCCGGTCATCGCCAGGAAGACGATGAAGACGCTGACGAAGAGCCCGGTGACCGCATGCAGGTCGCGCCAGAACAGCCGCTTGCCCGGCCGGCCGCGCACGGTGACGACACCGCCCCTCTGGCCGTTCTTGCGGTCACGAGGCCACCACAGATAGAGGCCTGAGGCGGTCATCAGCACCATCCAGCCGGCGACCCCCTCGACGATGCGCTCGGCGAACCAGCCGACATATTGCAGGCTGTGCAGCTTGCGGACCACATACATCGTCGGCGATCCCGCGGCGCCGCCGTCCCACAGGCTGCCCAGCACCCGGCCGTTGTAGGGATCGAGGTAGATGGTGTCCTTGAGGCCGTCGGAGCCGACGATCCTCACCTCCGCGGCGCGATCCGGCACCGCCGGCGGGGAATAGCCCTTGAGAGTTCCGGGATGGGCCTCCAGCGCCTTGGCGACCAGGGCGGACGGCGCTAGCCGCTCGGCGTTCTGGGGGGCGACGATGCGCAGGTCGCGGTGCAGGCCGTCGTTGATTCCATCCTTGAACAGGTAGATGGCGCCGGTGACGGCGAGCAGGAGGATGATGGGGGCGGAAATCAGTCCGGCGAAGAAATGCCAGCGCCAGAGAATCCGGTAGAGGGCAGGGCCGATGGCTCCGCCTTGCAGAGTTCGAGTCATGGTTCGTCCATTCGGTCGTCGCGACGGGGATCGCCCGGGAGGCGGGCGGTTCAGTGCTGCGAAGGGCGACCGGATGGCGGCGCTTGGGAGTGGAAGGGCTTCAGCTCCTTCGGCCGGTGGACCTCGGCCTGCTTCGGCAGGTCCGGCGGCAGACCCGGACCCGCCGGCATGACGAGCAACAGCAAGGTCGGGAGCAGGGCGACATACTGGCCGAGCCAGCTGCAGGGCAGATGGAGGGGCTGAAGCTGCGGTTCGTCGGTTCCCTTGCCGTCCGGGAGGGGGAGGCCGTCCTTGTCCGCCGGCAGATAGACGAGTTCGCTGCCGGTGCAGATCGCGACATAGCCGTCGCGGTCGGCGACGCCGGCATAGGGGGCGGCGAGGCGGACGAACAGGCTCAAGCTCAGCGCGATCGCAAGCGCCAGCCCCCACCGTTCCTGCAGCCTGCGGCACTGTGCCAGCATCGGATTGTGATCGTCCTGCGGCCCCGAGGAGCGGATCGTTACCCGATCCACCGCCCATGGACAAGCACCGGTGGAATAGAATTAGCCGGCAAGCGTCGGACTACCCATCCGGTAGAAGGGTGCATCGGCGGTTCGGCCTATCGCAACCCACTGATTATCGGCGTTATAACCAGGGCGCTCCCGCTTACGGTTGTAAGGCGATAAAATGGTACGGCTGCTGACGCTCTTTTGGGTCCTGATGGTGATGGCTGTCGCGGCCGGTCCGGTACGGGCCGACTATACGCCGCCGGGAGCGCTTGCCGATGCGAGCGCCTACGCCAACGGCCTGCTGCTGAAATCGCCGCCGCAGCCCAAGCCGCAGGTGATCGCCGACCTGCTGAAGCAGGCGCGCGCCGCCCGCGACCGCAAGGACATGGCCGGCGCCATCCAGGCCTATGAGAAGACCATCACCCAGGGCGGCGGCTCGCCGTCGGTCTGGCTGGAGCTGAGCGCCGCTTGGCAGGCCGCCACCCCGCCCAACAAGGACCGCGCGCTGCAGAGCGCCGTGATGGCCGGGCAGTTCAATCCGAAGGACGAGGAGCGCGTCGCCATCCTCTGGCGCATCGCCACCCTGATGGACGAGGCGTTCGGCAAGCCGGACGAGGCGGTGAAGGCGCTGAAGTCGATTCGCGACATCGCTCCGCGGATGGAGGCGGCGACGGTGGACGCCCAGGCGCCCAAGCTGGAGGAGCGCATCGTCGCCATGCGCCGCAAGGCCGGGCTGGCGCTGACCAACGTCGCCGTCAATGCGGAGGGCAGCAGCCCCAACGTCTGCTTCCAGTTCTCCGACCGGCTGAGCGGCAAGCAGGGCGTGCGCTTCGACGACTATGTCCGGGTGGAGCCGCCGACCAAGATCGCCATCGAGGCGCGGGAGAACAGCCTGTGCCTGCGCGGCGTCAGCCACGGCACCGGCTACACCGTCACCCTGCGCCAGGGGCTGCCCGGCGAGGACGGCATCGCGCTGAAGGCCGACGAGACCCAGCGCGTGCGCGTGCCCGACCGGCCCTCGATGGCCGCCTTCCGCGGCTCCGCGTACATCTTGCCGCGCAAGGGCGCCGACGGCATCCCGGTGGTCAGCGTCAACACCGACCGGCTCGACGTGTCCGTCTACCGCATCGCCGACCGGGCGCTGGTGTCCAACAAGTATGAAGGCAACATCTTCAACGAGCTGACCAGCTATTCCGCCGACCGGCTGGCCCAGGAAAACGGCGAGCTGGTGTGGACCGGCTCGCTGGACGTGAAGGGGGAGCGCAACCGCGACACCACCGCGGCGATCCCGTTCCGTCAGGCCGTCGGCGACGATCCCAAGGCCGGCCTCTATGTCGTCACCGCCCGTCCGCACGACCTGGAGGAATCCGACCGCTGGGATGCCCTGGCGACCCAGTGGGTCCTGCTGTCCGACATCGGCCTGACCAGTTTCCGCGGCGCCGACGGGCTGACCGTCTTCGCCCGCTCCTTCGGCACGGCCAAGCCGATGCCGGGGGTCGACGTGGCGCTGGTCGCCCGCAACAACTCCGAACTGGCCCGGGCCAAGACCGACGAGTTCGGCCGCGCCCGCTTCGCACCCGGCCTGCTGAAGACCGGCGGCAACGCGCCCGAGATGGTGATGGCCTATCTCGGCACCGATTTCGCTATGCAGGACCTGACCGGCGCCGCCTTCGACCTCAGCGACCGCGGAGTCGGCGGGCGCCCGGCGCCGGGCCCGATGGACGCCTTCGTCTATTCCGACCGCGGGGTCTACCGCCAGGGCGAGACGGTGAACCTGTCGATCCTGCTGCGCGACGACAAGACCGAGGCGGTCGACAACTTCCCGCTGACGGTCAAGGTGCTGCGTCCGAGCGGCACCGAATATTACAGCGGTGCCCTCAAAGGCCAGGAGGCCGGCGGCTTCTTCCTGCCGCTGACCCTGACCCGCACGGCGCCGCTCGGCGGCTGGGAGGTGCAGGTCTACAGCGACCCGAAGGGCGAGCCGATCGGCCGCGGCTCCTTCCAGGTCGAGGATTTCGTGCCGGTCAAGCTGGCGCTCGACGTCACCGCCAGCGCGCCGATCCTGGTGCCGGGCCAGCCCTTCGAGGTGACGGCGCAGGGCCGCTTCCTTTACGGCCCGCCGGCCGCCGGGCTGGACGGCACCGCCGAGGTGGCGCTGAAGCCCGACCCGATGCCCTATCCGGCCTTCAAGGACTATCGCTTCGGCCGGGTGCAGGACAGCGTGACCGAGCGGCTCGATCCGCTGGAATTCCCGACCACCGACGAGCAGGGCGTGTCGCACGTCGCCGTGACTCTGCCGGAGCTGCCCGACACCAGCAAGCCGCTGCGCGCCGATATCCGCGTCACCCTGTCCGAGCCGGGCGGGCGTCCGGTCAGCAAGTCGGTGTCGGTCCCGGTGCGGCCGAAGACCCATGCGCTGGGCCTGCGCCCGCGCTTCTCCGACGGGCGCGTCGGGGATGGCGGAGAGGCGTCCTTCGACCTCGTCGCCGTGGCGCCGGACGGCAGCGCCATCGCCAAGCCCGGCATCAAGTGGGACCTGGTGGAGGAGCGCGTCTCCTTCGTCTGGTACCGCCGCGACGGGCGCTACAGCTACAACGCCACGGTGCGCGACGTGCCGCTGGCATCCGGCACCGTCGATGTCGGCGCCGACAAGCCGGCGCTGGTGGCGCTGGGCAAGCGCGACTTCGGCCGCTACCGGCTGGAGGTCACGGACAAGGCGGCCGGCGTCGCCAGCTCCTACCGCTTCTATTCGGGCTGGGCGAGCGGCGACGAGACCGCCGACATTCCGGACAAGCTGGAGGTCTCCACCGACAGGCAATCCTACAAGCCCGGCGAGACCGCGCGCATCCGCGTCGCTCCGCCCTTCGCCGGCGAGCTGCTGGTGACGGTGGCGACCGACCGCATCTTCGACGTCCGCACCATTTCGGTGCCGGCCGGCGGGACGACGGTGGAGATCCCGGTGGATGCCGCCTGGGGTCCGGGCGCCTATGTCACCGCCACCGCCTACCGTCCGCCGGTCAAGGGACGGGAACGGCAGCCGGTGCGCGCCATGGGCGTGGCCTGGGTCGGCGTCGATCCGTCTGTGCGCACGATGACCGTCGCGCTGGAGGCGCCGCAGGTGATCCGCCCGCGCAGCCGGCTGGAGGTCGGGGTCAAGGTGGCCGCAGCCGACGGCGGGTCGATGCAGGACACCTATGTCACGCTGGCCGCGGTCGACGAGGGCATCCTGCGCCTGACCGACTTCGCCAGCCCGCAACCGGAGAAATATTATTTCGGCAAGCGCCGGCTGGGTCTGGACATCCGTGACGATTACGGCCGGCTGATCGATCCGCTGGAGGGGCCCTATGGCGCCATGCGCCAGGGCGGCGACTCCAGCGGGGCCGGCCTGCCGGTGGTGCCTTTCACCGTGGTCTCGCTGTTCCACGGGCCGGTGAAGGTGGGGGCCGACGGCACCGCCCGCATCGGCTTCGACGTGCCGGACTTCAATGGCGAGCTCCGCCTGATGGCGGTGGCCTACAGCCGCGGCCGGGTCGGCTCCGCCGCCGGACCGGTGACGGTGCGCGATCCGATGGTGGCCGACGCCATCTTCCCGCGCTTCCTCGCCCCCGGCGACGACAGCCGGGTGACCCTGTCGCTGCACAATGTCGAGGCGGCGGCCGGCACCTACGAGGTCGCGGTCACCGCCCAGGATGCGGTGTCGGTGGAGGGCGGCAACCTCTCGGTTCCGCTGGCGAAGGGCGAGCGCAAGACGCTGGTGGTGCCGCTGAAGGGCGTCGCCGCCGGCATCGGACACGTCACCGTCGCGGTCAAGGGGCCGGAGAACCTGGCGCTGAACCACGACTACGGCATCACCGTCCGCCCGGCGCGCTCGGTCGAGACCCAGTTCGTCACGCGCCAGATCGCACCCGGCGAGAGCGTCCGCTTCGACGGCGCCGACCTTGCGACCTATCTGCCGGGAACCACCAGCTGGTCGGCCAGCTTCACCACCGCGCCGCCCTTCGACGTCGGCGGCATCCTGCGGGCGCTCGACCGCTACCCGTTCGGCTGCCTGGAGCAGACCGTCAGCCGTGCCCTGCCGCTGCTGGTGGTGAGCGACGTCGAGCTGGCGCTGGGCAAGGACCGCAAGCCGGACGACGGCCTGCAGGCGCGGGTCCAGCAGGCGATCTCCCGCACGCTGGACAAGCAGCGCTTCGACGGTGCCTTCGGCCTGTGGGGCGCCCATGACGAGGCCGATGGCTGGCTGAGCGCCTATGCCACCGAGTTCCTGGTCCGCGCCAAGCAGAAGGGCGAGGCGGTGCCGGACAAACCGCTGACCGATGCGCTCGCCTGGCTGCGCCAGCGCGCCATCGCCAGCGCGTCGGAGCCGGGAGATCTGGCGGTGCGCGCCTATGCCCTGCACACGCTGGCGCTGGCCGGGGTGTCTCTGCCGGGGCCGGCGCGCTACCTGCACGACACCGCGCTGGAGAAGCTGCCGACGCCGCTCGCCAAGGGGCAGCTCGGCGCGGCTCTGGCCCGGATGGGCGACCAGGAGCGGGCGGCCAGCGCCTTCGACAGCGCCGTCGGCCATCTGGCGCGCGAGGAATGGCATCTCGATTACGGCTCCACCGTCCGCGACGCCGCGGCGCTGGTGGCGCTGATGACCGAGGTCAACATGGCCGGCACCCGCATCCCGGCGCTGATCGACCGCCTGCCGGCCTCGGCCACCGCCGCCAACCGCACCAACACGCAGGAGAAGGCGTGGTCGGTGCTGGCCGCCGACGCGCTGCTGCGCGGCGCGCCGGCCAAGGTGGAGGTGACGCTGGGCGGTGCCAGGAAGGATGGCGCGCGGGTCGACCTGACCCCGACGCTGGCCCAGTTGAAGGCCGGCATCCCGGTCGCCAACGCGGGCAGGGCGGCGGTGTGGCAGGCGGTGTCGCTGTCCGGCGTGCCGATCGCGCCGCAGCCGGCGGCGCGCGAGGGGCTGCGCATCAAGCGCAACTTCTTCACCCGCAAGGGCGAGGTGCTGAATCTCGACACCGTCAAGCAGAACGACGTCTTCGTCGTCGTGCTGGAGGGCGAGGCCAACACCAAGCTGTTCCACCAGGGCATGGTCACCCATGCGCTGCCCGCCGGCTGGGAGATCGAGAACGCCAAGCTGGGCGGCGGCACGCCGGAGGAGATGCAGTGGCTGGGCGATCTCAGCTACACCCGCACGACCGAGGCGCGCGACGACCGCTATGTCGCCGCGGTGGATCTGACCGAGGACCAGCAGACCTTCAAGCTGGCCTTCGTCGTCCGCGCCATCACCCCCGGCACCTATGAACTGCCGGGCGCGACGGTGGAGGACATGTACAAGCCGCGCTTCTTCGCCCGCCAGACCACCGGGCGGATCACGGTCCATCCGGCGGAGTGACGATTGGCGTGGGTTTGGGCACGGCTGTTGCGGTTGAGGTCCGAGCGGAAACGTACCAACTCGGAAGCCCTTCTCCCCTTGCGGGAGAAGGGGTGGGATGAGGGGGGCGGCCGGCCGCACGGCCGGTGGAAATTCAAATTTGCGACCCCTCACCCCAACCCGCGGGTCGGCAAAACGCCGTTGGCGTTTGGCCGATCCCGCCCCACAAGGGGAGAGGGGCATCCACGCACGCGCAATTCCAAGAGGCAAGTCTGGCTTCGGCGGGCAGGCATCGCGGTGGCGGCTCTCGTCACCCTGGCGGGAACGGCATTGGTGCTCGACCGCCTGTTCCCGCCGCCGCTCGACCGGCTGGCCGACCTGTCGGTGACCGTCACCGACCGCAAGGGCCAGCCGCTGCGCGTCTTCACCAACGAGGCGGGGGCATGGCGGCTGCCGGCGACGGTCGACGACGTGTCGCCGCTGTTCGTCGAGCTGCTGCTGGCCTATGAGGACCGGCGGTTCGAAAGCCACGCCGGCATCGATCCGCTGGCCGTCCTGCGCGCGGCGGCGCAGAATCTGGGGGCGGGCCGGGTGGTCTCCGGCGCCTCCACCATCACCATGCAGGTCGCCCGCCTGCTGGAGCCGCGCCCGCGCACCTTCGGCGCCAAGCTGATCGAGGCGGCGCGGGCGGCGCAGCTGGAATGGCGCTACGACAAGCGCGACATCCTCGGCATGTATCTGACGCTCGCCCCCTATGGCGGCAACATCGAGGGGATCCGCGCGGCTTCGCAGATGCTGCTGGGCAAGGCGCCGGTGGAATTGGACGCGGCGGAGGCGGCGCTGCTGGTCTCGCTGCCGCAATCGCCCTCCCGGCTGCGGCCGGACCGCTATCCGGAGCGGGCGCGGGCGGCGCGCGACAAGGTGCTGGACCGGGTGGCGGAGGGGGGGGCGCTGTCGCCCAAGGCGGTGGCGGAGGCGAAGACCCTGCCGGTGCCCTCGGCCCGGCTGCCCTTGCCGGCTTCGGCCCCGCATCTGGCCGACCGGCTGCGCCTCGCCAATCCCGGCCGGCCCGTGATCGCCACCACAATCGACGGCACCCTGCAGCAGGCGGTCGAGGCATTGGGCCGCCGGGCGGCGGAAACGCTGAACCCGCAGGCCGGGCTGGCGGTTCTGGTGGTCGACAACCGCGACCGCTCGGTCCTGGCCTATCTCGGCAGTCCCAACGTCTTGGACGAGACGCGGCAGGGTCCCATCGACATGGTGCGGGCGGTGCGTTCGCCGGGGTCGGCGCTGAAGCCCTTCATCTATGGGCTGGGCTTCGACGACGGCATCATCCATCCGCTGACGCAGATCGCCGACGTCTCGACCCGCTTCGGCGACTGGGCGCCGCGCAACTTCGACCGCAGCTTCACCGGCGACCTGACGGTGATGGAGGCCTTGCAGCGCTCGCTCAACGTGCCGGCGGTGCTGGTGCTCGACCGGGTCGGACCGCTGCGTTTCGCCGAGGCGTTGCGCAAGGCCGGCGTCCGGCTGGTGCTGCCGGGTGGCACCGCGCTGCCGGGGCTGCCGGTGGCGCTGGGCGGCGCCTCGATCAACCTGTGGGACATGACGGCGCTCTACAGCGGGCTGGCGCGCGACGGGCTGGTGGCGCCGCTGCGCAGCATGCCCGACCAGCGGGACGGGACGGAGCAGCGGCTGCTGTCGGCCACCGCGGCGCAGCAGGTGCGGGCGATCCTGGAAGGCTCACCGCCGCCGCCGGGGGTGGTGCAGGCCCAGGAACTCCGCGGCAGCGGGCCGGTGGCGCTGAAGACCGGCACCAGCTACGGCTTCCGCGACGCCTGGGCCTTCGGCGTCACCGGGCGCTATACAGTCGGCGTGTGGGTCGGCCGGCCGGATGGCACGCCGAGCCCCGACCATTACGGCCGCAACACCGCCGCGCCGCTGCTGTTCGAAGTGTTCGACCGGCTGCCGGCCGAGCGCGGCCGTCCCGCCGGGCCGGTGCGCAACGAGGCGCCGCCGGAGCTGCTCCGCCATTTGCGTCCGGGCGAGGTGGAGTTGGCCGGATCGCGGCGGACCGACCGCCTGCACCTGACCTTCCCGGTCAGCGACATGGTGCTGGAGGCGCTGGGGCCGGACGGAAAGGGGGAGGCGATGACCCTCACGGCGGCCGGCGGGCGCCGTCCGCTGTCCTGGCTGATCGACGGGCGCCGCATCGCCCAGTCGCCCATCGCCCGCGAGGTGGTATGGCGGCCGGACGGGCCGGGCGTGGTGCGGGTCACGGTGGTGGACGCCGACGGCCGCAGCGACAGCGCGACCGTCGAGATTCGCTGAAGCCGCTAGGATGCGCGGGGCAGGCCGAAGGGGGTGTCGTCGCGCCGGCTCCACACCCGCGTGCGGACCCGCATCTGCTTCTGGCAATCCGCCGAGCAATAGAGCGGTGCCGGCCCCCGCGTGGACGGACGGACGAAGGGGCGGCCGCAGCAGGCGCAATGCAGCTGGCGGGTCGCGGTGTGCGGGATGGTGGCCGGACGGGCGGAGGAGGACATCTCGGATGGGGGTCTGTTGGTTTTTGGTGACCGCCAATATAGGGGTGGTGTGTTGCAGTTCCATGTTCGGGAAAACGCCTAGGACTGAATGGGTAGATGCCCTGTCCGGCGGCCGGGGAGCGTTGACCGCTTCCAACCGAAGGCCTATCTGGAAAGGCTGAAAACGAGCGGGAGCGGTGCGGTGCCGATGCGCGTCGCCGACTGGATGCGGAGGTTGACCGGAGTTGCGGGGGCTATGGTCCTCGTGATGCTCGGCCTGCTGCTGTGGTCGGGTGCCGCCGTCGCCGCATGCCCGCATGGCATGTCGGAGTCATCGGCCGCCACCGTCTCCGCTCCGACGCATTCGTCGCATTCGTCGCACGCGGCGACGGCGGTTAAGAGGGCAACCGACAAGATGGATCATGGCCGGCAGATGCCGGGCCGATCGCATCATGGGGTGCAGCCCTGTTGTGCCGGGATGGCTTGTGCCGCCATGCCTGTCGGGCTGCCGACTGCGGGGATGTCGTCGCCCCTCGGGTCGTCGAGGCTGCGATTGGGCTGGCCTGCCGGGCCGTTGCACGAGGGGTTGGGGCTGCGGCCCGATTTGCCGCCGCCGCGACTGGGATAAGTCCGGCGCACCGCCGGGTGCGCCCCTGAACGCGCCGCACGATCCCGTGCGGTGCCGATTCCGTCCGAGCTTCCTCCCGATCATCCGGAGTCCGTCATGACTCTCGCGCTTTCCCGCCGCCGTCTGCTGTCGACGGCGGTCGCCGGCGGCTGTGCCGCCCTGTTGCCAGCCATTCCCCGTTCCGTCCTGGCTGCCGCTCCGGCCGCCTCTCCCGTTGTCGGCGAAGCGCTTCGCCTGACCGTCGACCGCCGCACCCTGGAGGTGAACGGCAAGGCGGCCAGCGTGTTCGGCATCCGCCAGCCCGACGGCACGCCTGGGCTGGCCCTCGACCCTGGCCGCCGCTTCCTGGTCGACCTCGCCAACCGGGCGGGGGAGGAGACCGTCATCCATTGGCACGGCCAGACGCCGCCCTATGTGCAGGACGGCGTCGCCGACAGGAACCGGCCGGCGATCCGCGACGGCGAATCCGTCCGTTACGACTTTGCGCCGCGCACCGGCACCCACTGGATGCATTCCCACCACGGCCTGCAGGAGCAGCAGTTGATGGCGGCCCCGCTGGTGGTCCGCAGCGAGGACGACCAGCGCGCCGACGAGCAGGAGGTCACCCTCCTGCTGCACGACTTCACCTTCCGCGATCCGGCCGAGATCCTGGCTTCGCTCGGCGGCGCGTCCGGCGGGATGGGGCATGGCGGGCATGGCGCCGCGCCGGCGCAGGGTGCCATGGACCATGGCTCGATGAATCACGGTTCAATGAATCACGGCTCGATGGCACAGGGGAGCGGCCACGACATGGCCGGCATGGCCGGCGGCATGACGATGGATTTGAACGACGTCGACTACGACGCCTATCTCGCCAACGACCGCACGCTCGCCGATCCGGAGGTGCTGCGGGTGGAGCGGGGTGGGCGGGTGCGTCTGCGCGTCATCAACGGCGCCACCACCACCGCTTTCCATCTCGATCTCGGGCGCCTGACCGGGCAGGTGGTCGCGGCCGACGGCAATCCGGTCCATCCGGTGGCGGGGAGCCGCTTCGGCATCAGCATGGGCCAGCGGCTCGACATCCGCCTGACCCTGCCGGCCGAGGGCGGCGCCTTCCCGATCCTCGCCCTGCGCGAGGGCGCGGTGCAGCGCACCGGCCTCATCCTCGCCACGCCCGGGGCGGCGGTGGAGAAGGTCGCGGCGGTGGGACAGGCCGCGACCGACGCGCTGGACCTGTCGCTGGAACGGCAATTGGTTGCCATCGCGCCATTGCCGACGCGGGTGGCCGATCTGTCGCGGCGGATGCGGCTGACCGGCTCGATGTCGCCCTATGTCTGGAGCCTGGACGGGCTGACCTTCGGCGCGCACCGGCCGCTGCTGGTCCGGCAGGGCCAGCGGGTCGAGCTGACCTTCGAGAACGCCTCGATGATGGCGCATCCCATGCACCTGCACGGCCATCATTTCCAGGTGGTGGCTGTCGATGGACATCCGGTGGCGGGGGCGGTGCGTGACACCGTCCTGGTGCCGATGATGGGCAGCGTCACCGTCGCCTTCGATGCCGACAATCCCGGCCGCTGGCCGCTGCACTGCCACAACCTGCTGCACATGGCGACCGGGATGATGACCGAAGTGGTGTATGAGGGGTTCGTCTGAGCGACGGGGGTGGGGGCTTCGACGCCCCCACCTCGATCTCTCCCCCTCAGTAATGCGGCGGCGGCCGGTCGTCCTGCGGCGAGGCGATCGCGTATTCCGCCGCCTCGACCCGGTCGCGCATGCGCTTCATCTGGGCGGTCAGGCGGTCGATGGTCTGGCCCTGGGCGAAGATGACCTCCGACATCTCCTCCGCCATCCGCTCATGGTGGGCGAGGCGGCTTTCGAGATCGGCCAGACGCTGTTCGAGAGCAGAATCCATGACGGCACCGGTAGGCTGGAGAATGGGGAGCGGGCCGCAAAATGGACCATTCCCCGCTCCGGGTCGAGGAGCCTTTCCGCTCACGCCATCGCCGTGGTACCGGCCAGCCAGCCGGACAGGCCGGTCAGCACCAGGACGGTCAGGCTCGCCAGCCGCAGGGTCATCGGCGCCATCGCCAGCCCGCCCATCACCTTGTCGTTGCGCAGCAGCAACAGCATCGGGATCAGGATGAAGGGCAGGGTCAGGGCCAGCACCACCTGGCTCAGCACCAGCAGCCCGTCTACCGCGCCGTCGCCGGCACTGCCCAGCACCGCCAGCGCTGGGATCAGCGAGGCGCCGCGGGTGATCAGCGCACGGGTGACCGGACGCAGCCGCAGGTTCAGGAAACCCTCCGTCACCATCTGGCCGGCCATGGTGCCGGTGGTGGTCGAGCTTTGGCCGGCGGCCAGCAGGGCGATGGCGAAGACCAGGGCGGCGACGCCGCCGATACTGCTGCCCAGCAAGGCATGCGCATCCTCGATGCCGGGGGAACCGCCGGTGGTCACACCCTGGAAGGCCACGGCGGCGACCGCCAGGATGGCGCCGTTCACCAGGCCGGCCAACGCCAGCGCCGTCGATAGGTCGATGGTCAGCCAGCGGGCGGCCTGCCGCCGCTCCTCCTCGGTCTTCACTTCGGCCAGCCGTGCCTGCACCAGACCGGAGTGCAGGAACAAATTGTGCGGCATGACGGTGGCGCCGATGATGCCCAGCGACAGGTACAGCATCTCCGGATCGCGGGCCAATTCGATGCTCGGCACCAGTCCGGCCAGCAGGGCGGCTGGGTCGGGACGGGCGATCGCCAGCTCCCAGGCGAAGCAGACCACCACCACGCTCATCAGCGCGCCGACCACCAGTTCCGGTGCCCGGCCGCGGGCGCCGGGCAGGGCCAGGATGCCGAAGGTCAGCACGGCGGAGGCCACGACGCCGGCCATGATCGGAATGCCGAACAGCAGCTTCAGCGCGATGGCGCTGCCCAGCAGCTCGGCCAGATCGGTGGCGATCATCGCCAGTTCCGACACCGCCCACACCAGCATCGCCACCGGCCGTGGGAAGCGCTGGCGGATCAGCCGGGCCAGATCGGTGCCGGTCGCCAGCGTCAACCGGACGATCAGCCCCTGCAGGAAGATGCCGGCCAAGCTGGCGATCAGCACCGCCGACAGCAGGGCGAAGCCGAAGCTGGAGCCCGCCGCGATGTCCGTCGCCCAGTTGCCTGGGTCCATGTAGCCGACCGCCACCACGAAGCCGGGGCCGAGCATCGTCCAGAACCGGCGCCCGGTGGCGGGGGCACGGCTGGACATCGTGGCGGCGATGGTGGGGGATGCGGTCTTCACGCCGGTTGCTCCTGAACGGGGCGGCCAGGGGCTTGGCCGCTGATGCAACGATGGCAGAGCGTTACGATAGCGTCCAATCGACGATTTTTAACGTCTCGATAGGTATTGGCTATCGATATGGCGGCTCCGCCATGGCAGGTCCAATTCAGAACAGCGGGATGGTCCCTTCGTTCGCAGTGCAGCAGTGCCATGCGAACGAATTTTGCACGGAACCATCTGCGACGCTCAGCGGCGGCGTGGGCCGAAGCGTTTGCGTGGGGCGCCGCGGAAGCCGGCTGCGGGCGGCGGCTCCCGGCGGCGGGCGCGGGAGGCCAGGGCTTCCGACAGCCGCTGGCCGATGGCGTCGCGGGCGCTGCGCACGCGGTCGCGGTCGGGCAACGCCTCGGGGAATTTGCGCGAAGCCCAGAAATAGAGGTCGCAGGCCCGCGACGCCGCTTCCAGCACATCGGCGGCCAGCCCGTCGAACCGCGCCGGAATCAGCCGGCCGAGCGGCAGAACCTCCCCCGCCTCCATCGCGTCGAGGATGGCAGCGAAGACCTTGGCATCCTCCGCATCCTCCAGGTCGGCGGGGGCGAGCAGCAGGTCGAGCCTGGCCGACAGGGCGAGCCGGCGGGCGTCCAGCATCGGCGCGGCGCGGCGCAGTGCCGACAGGTCGGCCAGCCGGAAGGGAGAACCCGCCGTGGCGGCGCTGCCGAAACACTCCACCAGCAGCCGGGTCTCGTCGCTGTCGATGTGGTTGGCAAGACGGGCCAGCATGGCGCGGGTCGGGCGGACGGGCAGGGGGGCGTCGGCGTGCAGGCGGCGGTCCGGCGCCTCCAGCAGGCGCTTCAGCGCGGCGGGAGTGCCGCGGGCGATGACGCCGAAATGCCCCTCCTCGAACTGGCCGAAGCGGCCGGCACGGCCGGCGATCTGCTTCACCTCGGTCGCGGTCAGCGGGCGCACGGCGCTGCCGTCGAATTTCTCCAGCGCGGTGAACAGCACGCGGCGGCAGGGCAGGTTCAGCCCCATGCCGATGGCGTCGGTCGCCACCACCACGTCGGCGTCGCCGGACAGGAAGCGCGCCGCCTCGCGCCGCCGCACCGCCGGGGCCAGCGCGCCGTAGATGGCGGCGACCGATAGTCCTTGGGCCAGCAGCGTGTCGCGGACGCTGTGCACCTCCCGACGGGAGAAGGCGATCAGGGCGTCGCCGCGCTCCACCTCCGCCCAGTCCAGCCGGCGGTCGAGCATCGACAGCGGCGTTTTGCGGTCGAGCTCCACCACCTCCAGCGCCTCACCGAGATGGGCCGCGGCGCGTTCGACCAGCGGACGGACCTCCGGAGCGCCGAGGATGTAGACGGTCTCCGCCGGCACACCCATCAGCGCGGCGGTCCAGGCCCAGCCGCGCGACGGATCGGCCAGCATCTGAATCTCGTCGATCACCGCCACCTCGACCGGACGGTCGGGATCCATCACCTCGATGGTGGACGCGGTGTGGCGGGCGCCGGGGGTACGGATTTCCTCCTCCCCCGTGATCAGGGTGGTGGGGGTGCCCTCCGCGTTCAGCCGCTCCATCACCTCCAGCGCCAACAGGCGCAGCGGGGCGAGATAGACGCCGTCGCGCGCCTCGCGCAACGCGGTGATGGCGCGGTGGGTCTTGCCGGAGTTGGTCGGGCCGATCACCAGGACCAGCCGGCGATTCATGCCGCGCGCCACCGGGAACAGTCGCTCGAAGCGAGAGAAGTCGAAATGGCGGTCGACATAAATCCGGCCGCGCGCCTCGGCCCGGTCGCGCCGCCACTGGTCGTAATCGCGCTCCCAACGGTCGATCAACTCGTCGGCTTCCGACCGGTTGCGGGCGGTCTTGCCCAGCCGCTCGGCAAGGTTGGCGAATCCCCAGTCGGGATCGTCGCCGGCCCGCTCGGCCAGATCGCGCAGCCGGGCGGCGACACCGGACAGGGCATCGTCCAGCGCGGCGTGCAGTGCCGGATCATGGTCCAGCCGGGCCGACAGCTCGGCATCGGAGAGGTCCGACAGTTCCAGCGCGTCGAAGGTCCGCGACACCTGCAGCCGGATCGCCGGTGACAGGCCGGGCCAGGGCAACTCGTCGCTCCGCACGGCACGGACGCGGGTGCGGTCCTCGCAGGACAGCAGGGCGGTGTGGCTGCCGGCCAGCGTGCGCCGGCCCTGGGCCAGCAGAGCGTCGCGGCGTTGGGCGCGGTCGATCCGGCCGGCGATCTCCAGCAGGATGGCCTCGCGCCGTTCCGCCGGCACCAACAGGTCGCGCTTGCCCTTCGGCAGCGGCAGGCCGAGCGGCACCAGCCCGCGCGCCTCGGCGTCGGGCATCCGCAGCACGCCGGCCGCACCCAGCGTCGTCACCTCGGGATGGGCGACGGCGAGGTCGTGGACCAGATGCGGGTCGGCGGCCGGGGTATCGGAATCGTCGGTCATGCGGCCTGTCCGGAAGCGATGTGGTGCAGCACGATGCCGCTGGTGGTCGCCACGTTGAGGGAATCGAAGTCGCCGGCCATCGGGATGCGGACGCTGCGGGCGCGCGCCAGAAAGGGCGGGGGCAGGCCGGGTCCCTCCGACCCGAACAGCAGGGCAGCGCGTCGCGGCGGGTCAAGGGCGGCCAGCGTCTCGGCACCGGCTGGGCTGAGCGCCACCGCCTCGAACTCGAAGCGGTCGAGCAGGGCGAGCGGATCATCGTCCGGAGCGAGCCTCGCCGTCGGCACCAGCAGCGTCGCCCCCACCGAGACGCGGATCGCTTTGCGGTAGAGCGGATCGCAGCAGCCGGGATCGAGGATCACCGCATCGGCACCGAAGGCGGCGGCGTTGCGGAAGATGCCGCCCATGTTGTCGTGGTTGCCGATGCCGAACAGCATCACCACGCGGGCGACCGGGCCGCAGGCGCCCAGCAGGTCGGCCGCGGTCGGCACGGCTGCCTTTTCCCCCACGGCCAGGATGCCGCGGTGCAGGGGGAAGCCGGCGATGCGGTCCAGCACGGTCTGGGTGGCGGTATAGACGGGGGTGTCCGCCGACAATGCCGCCAGCATCGGCTCCAGCGCCGTCACCCGCTTGTCGGCGATCAGCAGCGAGCGGGCGCGGTAGCGGGTCGATTGGACGAGGCTGCGCACCACGACCGCGCCCTCGGCGATGAACAGCCCGTCGCGGCCGACCAGATCGCGCTCCCGCACGTCGCGGTAGGATTCGATGCGCGGGTCTTCGGGGTCGGTGATCGCAAGGATGGTGGGCAAGGGGCGCTCGGCGTCTGGAGAAGGGTGATCGTGTAAAGCTCCCTCTCCCGTCCCGGGAGAGGGAAGGGGCCCAAGCGGAGCTTGGGAAGGGTGAGGGATGATCCAAGGAACCATGCGGTTCTTGAGGCTTGGGCAACCCCTCACCCTCCCCACTTCGTGGGTCCCCTCCCTCTCCCGGGGCGGGAGAGGGCGATCATCGCCACATGCTATAGCCCCGGCGTCGGGGGCGTGGGCGAATTTTGTGTATGTGCACGCGGCATTTCCAATGTCGTTGCCATGCCTCCATGGACATACCCCCTTGCCGATGCACAAGCCTCCGCTCATGTTGCAATGCAGCAAATCTTGTTGGAGACGTGCCGGCCATGACCATGATCCGAACGCTGTGGAACCGCATGCGTGGACGGGCAAAGCCTGCGCCGCGCGCTCTGCCGGCGGAACCGCTGGAGTTGTCAGGGCCAGGGGCGATACCGGCCCTGCCGCCGCCCAAACCGACCTTGGCGCTGGCGTTGCAGGGCGGCGGGGCGCATGGCGCCTTCACCTGGGGGGTGCTCGACCGGTTGCTGGAGGAGGATATCCGTCTGGTCGGGGTCAGCGGGGCCAGTGCCGGGGCGATGAACGCCACCATGCTGGTGCAGGGCTGGGCGAGGGGCGGATGCGCCGGGGCGAGGGCGGAGCTTGCCAATTTCTGGGAGCGGGTCAGCGCCGCCGGGCGGCTGGGCCCGATCCGGCCGAGCCCGACCGACCGGCTGCTCGGCCGCTGGAACGTCGATCATGCGCCGGGGAGCCATCTGGTGGACTGGGCGCGGCGCTGGATCAGCCCCTATCGGACGCAGTCGGCGGATTTCCATCCGCTGCGCGGACTTCTGGGTGAATTGGTGGAGCCGGAACTGATCCGGCGGAGCGGGTTGCGGCTGTTCGTCAGCGCCACCAATGTGCGGAGCGGCGCCTTGAGGCTGTTCGACGAGACGGAGGTCGGGGTCGACCATCTGCTCGCATCGGCCTGTCTGCCGAACCTGTTCCGCGCGGTGCGGATCGACGGGCAGGACTATTGGGACGGCGGCTATCTCGCCAATCCGCCGCTGTCTCCGCTGGCATCGGCCTGTCCCGGCGCCGACCTGATGGTGGTGGCGATCAACCCGTTGACCTGCGCCACCACGCCGGAGGACCCGGCCGGCATCGCCGCCCGGCTGAACCAGATCACCTTCAACGCCGCCCTGTTGCAGGAGATGCGGTGCCTGTCCGCCCGCGCCGACGCCCCCCGCCTGCACCTGATCGGCGCGGACGAGCATCTGCAGGATCTGGGGCTATATTCCAAGCTGATGACCGACTGGAGCTTCCTGAACTGGCTGCGCGATGCCGGGCGCGAGGCGGCGGGGTGCTGGGTGGAGGAGAATCTGCGGGCCGTCGGCAGAGAGAGTTCGGCGCGGTCGCCGGCGCTGGCGTGAGTCTGCTCACTCCGCCGGGTGCTGCCCCGTCGGGTGCTGCCGGGCATCGGGGTCGGCATGGGCGAACCGGCGCTTCATCAGGCGCGACAGCCCGTCGAGATAGGTCAGCGCCACCGGCACCACCAGCAGGGTCAGGATGGTGGAGGACAAGAGGCCGCCGATCACCGCATGGGCCATCGGTGCCCGCTGCTGCGCGCCCTCGCCGATGCCGAGCGCCAGCGGCAGCATGCCGAAGATCATCGCCGCCGTGGTCATCACGATGGGGCGCAGGCGGATGATGCCGGCCTCCACCAGCGCATCCTGCAGGCCGGCGCCGCGCTTGCGGGCCTGGTTGGCGAAATCGACCAGCAGGATGGCGTTCTTGGTCACCAACCCCATCAGCATGATGAAGCCGATGGCGCTGAAGATGTTCAGCGTCGATCCCGCCGCCAGCAGCCCCAGGAACACGCCGACCAGCGAGAGCGGCAGCGAGGCCATGATGGCGAGCGGCTGCAGGAAGCTGCCGAACTGCGAGGCCAGGATCAGGTAGATCAGGATGACGGCGAGCGCCAGCGCCTGTGCCGCATAGCCGCTGGTCTCCGCGATGTCCTTGGTCGAGCCGCCGAAGACGATGCGGTAGCCGGGCGGCAGTTCGATCTTCGCCAGCGCCGCCTGCAGATCGCGGCCGGCGTCGCCGGCGGCGCGGCCCTGCACGTTGGCCTGGACGTTCACCTCGCGCTGCAGGTCGCGCCGGTTGATCTGCGAGGCGCCGAGCGTCGTCGTCACCTCCGCCACCTGGGACAGCGGGATCATGCGCGGCGTGCCGTTGGCATCCACGCCCCCGGAGAAATAGATGCGGTCGAGATCGGCGCGGCCGGCGCGGTCGCCCTCCGGCAGCCGGACCAGCACCTCGTAGCTCTCGCCGTCCGGCGCCTTCCAGCTCGACACCGTGTCGCCGGCGAACAGCGGGCGCAGGGTGTCGGCCACCTTGGCGGTGCCGATGCCGAGGTCGCTGGCGAGATCCCGCTCCAGCCGCACCGCCAGCGTCGGCTTGGCCGCCTTCAGCGTGCTGTCGACGTCGACGAAGCCGGGGATGGCGCGCATGGTGCCGATGACCGTCTGCGACAGCCGGTCCAGCTCGGCGATGTCGCGGCCCTGCACCGAGACCTGGATCTGCTTCTGCACGCCGCCGACGCCGGGAATGGCGATGCCGATGGTGACGCCGGGGATCGCCGACAGCCGTTCGCGCAGCAGGGGCGCGAGGTCGTTGGGCGAGCGCCTGCGCTGGTCGATCGGGGTGTAGCGCAGATAGATGCTGCCGCGGTTGCGGCCGACCGAAACGCCGGTGTTGACGGTGCTGTAGGTGTAGGCGATCTCCGGGAATTCGCGGATCGCCGCCTCGACTTGGCGGGTCTTGGCGGTGGTCGCGGCCAGCGACGATCCGACGGGGGTCTCGACCTCGACGATCTGCTCGCCGAGATCGGCCGCCGGAACGAACTCCACGCCGATGCGCGGCACCAGCAGAAAGCTGCCGAAGAAGATCGCCAGCGCCACGATCACCACCAGCCAGCGCCGGCGCAAGCCCCAGCGCAGCAGCCGGCCATAGCCCTGCGACAGCGCGTCGAAGCCGCGCTCGAACCCTGCGGCGAAGCGGCCGAAGACGGAGCGGCCGTGGCGGCCATGCGCCGCCGGATCATACCACAGGCTGGACAGCATCGGGTCGAGCGTGAAGGACACGAACAGCGAGATCAGCACCGCCGCCGAGACGGTGATGCCGAACTGGAGGAAGAAGCGGCCGATGATGCCGCCCATGAAAGCGACCGGCAGGAAGACAGCGACGATGGTCAGCGTGGTCGCCAGCACCGCCAGCCCGATCTCCGCCGTGCCGTCGAGCGCGGCCTGCCGGTGGCCCTGGCCACGGGCGAGATGGCGCATGATGTTCTCGCGCACGACGATGGCGTCGTCGATCAGGATGCCGATGGCGAGCGACAGCGCCATCAGCGTCATCATGTTCAGCGTGAAGCCCATCGCCGCCAGCATGCCGAAGGTGCCGAGCACGGCGACCGGCAGGGTCAGCGCGGTGATGACCGTGCTGCGCCAGGATCCGAGGAAGACCATGACGATCAGGATGGTCAGGATGCCGCCTTCGACCAGCGTTTCCTGCACGTTGCTGAGCGAGTTGGTGATGCCGCGGGAGCTGTCGCGCACCACCGCCAGCGTCACGTCCGCCGGCAGCGAGCCGTTGGTCCGCAGATCCTGGATCGCCGCATGCAGGCCGCGGGCGACCTCCACCGTGTTGGCGCCCTGGACCTTCACCACATCGACCGCCAGCGCCGGGTTGCCGTTCAGCAGCGCCGCGGAATCCTGCTCCTCCTGGCCGTCGATCACCTCGGCGACCTGACCCAGCCGCACCGGGCTGCTGCCGCGGCGGGCGACGATCAGGTCCAGCAGGTCGCGCGGGTTGCGCACGCGTCCCTCCACCTGCACCACGCGTTCCCGCCCCTGGCCGGTGACGGTGCCGGCGGGCACGTCCTGGTTCTCGCCGGTGACGGTGGCGATCACCTCGTCGACGCCGACAGTCAGCGCCTCCAGCTTCTCCGGCTTCAGGCGCACCAGGATCTGGCGCTTGACCCCGCCGACGATGGTGGCCTTGCCGACGCCGCGGACATTCTGTAACCGCTTCAGGATGATCTGGTCGGTGAGCGTGGTGAGGTCACGCAACGGCCGCAGGTCGGAGGTGACGGCGATGGACAGGATCGGCTGGTCGTCCGGGTTGAAGCGGGTGATCTGCGGATCCTTCACCTCGTCGCGGAAGGCCGCGCGGATGGCCGAGACCTTCTCGCGCACGTCCTGCAAGGCCTGGACCGACGAGGTCTTCAAATCGAACTCGGCGATCACCACCGACTGGCCCTCGTAGGAGCGCGAGGTCAGCGTCTTGATGCCGGCGATGGTGTTGATCGCATCCTCAACGGGCCTGGTGATGTCGGTCTCCACCGTCTCCGGGCTGGCGCCGGGATAGGCGGTGCTGACCACCACCACCGGAAAATCGACGTCGGGAAACAGGTCGACACCCAGCCGGTTGTAGGAGAAGAGGCCGAGCACCATCAGCGCCACCATCATCATGGTGGCGAAGACCGGATTGTCGACGCTGATGCGGGTGATCGGCATAAGAGTGTCCCGGGGTCAGGAGCCGGTGCCGCCGCCGGCGACCGTGACGGGCCGGCCGGCGGTCAGGCCGGGCAGGTTGCCGGTGACGACCCGGTCGCCCGGCGCCAGCCCGTCCACCTGCACGAGGTCGCCGCGCGCCCAGGACGCCGCCCGGGTCACCGGCCGGCGCAGGGTGCGGCCATCGGCGACGACCAGGACGAAGTCGCCCTGGTCGTCATGGCGCACGGCGACCGGCGGCACGGCGATGGCGTTCGATGCCTGCGCCACTAGGACCTCGCCGCCGGCGAACATGCCGCCGCGCAGCGCCCCATCCCTGTTGTCGATCGTCACATAGACCGGAATGGCCCGCGAACCCGCCCGTGCCATCGGGTTGATGCGGGCGACGCGGCCGGCGAACTCCCGCTCGCCGAAGCCCTCCACCCGCAGGGCGGCGGTCTGGCCGACGGCGAGCCGCGCCACGGCTTCCGCCGGGACGGTCGCCTCGACCTCCACCCGCGACAGGTCGACGATGGTGAACATCGCGGCGTTCACCGCCAGCGTCTCCCCCGGATTGACCGAGCGGATGGCGACCATCCCGTCGATCGGGCTGACCACCACCGCATCGCGCAAGGCCTTGCGCGCCAGCTCCACCTGGGCTGCCAACGCGTCGACCTGGGCGCGCTGGAAGCCGAAGCTGCTTTCCGCCTGATCCAGGCTGGTGTCGGAGACGATGTTGCTGCGGTTCAGCGTGCGGTTCTTGGCCAGCGTCTTTTCGGCGAGCACCAGCTGGGCGCGGGCACCTTCCAGGTTGGCCTGCTTCTCGTTCAGGCGGGCCGTCAGTTCGACCGTGTCGAACCGGGCCAGCACGTCGCTGCGGCGGACCGGCTGGCCTTCGCGCACCGGCACCTCGGCCAGCCGCGCCGCAACCTCCGCCTTCACCGCCGACTGCTCCATCGGCGAGACGGAACCGCTGAGCCGCACCGTCTCGGTCAGCGCGCGGGGGGCGACCGCCGTCACTTCCAGGGCCGTCAGCTCGACCGGCCGTTCGGCTGCGGGGACGGTCGGGGCGGGGAGCGGGGCCGCCGGGCTGCGGGCACGCCACAGGACGATCCCGCCGCCGGCCAGCAGCAGCACCAGCAGGACCGCCAGCAGCCTGCCGAACCGCCGCCGCGGACGGGGTGGAGGAGGGGCGACGCCCGGCGCCGGCCGCTGGGAGGGAAGGGGCTGCGGGGCCGGCGGGACGGTCCGTTGCGGGGCGTTCATGTTCGTCGATCCAGTTCGGCCGGCCCGTCGGGGTGAGGCGGCATCGGTTGAAGGCCCGGCCGCCGCGTTCGCCCAAGGGGCGCACTCCATTAAGGATGGCGTGGATGTTCCGTCAAGGTTCCCATTGTCGCGCCTTGTGACGGGAGCGTCCTGTCCAAACGGACAGGGAAGATCGGCATAGCGGTATTTGCCCAAAATCCTAATTGTCGACTTTTTCACAAGAGATAATTCGGGCAACTTTAAGGCATCTTCGGGACAGGAATCGGCAAACGGCCGTGATGTCGCTTGACAGGCGTGGGCTATACATTGAAAAGCGATCCATCTCTTGTCCCGCCTGCGCCAACAGCACGGAAATCCCCTCGTGGTCAAACGACACCTCGCGACGATCCACGCCGCCGGAGCACTGCTGTGCCTTGCTCTCGGTCTGGCCGGCTGCGCTTCCGACGCGCCGCAGGTGCAGACGGCTCCGTCGGTCGAAGCCGCCTATGTCCCGGATCCCAATGATCCGCTGTCGCGCTGGGTCCCGCACATCCGCGAGGCTTCCCAGAAATACGACATGCCGGAGAAATGGATCCGCGCGGTGATGATGCGCGAGAGCAATGGCCGTGCGACCACGAACAGCGGCAAGGTGCTGACCAGCTCCGCCGGGGCCATCGGCCTGATGCAGGTGATGCCCGGCACCTATGAGCTGATGCGGACGCAGTACGGCCTCGGATCCGATCCGTCCGACCCGCATGACAACATCATGGCCGGCACCGCGTATCTGCGCGAGATGTACGACCTGTTCGGCGCGCCCGGTTTCCTGGCCGCCTACAATTGCGGCCCCGCCTGCTATGCCCAGCATCTGGCCGGCAAGCAGCGGCTGCCGCGCGAGACCAAGCTGTATCTGGCCGCCCTGACCCCGGTGCTGCGCGGCACCGGCCCGCGCGAGCCGTCGCAGGCGGCCGGTGCTTCCGCCATCGAGGTCGCGGTGGTGCCCGGCGACGCGCCGAAGCCGGCCGGCGGCCGGCCGCCGGTTCCGGCTCCGCAGCGGTCCGAGCCGGCTCCGGTCGTCGTCGCCTCCGCAGAGCCGGCGCCGTCCCGCGCCCCCGAATCCCGCGCCGTCGAACCGCGGCGGATGGAGCCCCGTCCGGCCGAGCCCAAGGTCGTCGAACAGGCTCCGGTCCCGGCCCGTGCCCCGCTGCCGGCCCCGGTCGCTGTGGCGTCTCTGCCCGCGCCGGCACCCGCGGTGTCCAAGCCGATCCAGGTCGCCAGCCTCGATTCGGCTTCCCCGACCCACCGGGTCAACCCGCAATTCACCACCCAGGTCGCCGAGGCGCTGCTTCCTCCGCAATCCGTGGGCAAGGGGGAGCGCGTGGTGATGCGTTTCGTTTCCCAGCGCGCCGACGGCTGCGGCAGCCTTGCCGGCCGCGACCGCGCCTGCGTCACGCTGGCGGACGCCCGCTAGGGAAGGAGGGCGGCGGGAGGCTGTCGCCCCCGCTCCGCCCGCTTCGGGCCGGTCGATTTTTTCGCCCTTGCGGCCGGAATTGATCCGCATCACTTACGGATCGCTTGGCGACTGGCATAACGGTGGAATGGACCGGCCCGCACATACATCCAGCCCATATCCGCCCTGCGCCTGTTGTGGCGAAGAGGTTCTGCTCGGCGAGCCCATGTACTGGACCCCGGAAAGACCAGGGTTCGTCTGGCATGACATGTGCGCGAGGCGGGAGGGCTTGCTCCCCCCCATGCCCAAGCCGCAGCGCGGCAGACGACGCCTCCCCAAGATGCAGGCGGTCGAGTCGCTGTTTTGAGATCGGCGGCGGGATCGACTGCGCGCTCCCGAACGGGAGAAAGAGAGCGGTTTTCCGCCTCCGTCCCCCGCTTCTTCCCTCACTTGGCGGGAAGCGGGGCTTCGGGATGCACGAGCCCCGCCGCACGCAGTTCTTGCCGGAAATCGGCAGGCACACGCTCCTCCAGCGCAGCGCGATCCTCGGCGATGCGGTCCGGCCGGCTGGCGCCGGGGATGACCGCCGCGACCGCGGGGTTCGCGAGCGCGAACCGGAGTCCGGCGGCCTTCATGCCGATGCCGTGACGATCGGCGATCGCCTTGATCCGGGCGACCTTGTCGAGGATCACCGGGGTCGCGGGCGCATATCGTCTTTCCAGGCCGCCTCGATTGTCGCCAGCGCCTCCTCCCCGGGGATGGCGCGGACCATGTCGCCGAGCGGAGCGGCGCCGAAGCCCAGCTTGCCGGGCAGGATATCCTTGAGTGCCATGGTCTGTTCCTTTCCTGAGTTCGGGCGGTGGACGGACGGCGTCAGGCGACCTGGACGGGATCGAGCAGCAGGGCGCTCCGCTCGGCGACATCGGCGATGCGGCCGAGATAGTCGCGGAAATGCGGCGTCTCACGGTGGGCCGCCACGGCCGCTGCATCGACGTAGAGCTCGTCGAGCACGAAGCGGTTCGCGTTGCCCTGCTCCCGCCACAGGTCGTAGCGGAGGTTGCCCGGTTCGGCCCGGCTGGGGGCCAGCATGCCGTCGAGCAGTGCCTGCAACTCTTCGGCCTTGCCCGGTTTGGCGGTGAGGACCGCCATGATCTTGACGTGACTGGTCGCGTTACCCTGACTGGTCATGGATCGAACTCCGTGTCGGCGGATGTCTGGTCGCGTGGCGTGGCCGGCGGGGTGCATGCGCAGCGCCCCGCCGGTCTTGCGCGTTCTCATGCGGCGGTGGTCGACCGGTCGAGCGCCTCGACGAAGGCCTTGGCGATCGGATGGTCCGAGCGTGGATTCTGGCCGGTGATGAGTTCGCGGTCGATGACGATGTGGGGCTGGAAATCGACGTCGGTCGCCGCCACCGAACCTCCTGCCGCCGTCAGCGCCGATGGCATGTCGAAATGAAGCTGGGCATGCAGGATGTGGTCTTCGACGACCTTCTCCTCGCTGGCGGAGAAGACGGTCATGCGATAGCCCTCATATTGCCAGCCCCGAGCCCATTCCCTTGCCTTCTCGCCGTCGCCGGCGATCAGCGCCGCGCGGAATTCGCGGGCATGCGGCATCGCCGAGACGACGGCGACCGGACCGTGGCACAGCAGAGCGGTCGGCTTGGCGGCGTCGTGGAAGTGGCGCAGGATCCTGCCCAGTTCGGCGTCCTGCATCAGGTCGACGACCGGGGCCTGCCCGCCGGGCACGAACACGCCGGCATAATGCTCCAGCCCCTCCTCGATGACCGAGCGCAGGGTGCGGATTTCGGACATCGCCGGGTGTTCGGCCCAGAAGGCCCTGGCACGGGCATAGGCGTCCGCGTCGCCGTCGAAATGGTCGGCCGACTCAGAGGCCGGGTCGATCGTCGGCCGCGTCCCGTCGGGCGTGGCGAGCACGACCTCGTAGCCCGCGTCGATCACCGCCATGGCGGGAACGACGGTTTCATTGAGATACTGCCCGGTTGCGGCCCAGCCGCCGCCCTTGACCTCGATCCGGGTGGCGTTGGAGCCGATCACCAGCACTTTGCCCTTGGTCATGTGAGCCTCCTTGGTTGCGTCCCCGCTGGACGAGTCAGGAGATACGCCCGCCTCACATATTTCAGAAGTTTATCTTCTGGATTTTAGATATACAGTTGGCATTATAAGTCATGCGCTACGATCTGAACCTGCTCCCGATCTTCATCGCCTTGATGGAGGAGCGCAGCGTGACCCGTGCGGCCGAACGGCTCGGCATGACCCAGCCGGCCCTGTCCAACGCGCTGGCACGGCTGCGCCTCATGCTGAAGGACCAACTTTTCGTCCGGGAGCGCTACGGCATCCAGCCGACCGCCGTGGCGCTCGACCTGGGGCCGGTGATCGCCGAAGCGCTGGCCGCCATCGACGATGCCGTGCTGGGCCAGCAGGAATTCGATCCCGCGCGGGCGGAACGGCTGTTCACCATCGCGCCCAACGGCTATGTCGAGTTCGTGCTGGTTCCCGCCATCGTCGCCCGGCTGCAGGCGGTGGCGCCGGGCATCAGGCTGCGGCTCACGCCCTACGGCAACGACCTGGCCGAGACCGGCGTGATCTCGGGCACCACGGCGATGGTTGTCGGCCGCATCGTCGATCCGCCCGACAATCTCGTGGTCCAGCACCTTATGGACGAGGGGCTCGACTGCGTCGTGCGCGCCGGCCATCCCGAGATCGGCGACACCCTCAGCCGCGAGCAGTTCGAGCGTTTGCGCCACGTGAACATCGTGCCGCCGGGCCGCCTGCGGGCAGGGCTGTTCCAGGCCCTGGCGCAGCAAAGCCTGCGGCGCGACGTGGCGATCTCGGTCACCAATTTCTTTGCCGTCGCCGAGATGATCGCGGTCACCGATCACATCGCGACTTTGCCCCGGCTGATCTGCCGGCGGCTGGCGCAGGATCCGCGGGTCAAGGTGCTGCCGGCGCCCGCCGATCTCGGCACCTTTCCGGTCGAGATGGCCTGGCATGTCCGCTACCGCCACGATGCCGCGCACCGCTGGCTGCGCGGGTTGGTCGCCGAGGTGGCTCGGGAGTTGGGTGGGGCGCCGGGGTAGGCGCCCCGTTGGAGCGGCCGTCCGGTCAGGAATTCGGCTCGCCGCAGGCCTGGGTGCCCGCGTTCGCCAACAGGAACGGCTTCAGGGAGCGCAAGACCTCATCGGAAGCGTCTTCCGGCTGAAGATGCCCGCCGCTCGTCGGTGTTCCGTCCACCTGGTCGGCCCATCGGGACCAGATGGTGATCGGGTTCCGGACGGCCGGATTTCCAGGGGACGGTTTCGCTTCGGCGCCCGGCCAGTCCTTCGAAGGCCACAGGACATGCACGGGGCATCGCAGCTTTCGGCCCGAGGCGGCGTCTTCCCGGTCCTGGGCGAGATCTTCGTCCAGCGCCGCCCGGTAGTCCTCGCAGATCGCATGGCGGACCGCCGGATCGCGGAAGGCCGCGCGATAGGCGTCGAGGGCCGCCGGTTCGATGGTCTCCAGCCCGCCGGCCATCCTCGCCAGCGCGGCGTCGATGAACGCATCGGGCGCCCCCGCCAGCAGGCGTTCGGGCAAATCCGCCTCCTGGGACAGGAAGAACCAGTGGAAGGCCTTCGCGGCGATGCGATAATCGATCGCCGTCATCGCATCGAGGGTGGGGATTACGGTGAGGGAGGCATAGGCGGTCACGCGATCGGGATGGTCGAGCGCCAGCCTGTAGCCCGCCCGGGCGCCGCGATCATGGCCGACGACGGCGAAGCGGCCATGGCCCAGCCGCTCCATGAGCGCGACCAGCGCCGTGCCGACGCGCCGCTTGGTCCAACGCGGCGCCATCCTGTCCGGCCTGCTGGCGCCGTAGCCGGGCAGGTCGGGGATGACGAGCGTGAAGTCCCGGGCCAATTCGGGAGCGATCCTGCGCCAGGCGATGTGGGTCTGCGGGTAGCCGTGCAGGAGGAGGACGGCCGGCCCGGTGCCGCCGGTCGCACCGGAAAAGCCGACGCCCCCGGCCTTCAGGTCGATCGGCCGGAATTCCGGAAAGAACGCCGCCCCGGCGGATTGGACGCTATCGTCCCTATGCTCATTCATGTGCGTGGGCTTTCTCATGAAGGCTTCGGATGCGGCCTGGCGGGCGAGGCCGACTGCGTCAGGATGACGCCGGCGATGCAGATCGCGGCGCCGATCATGAGCGGCATCGTCGCCCTCTCGCCGAGGAAGACGATGGCGGCGAGGATCGCGAAGACGGTCTGAAGCAGGGCGAAGGGCCCGGCCCGTGCCAGCGAAACCCTTTCGATGAGCCAGAACCACAGGCAGAAGGCCAGAATGGCGCCGAACAGCACCGCATAGCCGAGGGAGAGCCATGCCGGGAGGTCGGCGGCGCGGAGTGCCGCGATCTGTCCCCACTCCAGCAGCCAGGAGGCCAGCCCGACCTGGGGAACGGTGAAGAGCGACAGCCAGCCGATGAGGCGCAACGGTTCCAAAGGTCCCAGACGCTTGATCAGCACGTTGCCGAACGCCTGCGCCGCGGAGCCGGCGGCAACCAGAAGGGCCGCAATCGGGGGCATCGGTTCGCCGGGATTCGCCATCGCCAGGGCGACGCCGGCGAAGGCGATGGCCAATCCGAGGGCGACGCGGGCCGGCGGGCGCTCCCCCAGCATCGGCCATGCTATCAGCACGGTGAAGGGGGCGGTGAGCTGCACGATGACGGCCGAGAGTCCGACCGCGCCGAGATGCAGGCCGGTGAAGAAGAGCCCGAAGCACAGGCCGCCGAAGAAGACGGAGATGAGCGCCGATGCCGCGATCTCCCGGCGTGACGGCCGTCGGGTGAAGGGCAGCAGCAACAGTGCGACCAGGGCGAAGCGCAGGGTGACGAAGAACAGGGGCGGGAAGGCCTCCACCCCATATTTGCTGGTGACGAATTGCACGCCCCACAGCAGGGCGACCAGCAATGCCGCACCGATTTCGAGGATGGACATCATGTCCTCCCGTCAGGCGTGGGCGAATGCGGCCAGTTCGCGATTGAAGCGTTCCGGGCATTCGTAGAACGGCGCATGCGCCGCCCCTTCGAAGATCGAGAGCGTCGCCGCCGGGTTGAGGTCGAGCACGCGTTGCGACATCTCCAGCCGGGTGTGGCGCTCCTGGTCGCCCCAGGTGACCAGCAGTTTCGGGACGGCGGCCCAGACCTCGTCGAGCCCGTCGCTGTCGAGACTGGGAATGGCGAGCTGCACTTCGCGCGGCACCATGCCGTTGAACACCAGCATCCGGCGAAATTCGGCGTCGTCGGGCGGGGTTGCGAAGCAGGCGGCAAGGAAGGTCGCGTAGGCGTCGCTCCGGACGGCGAGATCCGCGGAGCCCAGCAGTTCGACATGGGCGAGCGCCGCCGGTCCGAGCAGTTCCGGCGCCAGCTTCGTGACGGCGCCGACGAGATTGACGCCGCCGACACGGTCCCGACCATTTTTCCTGAGGCCGTATTTCCTGAGGTAATAGCCGGCGATCAGCCCGCCGAGCGACCAGCCGGCCAGGATCGGGCGGGCGAAACCGGATGCCTCGATGACGGCATGAAGGTCGTCCGCCCAGAGCGCGGGATCGGCATAGGCGGCGATGTCCGCCGGTTTCGAGGAATCGCCGTGCCCTCTCAGGTCGTAGCTGACGATCCGGCAGGTCTCCGCCAGCGTGCCGGTCAGTTGCCGCGACCAGCTGAGGCGGCTCTGGCCGAGGCCGTGGATGAGGATGATTTCGGGGCCTGCCGCCGCGCCATGGCGGGACGCGGCCAAGGTCAGGCCATCGCGGGTCCTGACCGTGAACTCTCCGGATGCTGCGGGAAGAGGCATGTCGGCTCCTTGTGTGTATCGATCGCTAAACGTTAACCGCTTGCCTTTTCCTGTCAATGAGTTTTTAGTGATCGCTATGGATAAGGTGAAGCGGACACGACGAGGCGGCCCCCGGACGTTCGATCGGAACGAGGCGGTGGCGACCGCGATGCGGTTGTTCTGGCGGCACGGCTACGAGGGCGTGTCGATCAGCGACCTCACGACGGCGATCGGCATCGCGCCGCCCAGCCTCTATGCGGCCTTCGGCAGCAAGGCCGAGCTGTACCGGGAGGCGCTGGACCGTTATGGCGATCTGCCCGGCGCCCTCAACACCCTCGTGCCGGGGGAGACGCCGAGCGCCACGGCCGAGGCTTTGCTGCGCCGCGCCATCGAGTTCGCGACCGACCCGGCAGGCGAGGGCGGCTGCATGGTGTCCGTCGGCATGGTGCAATGCGGCCCCGACCACGCGGACATCGCCCACGACCTCGCGGCGCGGCGGCAGGCGATGTTCGAGGAGGCTGCGCGCATCTTTTCCCGATGGCTCGACAGCGCTTCCAGCCATGCGCTGGCCCGGTATCTTCTGACGGTGATGCAGGGGATCGCGGTCCAGAGCCGTGACGGAGTCGGCAAGCAGGAGCTGCAGGCGATGGCCGACACCATCGTCGACGACATCCGCCGTCGTTACGACGGGGGCTGAACGGACCGGGGCCGCGATGCCCGCGTATTTCGTCGCAGTGCCCGCACAGGTGGTTGCCCGCCGCATCCGCTTCTCCTAGCGTTGGGTCCTGGGAAAGCGACAGGCAAGGGGGCGCAGCGATGGACGAGGACAAGCCGAAGAAGAAGCGGAAGGCGCCGAAGCCGCAGAAGCTCAAGGAGCTCGGGCTCGGCGTGCCGTCGACCGGCGGCGAGGTTCTGCGCGATGCCAAGGAGACTGCGGCCATCGAGGCTCACTGGCACGATCTTGGCGGCGCGGAACCGCCGAAGGAGGGTCGGAAGGTCAAATATGTCGATGAGCTGGCCCGGCTGCAGTTCGAGCTGATCAAGTTGCAGGAGTGGGTCCGGGTCAACGGGCTGAAGGTCTGCGTGCTGTTCGAGGGGCGCGACGCCGCCGGCAAGGGCGGCGTCATCAAGCGCATCACCGAAAGCCTGAACCCCCGCGTCTGCCGGATCGTCGCGCTCGGAACCCCGACCGAGAAGGAACGCGGGCAGTGGTATTTCCAGCGCTATGTGGCGCAGCTTCCCGCCAAGGGGGAGATCGTGCTGTTCGACCGCAGCTGGTACAACCGGGCCGGCGTGGAACGGGTCATGGGCTTCTGCACCGACGACGAATACAGCGAGTTCCTGCGCGCCTGTCCGGTGTTCGAGGAGATGCTGGTGCGTTCGGGCATCATCCTGGTCAAATACTGGTTCTCGGTCAGCGACGAGGAGCAGGAAAAGCGTTTCACCGAACGGATGCACAATCCGATCAAGCGCTGGAAGCTCAGCCCGATGGACCTCGAATCCCGCAAGCATTGGGTCGAGTATTCCAAAGCCAAGGACGTCATGCTGGAGCACACCGACACGGCGCTGACGCCGTGGCACATCGTCGACGCCGACGACAAGAAGACGGCGCGGCTGAACTGCATCCACCATCTGCTCCGGCAGATCCCCTACCAGGACATCGCGCCGGTGGAGCTGGAATTGCCGCCGCGACAGGGCGACGACGGTTACCAGCGGCCGAAGAAGTCCAAGCAGAACTGGGTGCCCGAGGTGTATTGAGGAACGGCCCGGTCGATGCGCCGGGCCGTGGTCGGTTCAGGACGAGCCGTTCGGACCGACCACGGGAAAAAGCAAGACCGCGGCCTTGCGCCTGACGGATCGACAGCCAAATCGGTGCCGGCTTACGCGCTCCGATCTAGACGCCGAAGGAACGGGCTTCTCCCTGCCAGCCCGTCCGCCGCAGGAACTGCTCCCAGGTGACGCTCCCGGGATCGATCCTGCGGCTCCACAGCAGGTCGCGTCCGCTGCGGTAATAGCCGTACTCGACGGCATATTCCGCCATGCCGAGGAGTTCATCCACCAGCAGCGGGTTCGACCCGAACTGAGGGAAGTGATGCAGCAGTTCGGAGCGGCGATAGGCGGACGCATATTTCGCCGCCTTCCCCGTGACGCGGGTGAAGGTTTCGACCATTTCCCCCGGCGAGATCATCTCGCCGATGACCGGGAGCGACTTGCCGGCATAGTCCATCGGGTGATCCAGGATTTCGAGCAAGGCGGGGCCGGTCGCGCTTGTCGGATCGACGAACGGTGCGCGAAAATCCTCGGGAAGGTAGATGGGGAAGACCAGGGAATCGCCATCCATCCTCGGAATGTAATACTCGAAGAGATTCGTATAGAAGAAAGCCAGATAGACGAATGAGCTTCGGACGGGTAGGGTTCTTATGTAATTTTCGATTCTTGCCTTGTCCGTGAAATGAGGAGCGAACTTCGCTCCGGTCGTGATCTCCTCGACATTCTCGAGGCCGCTGAAGACGATGTGCTCGACCCCGGCAGCGACTGCGGCGTCCGCCAGTTCGCAGCCGAGATCGAATTCGCGGGTATCGCCCGGCGCGGTGGGCGGCGTCATGAGGAACGCCGCTTGGGCGCCCTCGAACGCGGCGACGAGCGACCGTTCGTGGCCGGGTTCGAGCGGCACGCCGACCAGTTCCGCCCCCCGGCCTTTCAACGTTCCGGCCGCCGCCGATCCGACGTCGCGGGTGAGGGCGCGTACCCGGTATCGTCCGCTGTCGAGGAGGGTACCGGCAACGCTGCGGCCTTGCTTGCTCGATGCGCCGACGACGGTGACGAGGGGCTTGTGACTGGGTGACATGGGCGGCCTGACTTGTGGGTGAGAAGGACGCCTTGACTTTAAGCAGCCCGACTTCCATTCGGTAGGCGGATGCCCCGTATAGGATTGTTCCGGAAAATGGATAGATCGGCGATCACGCTCGAACGTATGCGGAGCTTCGTTCGCGTCGCGGAGCGGGGATCGCTGTCCTCCGTCGCACGGGACCATGGCGTCGGACAATCGACCGTCACGCGCCACATCGCGGAACTGGAGCAGGCGCTCGGCGTCACGCTGCTCAACCGGACCACCCGGCGCATCACCCTGACCGCGGAGGGAGCCCGCTACCTCGACGACGCGCGAACGATCCTGCGTCTGGTGGACGAAGCGGCGGATGGCGCGCGCAGCGCGGCGGATCGCCTGACCGGCACCGTCCGGATTTCCTGCACGGCCGCGCTGGGCGTGCGGCATGTCGCCGACATCCTGTTCGCCTTCCAGGACCGGCATCCCGGTGTGTGCATCGACTTCCGCCTGTCCGACGTTCAGGTCGATCTCGTGCGGGACGCGGTCGATGTGGCGATCAGGCTGGGCACGCTCTCCGACAGCTCGATGCAGCGCAAGCAGATCGGCGTTTCCCGGCGCATTCTGGTCGCGTCGAAGGGGTATCTGGACGAGCACGGACGCCCGGACGAGCCCGCCGCGCTTGTCCATCACGCGATCGTCAGGATGAGCAACGTGACCGGCAGCGACAGGCTGGTTCTCCACCGCGCGAACTCCGAACCGTCCATCGTGCCGGTCGCCGATCGCCTTCTGGTCGATCACGGCCTTGCGGCCAGACAAGCCATCATGATGGGGCGGGGCATCGCGCCCACCCATCTCTGGCTGGTGAACGACCTTCTGGAGGCCGGGACCGTCGAGCAGGTGCTGCCGGACTACCTTCCGGAGCCGGTGCCCCTGTCCATCCTCTTCGTGCCCGGCCGGGCGCGTCTCAATCGGATTCGGGCACTGATCGACGCTCTCCACGGCGCCCTCAAGGGGCTCCCCGGCATACAGTGACGTTCTGCGGGTTTTCCATCCGACCGGCGTAGCCGGTGCGCACGGATTGCGGGAATAACAAACAATCTGTTTGACTCCATACCGATCAGTCGGTATACTCAAAACCAACCAGTAGGTATGGTGATCGAGTGATCGAAATGCAGCCGGATTCCAAGACCAGACTTCTCGATGCGGCGCTGAGGGTGGTGCGCACCAAGGGCTATACGGCAACGCGGATCGAGGATCTCTGCGCTGAGGCGGGTGTCACCAAAGGAAGCTTCTTCCATCACTTCAAGAGCAAGGACGAGCTGATGCTCGCGGCCGTCGCCCATTGGAACGCGATGACCGGCGGCTTGTTCGCACAGGCGCCCTATCATGATCTGGCGGATCCTCTCGACCGGTTGCTCGCTTACCTGGATTTCCGCAAGGAACTGCTCGCCGGCGATCTTCCCGATTTCACCTGCTTCGCCGGCACGATCACTCAGGAGGCCTACGAGACCCGTCCCGAGATCGTCGCCGCATGTGCCGGCAACATCGGCGGCCATGCCAGGACACTCGAGGCCGACATCCTGGAAGCCATGCGGAAATACGGCGTGACCGCCGATTGGAGCGCCGAAAGCCTCGCGCTGCACACCCAGGCCGTCCTGCAAGGCGCCTTCGTGCTCGCCAAGGCGAAGGGCGGTGCGTCCGTCGCCGCCGACAGCATCGACCATCTCCGGCGCTACCTGAGGCTTCTGTTCCGCCGGGACAGCGGCAACGGATCCCCTGAACCGAAGGAAAACTGACATGCCGAACACCATCCGTCTGCATCGTGTCGTCACGGCAAAGCCGGGGAAGGTCTATCGGGCATTCGTGGAGCCGGACGCCGTCGCCAGCTGGTTGCCGCCCTACGGCTTCGTTTGCACCGTGCACGAACTGAACGCGGAGGTCGGCGGCACGCACCGGATGTCGTTCCGCAATTTCACCACCGGCCACGGCAATTCTTTCGGGGGCGACTATCTCGACCTCGTTCCCGGTGAACGGCTCGTCTACACCACCAAGTTCGATGACCCTCACCTGCCTGGCGAGATGACGGTAATCGTGACCTTGAAGGCCGTATCGGTCGGCACGGACATGACGATCGAACAGAGCGGCGTGCCGGACGCGATCCCGGCGGAGGCCTGCTATCTCGGCTGGCAGGAAAGCCTGCGGAAGCTCGCCAGACTGGTCGAACCCGAAATCACCATGTGAGTCCGTGCCGGTCGCCGCGATCACTGAACGCGATCCCGGTAAAAAAATCGATGAGCTGGGAGGAGAGAAAATGCCTGATCTCGTCACCTGCCTGTGGTTCGACCACGGCCAAGCGGCCGAAGCGGCCAGCTTCTATGCCGCCACATTTCCGGACAGCCACGTCGACCGTGTCAACATGGCGCCCGGCGATTTCCCCGGTGGGCACGAAGGCACCGCATTGACCGTCGAGTTCACGGTACTCGGGCGGCGGTTCGTGGGGCTGAACGGCGGACCGAACTTCACGCCGAACGAAGCGGTCAGCTTCATGGTCGTCACTGAAAACCAGGAAGAGACCGACCGCTACTGGACCGCGATCGTCACCAATGGCGGCAGCGAGAGCGCTTGCGGCTGGTGCAAGGACCGGTGGGGTTTTTCCTGGCAGGTCACGCCGCGGCGGCTGCTCGACCTGGTGACGGGGGCTGACGGTGCCGCGGCGAAGCGCGCCTTCGAGGCGATGATGACCATGCGGAAAATCGATATCGCTGCGCTCGACGCCGCCGTCGGCGCCTGATCGATGGTGTGAAGCGCCAAGCCATGACAGGAGTCTTGGAATGACCGTCACGATCACTGCGTTCGAGCGGTCACCCGACGGTGGCAAGGGCTTGGCGCGTGATACACGCGTCCGCTGGGCGCTTGAGGAGGTGGGCCAACCCTATGAGGTTCGCCTCATTTCGTTCGCCGCGATGAAGGAACCCACGCATCTCGCGCTTCATCCCTTCGGACAGATTCCAACCTTCGAGGATGGCGACCTCGCCCTGTTCGAGACGGGTGCGATCGTCTTCCATATCGCTGAACGCAATGTCGGCCTGTTGCCGGACGATGCGAAGGCGCGGGCCCGTGCGATCACATGGATGTTTGCCGCGCTCAACACGGTCGAGCCGCCGATCCTTGAACTCGTAAACGCCAGGATTCTGGAAGGCGACAAGCCCTGGAGCAACGAGAGGCTGCCGCTGGTCGAGGATCGGATTCGCACCCGACTGCAGCAGTTGTCCATCCGTCTCGGCGATGCCGAATGGCTCGACGGCGCATTCAGCGCGGGTGATCTGTTGATGGTGTCGGTACTGCTCAGGCTGAAATTGCCGGGCCTGCTCGGCAACCATCCGAACCTGTCGGCCTATGTTGCACGAGGCGAAGCTCGTCCCGCCTACAAGCGTGCTTTCGACGCCCAATTGGCGGTGTTCACCGCAAACGGATAACGAACCGGCCCATGAATGCGCAGGCGCATTGCGGTTCTGTCCTTATGCGCGCTGTTGTGGGCCGGAGCCGTCGAGCGAGACATAGACGGCAGTGACGTTGCGCGACGACGGAAATCCGCCGCCGGAGCCACGCCACTGCCGCCGGTTGCTGCCCTCACTCCCACTCGATCGTGCCGGGCGGCTTCGAGGTGATGTCGTAGACCACGCGGTTGACGCCGCGGACTTCATTGACGATGCGGTTGGACACCCGCGCCAGGAACTCGTGCGGGAACTGGTACCAGTCGGCGGTCATGCCGTCTGTCGAGGTCACCGCGCGCAGCGCCAGGACGTGGTCGTAGGTGCGGCCGTCGCCCATCACGCCGACGGTGCGGACCGGCAGCAGTACGGCGAAGGCCTGCCAGATCGCGTCGTAGAGGCCGGCGTTGCGGATTTCCTCCAGATAGACCGTGTCGACCTTGCGCAGGATCTCCAGCTTTTCCGGGGTGATCTCGCCGGGGATGCGGATGGCGAGGCCGGGGCCGGGGAAGGGGTGGCGGCCGATGAAGGCGGCGGGCAGGCCGAGCTCTCGGCCCAAGGCCCGGACCTCGTCCTTGAACAGCTCGCGCAACGGCTCGACCAGCTTCAGCTTCATCCGCTCCGGCAGGCCGCCGACATTGTGGTGCGACTTGATGGTGACCGAGGGGCCGCCGGTGAAGGACACGCTCTCGATCACGTCGGGGTAGAGGGTGCCCTGGGCCAGGAACTCGGCGCCGCCGATCTTGTGGCTCTCCTCGTCGAAGACCTCGATGAACAGGCCGCCGATGATCTTGCGCTTCTGCTCCGGGTCGGTGACGCCGGCCAGCTTGCCGAGGAACAGGTCCGACGCCTCGCGGTGGACCAGCGGGATGTTGTAGTGGTCGCGGAACAGGCGAACCACCTCTTCCGACTCGCCGGCGCGCATCAGGCCGGTGTCGACGAAGATGCAGGTCAGCTGGTCGCCGATCGCCTCATGGATCAGCACCGCGGCGACCGAGCTGTCGACGCCGC
Source organism: Azospirillum endophyticum (assembly GCF_016595245.1). Classification (GTDB taxonomy): domain Bacteria; phylum Pseudomonadota; class Alphaproteobacteria; order Azospirillales; family Azospirillaceae; genus Azospirillum; species Azospirillum endophyticum. The sequence goes on from NZ_JAENHM010000073.1 coordinate 500,398, forward strand.
CCGACAGGCCGCAGATCACCTTGCCGGTGCCGACCTGGGCGCGGATCTTCTCGATCGCCTGTTGCTTGAAGGCAGCCATCGTCCAGTCGCCCTCGATCCCGGCGACGCGGTGGACGAAGTTCGCCAGCAGCTGGGCGCCATGCGGGGTGTGGACCACCTCCGGGTGGAACTGCACGCCGTACAGGCGGCGGCTGTCGTCGGCGATGGCGGCGAAGGGCGCGCCGTCGCTGACCGCCACGGCGCGGAAGCCGGGCGGCAGCGCGGTAACGCGGTCGCCGTGGCTCATCCACACCTGTTCCTTCGACCCGATGTCCCACAGCCCGTCGAACAGGGCGCAGGGCTCCTTGATCTCGATGAAGGCGCGGCCGAACTCGCGGTGGTCGGAGCCGGAGACGTTGCCGCCGAGCTGGTGGCACATGGTCTGCTGGCCATAGCAGATCCCCAGCACCGGAACCTTCAGGTCGAACACCGCCTGCGGCGCGCGCGGGCCGTTCGCCTCGGTGACGGAGGCCGGGCTGCCGGACAGGATGATCGCCTTCGGATCATACGCGCGGATGCGCTCGTCGCTCATGCCGAAGGGATGGATCTCGCAGTAGACACCGCTCTCGCGCACGCGGCGGGCGATGAGCTGGGTGACCTGCGACCCGAAATCGAGAATGAGGACGCGTTCGGCGGAAAGGGAGGCGGCGCTGGACATCGGCGAATCCTGATGCGTGGGGACTCAAGGCCCCTCACTACCTCACCTCCGGCCCCGCCGACAAGCGTGCAAGCGGCGTCAGGTCGCGCCAGCCATAGGCGATTTCCACGAGGTCGGTGTTGGCGAAGCGGATCGGCCGCTCCGCCACCTTGATCCCGCCCAGCCGTTCGTAGAACCAGCGAGAGGGGTTGTCGCGCAGGCACCACACCGCGGCGGAGTGGATGCCGGCCGTCAGGAAGCTGTCGGCCATTGCCGCCATCAGCCGCCGGCCGATGCCGTAACCTTTTGCATCGTCAAGAAGATAGAGCGCGTGGAACTCCCCCGCATGCCCCTGCACCGCGACCCTCTGCGTCCCGAAGGACGCGATGCCGACGATGCCGCCGGGGGGCGCGATCCGGCCGGCGACATCCACCGCGACGAAAGCGCCCCTGCCGGGGCCGCGCGTCTCGGCGATGGCTGCCCAGCGCTGGGCGGCGGGCGGTTCGGACAGGGCGACCAGGAACTGTGCCGGGATCAGGCCGGGATAGGTGGACCGCCAGCTCTGCACGTGGACGCGGGCCATGCCGTCGGCATCCGACCCGCGCGCCTGGCGGATTGCGACAGTGACGTCCGTCATCGACCGACCCTCCCGTGCAGCCTCTCCATCAACAGTTTGGAGTGCGGATGCAGGATGTCCAGCCGGAAATGGTGGCAGGGCTTTCGCCCCGGCGCCGGGCGCGGTTGTCATCGCGCCGCAACAGGGGTAAACAGCCGGGACTTGTTACGGCGGGGGCCCGTACCGATCCTATCGGGCGGGGCTCCGCCGGTCCGCTCCACGCGCCATGGCGGCGCGCCGGGCGGGGCGCCGGAGACCGGACACCGCATGTATTCCTCGCCCACGCTTTCCCGTTACATCGGCCGGCAGTTCATCGTCTGGTTCTGCCTGCTGATGGTGATCCTGCTCGCCATCGTGCTGCTGCTGGACACGGTGGAACTGCTGCGCCGCGCCGGCACCAAGCCCCACGTCACCTTCGGGCTGGTGGTGGAGATGGCGCTGCTGAAGCTGCCGGAGATCGGGCAGCAGATCTTCCCCTTCGTCGTCCTGTTCGCGGGCATGTTCACCTTCTGGCGGCTGACGCGCAGTGCCGAACTGGTGGTGGCGCGCGCGGTCGGCGTGTCGGCCTGGCAATTCCTGATGCCGGTGATGTTCGCCGCCGCCGCCATCGGCGTGGTGAAGGTCACGCTGATCAACCCGGTCGGCGCCGTGTTCGTCGCCAAGTACGAGCAGTTGCAGGACCGGTACCTGAAATTGCAGTCAAGCACGCTGAACATCTCCCGCTCCGGTCTGTGGCTGCGCCAGACCAACGAGACGGAGCAGTTCTTCATCCATGCGGAGCTGGTGAACCCGGTGACCTTCGAACTGTCGAACGTCATCGTCTTCCTGTTCGATGCCGACCAGACTTACCTGGCCCGCGTCGACGCGCCGAGCGCCGTGCTGAAGGATCGCAAGTGGGAGCTGCAGGACGCCATCCTGAACCGGGCAAAGAAGGATCCGGAGAAGCTCGACAGCTACACCATCCCGACCGAACTGGACATGGCCACCATCGAGGAGAGCTTCGCTCCGCCGGAGACGATCTCCTTCTGGGAGTTGCCGCGCTTCATCCATACCTTGGAGACCACGGGCTTCCCGGCGGTGCGGCACCGCCTGCACTACCAGTCCCTGCTGGCCCAGCCCTTCCTGTTTCTGGCGATGGTGCTGTTCGCCGCCGCCTTCTCGCTGCGGCTGCCCCGGCGGGGCGGGACCATGGCGATGGTCACCGGCGGGGTGCTGACCGGCTTCGTGCTGTTCGTGATGACCGACGTGGTCCGAACCTTCGGCATGTCGGAGACGATCCCGATCGTGATGGCGGCCTGGAGCCCCGCCGGCATCAGCCTTCTGCTGGGCATCGCCGCACTTCTGCATCTGGAGGACGGCTGACCGGTGGGGCGGCCGACTCCGAAGGACGACCGAGCAGGGGTGGGGCCATTCGCCGCAAAGCCACCGGTTGTCCCCCTCGGTCATAATTCCGCCCAGTTGGTTTTGCCCAGTGTCTTCGCACCGGATTGCCGGGGCGGATTCCGTTTGCAAGCGGCACCGGCCCCACCGTAATAACGGGCGACCCGTTTTTGGAGCTTGAGCACCATGTCGAGTTTGCGAGCCGTCCGGACCACCGTCGCCGTGGCGACCGCCTGCGCGCTTCTGGCCCTGCCCGCGATGGCGCAGTCCAGCAAGGCCGCCGCCGGCGCCGCCGCGCCGAAGGCCGGCGGCGAGTCCGCCCGTCCAGCCCGGGCTCCGGGAGCCGAGGGCATCGCGGCGGTCGTGAATGACGAGGTGGTCTCAGTCTCCGACGTCAATGCCCGCATCCGCATGGCGCTGCTGAATGCCGGCGCCGCCAGCAACCCGGAAACGATCCAGCGCCTGACTCCCCAGGTCATGCGCCTGCTGGTCGACGAGCGGCTGCAGATGCAGGAGGCCAAGCGCCAGGGCATCAGCGTGTCGGCGGCCGAGATCGACGACGCCATCAAGCGCATCGCCGAACAGAACCGGCTGAACGGCCAGCAGCTCCAGGAGATGCTGAAGCGGCAGAACGTTCCGGTTTCCACGCTGAAGGACCAGATCCGTGCGCTGCTCGCCTGGCAGAAGGTGATGCAGCGCCGCATCCGCCAGGAGGTCGTCGTCGGCGAGGACGAGATCGACGCGGCGATGGAGCGGCTGAAGGCCAACATCGGCAAGCCCGAATATCTGGTGGCCGAGATCTTCCTGGCGGTGGACAGCCCCGACCAGGACGACGAGGTTCGTCGCAACGCCGATCGTCTGGTGGAGGAGGTGAAGCGCGGCGGCAACTTCGCCGCGCTGGCCCGCCAATTCTCGCAGTCGGCCGGCGCCGCATCCGGCGGCGATCTCGGCTGGGTGCGCAGCGGCGAGCTGTCCCCGGAGGTCGACAAGGCGCTGTCCGGCATGCGCGGCGGCCAGTTGTCGGCGCCGGTCCGCACCGCCACCGGCTACCACATCCTGATGGTGCGCGGACAGCGGCCCTTCGGCAGCAGCGGCGGCGAGATGCCCATGCCGGTCGCCCGGCCCGCCGCCCCCCGTCCGCAGCCGCGGCCGGACGTGGCCAAGGCCACGGTCAACATGAAGCAGATCATCATCCCGATCGAATCCAAGGAGCAGGCCAAGTCCGTCAAGGAACAGGCCGAGAAGCTGCGCAAGTCGATCAAGAGCTGCGCCGACTTCCAGGCCCGCGCCAAGGAGACCGGGATGCCGGAATCCGGCGACATGGGCACCATGCGGGTCAAGGACATGGCGCCCGGCCTGCAGAATCTCGCGCTGGGCATCCCGCTGGGGCAGGCCAGCCCGGTGCTGATGAGCCAGGCCGCCGCGGTCATCCTGATCGTCTGCAAGCGCGACATGCCGATGATCCAGCCGCCGCCGGAAGCCCAGCCGGCCCCGCCGCCGCCGCCGGCCCCGACGCCGATCCAGGAAGCCAAGCTTCCCGGCCGCGAGGAGGTGGAGCACGACCTGATCAACGAGCGGGCCGAGCTGCTGTCGCGCCGCTATCTGCGCGACCTGCGCCGTTCCGCCTTCATCGAGACGCGCCTGTGATGGCCGCCCCGCCGAAGGACCTGCCGCTGGCCCTCACCATGGGGGAGCCGGCCGGCATCGGCGGGGACATCACGCTGAAGGCCTGGGCGGCCCGGCACGAGGCCGGCCTGCCGCGCTTCGTCGTCCTCGACGACCCCGCAAGGCTAGCGGCGTTGGCCGGCAAGCTCGGACTGGCGGTTCCGGTGCAGGCCGTGTCCTCCCCGGAGGAGGGGGCCACGCTGTTCGACCGGGCCCTCCCGGTGCTGCCGGTCGGGCTCGGCGTGCCGGCCGTCGCCGGCAAGCCCGATCCCGCCAACGGCGCGGCGGTGATCGCCAGCATCGACCGGGCGGTCGCCCTGGTGCAGGCCGGGCGGGCCGCCGCCGTGGTCACCAACCCGATCCAGAAATCCTCGCTCTACGCCGCCGGATTCCGCCATCCCGGCCACACGGAATATCTGGCGCATCTGGCCGGCCTGAGCGATGAGCCGATCATGATGCTGGCGGCGGCCGACCTGCGGGTGGTGCCGGTCACCATTCATGTGTCGGTGCGCGACGCGGTGGATTTGCTGACCACCGAGGCCATCGTCCATGCCGGCCGCGTCACCGCGGCGGCGCTCGCCCGCGATTTCGGCATCGACCGCCCGCGGCTGGCCGTCGCCGGCCTCAATCCCCATGCGGGGGAGGGTGGGGCGATGGGGCGTGAGGAAATCGACGTCATCGAGCCCGCCGTCGCCCTGTTGCGCGCCGACGGCATCGACGTCTCCGGCCCCCATCCGCCCGACACCATGTTCCATGCCGCCGCCCGCCGCGGCTACGACGTTGCGCTGTGCATGTACCACGATCAGGCGTTGATCCCGGTGAAGACGGTGGATTTTGACGGCGGCGTGAACATCACCCTGGGGCTGCCCTTTGTCCGCACGTCTCCCGATCACGGGACCGCGCTGGACATCGCCGGCACGGGCAAGGCCAATGCGACGAGCCTGATCGCGGCGCTGAAGACGGCCGACCTGATGGCGCGGAACCGGCTGCGATCGCCCGCACCCTGAGGGGTTCGTCTCCCGAAACGAAAAAGGAGCGCCGATGCGCTCCTTTTTTCATGCCGGTTTCCGCTGCGGTCAGCCGCGGTCGTCGGGGTCGTACATGGTCGGGCCGCTTTGGTGGTCGTGGTGGGTGGAGCCCTGTTCGCGGTGGTGATGGGCGCGGGCGATGAAGGGCGCCAGTTCCTGGAGTTCGATGAAGTTGTCGGCCTGCCGGCGCAATTCGTCGGCGACCATCGGCGGCTGCGAGCGGACGGTGCTGACGACGCTGCAGCGCACGCCCTTGCGCTGGACCGCTTCCACCAGCCGGCGGAAGTCGCCGTCGCCGGAGAAGAGCAGGATGTGGTCGACATGGTCGGCCATCTCCATCACGTCGATGGCCAGCTCGATGTCCATGTTGCCCTTGATCTTGCGCCGGCCCGAAGCGTCGGTGAACTCCTTGGTCGGCTTGGTCACCATCGTGTAGCCGTTGTAGTCGAGCCAGTCGACCAGAGGACGAATTGGCGAGTATTCCTGATCCTCGACAAGCGCGGTATAGTAGAAAGCGCGCATCAGTCGACCTTCTCCGGCAAAGCCGTCACGCAACCTCTTATAATCGATATCGAAGCCCAATGAACGCGCCGCGGCGTAGAGGTTGGCGCCGTCGATGAAAAGGGCGAGGCGTTCCTCTTTGTAAAACAACTTGCTGACATCGCGCGGCAAAGTAGAATTGCGGTCCAATGCAGGATCCTTTCGTCGTTGCTTGTGAAAATTGACGGAACATGCGCAATAAGCCCGCGTTCCAAATTTGAAATCTAGTGTATCATGCATAAACATTCAAGGGGGATACGGGCGTCGACTATTTCCGAACTCCGCTCGCGCCGGAGGAGGACATCCTTTAGGACGCTCATCTGACGCAATGCAGCAACGCTGTCGTTCGCGCTTGCACCTATCGGGCCACATCCATATAGTCTAGAGCCTCCTTTGAATCCGGAGTTCGTCTGGCATGGCCCGCGTTACCGTTGAAGATTGCGTCCTGAAGGTTCCCAACCGTTTCGAGCTGGTCATGATGGCCGCCCAGCGCGCCCGTGAGGTGGCGAGCGGCGCTCCGCTGTCGATCGACCGCGACAACGACAAGAACCCGGTCGTGGCGCTCCGCGAGATCGCGGACGAGACGGTGTCGCTGGACTATCTGAAGAACGCCCTGATCAAGGGCCACCAGAAGCATGTCGAGCCGGACGAGCCGGAAGAAGAGATCGTCGAGCTGATGGCCGGCGAGAATGATTGGGCCGCCCGTGGCAACACCTCGCTCGGTGACGAAGACGGCATGAGCGAGAGCGACGGCGAGGAGTTGGGCGAGGAAGACGACATCGCCGCCGACATGGATGCGGAGCCGGGTGCCGGTTTCGCCATGACCGAGGATCCCGACGGAGACCTCTGATTCTGGACAACGACCGCAGGACCCGGAGGGGGCGCAGCGCCCCCTCGCCGCATACAAGGGTGGGGGGCATCCGGCTCCCCTTCGGTCCGCTCGGGACCGCCACGCAGATTTTTGAGGCGCCGCGCGCGCCGGGTCGGGCCACATGATCCGGCAGTATGAGCTTGTCGAGCGCGTCAAGGCGTATGATCCCACCGCCGACGAGGATCTGCTCAACCGCGCCTATGTCTTCTCGATGAAGGCGCACGGATCGCAGACGCGCGCGTCCGGCGATCCCTATTTCCTGCATCCGCTGGAAGTCGCCGGCATCCTGACGCAGATGAAGCTGGACGCCGGCACCATCGCCACGGCGCTGCTTCACGACACGGTCGAAGACACCGTCGCCACGCTCGAGGACATCGAGCGGGTGTTCGGCAAGGAGATCGCCCGGCTGGTCGACGGCGTCACCAAGCTGTCGCGGCTGGAGCTGAACAGCGAACAGGCCAAGCAGGCGGAGAATTTCCGCAAGCTGGTGATCGCGATGTCGGAGGACATCCGCGTGTTGCTGGTGAAGCTGGCCGACCGGCTTCACAACATGCGCACGCTGTTCCACCTGAAGAAGCCGGAAAAGCGCCGCCGCATCGCTCGCGAAACCATCGAGATCTATTCGCCCTTGGCCGAACGCATCGGCATGCACAAGATCAAGGACGAGCTGGACGATCTCGCCTTCGCCGAGCTGAACCCCGACGCGCGCGACAGCATCCTGGCCCAGCTGGCCCGCCTGCGCAGCGAGGGTGAGAACCGCGTCCAGACCATCATCACCGAACTGCGCGAACTGCTGGCCGTCGAAGGGCTGCCGGAAGCGACGGTGTCGGGGCGCGAGAAGTCGGCCTATTCGATCTGGCGCAAGCTGCAGCGCAAGAACGTCAGCTTCGAGCAGCTGTCCGACATCATGGCTTTCCGCATCACGGTCGGCTCGGTCGGCGAGTGCTATCAGGCGCTGGGCGTCGTCCACGCCCATTATCCGGTCGTGCCGGGGCGCTTCAAGGACTATATCTCCACGCCCAAGCCCAACGGCTACCGCAGCCTGCATACCGGGGTGATCGGTCCCGGCCGCAACCGGATCGAAATCCAGATCCGCACGGCGGACATGCACGAGATCGCCGAGCTGGGCGTCGCTGCCCACTGGGCCTACAAGTCGGACCATCAGCCGCGGCCCAACGGTGGCGAGTACCGCTGGCTGCGCGAACTGCTCGACATCCTGGAGCATGCCCAGAAGCCGGAAGAGTTCCTGGAGCACACCAAGCTGGAGCTGTTCCAGGATCAGGTGTTCTGCTTCACGCCCAAGGGCGACCTGATCGCCCTGCCGCGCGGCGCCACCCCGGTCGACTTCGCCTATGCCGTCCATTCCCAGGTCGGCGACCATTGCGTCGGCGCCAAGATCAACGGCCGCATGCTGCCGCTGCGCACCCAGCTGCAGAACGGCGACCAGGTCGACATCGTCACCTCCAAGGCGCAGACGCCGGTTCCGGGCTGGGAACGCTTCGTCGTCACCGGCAAGGCGCGCGCCCGTATCCGCAAGTTCCTGCGCACCCAGCAGCGCGCCCAGTACATGGAACTGGGCCGCGGCATGCTGATGCGGCAGTTCAAGTCCGAAGGATACGAGTTCACCGAAAAGGCGCTGGAAAACGCCGCCAAGATTTTCCAGCAGCCGTCGGTGGACGACCTGATGGCCGGTGTCGGCTCCGGTCTGCATTCTGTGCGCGAGGTCTTCCACGCGGTCTTCCCCGGCCACAAGGCCCAGGCCGCTCCCGCCGTCCGCGAGACGGAGGAAAGCGCGCCCAAGCCGAAGGCCAAGGCGCGCAAGGAATCGGCCCTGCCGATCCGCGGCCTGATCCCGGGCATGGCCGTGCATTATGCCCGCTGCTGCCACCCGCTGCCCGGCGACCGCATCGTCGGCATCGTCACCACCGGCAAGGGCGTGACGATCCACACCATCGACTGCGAAACGCTGGAAAGCTTCCATGAATCGCCGGAGCGCTGGATCGACGTCTCGTGGGAGACCGGGCCGGATTCGCCGGAGGAGCATGTCGGCCGCGTCAGCGTCGTCATCGCCAACGAGCAGGGCTCGCTCGGCACGCTGTTCACGGTGATCGGCAAGAACCAGGGCAACGTCATCCACCAGAAGATCACGAACCGCAGCACCGATTATTTCGAACTGCTGATCGACATCGACGTGAAGGATGCCAAGCACCTGACCAACATCATGGCCGCGTTGCGGGCGACCCCGGCCATCCATTCGGTGGAGCGGGCGCGGGGACGGTGATGCGCCCGCTGTCACCCGGTACAGCGGGCGATGCTCGCTGCACCGCCGCTCCGTTGCTGCGACGGTTCTCTGGTAAATGCACACGGAATGGGTTCGCAGCGCGAAGACGCACCAGTGACGCCGTGCGACAAGAGTAGGGAACATGCGGCTCGATAAGCTTATTCTGCCGTTTTCGGTTGCTGCAGTGTGCTTAACGCCAATTTATGGCGCCTATGCCGGCAACGGGAAGACGTTGTTCGTGGAGAGATGCGCGATGTGTCATGGGCCGGATGCGAAAGGCTCCGGTCCGTTGGCGGGCAAAAGCGACCCTCCGACCCCTGATTTGACGACCCCGGCCTTCAAGAAGCGTCTGGCGGACTATCCCGGCGTCATCGTGTCGTCGATCATACTCCGCCCAAACGGGGATTTGATCCCTAGAACATTGAAGGACAATGGCTATCGGCTTCCTCCGCATGCATGGACCGTCAAGGATTTTCGCGATCTGAACGAGTATCTGGGCGGCGTGATCCACAGGTCGAAATAAGGAAAATCCGCTGGGATCGGCGATGCGGCGAACAGGTTGCGGAAGACACCGTAGAGGCTTTTCAGCCGCCGCCTTGGCCATTCTCCCTGTCCGGCCATCGGCCGGATGGTCGTGGAGACGGTAAATTCCCTGTCATCCGTGATCGCATCGGTCGGTTCGGCGTGACGGAAGGCCGAAGCACCGCTATATAGACGGAATCGTCCCCGCCCGTTCTGGCGGGTGGCGACGCATTGGAGTCCGTGCATGTCCCGTTTCCTGCGCCTCGGCGTGAACATCGACCATGTGGCGACCGTCCGCAACGCGCGCGGCGGGACGCATCCCGATCCCGTGCGCGCCGCGAAGCTTGCCATCGAGGCCGGGGCCGACGGGATCACCGCCCATCTGCGCGAGGACCGCCGCCACATCGTCGATCGCGACATCGAACGGCTGATGGCCGAAATCGACCGTCCGCTGAATTTCGAGATGGCGGCGACCGACGAGATGCTGGACATCGCCCTGCGCCACAAGCCGCATGCCGCCTGCCTCGTCCCCGAAAAGCGCACCGAGGTGACGACCGAGGGTGGGCTGGACGTGATCGGCCAGTACGACCATCTGATCCGTCCGGTCGGCGACCTGGGCGCCGCCGGCATCCGTGTCTCGCTGTTCATCGATCCGGAGCCGGCGCAGCTCGACGCCGCCAAGCGCCTCGGCGCTCCCGTGGTGGAACTGCACACCGGCGCCTATTGCGATGCCCACAGCCCGGCGGAGCGTGAGGCGGAACTGGCCCGCATCGTCCGCGCCGCCGCCCATGCCGAGGCGATCGGGCTGGAATGCCATGCCGGCCACGGCCTGAGCTATGACACCGTCGGTCCCGTAGCGGCCATTCCGACCATCGTCGAACTGAACATCGGCCATTTTCTGATCGGCGAGGCGATCTTCGTCGGTCTGACCAACTCCATCGCCCGCATGCGCAAGGCGATGGACACGGCGCGGGCCGCCGCATCCCAGGCCGGAACGGGCTCCGTATCCCAGGCCGGAACGGCCTCCGCATGATGATGTCCGGCACCATCCTCGGCATCGGCAACGACCTGATCGATATCCGGCGGGTCGAGAAATCGCTGGAGCGCTTCGGGCAGCGTTTCATCGACCGCATCTTCACCGATGTCGAACAGGCCAAGTCCGAACGCCGCGCCAGCTCGGCCGCGAAGAACGATGCGCGCGCCTCGACCTATGCCAAGCGTTTCGCCGCCAAGGAGGCCTGCTCCAAGGCGCTCGGCACCGGTTTTCGCGACGGAGTGTTCTGGCGCGACATGGGTGTGGTGAACCTGCCGTCCGGTCAGCCCACCATGCGCCTGACCGGCGGGGCGCTGGCCCGGCTGGAGGCGATCACGCCGGCCGGCATGCGTGCCCGCATCCATGTGACGCTGACCGACGAATACCCGATGGCCGAGGCCTTCGTCGTCATCAGCGCCGAACCGATCGAGTCCGCCCCCGCCCAGCCCGGCTTTACCGAGCCCGCAATGCCCACCAAGACGGCGAACCCAGAATGACCTTTCAGAAAGAAACGGCGTCCAACGCCAAGACCAAGGAATCCGGGTTCGTGGAAACCATCAAGACGGTGATCTTCGCCGTACTGATCGCCTTCGGCGTGCGGACCTTCGCCTTCGAGCCGTTCAACATCCCGTCGGGCTCGATGATCCCGACGCTGTTGATCGGCGACTATCTGTTCGTGTCGAAATTCAGCTACGGCTACAGCAAATACACGGTCGGCTTCGGCCTGCCGCTGTTTGAAGGCCGCATCCTCGGCTCCATGCCGGAGCGGGGCGACGTGGCGGTGTTCAAGCTGCCGCGCGACAACAAGACCGACTACATCAAGCGGGTGATCGGCCTGCCGGGCGATACCGTCCAGATGATCGGCGGCATCCTGCACATCAACGGCCAGCCGGTGAAGCGGGAGCGGATCGAGGACTACGTGACGACCGACTCGCTGGGGCGGAGCATCCGCACCGCGCAGTTCATCGAAACGCTGCCCAACGGCCGCACCCACCGCATCATCGAGGAGTCGGACAACGGCCCGCTCGACAACACGCCGGTGTTCAAGGTCCCCGAGGGCCATCTGTTCATGATGGGCGACAACCGCGACAACTCGCTGGACAGCCGCGTGCCGTCGCAGGTCGGGTTCGTTCCCATCGAGAACATGGTCGGCCGTGCCGAATTCCTGTTCTTCTCGCTCGACGAGGGCACGCGCTTCTACGAGATCTGGCGCTGGCCGGTCGATCTGCGCTTCAGCCGCCTGTTCAACGGAGTCCGGTAAGTGTCCACCGTCACCATGGCGCCCGCCGATGCGGGTGCCGGCTCGGAAGCCGAGGCCGACGGCGCCCTCCGGTCGGCGGACGTTGCGGGTCTCGCGCGTGCGCTGGGCTACGAGTTTTCCAACCCGTCGCTCCTGCAAGACGCCGTCACCCATCCCAGCCTGATGGGGCTGGAGCGCGCCGGCCGCAAGTCGCACAACGGGCCGGGCATCGCCTATGAGCGGCTCGAGTTCCTGGGCGACCGCGTCGTCGGGCTGGTGGTCGCGCAATGGCTGCTGGAACGCTATCCCAACGAGCGCGAGGGCGCGCTCGCCAAGCGGCATGCCGCCCTGGTGCGCCGGGAATCGCTGGGCCGCGTCGCCGATACCGTCGGGCTGGGCGCCTATCTGCGTCTGTCGCCGGCGGAGGCGCTGAGCGGCGGTCGCGAGAACCGGACCATCCTGGGCGACGCCTGCGAGGCGGTACTGGGGGCGATGTATCTTGACGGCGGGCTGGAGCCGGTCACGCGCTTCGTCCGGCAGGCGCTGGCGGGCGAGATCGACAAGGCGACCCCGCCGCCGCTGGACAGCAAGACGACGCTGCAGGAATGGGCGCAGGGGCGCGGCAAGCCGCTGCCCCGCTATGAACTGATCGAACGCAGCGGCCCGGCGCACGAGTCGCTGTTCGTGGTTGCGGTGCATGTCGCGGGCATGGATCCGGTCTCCGGCTCCGGCTCGTCGAAGCGCATCGCGGAAAAGAAGGCGGCGAGCGCGTTGCTGCGCCAGGTAGGAGTGCAAGTCGATGACTGACGGTCGCGACGACATCGACAAGAACAAGATCCAGCCCGGTTCCGAAGCTGCGGAACCTTCACCGGAATCCGTAAAGGATGACGAGGCGCTCGACCATGAGGACGGCGACTTCGAGGGTGAGGACGCCGGAGAGGGCGCCGTCGACGACGAAGACGGCGAATACGAGGACGGCGATTACGAGGACGAGGAGTTCGACGGCGAGGATGCCCCGCGCGGGCAGCCGCTGCCGCTTCTGCCGCCCTTGCCGCCGCTGTCGGCGATGCCCGAGCACCCGCGCTGCGGCTTCATCGCCCTGGTCGGGGCGCCGAATGCCGGCAAGTCGACGCTGCTGAACGCGATGATCGGCAGCAAGGTGTCGATCGTCAGCCCGAAGGTCCAGACCACCCGCACCCGCGTGCTGGGGATCACCATCCAGGGCGACGCCCAGATGATCTTCGTCGACACCCCCGGCATCTTCAAGCCGAAGCGTCGGCTGGACCGCGCCATGGTCGCGGCGGCCTGGCAGGGGGCGGAGGACGCCGACGTCATCGGCGTGCTGTACGACGTGTCGCGCCGCTCCATCGACGAGGACACCCGCAGCATCGTCGCCCGGCTGAAGGAGCAGGGGCGCGAGGCGATCCTGATCCTGAACAAGATCGATCTGGTGAAGCGCGACGTCCTGCTGGGCATCGCCGACGCCTTCCGGCAGGAAGGGATCTTCTCCGACATCTTCATGGTGTCGGCCTTCACCGAGGACGGCGTCGCCGATCTGAAGCAGTTCCTGGCCGACCGGCTGCCGGACGGGCCGTGGCATTTCCCGGAGGACCAGATCTCCGACATGCCGATGCGCCTGCTGGCGGCGGAGATCACCCGCGAGAAGCTGTTCCTCCAGCTTCACCAGGAGCTTCCCTATTCCGCCACGGTCGAGACCGAGGTGTGGGAGGAGTTCGAGGACGGGTCGGTCAAGATCTCGCAGGTCATCTTCGTGCAGCGCGAAAGCCAGAAGGCCATCGTGCTGGGCAAGGGTGGCCAGCGGATCAAGGCGCTGGGCTCCGCCGCGCGTTCCGAACTGCAGGGCATGCTCGAACGCCGCGTCCACCTGATCCTGTTCGTGAAGGTGCGCGAAGGCTGGGTCGACGATCCCGAACGCTACTCGGCCTGGGGTCTGGATTTCGGGGCGTCCTAAAGATTCAGGGCGCTGGTACGGCCGCGACTGCGGCCGCGCGGGCACATGCCCGCGGAAGCGGGCCGCCCGGCGTCTGAGGGGCCGGAAAGTGCCGACCAAAGGTCGGAACTTTCCGGCATTGGTATTAAAGACAAAGGCCCTCTCCGGTGGAGAGGGCCTTTTGTTTGGTGTGTTTGGTGTGTTTGGTGTGGTCCCTACGGCCTCAGGCTGCCAGCAGGCGCAGATGGCCGTCGAAATCGTCGAGTGCGCGCATCAGGTCCATCATTGCCTGGTCGGCCTGGGCGCGGGCGAAGGGCCACGCGTCGTCGTCGGCCAGATGCGCGGCCTCGATGCGGGCGATGGCACGGTTGTTCAGGCCGCGGAGACGGTCGAGCGTGCGTTCCCACGTCTCTCGCCGGTTGCTGTCCGCGCGCTCCACCATGGACCGCAGGGTTTCCATGCGATCGGTCGCGCGCAGCACGAGGTCGCGGCTCAGCGTGTCGAAGGCTTGCCGATTGCGGCGGCTCATGAAGTGTCCTCCTGTGATCCTCAACCTTTTTAGACCTCTCGGCCGGTCGGCAGGATAGCGCCGCGCCGATACTGCGAAAACGCACCGGAAGCGCAGGCGGCACAGCCCGTTTGGGAGATGCCGTCATGTCTTTGCGGTGCGACAGAGCAGTTGCGGGATATCCGTCCGAATCCAAATTCCGCCGGGTTGGCCCGATCCAAAAGGACAAGGCAAACCCGGTGGCCGAGGAAGTCTTCCCGGTTGGATTGCGTTTCCTCCAGGGCCGGTTTCATCCGGCCCGTTGACGTTTTTATACGCCGTCTTTTTGACGGCGTTCTTTTGTTTTGGTGACGCTTTTGTGCCGGATCGGCCGGTCCCGGTCAATCCGCCCAAAAATCATAGACGGCGCGCAATCTGTCGCAGCCGAAAGGTGGGGGTGCAGAGCCGGTATCGAAGCGGAAAGTCGGAAGTGGTAGACCTTTGTATAAAGTCCTCACTCTGCCGCGATTGCATAGGCGGGGACGGCCTCGGCATTCGCCGGTTCCGGCATAGCCGTGCCACAGCAGGGGACTGCTGCCGGCGCCACCGCGATGGCGGCGATCGTGGTGTTCGCGGCTGCCTGCTGGGCCAGGACGGCCCGATGCTCGCTGGCCATGCTGCGCATGGTCGGGACGCATTTGCCGCATTGAACCTGACAATTGTGATGGCGGAACACCGAGGCCGGGGTCGTGGCGCCTTGGTCCAGCGCGGCCTTGACCTTCTTGTCATTCAACGCGTGGCAGATGCAGACGAACATAAGCCCTCGGCGACGGTCGGTTGCGGAATGATGTCCCGGGTCCAGCAATAGCTGAGAGTGAGAATCGTTGTCAACGTCCCTATTGCGAACGGATCGCATATGGGGGGTGCCGGGACGCTTTGTCACATCCTCCTTCGCGCAGCGCCGAAAGCGTCGTGCCGCATCCTTGCGCTTGCAATCGCCGGCCGGTGGCGGTAGCCCCTGGGGCATGGACGACAGCACCCCCAAAAACGCTCCCGAAGACGCCCCCGAAGCCACCGGCCAGACCGCTCCCGGCGCGGTGGTCACCCCGCTCGGCCAGACGGTGTATCTGGCGGCCGACGGCTTCCTCGACGATCTGGTGGCGGAGCTGGGGGAGGTCGCCTCGGTCGACGGCCGGCTGGTCTTCGTCGATGGACCGGCGCGGCCTGCCGCCTGGGCGCAGAACATCTGGTACGACCCGGTGCGTATCGAGTTCGCCTCGATCAAGAGCGGTGCGAAGGCCTTGCGCGGGATCCAGCGCAATTGGGCGCTGTGGTCGCAGCGGCATCACCGCCGCGCCGCCCTGATCCAGGAAAACCTGCCGCATGTCTCGGCCAAGCCGGTGATCTTCCCGTCGCCGCTGCCGACGGCGCCGCTGGGCTCGTGGACGCTGGCGGACGAGTCCACCATCATCGCCGCCGCGCGCTGTTCCAGCCCTTTCCGCAACGGCGAGGTGACCTTCGTCGAGAACCGCACGGCCCCGCCCAACCGCGCCTATCTGAAGCTGTGGGAAGCGCTGACCCTGTTCGGCGAGCAGCCGGGGCCGGGCGACCGTTGCCTCGACCTCGGTGCCTGTCCGGGCGGCTGGACCTGGGTGCTGCATGAGTTGGGGGCGTCGGTGGTCAGCGTCGACAAGGCGCCGCTCGACCCCGCGATCGCCGCGTTGCCACGGGTGGAAATCCGCCAGGAAAGCGCTTTCGGCCTGAAGCCGGCGACGGTCGGTCCGGTCGACTGGCTGTGTTGCGACGTGATCTGCTATCCGACCCGGCTCCTGCGGCTGGTGAAGGAGTGGATGGACAGCGGGCTGGCCAAGCGCTTCGTCTGCACGCTGAAATTCCAGGCCGAGACCGACCATGAGACCGCCCGCGCCTTCGCCGAGATCCCCGGCGGCCGGGTGCTCCACCTGCACCACAACAAGCACGAGCTGACCTGGATCTGGCCGGCAAGGTGAGCACCGGAACGGGCGTAGGCGCTCAGGCCAGAGCCCGCCCCTCGGCATAGCCGTAGCTGACGTAATGCTGCTTTGCCCCGGCCAGGCTGCCGCCGACGGCGGCGTTGACGTCGGGATTGGCGGCCAGATAGGCGGCGGCGTTGAAGGTGGTGAAGGAACGCCCTTCGAAGCGGCCGTGGACGATGTAGTGAAGCTCCACCGCCTCGCGGTCGCTGCCGAAGGCGGCGATCAGGTCGCGGTTGCTGGCCTCGTAGGACAGCGTGTCGAACAGGGTCGAGTTGCGGCCCTCGCGATAGCCGTTGGTGATGAAATGGCCGGTCGCGGCGCCGACGTCGCTGCCGAAGGCGTTCAGCAAATCGCCGTAGCCGGCCAGATAGTTGTAGGGATCGAAGCCGGTCAGGCTGCGGCCCTCGTAGATGCCGAAGCCGACGAGATGCTGAGTGGCCGCGGTCTTGTCGGTGCCGAAGGCGGCGATCAGGTCCGCGTTCGACGCCGTGTAGCGCAGCGCGTCGAAGCTGCCGGACACCATGGCCGGCAGGGCGGTGCCGCCGTCGGAAAACCGCAGGTACTCGATGTTGGTCAGCAGGTCGTTGCCGTCGGCGCCGCTGACGACATAGCGGCCGGCGTCCATCTGCTGGACGCGGTATTGTGCCCGGCGGCCGCTGAACACCGCGGTGTCGGTGCCGGCACCGCCATCCAGGACATTGCCCAAGCCGTTGACCGCGAAGCTGTCGTCGCCGTTGCCGCCCGTCGCCAGTTGCATCGTCGTGCCGTAGGCCAGCGCCAGGAAGACGGTGCCGCCGGCGCTGCTGAACTGGCCATCGCGGAGGTCGAGCGACAGGGATGCGGTCTGGGCCCCGCCATTGAGGCTGTTGTGCCCGTTGGGGTCCCACAGCGTGGTGAACCTGCCGGTGTCGAGCGTGTAGCCGGTGTCGCCGGGGGCCGCGGACATGTTGGCGCCGTAGAGATACTGGATCGCCGCGATGTCGTAGAGGCTGGGGCCGGTCAGGTAGCTGCCCGACGGCAGCGCGTCGTTCGCGTTGTAGGACATGATGCTGTAGGCGTAATTGTCCGTCGTCGCGGGCAGATAGGGGCCCTCCGTCCCCTCGCCGGACCCGGCATTGTAGTTGCCGGGATGCTTGAGGCCCAAGGCATGGCCGATCTCGTGGATGACCGTCATGTAGCTGTAGCCGCCCGCCGTCGGGTTGGCGTTGGCGGCGCTGTCGTTGGCCAGGAACACCTGGCCGCCCTGGATTGCGGTGGATGGATAATAGGCATAGGCCGCCGACTGGCCGTTCTGCCGGTTGGTTCCGAAGGCGACCGCAGCTCCTGCGGCGTCGGAGGTTTCGACGAAGGTGACGTTGGCGACGGCGCTCCAGGCCGCCAGCGCCCGCCGGACGGCGGCGCGCTGCTCGGTGTTCATCGCCGCGAAGCCGGATGCGTCGGCGGCGGAGACCTGCCGGGCGGTGGTCAGGAAGCCGTAGCTGACGGTCGCGGAGCCGCCGACGGAGCCGCCGTCCAGCACCGTGCCGGCGTTGCCCCAATGCGGCGTCCCGCTGGCGAGCAGGGCGGAGACGGTGTCGGGCGGCGCGGACTGGCTCATCGGAACGGGACTCTCGGAGGCGGTTGGGGCGGCACCCGGACGGAGGCCGGGCCGAAGGCTGGCGAAGGGCGGGCGAACCAGGCTTTGCCGGTCAGGCACGGCGCAGGGCCAGCTCGATCGACGGCCGTAGCATCGAGGCGGCGGCATGGCCGATCTCCACCGCTTCCGCGGCGCGATCGAATTCCAGGATGCCGATATGGGCCAGCCGCGGTGCGATCAGGACGTCCGGCGGTTCGCCTGCGAGGCGGGAGCGGGTGATGCGGTCCTGCATGATGTCGATCGAGCCCGCCATAACCTCCAGCGCGTTGGGGACATGCTTGTGGGCGTGGGCGTCTTCGATCTGGTCGGCCAGGAAGCGGGTGCGCCGGCTGGGCTTGCGGCCGAGCCAGGTGGAGATTTGGCTGGTCAGGTGCGACAGGGCGGGGGAGCCGGCGTCGCCGCCGGCGACCACCGGTTCCGGCACCGGCTGTGCCACCCTGGCCGCCACCGCCACCTTGCCGTTGGCACGGCCGTTCGGACGGCCGAGCGGCGACAGTTCGCTGTTCAGGTTGACCGCCACCACCACGTCGGCTCCCAGCGCCCGGCAAAGCGAGACCGGCACCGGGTTGACCAGCGCGCCGTCGACCAGCAAGTGATGTTCGCGCCGGACCGCGGGGAACAGGCCGGGCATGGCGGCCGACGCCAGCACCGCCGACATCAGCGGCCCGTCGCGCAGCCACATCTCGCGCCCGGTCGACAGGTCGGTGGCCACCGTGGCGAAGGGCAGGGGCAAATCCTCGATCAGGACATTGCTGCGCTCGTTGTCGAAGCGCCCGAACGCCTTCTCCGCGGCGACCAGGCCGCCGCGGCGGAAGGTGAGGTCGATGATGCCCAGCATGCCGAGCCAGCCCATCTTCTGCGCCCAGGACTGAAGCTCGTCCATCTGGTCGGTCAGATAAGCGGCACCCACGGCGGCACCGATCGACGTGCCGCAGATGACGTCGGGCTTGATCCCGATCTCTTCCAGCGCGCGCAGGACGCCGATATGCGCCCAGCCCCTCGCCGCTCCGCTGCCCAGCGCCAGACCGATCTTCAGGTCGGTTGCCTTCGCCATCCGCTACCCCCGTCAGCGCCCCCGTCCCGGCGGCTTGATCTAGAGCTTATCATCTAGGCATCGACGGTCGGTATCGGAAGCTGCCGGAAGAGGCACGCCGCCGGAGCATGGTCCATCGCCGCCCGCGAAATGGGAAATGCCGACAATTCGACCGATCTTTGACATGGATCAGAGTTCGCCGGGCCGCGACTGTGGCATTTCTGTGCCAGTGCGCCGGTAAGAACGTCACGCCGGTGGATTTTAACCATGCGTCAACTGGACCCGGTACAATTTCGTTGCGTTGCAGTGTAGCTCTCGAACACCGGAAGGTTTGTCATGGCCGACGAACTGAAAAGCTTCAGAAGGGATTGGAAACGCTGGTCGCAGACGGAACGGCTGATTGCCGTCACCGTGCTGGCCCTGATCGCGCTTCTGGGTGCGCCGGCCGCCGCCGGGCTGTTCTGATCACCGACCCGCTCTCCTCGGTCGTGTGGGCCACAGTGTGGCGTGCCGGCAACTTCGGCGCCTCGATCGGCGTCAAGCCAGGCTTCGGAGCGGGGCGTCTTTACGGGCTCTTAACCCTCGCGCCATAGGCTTGCATGGCTCGGACAGTTCCTGGGACGGTTGGGCGCCACGAGCGGCCGGAGCGTTGAACCTCCGCCGCAGCGGCACCGACGGGCGCTCGCTGGAGAGCGCGGACCGGGGAGGTTCCGGCTCATTCCGCCAAGGCCTTGCCCCTCTCGCTGGACACGCCCGATGACCTTCTCCGCCCAATCCGCCGTGACGGAACAGAAGTTCCTGAGACAGCGCCTCGACACCGCCTTCGCGGAAGCCGCACAGCCGCTGTCGCGCGACGAAGTGACGGACATCGTCCGCAACATCCTGGGCAGCATGGACGGCGACATCTCCGCCACCGACCTGCGCCTGTACAAGGAGGTCGTGGACCTCGCCAAATACATCGAGACGGCCAAGCAGGAGATCGCGGCGCTCCAGCCGGCCGAAATCCGCGACGAACATATCCGCACCGCCACCGACGAGCTGGATGCGGTGATCGGCGCGACGGAGAAGGCGACCTTCGCCATCTTCGACGCCTGCGACGCCATCGGCGCCATCGCCGGCCAGACGGATGCGGATGCTTCGGCGAAGCTGAACGACCAGATCACCAAGATCTACGAGGCCTGTAACTTCCAGGACATCACCGGCCAGCGCATCGGCAAGGTCGTGCGGACGCTGAAGCACATCGAATCGAAGGTCGACATGATCGTCGCCGCCTTCGGCAGCGAGGTGCGGCAGAACCACGCCCCGCGCCTCGCCAAGCTGGCGGCCGAGGATGCGGAGGCGGCCGTCCATTTCGAACCGATGAGCGCGGAGGAGGCGGACCAGCAGCTTCTGCACGGGCCGCAACTGCCGGGCAACGCCATGGACCAGGACGAGATCGACCGTCTGTTGGCCAGCTTCGACTGACGCCATGCTGCCCGGCACCCCCATCGGCCGGCCGACCGGCGGCCAGTCGGCCCAAGGCGGCGGATATGCCGGTGCGGCAGGCGCCGGGCTCCCGCCGCTGCGGATCGGGCGCGCCGGCGGTGCGGTCGAGCATGCGAATCCGAACAACGGCAGCATCCTGCTTCTGCTGTCGCTGTTCCTGCTGCTCCTGGTCTTCTTCATCGTGCTGAACGCCAATTCGGTGCAGACGGTGCAGAAGGTGAAGGCGGTTTCCGCCTCGTTGGAGCGGACCTTTCCCAGCTTCATCATCGACCCGCGCCTGCGCGACGGGTCCGAACCGGTGGCCTCGCGCGCCGGGACCGTCTTCGCCGTGCAGCGGCTGCAGGACGTCGGCACGCTGTTCGCCACCGCGGTCGCGGTTTCCAAGGTGGAGGTGGTCGCCCCCGGTCAGCTGCTGGAGGTGCGGCTGCCGGCCGACGACCTGTTCGTTCCCGGCACCATGACCCTGCGGCCGGACCGCCAGGGGCTGATCGACCGCATCGCCGATGCCCTGCGCCAGTCGCGCCAGGGCGAGCGGGTGGAACTGGACGCGCTTCTCGGCATCGGACCGACGGGAACGCCCAGCCAGCCGCCTGGGCCGGTCGCCCGGGCCGGCGTGCTGGCCCGCGCGCTGGTTGCGGACGGTGCGCCGGGCGGCAACGTCACCGTCGGGATCGAGCGCGGCGAACCCGGCGGGGTGCGCCTGCTGTTCTCCCTGCGCTGGGACGACGAGGGGGCGGCACGTCCGGTCGCGAAGCCGCCGGTGCCGGCACCGGTTCCCGCACCGGGGCCGACCAGGACCGAGGTGCGGAAATGATCCGCATTCCCGGCATCGCCGCGAGGGCAGGGGGGCTGGCAGGGGCCGCGGGGGCGGATGATCGCGCCGGCCATCGCAAGACGCTGTGGCTGATCAGCTTCACCGACCTGATCTCCTTGATGCTCGCCTTCTTCGTGCTGATGTATTCGATGAGCGAGCCGGAGGCGGAGCGCTGGACCCGGCTGGCGAAAGGCGTGGCCGAGACGATCCCCGCCGCACGCTCGACGGCCGTCACTCCCTCCGACCGGCCGGCCGACCCCGGTGCCGCGTTCAACGCCATGGCGGTGGAGGCCCGGGCGGCGATCGACCTGCATTATCTGGCCGCCTTGCTGGGAAGCCAGCTGCGCTCGAATGCGGAGCTGGCGGTGGTCGATGTCCGGCGCGAGGATGACCGTGTCGTCATCCGCCTGCCCGGTGAGCGGATGTTCGATCCGAGCGGCGCCGCCTTTACCGACGAGGGGCGGCGGGTGTTGTTCCTGTTGGGGGCCGTCATCGGCCGCATCGGCAACCGGATCGAGCTGGTCGGCCATGCCGAGCATGAGGACTCGGCCGGCGGCGTTGCCTGGGAACGGGCGCTGACCCGGGCAGTCGCCGTCTCGGCCGCCCTGCGCGAGACCGGCTATCGCCGTGATCTGGTGGCGCGGGCGGTGATGCTGCCGGTGGACGGGGCCGGGATGGCCGGCGGCGGGCGTCTGCCGGTGGACATCGTGGTGCGAGAGGAAGGAGCGGATTGAGGTGACGGACCGGTCGGCTTACCGAAGGAAGCGCTGGCTGCGCGGCTGTGCCGCCGCGGTGGCGCTGCTCGCCGTGCCGACCCTGCTGTCTCCCGGTCTCCTCGTCGCTGCGGCCGAGGCGGCCAGCGTGCCGGTGCGCGGCGGCACCCACAAGGATTTCGGCCGGCTGGTCTTCGATTGGCCGGGCAAGGTCGATTACACCGCGTCGGTCGACGGCGACCGGCTGGTCGTCGCCTTCACCGAACCCATCGACGCTCCGCTGGACCGGCTGGTGCGGGCGCTGCCCGACTATCTGGCCGACGGCCGGGTGGAGGCGGACGGCAAGACCGTCTCGTTCGACCTGAAGCGCCCCGTCTCGCTCAAGAGCTTCCGCAACGGCAACGCCGTCGCCATCGACCTATCGCCCGCGGCGAAGGCGGAGAACGTCAAGCCGGAGGCCGCCAAAGCCGAAGCGGCGAAACCCGACATGGTGAAGGCCGAAGCGGCGAGGCCGGTGCCCTCCTCCGGTCGGCTGCGGGTGCAGGGTGCCGACCAGCCTGACCAGAGCCGCCTGACCTTCGATTGGGCGTCGCCGGTCGGCTACAAGGTCACGCGCGACGGTGCCGCGGTGACGGTCGCCTTCGATAAGGGCGGCACCGCCGATCTTGTGCCTCTCGCCAAGACGCCGTTGCGCAACATCCGGAACATCGAGTCCTACCGCCAGCCCGACGGCTCGCTGGCCGTCACCCTCGCCGTTCCACAGGATGCGGAGGTGACCGACAGCGCGTCGGGCAAGTCGATGGTGCTCGCCGTCGGCAATCCCGGATCCCGCGCCGGCCTGCCCCGAGACGAGGCGGCTCCGCCTGCCGCGGGCCAGCCCGTGTCCGGGTCCCAGGGAACCGATGCGGGGCAGGGCGGCCAGGGAACCAGCCGGCCGGCACCGGCGAAGGAAGCCGTCAGGGACGGTGGCAAGGATGCCCCGACGATGGCGTCCGCGACCTCCGGCCGTTCGGCCATCGCGGCGAATGCCGCAGCACCGACGACGGCGAATGCCGCAGCACCGACGACGGCGAATGCCGCAGCACCGACGACGGCGAATGCCGCAGCACCGGCGGCGGCGAATGCCGCCCCCCCGAAAATGGCCGGAACCGCGGCCTCTTCCCCTGCCGAGGCCAAGGCGGCCTCCGTGCCGCCGGCCGATGCGAAGGCCCAGCCGGCGGCTGGTCCGAAGGGGCCGGTGCTGACCTTCGATACCGGCGGTCCGGCTTCCATCGCCGTCTATCCGCGGGCAGGCCAGCTCTATGTCGTGTTCGACCGGCCGATGCCCATCGGCGCCGGCAAGCTCAGCGGTCCCGGTGCCGAGCTGATGGGCGCGGTGGAGCCGGTGCCGGCGACCGGCGGCAGCGTGTTCCGCACCAAGATCGGCCCGATGGTGTGGCCGACGGTGGAGCGGCAGGGCACCACATGGCGCATCCTGTCTTCCGCCCGTCCCGCTAACATGGCCAGCGCCGGCGACCTCCGGGTCGAGCCGGACCCCGACTTCCTGCTCGGCGCCCGGCTGCTGGTGCGCGCCCCCGATGCGGCCAACATCGTTCAATTCGCCGATCCCGACGTCGGCGATCGCATCCAGGTTGTTCCGCTGCCCAGCCCGGGGCAGGGCATACCCGAACCCCACCGCTATCCGGATCTGGAGGTCATGCCGTCCTACCAGGGGGTGGTGGTGAGGCCGATCTCCGACAATGTGACGGTGCGGGCGATCAAGGAGGGGGTGGAGCTGACCACTGCCGGCGGCCTGCACATCTCGCCGGCCGCCGATGCCGGCAATCCGGTGGCGGTGCCGCCTCCTGCTTCCATGCCCGCCCCGCAGCCGGTTCCGCCGCAACTGGCCGCCGCGCCCGTTTCGGCCCAGCCCCCGGCCGGCGGCGCGTCCGCCGCCATGGAGCCGCCGAAGGCCCCGGCAGCCTCCCAACCCCCTGCGGCGCAGGGTCGCCGCCTGTTCAACCTGCCGGCCTGGAAGCACGGTGACCTCGACCATTTCACCGAAGCCCGTCAGGACCTTCAACTCGCCGTCGTCAATGCGCCGGAATCCGAGCGGCCCAAGGCCCAGCTCGACCTCGCGCGCTTCTATTTCGCCAACGGGTTCGGACAGGAGACGCTCGGCCTGCTGGACGTGCTGCAGCAGAACCAGCCCGACCTGGAGGGCTGGCCGGAATTCCGCGCGCTGCGCGGCGCCGCCCGCGTCCTGACCGGCGATCAGGACGGTGCGGAGGCCGACCTGTCGGTGCCTACCCTGGCCGGCAATCCGGAAGCCAATTTGTGGCGCGCCGCGATCGCCGCCGACCGCCGCGACTGGCCCAAGGCGATGGCCGGCTTCAAGGCGTCGGGATCGATCCTGAACAGCTATCCGGACCCGATGCTCGGGAAGCTCGGCCTGCGGGCGGCGGAGGCGGCGCTGGAGACGCGCGACACCGCCACCGCCAAGCGGCTGTTCGACCGGGTGATCGAACATGGCAGCCCGGATCAGGAGGAAAATCCGCAGACGCAATATCTGCGCGGCCTGCTCTATGCCCAGACCGGCGAGATCGACCAGGCGCGGGAGCAGTTGACCGCCGCCTACAACAGCTACGACCGGCTCTACCGGGCCAAGGCCGGGCTGGCCCTGACCAATCTGGAGCTGTCGGAAGGCAAGATGTCGCCGACCGCCGCGGCGGAGCAGCTGGCCGGCCTGACCTTCACCTGGCGCGGCGATGACCTGGAGATGCAGATCCGCTCGCGCATGGGCGAAGTGCTGATCGCCGGCGGCGAATATGCCAAGGGCTTCAACACGATGAAGGAAACGGCGGCACTGGTCGCCGACACGCCGCGGGCCGAGGCGATCACCAAGGAGATGTCGCGCATCTTCGCCGACCTGTTCAAGGACGGGGCGCAGCGCCTGCCGACGCTCGATGCCATGCAGCTCTACGACCAGTTCCGCGAGCTGACTCCGGTGGGCGAGGCCGGCGACGAGATCATCCGGCAGCTGGCGGAACGGTTGATCTCCATCGACCTGCTGAACCGCGCCGCCGACCTGCTGCAGCATCAGGTGGAATACCGCCTGTCCGGGCTGGACAAGGCGCGGGTCGGCACGCGGCTGGCGTCGGTGCGCCTGCTCGACAACAAGCCGGAAGACGCGTTGAAGGCGCTGGAGCTGTCCAACGTCGCCGGGCTGCCAGCCGATCTGGCGGCGGAGCGGCGGCTGATGCAGGCCAAGGCGCTGGCGGAGCTGAACCGCGGCGACGAGGCGATGCAGCTCCTGGCCCAGGACGACAGCAGCAACGCCAACCTGCTGCGCGTCGACATCGCGTGGAAGGGGCAGAAATGGGATGCCGCGGCGCTGGCGCTGAACAAGGTGATCGGGCCGGCGCCGGCGCCGGGCAAGCCGCTCGACCCCAACATGTCGCAGCTGGTGCTCAACCGGGCCGTCGCGCTGGCGCTGGCCGGCGATGGCAACGGGCTGAACCTGCTGAAGAAGGACTTCGAAGGGCCGATGAAGGGCGGGCCGAACGAGGACGCCTTCCGCATCCTCACCCGCCCGGAACAGGCCATGGGCCTGATCGACGTCGGCACCATCCGCTCCCGCGTCGCGGAAGTGGATATGTTCAAGAAGTTTCTGAAGGAATATCGCGGCGGCAAGCAGCCGGCGGAAAAGCCGACCTCCTGACGCGATCCTCCTGAAGGCGGCGGGACGCCTTGCGGGGGCCCATCGCGGTGCCCCGCCGCCCGCTCCGCGCCGTCACTTCGGCAGCAGAACCTTGTCGATGACGTGGACGACGCCGTTGGACTGCTCGACGTCGGCGATGGTGACGCGGGCCGTGGTGCCGGAGGCATCGGCGACCATGACGGCGTCGCCGGACTGGGTGAAGGTCAGCGGCATCCCCTCCACCGTCTTCAGCATCGCCTTGCCGTTGCCCTTCTTGATGTCCGCGACGATGTCCTTGGCGGTCAGCTTTCCGGGAACGACGTGATAGGTCAGCACCTTGGTCAGCTGGCCCTTGTTCTCCGGCTTCAGCAGGGTATCGACGGTGCCGGCGGGCAATGCTGCAAAGGCCTCGTTGGTCGGGGCGAAGACGGTGAAGGGGCCCTTGCCGTTCAGCGTGTCGACCAGCCCGGCAGCCTTCACGGCGGCGACCAGCGTGGTGTGGTCCTTGGACTGGGACGCGTTTTCCACGATGGTCTTGCTGGAGTACATCGGCGCGCCGCCGACCATCTTTTCCATGGTCGCATTGGCGCAACCGGCAAAAAGAAGGGTGGCGATCGCCACGGTGGCAACCTTCTTCATAGCATTCCCTCTTGTCGGTGAAGGTCCGCTTTCTCGCGGACACATCACCGTTACGGGGGCGTCTTTTGATCAGATCACCGAGATTTCCACGCGCGATGCCGATTTCTTCGATCGCGGAAGAGGTAGTCCTTCGAGGATTTCGATCCCCTTCCTGCCGGCTAAAGCTGAACCTGGGTTCCCAATTCCACCACGCGGTTCGGCGGCAGCTTGAAGAAGTCGGTAGCGCTGACCGAGGTGCGGGACATCACGACGAACAGCTTCTCCCGCCACAGCGCCATCTGCGAGTTCATCTGCGGGATCAGCGTCTCGCGGCCCAGGAAGAAGGAGGTCGCCATCACGTCGAACTCCAGCCCGAAGGCCTTGCACAGCCGCAGGGCCTTGGGAATGTTCGGTTCCTGCGAGAAGCCATAGCGCACGGTGATGCGGTAGAAGCCCTCGGCCAGGCCCTCCACCACCACGCGGTCCTTGGCGGGGACGCGCGGCACATCCTCCACCACCACGGTGACGAAGACGACGCGCTCGTGCAGAACCTGATTGTGCTTCAGGTTGTGCAGCAGCGCGATCGGCACGGTGTTGGAACTGGAGGTCATGAAGACCGCGGTGCCCTTCACCCGATGGATGTCGGCGGATTTCGCCTGGCGCTTGATGAAGGCGTCGAGCGGCAGCGACTCCTCGGCCAGCCGCTTGGTCAGCACGGCGCGGCCGCGGCGCCAGGTCGCCATCAGGCTGAGCGTGATGACGGCGATCACCAGCGGCACCCAGCCGCCATGGGGGATCTTCACCGCGTTGGCGGCGAAGAAGGAAATCTCCACGGTCAGGAAGACCGCCCCGACGGCGAGGCAGAGCGGCAGGCTCCAGTTCCAGCGCCGCCGCGCCACCACCAGGAACAGGGTGGTGGTGATGATCATGTCGCCGGTCACCGCGATGCCGTAGGCCGCCGCCAGCCGGGTGGAGGATTGGAAGACCAGCACCAGCCCCAGCACCGCGGCCAGCAGGCCCCAGTTGGCGCGGGGGATGTAGATCTGCCCCTCCTCTTCGTTGGAGGTGTGGCGGATGTCGAGGCGCGGGCAAAGGCCCAGCTGCACCGCCTGCCGGGTCAGGGAGAAGACACCGGAGATCACCGCCTGGCTGGCGATGACGGTGGCGGCCGTCGACAGGCCGATCAGCGGATAGAGGCCCCAGTCCGGTGCCAGCAGGTAGAAGGGGCTGCGCACCGCCGTCGGATCGTTCAGCAGAAGCGCGCATTGGCCCAGATAGTTCAGCAGGAGCGCCGGCAGCACCACGGCCAGCCATGCGACCTGGATCGGGCGGCGGCCGAAATGGCCCATGTCGGCATAGAGCGCCTCGCCGCCGGTCACCGCCAGCACGACCGCGCCCAGCACGAGGAAACCGGCGATGCCATGCTCGATGAAGAAGGATAGGGCGTAGAGCGGGTTGAAGGCGACCAGCACGCCCGGCTGCTGGACCACCTCGACCAGTCCGAGGATGCCGAGCGTGGAGAACCAGGCCAGCATGATCGGCCCGAACAAGGCGCCGACGCGCGAGGTGCCGTGGCTCTGGATCGCGAACAGGGCGATCAGGATGGCGACGGTCAGCGGCACCACCGCCGATTCGAGCGCCGGCTCCGCCACCTCCAGCCCCTCGACCGCCGACAGGACGGACATCGCCGGGGTGATCATGCCGTCGCCGTAGAACAGCGAGGCGCCGAACAGCCCGAGCGCCGTCAGCACCGTCAGCCGGCCCGACGCGTCCGGCCGCGTCTTCGACGCCAGCGCCAGGAGGGAGAGGATGCCGCCCTCGCCCTTGTTGTCGGCCCGCATCACGAAGCCCACGTATTTCACGGTGACGACCATCACCAGGGCCCAGAACACCAGGGACATGATGCCCAGGACGTTCTCAGGCGTCAGTGCCAGCCCATGCTCGCCGCCGAAGCATTCGCGCAGCGTGTAGAGCGGGCTGGTGCCGATGTCGCCGAAAACGACGCCGAGCGCGCCCAGGGTCAGCGTCGCGAGCTTGCCGGTATCGGGCGGCGCAGCCTTCAAAGCGGTGTCAGTCATGAAGTGGTTGCGGTCCGAAGTTGGTCCGTCGTTCGATGGCGCCCGTTGCTGCGGCTTCGTTCCGGCCCGCCGCCCCCTTCGGTGGTCGTGACCGGTCGGAACGATCCGGCGGGCCGGCAGTCCTGCCGGTCGTCCCGCCGACGCGCATCGTCCTTCCTCATACGCGTTTACGGCGTCCGACGCCAGAGCGGGCTTGCGCCGGCAATCCCGGGCCTGAACGATGCGACGAAGTGCGCAGGGCGCCGCCCCGCGGCGGCCTCAGAGCGTTCCGAAGCTGCGGGCCAGGGACCCGGCGATCAGGTACCACCCGTCGACCAGCACGAAGAAGATGATCTTGAACGGGATGGCGACCATGGTCGGCGGCAGCATCATCATGCCCATCGACATCAGGATCGACGACACCACCATGTCGATGATGAGGAAGGGCAGGAACAGCAGGAACCCGATCTCGAACCCGCGCTTGATCTCCGAGATCATGAAGGCCGGCACCAGGACGTGCAGCGGCATGTCGTTCCCCTCCGGCACGGAGGGGAGGCGGGCCATGTCCATGAACAGCCGGAGGTCCTTCTCGCTGGTGTGGTGCAGCATGAAATCGCGCAAGGGTGCCACCGTGCGGCGGAACGCCTCCATCTCGTCGATTTCCTGGTTCATCAGCGGCTGGATGCCCTGGGTGTAGCTGCGCTCGAACACCGGCGCCATCACGAAGAAGGTCAGGAACAGGGCCAGCGACATCATCACCGTGGTCGGCGGCACCTGCTGCACGCCCAGCGCGTTGCGCAGGAAGGACAGTACGATGACGATGCGGGTGAAGGCCGTCATCATGATCAGGATCGACGGCGCCAGCGACAGCACCGTGATCAGGCCGATGGTCTGGACGATGCGGCCGGTGGCGGTGCCGCCGGCGTCGCCGAGGTCGAAGGTCAGGCTCTGCGCCAGTGCCGGCCCGGCGCTCAGCCCCAGCGCCACGCCGACGGCGAGCGCCAGCGCCAGCCCGGCGGCGGCCGGCTTCCAGCAGGACGGTCGGCCGGATCGCAGACGGCGGAGCATGGCCGCCGTCATCACTGCGGGCTCCCGGCCGGCGCGGCATCGGCCGGCCTTGCGGCGAACGTATCCGCGTTCCTGGCGAGAGCCGTGTCGAAGCCCGCGGCCGGGGCGCTGTCCACCAGCAGGTCGCCGTTGGCGCTCAGCAGGATCAGATGCTCGCGGTCGTCGCGGCGGACCAGGATCAGCCGCCGCTTGGCGTCGATCGGCAGCGCCTCCACCACGCTCAGCCGGCGCTGGCGGGCGCGTCCGCGCACCGTGCCCCCGGCCATGCCGACGCGGCGCATCACCCAGGCGACGACCATGATCAGCGCCACCACGAAGACGAGCGCCATCAGGAATCGGATATACTGGTCGAGATCCATGGAAAAGGCGGGCTTTCTGTGTCAGGGCGTATCGTCGGGAAGACCCGGACCGCCCGGCGTACCGGCGCGCCCATAGGCGGCGGCGGCGCGCTGGCGGGCGGTGTGCGGGTCGTCGCGGCCGGCCAATGCGGCGGCGATGGTTTCCTCCCGCCGGACCTGGTGTTCGGTCAAGGCTGCCGCCAGCGGGCCGAGCGCGGCGACGAGGTCGCCGAGCGGGCCGAGCAGGGTCCGCGCCTCTCCCCGCGGCAAGGTTTCCGCCGCGAGGCAGAGACGGGCGACGCGATCCTCCAGCCCGGCGAGGTCGATCAGGACGCCGGCTTCCGCCTGTGCGCGCGCATCGTCGAGCGTCGCGCCCAGCGCAACCGCCCGTTCCGCGAGGCGGGCGGCCGAGTCGGTCCCTTCTTGGGAAAGGACGGGAGAAAGAGGAGCGGATGGCGGACGGGTCATGGCATGTCCTCCATGGAATCTTCGGCGTGCGGGTCCGGCGGCAGCGTGCCGTTGGCACGGTAGACGTGGGCCAGGACTTCGGCGACCGCGGCGATGGCCTCGACGGGAATGTCGCTGTCGATCTCGATGGCGGACAGGATCTCGACGAGATCGGCATCCTCGCGCACCTTCACGCCGTTGGCGAAGGCCAATTCCAGGATCTGCTCCGCCACCGTGCCCTTGCCGGTGGCGACGATCCTCGGCAGCGTCTGCGTGCCCAATTCGTACTTCAGCGCGACCGCGACCGGGCGGCGGGCGGCGGGGCGACCGGCAGGGGTCTTCGTCTTGCCGTCGGGCGGCGAGGCGGGGGAACGGGGCTGGGCGGGCAACAGGCGGCCTTATCGAAGGGTCCTTCCTGGGCCGCATCCTGGACCGGTAGCCTTAACGAATTGTAAAGGCGGGGGTCCCGGCCGAGTCGCGTCCGGGATGATTCATCCTTCGTTAACGCAAACGGGCGACCATCGGAGGCTGTGGCGATGCCCGGTTCGGCCGGTCTCGCCTCGGCGGCCTCGCTTGGGCGGCGTTCGGCGGAATCGGCGGGATCAGGGCCATGGACCTCGGAAATCTCGGCATCTTCAAACTGATGTCGCGCAAGATGGACTGGCTGACCCAGCGCCAGGAAGTCATTTCGCAGAACATCGCCAACGCCGACACGCCGGAATACAAGGGCCGCGACCTGAAGGCCTTCAGCTTCCGCGACGCCTTGGGCGACAGCCGGCGGCTGACCCCGGTGGCGACCAGCCCGTCCCATCTGGCCGGCACCCGCGGTCCGGGCGGCATGGCCCAGGAGCAGAAGGTGCGCGATCCGTACGAGACGGCGCCGGACGGCAACAACGTCGTCCTGGAAGACCAGATGATGCGGATGAGCCAGAATTCGATGGATTACCAGACCATCACCAACCTGTACAAAAAGCAGGTGGCGATGATCAAGTCGGCGATCCGTTCGGGCAGTTGAGTGCGGCAAACCGGCGGTCTTCAGCCGCCGGCGGGTTTTTGAGGAGGCGGTGCGATGGATCTCTACAAGTCGATGGCGGTTTCCGCTTCCGGCATGAAGGCGCAGGGCACGCGCCTGAAGGTGATTTCGGAGAATCTGGCGAACGCCAACACCACCGCGGAAACGCCGGGCGATCTGCCCTATCGCCGCAAGACGGTCATCTTCAAGAACGAGCTGGACCGGGCGATGGACGTCGACAAGGTCCGCGTCGGCAAGGTCGATGTGGACAAGAGCGACTTCCAGCGCCGCTTCGATCCCTCCCACCCGTCGGCCGATGCCGACGGCTATGTCCTGCTGCCCAACGTCAACACGGTGGTCGAGGCGATGGACATGCGCGAAGCCCAGCGCAGCTATGAAGCCAACCTGTCGGCCATCGACACCGCCCGCCAGATGCTGACCCGCACCATCGACATCCTGCGCGCCTGATTTCTGCCTGCTTGCGCCCGTCCCGCCGCAATCCATCCTGACCGACCGGAACCACCGCCATGATCAATCCTTTGAACGCCGCCTCGGCCTACGCCGCCACCGCCGCCAAGACGACCGGCCCCGGCATGGCCGCGCGCGACGGTGTCTCCTTTGGCGACGTGCTGGAACAGGCGGCCAAGGAGAGCATCGGCACCCTGAAGAAGAGCGAGGACATGTCGGCCCTGGCCACCGTCGGCAAGGCGGACCTGAACGACGTGGTCCAGGCCGTGACCAACGCCGAGGTGACGCTGCAGACGGTCACCGCCGTGCGCGACAAGGTGCTGAACGCCTACCAGGAAATCCTGCGCATGCCGATGTGATGGCATCCACGTCGAAGCATCGATTTTCCTGACAACGTCGCCATGAACGAGACCGAAGTCATCGCGCTGTGCCGCACCTCCATCGTCACGCTGGTGATGGTCTGCGGTCCCATTCTGGTCATCATGATGGCGGTCGGCACCGTCATCTCGATCTTCCAGGCGGTCACCCAGATCAGCGAGCAGACCCTCGCCATGGTGCCGAAGGTTCTGCTGGTCTTCGGCCTCAGCATCCTGCTGATGCCCTTCATGCTGGGCAAGCTGACCGAGTTCTTCGAACATGAGGTCGCCGACCGCATCGTCGCCATCGGCGTCGGCGCCTCCGACAATGGCGGCGCACCCTTCACCCCCGGCAGCGGCGTGACGCCGCCCTCGGCGCCGACCGCCGCCGCGGCTGGCCAATGAGCGTGCTGCAGCAGCTTCTTGGCGAGCAGATCTTCGTCTGGATGTTGGTCTTCCTGCGGGTCGGTACCGCCTTCAGCGTGATGCCGACCATCGGCGACGCCTTCGTTCCCACGCGCGCACGGCTGCTGTTCGCGCTGGCCGTCAGCGTGCTGGTGGCGCCGACGGTCCGGACGATGCTGCCGCCGATGCCCGGCAACCCGTTCCAGCTGATGGTGCTGGCCGCCGGCGAGATGACGGTCGGCATCTTCATGGGCACCATCGCCCGGCTGCTGATGGGCGCGCTGGAGGTGGCCGGCACCATCATCAGCCTGCAGAGCGGTCTGGCCAACGCGCAGATCTTCAACCCGGCGCTGGCGACCTCGGGATCGCTGCCCGGTTCGCTGATGGGCTGGCTGGGGCTGCTTCTGCTGTTCGTCACCGACCTGCATCATCTGCTGATCATGGCGGTGGTCGACAGCTACGCCACCTTCGTGCCGGGGGCGGCGATCCCGGTCGACGACATGGCGAACGTCGTCGGGCAGCTGGTGTCGAGGAGCTTCATGATGGGGGTGCAGATGTCGGCCCCCTTCCTGATCACCGGCATCCTGTTCGCGCTGGCGCTGGGTCTGTTGAACAAGCTGGCGCCGCAGGTGCAGGTGTTCCAGCTGTTCACCTCGGTGCAGGTCCTGCTGGGCCTGTTCATGTTCGCGCTGACGCTGGGGGCGATGATGCTGTTCTGGCTGTCGCGCTTCGAATCGACCTTCATCGAATTCCTGAAGCCGCTGTAGAAGGGGAACGCTGGTGTCGGAAGACGCGGACGAGTCCTCCAAAACAGAGGACCCGACATCCAAGAAGCTCGACGAGGCCCACAAGCAGGGCCAGTTCGCGATGACCCGCGAGGCCGCGAACTGGTTGATGGTCGCGGCGATGCTGGTGGTGCTGGTCTCGATCCTGCCCGGAACGATGAAAGGCCTGGTCTTCCGCCTGAACTATTATTTCGAGAATCTGGACAGCTTCACCTTCGACCGTGCCGGGGTCGGCGCGCTGCTGTTCCGGGTGATGGGCGACGTCATGTGGGCGCTGTGGCTGCCCATCCTGCTGTTCGTGGTGGCCGGCGTGCTGTCGACCATCGGACAGACGGGGTTCCACGTTTCCTGGGAGCTGATCTCGCCCAAGTTCGGCAAGCTGAACCCGCTGCCCGGCCTGATGAACATGTTCAAGGCCAACCAGGGGGTGGAGCTGCTGAAGAGCATCGCCAAGCTGGCGGTGGTCGGCGGCGTCGCCTACATGGCGCTGACGCCGATGTTCGGCGGCATCGAGGCTTATATCGGCATCGACATCGTCTCCATGCTCCAGCAGGTGGACGGGCTGGCCCACCGCCTGCTGATCTGGGTCCTGGTGGTCCTCACCTTCATCGCAGCCGGCGACTTCCTGTGGCAGAAGCAGCAGTTCGACAAGAAGATGAAGATGACCAAGCAGGAGGTGAAGGACGAGCACAAGCAGCAGGAAGGCGATCCCGTCGTCAAGGGCCGCATCCGGCAGATCCGCTTCGAGCGGGCGCGCAAGCGCATGATGGCCGCGGTGCCGAACGCCGACGTGGTGGTCACCAACCCGACCCACTTCGCCGTCGCGCTGAAATACGACCCGAACCAGATGGGCGCGCCGATGGTTCTGGCCAAGGGCGTCGACCAGGTCGCCTTCAAGATCCGCGAGATCGCCGAATCGAACAATGTACCGGTCATAGAAAACCCGCCACTTGCCCGTGCGCTCTATGCCGCTTGCGATATCGACGAGGAAGTTCCTTCCGAGCATTATCGGGCGGTCGCCGAAGTCATCACCTATGTCTTCAAGCTCAAAGGGCGGTCGTTGCGCAACTGATCCGGCCTCGTGACGGTTGAGCCCGTGACGGCTGATGGGGCGGGTGGGACGGCCGACGATCGCAGGCGGCGCGACGGATATGTCCGGTCCAGGGCATTTCCCGGGAAGACCGTGTGGGGTTTGGAGTATTGGTGGACGAGACAACTTCCCTTTCCGACACCGCACGCAATGCAGTGAACCGCCGGGCATCGTCCGGCGGGGTCTTGATGCTGGCGCAATATGCGCTGGCGCCGGCCGGGCTGCTGGTGCTGGCCGCCGGCCTGCTGCTGGACCGCGAAGGACTTGTCTGGCTGGGGGCGGTGCTGGCCGCCGCCGGCGTGGCGCTGCTGATCGGCCGCAGCATTCTGGTGGTGAGGCGGTCGGCGCATATCGGCGCACTGCTCGGCGGCGCGCTGGAAGGGATGCCGGCCGGACAGCTGGTGTGCGACGGGACGGAGGAGGTGGTGTTCGTCAACGCCGCCTTCCGCGAACTGGCGGGCTGGCGCCGCGGCGAGCGGCCGCTGGACGCCCTGGCGCGCCAGTTCTCCGGCGATCCCGACAGCGCGCGCGAGTTCCGCCGCCTGCGCGAACGGGTGAGGGCGGGGGCCGCCGCCTCGGCCGAGCTGGCGATCCCGGCACTGGACGGCCAACCGCCGGAATGGCGCAAGGTGCAGGGCCAGCCGGTGGCCGGTTTCCCCGGCTCCGTCCATTGGCGGATCGAGGACATCACCGCCCGGCGGGAGCTTGAGCACGTCATGCTGCGCGAGCAGGCCAAGCTCGCCGACTTCATGGAGCATGCGCCCGTCGGCTTCTTCTCGGTCGACCAGACCGGCCAATTCCTGTTCGTCAACGCCATGCTGGCCCAATGGCTGGAGGCCTCGCCCGGCGACCTGACCGACGGCGAAGCGCGTCTGCACGGCATCCTGGCCACGCCGCCGGCTCTGGCCGCCCCCTACGACCTGTTCGACCATGGCGGCGGCGACCAGCGCGGCGAGCTGACCATGGTGGGGCTGCGCGGGCGCCGCTTCCAGGTGGCGGTGGCGCAGAGCGTGGTGCATGCCGACGACGGCGCCATCCACACCCGGTCGGTGGTGCGCGACCTGTCGCCGGAGCGGGAGTGGCAGGAGGCGCTGCGCCAGTCCGAGCAGCGCTTCCAGCGCTTCTTCGAGGATGCGCCGATCGGCATCGCCCTGGTCGACGAGACCGGCCAGTTGACGGAATGCAACGAGGCCTTCCTGGCGCTGATCGGCAGCGAGGCGGGCAGCGTCATCAACCGCCCGATGGCCGACCTGATCGTCCCGGCGGAGCGCGAGGCGGTGACCGCCCGGCTGAAGTCGGTGCAGGGCGGTGCCGACCCGGCCCATCCGCTGGAGGTGCGGCTGTCCGGCGGGCGGGAGTTGACCGCCCAGCTCTATGCCCGGCGCCTCGCCAACCCGGTGCGTACCGACGGCAGGGGAGATGGGGGCAGGGGGGATGGGAGCCGTGCGGACGGCGTCGGCCTGATCCTGCACTTCATCGACATGACCGAACGCAAGAGCCTGGAGGCCCAGTTCGCCCAGTCGCAGAAGATGCAGGCGGTCGGCCAGCTCGCCGGCGGCGTGGCGCACGACTTCAACAACCTGCTGACGGCGATGATCGGCTTCTGCGACCTGCTGCTGCTGCGGCACAAGCCGGGCGACCAGTCCTTCAGCGACATCATGCAGATCAAGCAGAACGCCAACCGCGCCGCCAATCTGGTGCGGCAGCTGCTGGCCTTCTCGCGCCAGCAGACGCTGCAGCCGCGCGTCATCAACGTGACGGACGTGCTGGCGGAGTTGGCCAACCTGCTGCGCCGGCTGATCGGCGAGAACATCGAACTGAAGATGATCCACGGCCGCGACCTGGGGCTGGTCAAGGTCGACCAGAACCAGCTGGAACAGGTGATCATCAACCTAGTGGTCAACGCCCGCGATGCCATGGCCGGCGGCGGCAAACTGACCATCAACACCACCAACCACGTCGTCACCCAGCCGGAGCGGCGGGAGCATGAGACGGTACCGCCCGGCAGCTACGTCTCCGTCGACGTGATCGACACCGGCTGCGGTATCGCGCGCGAAAACCTGCAACGCATCTTCGAGCCCTTCTATACCACCAAGGAGGTCGGGTCGGGCACCGGGCTCGGCCTGTCGACGGTCTACGGCATCGTGCGGCAGACCGGCGGTTTCGTTCTGGTCGATTCGGCGGTGGGGGAGGGAACGACCTTCACCATCCTGCTGCCGCACCACCAGGGCGAACTGCGCCCGGTCGACACCGCCGAACCGCGGGAACGGCGCGGCAGCGACCTGACCGGCACCGGCACCATCCTGCTGGTGGAGGATGAGGACGCCGTGCGCGTCTTCTCCGCCCGCGCGCTCCGCAACAAGGGCTACCATGTGCTGGAGGCGAAGAACGGCGAGGCGGCCCTGCAGCAGATCGAGACCAACGGCGCCTCCATCGACCTGCTGATCACCGACGTGGTGATGCCGCAGATGGACGGCCCGACCCTGGCCCGCCATGTCCGCAGGCTGCGTCCGGAGATGCGGGTGATCTTCATCTCCGGCTATGCCGAGGATCGCCTGGGCGAGATCGACGGCGTCGAGGTGTCCCATTTCCTGCCCAAGCCCTTCTCGTTGAAGCAGCTCGCATCCAAGGTGAAGGAGGTCATCCGCGACACCAAGTGAAGCGCGAATTCGTCCGCGAAAACGCCCTCGGAACACCGGTCGGAACAGGCCGGAAAATAGGAACGCACAGGCAACATCAACGCTTGCAAACGAGAACGAAAAGAGTACATTCAGTCTCGTTGCAAGAGCGCCGACCGTGTGTTCTAAGAGAGGGGTACCGGGCATGTCGTCCGCACAGCTTCGTTTGGTCGAGAAGGATTCCATGGACAAGCAGAAGGCGCTCGATGCCGCCCTGAGCCAGATCGAACGCGCGTTCGGCAAGGGCTCGATCATGAAGCTCGGTGCCCGTGAGAACCTGGTCGAGACGGAGGTGATTTCCACCGGCTCCCTGGGGCTCGACATCGCGCTGGGCATCGGCGGCCTGCCGAAGGGCCGCATCATCGAAATCTACGGGCCGGAAAGCTCGGGCAAGACCACGCTGGCGCTGCACGCCATCGCCCAGGCCCAGAAGGCCGGCGGCACCTGCGCCTTCGTCGACGCCGAGCATGCGCTCGACCCGTCCTATGCCCGCAAGCTCGGCGTCAACATCGACGAACTGCTGATCTCCCAGCCGGACGCCGGCGAGCAGGCGCTGGAGATCGCCGACACGCTGGTGCGCTCCGGCGCCATCGACGTGCTGGTGGTCGATTCGGTGGCGGCCCTGGTGCCGCGCGCCGAACTGGAAGGCGAGATGGGCGACAGCCATGTCGGCCTGCATGCCCGCTTGATGAGCCAGGCGCTGCGCAAGCTGACCGGCTCCATCTCCAAGTCGAACTGCCTGGTGATCTTCATCAACCAGATCCGCCTGAAGATCGGCGTGATGTTCGGCAACCCGGAAACGACGACCGGCGGCAACGCGCTGAAGTTCTACGCTTCGGTGCGCCTCGACATCCGCCGCATCGGCGCGATCAAGGACCGCGACACCGTCGTCGGCAACCAGACCCGCGTCAAGGTGGTGAAGAACAAGATGGCCCCGCCGTTCCGCGTGGTCGAGTTCGACATCATGTATGGCGAGGGCGTGTCGAAGGTGGGCGAACTGCTCGATCTCGGCATCCAGGCCGGCGTCGTCGACAAATCGGGTGCGTGGTTCAGCTATGACGGTACCCGCATCGGCCAGGGCCGCGAGAACGCCAAGACCTATCTGCGCAACAACCCCGAGATGGCCGACGCGATCGAGGCCAAGATCCGGGGCAACGCCGGTCTGGTCGCCGACGCGATGATGGGCACCCCGGAAGCCGACGGCGAAGCCTCCACGCCGGAGTGACGCCGGACGGGTATGGCATGAGAAAGCCCCGCTTCCCCTGAGGGAAGCGGGGCTTTCTTGCATTTGGAGAGGTTTCCGCTCCGATGCCCCCACCCTGACCCTCCCCCGCTGGGCGGGAGAGGGAATGGAGCGTGTTTGGAAGAGCGGCGGCAGCCCCTCCCCCGCCCAGCGGGGGAGGCTAGGTGGGGGCACGCGTCGGCGGACACCAAGGCGAGGCGACACCCTCACACATCCATCACCATATGCGGCCGGAACGCTCCCTCCAGCGTCAGCAGCAGGTGCAGGTAGACCGCCACCTTGCGAGCCCGGTCGGTGTTGCGGGAGAGGCAGTCGCGCAGCTGCTCGGCCAGTTTTGCGGTTTCCGGATCCAGCTCCGGCGCGGCTGCGGTCGCGGCCTGGACGATATATTCGGGATCGACGGGGAGCGGGGCCGCCGGGTCCTTCAGCAAGGCTTCGGCCAGGGCCTCTTCGTCATGAGGGGCCGTGACGGGCGTGGCTACGGATGCCGGGGTACGGCGGGACAGGTGGCTGCGCAGATTGTCCTTCAGCCGTGCCCGCTGTCCTTCGTCCATCCCGTCGAGTTGGTCGACCTCGTCGAACAGAAGGTCGTAGAGGCGGCGGCGTTGCGGATTCGGCAAGGCGTGGTCACGCCGTTCCTGCTCGCGCTCCCGCTGTTCCTGACGTGGATTGCGCTTCTGATTGCGGTCGGTGGCGCTGCCGCTCCGCTCGACGCCGGCGGTGGTGCGGACGCTGAACTCCGGTGGGCCGACACCGTGGACATTGCCGGACATGGACAGTCTCCCAGATGGCCGCCTCCCGGGGAACCGCCCCGTCAGCGATCAAGTCTGGCAGAGCCGGCGCTTCCTTCCAAGCCGAAGCGCCGGCCTATGACCATCAGTCGCCGGCGCCGGCCACCGCGCCGTCGGCCGGTTCCGGCTTGTTCCTGCCGAAACCCAGAGTCGGGAAGACGTTGATCAGCGCGGTGATGAAGGCAGCCAGATAGGGCAGCGACTGCACCACCAGCAGGCCCGACCACATGAAGGCGTCACGGTTCTCATGGCCGAAGACCATGACGATCGCCAGCGCCGCACCCCACAGCGACACCAGCAGCACCAACTCCTCCCGCGCCATCAGGAAGGCCTGCATCAGCGCCGGCTGGTTCTCGCATTTCGGCGTGCGGACGAAGGGGCGGCCGGAGGTGAACATGCCCAGCCACATGGCGCGGCCGACCGTGTGGGTCAGCGCCATGCCGGCCACCGCTGCGCCGACCTTGTCCCAGAAGCCGCACTTCACCCGCGCCTCGTAGAGCCAGAGCGAGGCGCCGACCTTGAAGGCGAAGACGCTGAGCGTCGGGATCATGAAGACGTTGGGCGGGAACTCGAAATATTTGGGGAAGGCCATCAGGCCGATCGACCACAGGATGCCGGCGATGCCGAACACCATATGGGCGGCGTCGGCGAACCAGGGCAGCCAACCGGTGATGAAATGGTACTTCTGACCGGCTGTCAGCTCCTTGGCCCCCGGCGACAGCTGCCGCCAATGGTGCTTCAGGATCTGCACGGCGCCATAGGCCCAGCGGAAACGCTGCGTCTTGTAGGCGGAGAAGCTGTCGGGAACCAGGCCCTTGCCGTAGCTTTCCGGCATGTAGACCGCCTCATAGCCATGCTCGAACAGGCGCAGGCCGAGGTCGGCATCCTCGGTGATGCACCACTCGCCCCAGCGGCCGACCTTTTCCAGCGCCGACTTGCGGATGATGGTCATCGTGCCGTGCTGGATGATCGCGTTGCGCTCGTTGCGCTGGATCATGCCGATGTGGAAGAAGCCGGCATATTCCCAGTTGGTCATGCGCTGGAACAGATCGTGTTCCCACTCGCGATAGTCCTGCGGCGACTGGACGAAGCCGACCTCCGGCCGGCTGAAATGCGGGATGGTCGCCTTCAGCCAGTCGGGATGGACCTGATAGTCGCTGTCGATGACGGCGATGTGCTCGGCATCGGGGGCGGTCTGCGCCAAGCCGAAATTCAAGGCACCGGCCTTGAAGCCCGGCCAGTTGTCGAGGTGGAAGAAGCGGAACTTCGGCCCCAGTTTCCGGCAATACTCCTCGATCGGACGCCAGACCGCCGGATCCTTGGTGTTGTTGTCGAGCAGCAGGACTTCGTAGTTCGGGTAGTCGAGGGCGGCCAGCGCGTCCAGCGTCTGCATGACCATGTGCGGCGGCTCGTTGTAGCACGGCACATGGATCGACACCTTCGCCGCGTTCGGCAGCGGGGCGGCGGAACAGGGAACGAACTTGCGCTTGAACTTGTGCTGCCAGACCACCTCGGTCAGCTCCATGCCGTCGATCAGCATGACCGCGAACAGCACGAGCTGGCAGAAGATCAGCAGGCCCCAGGCGATCTCGGTGGTGAGCGCGAGCCCGGCGGCCGATGCCGCGCTGACGGTGAAGACCAGGACGGAGGCGACGGCCTGGATCAACGCGCCGTAGAAGATCTGGCCGCCGATCTTCAGGTCGCCGCGGCGCCACAGGAAAAACACCAGCGGCAGGAAGCCCAGCGCCACCGCGGTGGCGCACTTGATCTCCCAGTTGCGGATCTCGTTCACGCCGCCGATCATCGGGAATTTCGGGTTGCGTTGGTAATCCCACAGGCCCCAGCTGGTGCCGGCGGTGCCCTCGATCTCCCGCTTCCAGGGCTGGTCGAAGGCCTCCATGATGAAGTAGTCGAGCTTGTTCTGAGCGGCGACGTTCAGGAAGTTGCGAATGAACTTGGCTTGGTTGACCTGGCTGGCCTCGGCGCCGCGGCGCCACGGGCCATCGGCCGGCCAGCCGATCTCGCCGATCAGGATGTGCTTGTTGGGGAACTTCGCCTTCAGCTCGTTGTAGCGGAACATGGCGTAATCGACCGACTGGTCGACCGGCACGCCTTCCCAATAGGGCAGCAGGTGGACGGCGAGGAAGTCGACCGCATCGGCCAGCTCGGGGTTCTTCAGCCAGACGTGCCACGGCTCGGCGATGGAGACCGGGACGTTGACCTTCTTCTTCACCCGCTTGACGTATTCGATGGCCTGCGGGACCGTCAGGTCGGCGCGCAGGATCGCCTCGTTGCCGACCAGCACGCGGCGGACGTTGCTGTTGGAACGGGCCAGCTTGATCAGGCCGGCGAGTTCCGGCTCGTCGATCTCCGGCTTGCCGGTGGTCCAGGCGCCGGCGGTGACCGGCAGTCCGTGCTTGGCGGCGATCCCCGCCACCATTTCCGAACCGTCGGTGGTCGAATAGGTCCGGACGGCCTTCACTGCGCCTTCCAGCGCATCCATGTCCTTCTCGATGTCGTCGGCGGATGCCTTGTCGCCCTTCGACGGGCTCTTGTCGGAGTGGAAGGGGGTATAGGCGACGCCGGTGATGGCGCCGGCCCAGGACCGTTCGTCCACCGGGCGGTTCCACAGCGCCCAGAAGACGATGTTGCCGAGGATCACCAGGATCAGAACCGCGAAGGCCGATTTCCGCATGTGAGTCGTTCTCGCTCGCCGCACCAGAAAACATGGATACGGCCCGTGGAAATGGCGCAAGGGGATCGTTGCCGCCCCGACCATTGCCTCGGACCGAACTTAAGAATCGTCCAACGAATGCCGCTGCGCCGTAGGACCGGCGCGTACGGCCTTATATACAAGCTTCGCGGTTGCCCCGCCACTGCCGGCTATAACAGGGCGGCGTCCGGTTTATTCCCGGCCGATCCCCCGGCGCAGGCCATGAATGGAGTGAAGCATGTTTTCCCTTAACGAACGGCTGCGGGCCGACACCCGTCCTGTGACCGATCTGGGGCTTTGCCGGGTGCTGCTGATGAACAACCGGCTGTGGCCCTGGCTGATCCTGGTGCCGATGCGCGACGGTGCGGTCGAGATCCACCGGC
Organism: Azospirillum endophyticum; assembly: GCF_016595245.1. GTDB lineage: Bacteria > Pseudomonadota > Alphaproteobacteria > Azospirillales > Azospirillaceae > Azospirillum > Azospirillum endophyticum. Next base: position 542,515 of record NZ_JAENHM010000073.1, read on the forward strand.
TGGAAGAGGACGATCAGGCGGCGCTGATGCGGGAAATCGCACAAGCCTCGCGCGTGTTGGAGCGTCTGTTCGCGCCGGACAAGATGAATGTCGGGGCGCTGGGCAACATGGTGCCGCAGCTGCACGTCCATGTGATCGGGCGGACGCGCGGCGATCCGGCATGGCCCGGTCCGGTCTGGGGCTCCGGCCATGCCGAGCCCTATGAGGAGGCCGAGGCGGCGACGCTGGCGGAGCGGCTGGCGGAAGCGCTTCATTCGGTCGGGTGAACTTTGTCGGTTCACGAGTGTTTGAGTGGTCAGCCATCTTTTCGGGAGACCGCCACCATGGCCGACCAGGACCGCTCCAAATCCGTGACTTCCGACGCCCCGTCCGAGGCTGCCCAGCGAATCGAGGACAAGCTGGTCGACGAGACCGGCAAGGCGTCGGGCGATCCCGACAAGCCCGTCCAGAAGAAGTGGGAGGAGATGGGCGAGCGCGAGGAGATCGTCGAGCGAAGCCAACGCGAGGGGGGAGGGGTTTGAAAGGAGAAGCTTTGCCCCCTCCCTAACCCTCCCCCTCTTCGAGGGAGAGGGGACCCACGCGCCAGCGTGGGAGGGTGGGGGCAATCCGCCCCTACCGCTTCACCGTGCAGCTCAGCGCCAGCACGTCGGCCGCCTTGTCAAGATCGTCGGCACGGACCAGCACATAGTCGGTGTTGTAGGTGGAGATCGCGAAGATCGGCAGATGGGCCTGGGCCAGCGGCACGGCGATGCGGGCCAGGATGCCGAACAGCGAGAAATCCACCACCCCCTCGACCCGGAAGGCGCGCCAGCCGCGTTCGGCCTTGACCCCGTCGGGCACGCACTCCTCGCGGCAGAGGATCGACAGCTCGTCGCCCGTCCGGGTGGCGCCGACCAGCGGGTCGGTCCAGTCGAGCCAGTCCGGCAGGCCGCTGCCCGGTGGCAGCTGCGCCACCGCCAGCCGGTCGGGCAGGATCGTCAGGGTCAGGCCGCTCTGCTCGCGCACCAAGGCCGCGCTCAGCGTCGCCTCGTCCACCTCGAAGGGCTTCAGGATGCGCCGGGCGCGGGCGGCCAGCGACGGTACGCCCGAGCGCATGGCACGGCCCAGCATCTCCGCCGAGGTGGCGCGCAGGCCGGCGTCCGACTCGGCGAGATCGACCACCGCCTGCAAGGCGCTGGTCTGGACGATCCGGCTCGGGCTGTTCTCGAACCAGTCGGCCAGCAGGACGGCGGCGCGGTGGCGCTGCTCTTCGGTCATGGTCAGGCGCGGCACGATCTGGGCGATGTGCCAGCGGACCTCCGCCTGCTCGATGGCGACGGCGTCGGTCAGCAGATGCTCGACATAGGGGTCCAGCCAACCCGGATTGCCGCGCGATACGCGCTCCAGCGCGTCGGCGGCGCGCATGCGCACGCTGGCGTTGCGGTCGAACAGGCAGCCGACCAGCTCCTCCAGCTTGCCGCGGTCGGCCGACACCTCGTCCGCGACCGACGGGGCATCGCCCACCGCCCGCCGGTCGCCGATCGCCAGCCGACGGGCCAGCGACGCGTTGCGGATCAACTCATCCATCTCAGCGCCGCCCGGTCGGACGGCCGAACCGCGACGGCGTGCCGAAGCGCGAGGCGACCTTGGCGCCGGTCGGCTTCGGCGGCGGCGGGGGAGGGGGCGGCGGCGGAGTCTCGCCGCGCGGCACGCCGCCACCGGACGCCATTTCCGCCAGATCCTTCACCAGCTTCTGCACGCTGCGCACGCGGGCCTGCGGATCGGGCCATTCGCGGCTGTAGACCAGCTTGTGGTCGGGCCGCAGCTTCATCAGCGTCAGGTGCTGGGCGATGTAGGTCAGCAGCTTGGCCGGCTCGGCATAGAAATTGTCGTGGAAGGCCAGCACCAGCCCCTTCGGGCCGGCATCGACCCGGTCGATGTTGGCCTGTTTGCACCAGCGCTTGACGGTGACGACGTCCAGCAGGTTCTCGACCTCCTCCGGCAGCTTGCCGAAACGGTCGATCAGTTCGGCGGCGAAGCCGTCGACCTCGGCGCGGTCGACCAGATCGGCGATGCGGCGGTAGAGCGACAGGCGCACCGTCAGGTCGGGAACATAGCTTTCCGGGATCAGCACCGGCGTGCCCAGGTTGATCTGCGGCACCCATTCCTGCGCCGCCGCGGCGGCGACGGCCCCCTCCTGCATCGCGGAGCGGGCGCTGGCGACGGCCTCTTCCAGCATCTGCTGGTAAAGTTCGACACCGACTTCGCGCACCTGACCCGACTGCTCCTCGCCCAGCAGGTTGCCGGCGCCGCGGATGTCCATGTCGTGGCTGGCGAGCTGGAAGCCGGCCCCAAGGCTGTCCAGCGTCTCGATGACGTGCAGGCGCTGCTGGGCGGTGCCGCTCAGCGGCTTGTTCGGCGCATAGGTCAGGTAGGCGTAGCCGCGCTTCTTCGACCGGCCGACGCGGCCGCGGATCTGGTAGAGCTGGGCCAGACCGAACAGGTCGGCGCGGTGGACGATCAGCGTGTTGGCGTTGGGGATGTCCAGGCCGCTCTCGATGATGTTGGTGGCGAGCAGGACCTCGAACTTGCCCTCGTCGAAGGCGGTCATCACGTCTTCCAACTCGCTGGCCGCCATCTGGCCATGGGCGGTGACGATCTTCACCTCCGGCACCAGGTCTCGCACCCGCTCGGCGACCTTCGCCAGATCCTCGACGCGCGGGCAGACATAGAAGGACTGGCCGCCGCGGTAATGCTCGCGCAGGATCGCCTCGCGGATCACCACCGGATCGTAGGGCAGGACGAAGGTGCGCACCGCCAGACGGTCGACCGGCGGGGTGGCGATCAGCGACAGCTCGCGCACGCCGGACAGAGCCATCTGCAGCGTGCGCGGGATCGGCGTGGCGGTCAGCGTCAGCACATGGATGTCGGCGCGCAGTTCCTTCAGACGCTCCTTCTGCTTCACGCCGAAATGCTGCTCCTCGTCGACGATCACCATGCCGAGGCGCTTGAAGTCGAGGCCTTTGGCGAGCAGGGCGTGGGTGCCGACGACGATGTCGGCGGTGCCCTCCGCCAGTTCCTTCTTCACCAGCGTCTGTTCGCGGGCGGTGACCATCCGCGACAACTGGACGACACGCACCGGCAGCCCGTTGAAGCGGGTGGAGAAGGTGCGGAAATGCTGGCGGGCGAGCAGGGTGGTCGGCACGACGACGGCGACCTGCTTGCCGCTCATCGCCACCATGAAGGCGGCGCGCAGAGCCACCTCGGTCTTGCCGAAGCCGACGTCGCCGCAGACCAGCCGGTCCATCGGCCGGCCGCTGCCGAGGTCGGTGAAGATGTCCTCGATCGCCTTCAGCTGGTCGTCGGTCTCCGGATAGGGGAAACGGGCGGCGAATTCCTGATAGACGCCTTCCGGCGTCAGCACCGGATCTGCCTTCTTCAGCATGCGCTCGGCGGCGATCTTCAGCAGGGCTTCCGCCATGTCCTTCAGGCGCTTCTTGACCCTGGCCTTGCGGCCCTGCCAGCCGGCGCCGCCCAGCTTGTCGAGCTGGACATTGGCGTCTTCCGAGCCGTAGCGGGACAGCACCTCGATGTTCTCGACCGGGACGTAGAGCTTGTCGCCGCCCTCGTAGACCAGGCGCAGGCAGTCGTGCGGGGCGCCGGTGACCTCCAGCGTCTCCAGCCCGTCGTAGCGGCCGATGCCGTGGTCCATGTGGACGACGATGTCGCCCTCGTGCAGGGCCGAATGCTCGGCGATGAAGTTGGCGGCCTTGCGCTTCCTCTTGTGCGGACGGACCAGCCGGTCGCCGAGGATGTCCTGTTCGGTGATGACGGCGAGGTCGGCGGAGGTGAAGCCATGCTCCATTCCCAGCACGATGGTGCCGATGATGCCGCGGTCGAAGCGGCGGACGTCCTCCATGCTCTCCGCCGGCTCCAGGCCGGGGATGCCGTGGTCGGCCAGAACGTTGGACAGGCGGTCGCGCGACCCGGCGGAATATCCCGCGATCAGCACGCGGCGGCCGTCGGCACGCAGTGCCCGGATATGGTCCTTCACCGCGTCGAAGACGTTGACGTCGGGACGGTTGCGCTCCTCGGCGAAGTCGTGGCCACGCTTGCCGCCGGCGTCGACCGTCCCCTTGATGCCGGGGGGCGTGGAGAAGATCTGGAGCTGCGCCACCGCACGCTCCGCCATCAACGCGTCCCAGCCGAGGGTATCGAGGAACATCGAGGCGACCGGCACCGGCTTGTAGACCGGCGACCCGGCGCGCTTCTCGATGGTCATCATCGTGTCGCGCGAGGCATGGAAATCGACCACCTGGGCGATGCGGGCGTCGCGCGCCTCGCTGGCCTGATGGTCCAGGCTGACGATGCCGCGCGGCAGATAGTCCGGCAGCGTGTCCATGCTCTCGTGGAACAGCGGCAGCCAATGTTCCATACCGCCATAGGAGCGGCCGGCGGAGATCGCCTCGTAGAGCGGGTCGTCGTCGGTCACCGCACCGAACAGCTCGCGGTAGCCGGAGCGGAAGCGGGCGATCCCGGCATCGTCGAGGAAGACCTCCGACATCGGCTTCAGCTCGACGTGATCGCGCTTGTCGGTGGTGCGCTGGGTCATCGGATCGAAGGCGCGCACCCCCTCCAGCTCGTCGCCGAACAGGTCGAGGCGCAGCGGCTCCTCGGTGCCGGGCGGGAACAGGTCGACGATGCCGCCGCGCACCGCGAACTCGCCCGGTTCCCGCACCGTCTGGGCACGGGTGTAGCCGTTGCCGGCGAGGTAGCGCTGCAGCTTCTCCAGGTCGATCCGGTCGCGCAGCTTGGCGGTGAAGACCGCGTTCTTGAAGGCGCTGCGCGGCGGCACCTTCTGCACCACGGCGTTGACGGTGGTCAGCACGACCAGCGGCGCCAGCCCGTCGCGGTTGGCCGCCGCCTCGCGCCTTGCGAGCAGCCGGGTCAGCGTGTCGATGCGCCGGGCGACGATGCCGCCGTTCGGCGACACCCGGTCATAGGGCAGGCAGTCCCAGGCCGGGAAGGTCAGCACCTCCAGCTTCGGCGCGAAGAAGGCCAGCGCCTCCGCCAGCAGGGCGCAGCGCGTGTCGTCCAGCGCCACATGCAGCAGGCCGTAGCCGCCGGCCTTCTGCGCAAGCTCCGCCAGAATGCGGGCGTCGTGGCCCTCGGGCGCGCCGCCGATCAGGAGACGGCCGGCACGGCCGGGCTGGAGATCGTAACTGACCAAAGGGGGATGCCTCGGGAATACGGGAAGAGAGTCAGGAGCCTTGACCGGCTCCGTCGGGAGCCTTGACCGGCTCCGTCGGGAGCCTTGACCGGCTCCGTCAGGAGCCTTGACGTGGTGTGTATCGGAACGCCGTCAACAGGCGCATCACGTCGGTGTCATGCTCGGACGGCACCGGCTCCCGTCCCGACATCCAATCGTAGAGGTCGGGATCGCCAAGCTCCAGCAGCGCCTCGAAGCGGTCGAGCATCGCATGGTCGAAATCGCCGACATGGGCGTCGGCGAAGCTGCCCATCAGCAGGTCCATCTCGCGCGTGCCGCGGTGCCAGGAGCGGAAGCGCAGCCGCTTGCGCCGGTTCTCGAGCGATTCGGCCTTCTCGGAAGCCGGCGTCTCGGAAGCCGGGGGGGTGCCGTTTTCAGTCATTGCAGTCCAACGTCGAAAGCCCCCAGCGCCACCAGCGGCGAAGGGGGGAACCATTCAGGAACCCCATCCTGCACGGGCCGGGGCGGCGATGCAAGATTGGCAGGCCGGCTTGACCATGGGGTGGGGATGTCCTATGTGCCGGTTGGCCTGCGGGGACGACCCCGTCGATGGAAGTGGGTAACCGGGTGGGGACGACCCCGCCATTCCAAGACGGAGTCGCCGTCATGGCGTGGGTCACGCTGTTCTTCGCCGGCCTGTTCGAAATCGGCTGGGCCGTCGGCTTGAAATACACCGAAGGATTCACCCGCCTCGTCCCGAGCATCCTGACCGCCGCCGCGATGTTGGTGAGCCTGTTGCTGCTCGGGACGGCGCTGAAGAGCCTGCCGCTCGGCACCGCCTATGCGGTGTGGACCGGAATCGGCACGGTGGGCACCGCCCTGCTGGGCATGATGCTGTTCGGCGAGCCCGCCGGGGCGCTGCGGCTGCTGTGCATCGCGGCGATCATCGGCGGGATCCTGGGGCTGAAAGTCCTGCATGGGTGAGGGGGCGCCGAATGTCCCCTCACAGCACCTCCGTCCGGCAGGTCAGCGCCAAGGTCTCCGCGGTGTTCGCCACCGCCGACAGGCAGACCTCCGCCCGTTCCGGCGGGATCGACACCGAGAAGCGCAGGACGTAACGCTCGCCGACGCGGTCCGGCAGGGTCTGCGCGTCCAGCCGGACGATGTTGGCGTCGAACTGGGTGAAGATCTCCGACAGGCGGGCGACGAGGCCGGGTTGGTCGCCGCCCGACACCTCGACACGGTGGGTGACCAGCGCCTGCGGGCCGGGCTGGGGATCGAAGGCGAAGGGGGTGACCTTCACCTCGGCGCCGGCCAGGACGGGCAGGGACGACAGGCTGGCCTGCAAGTCGGCCACCGTCAGCCCGCCGGGCAGTTCGCAGACGGCGGAGAACTCGGCCCCGGTGCCGAGCGAGGCGAAGCTGGCGTCGCGCAGGTTGATGCCCTGCTCGAACAGGTGGCTGGTGATGCCGGAGACCAGCCCGACCCGGTCGGGGCAGAAGGTGGAAACCAGGGCGAGCCCGCCAGCCGGGTCCAGCTTGGTCGAATCCGTCGCCATCGCACATCTCCCGTATCGTTTTTCTTCGAGGGGCACGGGGTTGGCCGTGCCGTCCGCATGCGCGATCATCGAAGCGGGTTGGCGGGAACGCCAGTGGAAAATCGCGGAGTGGGAGTGGTGTCGCAGCTTCGAACGCGAAAGGGGCCGGACCGCGGAAACGGCCCGGCCCCTCGTCGAGGCGTGGAAATCGACGCGATCTAAGGGGTCAGGCGGCGGTGCCGCCGACCGTCAGGCCTTCCAGTTTCAGGGTCGGCTGGCCGACGCCGACCGGCACGCCCTGGCCGTCCTTGCCGCAGGTGCCGACGCCGGGGTCGAGGCGGCTGTCGTTGCCGATCATCGACACGCGGGTCAGGCTGTCCGGGCCGTTGCCGATCAGGGTGGCGCCCTTCACGGCGGGCCCCAGCTTGCCGTCCTCGATCAGGTAGGCCTCACTGGCGGAGAAGACGAACTTGCCGTTGGTGATGTCGACCTGGCCGCCGCCGAAGTTCTTGGCGTAGATGCCCTTCTTGACCGAGGCGATGATCTCGTCCGGCGTGTGGTTGCCGTTGCGCATCACCGTGTTGGTCATGCGCGGCATCGGGTTGTAGGCGAAGCTCTGGCGCCGGCCGTTGCCGGTCGGGCGCATGCCCATCAGGCGGGCGTTCATGCGGTCCTGCATGAAGCCGACCAGGATGCCGTCCTCGATCAGCGTGGTGCACTGGCCGGGCGTGCCCTCGTCGTCGACGCTGATCGAGCCGCGCGAGTTCTCGATGGTGCCGTCGTCGACGATGGTGACGCCGGGGGCGGCGATGCGCTGGCCCAGCAGGCCGGAGAAGGCGGAGGTCTTCTTGCGGTTGAAGTCGCCCTCCAGCCCGTGGCCGATGGCCTCGTGCAGCAGGATGCCGGGCCAGCCGCTGCCCAGGACCACCGTCATCTCGCCGGCAGGGGCGGGCACGGAACCGAGGTTGACCAGCGCCTGCCGCAGAGCCTCGTCGACGAAGCCGCGCCAGGTTTCCGGCTGGATGTAGTGTTCGTAGGTCACCCGGCCGCCGCCGCCGTAGCCGCCGGTCTCCATCCGGTCGCCCTCGGCCACCACGACGGAGACGTTCAGCCGCACCAGCGGCCGCAGGTCGGCGACGCGCACGCCGTCGGCGCGCATGATCTGCACCGCCTGCCATTCGCCGCTGATCGAGCAGCTGACCTGCCGCACCCGCTCGTCCTTGCCGCGGGCATAGGCGTCGATGTCGGCCAGCAGCTTCACCTTCTCTTCGAAGGGGACGAGGTGCAGGGGATTGTCGGGGATGTAGAGCGCGCGGTTGGTGCCGGCCGGCGGTTCGGCCAGCGTGCCGGTGTGGCCGGCCTGCACGGCGCGCACGGTGGCGGCGGCGCGGCGGATCGCCTCTTCCGACAGGTTGCTGGCATGGGCGTAGCCGGTCGCCTCGCCGGCGATGGCGCGCAGGCCGAAGCCCTGGGTGGTGTCGAAGCTGGCGGATTTCAGCTTTCCGTCGTCCCAGCCCAGCGACTCGCTCTGGGCATATTCGAGGTAAAGCTCCCCATCGTCGGCACTGTGCAGGGCGTCCTGCACGACGCCTTCCACGCGGGCGCGGTCCATGCCGGCGCGGTTGAAGAAGAGATCGTCGGTGACGGCAAGCGCGCTCATGAAAACTCCGAACCTGTGATGGGGCGGAACCCGGCCCGACCCCAAGGGCCGGGCTGATTCCATCGCCTTGTTCCATGGTAGGACACAGTGTCATAGCGGGCGACCTCGCGCCCGGCCGTACGATGTGTTCTAACCGGCTGGATATAGTGTGGCGACGCTGGCGCGATCCGGCAAGTTCGCCGATGCCGGATTGTGTAACCTGATGGCTGGCGGGGCGGTGCCGAGATGGCGGAGGGGATCATGACCGACGGAGCGGCGCGTATGACCACGGACACCCTGGCGCGCGCGGGAACGCCCGGAACCGGCGGCGCCATGATCGGCCCGCGCCCGTTGCGCGACCATCCGCTGCGCCAGAGCCTGACCAACGAGGTCCATGCCCGCCCCCCCGAATCGCTGACCGCCCCGATGCGCGCTACCATGCTGGCGATGCTTTCGGGAGAGGCGGCGGCGGAGGCCGACCGGCGGCATCTGGAGGCGCTGTGCGACTGGGCCGGCGTGGTCCGGCCGCCGCAGGACGCGACCCATCACAGCGCCTCCTTCGGCAGCTTCCACCTGAAATGGGAACGCCATACCGAATTCTCGACCTGGACCGTGTTCCGCCCCAGCGCCATGCCGTCAGGATCCCTGGTCGATCCCTTCGTGGAGCCGGCGCTGCAGGCCCTGCCGCGCGACTGGCTGGCCGGCCTGCCGGGCGAACTGCTGGTCGGCATCCATGTCGCCGTGCTCGCTCCCGACATGCCGGAGCCGTCGCCGACCATGATGGCGGCGATGTTCGGGTCGGAGAGCTATGTCGGGTCGCGGATCGCCGGGCGATCGGCCACCGCCTGGACCGATTTCCGCATCCATGGCGACGGCTTCTCCCGCATGCTGGTCATCGACCATTCGATGACGCCGCGCCAGACCGGCCGCGTCGTCCAGCGGCTGCTGGAGATCGAGACCTATCGCGTGCTGGCCCTGCTGGCGCTGCCGATGGCGCGCGGCGTGCTGCCGCGAATCGGCCCGATCGAGGCCGGGCTGTCCGACGTCACCACCCGGATCGCCAGCCTGCGCGGCCTGCAGGACGAACGCGACCTGCTCGACCGCCTGACCCTGCTGGCCGCCCAGACCGAGCAGATCGCCGCCGAGACCGCCTATCGATTCGGTGCCGCCCGCGCCTATCACGAGTTGGTGGAGCGGCGAATCGAGGAACTGCGGGAGATCCGGATCGAGGGGTTGCAGACGGTCCGGGAGTTCATGGACCGCCGCCTGACCCCGGCGATCCGCACCTGCGAGGCGGTGGAGGAGCGGCTCGATTCGCTGTCCCAGCGCGTCGCGCGGGCCAGCACCCTGCTGCGCACCCGGGTCGAGATCGCGGTGGAAGGGCAGAACGCCGAACTGCTCCAGTCGATGGACCGCCGCGCCCAGTTGCAGCTTCGCCTGCAGGAGACCGTCGAGGGGCTGTCGGTGGTGGCGATCAGCTATTATCTCGTCGGCATCGTCGGCTATGCGGCGAAGGGGCTGAAGGGCTTCGGGCTGAAGGTCGATCCCGACATGCTGGTCGGGGTGATGATTCCCGTCGTCATCGCCTTCGTCTGGTCGGGGGTGAGGCGGATTCGCAAGGTGCTCGTCGGGGAGCATTGAGGCCGACATCCTGGCCGGATTTCCGCGGCTGTGCCCGCCTGCCGTCCATTCCCGTCGCGCATCCGGCCTGAAGTCCTGCTCATCCCCGGCCTGAAGTCCTGAGTCGCCCCCGGCTGCCGCAACAATCCTGTGGTTACGGGCGTGTTCGCATCTCCGTTCTTGCTCGGCCCGCCGCCGAGAAAACTCCGCTTGTCCAACGGACTGCGGCGGAATGCCGCATGGCATGGCCTCGATCCACGCTCAACCTTTGTTCCCATCGCACATCCGGATGTGAGGAAAAGTCTATGCGGACGGTGGGAGAGAGGAAAGGCTTGTAACCCAGCGGGGGGCGGGGATAAGCTCCGACTGCGGGTATATGTCGCGCTAAGATGGCGTGATCCCTGCATAAACTGGCGTTCGCTGACAAGCCCAACCATGGACCGTGCGAACAGATGCCGGTCCGGACGAAGAGGGCGGAGGGAGCGTCGGCGGGAAGAGACGACCGCGGGCCATGACGAGCGTCGCGGCTAAGAAGGGGTTGGGGATGAGAAGGCAAAGCCTGTACGCCGCCGGCCTGTCGGCGGTCCTGTCGATGGTTGGAGGCCTGGGGGTTGGTGGCTGGGCGACGGCGGCCCTGGCGAACGAGCCGCGGCCGTGGGAGATGGGCATGCAGCCCTCCGCCTCGCCGGTCAAACACCTGATGACCTCGTTCAACGACCTGCTGACCGTCATCATCACGTTGATCGTCATCCTCGTCGCGGGCCTGCTGGCCTATTGTGCCGTCCGCTTCAACGCGAAGAGGAACCCGGTCCCGTCCAGGACCTCGCACCACACGCTGCTCGAGGTCGCCTGGACCGTCGTGCCGGTGATCATCCTGATCGTGGTCGCGGTGCCGTCCTTCAAGCTGCTCTACGCCGCGGAACGCATCCCGCAGGCCGACATGACCATCAAGGTCACCGGTCACCAGTGGTACTGGGACTACGAATACCCCGACCACGGCAACATCACCTTCTCCAGCTACATGATCGCCGACGCCGATCTGAAGCCCGGCCAGCGTCGCCTGCTGGAGGTCGACAACCGCGTGGTCGTGCCGGTCAACACCACCGTGCGCGTGCTGGTGACGGCCGGCGACGTGATCCATTCCTGGGCGGTGCCCGCCTTCGGCCTGAAGAAGGACGGCGTTCCCGGCCGTATCAACGAGACCTGGTTCAAGGCCGAGCGCGAAGGCGTCTATTACGGCCAGTGCTCCGAGATCTGCGGCACCAACCACGGCTTCATGCCGATCGCGGTCGAAGCCGTGTCGAAGGAGGCCTTCGACGCCTGGGTCGCCAAGGCCAAGACGGCCTTCGCGCCGAAGGACGGCGACCGCGACGTGGCGCAGCGCCCGACCGGCACGCTGGTCGAGTAAGCGGACTTCGCACACCCCGCCTCAGGGACGACGCGATAAGAAGAACCTAACCCAGCTGCCGCCGGTGCTTGAAAAAGACGGCATGGACGGCGCCCAGGGACAGCGACAAAGGGTAGAGACATGGCAAACGCCACACCGGGACATGGGGACCATGCGGGAGACCATGCGCACGGGCATGACGATCATCACGTCCCCGGCTTCGTGCAGCGCTGGTTCTATTCGACCAACCACAAGGACATCGGCACGCTCTATCTGATCTTCTCGGTCATCGCCGGGCTGATCGGCGGCCTGTTCTCCGTCATCATGCGGGCGGAACTCCAGTCGCCCGGGCTGCAGTTCGTTTCCGATGGCCAGATGTGGAACGTGCTGATCACGGCGCACGGCCTGATCATGGTGTTCTTCGTGGTGATGCCGGCGCTGATCGGCGGCTTCGGCAACTGGTTCGTGCCGCTCATGATCGGCGCGCCCGACATGGCCTTCCCGCGCATGAACAACATCAGCTTCTGGCTGATCGTGCCGGCCTTCCTGCTGCTGCTGGGCTCCGCCTTCGTCGGCACCGGCGCCGGCACCGGCTGGACGATCTACCCGCCGCTGTCCTCGCCGCTGGGGCATAGCGGACCGTCGGTCGACATGGCGATCTTCGCCCTGCATCTGGCCGGTGCCAGCTCGATCCTGGGCGCGGTGAACTTCATCACCACCATCTTCAACATGCGCGCGCCGGGCATGACGCTGCACAAGATGCCGCTGTTCGTCTGGGCGATGCTGGTGACCGCCTTCCTGCTGCTGCTGGCGGTGCCGGTGCTGGGCGGCGCCATCACCATGCTGCTGACCGACCGCAATTTCGGCACCACCTTCTTCAATCCCGAAGGCGGCGGCGACCCGATCCTGTTCCAGCACCTGTTCTGGTTCTTCGGCCACCCCGAAGTCTACATCATGATCCTGCCGGCCTTCGGCATCATCAGCCACATCATCTCGACCTTCTCCAAGAAGCCGGTGTTCGGCTATCTCGGCATGGCCTATGCGATGGTCGCCATCGGCGTGGTGGGCTTCGTCGTGTGGGCGCACCACATGTACACGGTCGGGCTGGACGTCAACACCAAGGCCTACTTCACCGCCGCCACGATGATCATCGCGGTGCCGACCGGCGTGAAGATCTTCTCGTGGATCGCCACCATGTGGGGCGGCTCCATCGACTTCAAGGTGCCGATGCTGTGGGCGATCGGCTTCATCTTCCTGTTCACCGTCGGCGGCGTCACCGGCGTGGTGCTGGCGAACGGCGGCCTCGACAACTACATGCACGACACCTACTACGTCGTGGCGCACTTCCACTACGTGCTGTCGCTGGGCGCGGTGTTCTCGATCTTCGCCGGCTGGTACTACTGGATCGGCAAGATGTCGGGCCGCCAGTATCCGGAGTTCTGGGGCAAGGTCCATTTCTACACCACCTTCCTCGGCGTCAACCTGGTGTTCTTCCCGCAGCACTTCCTGGGCCTGTCGGGCATGCCGCGCCGCATCCCGGACTACCCGGACGCCTTCTGGGGCTGGAACATGATCTCGTCGCTCGGCGCCTACATCTCCTTCGCCTCGACGCTGCTGTTCGTGTGGATCGCCTGGAAGACCCTGCGCAGCGGCGAGCGGGTGCCGGGCGCCTATTGGGGGCCGCAGGCCGGCACGCTGGAATGGTCGGTCAGCTCGCCGCCTCCGTTCCACGCATTCGAGACGTTGCCGCAGGTCAAGTAAGCATGCTAACGGGCGGGCGTCGCCGCGAGGAGGCGCCCGCCCGATGGCCCGATGACAAGGGATCGAACCGAGCAGCCCGAACAGGGGCGCCGGCAGGAGGAGCGCCGGGGTGACGACCCGGGGTTAGAGGACAAGGACAAGATATGACGGACGTGACGAACGAACTGACGCTCAACCAGACCGGAGGGGCGTCGGCCGGTGACTTCATCGAGTTGCTCAAGCCGCGGGTCATGTCGCTTGTGGTCTTCACCGGGCTGGCCGGCATCGTGCTGGCGCCCGGTCACATCCATCCCTTCCTGGCGCTGGTCGCCGTGCTTTGCATCGCCGTCGGGGCCGGGGCGTCGGGCGCCATCAACATGTGGTACGACCGCGACATCGACGCGGTGATGACCCGCACGGTGAAGCGCCCGATCCCGTCGGGCCGGGTCGAACCGGCGGAGGCGCTGGGTTTCGGCGTCACCCTGTCGGTGCTGTCGGTGGTGGTGATGGGGCTGGCGGTGAACTGGACGGCGTCGGCGCTGCTGGCGCTGACCATCGGTTTCTACGTCTTCGTCTACACCATGTGGTTGAAACGCCGGACTCCGCAGAACATCGTGATCGGCGGGGCCGCCGGCGCCTTTCCGCCGATGATCGGCTGGGCCGCCGTGACCGGCAGCGTCGATCTGCCGTCCGTCCTGCTGTTCCTGCTGATCTTCCTGTGGACGCCGCCGCATTTCTGGGCGCTCGCCCTGTTCCGCAACGCCGACTACACCCGTGCCGGCGTGCCGATGATGCCGGTCGTGGCCGGGGAGGTGGCGACCAAGCGGCAGATGCTGCTCTACACGCTGATCCTGCTGCCGGTGGCCGCTGCGCCGTTCTTCGTCGGCATCGCCGGTCCGGTCTATCTGGCGGCCTCGGCCGTTCTCGGCCTGATGTTCGTCGGCTGCGCCGTCCGCGTCCTGCGCGCGTCCGACGACAAGCCGGCCAAAAAGATGTTCGGCTTCTCGATCCTGTACCTGTTCCTGCTGTTCGCCGTGATGATGGGCGAACGGCTGATCCTCGGAGGGTGGGCATGACGGTGATGGAACGCGATACACCGACCGACATCCGCAGCTCGGTGGACGAGCAGAAGCGGCAGGAGGCGGCGCTGCGGGCGAAGAAGCTGCGCGGCCGCAACCTCGCCGTCCTGGCGGCCCTGCTGGCCCTGGTCGTCCTGTTCTACGCCATCACCGTCGTCCGGATGGGCGGGACGCACTGATGGCCGGGCGCGACGACAGGCTGCGCCGACGCAACCGCCTCCTCCTCGGCTCCCTGTTCGGGCTGGTGATGGGAATGATCGGGCTGACCTATGCGTCGGTCCCGCTCTACAACCTGTTCTGTTCCGTCACCGGGTTCGGTGGCACGACCCAGCGGGCGGAACAGGCCGCGGCGCGCGTCGTCGACCGCAAGGTGACCGTCCGCTTCAACGCCGACACCAATACCGCCTTACCCTGGTCCTTCAAGCCGGAGCAGAAGGAGCTGGCGCTGAAGCTCGGTGAAACCGGCTTCGCCGCCTACCGGGCGGAAAGCCGTGGGAAAGCGCCCACCGTCGGGACGGCGGTCTACAACGTCACGCCGGAAAAAGTGGGCGCCTATTTCAACAAGTTGCAGTGCTTCTGCTTCGCCGAGCAGATCCTGGAGCCGGGCCAGGCCGTGGACATGCCGGTGGTCTTCTTCGTCGACCCGTCGATGGCCGACGACCCGAACATGGACGACGTGACCACGATCACGCTGTCCTACACCTTCTTCCGCGCCAAGGACAGCGAAGCCAGGCTCGCGCAGCACACGGCTTCCGCATCGGCTCCCGCGGTGCCGGAGGCAAGCAAACAAAAGGCGGAGCCGGGGGCGACCGCCACAAACTGAACCAAATGGGGTAGTGAGACGATGGCCGACATCACCCACGGGCAAATGCCGCACGCCGAACCATCAGCCCATCAACCGGGCGCCGGCATCCCGCATCCGTATCATCTACTGAAGCCCAGCCCTTGGCCGCTGATCGGCGCCTTTTCCGGCGGGCTTCTGGCGACCGGGCTGGTCGTCTACATGCATGGTGGCGGAAAATTCCTGATGGTCCTGGGCGTGCTGGCCATCCTGGTCACCATGTTCGGCTGGTGGCGGTCCGTCATCCGGGAATCGGTGGTCGAGCGCGCCCACACCCCGGTGGTGAAGATCGGCCTGCGCTATGGCATGGCGCTGTTCATCGCATCGGAAGTGATGTTCTTCGCCGCCTTCTTCTGGGCCTTCTTCCACGCGGCGCTCGAGCCGAGGGTGTCGCCGCTCAATCCCGATGCCATCTGGCCGCCGCCGAACGTGCATGTGATCGACGCCTTCGACATGCCGCTGATGATGACGCTGACCCTGCTGCTGTCGGGCGTGACCGTGACCTGGGCGCATCATGCCATCCTCGAAGGCAAGAACCGCGTTGCGGCCAAGGCGTTGGGCCTGACCGTGCTGCTGGGCGTTCTGTTCAGCTTCTTCCAGGTTTACGAATACGTCCACGCCTCCTTCAAGTTCACCGACGGCATCTTCCCCTCGACCTTCTACATGGCGACCGGCTTCCACGGCTTCCATGTGCTGGTCGGCACCATCTTCCTGGCGGTTTGCTGGGGGCGCACGGTGAAGGGGCATTTCACTCCCGAGAGCCATTTCGGTTTCGAGGCGGCTGCCTGGTACTGGCATTTCGTCGACGTCGTCTGGCTGTTCCTGTTCGTATCGGTCTACTGGTGGGGCGGCCATGGCGGCGTGATCGCCAGCCACTGACGCCACCGGTTCCGGGCCGTTCCCGCGGCTTTCATGGCTGCCGGAGCGGCCCGAACGGAAGGTTCAGCCTGATGAGCGCCTACCAACCCACTGTTTCTCCCCTTTCGGCAGGCCTGCGCTGCGTCTGCCCGCGCTGCGGCAAGGGGCGGCTGTTCGCCGGCTACCTGACCGTGGCGGAGCGCTGCAATGTCTGCGAGCTCGATCTTTCCCAAGTCGACAGCGGCGACGGGCCGGCGGTCTTCCTGATCTTCATCCTCGGCTTTCTGGTCGTGCCCATCGCGCTGTGGGTGTCGATGACGGTGGAGTGGCCGCTGTGGCTCCATGCCATCGTCTGGAGCATCGTCGTGCTGGGCCTGACCCTGGGCATGCTGCGGCCGGCCAAGGCCTATGTCATCGCCTTGCAGTACCGCTACCGCCGCAGCGAGGTGGAGAAGGGATCGTGAGTTCCGCCGCCGAAGCGGGGGAGCGGCGCCGCTTCCGGCCGTCGCTCGGGGCAACGCTGGTCACGATCGCCGGATTGGCGGTGACCGTCGGGCTCGGCACCTGGCAGCTGGAACGGCTGCAGTGGAAACAGGAGCTGGTCGCCCGCATCGACCGGCAGATGGCCGAACCCCCGGCGCCGCTGCCTGCCCGTATCGGCGATCCGGCGGCATGGGAATTCCGTCCGGTGACGCTCGCCGGCCGGTTCCTGAACGACAAGGACATGCTGCTGATCGCCCGCCCGCACCAGGGGCAGGTCGGCTATGAGGTGCTGACGCCGTTCTCCCGCGCCGACGGATCCGGGATCGTCCTGGTCAACCGGGGCTTCGTCCCGATGGACCGCCGTGATCCGGCGTCCCGTTCCGCGGCACGGGTGGACGGGGAGACCAGCGTCACCGGCATCGTCCGCGTGCCGCAGCCGCCCGGCTTCTTCCAGCCCGGGAACGGCACGCCGGCACCCGGTTCGGCCTGGATGCGCGCCGATCCGCCGGCAATGGCGGCAGCGCTGTCGCTGGAAGGGGTTGCGCCGGTGGTTGTGGAGATGCTGCCGGGGCAGGGGGCCGGCTTGCCAGGAGCGCCCCGTGGTTCCCTGTCCGGAATCGAGCCGCGGGTGGAGCTGCCGAACAACCACCTGCAGTATGCCTTGACCTGGTACGGGCTTGCGGCGACGCTCGCCGGGATCTACGTGCTGTCGCAGCGCAGGCGCGCCGACACCGGAACCGACGGACGACCCGATGACCGCATATCAGGAGCTTGAACGCCGCCACGCCCGCATCGCCGCCATCGGCGACGCGCTGGGCATTCTCGGCTGGGACACCCAGACGATCATGCCGGAGGGGGCCAACGACGCCCGGGCGGAGCAGACCGCGACCCTGTCGGTGATCGCCCACGAACTGGCGACCGATCCGCGCATGGCCGATCTTTTGGCGGAGGCGGAGGGCGACGACAGGCTCGATGCCTGGCAGCGGGCCAACCTGCGCGAGATGCGCCGTCACCACGTCCAGGCCACTGCCGTCCCGGCCGATCTTGTCGAGGCGACCAGCAAGGCGGTGTCGGTCTGCGAGATGACCTGGCGTGCGGCGCGGGCGGAAAGCGATTTCGCCAAGCTGCTGCCGTCCCTGACCGAGGTTCTGGCCCGCGTCCGCGAAGGGGCGGAAGCGCTCGGCTCCGTGATGGGGATCAGCGCCTATGATGCGCTGCTCGACAGCCACGATCCCGGCGCGCGGGCGGAGCGCATTGACCTGCTGTTCGCCGACCTCTCCGGCTTCCTGCCGGACCTGATCGGACGGGTGCTCGATAAGCAGGCGGCGGCGCCGACGGTGACCGAGCCGCAGGGCCCGTTCGCGGTCGAGACGCAGCGCGAGCTCGGCGTCCGCATGATGGAGCGGCTGGGTTTCGACTTCCGTCGCGGTCGGCTCGACGTGTCACTGCATCCCTTCTGCGGTGGGGCGACCGGCGATGTGCGCATCACCACCCGTTATGACGAGGGGAACTTCACCGACGCGCTGATGGGCATCCTGCACGAGACCGGCCATGCGCTGTATGAGCAGAATCGCCCGCGCCCATGGCTGAGCCAGCCGGTCGGCCAGTCGCGCGGCATGGCGGTGCATGAGAGCCAGTCGCTGCTGATGGAGATGCAGGCCTGCCGCTCGCCCGAGTTCATCACCTGGCTGGCGCCGGTGGTGCGCGAGGCCTTCGGCGGCGAGGGTGCGGCCTGGGAGGCCGACAATCTGCGCCGCCTCTACAGCCGGGTGGAGCGCGGCTTCATCCGCGTCAACGCCGACGAAGTCACCTATCCCGCCCACATCATCCTGCGCTACCGCCTGGAAAAGGCGCTGATCGCCGGCGACCTGACCTTGCCGGACCTGCCGGGCGCCTGGAACGACGGCATGGCGGAACTGGTCGGCGTCGTGCCGCCGGACGACCGGCTGGGCTGTTTGCAGGACATCCACTGGCCCGGCGGCGGCTGGGGCTATTTCCCCAGCTACACGCTGGGCGCGATGACTGCGGCCCAGCTGTTCGACGCCGCCCGCACCGCCGATCCGGAGATCGTCCCGGCGCTGTCGCGCGGCGAGTTCGCGCCACTGGTCAACTGGCTGCGGGTGAATGTGCATCAGACCGGCTGCTTCCACGCGTCCGGCGACGAACTGCTGACCGCGGCGACCGGCCGGCCGCTCGACGCGTCGGTGTTCAAGCGGCATCTGGAGCGGCGGTATCTCTGATCGCCAACTCGCGGAAGGCGTGCGGAAGCCTCTTGGCAAGCGCGGGAAATGGCTTATCTTTAGGGACAGGTGCGCCGGGGTGTGATCGACCCCGACGCACCCATCCGATCAGCGGTTCAGAAGATCAAGGCATGCCTTGACGATCTGCAACAGCAGGATCAGGAGTGTGAGGATTTTCTCCATCCTCTTCTCTCCCTTGTTCGTGTGCGGCGGTGGCGGCCTATCCGCCACCCCGTTCACACACTCCCACTATAGATGTCTGGTTGCAGATGTGTGTGTCGCCACCATCCGGCGGCGTGCATTTTCCTGTGGATAATCCGGATTGGCGGAGGTGCCCCGATGGTTTGCAACCGCTTCCGCATGAAAAAGGCCGCCCATGAGGCAGCCTTTTCGTAGACCTGGCGGTGACGATCACCCGCGCGCGGTGCTGCGCAGGGTCTCCTCGGCGGCGCGGATCAGGGCCATCGACTTGTTGACGGTCTCCTGATATTCGGCTTCCGGGTCGCTGTCGGCGACGACGCCGCCACCAGCCTGGACATACATCATGCCGTCCTTCAGCACGGCGGTGCGCAAGGCGATGCAGGTGTCCATGGCGCCCGACGCGCCGAAATAGCCGACGCAGCCGGCATAGACGCCGCGGCGGGCCTTCTCCAACTCGTCGATGATCTCCATGGCGCGGACCTTCGGTGCGCCGGACACCGTGCCGGCGGGGAAGCCGGCGACTAGGGCGTCAAGCGCGTCGAACTTCGGATCGAGGTCGCCCTCGACGTTGGAGACGATGTGCATGACGTGGCTGTAGAGTTCCACGATCATCTTGGACGTCACCTTGACCGTGCCGACCTTCGCCACCCGCCCGACGTCGTTGCGGCCGAGGTCGAGCAGCATCAGATGCTCGGCCAATTCCTTCGGATCGCTCAGCAGGTCGTCGGCCAGCGCTTCGTCCTCCGCCGTGGTGGCGCCGCGCTTGCGGGTACCGGCGATCGGGCGGACGGTCACCTTGCCGTCGCGCACCCGCACCAGGATCTCCGGGCTGGAGCCGACGACGGTCAAGTCGCCGAAGTCGCAGTGGAACAGGAAAGGCGAC
The DNA here is from genome assembly GCF_016595245.1 of Azospirillum endophyticum. Classification (GTDB taxonomy): domain Bacteria; phylum Pseudomonadota; class Alphaproteobacteria; order Azospirillales; family Azospirillaceae; genus Azospirillum; species Azospirillum endophyticum. The sequence goes on from NZ_JAENHM010000073.1 coordinate 562,211, forward strand.
GGGTTCAGGCGACGCAGCGTGCGATAGAGTGCCAGCGGCGACGGCTTGAAGGGGAAGCGGATGCGCTGGGACGGCACGACCTGGAAGATGTCGCCAGCGCGGATGTACTCCTTCGCCTTCTCCACGATCGCGTGATATTCCTCGCGCGTCGTGTTGGAGGTCCAGGCCAGCGGCAGGCCGTTCTCCGCCCGCGGCTCCCGCCGGTAGGGCAGTGGGCGTTCCAGGTCGGCGAGCGCGTCGGTGAGCCGTTCCCGCGCGTCGGCATAGGCGGTGGCGGCATCCTTGCCGGCCTTCGGCCAGACCGGGGTCACCAATGTGATCGAATCGGTGTGGCTGTCGAAGATGGCGACGATGCTGGGCCGGGTCAGGATGGCGTCCGGGATGTTCAGCTCGTCCGGATTGCCGTCCGGCAGCCGCTCCATCAGGCGGACCATGTCGTAGGTCATGTAGCCGAACAGGCCGGCAGCCATCGGCGGCAGCGCTTCCGGCAGATCGATCCGGCTCTCGTTGATCAGCGCGCGCAGCTCGTCCAGCGGTGCGTTGTCGAGCGGCTTGAAGGCGTCGCGGTCGTGCAGCGCGTCGCGGTTGATCTCCGCCCCGTTGCCGCGCGACCGCCAGACCACGTCGGGCTTGAAGCCGATCACCGAATAACGGTCGCGCCGCGACCCGGCACCGCGTTCCGCCGACTCCAGCAGGAAGCCGAAGGGCCGGCCGTCCGCCAGCTTCATGTAGGCGGAGACCGGCGTCTCCAGGTCGCTGACCAGCGTGGTCCACACCACCTGCGGCCGGCCGGCGGCGTAAGCGGCATCGAAGCTGGCGTTGTCGGGCTGGACCTTCACGGCACGAGACCTCTCGAATTGCTCACGGCTGAGCCGGAGCCTCAGTTGCTGGCGAAGAACTGGTCGATGCGCTGGCGATGGATGACGACCGGGTATTTGTCGCGCAGGGCGCTGGTGAATTCGGCCACCAGATCATTCTCCATTCCCTGCTCCACCGAGGCGCGGACCGGTGCCAGATCGGCATCGGCAGCCTTCGGATCGGCCGGGATCACCTCCTTCAGCCGGGCGACCACCTGGGCGTCGGCGGTGTTGCCGGTGACGACCTCGTTGGGCTTGGCGGCGAACAGCTTGGCGACCATGTCGGCCGGCAGGCCCTGGACCGACTGGGCGTCGCGGGTGAAGGGGCTGGTCATGGCGAAGGTGGCGCCGGCCTGGGTGGCGACGTCCTGGGCGGCGGCCTCCGCGCCCTGCTTCAGGCGGGTGGCGATCTCCTCCGCCTTCTTGGCGGCGCGTTCGGCGCGTTGCTCCTGTTGCCAGTCGGCGATGACCTGATCGCGCACGTCGGCCAGCGGACGGACGGCGGCGGGGATCACGCTGTCGACGCGGATGGCGATGAAATTGCTGCCCTCGCCTTCGGTCAGGTTGGAGGTGGCGCCGGTCTTCAACTGGAAGGCGTTGGACAACTGCGCCTTCAGGCCGGGCAGGTCGGGAGCGGCATCCTTGCCGTCCGGCGCCTTGCCCGTGCTGTCGATGGCGGCGACTTTGGTCAGGCTCAGCCCCTGGGCCTGCGCGACCTCGTCCAGCGACGCGCCGCTGGCGAGCTGGTCTTCGACCCGGTTGGCGATGGAGAAGACGGAGTCGAGCGCCTGTTCCTTCTTCATCTCGGTCGCCAGCTGGTCCCGCACATCCTCGAAGCTCTTGGTCGAGGACGGGGTGATGCCGGTGACGGCCATGACGTGCCAGCCGAGGGCGCTCCTGATCGGATCGGACGGCTTGCCCGGCTCCAGCGCGAAGGCGGCGTCGCCGATCTCCGGCAGGTCGGTCTTGGCGATGTTGTCCAGGGTCACCGGTTCCACACCGGCATCCTTGGCGGCTTCGGCCAGGCCCTTGGCCTTCGCGGCCTCGGCGATCTGCTTGGCCTTCGCCTCGTCGTCGATCACCACCATCTGGACGGTGCGCTTTTCCGGAGCGCCGAACTCGTTCGCACGCTCGTCATACGCCTTGCGCAGCTGGGCGTCGTCGATCTTGATGTCCTTGGCCAGCGCGTCGGGCGACAGGCGGGCCACGGTCAGGGCGCGGTATTCCGGCGCGGTGAAGCGGACCTGATGGTCGTCGTAGGACTGCTTGATCGTCGCGTCGTCGGGCACACCGACATCGCCGATGGCGGCGTTGGGCAGGGTCACCACCTCCGCCACGCGCTTTTCGCCGCGATAGCGGTAGAGATCCTGCACCAGCGGCTGCGGCGGGGCCAGGCCGGCCGACACCGCGCCGGCGACGAGCTGGCGCGCCGTCTCGCGCTGGACCATCGCGACATAGGCGTCTTCGGTCAGCTGGTTGTTGCGCAGCACCGACCGGAAGATGTTGGGATCGAACTGGCCCTGCTGGTTGCGGAAGGCCGGTTCTTCGGCGATGCGCATGCGAACCACCTCCGGGCCGACGGCGATGCCCATGTCGGAAGCCGCGAGGTCGAAGAGCGTGCGCTGGATCAGCGATTGCAGCGACTGCTCCAGAAGGCCGAAGCGCTTGGCCTGCTCGGCGGTCAGGTTGCCGCCCAGCATCGGGCGCAGCCGTTCCATCTGCCGGCGGAACTCCTGGTCCAGCGCCTGCTGCCCGATCTCCACCTTGCCGACTTCGGCGACGGTGGTGGGCGTGGTCGAGCGGAACACGTCGCCGATGCCCCAGATGCCGAAGCTGAGGATCAACAGCACGAACAGGATCTTGACGACCCAGGAGCCGGCGAAATTGCGGATGAACTGGAGCATGGGACCCGAATCTAAGCGCGTCGTTCGGCCATCCGGCCGGGGCGGCGCATCATAGATAGGGGAGGGTGGGGCGGCAACAGCCCATTTCCACGCCGGCATCCCCTCCGTGGCGTTCCGGGGCGGGCGATCCGCCCGGAATCCGCCCGGGCAAGCCAATTTCAAAACGAACGCCCCGGCCCTGCAGCGATGCGGGGCCGGGGCGTCCGGCGGTCATGCCATTCCAGGGACCCTCACGGGCACCCGGATCATTTCAAAGCGTCACTTCAGGGCATCGCGCACGGCATCCTTGGCGCCGCCGACGGTGTTCTGCACCTTGCCGGCGGCCTTTTCGCCGCGGCCTTCGGCTTCGGTCTTGGTGTCGCCGGTCAGCTTGCCGGCAACTTCCTTGATGGCGCCCTTGATGGAGCGGGCAGCGCCCTCGATGCGATCCTTGTCCATGGTGGCAACCTCCTGTGTGTTGGTTATGCCTCGACAACACGTCGGAAGAGGAAAGGGTCCATTAAAAATATTACACGAAAGACATGCTGTGCCGTCCGGTTCCCGTACCCTGCATGGAAGCATCGTGTTCGGACGGAACTGGACTCCTGAAGGCGCGCGCAGGATTTGGCCGGCATCCGCCGTGCCGATGATTCAGGAACCGAGCAGATCGACGACCGCCGTCAGGCAGCGGCGATGGGACAGGCAATCCTCGCAGGTGTCGGTCGGCCGCTGCGTTTCCGGGCAGTGCTGGCGGCGCAACATTTCCAAACCCCGGTACAGGACATGCTTTTTGGCGTCCGAAATCACATCGGTCGCCCGGATCGTTTCGAACGCGTCTCGTATGGGGTCGGTCGTGTCTATGAGCATCGCTGCATATCTCCCGTCCTCTGCGAATCTATGCCGCAGCGATGATCAAGTCCATGAACGTACTGAAATATCGGCGCAGCAAATTGAAACGACCTGTGCCGCTTTCCATCGGCGCCCTGCATTGACGCGGGGATGCATGATCGTCAGCATCCGCAGCGTCGATGACGGATTGGCAACGGAGACTGCATGGACCGGACGCTGGGCTTGACGCTCGCGGTGTACGTGGCTGCGGCACTGGCGGAGATCGCCGGCTGTTTCGCCTTCTGGGCTTGGATAAGGCTGGACCGGACCGCATGGTGGACGCTTCCGGGAGTGGCGAGCCTGTGTCTGTTCGCCTGGCTGCTGACTCGGGCCGACGCCGATCTCGCCGGACGGGCTTACGCGGCCTATGGCGGCGTCTATATCGCGGCATCTCTGTTGTGGCTGTGGCTGGTCGAGGGCGCGCGGCCTGACCGCTGGGACATGGCCGGCGCCCTGATCTGTCTGGCTGGGACGGCGCTTATTCTTGCCGGGCCCCGCGGCAGTTGAGCGCCGACGAGACCGGCCGGTTGACCGACCTCCGCAATGCCGGACCGTTCACCAGCACCAGCCGGCCGGTCTCGTCGATCCTCAGATAGGCGCCGACACGCACCGCACGGCGGAGAATATCGTCGTTGAGCATGATCTGCGCATCGGCCAGGGACAACGGGATGCCCTGGTAGTACGCACGGCCGTCGGCGTGTCGGATCTGGCTGAATGCGTTGGTCATGTCGGATGCTCCCTATCGTTTTTTCGAACCGCGGACCGGTGGCGAACCCGACGCGGCGGCGATTGCTGCGGCCGTTATCGGGAAAACGCCTAGGACCTGCGGTTTATTCCTCCATCGGATACAAAGAGGCGGAACTTTTCTCGCCCGGTGACTGTACGGGCGAATATCTGGTGAATATCTTGCGGCGATTACCGCCGAAGGTCCAGGGCGCCGCACCCGATGCCCCCGAATTGTCGCAGGTGACACGCGCGAAAGATGTAGTGGTCCGGCCAACGCCGGTCGTTTATTCCCGGAACGGGGCTGCGAATTGAACCATGTCAATCGCGTGTCGGATACGAACCGTTAGACTGACGAAGCATCACGTTCCGGCGGCTGCAAGACGCTTGGCATCCACGCCATCCCATGGCGTTGGAAAACGGACCCGACGGGGACATCTCGCCTCCCTCGGTTGGCCGTTCAGGCGCCGGGCAGCCCTGGGTGCATCATCGGGCCGGCCCGTCGGGCAGGACAGAAAAAATGGATCGTTTCGTGGACCTACAACCGGCGGATCAGATGAATGGTTCCGAAAGCGACGGCTCCCTCGGGCTCGGCTCCGCCGCCATGCCGCGTGATCCGGCCTTTCTGGCCTCCCTGGCCGCCAGCCTGCTGGAAGGCGGGGAGGGAGGGCACGAGATCGCCCACGGAATGGCTCTGGTCTATCTGGACCGCGACGGGCTGTGCCGCCACGCCGACCGGCATTTCGCCGCAGCGCTTGCCCGCTCGCCGGAGGACCTGATCGGCCGGCCGCTGACCGGCATCGATCACCCCGTCGCGGCGGCGCTCGGCTTGGCCGTGGCAACGCTGGGCATGTCGCCGGTCCAATCCTCCGTCCCTGTCGATTGCATGATGGCAACCGGCGACGGCGGCTTGGCCGTCTTCAGCGGCTGCGTCATCGCCCATCGCGATTCGGGCGGGGCGACGCTCGGCCATCTCGGCCTCCTTCACCGGACCGGCGACCCCGACCGCATCGCCGAGTTCGTAACCTGCCGCGATTCCTTCATCACCACCCTGCTCGACGCGGCGGTGGACGGCATCATCGTCTCGGACCGCAGCGGCATCATCCGTTCGATCAATCGTGCCTGTTGCCGCCTGTTCGGCTACGAGGACGGCGAGTTGGTCGGGCAGGCCATGACCGTCCTGATGCCGCCGCCCTTCGCGCGCGATCACGACCGCTACATCGACAGCTATGTCAGGACCGATCGGCCCAAGATCATCGGGATCGGCCGCGACACGCTGGGCCAGCGCAAGGACGGTACCGTCTTCCCCATCCATCTCAGCGTCGGCGAAGCGCGGCTGGGGGAACGAACCACCTATGTCGGCATTATCCGCGACATTTCCGACCGGCTGGCGGCCGAACAGCGCGCCACCTACCTTGCGCGGCACGATCCGCTGACCGGGGTTCTCACCCGCACCGCCTTCCTGGAGGAATGCGAGGCGCTGTTCGCCGCCCATCGCGCCGAAACCGCGAAAGAAGCCCCGCGGGACGCTGCGGGACGTGGGAGCCTGTTCGCGCTCTTCTCGCTCGACGTCGACCAGTTCAGCGACGTGAACGAAGCCTTCGGCTTCCATGTCGGCGACGCCGCCCTGAAGGCGATGGTCAGCCGCGTGACGGAGGTATTGCCGGCCGGCACCATCCTCTGCCGTGTCGCCGCCGACGAATTCGCCGCCCTGTCGCGGGTGACCGACGCCGACCATGCGCGCCGCTTGGCCGGCGTGGTGCACGACCGGCTGACCGCGTCGATCTACGCCGACCGGCATTGGGTGCGGCTGCGCCTGTCGGTCGGCGCCGCGGTGCAGGACGAGACGGTCACCACGCTGGAGGACCTGAACGCCAAGGCAAAGCTGGCCCTGCAGGCGGTGCAGCACAATGGCGGCAACGCCGTCTGCTTCTACACGCCGGAAATGGCGGCGGCGGCGACGCGGCGGATGATGCTGACCATGCATCTGAACCATGCCATCGACCGGAACGAGCTGCGCCTCGTCTACCAGCCGATCGTCGACAGCCAGGGCCGGGTGCGGTCGGCGGAAGCCCTGCTGCGCTGGGACCATCATGCGCTGGGGCCGGTTTCTCCCGGCGAATTCATTCCGGTCGCCGAGGAAAGCGGCCTGATCGTGCCGATCACCGACTGGGTGCTGTCGACCGCCATCGCCCAGATGGCGCGGTGGGAGAAGGAGGGGACGCTGCCCGACCGCGTCTTCCTCAACATCTCCGGCCAGCAGTTCCTGCGCGGCAACCTGACCGGTCGGCTCGCGGAATTGCTGGATGGGCATCCGTCGCTTCGCGGACATCTCGGGCTCGAGATCACCGAGCAGGCGGCGGTGCGCGACCTGACGGTCGCGGTGCGGACGCTGGGCGAACTGGCCGAGCTCGGCATCCAGGCGGCGATCGACGATTTCGGTTCCGGCTATTCCTCGCTCAGCTATGTGCAGCAATTGCCGGTGGCGAAGCTGAAGATCGACCGGGCCTTCGTCATCGACGTGCCGGAGAACCCCAAGAACAACGCGCTGGTCCGCGCCGCGGTCGGCATGGCGCACGGTCTGGGCCTCACCACGGTCGCGGAGGGGGTGGAGACGGCGGAGCAGCGCGATTTCCTGGTGTCGGTCGGCTGCGACATGATGCAGGGCTATCTGTTCGGCCGGCCGATGATGCCCGACGCGCTGGCCGACATGCTGCGTGCGCAGGCCGCACCGACCGTCGCCTGATCCCCTCTCCCTCCTGTCCCGCAACAAATCCCGTCTCGACAGATCCGGCTGCAACTGATATCCATTCTCATGAAATTGAGAGCCATTCGCAGTCCGGGAGTGATTGATGTTCGTCGACAAGATCGCAGGAGTCGCCTTTGCCGTCGGTGCCTTGACCGCCTTTTCGGTCCAGGCGCAGGAAGTCAATGTCTACAACTCGCGGCATTACAACACCGACCGCGCGATCTATGAAACCTTCACCAAATCGACCGGTATCAAGGTCAACATCATCGAAGGCAATCACGACGAACTGATCCAGCGCCTGAAGTCGGAGGGGGCCGGCAGCCCGGCCGACCTGTTCATCACCGTCGATGCCGGCCGTCTGGCCGCCGCGGCCAAGGAAGGGCTTCTCGCCCCGCTCTCGTCGCCAGTCCTGGAGGCGATCAAGGTTCCGGCCAACCTGCGCGACCCGAACGGTGCCTGGTGGGGCCTGTCCAGCCGCGCCCGCGTCGTCGTCTATGCCCGCGACCGGGTGAAGCCGGAGCAGATCAAGGACTACGAGGATCTCGCCAAGCCGGAATGGAAGCACCGTGTCCTGACCCGCAGCGGCACCCACCCCTACAGCCTCGCCCTGACCGCGTCGATGATCGAAGCGTCGGGCGAAGAGAAGACGGAAGACTGGGTGAAGGGCCTCGTCGCCAACCTCGCGCGCCCGCCGCAGGGCGGCGATACCGACCAGATCAAGGCGGTCGCGGTCGGCGAGGGCGACGTCGCCATCGCCAACACCTATTATGTCGGCAAGATGATCACCTCGGCCAAGCAGGAGGACCGCGAGGTCGCGGCCAAGGTCGGCGTCATCTTCCCCAACCAGGGCAACCGCGGCACCCATGTGAATCTCAGCGGCGCCGGCGTGGTGAAGACCTCCAAGAACCAGGAGAACGCCCGCAAGCTGCTGGAGTACCTGCTGAGCCCCGAAGCGCAGCGCCAGTTCGCCGACGGCAACATGGAATATCCGGTCAACCCGGCGGTCCAGCCCCATCCGGAACTGGTGAAGCTCGGCAGCTTCAAGGCAGCCGAGGTGAATGCCGCCTCCTTCGCCGCCCACACGCCGCAGGCGCTGCGCATCATGGACCGTGCCGGCTGGAAGTGAGATGAGCGACGCCCTTCCTTCTTCCGCCCGTCCCGCGTCGGTCGTCCTGTCCGGCATCACCCACCGTTATGCAAGGCTGACCGCGGTCGACGACGTTTCGCTGTCGGTCGCTCCAAAGGAGGTGGTGTGCATCGTCGGCCCGTCCGGCTGCGGCAAGTCGACCCTGCTCCGCCTGATCAGCGGGCTGGAGACGGTCCAGAAGGGCGAGATCGCGGTGGACGGGCTCACGCTCGCCACCGCGGGACGGTCGCTGCCGCCGGAAAGGCGGCCGGTCGGCATGATGTTCCAGGACTTCGCGCTGTTCCCGCATCTGACGGTCGCGGGCAACGTCGCCTTCGGCCAGTCCGACCGTCCGCGCGCCGAACGCCGGCGTCGGGTGGACGAGCTGCTGGAGACGATGGCGCTGACCCGCTATGCCGACGCCTACCCGCACACGCTGTCGGGCGGCCAGCAGCAGCGGGTGGCGCTGGCCCGCGCCATGGCGCGCGACCCGAAGGTCCTGCTGCTGGACGAGCCGTTTTCCGCGCTCGACGAGCAGCTCCGCCGCTCGGTGCGGGAGGAGGTGGTGCGGATCATCCGCGCCAGCGGCATCGCCACCATCGTCGTCACCCACGACCCGGAAGAGGCGATGGAGATGGGCAACCGCGTGGTGGTGATGGAGGCCGGCCGCATCGTCCAGGCCGACACGCCGGTCACCCTCTACCGGCGTCCGGCCAACAGCTTCGTCGCCCGCCTGTTCGGGGAAGTGAACCGCTTCGAGGCGACCGTGCGCGACGGCCAGATCGTCACCCCGCTCGGCCGGATCATGGCGCCCGGCTTCCCCGGCGGGACGAAGGTGGAGGTCGCCTGCCGGGTTGAGGATCTGGAGCTGGTGCCGCCCGGCGCCCGTCCCGACGCCGTTCCGGTGCGGGTGCGGCATTCCAGCTTCCTGGGGCCGGCGACACGGGTGTGCCTGGACCTGCCGGGCGGCGGGTCGGAGATCCACGCGCGGCTGCCCGGACATGTCGATGTGCGTCCCGGGGAGGAACTGTCCGCCGCGATGGCGGCCGAGCGGATGATGGTGTTTCCGGTCGAATGAGACCAGAACCGAAAAGTTTCGACTTTTCGGCTCTGGTACGGCCGCGACGGCGGCCGCGCGGGCACATGCCCGCGAAGCCAAGGCCCGCGGAAGCGGGCCGCCCGGCGTCTGAGGGGACGGAAAGTGCCGACCAAAGGTCGGAACTTTCCGGTATTGGTATGAAAGGGCGGGGGCCGACTCCGCCCCTTTCGGCTCCTCTCGGGACTCCTCAGGCTCCCGCCCGCACCTCGTCCTCGCCGAATTGCAGGCGGCACAGCCGCGCATAGGCACCGTCGGCCGCCAGCAGCGCCTCGTGCGGGCCCTGCTCGATGATGCGGCCGCCTTCCATCACCACGATGCGGTCGGCGTTGCGTACGGTCGCCAGACGATGGGCGATCACCAGCGTGGTGCGGCCTTCCGTCAGCCGTTCCAGCGCCGCCTGCACCAGGCGTTCGGATTCGCTGTCCAACGCGCTGGTCGCCTCGTCGAGCAGCAGGATCGGCGCGTCCTTCAGGAAGGCGCGGGCCAGCGCCAGACGCTGGCGTTCGCCGCCCGACAGCTTCACGCCGCGGTCGCCGATCACCGTGTCGTAGCCCTCCGGCAGCCTCGAGACGAAATCATGCGCGGCAGCGGCTTTGGCGGCGGCGATCACGTCGTCCATGCCGGCGTCCAGCCGGCCGAAGCAGATGTTCGCCCTCACCGTGTCGTTGAACAGCACGGTGTCCTGGCTGACGATCGACACCGCACCGCGCAGGCTGCGCAGCGTCGCGCCGCGGACGTCCTGGCCATCGATCAGCACCTCGCCCCCCGTCACGTCGTAGAGGCGGGGGATCAGGTTGAAGACGGTCGATTTGCCGGCGCCGCTGCGTCCCACCAGCGCGACCGTGCTGCCGGCCGGCACGTCGAGGTCGATGCCCTTCAGCGTGTCCGCTCCCGCCTCGTAGGAGAAACGGACGTCGCGCAGGGCCACTTCGCCCTTGGAAACGGCGAGCGGCTCGGCGCCGGGCCGTTCCTTGATGGTGGGCTGCTGGTCCAGAAGTTCGAAGATGCGCTGGGCGGCGGCCATCCCTTCCTGCAAGGCGGCGTTCAGCGTGCCGATGGCGCGCACCGGCTGGGCCGCCATCAGCAGCGCGCCGACGAAGCCGGAAAAGGCGCCGACCGACCCCTCGCCCACTGTCATGCGATAGCCGGCGAAGGCGATCACCCCCGCCACCGCGACGCCGCCCAGCACCTCCATCATCGGATCGATGCGCGAGCGGGCGCGCACCGCCTTCATGGTCAGCAGGTAGTTGTCATGGAAGGCGCGGCCGGCACGGGCGCGCTCATAGTCTTCCAGGTTATAGGTCTTGACCATGCGCGCGCCCGACAGGCTTTCGGTCAGCAGCGAGGTCATGTCGCCCATCTGCGCCTGGGTGTCGCGGGAGACGCGGCGCAGGCGCTTGCCGATGCGGATGATCGGCACGGCGGCGATGGGATAGATGATGAAGACGATCAGCGACAGCAGCCAGTCCAGGTAGAACATCGACCCGACCAGCGCGACGACCGTCAGGATGTCGCGCACAAGGCCGGTCAGCGTGCGGCTCAAAGCGTTGCGGATCAGGTCGACGTCGTTGATGAAGCGGGAGGTCAGCGATCCGGTCGGGGTGGCGTGCAACTGCGCCATGTCGGCGGTCTGCAGATGCGCGAACATCGCCAGCCGGATGTCGGCGATGATGCGCTGGACGATGTCGCTGGTCACCACGGTCTGGGAGTAGAGCGACACGCCCTTGATGATCGTCACCGCGACGATCGCCAGCGGGATCGCCACCAGCATGCCGTGATCCTGGGCGGAGAACATGGCATAGGACTGGTCGATCAGCAGCGGATAGGCACCGGTGGTCGCGGCCACCACCGCCATCAGCACGAAGGACAGCAACAGCTTGCCGCGATAGGGCCGCACCCATTCGCGCCACATCCGGGCCGCCAGCCGTTCGGTGGCCGCATCCAGGCGCAGGGGCTTGCCGCTTTTGTTCGTCACGGTCGCATCCGATCTCTTGTCCGATAGATGGCTTAGCCCATGGGCTTCGGCTTTGTCCACCAGTCGGCGCGGCGGCGGCCGTGACGGTTACAGGCTTCCTTTACCGGTTTCATGCGATGTTGCGGATGATCGGGGCGGCGAACATCGATGCCGCCGGGGGAAGGGGAGAGTGCCCATGCCAAATGGAAACGGCCTCAACGGCGGGAACGGTGGCAGTGGCGGGGGCGGTCTTAACGGCAACGGCACGCGGCGTCCACGCATCGGCCTGGCGTTGGGCGGCGGGGTGGCGCGCGGTTGGGCGCATATCGGGGTGCTGCGGGCGCTGAAGCGGTATGGCATCGAAGCCGACATCGTCTGCGGGTCGTCGGTGGGGGCGCTGGTCGGCGGCGTCCATCTGGCGGGAAAGCTCGACACGCTCGAAGAGTGGGTGCGAACGCTGACCCGGATGAAGATCGTCGGCTATCTGGATCTGCGGCTGCGGCAGGGCGGTGGGCTGATCAGTGGCGACCGGTTGCTGGCGGAACTGCGCCTGCATCTCGGCGACGTGCGGATCGAGGAACTGCCATCCCCTTATGCGGCCGTCACCACCGATCTGGTGACCGGCCACGAGGTGTGGCTGCAGCGGGGCGAACTCGTCGATGCCATGCGGGCGTCCTTCTCGCTGCCGGGCGTCTTCCCGCCGGCATCGATCGACGGGCGTTGGTTGATCGACGGCGCATTGGTCAACCCGGTGCCGGTCTCGGCCTGCCGGGCGCTGGGCGCACAGATGGTGATCGCCGTGAACTTGTCCGGCGACATCCTCGGCAAGGCGCGCAAGCCCGGGGCCAGCGTGCCGACCGCCGCCGGATTCGACCTGCTGCGGCTGGTGGAGGAAGAGGCGCCGGGCCGGCGCTCGCCGAGCGGGATCGGCGCGCTGGCGCGCCGCATCTTCCGCCGCGACTATGACGGGCCGAGCCTATTCGGCGTGATGGTGTCGTCGCTCGGCATCGTCACCGATCGCATCACCCGGTCGCGGCTTGCCGGCGATCCGCCGGACGTTCACATCGTGCCGCGTCTGGGCCATATCGGCCTGACCGAGTTCGACCGTGCCGACGACTGCATCCGCGAGGGCGAGGCGGCGGTGGAACGCGTCCTGCCCGATCTGCACGACGCGCTGGCCGTCTTCGCGACCGGCCCGCGCGAACCGAACCGCACGCCGGCGCGTGACTGAGTGCCGCCGGTTGGACGGTAAATCCGATCGTCGGACAAAGGATTGCAGCTTCATGCGTTCGTGATCAAGCGCATGAAGCTGCAATCGATCAGACGATATCGATCGCGGTGCCGCTCAATGGGTGCCGATCAATGATCGATCGCGGTGCCCAGTGCCGCGCCGCCCAGGCCGCCGATCACGGCGCCGCGGGTGCCGTCCACGGCGTAACCACCGGCGGCACCGGCGGCACCGCCAACCACGCCGCCAGTCGAGCAGGCACTGATGGAAAGAAGCGCGAACACCGCACCGATCAGACGCAAACGGGACATCATGCAACCCTCCTTGTGTTGACTGTTCGGTCTCTAAACACGCGGGATCGCATTTTGCTTCCATCATTCCCTGATCTTTTGAACCTAATTCGTTCGGGAACCTCTTCCCCTTTCAAGCGTTGACCCGGCTTTGACTGTAGAACGTTGATACGGGGGAACTGCCATGCTGACCTTTACCAAGCGTCTGCGCGCCACCACCATCGCGGTCGCCGCGGCACTGTCCCTCGCCGCATGCCAGACCGGCAACGGTGGCGGCATCGGCGGCATGAACACCACGGAGACCGTCGGCACCTTGGGCGGCGCCGTTGCCGGCGGCCTGCTCGGCTCCCGCTTCGGCGGCGGGGCGGGCAAGCTGGCGACCACCGCGATCGGGACGCTGCTGGGCGCCTATGCCGGACAGCAGCTGGCCCGTCAGTTCGGCCCCGCCGACCAGAGCCGTGCGTCGGATGCGGAAGAGCGGGCGGTCGCCAACAACCAGACCATCACCTGGAACAATCCGCAGTCCGGCAACAGCGGCACGATCCAGCCGGTGCGGACCTATCAGGGCAATGATGGCCAGACCTGCCGCGACTACAACCATACGGTCGTGATCGACGGCAGGACGGAGGTCGCGCGCGGCACCGCGTGCCGCCAGCCCGACGGAAGCTGGAGGCTGGTGTCGTAGGCACACAGCCTGTCCGAATGACCGCCTCCGGGTCCTACGCCTTGCGGATGTGGGAGGTTGCCGTCAAAATCAAGGAGTTCCGCCGGATGGCGGCCTGATGTGAACGGCGTGCGGGGCTTATGGAGGCGGTCAGCTACATCATCCTCATCGGATCGACCCTGCTGATCGTCAGCGTGCTGACCAGCTATCTCGCCCTGCGGATCGGTGCGCCGCTGCTGCTGATCTTCCTCGGAATCGGCCTGCTGGCGGGCGAGGACGGGATCGGCCACATCTCGTTCAACGATGCCGGATCCGCCTTCCTGATCGGGTCGATGGCGCTGGCGGTGATCCTGTTCGAGAGCGGGTTCGATACCAAGCTCGCCAGCTACAAGGCCGCCGCCTGGCCGGCGATGACGCTGGCGACGGTCGGGGTGGCCGTCACCACCGGCGTGGTGGGGATCGCCGCCCATTACCTGATGGGGTTGGGCTGGGGAGAGGCGTTGCTGGTCGGGGCTGCATGCAGCTCCACCGATGCGGCGGCGGTCTTCTTCCTGCTGCGCGTCGGCGGCATCACCCTGCGCGACCGCGTCCGCTCCACGCTGGAGATCGAATCCGGCAGCAACGACCCGGTCGCCATCATGCTGACCATCCTGCTGGTCGAGGCGGCGACCCATGGCCTGGCCTCTCCCGTCGCCATCGTCGGCGAGCTGGTGCTGGCCTTCGCGCTGGGCGGGGTGATGGGGCTGGCCGGCGGCTGGCTGCTGGTGGCCTTCATCAACAAGGCGAATTTCGAGACCGGGCTCAATCCGGTGGTGACGCTGACCTTCGCCCTGTTCATCTTCGCCGCCACCAACGTCCTGGGCGGCAGCGGCTATCTCGCCGTCTATGCCGCCGGGCTCTATGCCGGCAATGTCAAGCTGCGCGGGGCGCTTGAGTTGCGGCGCTTCCATTCGGGTCTGACCTGGCTCAGCCAGATCGTCATGTTCGTGATGCTGGGCCTGCTCGCCACGCCGCGGGAGTTCGCCGGCATGATCCTGCCGGCGCTGGGCGTGGCGGTCGTGCTGATCGTTGTCGCCCGCCCCGCCGCGGTGTGGATGTGCCTGCTGCCCTATCGTTTTTCGGTGCGGGAGACCAGCTTCATCGCCTGGGTCGGGCTGCGCGGCGCGGTGTCGCTTCTTCTGGCGCTGGTGCCGGTGCTGGGCGGCCTGGAGAACGGGCAGCTGATCTTCAACACTGCCTTCATCGTCGTGGTCGTCTCGCTGCTGGTGCAGGGATGGACCATCGGCACCATGGCGCGCGCGCTGGAGTTGATCGTTCCGCCGCGTCGCGGCCCGGTGGAGCGCGTGGAACTCGAGCTTCCCGGCAACGCCGACCAGGAACTGGTGGCCTATACCGTCCATGCCAAGAGCCCGGCGGCACGCGGCCAGCGCATGCCGCGCTGGGCCAAGCCGTCGCTGATCATCCGGGCGGGCGCCGTGGTCCCGCTGCACAAGGCCAAGCCCTTGCAGCCCGGCGACCATGTCTATCTGTTCACGCCGCAGCACCGGCTGCCGCTGATCGACAAGCTCTATGGCGGCAGCCGGGCGCTCGACCAGAATGACCGGGAGTTCTACGGCGATCTGGTCCTGAGCCCAGACGCCACGGTGGAGCAGATCGCCGAGATGTACGGACTGCCGCTGTCGCTGCCCAACGCCCGGCTGACCTTGAGCGACCTGCTGCGCAACGAGTTCGGCGGCTCCTGCGAGTTGGGGGACCGGGTGCGCATGGGCGGGGTCGAACTGATCGTGCGCGACATGGACGAGAGCACCATCACTTCCGTCGGATTGGCGCTGGAACCCGCCCGGGTGACCAGCCGGCGGCGTCCGCTCTATCAGCGGATCGCCGATATCGGTGGGCGGCTGCACGGCTGGTGGAACGTGCAATCCTTCCGGCGCTGGAAACAGCGCGAGAAGCTGCGCGCATGCCGGCCGGCCACGCCGTCGCTGCCGGTGACGGAACCCGTGCACGACGAACGGATGGAAGGCCGGACCGAGATCTGAGGGCGGTCTATCGGTTATGCCCGGGCCGGGATGCGGCGATGGTGCGGCTGAGATAGATGACCGGTGCCAGCCCGACCAGCACGATCACCAGGGCGGGGAGGGCGGCGTCATCCAGCCGCTCGGTGGAGGCCATGCGGAAGGCCTCGATCGCCAGCGTGTCGAAGTTGAAGGGCCGCAGGATCATCGTCGCCGGCAGTTCCTTGGTGATGTCGACGAAGACCAGCATGGCGGCGCTGAGCAGGCTGGGGCGCAGCAGCGGCAGATGGACCCGGCGCAGCACCTGCAAGGGCGTGTGGCCGAGCGAGCGCGCTGCGCCCTCTAGGTTCGGGCCGATCTTGGCGAAACCGGATTCCAGCGGCCCGTAGGCAACGACGAAGAAACGGATCAGGTAGCCGTAGAGGATGCCGGCGATGGTGGTGCCGAGGATGGCGCCCATCGGCCAGCCGGTCCAGTCGCGCGTCAGGCCGACCGTGATCAGGATGCCGACGGCGATCACGGTGCCCGGCGTGGCATAGCCGAGCGAGGCGAGCCGTGCCGCTCCGGCGGCGAAGCCGCTGCGGTCGTGGCGCACCCCATGGATCACCATCAGCGCCACCACGACGACCAGCAGGGCTCCGCTGGCACCGAGGATGAAGGTGTTCACCGTCAGGTCGGTGAAGCGGGCGAGCGTCAGCTCCGTCCCGCCGCGCGGGATCATCCGGACCAGCACGGCTCCCGGCAGCAGGAAGCCGAACAGCACCGGCGTCAGGCAGACGATCCAGGCCAGCACCGTGCCGCGCGCCGACAGGCGCGGAGCGGGCAGGGCGCGGTAGCGGCCGGTGGTCTGGTGGAAGCGCATCCTGCCGCGCGACAGCCGCTCCAGCCCGACCAGCGCCAGCACCACCAGCAGCAGAACGGCGGCCAGCTGCGCCGCCGCTGCCGGATCGCCCAGTGCGAACCACGTGCGGTATATGCCGACGGTGAAGGTGTCGATGCCGAAGTAGCGGACCGCGCCGAAGTCGGCCAAGGTCTCCATCAGCGCATAGCCGACGCCGGTGACCAGCGCCGGGCGGGCCAGCGGCAGGGCGACGCGGCGGAAGGCTCCGAAGGCGGAACAGCCCAGCGTGCGGCTGGCTTCCAGCACGCAGACCGACTGTTCGAGGAAAGCGGCGCGGGTCAGCACATAGACGTAGGGGTACAGCACCGACGACAGCACCAGCCCGGCGCCCCAGGCGGTGTGGATCTCCGGGAACCAGTAATCGCCGCGCCGCCAGCCGAAGGTGGCGCGCAGGAAGGATTGCAGCGGTCCGGCGAATTGCAGGAAATCGGTGTAGGTATAGGCCAGCACATAGGCCGGCATGGCCAGCGGCAGCAGCAGCACCCATTGCAGGATCCCGCGGCCGCGGAAGTCGTGCATGGTGACGGTCCAGGCGCAGGCGACTCCGGTGACCAGCGTGACGGCGCCGACGATGCCCAGCAGGATCAGGGTGTTGAGGACGTATCCGGGGAGAACCGTCCGCGCCATGTGCCCCCACAGTTCGGTGGAGACGCCGGCCGACTGGACGAAGACGGCGAGGATCGGCAGGGCGATCAGCAGCGCGAGGACCAGGGCGGACAGGCCCGTCAGGCCGATGCGCGGCCACAGGCGGCGGAGAGAGAAGGACGGGGAGCCGGGGGACTTCGCGTCGGTCGCCATCGCCATGCGGAAACATCCTCGCATCGGTTCAAAAAAAGGGCGGTTCAAAAAAGAAGGCGGCGCCTGCTCCCTGTCAGGGGGGCAAGCGCCGCCGGTACTCTAACCTACATGCGAACCGTTATCAGCTGGCTTCGGCAGCGCGGGAGTGGCGCTTGCGCTCGTTCGGGTCGAGGTAGCGCTTGCGCAGGCGGATGGACTTCGGCGTCACCTCCACCAACTCGTCGTCGGAGATGTAGGACAGCGCCTTTTCCAGCGTCATCTGGATCGGCGGGGTCAGACGGACCGCCTCGTCCTTGCTGGTGGTGCGGATGTTCGTCAGCTGCTTGCCCTTGATGACATTGACCTCGAGGTCGTTGCCGCGGGTGTGCTCGCCGATGATCATACCCTGGTACACCGGCACGCCCGGATCGATCAGCATCGGACCGCGGTCTTCCAGATTCCACAGCGCATAGGCCACAGCGGTGCCGTCGGCGTTGGAGATCAGCACGCCGGTGCGCCGGGCGGCGATGGCGCCCTTGAACGGGGCATAGCCGTGGAACAGGCGGTTCATGATGCCGGTGCCGCGGGTGTCGGTCAGGAACTCGCCCTGATAGCCGATCAGGCCGCGCGACGGCGCATGGAAGACGATGCGGGTCTTGTTGCCGCCCGAGGGACGCATCTCGATGAGGTCGGCCTTGCGCTCCGCCATCTTCTGCACGACGGTGCCCGAGAACTCCTCGTCGACGTCGACGACGACTTCCTCGATCGGCTCCAGGCGCTGGCCGTTCAGCGGATCGGTCTTGAACAGCACGCGCGGACGGCTGATCGCCAGCTCGTAGCCCTCGCGACGCATCGTCTCGATCAGGATGCCGAGCTGCAGTTCGCCGCGGCCGGCCACCTCGAAGGCGTCGCCGCCCTCGGTGTCGGAGATGCGCAGCGCCACGTTGCCTTCCGCTTCGCGGAACAGGCGGTCGCGGATCATGCGGCTGGTGACCTTGTCGCCCTCACGGCCGGCCAGCGGGCTGTCGTTGACCGAGAAGGTCATCGCCAGGGTCGGCGGGTCGATCGGCTGGGCCGACAGCGGCTCGGAGACTTCCGGCGCGCAGATGGTGTCGGCCACCGTGGTGTTGGTCATGCCGGCCAGCGCGACGATGTCGCCGGCATGCGCCTCGTCGACCGGAACGCGCTCCAGCCCGCGGAAGGCCAGCACCTTGCTGATGCGGGCGTTCTCGATCAGCTTGCCGTCGCGGCTCAGCGACTTGACGGCCATGTTGACCTTGACCGAACCGGACAGGATGCGGCCGGTCAGGATGCGGCCCAGATACGGGTTCGCTTCCAGCGTGGTCGCCAGCATGCTGAAGGGCAGGTCTTCCACGACCTTCGGGGCCGGGACATGGTCGCGGATCAGCTCGAACAGCGGGGTCAGCGTCTCGCGGGCGCCGTTCTCCAGGTCCGTGGTCGCCCAGCCGTTGCGGCCCGAGGCGAACAGGGTCGGGAAGTCCAGCTGCTCGTTCGAGGCGTCGAGCGAGGCGAACAGGTCGAACACCTCGTCATGCACCTCGTGCGGACGGCCGTCGGGACGGTCCACCTTGTTGATGACGACGATCGGGCGCAGGCCGAGCTTCAGGGCCTTGCCCAGCACGAACTTGGTCTGCGGCAGCGGGCCTTCGGCCGCGTCGCAGAGCAGGACGACGCCGTCGACCATGGAGAGGATGCGCTCCACCTCGCCGCCGAAATCGGCGTGGCCGGGGGTGTCGACGATGTTGATGCGCAGGTCGTTCCACAGAACGGACGTGCACTTGGCCAGGATGGTGATGCCGCGCTCGCGCTCCAGATCGTTGGAGTCCATGGCGCGCTCGGCGACCTGCTGGTTCTCGCGGAACGAGCCGGCCTGCTTGAGGAGTTGGTCGACCAGCGTGGTCTTGCCGTGGTCGACGTGGGCGATGATGGCGACGTTACGGAGATTCATGGAGCCTTCGGTCTCGCAAGGGCACCCCCGACACGCAGCAGCGTCATGCCACAAACAACAAAAAGGCCCGCCGAAAGAAATCGGTGGGCGCTGTCGGGGAAACTGTTGCGGCGCAATATATGGATCCTCGGCAAAAACGCAAGCGCCGTGCCCTTTGGTCTAGGGCGAATTTCCGGGATGGAGCCATGCGTCAATGGGCCCTACATTGGGGGCGATGATCCGCTTCGCTTCCGCTTCCCGCCGCCGCGCCGCCGTTGCAACGAGGATTGCAGCCGCTCCGCTCAAGGCCCCCATCGCCGCTCCGCTGGTCGCCGCCCTGCTGTTTCTGGGGCCGGCGGGTGTCGGGCATGCCCAAGACTCGCCTCCCGACAGCATACCGGGTGCGGTGCCAGCGGTGGCGCCGGAGGCGGCTCCGCCGGACGAGGAGGTGCGGCCGACCGGCATCACCTATGAGGTGGACATCACCGGTGTCGAGGACGACGGCTTGCGCGGAACGCTGCGCGACGCCTCCACGCTGGTGGAGTTGAAGAACGACCATCCGCCCTCGCTGATCGGGCTGGAGCGGCGGGCCGACAGCGACCGCGACCGTCTGCAGACGGCCCTGCGCTCCGCCGGCTATTACGACGCCAAGCTGGACATCCGCATCGAGGATCCCGCCGCCGCCGGCACCCTGCCCGCGGGAGGAGAGCCGCCGCCGGTCAAGGTGACCGTGGTCGTGACGCCGGGGCCGCTCTATCACATCAAGACCGTGACCGTGCGCGGCACCAATGGATCCACGGGCGGCTCCACTTTGCCGAAGGAGGTCGCGACCGACGATCTCGGCCTCGCCGCCGGGGCGCCCGCGCTGGCGCAGAAGGTGCTGGATGCCGAATCGGAACTGGTCGGCCGGTTGAGCAAGCGCGGCTACGCCTTCGCCAAGGCCTCCGACCGCGAGGTGGTGGTCGACCATTCCGACCACACGATGGACGTCGCCTACACCGTCGATCCCGGCCCGCTCACCCGCTATGGGGCCACCCGGATCGAAGGGCTGGAGAAGGTCGACGAGGAGTTGGTGCGCGGGCGTCTCGCCTGGACGGAAGGGCAGGTCTTCGATCCCGCCGCCACCGACCGGGCGCGCCAGGACATCGCCGCCCTCCAGGTCTTCGACACCGTCCGCGTGCGGATGGCGGAGGAGCCGGGGCCCGACGGCGTGACGCCGGTCATCGTCACGGTCAGCGAGCGCAAGCGTCGCTTCATCGGCGGCGGCGTCAGCTACTCGACCGAGGACGGGGTCGGCGCCAATACCTATTGGGGCCACCGCAACCTGTTCGGCGGAGCGGAACAGCTGCGCGTCGGCGTCGATGTCGGGCGAGTCGCCGGCTCCTCCGGCGGCAGTTCCAGCAAGGGCAACGACCTGCCCGACCTGCGCTTCAGCGTCAATTTCCGCAAGCCCGACTTCCTGGCGGTGAAGCAGTCGCTGGTGGTCAATTTCGCGGTGGTGAACGACCAGCCGCCGGCCTACAGCCGCGTCGCGTCGGAACTGACGGTCAAGCTGGAGCGGCCGCTGACCGACCAGCTGACCGTCAGCTACGGGGTGACCGGCGAACGGGGGCGGGTGAGGACGGAGGACACCACCTACCAGACCTCCTTCATCGGCGTGCCGCTGGGGGCGGCCTGGAACGGCACCGACAACCTGCTGAACCCGACCTCCGGCCAGCGGGCGTCGCTGCAGGTGACGCCGTGGTTCCCGGTGGGCGGCGATACCAAGTCGCCCTTCACCTCGGTGCTGTTCAACGGCTCCACCTATTACGACCTCGGCAATGACGGGCGCTATGTCGCCGCGGGCCGGATCGGCTTGGGCAGCATCCTCGGCACCTCGCTGACCGACATCCCGCCCGATCACCGCTTCTATGCCGGCGGCGGCGGATCGGTGCGCGGCTACGGCTTCCAGAAGGCCGGGCCGCGCGACCGCTACGACGATCCCGTCGGCGGCCGGTCGTTGTTCGAGATCGGGGCGGAACTGCGCATCAAGGTGACGGAGAGCATCGGCATCGTCCCCTTCGTCGATGCCGGCACGGTCTATGATTCGGCCTATCCCGACTTCAGCGAACCGCTGCGCGTCGGCGGCGGGCTGGGCCTGCGCTATTACACCGACTTCGGCCCCCTGCGCGTGGATGTCGGCGTCCCCTTCAACCCCGCCAGCGGCGATTCGCGCTGGCAGCTGTATCTCAGCCTGGGGCAGGCGTTCTGATGACGCAATTTCGTCCCAATCCCGCGGGACGATGACCGTTTATTGCGGTTAGGACATGGGGTGACTGGTGAGAGGGCATGGTGTGAGGGCGGTTCGTTTCCTTCTGGTCGGTCTGACGATCCTTGCCGGTCTCCTTGCCGGTCCGCAGCCCGCAAGGGCCTTTTCGTTGTTCGCCGGCGATTCCGCGCGCGACTGGCTGACCGGGAAGATCGAGGGGGCCGTCGAATCGCCGGACATGCACCTGAAGCTGGGCGCCATCGAAGGCAGCATCCCCACCGATTTCACCATCGCCACCGTCACGCTGGCCGACAGCCAGGGCGTCTGGCTGACCATCGACCGGCTGCATGTGGTGATGTCGCCATCCGCCCTGTTCATGCGCAGCGCCAAGATCGATTCGCTGGAGGCGGCATCCGTCGTGGTGACCCGTGCCCCGGTCAGCACCCAGCCGGCATCGCCGTCCGATCCCAACGCGCCGCTGCTGCCAAGCCTGCCGGTCGACATCGACCTGAAGAAGCTGCTGGTGGAGCGGCTGGAGCTGGCTCCGGCTCTGCTGGGTGAACAGGCGGTGCTGCGCATCGCCGGCGCCCTGGCGCTGGAGCATAGCGGCGGGGCGCTGAACGCCAACCTGTCGGTGGCGCGGATCGACGACAAGCCCGGCAAGGCCGATCTGGTCGCTGCCTTCGATCCCGGCAAGAACACGCTCAACCTCTCGGTCGATGCCTCGGAACCGGCAGGCGGCGTCATGGCCCGCGCGCTGTCGATGCCCGGCCTGCCGCCGGTCGCACTAACGCTCAAGGGCGACGGCACCCTCGACGACTGGACCGGCAAGCTGACCGCCATGGCCGGCGAAGCTGCGGCGCCCACCGGCGCCCTGAACGCCGACGCCACCATCAAGAAGGTGCCGGAGGGGCATGCCCTGACGCTGGCGGCGGGCGGCAACTTCGCGCCGCTGATCGCCGGTCTCGCCGGCGATGCGGTGACGCCGCTGATCGGTCCCAGCCCCGTTCTGAACGCGACCGTTCTGCGGGCGCAGTCCGGCGCCATCAGCCTGCGTCCGCTGGCACTGACCGTCGCCGCAGCGAACGCGACGGTGAACGGCGATGTCGCCGCCGACTACAAGAGCCTGAACCTGCGCTGGACCTTGCAGGCCGGCCCCGACTCCACCCTGCACCCGCTGGTGCCGTTGTCCTGGCGTGAAGGCGTGGTCGAGGGCTCCGCCGAAGGGACCTTGAACGCGCTGAACCTCGCGGTGAACGCCACCCTGCGCGACCTTGCCGCCGACGATACTGCGTTGTCCGGCCTCACCGGGCCGGAAACGACCCTGGCCGCCCGGGCGCAGATTGATGCCGGCAGCGGCCAGATCGGTTTGGAGACGCTGGCGCTGACCGCTGCCGCCGCGCGGGCCGAGGCGAAGGGAAGCATCGACGGCTGGGGCCGGACGGTGGACCTCACCCTCGACGCGAGCGCCGCCGACCTCGCCCCGTTGTCCGGTCTTGCCGGGAGGCCGCTGGCAGGGGCGGTGGCGTTGAGTGGGCCGGTGAAGCGCGGTGCCGACGGCACCTTGGCCGCCGATCTGACCGGAAGTCTCGACCGGCTTTCCACCGGCACCCCGGCCGACGCCGTTCTGGGCGACAAGGCGACGCTGGCGCTCGGTGCCCGGATGGAGCCGGACGGCGCCATGCGGCTGACCGACCTGACGATCGACGGCCGCAACGGCAAGCTGACCGGCAATGCCGCGCTGGCGCAGAACCGGGTCGATGCCCGGACCCTTCTGACGGTGGCGAAGCTGGAGCCGCTGGGCGGTGCGCTCGGCACGCCGCTGGAGGGGGCTGCGACGCTGGAGGCGACCGTCCGCGGTCCGCTCGACGCCATCGAGGCGCAGGCGACGCTGAATGCGCGCGACCTCGTGGTGCAGGGCCGCCGACTGGGCGCCACGGAAGTGAAGGCGACCGCTGCCGGCCTGCCTGCCACCCCGAACGGCACGGTGTCGGCACGCACCACCCTGGACAAGACGCCGCTGTCGGTGGACGGGCGCTATGCGCTGCGCGACCAGACGCTGCGGCTCGATGGGCTGACCGTCGCCAACGGGCCCAACCGCATCACCGGTCAGGCACAGGTGGCGCTCGACACGCTGCTCGCCACCGGGCGGCTGGACGGCAAACTGCCCAACCTGAACGGCCTGTCGGAACTGGCGGGGATGCCGCTTCGCGGCGGCGCGAGCTTTACCCTGGCGCTCGACGGCAAGGGTGGTAAGCAGGCGGCCAACCTGACGGCCGAGGCTGGCGACCTGCGGGTCGAGGGAGACGGCGGACCGTTGCTGACCGCCCGCCGCCTGACCGCGAAGGCCGATGTCGCCGACGCGCTCGGCACCCCCAGCGGCAAGGCACGGGTGGAGATGACCGACGGCAATGCCGCCGGCAACGATCTGCGCAGCGTCGTCGCCTCCGTCGACGGGTCGCCGGCGAAAGCCGGCTTCCAGGTCAATGCCTCGGGTACCGGCGCGCAGCCGATCGCCCTCGATCTGGCCGGCGCGCTGGCGCGGGAGGGCGAGGTGATGCGCATCCGCCTCGACCGGTTGCAGGCGCGCTATGCCGGGGAAGAGTTGCGGACGACCGCCCCGGCGACCATCCTGCTGGCCGAGCGCCGCTATGAAGTGAAGGAATTGCGGCTGGCGTCGGGCAACGCCCGGATTGCCGCCGATCTCGGGCTGAACGGCGAGCGGCTGAGCGGGGAACTGACCGTCGATCGCCTGCCTCTGGCCCTGGCGAAGCTGGCCAGCCCGACGCTGCTGCTCGACGGCGTCGCCAACGCGAAGGCATCGCTGGCCGGCACGCTGCGCAGCCCGCGTGCCGACGCCACCCTGCGGATCAGCGGGCTGAAGGCGCAGCAGACCACCCAGGCCGGGCTGCCCGGCATCGACGCCACGCTGGATGCCCAGTGGCGTGACCGCCGCCTGTCGCTGACCAGCCGGATCGCCATGCCGAAGAATGCCGGCACGCTGACCGCCAACGCCGCCTTGCCGCTGGTGATGGACCCCAACAGCTACGCCGTCGGCGTTCCGCCCAACGGGGCTCTGGAGGCGGCGGTCGACGGCACGATCGACCTGTCGCTGGCGAACGACCTGCTCGCCGCATCCGGCGACCGGGCCCGCGGAGCGCTGCGGCTGGACGTGCGGGCCGGCGGGACGGTGGCCAAGCCGTCGCTCGGCGGGTCGGTGGTGCTGGCGAACGGACGCTACGAGAATCGGGCGTCCGGGGCCGTCATCACCAACATCGAGGCACGGCTGGCCGGCGACGGCGACGTCTTCACCATCCAGAGCTTCCGCGGCCGGACCCGCAACGGCGGTGCCATCAGCGCCAGCGGCGTCATCCGTCCGGCCGCTCCCGCCGACCGTCAGCTCGACATCGCGCTGCAGGCCGACAATGCCCGTTTGCTGGAGATCGATCTGGTGACGGCGGAGATCGGGGCCAACCTGACCCTGACGGGCGGCTTCGCCAACGCCCGGCTGGCCGGTCCGGTGGACATCCGCCGCGCCGAACTCCAGGTGCCCGACCGCATGCCCGCCAATGTCGTCGACCTGAAGGTGACGGAGGTCGGCAAGGGCCGCCGCGCCCGTGGGACGACGCAGGTGTCGACCGCCGGCGGCACCCGCCGCGTGCCGCAGCCGCAGGATGCGCCGCCCGCCGCGACGCCCTTCGTGCTGGCACTGGACATGACGGTGAATGCGCCGAACCAGATCTTCGTGCGCGGCCGCGGGCTGAACGCGGAACTCGGCGGCAACCTGCGCGTGCGCGGCACCGCCGCGGCGCCGGAAGTGACGGGCCGCTTCACCATCCTGAAGGGCAGCCTGAACCTGTTGGCGAAGAATTTCGAGTTCAAGCGCGGCATCTTCGACTTCGACGGAACCCAGCCCATCGATCCACGGCTCGACCTGCTGGCGGAGGCGACGGCCAACGGCATCACCGCCGACGTCGTGGTCAGCGGCACGGCGCGCCAGCCGAAGATCGAACTGACCTCTCCGCAAGGACTGCCGCAGGATGAGGTTCTGGCCGGCGTCCTGTTCGGCAAGTCGGTGGGCGACCTCAGCGCGGCTGAGGCGGTTCAGCTGGCGCAGTCGGCGGCGGCTCTGGCGGGGGTCGGCGGCGGTGGCGGCGGCATCCTCGACAAGGTGCGCCAGGGCCTCGGCGTCGACCGGTTGGACTTCACCCAGGGCGAGAACGGCAAGGGCGGAGCCGTTCAGGCCGGCCGTTATGTCAGCGACCGCGTCTATGTCGGCGTCGAGCAGGGCATCGGCGCCAATCAGAGCCGGGCGAAGGTCGAGATCGACATCACCAAGAACCTGAAAGGGACCGCGTCGGTCGGTGCCAACTCCGAGACCAAGTTCGGGGTGGTGTACGAAAAGGATTATTGAGGAACGACGCATGACGGGGGGCGGCCCTGCCGCCTTCCTGCCGCCGGTCCCTCTGCTTCCCGCCTCTCTATCTCCCTACGGCGATCCGCGCATGCGACGGCACCGGTACGATACCGTCGACCGCCTGCGCCGCGAACCGCCGGGCGATGTCCGCCTCAAGCCTTTCGCGTCGTCCGGCAGTCAAGTCCGCCAGGCGATGGCCGAAGCTCATGTCCAGGGCGGCGCGCCAGAATGGCTGGCCGGCCGGCGCCTTGCGCACCGGGGTCAAGTCGGTTTCCGATGTTTCGGCAAAGCCGGCGCGGCGCATCACCCCGGCAAGCAGGCCGGGCTCCGCGAAGCGGAACAGCGGGTCGAGACTGCCGTCCTCGCCCAGATGTTCGGCCACCGCGTCGCCGATCTCCGCGAACAGACCGTTGCCGGCACGCGGTCCCCACACCATGAAGGCGGCCCTGCCGCCGGGGCGCAGGACGCGCCGCACCTCACGCAGCGCGGCCTCGACCGCCGGTACGAACATGATGCCGAAGCGGCAGGTCACGCCGTCGAACGCAGCGTCGGCGAAGGGCAGGGCGGTCATGTCGGCGGCGGTGAAGGCGGGCGCCGGCCCCTCCACGCCACGGGCACGGCGGACGGCACCGGCCATCATGCCGGGGACGAGGTCGCTGCCGACCACCAGCCCGCCGGGGCCGACCCGGCGGGCGGCGCTCAGCGCCGGCTCGCCCGCGCCCGACGCAAGGTCGAGCAGCCGGTGGCCTTCCGCCAGTCCGGCGGCGTCGAGAAGGGGGCGGTTCAGCTTGTCGGCCAGATCGGCCATCGGATCGGCCCAGCGGTCCCAGGCGTCGGCGCTGGCGGCCCAGCGCTCGCGTTCACGGGCGGCGTCCGGATGCGCGATGTCGTGATCCGTGTTCCCGGTCAATGGAGAAGCCTTATCGTGCCGGCCATGCGCTTGACCGTGTCGGCATCGGTCAGCCTTTCGCCCAGCGCCGACAGGTCGTCGGTCAGCTTGCGGTTGGCTTCGGTCAATTGCTGGATGCGGGTCTGCGCCGCCTGCTGCTGCTGGGAAATGGTCGCCACCGTCTCCGTCAGCTTGCGGATCTGCTGGGACTGGCGGGCCGCCGCCTCGTTCAGGCCGCGTCGGATCGACCCGACGGCCACCAGCACGACGAGGCTGATGGTCACGCCGGCCGCGATGGCGACGATGCTGATCCCGGTGAACCAGTCCATGGGCGGAAAGCTTCCGCCCATTTCACCAAGCGGTCAAGCAGCCTTGCAATCCGGGAATGCAACCGACCCGACGCCAGGGTCGGCGTCGGGTCCGCATCGTCGCAACGGTGTCAGGGACAGGGGAAAGGTCCGGCGGTCAGCCCACCGAGCCGCTCACCGGACGCTCCGCCTTCATGCGCAGGTCCTTCAGGTGGTCGCCGAAGGCGCGCAGGACCGGCATGATGCGCTGGGTCTGGTCGGAGGTGACGTGGGCATCCGTCTTCAGCACGATGGTCGGCGCCTCTGCCATCAGGCGCTTGGCGCGCATCGGGCCGACCTTGTCGTCGAGGAACATGGCCATGCCCATCAGAATGCCCAGCGTGACGTCGTCCGGAGCCTTGGGCAGGGCCAGGACTTCATGAAGCTCGTTCAGCAGCGTGTAGGCGACGATGGAGGTGCGTTCGATGGTGTCGACGTCGGCGGCCATGGGCATCGGGCAGGTCCTCGGGAAACGTTCGGATGAAACGTTGCAGGTGAGACGCTGGCGGGTGACGCGGGAAGGCGTCCTAAAGGTCGCCAGCACTTGCGAAATCCGTCGTTCCCCAAGGGTAATCGTCACTTTATAACCAAAGTGTTAACCAAGCGCCCGTCGAGTCGCCCGAGTCGCATTTTTCCGAGTCGCAATCTCCCGTTCTCAGCGTTTTCCGCTGCTGCGCGTCCTGGTCGAAAGCGACAGCTCGGCAACCTCCTCTCGCGCGGTGCTGACGAGCCCGGCCGATTGGACGATGCCGCGGTTGAAGGGATGATAGGTCTGCGCGTAGACGCTGCGGATCTTGGTCACGTAGTCCTGGGTTTCGCGGTAGGGCGGGATGCCCTTGTATTGAAGAACCGCTCCTTCGCCGGCGTTGTAGCCGGCCAGGGCATAGGCGATGTTGCCGTCGAAATAGGCCAGCAGCCAGCGCAGGTACTTCATGCCGCCGCGCAGGTTCTGTTCGGCGTTGAAGGGATCGGTGACACCGAAGCGTTCGGCCGTCTCCGGGATCAGCTGCATCAGTCCCTGGGCGTTCTTGTTCGAGACGACGTCGACGCGATAGCCGGACTCCACTGCGATCACCGCCAGCACCAACTCGGGATCGAGGCCGTAGGTGGGCGCCATCTTCTGCACCATGGCGCGGATCTCGGCGGGCGGCTTGCGGATGATGCCCCAGCGCAGGTTGGGCGGTTCGCAGCGGTCGGGCATCTTCACCTTGGTCTCGCCGCCGCCGACCAGCCGTTCCGCCTGCTCGTTGCCGAGTGACGCGGCCTTGCGCAGCCAAGCACGGCCAAGGTCGGCATCCTTGGACACACCGCCCAACCCGGCCATATGCATGCGCCCGGCCATCAATGCCGCGTCGGCGTAGTCCTGGCGCGCCGCACGGCAGTAGAGCGATAAGGCCAACCGGGGATCGGCTTTCACCCCGTCGGCCCGCTCGTAATGCTGCGCCAGTTCATACTGGGCACGGGCACTGCCCTTGTTGGCCAGAGTTTCCAGAATGGCGACCGTCTTTTCAGCGATGCCGGCATTCGCAGGCGCCGTCGCCAGCAGGCCGGGCAGGAGCAGCGCCGCGGTCAGTGCGGCCATTCGCGCAAAGCGGGTTCCCTGTCCACCTTTGCGCCGGAAAATTGCCGGAGCGCGCGGCGCGGACGGTGTACCGCAAAGGTTTGTGTGGCCTTGCACGGGACCCCCCTGTATGATTTTCTTCGAGATTTCGGAGATCGACAAAAGGTCGGAGACAGAACCCTCAAGGAGGGCGTCACCATATCCCTCCGGTCTGCTCTCCAGCGTGGCGGCATAAGCCGAAATGGAAGGGCGCCTGACGGGTAATACGTCGTCGTAAGTACTTGATGTGGCGCCGCCAGTAAAAAATATATAGACCGATCGACAAATGCCGGTCGGTCTTTTTCTTTTCACGTTGGTCATGCGTCCTCCAATCGAGATGGAGAGATAGCGAAAGACCAAATTTTACGCCAATGCCCGAACGGTGATCATGCTGGAATACACGGGGTACTCTGGGGGTTAACCGCACCCATTGTATGAGCCATTAGCCTTTTTCCCAGCTGGCAGCTCCTTTGTACGCTCATTACGTACGGATCGGGCCAGACAATCGGCCGCAAATTCGACGGCCCCGGACGCAGGGATATTTCCGACGTCCGGGGCCTTCGCGCCGGAGGCCCCGGCCTCGCCGGCCGCAACCAAGATGCGGATGGCGAGACTGCGGCGAACGGCATTGAAGGAGGCATCGTTTCACCGATGGCGAACCACGTCGCGACCACCGTGAGCCACCGAATGCACCACCCGGCCTTGGCCGAGCCGGTGACGTTCGGCGCCGAGGCCGTTGGCCGGACCCGCTCGGGCGGCCTGCCGACGTATACTGACCAGGAAACCGCCGACGCCGGGATGGAGACCCATTTGACTGTCCATGCGGAGGCCAAGCGGGCCGAAGCCAGCACCGAGACCGATGACGCCGATGCCAGCACCGAGACCGTGCTGGCCGATGCCGAAGACGAGTTCCGGCCCGATCCCAACGCTCCGCCCGATCCCGCGGTGATCCGCCAGATCGAGGAGGAAATCCCACGCCTGCGCCGTTTCGCCCGCGCCATGGTGCGCGATGCCACGCTGGCCGACGATCTGGTGCAGGAGTGTCTGGAGCGCGCGCTGTCCCGCCTGCATCTGTGGAGGCCCGGTACCAACCTCCGCGCCTGGCTGTTCACCATCCTGCGCAACCTGCACATCAACGGCGTGCGGCGGCGCCAGCCGGTGGTCGACATCGATGCGGAGGCTCAAGCCGCCATCGGCGCCGCTCCTGGTTCCCAGTTCGTCCGGATGGAGCTGCGCGACCTGCGCCGCGCGCTGGCCCTGTTGCCGAACGAGCAGCGCGAGGTCGTTCTGCTGATCGGCTTGGAGGGCATCTCCTACAACGAAGCGGCCGACATCCTGGGCATCTCCATCGGAACGGTGAAGTCACGCCTGTCACGTGGCCGCCGCGCCTTGAGGCTGCTGATGGAAGGTCAGGATCCGTCGGACGACGCCGACGCCTGAACGTTCGTCCTGGGAAACATAAAAATTTGCGGGGTGCCCGGTCGCCGGGCGCCCCGCTTTCGTTCCGGCACGCCGCGATCGGAGGACGGCTTCGGGCAAAAAGAATGGCGGCGCCCGGGTGGGACGCCGCCGGAGGCGGGGACGGTCGAAGCGCGTACCGAGCCCGCCGGCCCGGACGGCGCCTCTGGAGGAGAGAGTGCCGCAGCGTCAGGAGACGCCTCGATCAACCGGTCGATCCGCCCATGGTTCCTCCCCGTGAAAGAACATCCTGAACGAGGGAGGGCCTGGACGGAACGTCCGGCCGGGTTGCCGTGCTACCGTCGCCGGACCAGCCCCATGATCAGGCTGATGGCGAACAGGACCAGGAACAGGAAGAACAGGATCTGCGCGATGCCGGAGCTGGCCGACGCGATCCCACCGAATCCGAGCGCGCCGGCGATCAGCGCGATGACGAAGAAAACGAGAGCCCAATAGAGCATCATACCCTCCCTCGCTGAGCCGAATGGTCGTCAAGGACTGCCGGCGTCGCGCATGAGACAAGTCGTGGCCGCACCCGCCGTTCCATCGTCTCCGCACCCGGAACCCTGCCTGATCGGCAAGTCGCCCCAAGGTGACGGTAAGCACAGCCGGTACGGCGGCATTCGAAGACCAGAACGCTGCCGTCGGCGTGATGTTCCCGGTTCCCGATGGGCCGGAGTATCGGGCGGCCAGTCTACTGGTGCCGACTGGCATTTATGCAACAACCACGCGGCCAAGGTGTTTCCCTGATCTCGAGGCCCCGCATTCCACGGGGAGAGCGCCGACAGCAGGAGAGGACCCAATGAAGACCCGATTGATCCTGGCGGCCGTGGCCGCTTCGTTCGCGGCGGCACCGGCCGCGATGGCGCAGCAGAGCTATTCCCAAAGCTACGCCGGTTCCCAAAGCCATTCGGGCGCCTATTCCGGCAGCACGGGTGGCGACATGTCCGGATCGACGGCCATGGGGTCGGCCGGTTCCGCGGGCCGGACGGCTTCGGTCACCGCCGCACGCCGTGGCTCGGGACAAAAGCCGATCGAGTTGCAGCAGACGACGTTGCTGAACCAGCTCAGCGCGGCCGGCTATGTATCGGTGCGCGACTTCCGCAAGGACGGGCAGCGGTACGTCGCCAGCGCGTTGACCCGCCAGGGCGAATGGACGACCGTGGTCCTCGACCCGCGCAATCCCACCACGAACCCGACCGCCGCTCCGGTCCGTTGAGTTCAATTCAGCAGGTGAGACCATGTGCCGGTGAGGCGACCGACGCCTCCCGGCACGCGAAGGTCGTAGAGCGGCAGGGGCTGCCGCAATCGCTGCCCCGCATCACGCCCCAGGGTGCGGACCGCCGTCTCCACCGTGCCGCCGACCGGCATCCATCCCGACGTGGCGAGCGGCACCACCAATGACAGCCCCCAATCCATTCGCCCGCCGAACCGGCTCTGGGCGCCGTCCGGCCCCTCGGTCCAGGTCGCATGGGCGGTGAGGCCGATGCCTCCATCGAAGCGGCGCATCACCTCCACCGTTCCACCCCAGTCGCCGCCGAGATAGCGGCCCAGCCGCAGCGCGGTGGTGGTGGCGGCACCGGGGGCCTCCCAATAGAGGCTGGCCTGACCGGTGCCGCGCGCATCGCCGCGGTCGACGGCGAACAGGCTTTCCGGCCGCCGCTTCCAGACCTGATTGAGGTCGAGGCCGAGGGCCCAGCGGGCGGTGAGCGGCTGGAACAGAGCCTCCGCGCCGATGCCTCCATACATTTCCTCCATGTGTCCGGCGGACAGCCGCGTGGTCAGCCCATCCATCGGCCGGGCGAGCCAAGCCGCATAGGCATGGTCGAGGGACAGCGGGCGGTCGGCATAGCGGGGCAGGTCGCTGCGCACCGGCTGTGCCGCCGGCAAGGCGTTGGTGTCCAGGAATTGCAGATCGCTGGCTGCGTTGACGCGCAGGCCGCCGCCCAGCACCAGCCCCCGCAGCGGTTCCGCCCGCAGCATCACGTCGGTGTGGGTGCGCTGGGCCAGCGCCGTTCCCAGTTCCGCCAGATCGAAGCTGGCGACCAGCCGGGTGGACAGATCCAGTCTTGGGCGCCAATGCGGCGGCGGCTCGTCCGCCGGGTCGACCCGGGTGGTGCGCCAGATCTCTTCCGCACTGCCGCGCTGGCCGGCGGCGCGCTCCAGGTCGCGGCGCAGCAGGGTGGCGGCGGCCGTGTCGAGCCCGGCGGTGGCGGTGACGACGCGCAGCCGCTCGACCTGCGGCGGGGCGAGGTCGGCCAGAAGGCGGGCGGCGTCGCCGACCTCGCGCGCCAGCGGCATCCGCCCGCCGCCGGCCGGATCGAGCCAGAGGGTCGCGGTTTCCCCGTCGATCCGGACGGCGCGAACGGGCAAGCCCCGGCTGCGGGCCACCAGGGCGATGGCGTCGGCCGACAGGGAAGCGCCATCCGATGGGCGCGGCCCGACCACGGGAGGAGGTTGGTCGGGGCGGTCGGCATCCACCGCCGGATCGAAGCGGACCGACAGCCGCAGCATCAGCCGCCTTCCCTGCTCGTAAGCAGCCCCCAGGTCGGCCCAGGATGCCGGACGCCAGGACAGGCCGAGGCTGTAGCGGCTGCCCGGAGCGAATCCCGGCTCGTCCTGCCGCTGGGCGCGGAAACGGTCGCCGGACGACTCCAACTTCAGGCTCAGCCCGTCGACGGGGGTGTGCCATTCGACGCCGCCGAACAGCGCGATCCGTTCGCCGCCGAACCACGCCTTCGGACCGCGGGTGGTCGGCCAGGAGGACGGATCGCGATCGCGATGGAAACGGCCACCCAGGAAGCGCAGCGGGTTGCGCAGATGCCCGGCTTCCCCCAGCGTGCCCCATCCCATGCCGAGCGTCAGGTCGAGATCCCGCCAGCGTCGTGTCAGGGCGATGTATTCACCGGCGAAACGCCCTTTTCCCGGCAGGTCCAGCCCCGATCCGGTGACGTCGCGTCCGCCGACCACCAAGGCCGGTCCACGCTCGTCCTCGCGCCGCAGGCGGACCTTGAGGTCGAGGCCGGGCTCGGTGAGGCCGTAATAGCCGGGATAGGCGCTGTTGCGTGCGGTGACTTCCAGCCAGGGCAACGGCTGGGCGGAGATCGTATAATGGCGGTGCAGGTCGCCGAGCGCCGTCAGTCCGCCGCTCATCGAGCCGTCGGGTGCCATCCGTGCGTTCGGCATCTGCAGCAGCCCTACGGCGCCCCAGTCGGACAGGCTGTAACGCGCCTCGTCTGCGAAGACGGAGGACGGGAAAGCCGCGAGAAGGACGAGAAAGGCGTATCTGCGCACGCATCGATCGCGAAGAGTCGGATTGATGGTCCGATCCTTCGCGCATCATTCGTATGAATGCAACCGGAAAGACGTGCCGCTTTCCGTCGTTACGGTGCTTCGATCACTTCGAAATCGTGGGTGATGGCCGCGGTCTGGCCCAGCATGATGGAGGCGGAGCAGTATTTCTCCGCCGACAGGGCAATGGCCCGCTCTACCTTGGCCGGGTCCAGCTTGCGGCCGGTGACGGTGAAGTGGACGTGGATCTTGGTGAAGACCTTCGGGTCGGTGTCGGCCCGCTCGGCCTCGATGGCGGCGACGCAGTCGGTGATCTGCTGGCGGCCCTTTTCCAGGATCATCACCACGTCGAAGCAGGTGCAGCCGCCCATGCCGATCAGCAGCATCTCCATCGGGCGGACGCCGGCGTTGCGGCCGCCCGATTCCGGAGCGCCGTCCATCACCACGGCATGGCCGCTTCCGGATTCGCCGACGAACATCTTGCCGTCCACCCAGGTGACGCGCGCCTTCATGACCATTTCCTCCGTTCACGGTTGATGTCGGTGACCGCGCGAAGCTAGGCGCCGCGGGGGATCGGTGCAAGAGGGGGGCTTGCCGGGGCAGGGCGGTGCGCCCAGAGTTGTTGCACCGCGACGAATTCCAGACGACGAAGGCCTTCCAACCATGCCGCACGGACATTCCCATGGCGGTTCCTCCCATGCGCCCGACGCCCACTCCTCTCATGCCGGGCACGATCACGGCGCCCATCACCACCACGGTCCGGCACGCTACGACCGCTCCTTCGCGCTCGGGGCGCTGCTGAACATCGGCTTCGTGGTGGTGGAGGCCGTCTATGGACTGCTCGCCAACTCAACCGCGCTGCTGGCCGATGCCGGGCACAATCTCAGCGACGTGATGGGGCTTCTGCTGGCCTGGGGGGCCGCAGGGCTGGGGCGCCGGATCCCGAAGGGGCGCTACACCTACGGCTTTGGCAACGCGTCGATCCTGGCCTCGCTGGCGAATGCGATGATCCTGCTGATCGCCGTCGGCGCCATCCTGCTGGAGGCGGCCAACCGCTTGGCCGCGCCGGAGCCGGTGGGGGAGACGACGGTCATGGCGGTGGCGGTGGTCGGCATCGTCATCAATGCCTGGACCGCTTGGCTGTTCATGGGGGGCCAGAAGCAGGACATCAACCTGCGCGGAGCCTATCTGCACATGGCGGCGGACGCGGCCGTATCGCTGGGCGTCGTGGTGGCGGCCCTGGCGATCCGCTTCACCGGCTGGCTGTGGCTCGACCCGGCGACCAGCATCGTCATCGCGCTGGTCATCATCGCCGGCACCTGGGGTCTGCTGCGCGATTCGGTACGGCTGGCGATGAGTGCGGTGCCCGACGGCATCGATCTGCCGGGGGTGGAAGGCTATCTGGCCGGCTTGCCCGGTGTCGCCGCCGTGCATGACCTGCACATCTGGCCGATCAGCACGACGGAAACCGCCCTGACCGCCCATCTGGTCCGCCCCGGAATGGTCCAGGACGACGCCCTGCTGCTGGAAATCTCATCGGTGCTGAAGGATCGCTTCGGCATCGGCCACGCCACCATCCAGGTGGAGCATGACGGCAGTTGCTGCCGCCTTGCCCCGGCGGACGTGGTCTGATCCAGGAGGCCTAGCGGTTTTCTAGGCTTGCTCGCGGGCGAGGCGGCGGGCGTTGGCACGCACCTTGCGGTAGGCCGGGTTCATGCTGGCTGCGGCAAGTGCGGCCGTCGCCTCGATCAGGCGCAGGTTGGCGTGGATGCCGGCATCGACGGCCTCGGTCAGGAGGCGCTGCTGGACGTCGACGATCTCGATCGGATTCTTGCAGGTGGCGAGGCCGCCGATGGTCGCCGCTGCGGCCTGGGTCTGCTTGGTGAGCATGGTGACCCAGGCCTGCCCGAATTCGCCGATGCCGGTGGCGACGGCATGGAAGGCCTCAACCGCCGCCTCGACCTTCTCCGAGCCCATCCGGATGAATTCCGGATTGGCGAAGTCGATGGGATTGGACAGCGCCGCCGTCATCATCGCGGTGCGATAGCCGATGGTCTGTGCCGCCGCGACGCCCATTTCGCTGCCGCGAAGGCCGGTCTTGGTGAACTGGCCCGCCACCGCGAGAAGCCTGTCGGTGGGATGGCCATTGCCGGCATTCTGCTTTGTCATGGGCGTCGCCCCTCTCTCGGAAATCGTTGCCGGAACCCGGCCGCAGCATCAACGCTGCACTGCAGCATAAGTTCCGGGACGATCTTTACGCCTCGGCGAGGGCGCGGTCGAGATCTTCGATGATGTCCTGGGGGTCCTCGAGACCAACGGACAGGCGCAGCAGGCCGGGTTCGATCCTGGCGGCGATCTTTTCCTCGTCCGTCAGCTTGGAATGGGTGGTGGTGGCGGGATGGGTGATCAGGCTTTTCGAATCGCCCAGATTGTTGGAGATCATCACCATACGCAGGCCGTTCAGCGCGTTGAACGCCTCGGTCTTGCCGCCCTTCAGGAAGACCGACAGCATGTTGCCGCCGCCGGTCATCTGCTTGCGCACCAGGTCATATTGCGGATGGCTGGGCAGCAGCGGGTAGAGCACCTGGGCGACCTTGGGATGGCTTTCCAGGAACTCCGCGACCTGGAGCCCGGCCGCCGATTGGGCATGGACGCGCAGTTCCAGCGTCTCCATGCCCTTCAGCAGCAGCCAGGCATTGAAGGGGGAGATGGTCGGGCCGGTGTTGCGCAGGAAGGGGTGGATGACTTCCGCCGCGTATTTCCTGTCCTTGGCCAGGATGACGCCGCCCAGGCACCGGCCCTGGCCGTCGATGTGCTTGGTCGCCGAATAGATGACGACGTCGGCACCGAACTCGAACGGGCGCTGCAGCACCGGGGTGGCGAAGGCATTGTCGGCGACGACCACCGCGCCCGCCTTGTGGGCGAGATCGCAGACCGCTTGCAGGTCGACGACTTCGAGCCCGGGGTTCGACGGGGTTTCCAGGAAGACCGCCTTGGTCGGCTTGGACAGCGCCTCTTCCCATTCCGTCAGGTTGGTGCCGTCGACGAACACCGCTTCGATGCCGAAGCGGCCGCACAGCTCCTTGAGGATCCAGTAGCAGGAGATGAAGAGCGCCCGGGGCGCCACCACGCGGTCGCCGGTGCGCAGGCCGCTCATCAGCGCGCCATGCACGGCAGCCATGCCGCTCGAGGTGGCATAGGCCCATTCGGCGCCTTCATACTCGGCCAGCCGGTCCTCGAACATCGCCGAGGTCGGGTTGCGGAAGCGCGAATAGACGTGGCGCGAGCCGTCGTTGGCGAAGGCGTTCTCCGCCTCCTCGGCCGAGCCGTAGACGAAGCCGGAGGTCTGGTAAAGCGCCTCGCAGGTTTCGTCGAACTGCGAGCGGCGGATGCCGCCATGGACCAGCTTGGAGCGGGGGCGCAGCCCCGCGACATTCGGATTGCGATGATCGGTGCGCGACATTCCGCGACTCTCCCCTGATGATCGCCGGTGGGGCAAGGCCGGCCGCAAAAAAAAACGCCCCGACCGAT
This sequence comes from Azospirillum endophyticum, assembly GCF_016595245.1. Lineage (GTDB taxonomy): Bacteria > Pseudomonadota > Alphaproteobacteria > Azospirillales > Azospirillaceae > Azospirillum > Azospirillum endophyticum. The sequence continues at coordinate 599,094 of NZ_JAENHM010000073.1, forward strand.
CGGGTCGAGGCGCGGACGCGGCTCGGACCTTTTTAGCGGGTTGTTTTACGTGGCCCGCAAGCCGGTCGACCAAATCACCACGTTGGGTCGCTTGTACGACTGCCTATGACCGCCGTCAAGAGGGCGAGCACCGCATTCTGTTCTTCCAAATCCATCCGTTCTTCCGAGCCGAAATATCGACCGCTAGTCAGCAAGATGGGTCAGGACGACAGCCAGACCCCCGGCTTATGGTTCCCTCCATCAACCGTGCAGGCCGGACAGACGATGAGCAGGCAAGAGTATGACGGGAGGTTTTCCCGGCTGTTCGACTACATCGACCAGAATCTGGAGGGCGACCTGTCGCTCGACAGGTTGAGCGATGTCGCCTGTCTTTCGAAATTCCATTTCCATCGTCTTTTCTCGGCTCATTTCGAGGTCAGCGTCGGAAAATACATCCAGCTTGCCCGGTTGAAGCGGGCGTCGTTCCGGCTGGCCTTCTATCCGGCCGACAAGGTCATCGACATCGCTCTCGATGCCGGCTTCGAGACGCCGGAATCCTTCTCCCGTGCCTTCAGGAAGGCGTTCGGCCAAGCCCCGTCCGAATTCCGGAAGACTCCGGAATGGCGGCAGTGGCACGACCGCTATCGTCATATCAAAACAAAAAGGATCAGGACCATGGATGTTTCGATCGTCGAATTCTCACCGGTCCAGGTGGCCGTCTATGCGCATCGCGGGCCGATCGAAGGCGTGAATGATTCGGTTCGCATCTTCATCGACTGGCGCAAGACCAGCGGGCTGTCGCCGCGCGAGCGGTGCCGGACCTTCGGCATTGCCTTCGACAATCCGGAAACCACCGAACCGGCCGACTTCCGGTTCGACATCTGCGGGGAGGTCGATGGCGAGGTGCCCGAAAATCCGCAAGGGGTGGTGAAGAAGCTCATCCCCGGCGGACGCTGCGCACTGGCCAGGCACCGGGGAGCGCACGAGCAGATCGGCGAGGTCGTGAGGTATCTGTACGGCCGATGGCTGCCGGAAAGCGGTGAGGAGCTTCGTGATTTCCCGGTCTATTTCCACTATCTGAACTTCATCGGAGAAACGCCCGACCATGATCTGCTGACCGACGTCTACTTGCCGCTGAAATAAGCGGAAAAAATCTTCGGCAATCAGCAAGGCTCGGAAGTGGCGCCGCTTCCGATGTCCAAGCGTTCAGCCGGCCGACCCTTCGCCGGGTTGCGCCGTTTTCGACAGCATTCCTTTCACATCCCCCAGTTTCGCCCCACCCAGCGCCGCCGCCAGCGCACCGAAGGCCGCGGCACCGCCGGCCACCAGCATCGCCAGTGCGGCGAACCGTATCGCGGTGGAGGGGGCGTTCAGCCAGGGTGCCAGCACACGCTCGCCCGCCAGGAGCGCCGCTCCCATGCCCATCGCTGCCACCGCGATGCGGGGCGCGCGGTGCTTCACCCGGTCGTCGAGGTCGAACAGGCGGCGTCTGCGCATCGCCGCGATCAGCAGTCCGACGTCAAGCCAGGCTGTCAGGCCGGTTGCGAGCGCGATGCCGACATGGCCCAGCCAGGGCATCAGCAGCAGTGCCAGCAGGGCGGTCGCCACCGTCACGACGACGGCGACGCGCACCGGCGTCACCGTGTCATGGCGGGCGAAGAAGGCGGCGTTCAGCGATTTCACGATCACATAGGCCGGGATGCCGACGGCATAGGCGGCGAGAGCCATCGCGGTGGCGTGCGCCTGCTCCGGGCCGAAGGCGCCGCGCTGGAACAGGACGGCGACGATGGGCCCTCCCGCCATGCCGAGCGCGACCGCCGCCGGCAATCCCAGCAGAAGGCTGAACTCCAGGGCGCGGCTCAGGTAATGGCGGACCATCCGCTCGTCCCCGGCGGCGACGTGGCGGGCCAGCACCGGCAGCAGCGCCGTGCCGATGGCGATGCCGATGATGCCCAGCGGCATCTGGTTCAGCCGGTCGGCATAATAGAGGAAGGACACGGCACCCGACGGCAGCAGCGAGGCCAGCACGATGTTCAGGAACAGGTTGATCTGCATGACCCCGGCCCCGATCGCCCCGGGCCCGACCAGCCGAAAAAGCCGCCTCATCCCCTCTGTCATCCGCGGCGGACGCAGCCGGAGCACCACCCCGGCCCTGCGGCAGGCCCAGGCCATCCAGACGACCTGCACGACGCCCGACAACGTGACCGCCGCCGCCATGGCGGTACCGGGTTCCAAGCCCAGCCGCGGGGCGATCAGCAGGGCGGCGACCAGCGTCAGGTTGAAGGCGATGGGGGCGGCGGCGAAGGGGCCGAAACGGTCGAGCGCGTTCAGCACTCCGCCCAGCAGCGCGACCAGCGAGATCAGCGCCAGATAGGGAAAGGTCAGCCGGGCCATATCCACCGCCAGGGCGAACTTCGCCGGTTCGTCGGAGAAGCCGGGGGCGAGACCGTGCATCAGCCAGGGCATCGCGACGACGGCAGCCAGCGTGAAAGGCAGCAGCATCGCCAGCAGCATCGCCAACGCCTCTTCCGCGAAGCGGATCGCCGCGGCCCGTCCGCGGGTCTGCAGTTCGGCGGCGAAGAGCGGGACGAAGGCGACGCCGAAGGCGCCTTCCGCGAACAGCCGGCGGAACAGGTTCGGCAGCTTCAGCGCGACGAAAAAGGCGTCGGCGACCGGGCCGGCGCCCAGTACCGCCGCGGTCAGGATGTCGCGTGCGAAGCCGGCCAGCCGGCTCAGCAGGGTCAGGCCGCCGACGGTGGCGATGGCGCGTGCGAAGTTCATCGCCGCGATATAGCCGGCTTGTGCAGGCGCGGCAAAGCTGGCTTTTCGGCACGGTCGATACGGCCTGGGGCGGAACGCATTGGATGCGGTGCGGTTGCCGGCGGTCTGCATGGGTGGAGCAAATATCCGGCGTTGCCACCTTGCCGGTAACGGCGTTGCTTCGGCATCGGCGTTGCGGCATGCTTGCGTCCGCCGGCCGCCTCCATCCGTCCTTTGCCGGTGGCCGCGGCCGGCGGACGATTTACAGCGTTCGGGGTATACGTGAAGCGGGCGCTCTGGCTTTTTTCCGGTTTCGGCGGACGGCTGGCCCTGCCCGCTCTGGCGGTTGCCCTCGCCATCGCCGCCCTGTGGTGGATCCTGCTCGACCGCCTGCATCGGGAAGAGCGGCTGCTCGATCTGACGGCGCATGAGAAGACGGCCGTCGTCGCCCGTCTGGTGGAGGAGCATGCGGTCTCCACCTTCCGGCGGGTCGACGACCTGCTGCTGGACCTGATCGCCAACACCGAGCGCAACCGCAGCATGCGCCTTGAATCCCGCCGTGCCTTCGAGGAAGGGCTGGTCGTGGGCGTCCGCGTCTACGACCCGTCCGGTCTGCTGATCATGGGCGGGGGCCGCGTCACCTTCCAAGGGTCCATCACCGACCGCGACGAGTTCCGCGTCGCCCGCGATACCGCGCCGCGCGGGCTGGTCGTCGGCGTCCCCTATGCCTCGTCGGAGACGCAGGATCTGCTGATCCCGGCCTCGCGCCGGCTGGAGAATGCCGACGGCACCTTCGCCGGGATCGCCATCGCCGACATCCCGGTCGAATCCTTCGCCCGCTATTACCGTGTGCTCGGCCTGCCGCCGGACGGTGCCGCCGCCCTGCTGCGTTCCGACGGCGTCATCATCGCCCGCAGCGGAGGGATGAGTTCGGGATCGGGCCGCAGCCCCGCCGATACCGAGCTTTGGCAGGCGATCAAGCGGCATCCCATCGGCCATATCCGCATGATCAGCCCGGTCGACGGGGTGGAGCGGATCACCGCCTTCCGGTCGGCGCCCGACTATCCGGCGATCGCCGTCGTCGGCGAATCGGTGGAGACGGTGTTCGGCCCCTGGCGTGACAATGCCCGCCTCTACATCGGCTGGGCGGTCGCCACCACGGTGGTGATCCTGCTGTTCGTCATCGCCTTCATCGTCGAGCTGCAATGGCGCCGCCACACCGACCGGGCGCTGCGGGTGCGCAACAGGGCGCTGGCCTGGAGCAACGACGGCATCATGATCGCCGATGCGACCCAGCCGGGCATGCCCATCGTTTACGTCAATCCTGCGCTGGAGCGGCTGCTGGGCGCGCCGATGTCCGCCCTGATGGGCGCCGGCGCATTGACCGCGCTGGAGCGGGCGACGAACGACCGCGCAGCCCTGCAGCCATTGCGCGACGCCATCGTCGTCGGTCGGGATGCACGGGTGGAACTGACCCGCCCCGGCCCGGTGGCGCATGAATTGGCGGAAGGCGGGCCGGATGGCCCGAAGGGCGCCCGCTGCCTGGAGTTGAGCGCCTCGCCGGTGCGCGACCACGACAACCGTCTGGTGAGCCTGATCGCCACCGTCCGCGACATTTCGGAGCACAAGCGCGTCCAGGGAGAGCTGGCCGAAGCCCGGCGAGAGGCCGATCGCGCCAATGTCGCCAAGTCGAAATTCCTGGCCGCGGCCAGCCACGACCTGCGCCAGCCGGTACAGTCGCTGATGCTGCTCATGGAGGTGCTGACCAACCGGGTCGGCGACGGCATGACCCGCAATGTCCTGGGCACCATGGAACGGGCGCTCGGCGCCTTGAAGATGCTGCTGGATGGGCTGCTCGACGTCTCCCGGCTGGAAGCGGGCGCGGTGGTGCCGGAGGTGGAGGTGTTCCCGCTGTCCGAGGTGATGGACCGCGTCGCCGCCAACAGCCGTTCCGTCGCCGTCCAGAAGGGTCTGATCCTGCACATCGTGCCGTGCAGCGCCCATGTGCGCAGCGATCCGATGCTGCTGGGCCGCATCCTGCAGAATCTGGTGGAGAATGCGCTGCGCTACACCGACAAGGGGCGCATCCTCATCGGCTGCCGCCGACGCGGCGGGACGCTGCGGATCGAGGTATGGGATACCGGCATCGGCATTCCGGCCGACCAGCAGGAGGACATCTTCGAGGAGTTCGTGCAGGTCGGCAACGCCAACCGCAACCGCGACCAGGGCCTTGGGCTCGGTCTGGCGGTGGTGCGGCGGCTGTCGGCCATGCTGGACCATCGGGTGACCGTGCGGTCGATCCCCGCCGAAGGCTCGGTCTTCACGGTGGAACTGCCGGTCGCCGACCCGCCGGCGGCCAAGCCGCTTCCCGTGCCGCTCGCGTTCCGTCCGGCCTTCGCCACCACGGTGCTGGTGATCGAGGACGACATGATCGTGCGCGAGGGGCTGCGCGTTATGCTGGCGGAGTGGGGCTATACCGTATTGTCGGCCGAATCCTGTGCCGAGGCGCTCGACCTCGCCAATCGCGGGCCAGTTCCAGACCTGATCGTCGCCGATTACCGTCTGCGCGACGGTCGCACCGGGACGGAGGCGATCCGCGAGGTCCGCTTGGCGCTGGGCCGCATCCTGCCCGGTATCCTGGTTACCGGCGACACGGCCCCGGCCCGCGCGCAGGAGGCGGAAGCCGGCAATTTCCGCGTCATGCATAAGCCGGTCGTTGCCGCCGACCTGCGCCGTGCGGTGGCCGAATCGTTGGAGCCGTTGCTGCGCGATCGTCAGACGGTCGCATGAGCGTGGCCCGCCGGGCCGGAGTCAGCCGAGATCCGGCGCCTGCCGTGGCAGGCGCAGGGTGAATATGGCACCCCGGCCGGGGCTGTTGCGAACGCCCAGCTGGCCGCCAAGCGTCTGGGTCGCCAGATTGTAGGCGATGTGCAGCCCCAGCCCGACGCAGCCGGCATGGCGCGCGGTGGTGAAGAAGGGATCGAAGATGCGCGGCAGGTCGGCTTCCAGGACACCCTGGCCGTCGTCGCCATGCACCACCTCGATCCAGTCGTCGCCGTCGGCGTGGATGTCGATGGTGATGCGGCCGTTCTGTTCGGGCCGGAAGGCATGAGTCAGCGAATTGCGCACCAGATGGGTCAGGATGCGGGCGAAAGCGCCGGGGAAGCTTTCCAGTTGCAGCGCCTCCAGGCAGGCCAGTTCCACCCGATGGCCGGACGAGCCGATCTGCGTATGCAGGCTCAGCAGCACATCCTCGGTATACTCGCGGAGGTAGAAGGTGCGGCGTTCGTCGCCGGTCTGGTCGGCCGCCACCTGCTTGAACATGTGGACCAGGGCGGCGATGCGCTCGGTGTTGCCGACCAGCAGTTGCCCCGCCTCCTGCGCCACCTCCAGGAATCCCGCCAGGGCGGAGCGGGTCAACGCATTGGCGGCGAACTGGCGCTTCACGTCCTCGGCGCGGCTCAGCAGATGGGAGGCGGTGGTCAGAGCCACGCCGACCGGCCCGTTCACCTCATGCGCCACGCCGGCGACGAGCTGGCCGAGCGAGGCCATCTTCTCCGTCTGGACCAGGCTCTCCTGGGCCGACTGCAGCTCCCGATAGGCTTGCTCCACACGGTCCTTGGCGGTGCGCAGGGCGTCGGCGGCGCGCGCCCGCTCTGTGGTGTCGAGCATGACGCCGAACAAGTGGGTCAGCCGCCCCTCCAGATCGAAACGCGGCGCACAGGAAGAGGAAACGTAGCGGATCTCCCCCGCCGGATCGATCACCCGGTATTCGACATAGACGCGCCGGGAATTGCCGATCACGCTTTCCAGCATGTTGCCGAAGGACAGGCGATCGTCGGGATGCAGGATGTCCAGCAGATTGTCGAAGGTTGGCTGGAACCCTTCCGGATCCCGGCCGTAGATGCCGAAGGCTTCGCGGTTCCAGATCAGGGAGCCGCTGTGGATGCCGTATTCCCAGTACCCGAGATGACCGGTGCGGTATGCCTCCTCCAAGCGTTGCTTGGCAGCCTCCAACTGGGCCGCAGCCTCCGCCCGTTCGGTGCTGTCCATCATCACGCCGAACAGATGGGTCAGCCGCCCCTGCGCATCCATCCGTGGCGCGCAGGAGGAGGAAACGTAACGGATGTGCCCGCCTTCGTCGTGGACGCGGTATTCGACATAGATGCGCTGAGGGTTGTCGACCACGCTCTCCAGCATGGTGCCGAAACGCGACCGGTCGTCCGGATGCAGGATCCCCAGCAGGTCGTCGAAGCCGTTGGCCAAGCGGTCGCGGTGGTGGCCGATCACGGCCAGTCCGGCGTCGTTCAGCACCAGCTCGCCGGACCGGATGCCGTATTCCCAATAACCGAGCCTGGCGGTGCGATAGGCCTCCTCCATCTTCTCGGTCGCCAGTTCAAGCCCGCGGGCGGTGCGTCGCTGGTCGGTCAGATCCTCCACCGTCGCGATCCAGGGCGGACCGCCGACACGGACCAGCAGGTCGCGGGGCTCGCCCAACGCGGATGGCACCGAGATCTCCCGCTCGGCCCCGGGGGAGCTGTCGGCGAGGTCGGCCGGAAAGGCTTCGGCGCCGCCGTAGCGGTCGAGCAGGCAGCGATTGCCGTGCAGCCTCCCCTCCGCGTCGCACATCAGGGCAGGGACGGGCAGGGCGTCGAACAGCGAAGGCAACGTGAGCGGGGTGGAAGAAGCGGGTTCGGGACCGCGCTCCCGCTCCGGAGTTCCCGCCACTCCTCGCGTCTCCCCCGCCGTCGTCATGTGCGTCTCCACAGCCGGCACCCGTTCGCGGGCGCAACTGTCGGCGGACACTACACAAGCAATTCAGCGGCAACTATGCCCAATTCGGCGCAAATCGTCGCGAATTGATGGAAGTTCATCCTATCCGGTCTCGCGGCTTCGGGCAGCCGGAGTCAAGGGATCAGATCATTGAGGTCGAACTCCTGCGCGAAGGCGATCATGGCGCCGCCGGCGCTGGCCGATCCGACCCGCATCACGCCGCCGCCGACAACGGTCGGGAACTTGCTTTTCTGGAGCGCCTGCTGGGTCTTCACCGGGTCGGCGACGCGCACCACGAAGCCGGCGAAGAAGGGCAGGGCGGTGGTGAAGGCCGGGTCGTCGGTCCAGGCCCATTGCAGCCGGTCCGGCGTGGCGACCAGAACCGGGACCTGTCCGTCGCCGGTCCGTCCCGGCTCCACCATGCGGGCGGCGCCGCGGTCGATGACGGTGCCGCCGAGCAGCTTGGCATAGGTCGCGGCGACCGCATCGGGATCGGCGGCGGCGATCACCAGCGCCTCCAGCCCGATGGCACCGTTGGCATGTTCCATTTGGTCCGGGCGCCAGACCAGATCGGGCGTATGGTGCTGGCACAGGAAGACGCGGCCGGCCGGGATGGCTGCCGGGTCGATCTGGGTGATGGTGAAGCTGGCGTCGCGGGTCCCCTCCGGCAACGCCACCGGGCGGCCGAAATCGACGGACTCCGACACCGGAAAGCCGGCGGCGGCCAGCGTCCCGGCGGCAGCGCGGGCGTCCGGGGTCTTCAGCGCGATGGCGGCGATGCCCTCGCGCTGGCGCAGGAAGTCAGCGTAATGGGCGTTGGCCGGTCGCTGTTCCTCGATGCCCAGCAGCTCCAGATAGGTGCCGGTCGGGAAGAGGATCGTGTGGTTGGCCGACTTCAACTGGGTGTGGTGGCCGCGCGGCGTCACGGTGAAGCCGAGCCGGGCGTAGGAGTCTCGCGCCGCGTCCAGATCGCGGGTCGCGATGACCAGATGGTCCAGTCCGGTGATGCCGTCGATGCTCATGACGTCCTGCCGCTGTCGGGTTGCCGTGCCGCCAGCGATAGAGCAGCCGGCCGGCCGCGGCAAGGGTGAAGCGGCCGGGCTCCGTTGTGGAGAGCCCGGCCTTGTGGTCACAGCGCCTGCTGCAGTTCCGGCACGGCCTTGAACAGGTCGGCGACGAGGCCGTAATCGGCGACCTGGAAGATGGGCGCTTCCTCGTCCTTGTTGATCGCGACGATGACCTTGCTGTCCTTCATGCCGGCGAGGTGCTGGATCGCGCCTGAGATGCCGACGGCGATGTACAGCTCCGGCGCCACGATCTTGCCGGTCTGTCCGACCTGGTAATCGTTCGGCACGAACCCCGCGTCCACGGCGGCGCGGCTGGCGCCCACCGCGGCGCCCAGCTTGTCGGCCAGCGCCTCCAGCAGCGGGAAGTTCTCGCCCGACTGCATGCCGCGCCCGCCCGACACCACCACGCGGGCGGCGGTCAGTTCCGGACGCTCCGACTTGGTCAGCTCGGCCGAGACGAAGCTCGACAGCCCGGCGGCACCGGCGCCCGCGACCTGCTCGACTGATGCCGAACCACCTTCGGCGGCGGCGGTCTCGAAGGCGGTGGTGCGGACGGTGACGACCTTCACCGCGTCGGACGACTGCACGGTGGCGATGGCGTTGCCGGCGTAGATCGGCCGCTCGAAGGTGTCGGCCGACTGCACCGCGGTGATGTCGGAGATGGCGGCGACGTCCAGCAGCGCCGCGACGCGCGGCAGGAGGTTCTTGCCGACCGAGGTGGCGCCGGCCAGGACATGGCCGTAGCCACCGCCCTTGACGGTCGATACCACCAGCGGGGCGACGTCCTCCGGCAACTGGTGCTCGTAAGCGGCATCGTCGGCCAGCAGCACCTTGGCGACGCCCGCCACCTTGGAGGCGGCCTCGGCGGCGGCTTGCGCGCCCTTGCCAGCGACCAGGATGTGAACATCGCCCCCAATTCCGCTGGCGATCTTGGAAGCGGCGGTGACGGCGTTCAGGGTGGCGGGCTTCAGCGAGGTGCCGTCGTGGTCGGCGATGACGAGAATGTTGGCCATGGTCAGATCATCCCCTCAGATCACGCGCGCTTCGGTCTTGAGCTTGTCCACCAGCGTGGCGACGTCCGGCACCTTGATGCCGGCCTGACGCTGCGGCGGCTCCGTCACCTTCAGCGTCTTCAGCCGCGGCGTCACGTCGACGCCGAGCGCATCGGGCGTGACGGTCTCCAGCGGCTTCTTCTTCGCCTTCATGATGTTGGGCAGCGAGGCATAGCGCGGCTCGTTGAGGCGCAGGTCGGCGGTGACCACCGCCGGCAGCGTCAGCTCCACCGTCTCCAGCCCGCCGTCGATCTCGCGGGTGACGGCGGCCTTGCCGTCGCCGGCGACGAGTTTCGAGGCGAAGGTGCCCTGGCCCCAGCCGAGCAGGGCCGCCAGCATCTGGCCGGTCTGGTTGCAGTCGTCGTCGATCGCCTGCTTGCCGAGAATGACGAGGCCGGGGGCCTCTTTCTCGACCAGCGCCTTGAGAACCTTGGCGACGGCGAGCGGCTCGGTCGTCCCCTCGGCCTGCACCAGGATGGCGCGGTCGGCCCCCATGGCGAGCGCGGTGCGCAGGGTCTCCTGGGCTTGGGCCGGGCCGACGGAGACCACGACGATCTCGGTCGCCTTGCCGGCTTCCTTGAGGCGCACGGCTTCTTCGACGGCGATCTCGTCGAAGGGATTCATGCTCATCTTCACGTTGGCGGTCTCGACGCCGCTGCCATCCGCCTTGACGCGGATCTTCACGTTGTAGTCGACCACTCGCTTGACGGGGACCAGCACCTTCATGGCGGCGTTTCTCCTCTCGGATGGTGTTCTTATGGGTTCAGGCAAGGGCGGACAGGGTTTGTCCACGCAAGGCGGCGACCGCATCGGGGATCGGCGGGGAAGCGGCGGTGGAGCCGAGTGCCGCCAGCACGTCGGCTGGGGCGACGACGCCCTTGGCGCCGACGAAGGCGCCCTGGACGACGGCCAGCGCCGCCAGCCCGCCCCGCGTTTCCATGCGGTGTTCGATGAAGATGTATTTGTCGTCCCAGCACAGCACGCGGCTGACCAAGGTGAAGCGCTGGAACGGCCGCAGCGAGCGGCGGTAGCGGATGGTCGCCCCACCCAGCACCGGCTGCCAGCGGTTGCGCAGGATCGCCGGTCCCAGCCCGACGCGGATCGTCAGGTCGGTGCGGCCGAGATCCATCACGCTGAAATAGCGTGCGTTCGTCATGTGGAAGTTGATGTCCAGGTCGGTCGGCCAGACCCGGAAACGCAGCGCCGACGGCTCCAGCAAGCCGGCCCGGCGGCCGCGCAGCGCGGCGAGAATGGCGGCGGCGACGACCGCCAGCAGGCGGAAGATCAGGTTCATGCCCGCTCCCCCATTCCGCTATCCGTCCTGACGACATTGCGGGTCGCTTGTGGCCGTCCCGGTCCCATCATGCTCCGATCTCCCGTGGGGCCGACCGGCGCCGAGGGTGCTCGACCGGTCAGCCGTCCTTCGCGGCGGTCTTCAACTCCATCAGGGTGTTGTTGACCTGCTCTTCGATCTCGCGCAGCTCCTGCACGGTCGCCTCCAGGTCCTCGCGCTGCTGGGCGAGGTCCTTCAGCCGCTTCTGCACCCGCTTCAGCAGGTTCCTTTGCTGCTCGACCCCGCCGTTGATGTTGTAGAGGTCGAGATATTCACGGATTTCCGCCAGCGAGAAGCCCAGCCGCTTGCCGCGCAGGATCAGCTTCAGCCGGGCGCGGTCGCGCTTGGTGTAGACCCGGTTGTTGCCGACACGGTTGGGCGCCAGCAGCCCCTTGACCTCGTAGAAACGCAGAGCCCGCGGCGTGATGCCCAGTTCCTCCGCAAGCTGGTTGACCGTGTAGAGCTGTTCCATCCCCGGGAAGACCTTTTGTTTGCGTTCGGCACAATGCGCCTGCCGTTTGGTAGCACAGCTGCCGTGGCGTGATAAGGCTTCCCTTTACGTCTGGGTCAATGCGGTGACTGCGGGTCATCCTTCCTTGGTTAGAGCTTGCTGCGCCTCGGCCATCAGCTCCTTCTTCGACAATTTTCCGACCGCGGTCTTCGGCAGTTCCTCGCGGAATTCGATGGCCGTCGGCATCTCGATGCGGGAGATCTTGTCGCTCAGGAAGTCGCGCAGCGCCTCGGCCGTCAGGTCGGCGCCCGGCTTCAGTTGCACGAAAGCCTTCGGCGTCTGGCCGCGGTAATCGTCGGGCAGTCCGATGACGCAGGCGGCGACCACGTCGGGATGCTGGTAGATCGCCTCCTCGATCATGCGCGGATAGACGTTGTAGCCGCTGCAGATGATGAGATCCTTCAGCCGGTCGAGCAGGAAGACGTAGCCGTCCTCGTCCATCGTCCCGACATCGCCGGTCAACAGGAAGCCGTCGACCACGGTGCGGTCGCTTTCCTCCGCCCGGCCCCAATAGCCAGCCATGATGTTGGGGCCGGCAATCGCCACCTGCCCCTTCTCGCCGATGCCGAGCCTGCGGGTCGGATCCTCCAGGTCGCGGATCTCGATGGCGATTCCGGGCAGCGGCAGGCCGATGGAGCCCTCCTTGTTGATGCCCTTCAAAGGGTTGGCGGCACAGACGGGGGAGGCTTCCGACAGGCCGTAGCCTTCGATCAGGACGCAGCCGGTCGCCGTCTCGAACCGGCGCTTCAATTCCGTCGGCAGCGGCGCGCCGCCGGAGATGCAGTAGCGGATCGAGGTCATCGCGTAGCGGGCGACCTGCGGGTGGCCCAGCAGCGCCTTGTACATGGTGGGCACGCCGGGGACCAGGGTCGGCTTGCGTCTGGCGATGGTCTTCAGCACCTGCTCCGTCTCGAAACGCGGCAGCATGACCAGCTCCGCCCCGCAGGCCAGCCCCATGTTCAGCACCACGGTCATGGCGAAGACATGGAAGAAGGGCAGCACGGCGAGCATGCGCTCCCGGCCCAGCGCCACCTCGGGGAACCAGGCCTGCACCTGCCGGGCGTTGGACAGCAGGTTGTGGTGGGTCAGCATGGCGCCTTTCGGCACCCCGGTGGTGCCGCCGGTGTATTGCAGGACGGCGATGTCGCGCAGCCCGTCGATGCGCACCGGGCGCAGCGTCCCGTCATTGGACAGCAGGCTGGAGAAGTCGACATGGCGGTCGTCGCGCGGTACCGCGGCAAGCTCGCCGCGCTTCAGCACGCTGAACAGCGCCTTCTTCATTGCCGGCAGGATGGTCGCCATGCGGCAGACGACGATCCGCTTCATCGGCGTGCGCGCCAGCATCGCCGCGACGCGCGGGTAGATCTGCTTGAGATCCAGCGTCACCATGATCTCGGTCTGCGAGTCGGTGATCTGGTGTTCCAATTCGCGCTCGACATAGAGCGGGTTGTAGTTGACGACGGTGCCGCCGGCCTTCAGCACCGCGAAATAGGAGATGACGTAGGTCGGACAGTTGGGCAGGCACAGCCCCACCCGCACCCCCGGCCCGACCCCCATGTCCTGGAAGCCGCGGGCGGCGCGGTTCACCAGGTCGAGAACCTCGGCATAGCTGTAGCGGCGGCCCAGGAAATCCAGGCAGGGACGGTCGGCGTAGCGGCCCGCCGCATCTTCGAACAGCATGTGCAGCGGCATCGGCGCGAAATGCTGGTCCCAGGCGATCCCCTCGGGATAATGCACGAGCCAGGGATGATCGGTCCCGGCATCGGCGCCGTTCACGGCTAAGGGCGGATTGGCGCTCTGCGCAAGCGGCTCGGGCATGGTTCGCTCCCCTTGGCGGTGGCGTGTTCCGGATCGCCCGGCAGCCGGCATCGGAAACGGCGGGCGCCTAAAACGCTTTCGTTATGACGTTGACGTAAACGTAATGCACGCCTACTGTCAAGCCGGTCCTACGAACAATCCTGAGGGCATGCTTTCATGGTCGACGACATTTTGCAGGAACTGCGCAGCCGCAGCGGCGACCTGCGTTCGCTCAACGCCTCCGTCCGCTTCCTGCTGGGCAAGGAGGGCGAGGTGATCCGGGTCGACGGCCGTGCCAACCCCATCAGCATCAGCCGCGAGGATGCGGAGGCCGACTGCACCATCCGCATCACGCCGGAAAACCTGCAGAAGCTGATCAACGGCAAGTTGAACCCGATGCTGGCCTTCACCATGGGCAAGCTGAAGGTCGAAGGCTCCATGGGGGTCGCGATGAAGCTGGCGCAGCTGCTGGACGATTGAGCGGCCGGAAGAGCCGCCGACGATCGCCAACCGGGAGGAAACCCACATGACCGAGATGCGCACCAACTGCGCCACCCTGTCCGTTGCCCTGACGAAGCCCCTGATGGCAGCCCTGGTGACGGGCGCGCTGCTGACCGGCCTGCCGGGCGCCGCCGCCGCGCAGGGCGCTGGTGGCCGGACGCTGTCCTACCGGATCCTGATGGGAGAGGATCCCATCGGCAGCGAGCAGGTGAAGATCGAGCCGCAGGGCGACCGCACCAAGGTCACCGTCACCGCCACCACGCGGGTGAAGGTGCTGTTCATCAACTTCCGCTACGACCATAAGCGGGAGGAGCTGTGGACGGGCGGCGTGCTCGATTCGATGACCGCCACCACCGATGACGACGGCACCCCGCACAAGATCGAGATGATGCGTGACGACGGCGGATACCGCCTGACGGTGGATGGCAAGGCCCAGAAGGCGCCGGCCGGCGCACTGCCGCTGACCCTGTGGACGCCGGACGTGCTGAAGCACCGCGAACTGCTGTCGGTGATCGACGCCGCCCCCTACAAGGTGGCGGCGCGGAAGGTCGGAACGGAGACGGTCGAGGCCGGCGGCAAGGCGCAGGAGGCGGCCCACCACCGCATCGAGGGCGATGTGGAGCGCGACCTTTGGTATGCGGCGGACGGCACGCTGCTGAAGACGCGCTTCAAACGCAGCGGCTATGATATCACCTATGTCCTGAAGTGATTGTTCCGACGAGGACCCGATGCCCATCTTCCTGTTTCCCGACGACCCCTTCTGGAACGAGGAGGCCGACGCCGTGGAATTCGCGGTGCAGGTCGGGGAGTATCAGGGCCGTGTCTTCGTCACCCGCCGCACCCTGCAGGGCATCGTCGGCCACACGCCGAAGCCGGACGAGGCGGTTCAGCAGGTCTGCATGAACCGCCCCCTGTTCGAACGGGCGACCGAGCAACGCATCATGGCCCGGGCGCTCGACCCCGACGCCAACATCCACCTGACCGGCCGCGACCTTCACCGGGCGGCGGGGTGAACTCCCCCTTGCGCTCGGGTCTTCGCCGCGCTCAGCCCAGACGGGCGTAGCGGCCGCGGAAATACAGCAGCGGATCGCCGCCGTCGCGGGACGTCAGCTTGCGGACTCGCCCGAGCACGATGACGTGGTCGCCGCCGTCCAACAGATGCTGGCGGTCGCATTCCAGCGTGGCGAGGCAGCCGTTCAGCAGGCGGACGCCGCCGCGGCCGACTGTGGTCTCCAGCCCGGTCCAGCGTTCCTGCAGGTCGCGGCGGGAGAAGCGGTTGGACAAATCCTCCTGGTCGGCGGCCAGGATGTTCACCGCGAAATGCGGCGCGAGGTTGAACGCCTCATACGACATCGCGGCACGGCCCAGGCAGAACTGCACCAGAGGCGGATCGAGCGACACCGAAGAGAAGGAATTCACCGTGACGCCCAGCGGCAGCCCGTCGGGCGCGATGGTCGTGATGACGGCGATCCCGGTCGCGAAGCAGCCGAGGGCGGAGCGGAATGCAAGCGGATCGATCGGCTGGTCGGTGATCATGACGTCCTGTGGGGTGGGCCGGGGGGAGGAGCAGGGCAGGGAACCGGGGAAGAGGTGCTGGACAGGGGGGCGATCAGCCTCCGGTGGCGGTGAAGGTGACACAGAAGGTAGGAAATACCGGGAATTAATCCAGCATGCCAGCCGGTGCAAGCCGCATCTCCGTCCCGGACAACGTCGTTAAACGGATCTTAATCAAAGCCGGTCAGGGTTTTGGCGCGGCAGACGGCCGCCGCTTTCACCGCGGCGCCGCGCGCGAAAATCGGCCTTCGGGCCGCGAACCATTCGCCACGGCCAGGGCATGAGCGGGAATTCCGGCGGCAACGAGCGGCCGATCATCATCAAGAAGAAGAAGGGCGGGCACGGCGGCCACCATGGTGGCGCGTGGAAGGTGGCCTATGCCGACTTCGTGACCGCGATGATGGCCTTCTTCCTCCTGCTGTGGCTGCTGAACGTCACCACATCGGACCAGCGCAAGGGCATCGCCGACTATTTCTCGCCCGTCTCGGTCAGCCGCGAGCAATCGGGCTCCGGCGGCATGCTGGGCGGCAAGACCATCACGGTGCCGGGCGCACAGGTCTCCCCCAGCTCTCCGATGTCGGCCGACGTGCCGGTGTCGGGTCCGCCCGGCTACTCGTCCCAGCAGAGCGAAGATGCCGACGATCCGACCGAGGCCACCACCGGCCCCGGCCAGGGAACCGGTCCCGGAAAGTCGGGCAGCAACGCCGCGGCCAACGGCTCCGCACCCGACGTCGCCGACCAGAAGCCGAGCGAGACCCGCGCCGAGTTCCAGAAGCGGATGGAGGAACTCGCCAAGCAGCTGGGGATTCCCGGCCAGAAGCCCGGAGAGAAGCTGTCCGATTTCGGCGATCGGGTGAAGGAGGCGACGGAGAGCCTGCAGGGCGCCGCCAAGGAGGCGCGCCAGTTCCAGCAGGCCGCCACCGAGATCCGCCAGGCCATCCAGTCGGTGCCGGAGCTGGAGCCGCTGGCCCAGAACCTGATGATCGACCAGACGCCGGAGGGGCTGCGCATCCAGATCGTCGACCAGGACCGCGTGTCGATGTTCCCCGGCGGCTCCGGCCAGATGTATCCGCAGACCCGCCAGCTGGTGCAGCAGGTGGCGAAGGCGCTGTCCAAGCTGCCCAACAAGCTGTCGATCAGCGGACATACCGACTCCTCGCCCTTCCCCGCGGGGTCCGGGCGCGACAACTGGGATCTGTCGACCGAGCGGGCCAACGCCACGCGCCGCGCCCTGCTGGCCGGCGGCATCGACCCGGCGCGAATCCAGGATGTCGTCGGCAAGGCCGACCGCGACCCCCTGGTCGCCGACCAGCCCAACAGCCCGCGCAACCGGCGCATCACCATGCTCCTGCTGCGGGAAACCCAGGCGGCTCCCGCGGCGGGCGGTCAATCCAGCGGCGGCGGCGCTCCCGGCACGGCACCTGCCACGACCAAAGCACGATAATTCGTCTTCGCCATCGATACTTTGGCACTAATTTCCGAAAGCAACGGCGTCCGAATTCTTGCTTTGTCATCGCATCGCACAAAGGTGCACGCGTTTGCCCTGTTCAAAGCGCGCAGCGATGCGTCATACTTCCCGCACAATGCGACATGGCCGGGGCGATGCCGCCCGGCCCGCGATGATCGGTCAGATACAAGCGCGGGGGAGTCTGTGAGCGTACCCGAGGGCAAACCGTCCGACCTTTTGTCATCCTATAATCCCGGCCTCTACTTCGACGAGTTGTTCGGGGCCATGGATTTGCCGGCCGAACACACGGCGCTCATTCGCCAAAGGCTGGCCGCACTCGATTTCGACGAGCTGCGCCGCCGGGCGCAGGACGCGGAGCGGGAGCTCTACAATCTCGGCATCACCTTCATCGTCTATTCCGACAAGGACGCCGTCGACCGCATCCTGCCGTTCGACGTCATCCCGCGGGTGATCTCCGCGCCGGAATGGGCGCATCTGGAGAGGGGGGTCAAGCAGCGGGTCGCCGCGCTGAACCTGTTCCTGCACGACATCTATCACGACCAGAAGATCCTGAAGGACGGGGTGATCCCGCGGGATCTGGTGGAGGGGAACCATAACTTCCGCCCGCAGATGATCGGGCTGGACGTTCCCTTCAACACCTACATCCACATCATGGGCACCGATCTGGTGCGGGACCGCCATGGCACCTTCCGGGTGCTGGAGGACAACGGCCGCGTCCCGTCCGGCGTTTCCTACGTCGTGGAAAACCGCCACATGATGCAGCGGGTCTTCCCCGACCTGATGCAGGACATCGGCATCCGGCCGGTGGACAATTACGGCCACAAGCTGCTGGACGCCATGGTGGAGATCGCGCCCGCCGGGGTCGACGACCCGCAGGTGGTTCTGCTGTCGCCGGGCACCTACAACTCCGCCTATTTCGAGCATATCTTCCTGGCACGCGAGATGGGCGTGCCGCTGGTGGAGGGGCGCGACCTCGTCGTCGACAACGACCGCGTCTATATGAAGACGACCAACGGCCTGGCCCCGGTCCACTCGATCTACCGCCGCCTGGACGACGCTTTCCTCGATCCCAAGGCCTTCAACCCCGACAGCCTGCTGGGCGTGCCCGGCATCCTGGAGGCCTACCGCAAGGGCAATGTCGCGCTGGCCAATGCCATCGGCACCGGCGTGGCCGACGACAAGGCGGTCTACTGCTATGTCCCGCGGATGATCAAATACTACATGGACCAGGATCCGATCATCCCCAACGTCGATACCCGCATCTGCCGCGAGCCGGACGCCCTGCAATACACGCTGGACAATCTGGCCGACCTGGTGGTGAAGCCGGTCGGCGAAGCCGGCGGCTACGGCATCACCATCGGCCCGCGTGCCAGCAAGGCCGAGCTGGAGGATTGCCGGGCCAAGCTGCTGGCCGATCCGTCCAACTACATCAGCCAGCCGGTGGTCGACCTGTCGGTCTGCCCGACCGTCTGCGACGAGGCCATCGAGCCGCGCCACGTCGATCTGCGACCCTTCGCCATCACCGGCAAGAGCAGCTGGGTCCTACCCGGCGGTCTGTCGCGCGTGGCGCTGAAGAAAGGCACGCTGATCGTCAATTCGTCCCAGGGCGGCGGCTCCAAGGACACCTGGGTTCTGGAAGGTGGTGCGGCATGAACCTGCTGTCCCGTTATGCCGAGTGCATTTTCTGGATGGCCCGCTACATGGAGCGGGCCGAGAATCTGGCCCGTATCCTGGACGTGCACGAGACCTTCGCGCGCGACACCCGTGGGGCCACCAACTGGTTTTCCGTCGTCCAGCTGAACGCGGACGAGAAGGACTTCTTCAGCCGCCATGACCGCCCGACGGCCGAGGCGGTGATCCACTATTACATGTTCGATCCGCAGAACCGCAATTCGCTGCTGTCGATGCTGCGGATGGCGCGGGAGAACGCGCGGACGCTGCGCCCCTGGATCTCGACGGAGATGTGGACGCAGATCAACGTGTTCCACAACAAGCTGCTGGAGATGTCGGTCAAGGACGTGGCGACGCAGAACCTGTCCAAGGTCTGCACCTGGATCAAGGAGGAGTGCCAGTCCCACACCGGCATCACCGAGGGCACCTTCTACCGCGACCAGGGCTGGTATTTCTACCAGATGGGCAAGTATATCGAACGGGCGGACCAGACCACGCGCCTGCTCGACATCAAGTACCACACGCTGCTGCCGTCGCCGGTGGAAGTCGGCTCCACCCTGGACGTCAGCCAGTGGACGACGGTCCTGCGCTCTACCGCCGGCTATCATGCCTTCCGCCGCGTCTATCCCCGCGGCATGTCGCCGACCACCGTCGCCGGCTTCATGCTGTTCAACGAAGGATTCCCGCGCTCGGTGGTGATGTGCGTGCGGCAGATCGACGGGGTGCTGACCCGGATGCGCTCGCGTTACGACCTGCGCGGCGGGGCGGCGGCGATGGAGCGGGTTGACGAATTGCTGGCCGCCCTGCTGTCCCGTCCGATCGACGCGGTGCTGCGCGACGGCCTGCACGAGTACCTCGACTGGATCCAGCTGCAATTGAACGTCATCACCACGGAGATCGCCCAAGCCTTCTTCGGAGTCCAGCCGCCTCTGGCGGTTCAGAGCCAGTCGCAGTAAGCTCGGGTCCGGCGGAGGGGTCCCGGTGCTCCTCCGTCTCCTCCTCACCGTCGTGGTGGTTGTCGGTCAGAATGTCGGTCATCCAGCCGCCGCAGCGTCCATTGCAGCAATTCTTCCGGTCGGGGCCGATGCCATGCCCCTATCTGCCGGGACGGGTGGAACGCAAGCTGTTCACCCGCTTGATCGGTCCCTACGCGACCGAGGTGAACTCCACCCTGTCGCGCGCCGGCTTCCGCCGCAGCCACGACATCGTCTATCGCCCGGTCTGTCCCAATTGCCAAGCCTGCGTGCCCGTGCGCGTTCCGGTCGCAGACTTCATCCCCACCCGGTCGCAGCGCCGGGTCTTGAAGCTGAACGCCGGCCTGACCCTGGCGGAACGGCCGGCCTATGCCACCTCGGAGCAGTACCGTCTGTTCTCGCTCTACCAGAACTCCCGCCACGGCGACTCCGACATGGCCCGCATGGCGATGGGCGATTTCGCCGCCATGGTGGACGAGGGCAGGGCGGACACCAATCTGCTGGAGGCGCGCGACGAGCGTGGCCAGCTGGTCGGCTGCATGCTGACCGACCGGCTGTCGGACGGCTATTCGGCGGTCTACAGCTTCTATGATGCCGCCCAGGACCGCCACAGCCTTGGCACCTTCATGATACTGGGCCTGATCGAACGGGCCCGGCTGGCCGGCATGCCCTATGTCTATCTCGGTTACTGGATCGCCCACAGCCGCAAGATGGCCTACAAGGCGAAATTCCACCCGCTGGAATGCCTGGGCGAGGACGGCTGGCATCCTGCGGAGATCCCGCCCGGCGGCGACGAGGAATAGAGGCGTCGCGGCAGGCGCATCCTGCCGGCGCCTCTCCGGTGACTCCGCCATATCCCCCTGCACTCGCCCGACCTCGTCCCGCACGCGCATGTTCCGGCACCCCGGAGCATCGGCGCTGCCCGGCCATGGACGTCGTGAGCACCGCCGATCCCCGGCATACCGGCCGCTGCCTCCCGGCCGGCGCTCGCAGGTCGCGATCGGCGCCAAGCGTCTACGGGATTCTACGTAGCTCCAACGTAGCCCTTGCCGCGCTTGGGCGGGAAAGGAATAGTCCCGTCGAATCCAATCTTTTGGTATACCCTCCGACCGAGAGAGGGTTGCGACCTGCCGCGTCCTTGCGGCTGCAACAAAAGCAAAAGGGGACGGCTTAAGCCGCGCCCCCGCAACAGGGAGGTTTCTCCTTTGAGAGGTCTGCTCAGACTAAGCGGGCTCATCGATGCCGTGAACGAAGGCATCGGCAAGCTCGCCTACTGGCTCGTGCTGGTCGCCGTGATCGTCAGCTCGGCCAATGCGGTCATCCGCTATGCATTCAACATCAGTTCGAATGCCTGGCTGGAACTGCAATGGTATTTGTTCGCCGGAGTTTTCCTGTTGTGCGCAGGTTATACCTTCCTGCGCAACGAACATATCCGCATCGACATCGTGCTGGGCCGCTTTTCCCGGCGGGTCCAGGCCTGGGTCGACATCTTCGGGATCATCGTCTTCATGTTCCCGATGACGATCCTGATCATGGTGCTGTCCTGGCCGATGTTCATGGACAGCTTCGTCACCGGCGAAATGTCGAGCGACGCCGGCGGCCTGATCCGCTGGCCCGCGAAGATCCTGGTCCCGATCGGCTTCTTCCTGCTCACCGCCCAGGGTGTGTCGGAACTGATCAAGCGCATCGCCTTTCTCACCGGCCATCGTGACGAGCCGGGCGAGAAGATGCACAGCCATTCCTAAGGACCGGGAGCGCCCCCCAGATGGTAGAGTTCATATCCACCAACATGGCGCCGCTGATGTTCGGCGCCTTGGTGCTTTTCCTGTTGATGGGATTCCCGGTGGCCTTCGCACTGGCCGCCAACGGCTTGGTGTTCGGCCTGATCGGCATCGAACTGGGACTGCTGACACCGGCATTGCTGCAGGCGCTGCCGGAACGCGTGTTCGGCATCATGCGCAACGACACGCTGCTGGCGATTCCCTTCTTCACCTTCATGGGCCTGATCCTTGAGCGGTCGGGCATGGCCGAGGATCTGCTCGACACCATCGGGCAGCTGTTCGGACCCATCCGCGGCGGTCTGGCCTATGCGGTGATCTTCGTCGGCGCGCTGCTTGCGGCAACCACCGGCGTGGTCGCCGCCTCGGTCATTTCCATGGGCCTGATCTCGCTGCCGATCATGCTGCGCTACGGCTATGACCGCCGCCTGGCGTCGGGCGTCATCGCGGCGTCGGGCACGCTGGCCCAGATCATCCCGCCGTCGCTGGTGCTGATCGTGCTGGCCGACCAGCTCGGCCGCTCGGTCGGCGACATGTATGCCGGCGCGCTGATCCCCGGCCTCGTGCTGACCGGACTCTATGCCGGTTACATCCTGCTCACCAGCATCATCAAGCCGGAGATGGTGCCGGCGCTGCCGCCGGAAGCCCGCACCTTGCGCGGGGCAAAGCTGCTGCTGCGCGTCATCACCTCGCTGGTCCCGCCGCTGGTGCTGATCTTCCTGGTGCTTGGCACCATCTTCGTCGGCATCGCCACCCCGACGGAGGGCGGCGCGATGGGAGCGGCCGGCGCCATCCTGCTGGCGCTCGCCAAGCGGCAGCTGAGCTGGAACCTGATGCGTCAGGCGATGGACTCGACCGCCAAGCTGTCCTCCTTCGTGGTGTTCATCCTGATCGGTTCGACGGTGTTCGGTCTGGTGTTCCGGGCCGTCAACGGCGATCTGTGGGTGGAGCATCTGCTGATCGGCCTGCCGGGCGGCGAGCTGGGCTTCCTGATCGTCTGCAACATCCTGGTCTTCGTCCTCGCCTTCTTCCTCGATTTCTTCGAGCTGGCCTTCATCATCGTGCCCCTGCTGGGGCCGGTGGCGGACAAGCTGGGCATCGACCTGATCTGGTTCGGCGTGCTGCTGGGCGTCAACATGCAGACCAGCTTCATGCACCCGCCCTTCGGCTTCGCGCTGTTCTTCCTGCGGTCGGTGGCGCCGAAGACCGATTACATCGACAAGGTCACGGGCCGGAAGATCGGGAAGATCACCACCGGCCAGATCTACTGGGGTGCGGTGCCTTTCGTGGTGATCCAGATCATCATGGTCGCCCTGGTCATCTCCTTCCCGCAGCTGGTCGATGCCGGCCGCGACAAGGGGCCGGTGATCAACCTGAACGACGTGAAGATCGAGATCCCGGCCTTCGACAACCAGGATGTCGCGCCGCCCTTCGGGGATCCGTCGCAGCCGGAACAGAACCCGGCGGACGACATCATGAAGCAGCTTCAGGGGAAGTGACGGCGACCGCCACCGTCCCTGGATACGAAAAGGGGAGCCGGTTCGTCCGGCTCCCTTTTTTATTGGTGTGCTTCCAGCTGGGAAAGGGTCAGCGCGGCCGGGTGGCTCCGGCCCAGTTTGTCGGCGCGGTGCCGGCGGGCAGGGCGCTGCCCATCGAGACCATGCGGTCGCTTCCGCCGACCGGCGGCAGCGCGGCGAATTCCTCCGCCGTCATGCCGGTCAGGATCACGGCCTGGCGGTTGCGGGCGTAGCGCAGATTGTCACTGGCCACCGTCACCTTGTGCTCGTTCGGGAAGCGGGGCGCGCCGACGGTGACGATCGCCTGCTCCACCCGGTTGCTCGGCCCGATCACCAGGTCGGTGACGTTGCCGAGGATGCGGCGGCCGTCCGGCGTCTGGACGGTCAGCCCGACCAGTTCGATCGGCGGCTTCGTCGCCACCTCCGCCGATGGGACGCCTCCCATGTCGGCACTGGCGCAGGCGCCCAGCGCCAGGACCGGCAGGACGGCCAGAACCGGCAGGGTGGGAAGACGCTTGCGCAGGGAAAGGCGGCGGTGGTCCATCGTTCTTGGCCCTTTTGCTGACGGCGCGGAAATGTCCGCTCCTATAACAGCGTAAGCATGGCCGGAGGTCCGCTGCGCCGACGGGGTGATCCCATCGGCGGCCGGAGATCTCCATTCGGACAGGGGGGAGGGTCAGGTAAAGATGAAATCGTGGCCGGCAGTCAGCCCGACTTGATCCACCGTCAGCGACGAGCCGTCGGCAAAGGTGAAGACCGACGAGAAGCCGACGCTGGACAGCGACATCTGAGCCGCGGTGTAGCCGTGGAACTCGATCTGGTCGATCCCCCTCTCGAAATAATTGATGGTGTCCTTGCCGAAGCCGCCGGTCGCCTGCTCCATCAGGAAGCGATCGACCTGACCGTCGGTGTAGCTGACCATGAGGTCGTCGCCGGTGCCCGGACGGAACAGGTCGGCGCCGCCGTCGCGATAGCTGTCATAGAGCGTATCGTTGCCGGCGCCGCCGATCATGGTGTCGTCGCCGCGCATTCCCTTCAGGATGTCGTCGCCGGTGCCGCCGTCCAGCCAGTCGTTGCCGTCGCCGCCGAACAGCTGGTCGTTGCCGGCATCGCCCCACATCGAATCGTTTCCGGCCTCGTTCCCGTAGGGATCGCCGAGCCAGTCGTTGCCGTCGCCGCCATGGAACTGGTCGTTGCCCAGCCCGCCGATCAACGAATCATTCCCCCGTTCGCCATACAGCAGATCGTTCCCGCCGGCGCCGTTGATGCGGTCGTCCCCATCCAGACCGTCGAGACGGTCGTCATAGGCGGTGCCGGTCATGGTGTCGTTGTACGAAGTCCCCCAGAACTGGCGCATGGCGTCTCTCCATCAGTGCCGTTAACGTGCTGTTAACGATTAACCAGATGTTAACCATGGGCCTCGGGCTGTCGAAAAGCGATAAAGGGGCAATACAAAGGGGACCTGTACAGATGACACAGATAACTGGAACTTGCTGAAATTAACGAAGCAAAATATTTATATATCAGAACTATTTGTGGCCGGATGGAGGAGGTTTCTGTGACAGAAAGAAGATTTTCTTCCCCTTCCGGACAGGTTTTGGACGGCGGAAGGGCACAGGGCCGCATGCCGAACGCGATGTATGAATGGGGAAGGCGGTAGGCCGCAGGCAAAAGGCACGGCAGGAACGGATCGACCGAAAGAGGAACCGAGACGCAAACGCGTCGATCGATACCTGCGATTGCGGATCCGTCAGCCTAGACAAAAAATAACCGGGCGCCCAAGAGAGCGCCCGGTGCAGTCGTGTATAGGGAGGGTTAGAGACAAGAAAGTGTATATACCCTTCGGCAGGGGTGCTGCGTTGATGTGGATCAACATGTCCTGCAGGAGCGCCGAATCCGCCACCGGCGTTCCGTTCGTCAGCCGTGGCCGTGCGAATGCCCGCCATAGAGAATGGCGGGATCGGTTTCGACCTCCTGGATCGTCTCCAGCCGTCCGTCGCGCCAGGCACGGAAGAAGCAGCTGCGCCGGCCGGTGTGGCAGGCGACACCGTCCTGTTCGACGATCAGCAGCAGGGTGTCGCCGTCGCAATCCACCCGGAAATCCTTCAGCCGCTGGACCTGGCCGGAGGTCTCGCCCTTGCGCCACAATCCGCCGCGCGACCGGGACCAGTAGCAGACGCGGCCGGTGGTGAGCGTTTCCACCACCGCGTCGCGGTTCATCCAGGCCATCATCAGGATCTCACCCGTGCCGTCGGCCTGGGCGATCGCGGGAACCAGCCCGTCGGCGGTGAAGCGGATGGCCGCCAACGCGTCTTCATAAGCGGCGGAATCGACCGACGGTGTGTCCGTCATGGCAAATCACTCCTCAACTGGTCCGCCCCTCACAGGGCGGCGGCCATCCGGCGGAAGCCGGCCTCGAGATCGCGGATCAGGTCTTCGGGGCTTTCCAGACCGGCGTGCAGGCGCAGCACCTGTCCCGGATCGTTCCAGCGGGTGGCGGAGCGCACCGCCGACGGCCGGGTGGGCAGGATCAGGCTTTCGAACCCGCCCCAGCTGTAGCCCATGCCGAATAGCTCCATGCCGTCCAGCATCGCCGCCAGCGCTTGGCGCGGCACCTGGTCGATGATGATGGAGAACAGGCCGCTCGAGCCGGTGAAATCGCGCTTCCACAGCGCGTGGCCGGGAAAGTCGGGGCGGGCGGGATGCAGCACCCGCGTCACCTCCGGCCGGGCCTCCAGCCAGTCGGCAAGCGCCAGCGCGCTTTCCTGATGCTGGCGCATGCGCACCGACAGGGTCCGCAAGCCGCGCAGGCCCAGATACAGGTCGTCCGGCCCGCCACAGACGCCGAAGCGGGTGGCGGTCTTCTTCACCACGGTCCAGTGCGCCTCGTCGCGGCAGGTGATCACGCCCAGCATCGCATCGGCATGGCCGACCATGTATTTGGTCGCGGCATGGATCGACAGGTCGACGCCATGGTCGAAGGGGCGGAAGAACAGCGGAGTCGCCCAGGTGTTGTCGATCATCACCGTGGCGCCGACGGCCTTGGCCGCGGTGGCGATGGCCGGCACATCCTGCACCTCGAAGGTCAGGGAGCCCGGCGATTCGAGGAAGACGACGCTGGTGTTCGGCCGCAGCAGCGCCGAGATGCCGGCGCCGATGCAGGGATCGTAGAACTCGACCTCCACGCCATAGGGGGCCAGCGTCTCCTTGGCGAAGCGTCGGGTCGGGCCATAGGCGCTGTCGGTGATCAGCACATGGTCGCCGGCCTTGGTGAAGGCTGACAGCGCGATGGCGATCGCGGCAAGGCCGGAGCCGGTGTTCACCGCCCTGTATCCGCCCTCCAGCGCCGCCGCCGCCTCCTCGAAGGCGAAGGTCGTCGGCGTTCCCATGCGACCGTAGTTCACGCTCGTCAGCATGTTCCGGTCGCTGTCCTCCAGCGCGTCCAGCGTCGGGAACAGCACGGTGGAACAATGGTAGACCGGCGGATTGACGATGCCGTGGTTGTTCCGCGGATCGCGGCCGGCGTGAACCAGAATCGTGTCCTTCGTGACGTCCTTCATCGACTGTCCGTTTGGCTGGAGCGGCAATCCGGCCCGTCCGATGCCGCCGTTGCAGGAACCCCCGGGGCGACGCGGGCGCGGCCGAACATTGTGTCATCCCGGAAGCCCTGCGGCCATCGCCGATTGCACGGAAAAGCCATCCGGGACCGGGATGTTTTGGTAACACCACCAATGCACTGAGGATTCGACAAGCCGGATCAAGTTGATACACTCTTGTCCCACGCGCATGGCAGCGTCGCGATCCTCACAGGGTGGGTCCTGCGGGGCTGTCCCACTGGATCATCAAGCCGGCGTGACCAAGCGCGTCGTCAGACCGCTCAAATGCGAAGAACGCAAGAACAGGGTGGAGTTCATAATATGAAGTCAGGGTTCCTCGCCGCCGCCGCGGCGGCTGTGGTCGTTTCCGCCAGCGCCGTCGCCGGTGCCGCCACGCTCGATACCGTCAAGCAGCGCGGCTTCGTGCAGTGCGGCGTCAACGCCGGCCTGCCGGGCTTCGGCAACCCCGACAGCGCCGGCAATTGGACCGGCCTGGACGTCGATTACTGCCGTGCCGTCGCGGTCGCCATCTTCAACGACCCGAACAAGGTCAAGTTCACCCCGCTGTCCGCCCAGCAGCGCTTCCCGGCCATCCAGTCGGGCGAAGTCGACCTGCTGTCGCGCAACACCACCGCCACGCTGACCCGCGACACCTCGGTCGGCCTGAACTTCGCCCCCGTCACCTATTATGACGGCCAGGGCTTCATGGTCCCGAAGAAGCTCGGCGTGAAGAGCGCCAAGGAGCTGAACGGCGCCACCGTCTGCGTCCAGTCCGGCACCACGACCGAACTGAACCTGGCGGATTATTTCCGCGCCAACAACATGACCTACAACCCGGTCGTCATCGAGTCGAACGACGAGGTGAACGCCGCCTATTTCGCCGGCCGCTGCGACGTGCTGACGACCGACGTGTCCGGTCTGGCCGGCACCCGCGCCGGCGTGGCTCCGGTTCCGGACGACCACGTCATCCTGCCGGAAGTCATCTCCAAGGAGCCGCTGGCCCCCGCCGTGCGCCATGGCGACGACCAGTGGTTCGACATCGTCAGGTGGACGGTCTATGCGACCATCCAGGCGGAGGAGTTCGGCATCACCTCCAAGAACGCCGACGAGTTCAACAGCTCCAAGAACCCGGACATCCAGCGCTTCCTCGGCGCCTCGCCGGGCATGGGCAAGGCGCTCGGCCTGGATGAGAAGTGGGCCTACAACATCGTGAAGAAGGTCGGCAACTACGGCGAGATCTTCGACCGCAACGTCGGCCCGGGCACCCCGCTGAAGCTGGAGCGCGGCCTCAACGCGCTGTGGACCAAGGGCGGCCTGATGTACGCGCAGCCGTTCCGGTAAGGCCCGTTACCGCTTGAAGGCCGTCCCCGCCGGGATCTCGGCGGGGACGGCCCTCCGGTCGAGGAGCGGTCGCGAAGGGCGTCAATGAAACGTCCGCGCATCCGGCCGCATTTGGGAGACATGTCGCATCCCCTACGGTGTGGGAAATGCCCGGAAGAACGTCCGGAACCGCGTGGGCACCGCATGGGACGCGATGTTTGGGGGAGAGTAGTCCGTGGCGACCGAGACCCGGACCACCCAAGGCGCTCCGCCGCCGGGTGGCATATCGTTTTCCCTCAGCGACCCGACGTTCCGTGCCATTGTCTACCAGATCCTGGTGGTCGGTGCGGTCGTCCTGGTCGGCTGGTTCCTTATTTCAAACACGCTCGACAACCTCGCGCGGCGCTCGATCGCGACCGGTTACGATTTCCTGGGGCGTGAAGCGGCCTTCGGCATCGGCGAGTCGCTGATCGACTATTCGCCGAAGGATTCCTATGGCCGGGCGTTCCTGGTCGGTGTGCTGAACACGCTGAAGGTGTCGATCATCGGCGTCCTCCTGGCGACGATCATCGGCACGGTCATCGGCGTCGCCCGGCTGTCCAGCAATTGGCTGATCGCCAAGCTGGCCTCGACCTATGTCGAGATCATCCGCAACATCCCGCCGCTGCTGCAGCTGTTCTTCTGGTACGCGCTGGTGTCGGACGGACTGCCGCCGGTGCGTCAGGCGCTGAACCCGATCCCGGGCGTCTTCCTGTCGCAGCGCGGCCTGCGCGTGCCGACGCCGGCCCCCGATCCGGTCTGGGCCAACATGGGCATCGCATTGCTGGTCGCCATCGTCGCCGCCTGGGGCGTGTCGCGCTGGGCCAGGGCGCGGCAGGCCCGAACCGGACAGCCTTTCCCCGCCGGCTGGACCGGCCTCGGCCTGATCGTCGGCCTGCCGGTCCTGACCTGGCTCGCCGGCGGCGCGCCGCTCGCGATGGACGTGCCGAAGCTGACCGGCTTCAACTTCACCGGCGGCGCGGCCATCTCGCCGGAATTCTTCGCCATCCTGACCGGCCTGACTCTCTACACCGCGGCCTTCATCGCCGAGGTGGTGCGCAGCGGCATCAAGGCGGTCAATTGGGGCCAGACCGAGGCGGCCCGCGCTCTCGGCCTGCCGGGCAGCCCGACCCTGCGCCTGGTGATCCTGCCGCAGGCGCTGCGGGTGATCGTGCCGCCGCTGACCAGCCAATACCTGAACCTGACGAAGAACAGCTCCCTGGCGCTCGCCATCGGCTATCCCGATCTGGTGTCCATCGCCAACACGACGCTGAACCAGACCGGCCAGGCGATCGAGGGGGTGACGATGATCATGGGCACCTATCTGGTCATCAGCCTCAGCATCTCGATCTTCATGAACTGGTACAACAAGCGCATCGCGCTGGTGGAGCGGTAACGGCCATGACCGACAACGTGCAAAGCGTCGGCCTGCCGGACGAGCGTCCGCCGGCCAACACCGTCGGCCCGATCGCGTGGCTGCGGAACAACCTGTTCAACAGCTGGTACAACGC
The DNA here is from genome assembly GCF_016595245.1 of Azospirillum endophyticum. GTDB lineage: Bacteria > Pseudomonadota > Alphaproteobacteria > Azospirillales > Azospirillaceae > Azospirillum > Azospirillum endophyticum. Next base: position 628,295 of record NZ_JAENHM010000073.1, read on the forward strand.
CATCCTGACCGTCCTGGTCCTGGGTCTGCTGGCTTCGGCGATTCCACCCTTCGCCAACTGGCTGCTGATCCGCGCCCACGGCTTCGATGCGACCTCCACGGTCTGCCGCCAGGATGCCGGCGGCGCCTGCTGGGGCTTCATCAGCGAGAAGCTGCGCTTCATCATGTTCGGGATGTTCCCGTGGGATGAGCAATGGCGCCCGCTGGTGACCATCGGCGTCTTCATCGCCTTGCTGGTTGCCAGCTGCGACCGCCGATTCTGGAAGCCGTGGTTCGGACTGGTCTGGGCCGCCGGACTGGCGCTGGTGGCGATCCTGATGTGGGGCGGCGTCTTCGGCCTGACCTATGTCGAGAACACCCTGTGGGGCGGCCTGCCGCTGACCATCATCCTGTCGGTGATCGGCCTGGCGGTGGCCTTTCCGGTGTCGATCCTGCTGGCGCTGGGCCGGCGGTCGAACATGCCGGCGGTGAAGGTGCTCTGCGTCACCTACATCGAGCTGATCCGCGGCGTGCCGCTGATCAGCCTGCTGTTCATGGCGTCGGTGATGCTGCCGCTGTTCCTGCCGAACGGCGTGTCGATCGACAAGCTGCTGCGGGCGCAGATCGCCTTCATCATGTTCGCCGCCGCCTACATGGCCGAGGCGATCCGCGGCGGCCTGCAGGCGATCCCGAAGGGGCAGTACGAGGCGGCTGACGGGCTGGGGCTCGGCTATTGGCAGAAGATGCGCAAGATCATCCTGCCGCAGGCGCTTGCCGTCGCCATCCCGCCGCTGGTGAACACCTTCATCAGCTTCTTCAAGGACACCTCGCTCGTCATCATCATCGGCCTGTACGACCTGCTCGGCACCGCCAAGGCCGCGCTGTCCGATCCGTCCTGGCGCGGCTTCTACCGCGAGGCCTATCTGTTCATCGGCGTGATCTACTGGATCTTCTGCTTCAGCATGTCGAAATACAGCCAGAAGCTCGAACGCGATCTCAATCGCGGCCACCGTCGCTAGATCCTCGCCGTCAAGGGAGACGCAAGACCCATGTCCCAGGCCATGTCCCAGGCCGCCAAGCCGAAGCACACCCTCAGCGGCGAGGAAATCATCCGCTGCACGGGCGTCAACAAATGGTACGGCGAATTCCACGTCCTGAAGAACATCAACCTCAGCGTCCAGAAGGGCGAGCGCATCGTCGTCTGCGGTCCGTCGGGGTCGGGCAAATCGACGATGATCCGTTGCCTGAACCGGCTTGAGGAGCATCAGAAGGGCACGATCGTCATCGACAAGATCGAGCTGACCAACAACCTGAAGAACATCGAGCTGGTCCGCCGCGAGGTCGGCATGGTGTTCCAGCATTTCAACCTGTTCCCGCATTTGACCGTGCTGGAGAACTGCACGCTCGCCCCCATCTGGGTCCGCAAGATGCCGAAGGCCGAGGCGGAAGAGCGGGCGATGAGCTACCTGAAGCGGGTGCGCATCGCCGAGCAGGCCAAGAAATACCCCGGCCAGCTTTCGGGCGGACAGCAGCAGCGCGTCGCCATCGCACGCTCGCTGTGCATGAGCCCGAAGGTGATGCTGTTCGACGAGCCGACCTCCGCCCTTGACCCCGAAATGGTCAAGGAGGTGCTGGACGTCATGATCGGGCTGGCCGAGGACGGCATGACCATGCTCTGCGTCACGCACGAGATGGGCTTCGCCAAGTCGGTCGCCGACCGCGTCATCTTCATGGACCGCGGCGAGATCGTCGAACAGGACACGCCGGACGCCTTCTTCTCGAACCCGAAGTCGGACCGCACGCGCCTCTTCCTCAGCCAAATCCTGAACCACTGATCCGGGCGGCAGGCGGGCGGTTCCATCCGGCCTGCCATCTGGAAACAAAACACCTCGATTCCGGGTGCGCGACGCAATGTCCTGTGGCGTCGCGCACCGGTTTGCGGTTCAATCGGTCGCCTGACGTGCTGTTCGACCGATCCGCTTACGGAGATCGAGGTTATGGACCTGCTCAGCCCCCGTCCCAGCGTTGGCCAGATCAAGCCGTACCGTCCCGTTCGTCCACCCCGCGACGGCCGCCGCTGGATCGACCTGTCCCTCACCCACAATCCGCTCGGTCCCAGCCCGCTGGCATTGGACGCCTATTGCGAGGCGGCGACCCGGATCCACTGCTATCCCGACTGGGACCAGGAGCCGCTGCGCCATGCCATCGCACGCCGCCATGCCATCGATGCCGACCACATCGTCTGCACCGCCGGGTCGGAGGAACTGATCCATCTGGTCGCGCAGGCCTTCGCCGGCCCCGGTGACGAGGTGCTGTGCCACGAGCGCGGCTATCGCGGATTTCTCAAGGCGATCCGCGCCGCCGGCGCCACGGCGGTCGTCGCGGCGGAGCGCGACATGGTGGTGGATGTCGAGGCGCTGATCGACCGCGCCAGCGAGCGGACGCGAATCTGCTTCCTCGCCAACCCCAACAATCCCACCGGCACCTACATACCGGCCGATGCGGTGCAGAGGCTGCGCGCCGGATTGCCGTCGCACACGCTGCTGGTGCTCGATTCCGCCTATGCCGACTATTGCCGGCTGCCCGACTACAGCGACGGGACGGAGATCGTCGAGAATTCCGACAATGTCCTGCTGATCCGCACTTTCTCGAAGATGCACGGGCTGGCGGGCTTGCGGGTCGGCTGGGGCTATGGTCCCGCCACGGTGGTCGAGGCGGTGAACGCCATCCGCGGCACCTTCAACGTCTCGCTTCCCGCCCAGCTGACCGCCGCAGCCGCGCTGAGCGACGCGGAGCATGAGGAGGCGACCTTCGCCCACAATGCGCAGTGGCTGCCATGGCTGTCGCGGGAACTGGAGCGGGTGGGGTTGCGCGTCTATCCCAGCGTCTGCAACTTCGTGCTGGCCCGGGTACCGACCGATCCGTCGCTGGGCACCCAGGCGGTCGTCGACCATCTCGCCCGCCGGGGCATCCTGGTAAAGTCGGTGACCGAATACGGCCTGTCCGATTGCCTGCGCATCACCGTCGGCCGCGAGGAGGAAAACAAGGCGCTGGTGGTGGCGCTGGCCGAAATCCTCGGCTGAGGATCGACCGAAGGCTGCGGCGGAACGCCGCAAGAAGTCGACGGTGATCTGGAGAGCTTTTGATGCAGATCAACGAAGGGACTATGCGCTTCGGATAGGGTCCTTCTTGTCTCATAACCCTCCCTGTATCACTGAGCCGGAGCATCTGCATGGATGTCTCCGGCTTTTTCTTTCGGGCGGGAAGGGCCGACAAAAGCGCAGTGGAAAATACCCGTTCGTTGACATGCATCAACGCGAGGGGAGGGAGACGGGCGTAGACCTATGACTGTCTCTAACCCTCCCTGTTTCACAGGAGGCTCCGGTTCCGGTGCCTCCTGTTTTTTTGCCCGAAAGTTGGAGGGGCGCTCTCATGACGGCGGACGCGAGCGATTCCAGCGCAGGACCAGCCCGATCAGCGACAGCGGCACGACGATGACGGCGCCGATCAGGATATAGGGCAGGGCCCAGCCACCGGCGTCGACCATCAGCGCCGCGATGTCCTGCACCGTCTGCCAGCTGTTCGTCAGGATGCTGGCCGGGTCGATGTGCAGGAACGACAGCACGAAGCCGACGATGAAGCACAATACCAGCGTCCGAATGATCCAACCCACCAAGGCCTCACCTCACGCTCGTCACCGCGGAGCATCCGCCCCGCTATAGGAACGCGCCGTCCCGCGACCGGGTTCCGGCATCGCGGGGTAGATGGGGCGCGGGGTATGGGATGGTCAAGGGGGCGGCCGTCACCCCGGTCTCATCCCGCCAGCGGAATATGCGCTCCGGCGCTGCGCGGAAGCGCGCCGTCCAGCCGCGGGTCCCGGACCTCGCGGACGACATGGCGGGTGGGGACGAAGCCCATGCTCTGATAGAGCGGCAGCGCCTTCGGATGGTCGAAGGTGCAGGTGTTGACGACCAGCTTCTTCGCTCCCCCGTCCCAGGCCTTGCGGATGGCGGTGTCGAGCAGCCAGGGCCCCAGCTTGCGGCCGATGAAATCGGGGATCAGGCCGAAATAGGCGAGATCGGTTTCCTGCGTCCGTCGGTCCAGCTCGGCGAAGCCGGCCGGCGTGCCGTCGACCTGGAGCACCCAGACCTCCACCAGCGGGTCGAGAATCGAGCGCTCAAGCTCCTTGCGCGGCATGCGGCGGCGTTCGTGCCACAGCCAGGGCTCTCCCACCGTGTCGTAGAGATAGCGGTAGAAGGACCAGGTCGGCGGGTTGGTCCGGACCAGCGAGAGGTTGGCGGACGGCTGGCGCACCGGCGCGTGGACCGGGGGCGCCGTCATCTGCAGATAGGTGACGATCACCGGCAGATGGCCGGGTCGGCTGGCGGCCGGTACGGCGGGACGGGTCAAAGAGAAGGGTTGGTCAGCCATTTCTGCATCATCGTGACGGGCGACTTGGCATAGCCCAGCCTTTCATAGAAGGCCAGCACCGGTTGATTGGTCTCGCGGACGAGGAGCTGGACCTTCGGCATGCCGGCCGCCGTCAGCCAGCTTTCGGCTTCAGCCACCATGCGGCGGCCGAGCCCCCGTCCCTGCAAGGCCGGATCGACGGCGACGTAATAGATCCAGCCGCGATGGCCGTCCTGTCCGACCATGGCGGTCGCGACGATCCGCCCGTCCTCCACGGCGGCCAGCACCGTCGAACTGGTCTTCGACAGAGCCAGTGCGAAGTCCGCCGCCGGATCGTTCCACGGCACCACCAGTCCGCAGGCTGTCCACAGCGCGACGACCGCGTCGCGGTCCTCGGCCGTGCAGGGCCGGACGGTGACGGGTGCGGTCATGGCCGCCGGGCTTCCGGTTTCAGCGGGCCGGCATCCAGCGGCAGATCCGCGCGCAAGCCCCATTCGGCCCAGGAGCCGTCATAGATCGCCACGTCCGGCTTGCCGGCGGCGGCGAGGCCGAGGGCGATGACGCAGGCGGTGATGCCGCTGCCGCAGGAGGCGACAACCGGCCGGTCGAGGTCCAGCCCGGCGGCACGGGCTTTTTCCACGATGACATCCGGCGGCAGCAGGGTCTTGGTGCCGGCGTCGATCAGGTCGGTATGGGGCAGGTTGAAGCTGCCGGGGATGCGGCCGCTGCGCCGTCCGGGCCAGGGCTCGGCCACCGCGCCCTCGAATCGCGGCTGGGCACGGGCGTCGGTCACCTGATCGCTCCGCAGGTCGATGTTCGCGAGCACCTGATCGGCGCTGCGGATCAATTCGGGCCGCTTGCGCGCGGTGAAGACGGCGGGCTGGACGGCGGCGGGCTCGCCCGATTCCGTCGGGTGTCCCTCCGTCAGCCATTTCGGCAGGCCGCCGTCCAGCACGGCCACGCGGTCGAAGCCGAACAGGCGGAACAGCCACCAGACCCGTGCCGCCGCGGTCGCCATGCCGGCGCTGTCATAGATCACCACGGTATCGCCGTCGCCTATTCCGAGCGCGCCGATCTTCGCGGCGAAGGACGCCTCGTCGGGGGCCATATGGGGCAGGGGGGCGGTGTTCGGTGCCGCCACCTCGTCGACGTCGCACAGCCGGGCGCCGGGGATGCGGCAGGCCGCGAACTCCGCGCGGATGTCGCGCTTCAGGGCCGGCATGTGCCAGGACCCGTCGAGCAGCTTCAGGCCGGGCCGGCCGAGGTTGCGGGCGAGCCAGTCGGTGGAGACGACGGGGCCGGTCAGCGGTTCCACGATGCTGTCGCTCATGCTGCGCGTCCTTGGCAATCGGCGGGGGCAATCGGTCGGGGAGTGGGAGCTGTCGGATGGAGGATCGGCGGGACAGGCTCAGTCCTTCAGCGCGATGACCACGCGCCGGTTCTGCTTGCCCTTGTTTTCGATCTTCGTCACCTCGATTCCGCCGATCTCGCCAGTGCGGGCGACATGGGTGCCGCCGCAGGGCTGCAAGTCGACGCCTTCGACATTCAGCAGGCGCACCCGGCCGCTGCCGCTCGGCGGCTTCACCGACATGGTGCGCACCAGTTCCGGCTTCGCCGCCATCTCGTCGTCGGTGATCCACTGGGTGCCGACGGGCGTGTCGGCGGCGATCAGCCTGTTGACCGAGTCGGCGATGCCGTCCTTGTCCAGGGAGCCGGCCGGCACGTTGAAGTCGAGCCGGCTCTTGTCCGCGCCGATCTGGCCGCCGGTGACCGATCCCGGCACCACGGCGCACAGCAGGTGCAGGGCGGTGTGCATCCGCATGTGACGGTAGCGGCGGTCCCAGTCGATCTCCGCTTCCACGGCAATGCCGGGGCCGGGCAGCTCCTGCCCGTCCTCCGGCACATGGATGACGTCGTCGGGACCGCCGTCGCCCTTCACCGTGTCCGTGATGCGGACCTCGAACCCGTCGAAGCGCAGGATTCCGCTGTCGCCCGGCTGACCGCCGCCGGTCGGGTAGAAGACGGTGCGGTCGAGCCGGATGCCGCGGTCGTCCACCGCCGTGACGGTGGCGACGCAATTGCGGGCGTAGGCGTCCTCGCGGAATAGCGCGTCCATGTCTTCCCTGGATCCCCTTCGGAACGAATCAGGCCAGCCAGTCTGGCACCGGAAGATTCTTCTCACGGAGGAAGTCCGGATTGAAGAGCTTCGATTGGTAACGCTGCCCCCCGTCGCACAGGATGGTCACCACCGTGTGGCCGGGGCCGAGGTCGCGCGCCACCCGCATCGCCGCGGCGATGTTGATTCCCGACGAGCCGCCCAGCACCAGCCCCTGCGTCTTGATCAGGTCGAAGATGATCGGCAGCGCCTCTTCATCCGGGATTTGCAGGGCGTCGTCGATGGGGGCCTGTTCCAGGTTGGCGGTGATGCGTCCCTGGCCAATGCCTTCGGTGATCGAGCTGCCTTCCGACTTCAGTTCGCCCTTGGTGTAGTAGCTGAACAGGGCGGCGCCCATCGGGTCGGCCAGCGTGATGCGGATCTTCGGGTTCCGCTCCTTCAGGGCCAGCGCGATGCCTGCCAAGGTGCCGCCGCTGCCGACCGCGCAGGTGAAGGCGTCGAGCTTGCCGCCGGTCTGCTCCCAGATCTCCGGGCCGGTGGTGGTGCGGTGGCCTTCACGGTTGGCGGTGTTGTCGAACTGGTTGGCCCAGACGACGCCGTTCGGCTCGGTCTTCGCCAGCTCCTCCGCCAGCCGGCCGGAATAGCGGACGTAATTGTCGGGGTTGGAGTAGGGGACGGCCGGGACCAGCCGCAGGTCGGCGCCGATCAGGCGCAGCATGTCCTTCTTTTCCTGGCTCTGTGTTTCCGGCATCACGATCACGGTGCGGTAGCCCAGCGCATTGCCGACCAGCGCCAGCCCGATGCCGGTGTTGCCGGCCGTACCCTCGACGATGGTGCCGCCGGGACGCAGCAGCCCGCGCTGCTCGGCGTCGCGCACGATGGCGAGAGCCGCGCGGTCCTTGACCGATCCCCCGGGATTCAGGAACTCCGCCTTGCCCAGGATCTCGCAGCCCGTCGCCTTCGAAGGCCCTTCCAGCCTGATCAGCGGCGTGTTGCCGATGGCGCCGATGAAGCCGTTGCGGATGTCCAAGACGGGTACTCCCAAGGTCGGATGTGGAATGCTGCCGATACTATCAGGACGGAAAGCCACGGTTTCAAGGCAAGGGTGTGGAATGCTGTATTGAACGACTGCTGTGCGTAAAATTCACGGCGGAGACGCGGGCATCCATCGCCCGCATCCCGCCCCCTCAGCCCTCGCCCAGCCAGCGCCGGCGCAGGGACTCGCGGTGGCGGGCGAGCCAGCCGACGGCGATGATGGCGACCGAGTTGCGCAGGCGGTTCTCGTCCATCATGCGGATCACCTCGTCGGCCGGCAGGGCCATGATCCGGATGTCCTCATGCTCTTCCTCGAGGCCACCGGTCGCGGCAAGGTTGCGGCTGTCGACCCTGCCGCAGAAGACGGTGACCACTTCGGTGAAGGCGCCGGGGCTGACATAGTAATCGCAGATCTGCTCGATCTCGCGGATGGCGCAGCCCGCCTCTTCCATCGATTCGCGGCGTGCCACCTCCTCGGGGGACTCCCCCTCGCCGACCATGCCGGCGACGATCTCCGTCATCCAGGCCGGACCGCCGGCAGCGGCGGAGCCGACGCGGAACTGTTCGATCATCACGACGGTGTCGAGATCGGGGTCGTAAAGCAGGACACCGACGGCCGCACCGCGGTCGCACACCTCGCGCGGGGGCAGCACGTCGGTCCAGGTGCCGTCGAACTTCTTGTGACGCAGGCGGTAGACGTCGATGGTGAGGAAGCCCTTGTAGGGGGTCTTCTTGTCGATGATCTCGATATCGGGATGGTTCATGGTCGGTGCGATTCCAGGGATGGCTGTTTCCGACAAGGTGCTACGCCGTCGCGCCCGCCACAAGCGCCCCAGCGAAGCTCAGGGATTGGGGACTGAACTCACAGCGTCGGATTCAGCCGCAGGAAGCGGACGCGGTCGGCCGAGGTCACCGGGACGGGGGTCAGCGTGGCACCGCGCATCACCTCGAGCGGCACGATGGTCCCGGCCGGCCCCAGGCCCCAAAGCTTGCGGTAGAAATCGGCCAGTCCGCTGAAGCGCTGGCCGCCGATGCCGACGATCCAATCGCCCGGGCGCAGGCCGGCCGACTCGGCAGGACTGCGCGGCGACACCTTGTCCACCAGCAGCCGGCCCATCTCCTCGCGCAGGGTGACGCCCAGCCACGGCCTTGCCGGTTCCTGGCGCCGGCCATAGGCGAGCAGATCGGCGAGGACCGGCTCCAGTGCCGAAACCGGAACGAACATGTTGCCGGGCAGGGGGCGGCCCTCCATCGCCTCCGCCACCAGCAGCGACCCGATGCCGACCAGACGGCCCTCGCGGTTGACCAGGGCCGCACCGTTGAAGGCGCGGATCGGCGGGAAGGTGAACAGCGCCTCGTCCAGCAGATATTCCCAGTAGCCGGCGAACTCCCGCTTGCCGACCACCTTCACCGCCGTGGCCCCGCGGTTGTCGCCGCCGCTGAGTGCCAGCAGGGTATCGCCCTCCTTCACCGCATCGGAATTCGCCAGCCGCAGCCATGGAGCCGTGAATCCCATCTCCGCCCGCAGCAGGCCGAATCCGCTGACGGGGTCATAGGCGACCAGATTGGCGGGATAGCTGCGCCCATCCGCGGCGGTGACCTGGATCTGCGAGGCTTCCATCACCGTATAGCCGATGGTCAGGATCAATCCCGACCCGTCGATCACCACGCCGCTGCCTTCGCGGTCGGTTCCCAGCGTGCGGGAGCTCTGGCTGTCGGGCGGGACGACGGCGCTGATGCCGACGACCGAGCGGACGACGCGCTCTGCGTCCAACGGAGCGGGCTCCGCCGCCCGGGCGGTACCGACTCCGACCGCGCCGCCGGTGATGCCGAGCCCGATAGTCACGCCGACAAGGATGAGGATGGCCGCCGCCAACCGCGGCGCGACCGGTGTTGAAACGACCCGCATGACACCGCACTCCCGCGCAAGGCAGGGCCAAGGGCACCCTCGCGGCCGCGCGGCCCTGTCCGTCGCGACTCGGGTGACACAGGGTAAGACATTGCGCCGGAGTCGCGACTCATCAAGCCGTCGTCACGAGACCGCGGACCGCGGGCTTGGCAGCGATGGCGGAAACATACCGCCGCCGCCCGCTGTTGTCCTGCCGGTGCCCGACAATCCACATGGATTTCCACGAGGAAAGGCGACAGCATGCCCATCGAGAGCGAACAGGAACTGGAACAGGCCGTCCAGGAGTTTCAACGTTTGAGCGACGCACCGGAGGGATCGGAGGGCGGACGCCGCCGCAGCGTTCTGGACGCGGACATCAAGGCGTATTACGCCAGATGCGCCGACACGATGCGGCCGGCCAAGCCGCCGTCCAACGGCTGACTGGCCGGCCGGGAGAAAAGCGGGAGCGGAACCGGATGGTCGGCGCCAGAAACGGCCAAATGGCAAAACGGCCAAATGGCAAAAACGGCCACCAGAAGGAGACCGCTCCGCGATGAAGCGACTCGATACCTGCTACACCTGCCGCTTCTGGGAGGGGCAGGGGCTCCGTCAACGCGGACCGAAGGGGACCTGCCGGCGCTATCCGCCGGTGGTGACCCCGCGCAGCCCCGAAGGCGATTTCCCGATTACCCTGTCCACAGACTGGTGCGGGGAATGGAAACGGGTCGCCATCGCCTCGTCCGGCGGGGACCCGTCGGCATCCGACGACAGCCTCTACGACGATCTGGTGGAATAGGACCTGTTCACCGCGGATGGGGCGGGATCACCAGCACCGGCGTGTTCTCGTAGGCCTGGGGCCGGCTTTCGGTCGTCGACCCGTCCCAATCGGTGCTGAGGGCCAGCAGGGCGAGCAGCACCGCCGCCAGGAACAACAGGGCGGCAGTGACGCAATCCACCGTTCGGACCGGATGATCGTCGGGTTCGGGCGAGCCGCGGCCGGTGCCGTCGAGCGGCGGGGCGGTGCGAAGAGCTTCGGACTGGAATGGCAGAAGCACGGCGATCCTCCATAGGCTGGAGACGCCCGGCCCAAGAGTGAGGCCCGGATTGCTATCAAGTCTAACGCCGTACAGCCCTGTGCGGCATTTCGCTTCCGGCAAATCAGGATCGTCTTTTGGGACTAATTCATGCCGTGTGGGGTGACCGTCGGTCCTAGCCCAACTGCTTTAAACCGAATTCGGTTACTTAAGCGCCACAGTCAAGATGCAATAGCTCGGAAAGAAGAAAAGGCCGGATGCGCTTGGCATCCGGCCTTTTCGATCTGGCTCCCGGTGCTGGACTCGAACCAGCGACAAGCGGATTAACAGTCCGCTGCTCTACCAACTGAGCTAACCGGGATCGGTGACTGGCCTTTCGGCCGCCGCCGTTGTTGGCGTGGCGGGTGTATAGCCGAACCATTCGGCCCTGCCAAGCCAATTCCAACAGGAAAATGAATTTTCTTCCGGCAGGAGCGAGATGGCTTTCCGTCAATGAAAACAAGGCCGAAACGCAAAAAGCCCCGCCGGAGGCGGGGCTGCGTTCGGAGCACCTGATGGTCTCTTCCATGCTATCGTCAGGTATGGAGGCACGGGCGGGAATCGAACCCACGTACACGGATTTGCAGTCCGCTGCATCACCACTCTGCCACCGCGCCATCCTGACCGGCACCGGCGCCCTGTTTCCAGCGCGCCCTCGGTGTGGAGCGGTGGTATAGCGGCCCGGAACGGAGCGGTCAAGGCGAATGGTGACGTTTTTTGAACGACGATTTGCGGACGATTGCGGCCGGCTTCCGCCCGTGTTCTCCCGACCTCTTCGCTGGCCTTTTTCCCGGCAGCCGGCAAAGGCTCCGCGCTCATCGCTCGTGACGTTGTGTTCGCCAAGCCTTTGCGGCTATATACCGCCATGGCAGGAAGCCGTCCGCTGTTCGGCTTGGTGCCGGTGTCGTCACAACACATCAATAAGCGACCGCCATGACCGATTTCGCCGCCGCACGCTATTTCATGGTCGAGGGACAGATCCGCCCCAACAAGGTGACCGATCAACGTCTCGTCGACGTCCTGTCGGAGCTTCCGCGCGAAGCCTTCGTTCCTGAGTCGGCGCGCGGCGTCGCCTATGTCGACGACGATCTCCCCATCGGCAAGGGCCGGTTCCTGCTGGAGCCGATGGTCTTCGCCCGTATGCTCCAGACCGTCGCCGTGCAGCCGACCGACCGGGTGCTGGACGTCGGCGCCGGCGGCGGCTACTCCACCGCCGTGCTGGCTCGCCTCGCCTCGTCGGTGGTCGGCCTCGATTGCGACGAGGGTCTGACCGCCGCCGCGACCGCGGCGCTGGCCGGACAGGGCATCGCCAACGCCAAGGCCGTCACCGGCCCGCTGGCGGAGGGGTACGCCCAAAACGCCCCTTACGATGTGATCGTCGTCGAAGGTACCGTGCCTGATGTGCCGGCGCCGCTGACGGAGCAGCTGGCGGAAGGCGGTCGTCTCGTCGCCATCGTCCAGGGCAGGGGCAGCGTCGGCGAAGTGCGCCTGTTCCAGCGGGTCGCCGGCGTGGTGTCCAGCCGCATCCTGTTCGAGGCCCAGCCGCACGCGCTGCCGGGCTTCGAGAAGAAGGCGTCCTTCGTGTTCTGATCGGATTCGCCGGTCGGACAGGTCTTGAACTGAACCGTGCAGTTTACCTCTGCGCGGTTCTGCGCTACCGTCGCCGTCGCCCTTGCACGAAAGTGAGCATCCATGGCCGCGCCGTTCGAAATCGAGGTTGAAGAGTTAGACCGTCGCCGCACTGCCGGTGACGGGCTCGTTCTCCTCGACGTGCGCGAGGCGTGGGAGTTTGCGCTGTGCGCCATTGACGGCAGCCTGCACATTCCGATGAACGGGCTTCCCGGTCGGGTGGACGAGTTGCCGAAGGACCGCGATGTCGTCGTCGTGTGTCATCACGGTGGCCGCAGTGCGCAGGTCACCATGTGGCTGCGTTCCAAGGGGTTCGACCGCGCCATCAACCTTGATGGCGGCGTCGATGCCTGGGCGCGCCGAATCGACCCGAACATGAAGGTCTACTGAACATGACCGTGCGAAGCCGTTTTGCGCGCCGCTGGCTGCTGGCGACGGCCCTGACCCTGACCGCCACGATGGGCACAGCAGTGACCGGCGGTGGTACGGCCCAGGCCCAGTCCCTGGAGCAGGCCCTCGCCCAGGCCTATGCCAACAACCCGACGATCGGCGCCCAGCGCGCCCGCCTGCGTGCCGTCGACGAGGGCGTGCCCCAGGCGCTGTCCGGCTACCGGCCGACGGCCCGCGTGACCGCGGGCATCTCGCGCTCGACGGGCGAGAGCAAGTTCGACGGCGGCTCGACCGGATCGGAAGCCAATTCCAAAACCGTCGGCGTCACCGCCACCCAGCCGCTCTACGACGCCACCGTCGCCCCGGCCGTCCGGCGTGCCGAACGGCTTGTCGAGGCCCAGCGCGCCGCCCTAATCGCCTCGGAACAGTCGGTCCTGCTCGCCGCCGCCCAGGCCTATCTGGACATCGTCCAGAACCAGGCCATCCTGCAGCTGCAGACCAACAACGAGCAGGTGCTGCGCCGCCAGCTGGACGCCGCCCGCGACCGCTTCCGCGTCGGTGAGTACACCCGCACCGACGTCAGCCAGTCCGAGTCGCGCCTGTCGGCCGCCATCGCCTCCAAGATCTCGGCCGAAGGCACGCTGCGCGCCTCCCGCGCGACCTACGAGCGTCTCGTGGGCGCCGCGCCGGGCGAGCTGAAGGCGCCGAAGCCGGCCTTCCGCCTGCCGAAGAACCTGGACGAGCTGGTCGAGCTGGCCCGTGCCAACAATCCGAACGTCCTGTCCGCCTCCTACACCGAAGCGGCGCAGCGCGAAGCGGTGGACCAGCAGTATGGCCGCTTGCTGCCGTCGGTGAACCTGTCGGCTTCCGGCAGCCGCACCTATGATCCGGGCCGCTCCTCCGGCATCGACCTGAACCGGTCGGACAGCGCGCAGGTCACCGCCCAGGTGACCATCCCGCTCTACCAGGCCGGCCAGCCCGAAGCGCTGGTGCGCGAGGCCAAGCAGACGGCCAACCAGGCCCGCCTGCAGATCGAGGAGACCCGCCGCCAGGTGACCGAGTCGGCGGTCAGCGCCTGGCAGGCCCTGCAGACCGCGCGGGCCAGCACCGAGTCCTACACGGCGCAGATCAAGGCCGCTCAGATCGCCCTGGAGGGCGTCCGTCAGGAAGCCCAGGTCGGTTCGCGTACCGTGCTCGACGTGCTGAACCAGGAACAGGAACTGCTGAATGCCCGCGTCTTCCTCGTCCGTGCGCAGCACGACGAGATGGTCGCGGCCTTCAATGTTCTGTCCGCCAGCGGACAGTTGACCGCCGACCGGCTCAATCTGCCGGTCCAGAAATACGACCCGCAGGCGAATTACGACAAGACGCGGGGCAAGTGGTTCGGAACGTCGGTGACCGAATGAACGAGACGGCCCGCGAAAGCGGGCCGTTTTTGTATTATGGCTTTTTTGCCAACACTGCCCTAGGTTTGGGGCAGGTTGACGTCTCGGGTTGTCACTATGAGCGATAAGGGCCAGCAAGAACCTTCGATGGAGGAAATCCTCGCCTCCATCCGGCGGATCATTTCCGAGGACGGTGAGCCGGCCAAGTCGGAAACCCAGGCGCCTTCGCCGCCTCCGCCTCCGCCGCCCCCACCACCTCCGCCGCCGCCCCCTCCACCGGTCGAGGACGACGACGACGTCCTGGAACTGACCCAGATGGTGGAGGACGAACCGGATGAGCGGCCCGACTTCGGTCAGCCGGCCCTTGATGCTTGGCCGGACGAACCGGCCTTTCCCGAGCCTCCTGCGCCGCCGCCGCCACCCCCGCGCTGGCAGGAGCCGGAGCCCGAACCGATGCCACCGCCGCGCCCGGCCGCCCGGCGGCCGATGCCGGCCTTCGACGATTTCGAGGATGACGAGCCGCCGCCACCGCCGCGCCCGCGCCGCCGCCCGGTCGATCCGGATGCCGGGCTGATCTCGCGCCGGACGGCGGAGGATGCCTCGCATCATCTGACCCATCTGGCGCGTGAACTCGGCGACGACCTGTCCATCGGCCCGATGCCCATCGGCATCCGCACGGTGGAAGAAGTCGTGCGCGAGCTGCTGAAGCCGCTGTTGAAAGAATGGCTGGACGAGAATCTGCCGACGGTGGTCGAGCGGCTGGTACAGCAGGAAATCGACAGGATGATCCGGCGGTCGCAGAAGTTCTGATCCGCCCTGTACCGAGCCTGCCTGTCAGCTTCCGGTTGAGACGTTTCTAGCGAAAGTTTCTGGTGATGTTGGAAAAGACGTACCGGCCCGCCGAGGTCGAGGAGAAGCACTACCGCCTGTGGGAAGAGTCGGGCGCCTTCGCCGCCAACCCGCAGGGCAACGGCAAGCCCTACACCATCATGATGCCGCCGCCGAACGTCACCGGCAGCCTGCACATGGGCCATGCGCTGACCTTCACCATCCAGGACGTGCTGACCCGCTACAACCGCATGCGCGGCCGCGACGCCCTGTGGCAGCCCGGCACCGACCATGCCGGCATCGCCACTCAGATGGTGGTGGAACGCAACCTGGCGAAGGACGGCAAGACGCGCCATGATTTCGGCCGCGACGCCTTCATCGACAAGGTTTGGGAGTGGAAGGCCGAGTCCGGCGGCACCATCACCCGCCAACTGCGCCGGCTGGGCGCCTCGCCCGACTGGCCGCGCGAACGCTTCACCATGGACGAGGGGCTGAGCCGCGCCGTCCGCAAGGTGTTCGTGGAACTGCACCGCCAGGGCCTGATCTACAAGGACAAGCGGCTGGTCAACTGGGACCCGAAGCTGCACACCGCGATCTCCGACCTCGAGGTCGAGCAGAAGGAGATCAAGGGCAACCTTTGGCACTTCCGCTATCCCATCGACGGGGAAGAGGGGCGCTTCATCGTGGTCGCCACCACCCGTCCGGAAACCATGCTGGGCGACACCGGCGTGGCGGTGCATCCGGAGGATGAGCGCTACAAGGACCTGATCGGCAAGATGGTCCGCCTGCCGCTGGTCGGCCGGCTGATCCCGATCGTCGGCGACGAATATGCCGATCCGGAGACCGGTTCGGGTGCGGTGAAGATCACGCCGGCCCATGACTTCAACGACTTCGAGGTCGGGAAGCGTTGCGGGCTCGAGCAGATCAACATCATGGATCGCGACGCCCGGCTGAACGACAATGTGCCCGAGGCCTACCGCGGGCTCGACCGCTACGAGGCGCGCAAGAAGATCGTCGCCGAGCTGGAGGCGCTTGAGCTTCTGGAGAAGATCGAGCCGCACACCCACATGGTCCCGCACGGTGACCGCTCCGGCGTCGCCATCGAGCCCTGGCTGACCGACCAGTGGTATGTCGATGCCGCGACCCTGGCCAAGCCCGCCATCGAGGCGGTGGAGACCGGCAAGACGGTGTTCGTGCCCAAGCAGTGGGAGAACACCTATTTCGAGTGGATGCGCAACATCCAGCCCTGGTGCATCAGCCGCCAGATCTGGTGGGGCCATCAGATTCCGGCCTGGTACGGTCCGGACGGCACCTTCTTCGTCGAGGAGACCGAGGAGGAGGCGCGCGCCGCCGCGAAGGTGCATTATGGCAGCGATGTCGAGCTGACGCGCGATGCCGATGTGCTCGACACGTGGTTCTCGTCGGCGCTGTGGCCCTTCTCGACGCTCGGCTGGCCGAACCAGACGCCGGAGCTTGATCGCTACTACCCGACCGACGTGCTGGTGACCGGCTTCGACATCATCTTCTTCTGGGTCGCCCGGATGATGATGATGGGCCTGCACTTCATGAAGGACGTGCCCTTCCGCACGGTCTACATCCACGCCCTTGTCCGCGACGAGAAGGGCCAGAAGATGTCGAAGTCGAAGGGCAACGTCATCGACCCGCTGGAGATCATCGACCAGTACGGCACCGACGCGCTGCGCTTCACCCTGTCGGCGATGGCCGCGCAGGGCCGTGACATCAAGCTGGCGGTGAACCGGGTCGAGGGCTACCGCAACTTCGCCACCAAGCTGTGGAACGCAGCCCGCTATTGCCAGATGAACGGCTGCGAGCCGGTCGCCGGCTATCGGCCGGTCGGCCTGACCCAGACAGTCAACCGCTGGATCGTCGGCGCACTCGCCGATGCGGCGAAGAAGGTCGCCGAATCGGTCGACGCCTACAAGTTCAACGAGGCCGCGGGCGCCGCCTACCAGTTCACCTGGGGCACCTTCTGCGACTGGTACATGGAGTTCACCAAGCCGATCCTGGCCGGGACCGACGAGGCGTCGAAGGCGGAGACTCGGGCGACCACCGCCTGGGTGCTCGACCAGATCCTGCACATCCTGCATCCGCTGATGCCCTTCATCACCGAAGAGCTGTGGGAACAGCTGTCGCCGGCCCGTGCCAACCGCCTGATCTCGGCCGAGTGGCCGGAGTTCGCCGCCGACATCGTCGATCCTGCGTCGCGCGACGAAATGGATTGGGTGGTGCGGCTGATCACCTCGGTCCGCTCTATGCGGTCGGAGATGAACGTCCCGCCGGCGGCGCAGATCGAGCTGAAGCTGAAGGATCCGAACGCGATCAGCCTGAAGCGGCTGGACACCCACCGCGACCTGATCCTGCGCATGGCCCGCCTGTCGAGCGTCGAGCCGCTGCAGGGCGAGGTGCCGAAGAGCAGCGTCCAGGCGGTGCTGGACGAGACCACCCTGGTGCTGCCGCTGGAAGGCATCGTCGATCTCGACAAGGAAAAGGCGCGCCTGTCCAAGGAGATCGAGAAGCTGGCGGGCGAGATCAGGAAGATCGATGCCAAGCTGTCGAACGAGCAGTTCGTCGCCAAGGCCCCCGAAGAGGTGATCGAGGAGCAGCGCGACCGTCGCGAGACCGCCGATCAGGCTCGCGACAAGCTGCAGAAGGCGTTGGAGATGCTGGCGGGCTAAAGTCTCCCGCAAAGCCCCCGTCCCCTCTCCCGCATAAGGTGGGAGAGGGGGCGGAAGGGGCGATGCGCCGCGAAATTCAGCCGGTTACAGTGTGAAGATCGCCAGCAGCACCAGCACCGCAATGACGCCGGCGATGCCGAGTTTCATGAAATGGGTGAAGGCGATCCAGCCCGCCTGATGCGCGCGGACGGTTTCCTCACTGACCGGGTTGGGACTGGCGGCAGCCATTTCGATGAATCCTCCGATGGTTTCCTTTACCCGCGATTTTTGACGCGGGCCGCCAGAAACGCAACAGATTCCGAGCGCAACCGTCAACCATGCCGGAAGCTAGGCGGCCCGAAGGGCGGCGCGCCTAAATCGGCGGATTCGTCAGGGTGGCAAGGTCCGGAACAGGGCCGTGGATTCTCACCAGATCGCCGTCGACTCGGGCGCGACCCTCGGCGATCAGGCGGACGGCGTGGGGGTAGAGCTTGTGCTCCGACTCCAGAACGCGGTCGGCCAAGCTGTGGGCATCGTCGCCGGGCAGGACCGGGACGGCGGCCTGGGCGATGATCGGACCCTCGTCCATTTCCGGCCGCACGTAATGGACGGTGCAGCCGTGGAAGCGGACACCGGCGGCCAGTGCCCGCTCATGGGTGTCGAGCCCCTTGAAGGAGGGCAGCAGCGATGGATGGATGTTGATGAGCGCGTCCCGCCATTGCCCGACGAACCACGGCGACAGCAGGCGCATGAATCCGGCGAGGCATACCAGTTGAACACCCGCTTTCCGCAGGGAGGCGTCCATCGTCGCCTCGAAGGCCGGCTTGTCGCCGGGATAATCGCGGTGGTCGACCGTCGCGGTGGCGATGCCGGCTTTCGCCGAACGCTCCAGGCCGAAGGCGTCGGCCTTGTTGGACAGCACCAGCGCGATCTCGGCCGGGAAGTCCGGCGCGGCGCAGGCGTCGATCAACGCCTGCAGATTGCTGCCGCGCCCCGAGATCAGGACGCCGAGCTTCAACTTGCTCATCGAACTATCCTTGGATCGGACCGCTTGCAGTCAGCAGCGATTTGACGCGGGAATCCGATCGTCAATCAAAGCACCATGGCGTCGTGCGTTTCTTGATCGAACGCACGGCGCCATGGGGCGTCCCTTACGCGGTCCAGGCGGCGTCCATGCCGTTGACGGTCACGCGGGCGTCGCCGTCCTTCAGGGCGGTGACGGTGCCGACGGTGAAGACCGTCTCGCCGAGTTCGCGCAGGATGCCGATGGCCTCCTCCGCCTTGTCGGCCGGAACCACGACGACCATGCCGAGGCCGACGTTGAAGGTGCGCGCCATCTCGTACGGAGCGATCCCGCCGGTCTTCATCAGCCAGGAGAAGACGGGGGGCAGGGACCAGGCCGAGGCGTCGAGGACGACTCCCAGCCCGTCCGGCAGGACGCGCGGAATATTCTCGATCAGGCCGCCGCCGGTGATATGGGCCATGGCACGGACCGTGCCGGCGCGCACCGCCTTCAGCGTGCTCTTCACATAGATGCGGGTGGGGGTCAGCAGCGCTTCGCCCAGCGTCTTCGACTCGTCCCACGGGCAGGATGCGTCATAGCCGAGGCCCGACTTCTCCACCAGCTTGCGCACCAGCGAATAGCCGTTGGAATGCACGCCGGTCGACGCGAGGCCGAGGACGACGTCGCCCGCCTGGACGGCGGAACCGGTCAGGGCGTGCTGGCGTTCCACCGCGCCGACCGAGAAGCCGGCGAGGTCGTAATCGCCTTCCGCGTACATGCCCGGCATCTCGGCGGTCTCGCCGCCGACCAGCGCGCAGCCGGCCTGACGGCAGCCTTCGGCGATTCCGGCGACGATGGCGCGCCCGGCGGCGACGTCCAGCTTTCCGGTCGCGTAGTAATCGAGGAACAGCAGCGGTTCGGCGCCCTGGACCACCAGATCATTGACGCACATCGCGACGAGGTCGATACCGACCGTGTCATGGCGGTTGGCGAGAATCGCCACCTTCAGCTTGGTGCCGACACCGTCGGTGGTCGCGACCAGAAGCGGATCCTGATAGCCGGCGGCGCGCAGGTCGAACAGGGCGCCGAAGCCGCCCAGGCCGGCGTCGGAGCCGGAGCGCGCAGTGGAGCGGGCAAGGGGCTTGATCGCTTCGACAAGCGCGTTGCCCGCATCGATGTCCACACCGGCCTGCTTGTAGGCGTCGGACATGTTATAGGACTGGGTGCTGATGGTATCCTCGCTTGGGCTGAGCTATATACCGGGCCTTGGGCTCGGGCCGAACATACTCGAATCGGAAGGCTTTGCAATGCTCCACCGCCGCCGCGCGCCGCTCCTCGCCGGTCTTGCTGCCATGTCGACCGCTCTGGCGCTGACCATGACCGGACCGGCGGGGGCGCAGACCGGTTCCCTGCCGCCGGCCGCCGTCTCGTCCGCCGCCGATCCCTTCGCCGTGTCCGGGGTGAAGGTCGACATCAGCGGCAGCAATCCGACCACGATCCGCGATCAGGCGATCCGCGAGGCGCAGGCCAAGGCCTGGACCGAACTGTATGGGCGCCTCGTACCCGGCGGCGGCAATCCGCCGCGGCTGTCGGACAGCCAGATCGCCCGGATGGTCCAGGGATTCGAGATCGACGAGGAGAAGGTGTCGGCCAGCCGCTATGTCGGCTCCATCACCGTACGCTTCCGCCCCAATGCGGTGCGCGATGCGCTCGGCCAGAGCGGCGGCACCGCCCAGTATGTGGAGCCGCCGTCCCGGCCCTTCGTCATCCTGCCGGTGACCCAGACCGACGGGCGCACCATCCTGTGGCAGGACCGCACCCCGTGGCGCGCTGCCTGGGAAGCGCGGCAGCCCGCCGCGTCGCTGGTGCCTCTGGTGGTGCCGGACGGGGAATTGTCCGATGCCCAGGCGATCAGCGGCGAGGATGCGATCGCCGGCAACACCGATGCCATGGCCCGCATCGCCCAGGCCTACAAGGCCGGTGGCGTGGTGGTCGCCCGTATGGACATGCCGGCGAACGGTCCCGACCCGGCGCGCGGCCTGACGGTGGATGTCACCCGTTACGGGCTGAACGGCACCCGCGACAACCAGACGGTACAGGTCAAGGGCGGGGGCAACGCCGACGACATGCTGAACCGCGCGGTCGCGGCGGTCGGCACCCAGCTCGACGAGTCCTGGCGGCGTGAACACACCACCGCTGCCGGTCCGGAGCAGAACACCATCGTCCGCGTGCCGCTGACCGCGGTGAACGACTGGGTGGAGACCCGCAAGCGGCTGTCCGCCGTGAATGCGGTGAGCCGCAGCAGCGTGCTCTCGATCAGCCGCAGCGAGGCGCTCGTCATGCTGACCTATCGCGGCGACCCCGACCAGCTGGCCCAGGCGCTCGCACGCCAGGATCTCGCCTTTGCGCGGACGGCGGCCTCGGCAGCCGGCACGCCTCCCACCTATCCGGGCGCGCCGGTGCCGGTGCAGTCCGCCGACTGGCAGCTGACGCTGCTTCCGCGCGGGTCGGGAGCCGCGTCGGCCGGCGCCGTTGCCGGCACGGCATCCCCGGTGGCGTCCCCGGTGGCGTCCCCAACCACGCTGGCGCCCTCGGCGCCGATGGAGTCCGGCGGCATGGGTGCAGCCGGCACGAGCACCATGGGCGCGCCGCCGCGCAACCTGGGTACGCTTCCGGCCAAGAGCGTGCCGTGAGCGTTCCCAACATCATTACCTTCCTGCGCATCGTGGCGGTTCCGGCCGCGATGTACATGATCCTCACCGGCAAGATGGAGTGGGCCTTCGCCCTCTTCGTCGCCGCCGGGCTGTCCGATGCGCTGGACGGGGCCATCGCCCGCATGTTCCGGGCGCGCACGGTGCTGGGCGGCTACCTCGACCCGCTGGCCGACAAGGCGCTGATCGTCGGCGTGTATGTCGCGCTCGCCTGGGTCGGCACCATCCCGCTCTGGCTGGCGATGATGGTGGTGTTCCGCGACATCATGATCATCGGCGGCGTCATCCTGCTGTTCACGCTGAAGGAGACGCTGGCGATGCAGCCGCTCTACATCAGCAAGGTGAACACCGTGGTGCAGATCGCGCTGGCGGCCGCGGTGCTGGCTCCGCCGGCATTGGGCCTGCCGGACTTCCACCTGAACGGATGGGAGCTGGTCGACCTGCTGGTGTACGCCTGCACGGTGACGACGGTGCTGTCCGGTGTGTTGTATGCCCGGCGCGGCGCCCTGCTGTTCAACCGGCTCGGCGGCGTTCCGTGACGCCGGCCAAGCAGCTCCGCTTCTGGCTGATCGGGCTCGGGCTGTTCATCCTGGCGCTGTGGCTGCTGGCCGACATGCTGCTGCCCTTCGTCGTCGGGCTGGCCATCGCCTATCTGCTCGACCCGGCGGTCGACCGGCTGGAGGCGGCCCGGCTGCCGCGCTGGCTCGGCACCACGCTGGTGCTGCTGGGATTCGTCCTGGTCATGGTGCTGATGGCGCTGCTTCTGCTGCCGCTGGTGCAGGGACAGATCTCCCATCTGCTGGAGGTGCTGCCGAACTATGCGACGCTGGTGAAGGAGCGCCTGATCCCGGCGCTCAACCGCATCATCCACCGCCTGCCGGCCGCCGACGTCGAGCGGCTGCGGGCCGCCGCCGGCGCCTATGCCGGGGAGGTGGCGGGGCTGGTCGGCCGTATCGTAACCCACATCCTGTCGGGCGGGCTGGCGCTGTTCGACATCGTCACCCTGATGTTCATCACCCCCGTCGTCGCCTTCTACATGATGCGGGACTGGGACCTGATGGTCGGCAAGGTCGATTCCTGGCTGCCGCGCCAGCATGCCGAGACGGTGCGCGAGCAGGCGCGCGAGGTGAACGTCACCCTGTCCGGCTTCGTGCGCGGACAGGCGACGGTCTGCGTCGTGCTGGGCGTCTTCTATGCATTGGCGCTGTCGGCGGCGGGGCTGGATTTCGGTCTGGTGATCGGCCTGCTTGCTGGGCTGCTGTCCTTCATCCCCTATGTCGGCACCCTGTTCGGCTTCGTCGCCAGCACCGGTCTTGCCCTGTTGCAATTCGACGAGTTCTGGCGGATCGCCATCGTCGTCGGCATCTTCCTGTTCGGCCAAGCGGTGGAGGGCAACGTCCTGACGCCCAAGCTGGTGGGCGACAAGGTCGGGCTGCATGCGGTGTGGGTGATGTTCGCCCTGCTGGCCGGCGGCAGCCTGTTCGGCTTCGTCGGCGTGCTGCTGGCGGTGCCGGTGGCTGCGGTGATCGGCGTGTTGACCCGCTTCGCGTTGCGACAGTATCTCTCGAGCCCGTACTACCGCGGCACCGAGGCGGAACGCTGATGGGTGTATCCGCATGAGCTTGCCGGCGCAGATACCGCTCGACCTCGGGCACCGGACGGCGATGGGCTGCGAGGATTTCCTCGTGGCGCCCAGCAACGCCGATGCGGTGGCGTGGCTGGACCGTTGGCCATCCTGGCCGGCTCCGGCGCTGACGCTGTTCGGTCCGGCCGGCTGCGGCAAGACCCACTTGGCCCAGGTGTGGCGCGCCCGCAGCCATGCCGTGGTGACCAGGGGCGATGTCCTGGAGCCGGCCATGGTGCCGTCCCTGCTGGTGCCGGCCAACGCCGTGGTGGTCGAGGATGCCGACATGGTCGCCGGCAGGCCCGAGCGGGAGGAGGCGCTGTTCCACCTCTACAACCTCGCCCGTGAGCAGCAAGGCCATCTGCTGCTGCTGTCGCGCAAGGCGCCCTCGCGCTGGCGTACCAGGCTCCCCGACCTGCGATCGCGCATCAAGGGTGCGCCGGCGGTGGAGGTCAGGCCGCCCGACGATGCGCTGCTGGCCGCCGTGCTGGTCAAGCTGTTCGCCGACCGCCAGTTGCGGCCGGGGATGGAGGTCATCACCTATCTGCTGGCCCGGATGGAGCGGTCGCTCGATTCCGCCCGCCATCTGGTGGCGGCGCTGGATCATGCGTCGCTCGCCGCCCATCGCGGCGTCACCGTGCCCCTTGCGCGCGAGGTTCTTTCGGACCTGCAACGGACGGAACCGCAACGATCCGGTTCCAAAATGACCTTCTGAAATCGACAGGCCATCCGAGACAACTGGGAAGAGACGATCATGGATTTTGGGATCGCCGGCCGCCGCGCCATCGTCTGCGCCGCCAGCAAGGGGCTGGGCCGCGCCTGTGCCTTCGCACTGGCCCGCGAAGGCGTTCACGTCACGCTGACCGCCCGCAACGCCGATGCGTTGGAGGCGACCGCAGAAGAGATTCGCGACGCCACCGGCGTCACCGTCACCGTCGCCCCCGGCGACATCGCGACGGAGGACGGGCGTGCCGCAGCGCTGGCCGCCTGTCCCGAGCCGGATATCCTGATCAACAATGCCGGTGGTCCCCCGCCCGGCGACTTCCACGACTGGGACCGCGACGACTGGATTCGCGCGCTCGACGCCAACATGCTGACGCCGATCTTCCTGATCAAGGCGACCGTGGACGGCATGATCTCCCGCCGGTTCGGCCGTATCGTCAACATCACCTCTGGTGCGGTGAAGGCGCCGATCCCTATCCTGGGCCTGTCGAACGGCGCGCGCAGCGGCCTGACCGGATTCGTCGCCGGCCTGTCGCGTCAGACGGTGAAGCACAACGTCACCATCAACAATCTGCTGCCCGGCCCCTTCGAAACCGATCGTCTTCGCAAGACGATGGAGGGGGGAGCCAAGGCTGCCGGACGCAGCATCGATGAAGAAATGGATGTGCGGCGCAAAGCGAATCCGTCCGGTCGATTCGGCGATCCAGAGGAATTCGGAGCCGCTTGCGCCTTTCTTTGCGCCGCTCAATCCGGTTTCATGACCGGGCAGAACATCCTTCTGGATGGCGGAGCCTTTCCCGGCACGATGTAATCTGCCGGACTCGGGAGGGGACAGCCTCTCAGTCTCAAGTTTGTCTCTCCAATTCGCTTTAAAATCCGCCCATCGTCTGAGGCCATTAAGAAACGGCAACGGGAAGGGGTGCTGCGGCACCCTTTTTCCGCCCTGCCGGTTGCGGGCGCGGCAGTGCCACGGCAACCGGACAACGGCTTCACCAAGCCACTGGCACAGGAACGATGAGCATGCAGCAGAGTGTGGCGGCCCCCGCGGTCTACACCGACCTTGGCCGCGTGATGGAAAGCATCACCCGGCGCTTCCTCGACGTGCTTCGGATGGAACTGGCCCGCATCGGCGTGACCGACCTCAGTCCGACCCAGGCACTGATGCTGCTGCACATAGGAACCGAGGAACTGTCGGTCCGAGACCTTTTGGAACGAGGCTATTACCTGGGCTCCAACGCCTCCTACAACCTGAAGCATCTGGTGGAGGCCGGCTATGTCGACCGCAGCCCGTCCCAGCGCGACCGCCGGGCCGCCCGGCTCAAGCTGTCCGATCGCGGGCTTGCGACCTGCGAGGCGCTGAAGAAGCTGGAGGCGATGCGTGCCGACAGCCTGTTGCGCACCGACAGCGACGGCGCGGATTTCGAAACCACCTATCGCACGCTGCGTCGGCTGGAGCGTGCCTGGACCGACTTGATCCGCTACGACGACGCCGATCCCGCCTGAGAACCCCCCGCTTTGGACACGTAACTTTCCAAACACCTATCCGTTCGATCTGTGTCCGGAATGGAACACCGGAGATCATAACGAGAACATAGACGGAACTGAACGATTGCCGTTCTTCGTCCGTTCTGATAGCTCTATCAGAACAAGACGCGAACAATGGAGGTTGGCATGTCGGTTCTGGCTTTCCTGCGTGAATGCATGACGCTCGCCCTGTTCCTGGCGGTTCTCTATGGCTGGGCCACCGTCGGGCCCATCCTGATCGGCTGAGGACGTCCGGTCGTCGAGGGATGCAAGTCCTTCGGAAGAAGTCTCCGAATGGAGAATGCCGCGTCGGTATTATATCCGAAATCCCAGCCCACCCTGGCCGGCGCAGCGCTTACATCGGGAACACGCGGAACCGTCCCTGGCCCATCCGAGAAGCCGAAAGGGGGCCGGTTCCGCGAACGCCGACAACGCGTGGGGATTGGGACGGATGCGGAATTTCTTTCGAAAGCGTCGTTCGGCCGCAGTGACGGACGAACGGCTGCCGGCCACCGGCGCTGCCGGTCTGGGTGGCACCGGGCATGGCGGTACGGCACCGGGCGGTGCGGGACTTGGCGGTGGCATCACCGGAGGAGGTCTCGGCGGCAATCCGCTGACCGGCGGACCGGGTATGGCCGGCCCCGGTGCCGGCGGCTTCACCAATGCACCGGGTTTCGCCCGGCCGGCCGGAGGGCACCTGCGTCCGATCGACGGAAGCCTGGGTGCCGGCCCTGGCGGGCGGGGTGGCTTCGAGGCGATGCGCGGCCCCGTCGCCCCGCGTCTGCCCGACGTGATCGACAACGAGGCCACCGGTGACCATCGTGGCCACATGTTCCCACAGCCGGGCGGCCGCGATGCCGAGGGCGAGCATGACTTGCCGCGCTTCACCATGTCGGTCAACGGGGGCTATCGCGGCGGAATGGGCGCCAATGCGCCCGCCATGCTGAAGGGCCTGACGCCGGAACTGAACGGTCTCCTGCGCGAAGCCTTCACCCCGACCCGGCCGAAGCAGCAGCTGAACGGCCTGTTCATCGGCCGCAACGACACCCTGCGCCGCATCATCTCCGCCATCGAGGAGGAGCGGGCGCACGTCATCCTCTATGGCGACCGTGGCCGCGGAAAGACCTCCGTCGCCAACGCGATCGAGAAGATCGCCGGGCAGGCGG
The DNA here is from genome assembly GCF_016595245.1 of Azospirillum endophyticum. Taxonomy (GTDB): domain Bacteria; phylum Pseudomonadota; class Alphaproteobacteria; order Azospirillales; family Azospirillaceae; genus Azospirillum; species Azospirillum endophyticum. Next base: position 654,453 of record NZ_JAENHM010000073.1, read on the forward strand.
GCTATCTCTCGCTGAAGCTGACCTGCAGCGGCGAGCTGAGCTTCGAGGACATCTTCCGGCACTTCCTGAAGAAGATCCCGTCGACCTACTACCGTTCGGCGCTCGACAACCCGTTCGCGGCACGGCGCAACTTCGCCAGCTTCAACGAGTTGCTGCCGGAGGGCACCTTCAGCGTCACCGAACTGAACGAGGTGCTGTCGGGCATCCACGCCACCCATGTGCTGCTGATCCTCGACGAATACGACCGCGTCACCGACGAGGATTTCCGCAACAAGCTGGCGGAGCTGTTCAAGAACCTGACGGACAGCTCGATCCCTGTCACCCTGCTGGTGGTCGGCGTCGCCGAGAATCTCGACCAGCTGCTGGGCAAGCATCCGTCGATCCAGCGCTCTCTGGTGCCGGTGCATCTGCCGCTGATGACCGATCAGGAGATCGGCCGCCTGATCCAGGCCGGGGCGCAGAATGCCGGCATCGAATTCTCTGCCGACGTGGTGCGGCGGATTGCCGAATTCGTGCGCGGCCTGCCCTACTATGCGCAGCTTCTGGGCCTGCATGCGGCTCGCAGCGCCGTCAGCCGAGGCAGCAAGCTGGTGGAAAGGCCCGATCTGGCCTATGCCGTCGCCCGCTGCCTGCAGGAAGCGGAACGCGGCATCGTCGAAAGCTATGCCCGCGCGCTGGCCGCCGACCGCCGGGCCGAATTGGAAGATGCGCTGCTGGCGGCGGCGCTTTGCCCGGCCGATGCCTATGGCGTGTTCGATCCCAACGATCTGGCGGGCGACAGCGGAGAGCTTCCGAGCGCCGCTACGCTCGATCTGCTGAAACGCCTGACGCGGGAGGACCATGGCGGGGTCCTAGCCCCGGTGGTGGAGCCGGGACTGGAACGCTATCGTTTCCGCAATCAGATGATGCGCCAGTACGTCCTGATGCGCCAGGCGAGCGAGCGCGGCCAGATCTGATCCATCCCCGATCAGGCCGTCCTTAGGCCCTTCCCCGGCGACGGGGGAGGGCCGCTCTTTCATATCCGCTCTTTCCCGCCAGGAGCGGCGTCGACAGGCCGGGGCGTTACAGGAACGCCGCCCGCCGTTGTCCGCTGGCTTTCTGCCAAGCCCATTCGACGGCGACGCTCAGCAGCCGCTCCAGCGGGGGCTTGACCTCCGCCGCCAAGTCCGGGCGGAAATGGTAAGGAGAATCCTCGTCCATGTAGGTGGACTGGGTCAGTTCCAACTGGATCGCGTGGATGTTCTCTTCCGGCTGGCCATAGCTGCGGATGATGAAGCCGCCCCGCAGGCGATCGTTCAGTGCGGCGGAATAGCGCTCCGACGCCGAAAGCACGTTCATCAGCCGGACGACCAGGGATTGGGCGGCACTGCTGCCGTCGCCGGTTCCCAGGTTGAAGTCGGGCAGGGTACCTTCGAAGAAGCGCGGAACCCGGCTGCGCACCGAGTGGGCATCGAACAGAATCGCCACCCCGTAGCGGTCGCGCAAGGCCCGCAGCTCAGTGCGAAGCTGATCGTGGTAGGGACGCCAGTAAGCGCCGACCCGCCGGTCGATCTCAGCCCGGTCGGGCTCAAGCCCCGGCCGGTAGATCGGCAGGCGATCGAAGGTGGTCAGCGGGCAGATCTCGGTCGGATCGAGTCCCGGCTGGAGGACGATGCCGGCGGGGTCGCGGTTCAGATCCACCGCGTAGCGCGAACAAAGCGCCGTCATGAAGCCTATTCCGAGTGCCGGGGCAAAGTGGTACAACCGATCGAGATGACGGTCGACGTCGGGCTGTGCCAATCCGTCCCCTGTCATCGTAGCGGCGATGTCCGGCGGAATCATGGTCCCGACATGCGGAATGCTGAGCAGGACCGGGGTTTCGCCCGGCTGGAAGCGGAAAGTTTCCATGGCTCGTCTCGTCATCGGAACGGCTTGCGATGGGCTGTGTGCAGTGCGGCAGCAACAGTGGAGGGACTATGGGGCGCAGTGCCGCGCCCCGTCAAACAGATTGCGTTTTTTTGAAAGCGACATGCCTCCGCACTGCGGAAAACCCGTCCTCGCGCCTTGGAGTCCCCGGCGCATCCTGCTGAAAAGCCGGTTGACCGTGGACCGCACTTGCCGGAGACTTGCGCGCAATCGGCGAGTGCCCGGCAGAAGGCGCCGCCCCGCACCGGACAAAGCTGTTCCCCGGCGACCGGAACAAAGACTTCCACGATACACGGCGCCAAGATTTCGCAGCCCCGGTGACGAAGCAACGCAGCAGGGGAGAAGCGACCATGAGCACTGCCACCCGTCTTGGCGCGGCCATGCCCGGCCGGCGCCAGATTCTGTTGCCGCTTGCGCTCGCACCCGTCGCCGGCTGGGCCGTCTGGGCCACCGGAACGTCGGATTTGCCGAGCCATCCCACCGGCCCCTTCCATTTGCCGTTGGACGAGACCACGACGATCTGGCGCGACCTGAGGGCCGTGCGGATGGGGGGCCTCGCCGGAGATCCGCAATTCCCGGTGAAGGTGTCGGCGTTGGACGGCCAGCCGGTCGTCGTCCGTGGCTTCATGGTGCCGCTGACCAATGGCGCCGCCCACAATCGCTTCATCCTGTCCGCCAATCCGATGGGATGTCCCGCCTGCGAGAGCCCCGGCCCGTCGACGATGATGCATGTCCACAGCGGGATCGCCCTGCTGGCCACGCGGGAACCGCTGATCCTTGCCGGTACATTGCGTCTGCGCCCGCAGGAGGGGCTGTTCTATCGACTGGACCGCGCCGAGCAGCGCTGGGCCTGACCGGCATCGTTTCTCTCCCCGGCCTCGGGCTGTCGCTGCGACGGACAGGCGGGGCGCCATGACGGCGGTGGCTATCAGGGGCGGCGCGCTGTCGACGGTGGCGGCGATGCTTCTCTACGGTGGGTTCTGCGTTCCCGCCCCACCGGCCTTGCGTGCCGTCGAGTGGCTGATCGGCCTGCTGACTGTCGCATCCATCGGCTGGAGATGGCCGCTTTCGGTGGCGATTGGCCATGCTTTGCGGACATCGCCGAACGAGGGGCCGAACGAGGGGCCGAACGAGGGGTGGATGCCGGTGGCGGTCGCCGCGTTCGCGTGGCTGCTGTGGGTGCCGCTGCTGCGCGGCGCGGCGTTGGGATGGGAGGCGGCCGATATCCTGCGCGACGTCGTGCCCCTGGTCTTCCTCTTCCTTCCCGTCCTTCTGGTTCCGGTGTTGCGCAGCGGCGGGCGGGCGGCCGTGCGTGCGTTGACCCTGTCGGTGGCCTTGGCCGGGCTGCTGTTGACCTTGCGCTGGTGGCAGCAGGCCGGGTGGGGGTTCGGCGCCATCGGCCGGCGGGCCATGGCCGATGGCGGCGTCTATCTGCTCAATGCACCATCGGTGCTGTTCGCCGCGGTGGCGCTGCCGGCCCTGGCATTGTCGCTGATCGGGGCCGGCAATCGGGTCCGGAACTGGTTTGCGGCATTTCCTTGTGCCTTGGGCGGGGCGCTTTGCCTTGGTGCGCTGGCTGGTGCGGTCCATCGGACGGCGCTGGCGCTGGCAGCGCTTTCACTCGCCCTGACCGCCTTGTGGTGGGTGCCGAGACGGCCTTGGCTGGTCATCCCGCTGCTGCTGGGGTTCGGACTGCTGGCTTATCTTCTCGGGGACGTGCTGGTCGGCGCATGGCAGCAGGTGGCGGAAAAGACTCGGCTGACCGGGGGCAATGCCCGTTGGGAGGAGGCCGCAGCGGTGATCGACAATGCGGTGGAGACGCCTTGGGCCTTGTTGTTCGGCGACGGATGGGGCGCCCGGATCGCCAATCCCGCGGTGGGGGGCTGGCGGGTCGGTTACACCCACATGCTGGCAAGCTATAGCCTGTTGAAGACCGGGCTCGTCGGCACGGTCGCATTGGGCGCCTATCTGGGGGCTCTGGTGCGGCCCTGGTTCCGGCTTTTGGTCGCCGATCCGCCATTGGCATTTTCTGTGGTTCCGCCATTGCTGATGGCGCTCTGCCTGCATACCAGCTTCAAGTATTTCGATACCGGTATCATCCTGTCATTGATGGTTTTGGCTGCGGAAGGCAGGAAAGGGTTGTCAGAACCGCGTTAGATATGCACACTTATGCGTGCAATTTTTGATCCGGTGTGCCGTGCCGATCGATCACGCCTCCGTCATGTTCGTCAATAGAGTGTTTCCGCCGCACCGTGGTGCAACCGGTCGCTGCCTATCGGACCTCGTCGGCAGGATCGCGAAGGCAGGCTGGCGGGTTACGGTGGTTTCGGACGGGCCGCGGTTCGATTGCGAGTCCGACGGGCACGACATCCTTCCCGGAGTCACGCTCTGCCGCACCGGCGGCGCGGTCACGGAAGGGGACCGGCCAGACGTCCGGGCCTATCTCGATTCGCTGTGTCGGCTGACCGGCAGGGCCTTGCGCCAGCCGAGGCACGACCTTGTCGTGACCATGACCGATCCTCCGCTGCTGGCATTGGCAGGACCGGTCCTGGCTGCCCGCCACGGAGCGGCTTCGCTGCACTGGTGCCAGGACCTCTACCCCGACTTGCTTCCCGTGCTGGGCGTGCGGATGCCCGCCATGCTTCGGCGGCTCGCCGGGCATGGCATGGCGCAGGCCTTGCGGCGGCATGACGGGGTGGCCGTCATCGGGCGCTGCATGCGCGAGCGCGTTATCGCGGCAGGGATGGAAGAGGACAGGGTGACGCTGTTGCCGAACTGGCCCGATCCGGCGATCCGCCCCTTTCCACAGGACGGCAACGGCTTTCGCCGGTCGCTGGGGTTGGAGGCGGGGGATGGCCGCTTCCTGGTGGTCCATTCCGGAACGCTTGGCTTGGCTCACCCGATGGATGGTGCTCTTGACGCCGCCGCCCGGCTGCAGGACAGCGATCCTGCCGTGCTGTTCCTGGTGGTGGGCGAGGGGAAGGGAATCGCCGCGCTTGAGGAGGCTGCGCGTCAGCGGGGATTGCGCAACCTGCGTCGGCTTCCCTGGCAGCCGGGCGACCGGTTGGCCGAGTGCCTGTCCGCGGCCGACCTGCATCTGGTGGCGATGGATCCGGCGGCCGAAGGAATGCTGGTCCCGAGCAAGCTCGCCGGGGTCCAGGCCGCCGGCCGTCCCTGCCTGTTCCTGGGACCGCAGGGGAGCGAAGCGGCCGCGCGGGTCGGGGGCTGCGGTCTGGTGGTCGATCCGTTCGATGGCGCGGCCATTGCCGAGGCGGTGCGTGCCTATGCCGCCGACCGCGACCGTTGCGTGGCAGAGGGACGGCGCGCTGCCCGTCTCGCCGCCGCCTGGACGGCCGACCGCGCCGCGGTGGCCTTCGCCGGGCTGGCCGAACGTCTCGTGACGGACCGCCGGGCAGTCCGGCCGGCGATGGGAAAGCCGCTACCCTATGCCTGACGGTGTCATCAACCCGCCTGTTCCGCAGGCGATGACGCTTGCCCTGCCGCCAGCGCATGGCGAGGAGGGCGATCTGCGTACGATCCTCCGCTCCCTCCGGGCGGGATGGCGCTGGTTGCTTGCCGGATGGTCGGCTGGGTTGGCGCTGGCTGTCATCGCCTTGTGGCTGGTGACCCCGGCCTACACCGCCACAATGGTCATCGGCCCGATGGCGCGGATCGGCGCCGCTGCGACGGGAAGCCGGGTCCCGGTGTCGAGCGGCCGCGACTCCGCGACCGGCGCCGAATCGGGAGCGGCGGACGAATCGCTGTCCGACTTCGCCCGCTATCTGGAACTGTTCGGCTCCGGTCCGGTGGCGGAGCAGTTGGCGCGGGAACCCGATGTGCTGCACGCCCTGTTCCCTGACCGCTGGGATGCGGGAGAAGGGCGCTGGCGCCCTCCACCGGGGCCGCTGCCGATGGCGAAGCGTGCATTGCTGGCTCTGGTCGGACGCCGGGACTGGGTGGAACCGGACGGGGACCGGGTGGAGCGCGCCCTGCGGGAGCGGTTGCTGATCGATATGCTGCGGTCGGGGCCGATGCGGCGCATCAGTTTCCGCCATGCCGACCGGGCGACGGCGGTCGATCTTCTCGGAAGGATCGCTGCCGCGACCGACGCACATCTCCGGTCGGAAGCGGCACGGCGCAGTGCCGCCCAGATCGCCCACATCAAGCTCCGGCTGGATGCGGTGACCGTGGCGGTGCACCGCCAGGCTTTGAGCGACCTGCTGCTGGACCAGGAGCGGGTGGCGATGATGATCGGCGTTGATCTGCCCTATGCCGCCGACATGCTCCAGCCACCGGCGGCCGGGATGCTGCCCGACTGGCCGAACCCGGCTGCAGTGGTTCCGCTGGCCGGACTGGTCGGACTGGTGGCCGCCGGTTTCGCCCTGTCGGCGCGCCATGCGCTGAAGGAGCATGGGACAGGCATGGAGAGGGTGCCATGACCGCGATTCCGGTCTCCGTGGTGGTGATGACGCGCAACGAGGCGGCGAACCTGCCGCTTTGCCTGCGGGCGCTTGACCGATTCGCCGAGCGCTTCGTGGTCGACAGCGGCAGCGACGACGGCACGCCGGACATCGCCCGCTCCCACGGCGCCCGGCTGGTGCCCTTCCACTGGGATGGCCGCTATCCCAAGAAGAAGCAATGGTGCCTGGACACTCTGCCCTTTGCCCATGACTGGGTGCTGTTCGTCGATGCGGACGAGCGGCCGACCGTGGAACTCGTGGAGGAGATCGACCGGCTGATGGCCAATTCACCGGCTGCTTTGCCGGCGGGTGGCCTGCACCCGGCCGCCTACTGGATCGACGGCCGGCCGGTCGTCCGTGGCCGGCGGCTGCGCTTCGGCTGCTGGAATCGCAAACTTGCCCTGCTCGACCGCCGGCGGGTGCGATTCCCGGAGCAACAGGACCTGGATGTCGCCTCCATGTGGGAGGTGGAGGGGCATTACCAGCCGCTGGTGGACGGCACGACCGGACGCATGCGCCACCCGATGGACCACGATGACGCCAAGCCACTTTCAGCTTGGTTCGACCGTCACAACCGCTATTCGGATTGGGAGGCGGCATTGCGCGCCGACGGCCGGATGAAGCGGCTGATCGACGCCGAACCGGATGGCGCTCCGGGATTTTTGCCCGGACTTGCCCCTGTCATCGGCCGGCGGGTGCAGAAGCGGCTCTTTCAGCGCATGCCCGGCCGGCCGCTCTGGGCTTTCCTGCATGCCTATGTGCTTCGCCTCGGCATTCTCGATGGCGCCGCAGGATTCGACCACGCGCTGGCGCGCGCATTCTATTACTGGCAGGTCGGGCTCAAGCTGCGCTCCGCCAGGCAGGCGGAGACGCCCGATGCCCGCCTCCCGCCGATGCGCAAGCCCTCCGAACATTCCCGGACCGCCCCGTCCGGGGATGATCCTTATTCCTCGACCAGCGCGATCCGGTCGCCTCCCAGTGCCTTCAGCAGGTCGAAGGTGCGCTTGCGCACGCCCGGATCCTCGATCCGGTAATAGGCCCGAACCAATTCCAGCGTCTCCCGGCGTGCCATCGATTCGAATTCGTCCGTCTCGCTCATGCTCTCGACCGGCATTTCGGCCGTGATCTGATCAGGCGATGGCATGTCGTCGAAGAAATAGCTGACCGGCACGCCGAGAACCTGCGAAAGGTTGTAGAGGCGGCTGGCGCTGATGCGGTTCGAGCCCCGTTCGTACTTCTGAAGCTGCTGGAAGGTGATCCCGACCGCTTCCCCGAGCTTTTCCTGACTGAGGCCGAGCAGGGTGCGGCGAAGCCGCAGGCGGGCTCCGACATGGATGTCGATGGGGTTGGGACCTTCGCCACGGCGCGACAGGGTGTGGGCGGAGGCGAGTTTGGTCTTGGTCGCGCTCATAAGGTCGTACCTCGAAGGGAAAGCCATGGGGCGGGCGCCGCGAAAATACTTAGTTCAGGAAGTAAATTCTATGCAACCATTTGTGCGTATCAATGGCCCGTTTGGGTGAAAGTGGGAGGTCCGTTGCGAAAGCCATTAAGTTTCCGGGCGCCGGAAACGTAATTTCGCGTATAGTGCGGGGAAATGATGGCGTACTGCCAGCGCGACTCGCTGCAGTGCGGCAATCGCAGCCGTGCGAGCCATCCCGTGGCCGAAATGGCGTTGTCTGATCGCAGCCTGTTCGTCTCGTCCTGCATCGGCGTTGCGTTGCGATAAGCCGCCGGGTGCGAACACGCAGACGGGCCAGCCCAGCCGCACCGCCCGCCCGCGGTCCAGAACAGCGAGCGTGAAGGCGTAATCGGCGGCGATCCGATAGGCCGAGTCGAAGCGAAGCCCCGTCAAGGCACCGATGCGGTAGGTCATGGCCTGATGGTGGGTGAACATGCCGAGAAACGCCCAGCGGTGGGACCGGGCGCGCTTCAGAAGGATACGTCCGTCGCCCTGACGTTCCAGCGCATCGCCGTAGAGAAGAGCGCAGTCCAGATTCCGGGCAATCGCCTGCGTCAGCCGCGCCGCGCCGTCATCCGCCGCCAGCCGGTCCCCGGCGTTCAGAAACAGGACATGGCTGCAGGCGAGCCGCCGCGCCGCGTCGAGCGCGTCGTTCATCGCGTCGTAAGGCCCCGAGTCGGGAGACGAACGCCACCAGACGGTGACATGCGCATGGGCGGCCAGCCACTCGGCCGTACCATCGGTCGAAGCGCCGTCGGCGACCATCCAGATGACATCCGGACCCAATTGCCCGCAAAGGCTTTGATAGGTGTCGGCCAGACCGGCACGATCGTTGCGGACCACGGTCAGGATGCCCAGGCGGAACGGCGGGGGCGCCGTCATCGCGTGATCACCGAAACGGACGCTGCCGTGATCGCCAACTGGCTCAGAATGTTTCCGATCGCCTTGGTGGCGTCCAGCCCGTCGAAGGGGTGTGGATCGCGCGGCACCACCAGGATGGATCCCGGTGGGATGACGTCCACACGATGGTTCCAGGAAGACAGGGCCAGCGGCCGTGCCCGGCCGTCGGGCAGGATCAGAAAACTGCGGCCGGTGTCGGCGTCGCGTGTGGTTCCGCCCGCCTCGTCCAGGTAATCCTCGGCGGTCTTGCCGCTGACGAATTGCGCCGCGGTGGGGTGGAGGACCTCGCCCGACACCGCCACGGTCAGCGGCCGTTTCGGGATCAGGATGCGGTCGTCGGGTTCCAGCAACGGGTCGAGGTCCCGGCGGGTTCGCAGGACGGCTGGATCCGCCTCCACCACCACGCGGCCGAGAGGCTCGGCACCGCGAAGCTGGGCGGCGAGCTGGCGGGCCAGCGCGACATTCTCCGCCTTTACCGGCTCTCCCTTTTCCACCTCCAGCGCCAGCGAGCGCTCCAGCTCGCGCGCTTGGCGCTGGAACTGTTCCTTTTCGCGGCGGCGCTCGCTCTCGCGGGTCACGATGGCCCCGGCGGGATAGGCATCGTCCATCAGCCCGCCGGCCCGCGCGATCAGGGACGACAGCGTCTCGCCCCTGCCGATGTCATAGCGGCCGGGACGGCGTACCGCCCCTTCGATGGAGACGGCGCGCGCCTCCAGCGCCTGCGGGCGGGGATTGATCCGCAAGGCGTCGCCGGGAGCGATCGGGCGGGTAGCGTCCCGGGCGAGATCGACGCCGCTGCGCATGCCGTTCGCCTCGGTCAGCTCCGCCGCCGCCGGGTCGGCATCGGCGGACAGACCGCCCGCCGCCGCGACCAGGGACGCCAATGGTGTGCGGTCGGCGAGCGGATAGCCGCCGGGGTCGCGCACGGCGCCGCGCACCTGGACCGTCCGCTCGCCGACCACGGCGACGATGGCGGGGTCGAGCAGCGCTGCCAGCATCGGCGGTTCGCTCTCGGAATCCGCCGCGGCTTCCGTCCCCGGGGGGCCGGACTTCACAAGGCTGCGGATGTCGTCGGCCGCGAACAGGTGGATGCGGTCGCCGTCGGCCAGTCCACGGTCCGCACGGCCGGCGGCGACCTCCTGCGGAGAGAAGGGCAGATAGGCGCGGATCAGGGTCCGCCGATCATAACGTTCGACGATACCCAGCAGCGGATAGACGTCGCGCTTCAGCGCCTTGCCGTCCGCCAGCGCCTTGCGCAGCGTGGTTCCGGCCACCAACCGGCGGGTTCCGGGGCGGCGGACATGGCCGATCAGTTCATAGTGGGGTGCATCCGATTCGACGATGGTCTCACGGGCGCCGGCGGTTTCGGTCCCGGCTTCCAGACCGCCGGCGATGGGATAGAAGCCGGGGCGCGGCACGCCGGTCAGGCGCAGCACCGAATGGCCGAGGGCGAGCGGCAACAGGTCGGGGACCGTCGTGAACACCGGCGGGCAGGGAGTGCGGGCGCCAGTCAGGGTGGCGGCGGCGCGGGCCTGCGGACCGGTGGCGAGCGGCCCGTCCGGTTCCGCCGCCAGGATTCGGGCCAGTGCGACCAGACCGGGGCAGGCATCCTGCGGTGGCTGGCGTTCTCCGCGGAGCAGGTCCAGCACCGGCTCCGAGGTCAGGAAGTCGATGTCGGAAGCCCCCAGCACGAAGAGCGTATCGCCCTCCGCCAGCCGGCGGCGATCGCGCCCCTTCAGAACGGCTGAAAGATCGACCGGCCGCAGGCTGCGCTCCGCGGTCGCGGGGGTGGTGCTTTCCAGTGCGGCGAAGGGCAGATAGGGACCGGGGAGCAGATCGGCCCGGGACAGCAGCCCCTCCAGGGTCGTCTCCTTGGTCCAGGCCCGCGGACCGGGACGCAGGACATGGCCTTCCAGCCGGACCTCGCCGCGGCGATCCTCGCGCTGCGGCGCGAACATCAGCAGGTCGCCGTCGCCGAACCGTCTGGCGTCGGCGTCCGTGATCTCCTCCGCCGTTTCTTCGCCCGCCGGGCCGATGCCGAATCGCAGGAACCGGCCACGGCCGGGTCGCAGGGACCCGCCGGCCAGATCGCGCAACTCCATGGCAGACAGTGGGTTGCCGGACGGGAGCAGTTCGTAGATTCCCGGCCGCTTCACCGGGCCGGCCACCGCGACCGTGGCGCCCAGCGGCGGGATGAACAGGCGATCGCCGTCGTGCAACGGAACGTCCGCATTGCCGGCGGCCCCTGCGATCTGCAGGGCGTAGAGGTCGACGGTGACGCTGCCGCCGGCCCGCATCAGACGGACGGTGCGCAGGCTGCCGCTGCGCTCGACGCCGCCGGCCGCCGACAGCGCATCGAGCACGGTGGCGAAGGCGCTGATCTCCTGCCGGCCGGGACGGTGGACGGCACCGGTGACCAGCACGCCGATCCGCCGCACCTCCGCCAGCGATGCGAAGGCTTCGGTGCCGGGCCAGGTGGCGGTGACCAGGGCGGCCAGTTCCTGCCGCAGGGTGTCGAGCGTCAAGCCGGCCGCCGTCAACGGGCGCAGGTCGTCCACCACCAGCTGGCCGTTGCGGTCGATGGTGAAGCGCTTGCTGTAGGATTTCTGCCCGCGCAGGGTCACCAGCAGGGCGTCGCCGGTGTTCAGCACATAATTGCCCTGAATGGCGCCGGGCGCGGCCCCGATTCCCGCAGTCGCGTCTCCGGCGGGCGCGAACAGCCCATAGCCGAACTGGCGCAGGGGTTCGCCGGCACGGGCGGAATAGGCGGCTTCGAGGGGAGTGACGGGGAGGGGGGAGGGCGATGATTGTGCTGGCAATTGCGCGGGTGAAAACTTCGTAGGCGTCGGCTCGGCTGCCAACACGGCGAACGCCCACAGAATCGATGCCACCACCGGCACCAAAAGGGCGAATATCCTGCACGCAGCAGCCAGCATCGACGTCGACCACCCTCCCAGAGCACCCGTATGGCGCGAATATCGATCGAAGTGCACTATCGCGCGTGTCGGGACCGAAGGCAATGGTTTACATCCGGGACGCCATGCAAAAGCGCGGCATCGGTCGGCCGGTGGGCGGGTCTATGATGGCCCCCATATCGGCCGTCCCGACGGGCTCGGCCACGGCAAAACGGTCAGGGAAGCAAGTGGCGTGATCGTCATCCACAGCGAAGAGCACCGGCTGCAGGCCGGCCGGTCGGAACTCAACGACGGCCAACTCGTCCCCTGCTACGAGAAGCCGGCGCGCGCCGACATCGTCCGGGCACGGATCGAGGCGGTAGGCATCGGTCCGATCGTGAACCCCACCCGCCACGGCATCGCACCTCTTGAACGGGTGCATGATGCCGGATACCTCGATTTCCTTCGGACGGCCTGGGACGAGTGGGTGAAGGAACATGGCGCGGACATCGACGCGCTCCCCCTGAACTGGGTTGCTCCGGGCATGTCGCGGCGGCGGGTGCCGCGGTCGATCGACGGTCGGCTCGGATTCTACTCCTTCGACGCGGGTACGCCGATCACCGCCGGCACTTGGCGCGCCGCCACCGCTGCCGCCGACAACGCGCTGACCGGCGCCGATCGTCTGCGTGCCGGTGATCGCAGCGCCTTTGCGCTGTGCCGTCCGCCGGGGCACCATGCCGGGCACGCCTTCTATGGTGGATATTGCTTCCTGAACAACGCGGCCATCGCGGCGCAGTCCCTGCGCGACGGAGGGGCCGCGCGGGTGGCGGTGCTGGACGTCGACTATCACCACGGCAACGGCACCCAGGAAATCTTCTGGGAGCGTGGCGACGTGCTGTTCGTGTCGATCCATGCCGACCCGGCCGACGAGTTTCCCTATTTCTGCGGTCATGCCGACGAGACCGGCGCCGGTGCGGGGGATGGAGCCAACCTGAACCTGACGCTGCCCTGGGGAACCGACTGGAGCGGCTACGCGCAGGCGCTGGCGGCGGCGGCGGCGCGCATCCGCGATTTCGGCGCCGACGCGCTGGTGCTGTCGCTGGGGGCCGACACCTATGGCGGCGACCCGATTTCCCGCTTCCGCCTGCTCTCGGAGGACTTCCTACGCATGGGGTCGGCCATCGCCGGGATCGGGCTGCCGACGCTGTTCGTGCTGGAGGGCGGCTATGCCGTCGACGACCTGGGCGTGAATGTCGCCAATGTCCTGACCGGCTTCGAACAAGGCTGAAGCGGAGGAGTGGCCGTACCGTTGCCGGTTCGGTCGAATCGTCCTAAATTGATGGGAGGTTCGGCATCTGATCGAGGATGCGGGCGGTGGCAGCCGACCTTTCCATCACCAGCCCGTCCATCGGGGCCTACGCCACTCCGCGCAGCCTGCCGCCGCGGCGGGATGGCAAACACGCGTCCGGCGCGAAGGACAGCGGGAGCGCCGGCCCCACCGACATCGTTGCGCTGTCCGAGGCGGCCCAGCAGCAAATCCAGAAGCTCAAGCAGGCGGACACCAGCGTCCGCCAGCACGAGGCGGCACATCAGGCGGCCGGCGGCAGCCACGCCGGCGGCGCCTCCTTCACCTTCACCCGCGGTCCGGACGGAAAGAACTACGCCACCGCCGGCGAGGTTCCGGTCGACGCCAGTCCCGAAGCGGAGCCGGCCGCCACCGTCGCCAAAATGGAACAGGTCAAGGCCGCAGCGCTTGCGCCGGCCGATCCGTCTCCGCAGGACCTGCGCGTCGCCGCGCAGGCCGATGCGACGAAGCTGCAGGCGCAGTCGGAACAGCGCCGGCAGGGTGGGGGGGATGGGGCGTCCGGACGCGCGGCTGCGGCCTACGGCGCAGCGCAAGCACTGGGCAAGGCCGACCCGGCGCGAGGCCTGACGGTCTGAGGCCGTAGCGCCGGTACGGATTGCGTCGGCTCTTCCCCCGGTCCGATCAACGGCGCGGAGTCGTTTCGCCGTCCAGCGTCAGCAGCGCACCATACAACTCCGGGCGGCGGTCCCGGAACAGCCCCCAGGAGGCGCGCTGGGCGGCGATGCGGTCGAGGTCGAAGGTGGCGGTCAGGACCATACGGCTTTCGCGGTCGGCCTGTGCGACGATTTCCCCCTGCGGCCCGGCGATGAAGGACGAGCCGTAGAAGGTCAACGCGCAGCTGTCCCCCTGTTCCATCCCGACGCGGTTGGAGGCGACCAGCGGCATCAGGTTGGCGCCGGCATGGCCCTGCATCACCCGCGTCCAATGGCCCTGGCTGTCGATCGAGGAATCCTGGGGCTCCGACCCGATGGCGGTGGGATACAGCAGGATTTCCGCCCCCTTCAGCGCCATGACACGGGCGGTCTCCGGAAACCACTGGTCCCAGCAGATGGCGCAGCCGATGGTGGCGTAGCGGGTCTTGAACACCGGGATGCCGGTGTCGCCAGGACTGAAATAAAACTTCTCCTGATAACCGGGGCCATCCGGAATGTGGGATTTGCGGTAGATGCCGAGCAGGCTGCCGTCCGCATCCACCATGGCCATGGAATTGTAATAGGCGTTGCGCGCCTTCTCGAAGAAGCTGACGGGAATCACCACCGACAGCTCGCGTGCCAGGACCTGCATCCGCTCGATCACGGGATGGCCCTCGGCGGGAGCGGCCAATTCGAACAGGGACTGCTTCTGATCCTTGCAGAAATAGGGCGTCTCGAACAATTCCTGCGGCAGGATGATCTGCGCGCCCATGGCGGCCGCTTCGCGGATCAGCGATTCCACGCCGTCGACGTTGGCGGCACGGTTCCAGCTGCAGGCCATCTGGGTGGCGGCGACGGTGACGGCACGGGACGAAGGGGCGGACGGCGAAGCGGTCATTGCGGTCTCGGAGCTCCCTATGGAACGGCGATCGGTGGGCGGCGGTTCGAGGCTTGTGTGACAAAAGGTCGCAGCGGATACAAGCGGCCAGAGGCTGTTTGTCAATAATTTCGCGAAACAATCACTTTACAGGGTCTGTTCAGTACGAACCGACAAATGAAACCGACATAGTCGGTAATGATCATATCGGGCATCATATGCGGATATGGTATCTTTCGGTCGCGCGAAAAAGATGGGCGTGACACAGGGCGGCCATGCGAAGAGTCGGTATGGGCGTTCTGTTTGCGCCGACGGTGATTTCGCGGCTGCGGAGCGACATATCATTGCATGTCGGTGGCCGGCGGCCACGCAATTGATTTGCGCTTTGCACACAACACGTTATGATTGGATGACGCAGCCATGCCCATTCGTGTCAAGGTGGTGTTGTCAGACAAGGCCGGACAGAGATGGAACCGACGGTGGCGATGCCGCGGCCGCGCCTTGACAGGCGGCTGCCCGGCATTTTCGACCGGTTCGCGGGAATGGTTGTGGGCGTGTGAATGACGGCAGAGAGATTGTCGGTATGGAGGCGTCTGTCAAGGGGTGGGAGCCGGAACGCCCCGCTGAATCGGAGGCCGCGGCCGGGTCGGCCGACGGTGCTTTATCGTTCGTCGTCCGCGAAGTGAATCGTGCCTTTGCCCGTGCACTGCAGACGCGCATCGCGCGATCCGGTGTCAGCATGGGGCAATGGTTCTTCCTGCGTGCCCTGTGGGAGGAGGACGGATTGACCCAGCGGGAGTTGAGCCACCGGGTCGGCATGATGGAACCCACCACCGTTACCGCGGTCAATGTGATGGAGGGCCTGGGGCTGGTTCAGCGCGTACGCAACAGCCACGACCGCCGCAAGATGAACATCTTCCTGACCGACAAGGGACGGGCGTTGCGCGATACGATGATGCCCAGCGCGTCCGAAATCGCCCGGATCGCCATCCAAGGCATCGCGCCGGAAGATCTGGATTTGACGCTTGATGTTCTGCGCCGTGTCGGCGCCAACCTCAATGCCGTTTCAGCCGCCGCCCGCGACGGTGAAGAGGAGTAGGACGGGCGGGGCCTGCTGCCGGCGCCATCCTGTTTTGCGGCATTGCCTGTCGGGCTCCACCCGGTGTCATACCGGATTCGGAAAGTTCTGACTTTTCGAACCTGGTATCGCCCGCGACTGCGGGCGCGCGCCGCTAGGCGCGAAGCCTGCGTGGCGTATGAACGCAGCGGTCAGAATTTTTCTGACCGCGTATCAGTCGTCATCCGGGTCGGGCGGCGGGGGCAGGCTGGCGCCGGTCAGGTTGGCGCCGGTGAACTTCGCGTCGCGGATATTGGCGTCGCTCAGGATCGCGCCGGTCAGGTTGGCGTTGCTGAAATCGCAGTCGGACAGGTTGGCGCCGCGCAGGTTCGTGCGGACGCAGGAACTGCCGGTCAGCCGGGCGCCGGTCAGGTTCGCCGCCCACAGCCGTCCCGTCGGCTGGCCGCTGGGTCCCTTGATGTCGACCCAGCCGACCCCGGCCCCGTCCAGCCGCACCTCGTCCATGTTGGCGCCACGCAGATTGGCGCCGTCCAGGATCGCTCCGGTGAAATCGGCACCAGCCAGCACTGCTTCGGAGATGTCGCACATGATGAGCAGCGCCTCGCGCATCTTGGCGCCGCCGAGGTTGGCCCGCTTGAGGTTGGCGCCCGACAGGTTCACGCCCGACAGGTCGATGTGGCTGAGATCGGCGCCGGTCAGGTCGGCTCGCGCGCCCATCGTCCCGTTGGTGTTGATCCAGGTATAATGGCTGTGCAGCGCCTGCTGGATCTGGACAGAGAAATTGTCGGCCGACCGCGCCAGATTGGCGCCGGTGGTGTCGGCCCCGGCCAGATCGGCCCCTTCCAGCTTCGCGCCCTGCAGGTCGGCGTTGCGCAGATTGGCGCCGGCCAGCATCGCGCCGGTCAGGTTGGCGTCGCGCAGCACCGCCCCCTGCAGGTTCACGCCGGAGAGGTTGCTGCCGCGCAGGTCGGCGCGGGCGAGGTTGCAGCTTTTCATGCTGGCGCGCATCAGCGTGGCGCCGGTCAGCAGTGCACCCTCGCAGTCGGCGCCGTTCATCGACACATCGGTCAGGTCGGCGCCCGACAGGTTGGCGTTGGTCAGCGACGCGTCGTCGAAATCCGTCCCCGACAGGTCCGACCTGACGAAATCCAGTCCCTTGCCGTTGCCCGGCCCGCCATACAGCAGGGCGCCGCCGCGCAGATCGGCCTCCTTCAGGATGGCGCGCTTCATCTTGGCGCCACGCATGTGGGCACCGCGGAGGTCGGCGCGGTACAGGTTGCAGCCGGACAAATCCGCTTTCGTCAGGTGGGCGGCGAACAGGTCGGCGGTGCTGAGATTGGCGTTGGACAGGTCGCAATGGGACAGGTTGGCGCCGGACAGCTTGCCTTGCGCCAGATTGACCCCGGATAGGTTCGAGCCTTCCATGTTCGCCATGGTCAGGTTGGCGCGCGAACCGCCCGACTTGCTCTTCAGCCAGCGCTCGTGCTTTTCCAGCACGGCAACCACCTCGTGCGGTGTCATCGATCCTGTCCGGTCTGCATGGTTGCGTGGTCCATCGATAGACCAGTGTCTCGGAATAATCTATGTCAAAGGTTAAAGCCGCTTCAGTGCCGGTCCGGCTTGGCGCAGGCGGCATCAGGCACCATCTGCGGGGCGTCCGGCATCGTACTGCCTGTAACAGCAAGGAGCTGGGGATCATGTCGGGTGGACACACGCTTGCGGCTTTCGACGCCGAACTGGCGGCCCTGCGCGCCGCCATCGACCGCATGGGCGAGCTGGTCGAACGCCAGGTCGGGTTGGCGCTCGATTCGCTGGCCGGTCCCGATGCCGAAATCGCGGCCGAAGTGCTGAAGGGCGATGCCGAGATCGACCGTCTGGAGATGGAGGTGGAGGCGATGACCGTCCGCCTGCTGGCCCTGCGCCAACCGATGGCGAAGGATCTGCGCGAGGTCGTCGCGGCGCTGAAGATCGCGTCAAACCTGGAGCGGATGGGGGATTTCGCCGGGTCGGTGGCCAAGCGGGCGGTCACGCTGGCAACCCTGCCGGTGGCCCCGCCGGTCGCTTCCCTGGTCCGCATGGGCCGGATGGTGCAGGCGATGATCGGCGAGATGCGCCGTGCCTATACGCAGCAGGACGCCGACCTCGCAGCCTCCGTCCGCGATTGCGACGGCGAGGTCGACGCGGCCTATACCGCTCTGTTCCGTGAATTCCTGACCTACATGATGGAAACGCCGGCGCAGATCAGCGGTGGCACCCATCTGCTGTTCGCGGCCAAGTCGATCGAGCGCATCGGCGATCATGTCACCAACGTGGCGGAGAACATCAGCTTCCTGGTCAAGGGCCGCTTGCCGTCCGACGAGCGCCGCAAGGAGGATCTCAGCAGCTACGCCGTCGCACCGCCGCCCGAGCGGGGTGCCTGAGAGATATGCCCGAGCGATGTGCCCAAGGGACATGAATGAAGGCTTGACAGCCGAGGTCGGCGTGTGTTGCGGTTGCAGCCATGAACATCTCCTCGCCCCTCCTGTCGCAGCATTGGTGGTGGCCCGTCTCCAACGGGCCGGCCTGGCGACGCGCGTGAGCGTGGATTGAGAAGCAAAGGCCGCCCGGTGCATCCGGAGCGGCCTTTTTCCTGACCCGACCGCGGGTCGTGCAACGGAAGAACGGACAGGCAAGCGGAAGCACCGGGCGGCGTCACCGACAAGACGCCCGAACCCGGAGCACCAGCGCAATGATCCCGTCCCATCTGTTCCTCGCCGAACCCGCCTTCCTCGATCCGTTGGCCGTCCGTACCGGTGGCGGTCTGGTCGTTCATCGCACCGCCGAACCGGTGGCGCCGGCCGACTCGCTCGATGCGCTTGTCGCCGCCCTGGACGAACGGCGGGGCCTGCTGCTGTCGGGCGGCGTGGAGGCGCCCGGCCGCTACCGGCGTCAGGCGCTGGGATTCGTCGATCCGCCATTGTCGGTGACCGCACGCGGCCGCACCGTGCGCATCGATGCGCTGAACCCGCGCGGCCGGCTGCTGCTGCCGGCCGTGGCCGCCGCGCTGGACGGGCATGAGGCACTCGTCGGGCTGGAAGCCACTGCGGGCCGCGTCACCGCCCTGGTGCGCCGTCCTGCCGGCGTCTTTGCCGAGGAGGAGCGCAGCCGCCAGCCTTCCGTCTTCAGCGTGCTGCGGGCGCTGATGGCGCTGTTCGCCTGTTCGGACGAACCCTTCCTCGGACTTTACGGCGCCTTCGGTTACGACCTCGCCTTCCAGTTCGAGGCGATCCGCCGCCGGCTGGATCGGCCGGACGACCAGCGCGACCTTGTGCTGTATCTGCCCGACCGGCTGCTGGTGGTCGACCATGCCGCCGGAGTGGCACGCCGCTTTGCCTACGAGTTCCTGGTGGATGGCGTTTCGACCGGGAGGGTCGTCGGCGGCGGACGGGTTCATGCCTACCGTGCCGACACCAATGCCGCCGCGGAGTGCGATCATGCCCCGGGCGAATACCAGCAGGTGGTACGGGCGGCGAAGGAGGCCTTCCGCCGCGGCGACCTGTTCGAGGTGGTCCCCGGCCAGACCTTCGCCGAGCCCTGCACCGACAGCCCGGCCACCATCTTCCGTCGCCTTCGCACCGCCAACCCGGCGCCCTATGAAGCCTTGATCAACCTCGGCGACGGCGAGTTCCTGGTCGCTGCCAGTCCCGAAATGTATGTGCGCGTCGGTGGAAGACGGGTGGAGACCTGCCCGATCTCCGGCACCGTGGCACGCGGGGCCGACGCGCTGCACGATGCGGCGCAGATCCAGACCCTGCTCAACTCCGCCAAGGACGCGGCGGAACTGACCATGTGCACCGACGTCGACCGCAACGACAAGGCGCGGGTGTGCGAGCCGGGCTCCGTCCGCGTCGTCGGCCGCCGGATGATCGAGCTGTATTCCCGCCTGATCCACACCGTCGATCATGTGGAGGGGCGGCTGCGCGACGGCTTCGACGCGCTGGATGCCTTCCTTACCCATACCTGGGCGGTGACGGTGACCGGTGCGCCGAAGCGCTGGGCCATGCAGTTCCTGGAGGATACCGAACGGTCGCCGCGCCGCTGGTACGGCGGAGCCTTCGGCCGCATCGGTTTCGACGGGGGGATGGACACCGGGCTGACGCTGCGCACCATCCGCATGAAGGATGGCGTCGCTTTCGTCCGTGCCGGCGCCACCCTGCTGTCCGACAGCGATCCGGCTGCGGAGGACGCCGAATGCCGCCTGAAGGCCTCCGCCTTCCTCGATGCGGTGCGCGGCGACGGTGCCGGTGCCGGCCGCCGGCTGGCGGTGATTCGGTCCGGGGTCAACCGGAGCGGGGAGGGCAGGCGGGTGCTGCTGGTCGACCATGACGACAGCTTCGTCCACACGCTTGCCGACTATTTCCGTCAGACGGGGGCCGATGTCACGACGCTGCGCCACACCCATGCGCAGGCTGCCCTGCACAGAGAACCACCCGACCTGCTGGTGCTGTCGCCGGGGCCCGGCCGGCCCGCCGACTTCGATGTCGGCGGCAGCGTGCAGGCGGCGCTGGACCTCGGCGTGCCGGTGTTCGGCGTCTGCCTGGGCCTGCAGGGCATGGCCGAGCATTTCGGCGCGGAACTGGAACGCCTGCCGGAGCCGATGCATGGGAAGGCATCGGCCCTGCGGCACCAGGGCGCCGGAATGTTCGAGGGACTGCCGCAGGGCATGCGGGCCGGCCGCTACCACTCGCTGGTGGCGCGGCGCGACAGTCTGCCGCCGGAGCTGCGGGTGACGGCGGAGACCGAGGACGGAACGGTGATGGCGATCGAGCACCGGACGCTGCCGCTGGCCGCGGTGCAGTTCCATCCCGAATCGATCCTGACGCTGGACGGCAGCGCCGGTGGTGGGCACGGGCTGGCACTGGTCGCCAACGTCATGGAGAGGATGACGGGGCGGACGATCGAAGTGCCGGAACGCGAAGCGGCGGCCTGAGGGGCCGCCACGACACGGATCGGCTGGGCAGATCAGATGGTGGGAGCGACGGTGGAAGCCGTCACTCCACCATGCCCAGCGCTTCCTTGTAGAGCTCCAGGATGGCTTCCTGCTCCTGGCGGTCGGCCTTGTCCATCTTCCGCAGGCGGATGATCTGCCGAATGATCTTGGTGTCGAAACCCAGTACCCCCCTACGAAAATTGTATCATAACACCATAAACACGTTGCGAGCGTCCCAGAGGCAGGATAAAATCCCCCCATCGTGATTCTGTATTATAAGGCGGGAGGGGCGGTTGGATTCGGTACTCAACATCGACGATTCTGATCCCGGCCCACCCTATGCAATGGCTCAGGTACTCCCCGTTATCAACGAAGGCATCCAACAGCATCTACCTGTTATGTTTATTAAGGAGCCATCTGGCGAGGTAGTCCGGAGCTACGAAGCTTTGGAATGGGCACGGATGTCGCTGTCGGGATTTTCGCTGTCCAAGATTGAGGCGAACATTGAGGTGCTCGCGAGGTTCATCAACTTCTATCGCGTCTGGGGCTATGGCAGACCAATAGAGGATGGCGAGCTCGACTACTTAATCTACGCCTATTTGATTTTCCGGTACGCGGGCACGATGGATCCGGAGGGCTGCTGTTCGCTGGGGGGCCTTAATTGGCGCCCGATTGCCTATGGCGCGCTCAGAAACGAGTTCAGGTCTCTCGTTCGGTACCTGCGTTTCTGCGCGACGACCTGGGGGTACGTTGACCTGACCCCAGAGCGCTTTCGAGCCAACGAGGCTGATCCTCCCTTCACGCGCATGGCTGCGCACGAGAGGCGGAAGGAGTCTGACTTCCTTGCCCACCTCGCTGCCGCGCGCGAATACTGGCGGGCCAAATACTGTAACGGCGATCTCAAAATGCCGCCCATCGCCAAGGCGCCGCCGAAACCGCGGATACTCCGCCAGTTTCCACCAACTGCCGAGGTTTGGGCTGTCATTGAGGCCGAAAGCAATCCTATCTACAAGAGCCTCTGGCTGGCCGCCGCGTTCGGTGGCCTGCGAATCAGCGAGCAACTCAACGCGTGGCAGGTCGACATTCTGCCGGGTAGCAGCCGAGAACATTTTTTCAGGGCCGACTTCACGGAATCGACGGGGACGATTCTGTTCCTGCGCGCGGACCCTGTTGAATCCCGATACATCGACGATCCCGGCCGGAGGGGGCCGACGCGCCGCCAGTACCTCATCGAACGCTACGGCTTTGAGCCTCGTAAGCTGTTACCGAGATCGCATCCGATGTACGCGGGCTGGAAGGGAACGGTCTATTCGGGAGAGTTCCTGACGCATCAGGTCTTCTGGACCGATGATAGGGCCGCTTCACTCTTCGCTGATTGCGCTGCGGAGATCAGGCAATTTCACCGGCATCACCAGACGAGCAGACGGCACCCCTGGTACTACGTCAACATCGCCGATCCGACGGGCGAGCACCGAGGCAACCCGGTGAGGATCGGTCGAGTTGAAAAGGCGCTCGATGACGCCTACCGACGTGTCGGCTTGGAACCTCACAAATGGGGCCGAAATATCCACGGCTTCCGTCACTACTACAAGTGGGTGGCTGAAGAGGAGTTGAAGATTGCGAAGGAGCACCTGCAGATCATGCTGGGGCACCGCAGCATCGGATCCCAATCCGACTACGGGCGGAACGCTCAGACCGCCCACAAAGAACTCAGTTCGGCGATCGAACACCGGAAACTACTAGCCGCAGGTTAAGCCGACATGTATTCGTGGGAATACGTTAACGATGCCAATGTCCGCCTCCTGAACGAGGAGGGGACGGCCTTAGCCTCGGAGTCGCCAGATAAAATCGTTGTC
This sequence comes from Azospirillum endophyticum, assembly GCF_016595245.1. Classification (GTDB taxonomy): domain Bacteria; phylum Pseudomonadota; class Alphaproteobacteria; order Azospirillales; family Azospirillaceae; genus Azospirillum; species Azospirillum endophyticum. The sequence continues at coordinate 676,849 of NZ_JAENHM010000073.1, forward strand.
CTGCGTGAAGTCACGCTTGCTGAACTCCGGGCCAAGTTCGCTGCCTTCAGGCAGGAGCTTTATAGGAATATCTACGAAGTCTTAGCCATGACTCCAGCCGAGTTCTCCGCTTGGCATGGCGGTGACAAGTATGACTTCGAAGCGGGTATATGCCCACCACATTCCTGTGTCGCCTTCAAACGGATCAGCGTCGGGGACAATAAGCTGCATTGGCTCAAACAGGCGCCGGTCGTGACCGCGTTCATCGACCGTGGCCATATTCCGGCCGTCACCCCTCATGGTCGGTCCCGGAAGAATATGGTCCGAGGTGGCGGTGGTGCGGTAGATTTCGCCCAAGGGCTGCAGCTTGAAGAGCAACGCCATCTGCTCCACAGCTTGCTCTTCGACTACAATCTCGACCTTGACGAGATTTTTAGCGGATTCATCAGCCAAGCGACCATGTTCGCCCTGCCCGAGTTGGAGGAGGTCCTAAAAGGCGCCGTCGATGCGGAGGAAGCTTGGGACAAGCTTTCCGAGTTGTTCACGTCTTTCATGACCGAGCAGAAGGCGCACAAAAGAAGGGGAGAAGCGAAAGGCGACGGTCGTCATTTCGCTGCTCCTTGGTTCCTCGCCTATCTCACCCGCGAGGGAATCGTTTTCTGGCCCCTCAAGGCTTTCGTGCGTTTGGAGGGCCTTCTTCCTCGTGTGCTAAAGCCCTTTTACCGGACGTTTTTTGTGCCGGAAGACGGACGGGCATTGGCTTGCACGCTCATAGGACCGGAAGTCAGGACGCAGGAAGCAAGTTATTGCTGGAACGTCTACAGAGAACTGCTGTTGACGACCAACTTTTTCGAAGAGATTTCGTCCTTCTGTCCCGATCACCTGCTGCACCTCAAGGAACGGTATCACTCACCGGAATACGACAACGCTCAAAAGGGGCACGGATCCAACCTCCTGTTCGCCGCCGCGCTGTCGTATTATGGCCTTACGCACGAGGACATAGGTGCTGTGGCCGATTATTTCGGCGGCAGGCGGCGTCTTACGGCGGAGCACGGGCGTGATGCGTTCAGCTGGGTGGACCGACCCCGGCAGCATCGGCTCAGGAAATATAAAGAGGTCTTTGGCGCGGAACCACCGACGCGATTCCCGGACTACGTGGTTCAATGGGCCGCCGATCTGCGATCACTGCTGCCCGGTTTCAACGTCAGGACTATTGATCGCAAGCTTGTAGAGTTGACCCCGTGGCTCTACTGGCTGATCGCCGTTGGGGAGGAATACGCTCCCAAGACATGGCAGGAGATCAATCGCGAAAAGCATATCAACTCGATGGGCAATGCGGCCTACACACCGTACTTGGACTTTCTCAAGTCGAAGATCGGCGGCGCCCGGGTTGACCAGTGCATTTCAAGTTTGAGACAGGCTTGGACCCTCGCGGCCACACGGGACGGCTTCGCTGGTAAGACACCGTGCCCCATTGACCCCGAGATCGACATCGTAGAACTCAGCGACGCCAATCAAAACAGGATGGGCCGGACGAGACGAAAGGCTCTCGATGAGTTTATTCTCGAAACACTAATTGATGAGAACCGGCGCCCCGACGCGGTAGGCAATCCCTTTGCCTTTGCTCGGAGCTTGGGGCGCTTTGATCGGCATGTCGTTGACCACCAGGATAGGCAGAAGAAGACCGTCTTCTGGCCCGCAATGCCGATCATCCTCGACGCGATCCTCAACATGGGCATGCGCAAGATCATGGCCCAGTGGATGGACTCCGGTGAGGGAGATGAGATCTGGGTGGATCCGGAAACCAAGGTCGAGTATGCGAACCCGCTCTCGACGGCGACGGCAGGTCGAAGGATGGCGTTCCTGCGCCTCGTCCAGATCAGCAATAAAGAGTGTGTGCTCGGATCCTATTTTCCCATCAATAAGTCGGGCCCGTACGAGGCCCCTTGGGTGGAGGCACAGACGGCGCGTTTCTTCACTATGATGCGCGACTGGCAAATCCGGTACTATCCGCGTAAGAGCGTGGTCCTTGCCGAACGCGCCGCCTTGACGAGACAGTACGCAGCAGAAGACAGCATCCCTGAGGTCTACCCGCTGTTCCGTGATCCGCAGTCAAAAGGCCAAGCTTATCCGCCAACTGATGGGTCGATTTACCGATACTGGAGGGAGTTGCTTGCGCACTGCGAGCCCATCATAAACGAGAAACGTAGATTAGCCGCCGAAGCCACCGGAAAGTCCTTCGTATGGGAACCGCTGCTGATTGACGGTAAACCCCGTTGGGACATCCACTCTCTCCGCGTGACGACCGTAACGACTCTCATCGAGTCCGGGGTCTCCCCAGAGATTGTAGCGCTTCTTGTTGGCCACAAATCGGTAGCGATGACTTGGCACTACGTGGAGGTCAACAACCGAAAAACGCACAAAGCGATCCAGAAGGGGATGGAGGAGAGGCGTAAGCGGGCTATTGCAGATTTGGATGCTCTCAAGACCGAGGATGACATAGAGAATGCTCTGGTTCGAGTCCTGGGAGGGATCGTCAATCTGAGGGGCGATCAGGCCCAGGGCGCCGAATTGCTGAAGGAGCACCTCATCTCAAAGGAGCCAGGGGCCTATGAGGTGTTCGCTCATGGGATCTGTCCCGGTGGGGACTGCAATACCGGTGGGGAGCGTTTCAAGGGCACCTATCACCCCGTGTTCCGCCCTCGTGCGTGTTCCCGTTGTCGGTACCGTGTCACAGGCCCTGTGTTTTTGAATGGGTTAGTCCACCGCCTTAACGCCTTGATGATTGAATTGAACCACTCTTACGAGCAGGAACGGGATCTGCACGCGCGGATTGAGGTCGTTGAAGATGAAGGCGGTAACGCCAAAATCCTGGAGGGTCTTATCAACTGCGAGCGCGAGGCGCGCGATCACATCTGGGCCGAGTGGGCTGCCGAACTCAAGACCGTACGGCAGGCCGAGAGCATGCTCGAACAGGAGGGAAACGCCTCGAACCTGCCGATGGTGACCGGCATGGACGTTACTGAGCTTCAGTCAAAGTTCAAATCGGTACACCAGATGGTACTGCTGCACCAAGTTGTTACGGAGGCTGATGTAATAACGGGCGCCTCTCTTGAGGTTCCTCCGGGTGCGAGGGCGAAGCGCGACGAAATGCTCCTGGAGATCGCCCGGCAAAACAACGCGAGTTCGTTCTTCTATAATCTAGCCCCTCATGCCAGAAAGCGAGCGCTCGACGCATTTGGCGACCTGCTCACCCATCACTCCAAATTGAAGGGCTGTGACGAACTGGCGGCTGACCATCTTGAGGCCCTCATCCAGGGTTTAGAAACGATGCCTCAACTGGGCCACACGGCAGAGAGGATCTGCATGCTCGCTTCTGATCAGGCGGCGCCTATTGATGCACTGGAGGAGGCTTGATCATGGCCGAAAGAGCTTCGGAAATGGTCTTGAGACGCCTGCGTGAGGGCGCCAAGCGGATGGGTAGGTCCGAAGTCCGAGACGCCACCATCGACCGGCTGGTGGAAGCGTGCAACGCCATCGAGTCCGGCGCCGCAGCTAACTTAGTCAAGGCTGTTACTGGCAAAGACCACGGCCTACGCCTGAATCCAAAGATCAACCCGTCGACGGTCGAAAAATATGTCAAAGCGCGTGGGAAGACAGACAAAGCCTGGACTGGGCCGACGAGGGTCACGATTCAGAAGGATCCTGATCTGCTCGCGTATGTGGAGGCGCGCGACGACGAGCGGGTCAAGCCAGATTTGCCGAAGCGCCCGACCCCGAAACGCAGGCAAATCGAGGACGCGATCTCGTTGCTGCCCTCTGTCGAAGTTCGGATGGAACTACGTCATGAACTTGATGCCGGGCGCGCCGCACAACGGCACTTGGATATCCTGCGGGCAGGCCTTCGCAAGATCCCTGGGGTCGACATAAATGCCCTTCTGCATGGCGCCGGCGCACCGCAGATTGAGGCCAAATCGACCCTGGCCAACGGTCAAGCAGGCAACGCTATCCCGGCCATGTCGGACGAGGATCGTGGCATTCTCAAGATGCTGATCGACCGTCTTAACAACCCAGATGAACTCAGCCGCGTCGGCATGGAGTTCGAGAACAACCGCGTCCGGCACAAGACAACCCGCCAAGCGCTGGTGAAGCCTGCCGAAATGGCGCTTCTGCGGCGCCTTGCAGGAATGACCGACTAACCGAGCCAATGCAATCTCGCTGAGATCCTGATGGTCCTTGAGCTCAACTCGGGTTTGGAGCAGCATTTCAGGAGCTGAGGAGGATACATGCCGCCGCCGCCTATTGTTCCTCAGGTACTGCCTCTGCTCTTGCCCTATCTCCAAGCCCTGGAGCAGGAATGGATGGCACAGCCCGCAGATCGCCGCGTGCCGACGCTGCCCTCGGTGTCGGGCAAGGTCAACCTTGCGGAGATCGTTAGAGTCCTTGGGCTCAATCCGAACTGGGACCAGCATTTCCACCACAAGAAAGATCTGTCTGGACCAGTTAACGCCTTGGCCCGCGCGCAGGGGCTCGAGGGCATTGGAAGCCGCTCCGCCAAGGCAGAGCCCGAGGACGCGGTGAAGAAGGTCATCGCCCGACAGGGCGGCGACAACAAACGCTTGGCCGAACAGTTGGCGGAGGCGCAGGCCGTCATCATCCGACAACAGCGTGAGATCGTCAGCCTCAAGGCCCAGCTCGGGCTCGTCCAGGACAGCGGCGTAGTCCTGCGCACGGCACCCGTGAGAACCGCATGAGCGTCGCCGTCATCGACGAGGACATCGCCTATGAGGTGGCCATCAAGAAGGTGGTCAGCCTGCGTCTGAACGGGGCGATCTTCGCCGGAACCGTGACGGCCCCGTTCGGCGATCCGAAGGAGGGGGCGCCGATCCGCATCGTCGTGCCCGGCGGCGTCCTGCACGGCGCTGACCCGATCGAAGGTGAGATCTGGCATGTGCGCGGTGGTTGGGCGGCTTCCAGCCGATACGGCGATCAGTTTCACGCTCAGCGAGCCTACCGGGCACGGCCGTCCGGACGCCTCGTGGTATCCTACTTGGCGCACCACGTGCCGGGCATCGGACCCGGGCGCGCGAACAAGCTCTGGGATGTCTTCGGCGAAGGTCTGCCGAAGGTGCTTGACGCCGGGGACATCTCGGCACTTGCCGAGGTCATCGCGCCGCGCTTCCCGTCGCTGTCCGTGCGCCTGGCGGCCGACGTCGTCAGCCAGTGGAAGGAGGCCACCGTTGAGCCGGCCGTCATAGCTTGGCTTGACGGACTTGGCGTCACGGATACCCGCTTTGTGCGGCGGATCGTCAAGATTCTGGGTGAGCACACCCGCCCCACCTTGGAATCGAACCCGTACATCTTGGCGGCCTTCCTGAGCCGGTGGTCGAAGGTGGACGAACTCGGCAGACGCCTCATGGCCGAGGCCGGCGTCGCCGCGGTCGAGAACCACCCCAACCGGCTGGTCGGCGCGGTGGACTTCGTGGTCCGGAAGGCCATCACCGTGGACGGCCACACCCTCATCGATGAAGCGTCGTTGCGGAACGGCCTGGCGAGATGCCTGGACGGCCAGCCCACCGCGCGGCGTGTGGCCGCGGCGATCCGGCTCGGGGAGATCAACGAGGCCATCATCCCGCACGGCGAAGGCCTCTGGCGTGCGCCTGGTTGCGCCGCGCTCGAGGACAGCCTCGCGGCACGCTTCCAGGCGATGATCGACGGCCGGGAGCAGACGGAGGTCCGCACCCCCGCCAGGGACACCCTGGAGCGCATCTTGGACAGCCTTGGCCACGGCCGGGACCAGCTGCACCCGGAGCAGCGTGACGCGGTCCTGCGGTGCGTTGCGGCGCCTCTGGCGGTGCTCACCGGCGGCGCTGGCGTGGGCAAGACCACGACGGTGCGGGCCGTCGTCGATCTCTGGGAGGCGCTCGGCGGCCGCGTCGAGATGGTCGCGCTCGCCGGCAAGGCGGCGCTCCGCATGTCGCAGGCCACCGGCCGGTTGGCCCGCACGATCCACCGCTTCTTGAACGAGCTGGCGAACGCGGAGGAACAGAACGTTGAGGTGGAAGGGGCGGCCGCCCTGGATGCCAAGACCCTCCTGATCGTGGATGAGGCCAGCATGGTCGACCTCGGCCAGTGGCACCGCCTCGTCCAAGGCATGCCACCGGGCTGCCGCCTGCTGCTCGTCGGCGACGTCGGACAACTCCCACCCATCGGCTTCGGCCTGGTCTTCCACCGCCTTGCTCTCGCCCCCGCCCTGACGGCGGAGCTGAAGACCATCCACCGTCAGCGGGAAGGCAGCCGCATTCCGATGGCGTCGCACGCGATCCGCAACGGCGCCCATCCGGATCTCTTGCCGTTCGATGGTCCGGCGGAGGGGGTGTTCCTGCTGCCATGTGGCAGGGCCGAGATCCCGAACAAGATCGAGGACGTCGTCTCCAGGCTCGGCGGCTTCGGCGGCGACCACGCCGTTCAGATCGTCGCACCACTCAACGCCGACCCCGCCGGTGTGGACGGTCTGAACCAACGGTTCCACGAGCTGTACCGGCAGGCGTATGGGTACGACGTTGTCACGCTGGACAGCCCTGAGATCCAAGAGGTCAAGGGCTTCCTTGGCAATGCGTTCTGCGTGGGCGAGCCAGTGATCCACCGCCGCAACGACTACGCCCGCGGCTTGTTCAACGGCTCCCTCGGCCATGTCGTCAGCATCGATGTCCCGAAGCGGGCACTCAAGGCGAGCTTCGACGGCGCCGAACACGAATTCGTCGGGGACGAGCTGATCGAGCTCGCGTTGGCCTACTGCCTGACATGCCATCGCCTTCAGGGCAGCCAAGCCGAGCGGATCATCGTCTCCCTATTCGACCACCCGCTCGTGGACGTCTCCTGGATCTACACGGCAGTCACCCGCGCGGAGAAGCAAGTGGTGCTAGTGGGCGACCCTACTGCGCTTGCATCAGCCTTGGGCCGACCTCCTGCTTGGACCCGACGTCGTGTCGGGTTCGACTTTCATACGGTGCCCATGCGGCCATCCTGTTAAGAATGCCAAGCAAGCTTCCAGAACTCACATTTGACGTGTGTCGCAGAAACCTGCTGATCTGGTGTTGATTCCTGTGCCTTTGGCACTGGGAGGCAGGCACGGGACCGACAGTTGCGGACTTGGTGGCGAGGATCATCGACCGGATCGACGAAACGGCCCTGTAGCCCTGGACGTCCGCCGGTGCGGCCAGCAGGTCGATCAACGCGTGGCGCTCCAAATCCATGAGGATCGTGTCATGGTGGTGGCCCTTGCGCCACGCGAAATCAGCGATGCCGACGAGGTGCGGCACCAGAGCCGGATCAGACTCGGATCGACGCACCTGCCAAAGCAGTACATTGCTGCTGGTCAGCATTACTAGAAGACACTTCCCGCCGTTATCTTAGCCCATCTCGCGCTTTGCATAAAAACACGGCGCAACTAGCGGGGTGTTGAAATCGACACATCGCATCAAAAAATTGTCCTTACCATATTGTATGCTATTGACTAACGCCAATGGCTTGGTCAATTCTAGTATTTCATGAAGATCGTCGTCATTGTCGAAGCGCCGGTCAAGGCGAAGACCATCAATAAGTATCTGGGCGACGACTATACCGTCATCGCCAGCTTCGGCCATGTCCGCGACCTTCCGGCGAGGGACGGATCGGTGCGCCCGGATGAAGACTTCGTGATGGAATGGGAACTGGGCGACCGCTCCAAGCGCCACATCGACGAGATCGCCAAGGCGGTGAAGTTGGCCGACCGCGTCTACCTCGCAACCGACCCGGATCGCGAGGGAGAGGCCATCGCCTGGCACCAGTCGGAGCTGCTGCGCGAGAAGCACCTGACCGACAACCGCGGCGTCCAGCGCATCACCTTCCCCGCCGCCACCGAGGACGGCCATGACCCGCGCGCCTGCCCGGTCTGCCGCGAGGGCCGGCTGCGGCTGAAGCTGGGCAAGATGGGTGCCTTCATCGGCTGCTCGCAGTATCCAGAGTGCCGTTACACCGGCCACTAACAGATAAGAGTAATTTGTTAATGCAAAACACAACTCCTTTGGTCTGCATTGTTGATGACCTAGACTTCGACTTCGCACAGGCGGCATTATGGTTCCAATTTGATCAGAGCGCTTCCTATCAATTGGTGCAAGTGAGCGACGAGCATGCAAAGCTGTTGGCTGACAATCTCGGCCTTGCGGTGCGACGCTGTTACGTGAACGACTCCACCATCAACGAAAGAGCAAAAGCGCTTGACGTTGACAAGACTGAGATCATCGCAGCACGCCTTCCGGATGCTGGCGCCACAATGGCAGGTGACTTCGGAGAAATCCTCGTCTACTTTTACCATAGTGCGAAAGAGCTCCCGAGAACGGCCTTCGGACCAAAAAAGTGGCGACTGAAACAAGATCGGACGAAGCCGGCGCCTCACTCCGACGTCATCCATTTCGTCTTGCCAATGTGGCCAGAGTCGAGTGCCGACGATGTTCTTCTTTGCTCTGAAGTCAAAGTGAAATCGACTGACGCGCCCTCGACGCCGATTAAGAATGCGATCGAAGATTGCGAGAAGGATCGCACAAGCCGACTAGCGCGCACACTTGTTTGGCTCCGTGAGCGCGCCTTACTGGAACCAATCGGTGATGTTAAAATCGCGCATCTCGATCGCTTCATTAAAGCTTCGGAACATCCACCAGCAAGCAAGCGCTTTCATGCTGTCGCTGTAATCTGCAAATCTCTGATTGACGAGGAGCTGAAGAGCGCTCCCACAACAGCTTCACCAGAGTACACGCTTATCGTGATTGTGGTGCCCGATTTGAAAGATGTCTATCACGCGGTCTTCGACGCTGCCCAAAAAGCACTTCCACGGGTAAGTCATGAAATACCTGCCCAAAAATCAGTGATAAAGGCTAATGAGGAATGACGTCTACACTAGAAAGATGGATATCTGATGCCGATGCCATTCAGCATCTAAATCATTTCCAAGTCCGTCAGACTACCCAGGATTTCGCGCTTACTCGAGAGCGAATGGATGACTACTATCTTGCTCTTGTTGGAGAATTGTTCGAAAGGATGCGCGATGCTTCGGAGGATGCTGCAGGCTGGGCACGTTTAGGCAATGCATTCGTTCATTTTGCTGATACAGGGCAAGACAACCTGCGTCAGAGCCTTGGGATCCCAAAATCCGAAGCTACTCTGTTTGCTGCTGCCGCATTTTATTGTGGAGGATTCCCGGCATCAGCGTATCTGACGCTGCGAGGGAGCGCTCCGGAGCAGAGTGACACAGAAATCTATCGAGCGTGCTTCGACCTCCTGGCTCGTCCTAAGAATTTAAGCTCGCAAATCGGGCAGATTCTTGTCAAAGCTCTCCTGCATGGTGACATGGCGACAATCTACCAAATTGATAAGAACGCGATCACGCGGTCAGAGGAGGCGCTACAGAAGGGGCCAGACGAATGGATTCCTGCACGATTGTTCGAACAGCTCTTCACGCGGTTTCTGAATTCTAACGTCCGTGCGGTGCTTCCACTTGGCGATAGCGATATCTGGACTCCTTTTATTGAATCGTTGCTCAGCCGACAACCTCCATCTTGGGAGTTCTTCCCCTCACAGATTGACGCAATAAAACAGGGCCTGCTCGTACGTAACGAAACGTTCTCGCTCCAGATGCCGACTGGCGCGGGCAAGACGGCCTTATGTGAAACTCTCCTGTACTGGCACGCAAAAATCAGAACACATGATGTAGCCATTCTGCTCGTACCGTACCGCTCACTAGCCTCGGAGTTACGCTACAGCGTCGTAAAAAGACTGAATAAACTCGGCATCTCCGCGCGATGCGCTTACGGTGGAACCGTTCCAACTAAAGACGAAGTGCAAATTCTTGAAGATGCACGTGTTTTAGTTTCGACTCCAGAAGCGCTCTCCGGCCTATTGGGTGCGAGTGGAAGCTTGTACAGCCGAGTCTCATTAGTTATTTGCGACGAAGGACACCTCCTCGATAGTGAAGGACGGGGCGTAGGGCTCGAGCTTCTCTTGGCGAGGTTACGGGCACGTGAGGGTGGGGCGCCGCGCTTTGTGTTCGTCTCCGCTATAGTCCCAAATATTGAAGAAATTAACGCATGGCTTGGGGGGGCATCCGATAGCGTCGTGCGAAGCAACTATAGACCGTCGATTGCAGAATATGCGGTACTAAGGCCTGTTGATGAAGGAAAGAACAAAACTGTCTCGCTCGATATGCATCCACATGAGCCTAGTCCAACACGCTATCAGGTGCAAAATTTTCTTTCCAGAGCGGACTTTAAGTTCAGGAATTCCAAGACCGGTCGTTCAAACACCTATGATTTTACGTCGATGAAAACGCAGGCTATTGCAGCGGGTCGTAAGGCACTAGCGATGGGTGCTGTAGCGGTCTTTGCTGCGAACAAGCGAGGCAATCAAGGCGCGATTGGGCTCGCGGACGAACTTGTCAAGCAGTTACAATGCGAACTTAGCTTGCCAGAGCCAATCAAACACGTTTCAAAGGAAAAGCTAGCCCCTGTCATTAAGTACCTTGAATTGGAATATGGCTCAGACTGGTTAGGAACGCGTATTGTCGCTGCGGGTGCGGTCCTCCATCACGGAGATATTCCCCAAGAGGCACGAGAAGTTCTCGAGAATTTGCTGCGCTGTGGCGATATCCAGCTTGTAATCTGCACGAACACGCTTGCCGAGGGAGTGAACCTGCCGATTCGGACGCTAATCCTCTACTCGGTGCAACGTCGCCAAAAGAATGGTCAACAAAAGAATCTTCTTGCGCGAGACATAAAAAACCTCGTGGGACGCGCAGGACGAGCCGGTGCGACAACTAAGGGAATGGTCATCTGCGCGAACCAGCAACAATGGTGGCAAATCGAGCAAGTAGCACGCCAGACGTCTGTCGAGACCGTGCATGGAGCATTGTGGTCTTTGGTTGAATGGCTATCTCAAAATCTTGCTAAAAATCACGTACAACTAACAAATGTTTACATAGAGGCGCTTCCCGCGCTACACAAGCTGGTAGATGGTATTGATTCTACTCTCATTGATCTTGCGGCTGAGGAAATCGGGGAAGATGCGCTTGTAGCAAAGGCCATTCATCTTGCGGATGAGACTTTCGCATCTCAGCAACTGAACGAAGCATCCAAGCAGATACTTCAGAAAATTTTCGAACTGCGCGCTCGCCGCGTGTTGAATATTCATGAAGCCGGTCGAATCAACTGGATTCGCGAGACGGGCGCACGCCTTCGGATGCTCGAATCCGTCGAGACGGACCTCTTCAGACGGCGATCGACGTGGGACGATATCGCTAATCCGCTCGATCCGAGCGTTATACGCATTATGCTTGAGTGGGCATGGGGACAGGCCGACGTTCAAGAGGCAGTACGTGAAGCATATCGGTATGAGGAAAATGCGGATACTTTGGAACTGAAGCAACAGTTCTTTGACACGGTAGACGCATGGCTCCGGGGTTGCCGCCCGGTAGAGATCGCGGGGATTTCAAAGCTGAGTGTCGATGATCTGCTGACTGTTCATGGGAAAGTTGTATCGTATGTGATGCAATCAACGATTGAGCAGGGAGTTGCGCTCCTTGCTAAGGTATGTGAAGATCATGGTAACGCTTTAGCTCCAGCCGTCATCATGTTTCCGGAGCATCTAAGATTTGGCGTGCCGACCACAGTTGGTCGCGTTCTTGCGGCCGGTGGTGTCCGTCACCGAAGTGCTGCCGTAGAGCTTGGTAATGCAATGGAGGGGGTTGGCATTGCTAGCGAAGATCGATCAGCTGTTTTCGGCGCCGCGCAAACGTTGATCTACAATAATCCCGATTCTTGGAAGGCTCTTCTTGGCATTCTAGTATTTCAAAACACCATCAAGGATTTATCAGGCAATGAGAGTGGGGTGGCAGAGTATTGACACGTCTGTAGGACATAAGTGCCTGTTTGAGAATGCAGTGAACATACAATAAGTAGTGGGCAACCCAGGATAAATTCCACTGCATCTTGCATTTCTGACCAATTCTCAAACAGGCTCTAAGAGCCCCCAACAGAACCATTTTTGGACGAATCGCCAGCAGATGAGGCTGGCGGCTATTTGATAGAATGCGGTGAAGATGTCGGCGCGGCGTTCATATCGGACGGCGAGCCCCATAGTTCCGGGCTCGGCAAAGTCCGATGCGTTGTCGAGCACGGCTGTGCTTGGCTGCTCGCGAACAAACGCCTGGATCGGCGGCAGGATTGGCTCGAAAGGATTGTCATCTCCTTGCTCACTGCCGCCGCCATCTTCATCATGGCAAACCGCCTCAGTACATTCTGAAAACCGCCCCCAAGCCCCGCGGCCCAATTACCCTCGTGTTAACCAAGCAGCCGTCGATTTGAGGTTGTCGAAAGCAGTGGCGCGCCAAATCGAAAGAGGTACAATTCGGCCGCCTACCATTCATTCGTGACGAACCATGAGCTACGATCCGCAGGTCCCGTTCCAAGCCTCTGGCTTTGCGTCGGCAGAGTTCGCCGAGAATCCCGAACCGCGCTGCCCGTGTGTCCTTCTGCTCGACACCTCCGGGTCGATGAGCGGTGCGCCGATCACGGAGCTGAACGCCGGTCTCGTCACCTTCAAGGACGAGCTCACGTCGGACGAGATGGCCGCGAAGCGCGTCGAGGTAGGGATCGTTGGGTTCGGTCCCGTCCGGATCTTCACGGACTTCACGACCGCGGACGCCTTCCACCCGCCCCACCTCTCGGCCACCGGTGATACGCCGATGGGCGCTGCTATTGAGCAGGCCCTCGACATGATCGAAGCTCGAAAAGCCGTCTACAAGCAGAACGGGGTGTCCTACTACCGGCCCTGGATCTTCCTCGTTACCGACGGCGGGCCGACCGACGCCTGGGCGAACGCCGCCGCCCGCATCCGGGAGGGCGAGGCCAGCAAGAAGTTCATGTTCTTCACCGTCGGCGTCGAGGGCGCCAACATGCAGACCCTCGCGCAGATCGCCACGCGCGAGCCGCTGAAGCTCAAGGGGCTGCGGTTCCGTGATCTGTTCTCCTGGCTGTCCTCCTCGCTCGGTTCGGTGTCGCGATCCAACCCCGGCGACACGGTCCCGCTATCGAACCCGGTCACGCCAAGTGGCTGGGCAACCACGGACTGAGAACGACGATGTCGGGATCCTGGCGCCATGTCTCGGCCTCGGTGGCCGGGACAAGCCATCTGCGCGACGGGCGCCCGTGCCAGGACGCCAGCGTCTGCGTGACGCTCCTGGACGACGAGCGCCGCGAACTGCTGGTCGCCGCTGTCTCCGACGGCGCGGGGAGCGCGGCCCATTCAGACGTCGGGTCCGCGCTCGCCTGCTCGCTTTTCGTGGACGAACTGCGTGCGCTGCTCGAGACCGGCGGATCGGTCGCCGACGTGACGCCCGACTTCGCCCGCGACTGGCTGCGGCGGTTCGCCGCCGAGATCGCCGTGCGCGCTGAGGCGATGGAGAGCACCCCCCGCGAACTCGCCTGCACGCTGCTGGCGGCGGCGGTGTCCGAAGACCGCGCGGTGTTCCTCCAGGTGGGGGACGGCGCGATCGTCTTCGCGACCGAGGAAGAGCCCGGCGCCCTGGACGTGGCGGTCTGGCCCCAGCAAGGCGAGTACGCCAACGTCACGTTCTTCGCCACCGACCCGTCCGCGGCCGACCGGATCTCCCATCGCGTGGTGGAGCAGCGCGTCGACCGTCTGGCGGTGTTCAGCGACGGCCTCCAGATGCTGGCTCTGTCCTTCGCCGACCAGAGCGCCTTCCAGCCCTTCTTCGAACCGTTGTTCGGGACCCTGGAGGGAGCTTCGGAGGAGGCCGTGGCCGAGCTGGGGGAGCCGCTGGAGGCGTTCCTCGGCTCGCCCCGGGTCAACGCGCGCACGGACGACGACAAGAGTCTGATCCTGGCGAGCCGTAGGTGGCAGCGGGAGACCGGTGAAGGCGCAGCGCGCCGCAGACAGGAAGCGGAAGCCGCCGGACCATGAAAGTGTTCGACCGCCATGGCCAAGCCGTCCCGCTGGGAACGAAGCTTGGGTCCGGCGGCGAGGGTGACGTCTTCACGGTGAACGACCACCGCAAGCTCGCGGCGAAGGTCTACCATCAGTCGCTCTCGACCGAGAAGGCAGCAAAGCTCGCCCACATGGCCGAGATCTCCACGCCCGCGCTGCTCCAGCTGAGCGCGTGGCCGGTGGACGTGCTGTTCGACCGGCCCAGAGGCGAGGCGGTTGGCCTCGTCATGCCCAAGGTGGATGGGCACAAACCCATTCACCTCCTCTATGGTCCCAAGAGCCGCCAGAAAGAGTTCCCGAACGCCCAGTGGCCGTTCCTGGTCCACACCGCGGCGAACGTTGCGCGAGCCTTCGCAGCCGTGCACGAGCATGGGCACGTGGTCGGTGACGTGAACCACGGCAACCTCCTTGTCTCAGCGGACGGGATGGTCAAGTTCATCGACTGCGACTCCTTCCAGGTCCATGCCCACGGGCGCCACTACCTCTGCGAGGTTGGGGTATCCACGCACACGCCTCCGGAACTCCAGGGCGTCTCCTTCCGGACGACTCGGCGCACGGCGAACCACGACGCCTTCGGCCTCGCCGTCATGGTGTTCCAGCTGCTGTTCATGGGGAGGCACCCGTACTCCGGCGGCTACCTCGGCAAGGGCGAGATGTCCTTGGAGGACGCGATCAAGGAAGGCCGCTTCGCCTACGGCTCTGGGGCGGCATCCCGCCTGATGAGGCAGCCGCCGGGGACGATTCCCCTCGAGGCGACCGGGCCCGCCGCGGTGTTGTTCGAGCGCGCGTTTGCCGCGGCGGCGCCCCAGAGACCGACTGCAATCGAGTGGCGCGACGGACTACAGGCGCTGATGCAGGGGCTCCGCCATTGCCAAGCGAACCCGAGCCACCACTACCTGCGAACCCTGGCAACCTGCCCATGGTGCACGGTGGAGCGGCAGTCGGGCTTCCTGTTCTTCACCATCACCGCCGCCCAGGTCACCGGCGCTGCTCTCCACTTCGATGTCACCGCGCTGTGGCGACAGATCCAGACCATCCGTCCGCCACAGGTTGTGCCCATCGTGGCGCCATCCGCGTTCCAGCTGCAGCCGTCATTGGCGGTCAAGGCAGCGAGGGAGGAGAGGCAAGCCAGGGCGGCTGCGAGAGAGGCTGCGAGGAGGGAGGCAGAGGCTCGAGCAAAGCAATTGAAGTTCATCGGCTGGCTGGTCGCCATTGCGGGCGTCATCATCGGCTTCGGACCGGCAATCAATCACGGCGGTATCCTCATCGTCATCGCCGCCGCGTTCATCGGCACCAAAATCGGCTCATCCTCCTCACGCCCGTCCGACTTTTACAGCTCGTATTCTTCAGACGACACCGTGAAGCTGTGGGCTGCGAAACGTGACGCCTCGTCCACCTACGAGGATGTGAAGCGTCGTTGGGATGCGGCTACAAATTCCGGGCGCTTTTCTAGCAAACTCCTAGAATTGGAGCGGCTGAAGGCCGAGTACGACCGACTCCCGGAGGAGCGGAGACAACGACTGAGCCGTCTTGAGAACGGGCGGCGCGCCAAGCAGCTCGAGGTCTTCCTCGACCGCTTTCGGCTCGACGCTGCAACGATCCCGGGCATTGGCGACGGCCGGAAGGTGACACTGCAGTCCTACGGAATCGAGACCGCTGCGGACGTAACTCGGGATCGGATACTAAACATCCCTGGCTTCGGTCCGGCGCTCACGAACAAGATCATGAATTGGCATCGGACCGTTTCGACCAGGTTCGTTTTCAATCCGAACCAGGGTGTCGATCCTGTTGAGATCAACAAGGTCGAGGCCGAGATCCTGAAGCGAAAGCAGGAGATCGAAGTGACCCTCGCCCGCGGGCCAGCCGAGCTGCAGGCCGTCCTCTCCCAGGCCGAAGCTGCGCTGGCGGCGCTCCGTCCTCAGGCCGAGGCGGCTGCGCGTCAGCTTGCGCAGGCCGAGGTCGACCTGCGTGATGCCTGATTGCGCGGGAGATGCTCGGCACCCGTTGCGCTGCCAGGTCTGATTTCGTCCTGCAGGACGACGGCTTGTAGCGCCGCCGGCAAAGCGGGCTGGATCCACTCATCGACCGGTAGGCGCTGTTCAACGGGCGGGGGTCGGCCATTCCGGGGACTCCGAAAGGCAGATTGCGCTTAGAACAAAAAAGGAACAAAGTCTCCGCCCGGGCAGAAAAGGGGAGCTCGCATGGGCGCGTTGTACATCGTCGTTCCGTACTACCGCACGTTCCGCGGGGACGCCGTGCAACCCGGCCCTCACGTCCCGTACCGCACTGAGCAAGACGCCCTCTCCGTGGCGCGCCAGCCGTTGCGAACGCGCGGCCAAGCGCTTGGGTGCCATGTGCTGGTCGCCCCGGCCAACCTAGCCGGAGGGATGACCGACACACCGCGCATCCTCCACCGATTCGGCTGGTGCCCCGACACCTCCCCGGCGCGAGCGGCTGGTTGAGGTGGCGCCATGCAGGAGTTCGAGGCAGGCGAGCGGGTCGGCAGGTGGGTGGTGCTCGTTGACGTGGACGGGCGGCTGCACGCCCTGAACGGCAATTCGATCCAAGGAGTGAGCCAAGACGATACGGACCCCGGCGAATGCGTGGTGACTGTGTCAGGCGGGCGGATGCTGCGGATCCCGGCGCCGTTCGGCCGCATCCTTGAATGGCTGAGATGAGCGCTTCTGACGAACCGACCCCTGGATTGATGATGGGCCGGGTTCCTGTCGAGCCGCATTCACTCGCCAATGGGTCGCGATGCTATGGCCTGACGACGAAGGCTGGCAGTGACGCGTGGCAACGTTCGACGCCGAGGCCGGCGCCGGCGTCTGCGACATGGAACACGAGGCCAAGGGCGCGGCGGAGGTGGCCCTGCGCGCCGCGGCCAATCGGTGAACACAAAGGGAGGATGGGATGGCCGATGATGAGGTGTTGATCCCGACCCCACGGCCCGTGCGGATGGGGGCGGACGGATCGCCCTGGCCCTTATGTCCATGCGGCGAATACCAAGCCGCAGCACCGGGCGGCTGGCAGGGATGGCGGACATGTCCCTGCGGCGGCGGCGCGGGGCAGGTGACGTCGGTCGGAACGGCGCATTGGGTACTGTCCGACACTGGGCTGGTCGAGCGGCGGCGCGAAGCCCGGCAAGCGCGCATCGAGGCCGCCGTGGCGGAGCGGCTGCGGGCGAAGCCCTACAAGCGTTGACTGATCTGGGCGCTGCTCGCGAGGACTGTTAGGCTCAATTCCTTTTGGAACCAGCGGGCGGGGGCTGGCATGACTAAATCATTGATTCAATCGGCTTTGTCCGGCATTTTCATGTTTGTGCCGATTTGCCGGACAAAACCAATCAAATCAAATGTGTAGGGTGCCTTTCGGGCGCCGTACGACATCGCTGTCATTTAATACGACGTCACTCTCTTGATGGATGTGCTCATTTCGGCCGATAAGGTTTCATAGCCCCATCATGTAAAATCTGCGGAAATCCTCATGAAATCGCGCTCAAGTCTCTAAGTAGGGCGCATAAGCGAGAGCCGTGTTTTTCTTCGCAGAGGCTGCATTTGGAGGTGCGGGAGAGTACGCCCGGGTTAGCCGATTACTTGAGAGCTATGTGATGCCTTACCCACCTACGCGCCGCATGTTTGCTCCCTTGGTTGTACAAACGGATCCCGCGCGGCTAGCATTCGGGTGGCCCACGAACGAACGACGGCGCCGCAGAGAACTGCGGCGCCGAAGTCATCTTGTCGGTCATCGCCGTCCCCGGCTGTACCGAATGCCCAGCTTAGACGCAGCCGAAAGCAAAGTCATCTTGTTCAAATATCCTAGGGGGGTGAATGCCGGGCCCCCGGCACGGCAGAGGGGCCGCCAATGAGGCCCCTCGGTTGCCGCACCAAGACAATTTTAGACGGAGAACTTTTTAGGGGTTTTGTCGTTGCTAATATTGGATTATTCCATCCCGAGAGCCTGCTTGTAGAGGTCAAGCATAGCTTCTTGCTCTTGTCTATCCGCTTGGTCCATTTTTCGCAGTCTGAGAATAGCGCGGATTGCCTTTACGTCAAACCCGTTCCCCTTGGCTTCCGCCAAGATTTCCTTGATGTCGTCCTGCAAACCTTTCTTCTCTTCCTCAAGCCGCTCAACGCGCTCAATGATGCTGCGGAGCTGAGAGGCGGCGATGCCCTGCACTTCGTCGGACGTGGTGCTCATTTGTCTCTCCGAGACGGCTGGTGATGGTGTGTAGCCCAAGAGCGGTTCGGACGGCTGCGCTACGGGTCGCGCCACACCAGAACTCCGCTATCCCCTTGAACCTACATACAGACTACAGTCGAGTGGGGGGAATACAGGCCGGTGCCCTTCGCCTCGGCGTAGACCTCCTTGATGTCTTCCTGCAGACCGCGCTTTTCCTCTTCGAGACGCTCGATGCGCTCGACGAAGGACTTCAGGCGATCCGCCGCGATGCCGCCGACGTCGGACATAACAAAACCTCAAACGATGGGGGTGTTCGTGAACGGGGCGGGACAATATCGGCGGCAGGGGGGAATGGCAAGCCGGCGATGCGCCGCAAGAGCGCACGGCAGAGGTCCGGCTGCGTCATCGGGTCGCGGCGATCCCTTCGTACCAGCGGAGCCTCGGCCGGAATTTGAACAGCTCTTGGCTGATTTGTCCTGTTGCAGGAAACAATCGTACGATGGACCTACGCGGCCATTCCCTTTGTTGCGGCGCACTCTATAGGCTGGTATTACCATCAGTGGGTTCGGCTTCACAAAGTCACATGGATCCGGCATGTATGCGCGTCGTCTGGGCCGATAACCCATGGGGGATGCCGGGATCAGCGTATCTGAGGCAGGGGAGTCTTATCTAATGAAAGTCGCCATTCCAAAGGAGCGACGTGCGGGCGAACTTCGCGTGGCCGCCTCACCGGAAACGGTGAAGAAACTGAAGGGTTTGGGACTGGACGTGGTGGTGGAGAGCGGGGCCGGCCTCGGTTCCAGCATCACCGACGCGGCCTATGAGGCGGCGGGGGCCGCCATCGCCGCCGATGCCGCGTCGGCCCTGGCCGATGCCGACATCGTGCTGAAGGTGCAGCGGCCGCTGATCGCTGCGGAGGGCGGCGTGGATGAACTGGCGCTGCTCCGCAAGGGCGCGCTGCTGTTCGCCATCCTCAATCCCTACAACAGCCGCGACCATGTGAAGGCCTATGCCGATGCCGGCGTGAACGCCTTCGCCATGGAGTTCATGCCGCGCATCACCCGTGCCCAGGTCATGGACGTGCTGTCCTCCCAGGCCAACCTCGCCGGCTACAAGGCCGTCGTCGATGCCGCCAGCGAGTATGGCCGCGCCTTCCCGATGATGATGACCGCCGCCGGCACGGTGCCGCCGGCTAGAGCCTTCATCATGGGCGTCGGCGTCGCCGGCCTCCAGGCCATCGCCACCGCCAAGCGGCTCGGCGCCATCGTCTCGGCCACCGACGTGCGCCCGGCGGTGAAGGAGCAGGTGCAGTCGCTGGGCGGCAGCTTCGTCGCGGTCGAGAACGACGAGTTCAAGCAGGCCGAGACCGCCGGCGGCTATGCCAAGGAGATGTCGGACGACTACAAGCGCCAGCAGGCAGCCCTCGTCGCCGAGCACATCAAGAAGCAGGATCTCGTCATCACCACGGCGCTGATCCCCGGCCGCAAGGCGCCCATCCTGGTGACGGCGGAGCATGTGGCGTCGATGAAGCCGGGTTCGGTGATCATCGACCTTGCGGTGGAGCAGGGCGGCAACGTCGAGGGCTCCAAGCTGGGCGAGGTGGTGACCACGGCCAACGGCGTGAAGATCGTCGGCCATGCCAACTACGCCAGCCGCATCGCCGAGAGCGCCTCGCTGCTCTACGCCAAGAACCTGCTGGCGCTGCTGACGGCGCTGCACGGCAAGGACACCGGCGTAGCCGTCAACTGGGACGACGAGATCGTCAAGGCCATCGCGCTGACCCGCGACGGCGCCGTCGTCCACCCCGCCTTCGCCGGCTGACCGGGCGTCCGAGGAGACTTATCGCAATGGATCAGATCCAACTGTCCGCCCGTATTGCCGAGCTCAAGGCGAACCTCGCGGCGCTGAGCCAGCAGGCCGACCAGCTTGCCGCCCAGGTTGCCCATTCGGCCCAGCCGGTCGTGGAAGCCGCCGGCGGCCACGGCAACTTCTTCGTCACCGGCCTGACGGTGCTCGTGCTGGCCTGCTTCGTCGGCTACTACGTCGTCTGGCGCGTCACTCCGGCCCTGCACTCGCCGCTGATGGCCGTCACCAATGCCGTGTCGTCGGTCATCATCGTCGGCGCCCTGGTCGCCGCCGGACCCGCCGGCTTCGACTTCTCGAAGGTCCTGGGATTCCTCGCCGTCATCCTGGCAAGCGTCAACATCTTCGGCGGCTTCCTGGTGACCCAGCGCATGCTCTCCATGTTCAAGAAGAAGGGCAAGTAAGACCATGGAAACCTTGTCGGCCCTTCTCTATCTCGTCGCCTCCATCTGCTTCATCATGGCGCTGCGCGGGCTGTCCAGCCCCGAGACCTCGCGCCAGGGCAACATCTACGGCATGGTCGGCATGACCATCGCCATCCTGACCACGCTGGCTTCGCCCATCGTCCAGTCCTATTGGATGATCGTGCTCGGCATCGCCATCGGCGGCGCCATCGGCTATGTCGTCGCCAAGAAGATCGAGATGACGGCGCTGCCCCAGCTGGTCGCCGCCTTCCACTCGCTGGTCGGCCTCGCCGCCGTCTTCGTCGCGCTGGCCGCCTTCTATTCGCCGGCGGCCTACGGCATCGGCCTGCCCGGCGCCATCGCCAAGGGTTCGCTGATCGAGATGGCGCTCGGCACCGCGGTCGGTGCGATCACCTTCACCGGCTCGATCGTCGCCTTCGCCAAGCTCCAGGGGCTGGTCACCGGCAAGCCGCTGGTCTTCCCGATGCAGCACCCGCTGAACGCGGCGCTCGGCGTGTTGACCGTCATCCTGATCATCTGGCTGGTCCAGTCGAACTCGACCACCGCCATGTGGCTGATCATCCTGGTGGCGCTGGCGCTGGGCTTCCTGCTGATCCTGCCGATCGGCGGCGCCGACATGCCGGTGGTCATCTCGATGCTGAACAGCTACTCGGGCTGGGCGGCCTGCGGTATCGGCTTCACCCTGCAGAACAACCTGTTGATCATCACCGGCGCGCTGGTGGGGTCCTCGGGCGCCATCCTGTCCTACATCATGTGCAAGGGCATGAACCGCTCGATCTTCAACGTCATCCTCGGCGGCTTCGGTGGCGAGGCCGCTGCCGGCAGCGGTCCCGCCAAGGGTCCGCAGGGCTCGGTCAAGGCCGGCTCTGCCGAGGACGCCGCCTACATCATGAAGAACGCCCAGTCGGTGATCATCGTCCCCGGCTACGGCATGGCGGTGGCCCAGGCCCAGCATGCCCTGCGTGAGATGGCCGACGTGCTGAAGCACGAAGGCGTGGACGTGAAATACGCCATCCATCCGGTGGCGGGCCGCATGCCCGGCCACATGAACGTGTTGCTGGCCGAAGCCAACGTTCCCTACGACGAGGTGTTCGAGCTGGAGGACATCAACCGCGACTTCGGCACGGCGGACGTGGCCTTCGTCATCGGCGCCAACGACGTGACCAATCCGGCCGCCAAGACCGATCCGACCTCTCCCATCTACGGCATGCCGATCCTGGATGTGGAGAAGGCCAAGACGGTGTTCTTCATCAAGCGCGGCATGGCCGCCGGTTACGCCGGCGTCGAGAACGAGCTGTTCTTCCGTCCCAACACCATGATGCTGTTCGGCGACGCCAAGAAGGTCACCGAAGAGGTCGTCAAGGCGATGGAAGCCTGACCGGCTTCCATCGCGGTTGACCGGAAGCCGTTGAGCGGAACGGGCGCGGGGAGCAAGGCTTTCCGCGCCCGTTTCCTTTGGGCAGGGATAAAAGACAAGAGAGGATGCGGAACCATGGCCGCCTACATCATCGCCGACGTGCGCGTGACCGATCCGGTCGCTTATGAGGTCTACAAGTCGCTGACCCCCGATGCGATCGCCAGGAACGGCGGACGCTTCCTCAGCCGCGGCGGCGAGACTGCGGTGCTGGAAGGCGAGTGGCAGCCCAACCGTGTCGTCATTCTGGAATTCCCGGACATGGAGACCGCCAAGGCCTTTTACGACAGCCCGGAATACCGCAAGGCACGCGAGGCGCGGCGCGAGGCCGCCGATTTCAAGATGATCGTGGTCGAGGGGCTGTGACGGGCTGCCGGCGGCCGATGCGGTTACCAACCGTTACAAAAGACCATCCGTGGGACACACCGCTGCAACACGGCGCCGTTAACGCTTGCCGTCACCCGGATCCGGCGGTTTCCCTCCGCCGGATCACCCCCCAGCGCCGGAAGTCGGGCCATGGACGACGACGATCTCTCCGAACCGTTCGATTCGCACATCACGCTCTGGACACGCATCGCGGTGGCGATCCTTATGGTGGGCGTTTCGCTCTGCTGCGTGTCGCTCTACCTGCTGACGGAGAGCTGAGCCGGACCGCGGATACCTTGCCGAACCCATGATTTACGTGGCATTCCAGCGGATCGGCGGCCATAAACAACAAAAGAAAATCGCTATATTGTGAATTCCCTTCCCCTGTTATGTGAAAATCCCTCTTCTCTGTCTGTACAACCGTGCTAAATAGCGTCGGAACCCCAGTTGAGGACGATCCGATGCTCCGCTTGACCCGCCGCTCCACTCTTGCCGCTCTGGCCGTCCTGGCGTCGGCTGCCGCCGCCATGCCCGGCACCGTGCGCGCCGCCGATCCGGTGAAGCTGGAAATCGGCTATATCCCCATCCTGGCGGCGTCGCCGTTGTTCATCGTCGATGGGCAGGGCTGGGCCAAGGACGCGGGCATCGAACTGAAGCTCACGCGTTTCGAATCCGGTCCGCACGCCATCCAGGCGATGGCGGCCGGCAAGATCGACCTGCTCTATGCCGGCGTCGCTCCGGTCCTGGTCGCCCGCACCAAGGGCGTCGACATCTCGGTCATCGCCAACTCGGCGGTGGAGGAGATGGTGGTCGCCGCGCGCGGTCCCTTCGCCAAGGCGATGGGCGCCACCCCGACCGCCGAGTCCTTCAAGAAATTCGCTGCCGACACCGGCCGCAAGCCGAAGATCGGCACCCAGCCGCCGGGCTCGGTCCCCGACACCGTGCTGAAGCATTGGCTGTTCAAGGTGGTGAAGGTCGATCCGGCCGACGTCGAACTGGTGCCGATGGGCATCGAGAAGACGCAGCAGGCCCTGCTGGCCGGCGCGCTCGATGCCGCCACCATCCGCGAACCGACGGTGACCGTCACCCAGCAGATGGACCCGAACGTCGCCCTGCTCGCCACCGGCGCCCAGATGTTCCCGGACCAGCCCGGCACGGTCGTCGCCGCCCGCGCCGAAGTGCTGAAGAAGAACCCCGACGCCATCAAGGCGCTGGTCAAGGCCCATATCCGCGCGGTCGACCTGATCGCCAAGGATCCGGCCGGCTCCGCCAAGATCGTGAACAATTATCTGGGCAAGGGACTGATGGAGCCGGCGACGCTGGAGGCAGCCTTCAAGGGACCGGGATCGAAGTTCGTCGCCGATCCGCACAAGGTCGTTCCGGCAGTCGAGCAGATGATGGCCTACACCAAGGAAATCGGCTCGGCGACCGAGACGGTTCCGGTCGCCGAGGCCTTCGACTTCAGCTTCTACGACGCCGCCGCCAAGTAAGCCGGCCGGGCCAGGGACATCGACAAGCCGATGAAGACCTATAACAAGATCGCCCTGTCGGCGCTGGGCGTCATCGTCTTCCTGCTGGCGTGGGAAGCGGTGGCGCGCAGCGGCGTCGTGCCGGCCCGGCTGCTGCCGTCGCCGAGCGCGGTGCCCGCCGCCTTCCTGACCGAGTTCAAGAGCGGCATCTGGCAGGCGATGGTGCTGGCCAGCCTGTCGCATTACCTGGTCGGCCTGTCGCTGGGCACCTTCCTCGGCGTGTCGTTCGGCACGGCCGCCGCGCTGTGGGGCAAGTGGGACGCCTTCCAGGCCTGGGTCGTGCGCATGCTGCGCCCGATCCCGGCCATCGCCTGGATCCCCTTCGCCATCATCTGGTTCGGCGTCAGCGAGGGAGCCGCGTCCTTCCTGATCTCGCTGACCGTGTTCTGGATCAACTATTACGCCAGCTATGCCGCGGTGCGCGGGGTGGACAAGGACCTGATCGAGCTTGGTTATGCCTTCGGCCAGGGCGGTCTGATCCCGCGCCTGTTCAAGATCATCCTGCCGGGTGCCCTGCCCGGTATCCTGTCGGGCGTCCGCGCCGGGCTGGGGCAGGGCTGGATGACCGTCGTCGCGGCGGAACTGTTCGGCATCTCCGGCCTCGGCATGCGGATGATGGAGGCCTCGGGCCTGCTGGCGACGCACATCGTCGTGCTCTACATGGTCACCATCGCGCTGCTCTACGGCGTGTCGGACTTCCTGTTCATGCAAGTTCAGTCTCGGGTGCTCTCATGGCAGCGGTGACCTTCCCCAAGACCTCCACCGCGTCGGTCATCGACCTTGAGGACGTATCGATCGGCTATGGCAGGGATGCGCCGCCGGTGCTGGTCGACGTCAACCTGTCGGTCGAGCGCGGCAGCTTCGTCGCCATCGTCGGCCCGTCCGGCGTCGGCAAATCCACCCTGCTGCGGGTCGTCGCCGGCCTGCACAGCGCCCGCGGCGGCGGGGTCACCATCCATCAGGACCAGCGCCCCGGCCATCGCCCGGTCGGGCTGGTGTTCCAGGATTCCCGCCTGCTGCCCTGGCGGCGGGTCATCCGCAATGTGGAGTTCGGGCTGGAGGGCCTGCCGGTCAGCCGCGACGAGCGCCGCAGCAGGGCGGAGGCGGCGCTGAAGCTGGTCCGGCTCGACGGCTACGCCCGCCGCTGGCCCTATGAGCTGTCGGGCGGCCAGCGCCAGCGCATCGGCATCGCCCGCGCCATGGCGGTGGACCCCGACATCCTGCTGATGGACGAGCCCTTCGGCGCGCTCGACGCCATCACCCGTCACAACCTGCAGGACGAGCTTCGCCGCATCCACCAGGAGACCGGCAAGACGGTGCTGTTCGTCACCCACGACCTGGAAGAGGCGGTGCATCTGGCCGACCGCATCATCGTGCTGGGCGGCACCCCGGCCCGCGTGGTGCGCGACGTGCGCAACAGCGCCGGCCGGGACGGATCGGTGTTCCGCGATCAGGTGGAGCAGCTGCGGTCGGAGATCGCCGACAACTACAGCATCTGAGGAGTGGGGCCCTACCCCACCTCCACCATCAGGCTGGTCGGGTAACCGGCGTCCTTCATGCGGGCGATCAGCGCGTCGACATGGGTCTGGTTGCGGGTCTCCAGCACGACGTCGACCTCGGCCATCTTCACCGGCACATTGTGGAACAGGCGCTGGTGGTGGACCTCGACGATGTTGGCGCCGGCCTCTCCCAGCAGGCGGGTGACGCGGGCCAGCGCGCCGGGGGCATCGGTGATGCCGATGCGCAGGCGGACGATGCGGCCCTCGTAGACCAGCCCGCGCATCAGCACCTGCGCCATGATGCGGGAATCGATGTTGCCGCCCGACAGCACGATGCCGACCTTGCGGCCGCGGTAGCGTTCCGGCTGTTCCAGCACGGCGGCGAGCGCCGCCGCACCGGCCCCCTCGGCGACCAGCTTCTGCACGGTGGCGAGGCGGTAGACCGCTTCCTCCAGCCGGGCCTCGCCCACCTCGACGACCTCATCGACCAGCGCGCGGATGATCGGCAGGGTCAGGGCGCCGGGTGCCTTCACCGCGATGCCTTCCGCCACCGTGGCGCCGCCGCAGGTGATCGGCTGGCCGGCCAGCGCCTGCCGCACGGCGGGGTAGAGGCTGCACTGCACCCCGACGATCTCCAGGTCCGGCCGCAGCGCCTTGGCCGCGGTCGCCATGCCGGCGATCAGCCCGCCGCCGCCGATGGGGACCACCAGCACGTCCAGATCCGGCACGTCCTCCAGCAGTTCCAGCGCCGCGGTGCCCTGGCCCGCGGCGACCAGCGGGTCGTCGTAGGGATGGACGAAGGTCAGCCCGTCGCGAACCGCCAGCTCATGGGCGAAGGCGGCGGCCTCGCTCAGCGTCTCGCCGTGCAGTTCGACGGTCGCGCCGAGATTCTCCGTGCGCTCCACCTTGGTGAAGGGGGTGAAGGCGGGCATGACGATGGTGGAACGGATGCCGAGCCGCGTGGCATGGCAGGCCACCGCCTGGGCATGATTGCCGGCGGACATGGCGATGACGCCGGCGCGGCGCTCCGCCTCGCCCAGCGACAGCAGCTTGTTCAGCGCGCCGCGCTCCTTGAAGGAGCTGGTGGCGTGCTGGTTCTCCAGCTTCACATGCATCCGGCAGCCCGCCATGTCCCCCAGGCGGGGCGCCGGTACCGTGGGCGTTCGGGGCAGGTGCCCCGCGATGCGCGCCGCCGCGGCGCGCACATCCTCCAGAGTTATGGTCATTTCGTGCTTGTCCCGGTGTTGCGTGGTGTGAGTGTCAGCACCTCCGCCCCTGCCGAGACCAGCGTGCCACGGTCGCCGGCCAGACGCAACGAACCGCCGTCGCGCCACAGCTCGACCAGATCGCCCCAATGACGGGACCAGATGTTGCCGGACTGGCCGGTGGCGATCACGAAACGGGAGTTGTCCAGGTCGGCCAGGTCGTAGACGGCGCGGAACCCGGCGCCATGGACATGGCTGAAGGGGTTCGCCGGATCGCGGGTCGCGGTCGATCCGCGGTTGACGGTGAAGAAATCGCCGTCCGTTTCGACCGACAGGTCGGCCTTGCCGCCGATCAGCGGCAGCCGGCTCAGCATCCGGTGGGTCAGCGCCACCCTGTGGTCGTCGCCCCAGCGCCAGCCCTTCGGGCTGGAGCCGTGCCGTTCGGCCAGCATCGCCACCGCCGCTTCCAGCGAGCGGCCGACCATGTCGGCGCAGCTTTCCTTCTGCGGGGTGGTGATGTCGTCGCACCATTCCGGCCGCTCGTTCAGGACATGGCGCAGCGCCTCCGGCCGCAGTTCCCAGTAGGAGGCGAAGTCCGGTCCCAACTCGTCGGCGAAGACCGCCCGCACCAGTTCCCGCAGCCAGGCGGTGAAGATCAACGGCTCCGGCCGGTCGCGGTCCATGCGGCCGTCCCAGCCGCGCAGCAGGGCCGCGGCGTCGCTGGCGAGGCCGGGAGGCGCAGGGTATTTCAGCAGTTCGGGCAGGAAATCGCGGCCGGGCAGGGAGACGATGTCCATCTGCTGGCGCGCCGCGTCCTCGACGGAATGGCGCCCGTTGCCCAGCATCTCGACGATGCGCTTGGCGCGGGAAGGATCCGGCCATTCGGTGGCGAGGCGATAGGGATAGTCGCGCCCGACCACCGCGTTGTTGGCATTGACGAACTGCCCGGACGGCGGGTTCACCGCCTGCGGCAGGGCGTAGTAGGGCAGGAAGCCGGTCCAGTCGTACTCGCCGGTCCAGCCGGGAACCGGCACCCGCCCATCGCTCTTGCGGCGGATCGGCACCCGGCCGGTGGTGATGAAGCCGACCTCCCCGGTCACGTCGGCATAGACGACGTTCTGCTGCGGGGCGACATGCAGGCGCAGCGCCTCGCGCGCGCCCTCCGCCGAACCGGCATGGTTCAGGCGGTAGAGAGCCTCGGCGCTGGTGTCGTCGTCGGCCAGCCCGGGGAAGGAAAGGGCCAGCATCGGAGCCGGCGGGCCGCCGGCCGGGGCAGCATCCAGGTCGGAGAGGATAGGGCCGTGCCGCGTGCTGCGCACCGTCAGGGGCTGCGACGCCTCGCCGGCAATGGCGATGGTCTCGGCATGGGTCTCGAAGGGCTGGCTGCCGTCGGGGGTCAGGTAACGGGCGGGATCCTGCGGGTCCGGCTTTTCGACGAACAGATCCTGGGTGTCGCCATGGGTGGTGGTGAAGCCCCAGGCTATCTTGCCGTTGTGGCCGAGGATGGTCAGCGGCACGCCCGGCACGGTGGCGCCGGTGACGGTGAAACCGGGCGTCACGATGCGGGCGAGGTACCAGAGGATCGGCGCCTCCAGCCCCAGATGCGGGTCGTTGGCGAGGATCGGCTTGCCGGTGGTGGTGCGGGCGCCGGTCAGCGCCCATTCGTTGGACGCGGTATCGAAGCCGATCCGCGGCAATGCCGCCAGGGTGCGGCGCACCGTTTCCCGCAAATCCATGCCGCGCAGGTCGCTCGCCAGCGTGGTGGGAGAGCCGGGGGCGTCGGACGGGAACAGGTCGTCGACTTGGCTCGGCGACAGCCGCTCGAGCAATCGGGAGCGGAACAGCTCGTCGCGGTAGTTGGCGGAGAGCTGCAACGCCATCAACTTCGCCCAGACCAGGCTGTCGGCGACCGTCCAGGGTTCCGGCGTGTGGCGCAGAAGCTGGAATTCGACCGGCAGCCCCTCGGACCGGGTGACAAGATAGGCGTTCACGCCGTCGGCGTAGGCTTCGAAGGCGGAGCGGGCTTCGGGCGACAGGGTGGCTTCCATCGCCTCGGCCGCGCGGCGGACGCCCAGCGTGCGCATGAGCCGGTCGCTGCGCAGGGCGAAGTCGCCGTATTTCGTGCCGACCAGCTCGGCCAGCCGGCCGGCACCGGCCCGGCGCATCGTCTCCATCTGCCACAGCCGGTCCTGGGCGTGGGCGTAGCCGAGCGCGCGGTAGGCGTCGCGTTCGGTCGCGGCGAAGATATGGACGACGCCTTGGCGGTCGCGGACGATTTCAGCCGGGGCGCCGTTGCCGGGGATGGCGACCGAGCCGCTGGTCCGCGGCTGTTGCGCCTGCATCCACCAATAGGCGCCGAGCAGCATCGCCGGAGGCAGCAGCACCAGCACGCCTGCGGCCGCCGCGACCCTGCCCCAGCGGCCGCGCGGCAGGCGGAACCGCGGACGGCTCGGCGGCTGATTGGGGGGCGGGGATTGCGGAGGAAACTGCGGCGGCGGTGCGTAGGGGGGAGCGCCTTGCGGCGGCAAGCCGTGGGGAGCCCCGCCGTAGGGCGGCATCGGCTGCTGCGGATAGGGATAGGGCTGTCCCGCCTGCTGCGGGGCCTGCGGATAGGGAGTGTCGGGGTAGGGCGCGCCCGGATACTGGGGCAGCGTCTGCTGCGTCTGGTATGGCGGGGCCGGGTAACCGGCGGGGGGCGGGGGGGCGGCAGGCGGGGCGGGGCGGGACAACGCACGCGCCAGGGCGGCGCGGAGATGGAAAGCGCAGGTCTCGCCGGCGCGGATCAGGGAACGGCGCAGCATCACGGTCCGTGAGAGAGAAGGGGGCGGCGACGGGCGGGGGCCGCCAGGGGCTCGTTCGGGTGGCGGATGCTAGTCTCCCGGCCGCCGGCCCGTCCAGGGTTGCATCGGTGGAGCCGAGTCCTTTTTCTTTCCGCCGCCGGGCCTGCCGCAGCGGCGGAAGCGGGAAAGCGCCCTACGCGGCCGTGTTCAGGATCTCGCGCAGCATCGGGGCGGAGACCGGCTTGTGGATCAGGCGGTGGCCGCTGCGCTGGACTTCGGCGATGCGGGCGGGGTCGGTATCGCCGGTCAGCACCACGGCAGGGACACGCACGCCGCAGACGCCGTAGATGTCGCGGATCGCCTCCACCCCGGTCCGGCCTTCGCGCAGGCGATAGTCGGCGACGATCATCGCCGGCTGGCGGCCGAGATTGAGCAGCGAGGCGATCGCTTCGTCGGCCGACACGGCGGCGACCACCTCGTATCCCCATTCCTCCAGCATCGCCCGCATGCTCAGCAGGATGATGGTGTCGTCGTCGACGACCACGATCAGCCCCCTGGCATCCGGCAATTCAACCGGACAGCGCACCGGCTTCGGGATCGGCCGCGGCACGGCGGCCGGCAGATCGAGGAAGAAGCCGCTCCCCCGGCCGGGGGTGGAGCGGACCGTCACCCCATGCTCCAGCAGACCGGCCAGCCGCCGCACGATGGCCAACCCCAGTCCGAGCCCCTTGCGCCGGTCGCGCTCCGGGTTGGCGAGCTGGATGAATTCCTGGAAGATGTCCTGCGTCTTGTCTGCAGGGATGCCGATGCCCTGGTCCAGCACCGCCAGCCGCAGGTTGCCGCCGCGATGCTGGCAGCCGACCAGGATCTCGCCGTGTTCGGTGTAGCGGATGGCGTTTTCGATCAGGTTGCGCAGGATGCGCTCCAGCAGGGCGGGATCGCTGCTGGTCCAGGCGGAGGTCGGGACATGGCGCAGCACCAGCCCCGATTCCGTGGCGCGGACGCGGTATTCCTCCGCCAGACGCTCCAGCAGCGGACCGAGAGCGAAGTCGGTGACGCTGGGCTTCACCACTCCGGCGTCCAGGCGCGAGACGTCCAGCAGGCTGTCCAGCATCACCCGCAGGCCGATGAGCGACTCGGTCATGCTGGCCAGCAGCGGGGAGGTGGGATGGTTCTCCAGCTTGTCCGACAAGGCATGGGCGAAGAAGAACAGCGATTGCAGCGGCTGGCGCAGATCGTGGCTGGCGGCGGCCAGGAACTTGGTCTTGGCGCGGTCGGCGCGCTGGGCATCGTCGCGGGCCTTCACCGCCTCCACCCTTGCCGCCTCGGCCTCGTCGCGGGCCCGCAGGATCGCCTCTTCCGCCGCCTTGCGGGCGGTGATGTCGCGCATGATGCCGGTGTACATGCGGCGCTTGCCGACATGCCACTCGCCGACCGACAGGTCGAGCGGGAAGGTGGATCCGTCCTTGCGCAGCCCCTCCACCTCGCGGCCGATCCCGACGATCCGCCGCTCTCCCGTCCGGCCGTAGCGGTCGAGATAGCCGTCATGGGCGCTGCGGTAGGGCTCGGGCATCAGCATGTTGACATTGCGTCCGATCACCTCGTCGGCCCGATAGCCGAAGGTCGTCTCCGCGGCGCGGTTGAAGGATTCCACGGTGCCCTGGTCGTCGATCAGGAGGATGGGGTCGACCGCGGTATCGACGATGGCGCGATAGCGTGCCTCCTGTTCCGCCGAATGCTCTGCCCGCTGGCGGCGGTCGAGCATGGAGGACAGCATCGCCAGCGACAGCAGAAGCAGCGTCCCGAGACCCGTCATGATCGCCAGCAGCGGGGTGGACAGCGCGATTCCCCGTCCGGGGCCAGTCGCCGTATGGCTGGCCATGCTTCGATGGAGGTCCGCGCCGCTGATGGTTGCGGCGCCCAGATCGGTCAGCGGCTCCATCCCGGCTGCGGCCATGCCGGTGTAGTGCATCGTCACCACCCCCAGCCCGAGCAGCACGGCGCCGGCGGCGCGCTGGAGGGGACGGCTGGTCCGGAAGGCCAGCCATAAAGCCGCGGTGGAGGCGACGATGGCGATGATCACCGAGGCGGCGACCAGACCGACGTCGTAGGACAGATCCATGTCCATGCGCATGCCCGCCATTCCCACATAATGCATGCTGACGATGCCGAGCCCGGTCAGGGTTCCCGCTATCGGCAGCGTGAAACGGCGGGGCCGTTTGCAGGCCACCGAGAAGAGGCCGGCGCCCGAAACGGCGACGGCCAGCAGGAAGGACAGCGCCGTGAGCCCGGCGTCGTAGCTGATCGGTATGTCGCTCCGGTAGGCCAGCATTCCGATGAAATGCATCGACCATATGCCGGCCCCCAATGCCAGCGCCGCACCGGCCAGCCGCCGTCCGTCGCCCGGAGCCCGGCTGCCGGAACCGCGCAGGTCCGTTCCCAAGAACCGGCCGTCCGTACCGCCCCGGGTGTGCTGGGCGAGATCCAATGCCACATAACCGCCGAACACGGCGATCACATAGGACAGTGCGACAAGAAGAGGGTCGTAATGGCCAGGCACGGTGGATTCGGCTGTTGTGTGGAGGCGTCGGCGGAGGGAGCTGGATCGATCATGCTTGCGGAATAACAATTCCGGTGAAGGTGCCAGCCTCTTCCCGCAAACGAAAGGCTTGCCTTGGTGGTAGACAGGGACCTAGGA
This sequence comes from Azospirillum endophyticum, assembly GCF_016595245.1. GTDB lineage: Bacteria > Pseudomonadota > Alphaproteobacteria > Azospirillales > Azospirillaceae > Azospirillum > Azospirillum endophyticum. The sequence continues at coordinate 708,823 of NZ_JAENHM010000073.1, forward strand.
CATCCGTCGGGATATCTCGAATGAACAGCTCTCCTCCTCCCCGAGCACGGAACCGGACCGCCCCGACGGATGGGCCGATGCAGCCGCGCCGGCTCCTGATCCGGCTGTTGCGTCCGGTCGCCACCGTGTTCGCGGTCGGCTATTTCGTCCTGGACGCGCTGGCCTATTGGGTGGTGCGGCCGGCGGTTCTCCGGATTGCTCGGCTACCGCTGTTTTCGCGACTCGGCCGATGGGTCGCGGGGCTGCGGCCTTACCCGTCGCTGATCCTCGTTCTGGTGCCTCTGGCCGTGCTGGAGCCGGCGAAGCCGGTCGGCGCCTGGCTGTTCGCCACCGGGCGCCCGATGGCCGGCGTGGCCGTGATCGTCGGGGCGGAACTGATCAAGATCACCCTGGTGGAGCGCCTGTTCCACGTCGCCAAGCCGAAGTTGCTGACCATCGGCTGGTTCGCCTGGGGGTATGTGCGGGTGACGGCTTGGCTCGCCTGGCTGAAGGAGACCGCCGCCGTCCGCGCCGCCCGTGGCCTGCTCGATGGTCTTCGCCGTTTCGGGCGCCGCGTCGGCCGGCGCCTGTCGCTGATGATGCGACGGGCCGGGCGGGGTTGAGCGATCACCCCAGCAGGGCCAGCACCAGTGCGCCCGCGATCAGCAGCCCGCAGGCACGGCGGTAGAGCGCCAGCGCCCGCCCGATGTCGGCCGGCGTCGCGGCGGTGCGTCCGGCGCCGAGCCAGACATCCTCGATGCGGGTCGCGCCATAGACCCGCGGCCCGCCCAGCCGCAGGTCGAGCGCCCCGGCCATCGCCGCTTCCGGCCAGCCGGCATTGGGAGAGCGGTGGCGGTGTGCATCCCGCCGGACCGAACTCCAGGCCTGCCGGGCGTCGGCCCCACCCGTCATCCGGGCGGCTCCCACCAGCAGCAGGGCGGTCAGGCGCGACCCCGGCAGATTGACCAGATCGTCGAGCCGCGCCGCCGCCCAGCCGAAGGCCTCGTGCCGCGGGGTGCGATGGCCGATCATGCTGTCCGCGGTGTTGATCGCCTTGTAGAGGACCAGCCCCGGCAGCCCGCCCACCAGCAGCCAGAAGGCCGGCGCCACCACCCCGTCGGAGAAATTCTCCGCGAGGCTTTCGATGGCGGCGCGGGAGACCGCGGGTTCGTCGAGCGTCGCCGGATTGCGGCCGACGATCATCGATACCGCCTTGCGGGCGTCCTCCAGCCCGCCGGTGCGAAAGCCCTTCGCCACGGCCGCGACATGGTCGTGCAGGCTGCGCTGGGCCAGCAGGGTGGAGGCCAGCACCGCCTCGATCAGCCAGCCGAAGGGCAACAGCCCGCAGGCCCAGGCGACCGCCGCCGCAACCCCGCCCACCGTCAGCAGAAGCACCGCCACCGCCAGCACGCCGGATGCCTTGCGGCGACCGAAGCCGTCAACCTGGCGGTTGAGCGCGCCATCGAGCTGGGCGATAAGCGCTCCGATCCACACGACCGGGTGACGGATACGGGCGTAGAGTGGATCGGGATACCCGACCGCCGCTTCGATGACGAGCGCGGCGGCGAGCAGAAAGGGATGCAGCGGCACGGGAGGGGCGTTCCAGGCAATGGGGCGGCCCGCTGGCCGCGCGACGGTGAGAAGGAAGAGGCGCGATCATGGCCGAAGACAGCCCGGCGACCAAGCCGCGCGTGGCGGAGGAACGGGGGATGGAGGAGCGGCACGCCCGGAATCGGGAAACCGGACAGGCGGTCGCCGCGGGCGGGGCCATCCTGCATGGCGGCGATCTGGACGGTGCCCGCGCCGCGTTTCCCGGTGCGCCGGAACCATGGGTCGACCTGTCCACCGGCATCAATCCGTGGCCCTATCCGCTGCCGCCGATACCGCAGGATGCCTGGAGCCGGCTGCCCGGCCGGGGCGAGGAGGCAGTGCTGCTTCTGGCCGCCGCCGCCTGCTATGGGGCGCCCTCGGCTGATCTGGTCGCCGCGGCGTCGGGATCGCAGGCCCTGATCCAGTTGCTGCCGCGCCTGCGCGGTGCCGGCCGCGTGGCGGTTTGGGGGCCGACCTATGGGGAGCATGCCCGCTGCTGGGCACTGGCCGGCCATGACGTCAGGATGGTGGGGGAAGCGGAGGAGGCTGATGTCCTGGTCGTCGTCAATCCCAACAACCCCGATGGGCGCCGCCTCCCTTCCTCCTTGCTGCTGGACCTGGCGGAAAGGCAGGCGGCGCGTGGCGGCTGGCTGGTGGTGGACGAGGCCTTCGCCGACATGCGGCCCGAGGACAGCGTCGCCGCGTATGCCGGCCGGCCGGGATTGGTGATCCTGCGCTCCTTCGGCAAGTTCTTCGGCTTGGCGGGGCTGAGATTGGGAATCGTCCTGGCTTCCGCCGAACTGGCGGCGTCCTTGCGCGAGGCCATCGGGCCCTGGGCGGTGTCGGGACCGGGATTGGCCGTCGCCACCGCGGCGTTGGGCGACCGCGACTGGATCGCGGCGACGCGCGGCCGCCTGGCCATCGCCGCGGCGGAACTGGACCGCCTGCTGGAGGAAGCCCGGCTGCGCGTCGTCGGCGGCACCGAGCTGTTCCGCCTGGTCGAGAGCCCGCGGGCGCCTGCGCTTTATCGTGCATTGGGGGACGCCGGAATCCTGGTCCGCCGATTCGAGCATCGTCCGGACTGGCTGCGGTTCGGACTGCCGCCATCCGACCAGGCGTGGCGGCGCCTTGAAGCCGCATTGGTCCAGGGATGACGGCAAGGCGAAGCCAGGCATGGAATGTCAGCGTATTGAACAATCGTGAAAAATTTTATACACTCAACCTGTTTTAGAAGTCTGTTCTAACCAGTTCGACCTCGTCGGAAAATGCCGGCGTTGCGGGGGTACGAAGCTCTATGGGAAACTCTTGGCCATGCCGGTTCCGGGTTGCATGGCGATGATCTCAGGCCGTGGTCTGCATGACGAGCGGGATGCCGCGCCATCGCTCTTCGACCGTCTTCCGGTCGGGGTTTGCATCGTCACGGCGTCGGGGATCATCCTCCAAGCCAACCCGGCTCTGCATGACCTGCTGGGCTGCGAGCAGGGTGGACTGCCGGGGCGGAGCTGTCGCGAGTTCGGGTTCGACCTCCAGGGGGCCGGTGAAGCGGCGGAGGACCCGACGCCGGCCTGCCGGGCGGTGCGCAATGACGGTTCCACCCGTTGGGTGACGGTGGACGAGGCACCCTGGACCTTGGCGCCTTTGGATATGGACGCCGAAAGCGCGACGGATCGGCTGCGGCTGCTGACGGTGACCGACGTCGATTCGGTGTTTCGGCAGGCTCGGCCGGCGGGCGAGAGTGCGGGTGGGAGTGCCGCGCAAGACGAGATGCCGGTGGTCGACGCCCTGCTGGAGGCTTCACCGGTGCCGTTGTTCGTCAAGGACGCCGCCGGTCAGTACATCGCGGTCAACCACGCCTTCGCCCGCCTCACCGGCATAAGCCGGGACGAGATGCTGCAGCGAACCACCTTCGCGCTCACCAGCCCGAACATTGCCGAGGAGCATGTCGGACACGACCGCGACCTGTTGGAGCGTGACGGCAGCGTCCACTACGAAGCGCCGATCTGCACGGCCGAGGGGGCGATGCGGATGGTCAACCTGACCAAGGCCGCCTTCCGCGACGGATCAGGCAAGCCTGCGGGCATCGTCGGCGCCATCCACGAGTTGACCGAATCCCGCCCGCACGAAGAGCGGCTGGAGGCCATCCTCGAACAGAGCCCCATCGGCGTTTCGGTGTCGCGCCGCGACGACGGCCGGATCATTTTCGTCAACACCCGTTTCGCCGAACTGATCGGCCTGTCGCGGGAAAAGCTGATCGGCAGCCGCGCCCGCGACTATTACCTGGACAGCCACCAGCGCCTGCGCGTGCTGGAACGGCTGCGCGGCGGCGGCGGCGTCACCAATATGGAGGTCCAGTTCAAGCGGGCGGACGGCTCTCCCTTCTGGACGTTGTTCACGGTGAATCAGGCGGTGATCCAGGGTATGCCGGTCAATCTGGCCTGGATCTACGACTATACGGAACGCCGCAGCATGGAAGAGGCCTTGCGCGACATGGCATCGCGCGACCCGCTGACCGGCATCTACAATCGCCGCTTCTTCATGGACATGGCGCGTGCCCAGGTGGCCCGTGCCCACCGCTTCCACGAGCCTCTGTCGATCTTCGTCCTGGACGTCGACCATTTCAAGCGGATCAACGACACCTTCGGTCATGCCACCGGCGACGATGCGTTGCGCATGGTGGCGGCCGGCTGTCAGGCCATCCTGAGGGAATACGACGTTCTCGGCCGGCTGGGTGGGGAGGAATTCGTCGTCGTGCTGCCCGGCGCCACCGCGGAGGAGAGCCGTGTGGTGGCAGAACGGGTGCGCCGCCATCTGGCCCGCATGCCGATCGAGGCACCCGAAGGGACCTTCCGCCTGACCGCCAGCATCGGCATCGCCGGGCTGGAGGGCGCCACCGACACGCTGGAACGTGCGATACACCGGGCCGATCTTGCGCTCTATCGGGCCAAGCATCTCGGTCGCAACCGCGTTGTGGTGTTCGAACCCGGGATGTGAGCCTCCGGTTGGCGGTGGGTGAAGTACGGCCATCCGCGAGACCGTTGCACGACGTTGCGAGCCGGCGGTGTCCCGGATCCGTCAGTTTGGGGATCAGTCGGCTCGGCTGTCCGGCGTCCGATCGAGATCGACGATGCCGATCACACGATTTCCGTTGCCGACGAAGGTCAACTGGTCGAACCCGACCATGCGGGCCAGCGCGATGCCGCGGCCATGGGTGGCGTTCGATTGCGAGGCATCGACCGACAGGTAGCGGTCGAAGTCGAAACCCGTCCCCATGTCGGTGACGGTGAAGATCACGCGGCTGTCGCTGCGTTCCACATGCAGGGTGGCGAATTTGTCGCGGTGCTCGGCCGAGGCCAGCCGGGCCTCGATCTCGCGCGTCAGCAGGCCGCCGGCCTTCAGCCGGCCCTTTGCTTCGAATCCGATGCCGAGATTGCCGTGCTCCACCGCATTGATCAGGATTTCCGACAGCCCGAAGGTCAGGCTGTGGCCGGTCGTGGCGATCGGCGAGAGGGTGATCGCGAGATTCTGCGCTTCCTGCGGGGTGCGGAAGCGGAAAAGCCCGTCGCATAGCAACCCGATGGCGTCGGACCGTGAGCGCAGGTCGCCCTGCAGGCTCTTCAGCCGTCCCGTCGTCTCTTCCGCCGCCCGGACGACGGAGCGCAGCAGGGCGCCGTCATAGGGTTTGACGAGGTAATAGAAGACGCCGGCGCGGATGGCCGCCGCAATGTCCGCGCCGCTGTCCGACAGGGTCTGGATGATGACCGGGATATCGGCCAGATGCGGCTCCCGCTTCATTTGTTCGTAGAGTTCCAGCCCGTCCCCATCGGCAAGCCGCCGGTCGAGCAGCACGACGTGGATCGTCGATCCGCTGGCCGACAGGATCTCCCACGCCTGCGCCTTGGTTTCGGCCTCAAGGGTCCGATAGCCGATGCGGGAAAGATAACCGGCGACGATGGCGCGGGTCATCTCCTCGTCGTCGACGACCAGAGCGGTGACGGCATCGGCCATGGTCGGCATGTACTCCGGCGGTTCGGGATGCGCGATCGGAACATCCACGGCATTTTACTGAAAAGGGGGCCATCGCACAATCTCCGGCGGCATCGCGTCGCAGCATCGTGATCCGATCCAAACGTCCGGCCGGTCGGTCGGTCAGTCAGCCGGCGATCCCGTCGAGCGCTGCCGCGGCGTTCCTTGCGCCGGACAGTTCGTCGGCGACCCGCTGTCCCGCGGCGACGGTCAGCGCTTCGTGGTCGCGGCGGCGGGCGGCGGCGACCAGATGATCGACTGTGGCGGCCAGCCGATCGAAGCCGACATTGGCGGCTGAGCCCTTCAGGATATGAGCCTCCCGTTCGATGTCGTCGCAGTCGTTGCGCGCGAGGGCTTTGCACAGCCGGTCGAGATGCTGCCCGCTCTCGGCGAAGAAGGTTTCCAGCAGCAGGGCAAATCCATCCTTCTCCAGCGCGTCCCGCAGTTCGTCGATCTTCTCCGCATTGACGATGGCCGGCTCCGCCTGCGGCGGCATCGGTCCAGGGGGCCGTCCGGCAGCTTCGGCAGCGTCCGGGATTGGACGAACGAAGCGGGCAAGGGTATCCAGCAGCTTGCGGGCGTTGATCGGCTTCGACAGGTAATCGTTCATGCCGGCTTCCAGGCAGAGGGCGGCATCGCCCTGCATGGCGTTGGCCGTCAGCGCCACGACAGGAACGCGCGCGGCCGGTCCGGACAGCCGGCGGATCCGGCGGGTCGCCGTCAGCCCGTCCATCACCGGCATCTGGACGTCCATCAGGACGAGGTCGTAGGGCCGGGCTATCACCGCCTCCACCGCCTCCTCGCCGTTCGACACGGCTTCCGCGCCATGGCCGGCGCGGCGCAGCAAGGCCAGCGTCAGCTGCTGATTGACCGGATTGTCCTCGGCGACCAGCACCCGGGCGCGCGGCTTTGCCTCCGGCTGTTCAGCGGGCACCATCTCGGCCGTCACGCCGGCCTTCCCAATGATCGGCAGGCGGATGGGGATGGGAACCGCGCCGTCGGCGGTCCCGCTTTCCGGCACGACATGCGGCCAGGATGCCAGGGTGGCTGCCGGCGATTTGGCCGAGGGTACGAATTGCGGTTCCAGCAAGCGGGCGAGGCATTGGCACAGGGAGCTGAACCGGATCGGCTTGGGCAGGTCGGCATCCACCGGTGCCCGTTCCGGTTCCTGTCCCTCCAGCCTCTGGGAGGAGGCGAGGGCCAGCCGGATGCCGGTCAGTTCCGGAAGGGCGCGGATGCGCCGTGCCAGCTCGGGTCCGGTCATGCCCGGCATGCGATGGTCCAGGATCGCGGCGTCGAACGGCACGCCGTCACGGGCGGCGGCGATCAAACGGTCCAGTGCCCGCTCCCCGTTTTCCGCCGTCTCGGTCAGGATGCCGAAGCCGTCGAGTTGCCTGGTCAGCAGGTCGCGGTTGACGGCGGTATCGTCGACCAGCAGCAGGCGGCGCCCGGCCCATTCGCCCGCCGGAACGGGCGGATGGGCGCCGCCGGCACCGCGCTTCAACGGCACGGTGACCCAGAAGACGCTTCCCTCCCCCGTCCGGCCGTCCATCCCGATCCGGCCGCCCATCAGTTCCGTCAGCCGCTTGCAGATCGCCAGTCCGAGCCCGGTGCCGCCATGGCGCCGGGCAGGGGAGGAATCGACCTGGGTGAACATGGCGAAAAGGCGTGGACGTTCCTCCTCCGGAATGCCGATGCCGGTATCGCGGACCTCGAACCTGACGAAGACATCGTTGTCCGATTTGTCGGAACGCGTATCGCCGGCGGCAGGCCGCTCCTCGCTCAGCAGGATGGTGACGCTTCCCGAATCGGTGAACTTCACGGCATTGCCGGCAAGATTCAGCAGTATTTGCCGCAGCCGTCCCGCATCGCCCGACAACGGGCCGCGCAGTTCGGTCGGTACGAAGCTGGCGAGGTCGAGCCCCTTGGCCGCGGCGCGCGGCGCAAGGATCTCCGCCACGCTTTCCACCATCGGCACCAGTTCGAATTCTCCGATCTCCAGGTCCAGCCGGCCGGCGTCGATCTTGGAGAAGTCGAGGATGTCGTTGATAATGACCAGCAGAGATTCGGCGGAATCGCGGATCGTCTCGGCATAGGCGCGCTGCTCCGCTTCCATCCTCGTGTCGAGCAGAAGCCCGGCCATCCCGATCACGCCGTTCATCGGCGTGCGGATCTCGTGACTCATGGTCGCGAGGAATTCCATCTTGATGCGCTGGCCGTCCTCCGCCCGCTCCTTGGCGTCGCGCAGCGTCCGCTCCAGTCGTTTCTCCTCCGTCAGGTCGCGCAGGATGGCGGCATAGAGCGGCCCGGCCGCGGTTTTCACCAACGCCATGGAATAGGCCAGCGGGAAGCTCTCGGTTTCTCCGATAACGCCGGACGCCGCCGGACGCAGGGCGATGGTTTCGCCGCGGGCGGTGGGATCCATGGTGTGGCGCCGATGTGCGATCCCGTCCAGCGCCCGGGCGGCATCGGCACGTCTTTCCACCGGCAGGAGATCCACCACCGACCGGCCGACGAGTTCGCCCGGCGTGCAGCGGAAGATCGCATGTGCGGCCGGGTTCCCGGCCTCGATCACGCCATCCGGGCGTGCGGTGACGATACCTTCCGCCGCGGTGTCGACGATCGCCGATAGGCGGGCGTTGGTCTCCTCGAGTTCCTTTCCCTGCCGACGCTGCGCCGTCAGCGAGCGGGCCAGCAGCAGACCGAACAGGCACAGCAGCAGGATCATTCCCGCCGACAGCAGCATCGTCGTCCGCAGATTGGCGCGCCAGGCGGCCAGCACCGCGTCTTCCCGCACGCTGACCGTCAGGACCAGAGGCCAGACCGGCGTCGTGCGGTAGGCAACGATGCGCGTTTCCGGACCGGCACCGATATCCGTTCCGGGGTGACGGAACACGCCGTATTCGGCTTGCGGCAACTGTTGCCGGAACAGCGGGGTCGCAGCGAAGGATCTGGCGATCTCGTCCCCCGCCTGCGGCTGGACGGTCAGCAATGTACCGTCATAGCGGTACAGCGCGATGCGATCGGCCACGCGGACGATGTTTCCGCCTTGGACCGCTCGGTACAATCCTTGGAAATAGTCCGGATTGACGGTGGCGACGACGACCGCCTGCATCGTGCCTTCCGGGTTGCGCAGGGCGCGGCTCATCGGCAGCAGCCAGCGCCCCGAGCGCTCCTCGCCGGCGGCAGCGTCGATCAGGCTGCGTCCAGGGCGCGGATCGCCGATCACCAGTCCGTTTCCCTGACCTGCCGCCTGGAGGCGGAAAACGTCCAACTCGGTCAGGTGGGCGTCGGCAGGGTGTGCCCCCTCGGTGCTGGCGAGGATGCGACCGGTGCGGTCGAGCAGGGTCAGCCCGCGCAGATGCGGCGAATGATGCAGCCTGTCGGTCAGCATTGCCGTCGCATCCGAATCGAACGCGCCGTCGTCGCCAGTCCAGTTGGCATCGGACAGCGACTCGACGATGGACGATAGTGTCACATCCACCGACTGCACCGTGCGGGTGGTCGACACTTCGAGAGCCGCGGCAAGGTTGGCGAGGCTGGCGTCCGCCGACTCCAGAGCATCCTGACGGCCCGCGATCAGCTGTTGCCCCTGGTTGACCAGCAGGGTCAGGACTGCCAGAAGGGCGAAGGCGAAGATGCCGCCCGGCCTTTCGAAAAGACCCTTCAAAGCCGCTTTTGCTGAGGACGGGGACAGGGCTGCATTCCGGACTGTCAGGGGTGGTCGAGCGGCAAAGCGGCGGATTGCACGGATCCGATGCGGAACCGTGACCGGATCGCAGTCGGATGAAAGCGCTGGGTGTCGGCTATGGTCGAAGCTCTTGGCTGGAACATTAGCAGTTGGACGTCCTGAACGCCAAGCATTCGCTGTCGACCTGGCTCGGTTGATGGTAAGATGCTGATATGGCTTTTCAGTTATACGCTCGATATTCGAAGATATGGAAGATTGGTTAACGGAAGGTGACCAATGGCAACGCGGATTTTTTGGGCGATCTGCTCGGCGTTTTTTTTGGCTCTATCTAATTATGCCATGAGCGCTGCCTTGGCAGAAGATGGAAGACTTCAGAAAATTGCGGAGAATAAGCAACTTCGTGTCTGCATTTGGCCCGATTACTACGCGATCTCGTTCCGGAATCCGCGCACCGGCGTGCTTGAGGGGTTGGATGCGGATTTGGCTCGGGCCTTTGCCGACGATCTCGGTGTCCGGCTCACGGTGGTGGAGAGCAGTTTTCCCCACTTCATCGACGACCTGCTGGCCGACCGGTGCGACATCGGCATGTTCGCCATCGGCATCACCCCGGCGCGGGTGCGGCAAGTCGCCTTCAGCCAGCCCTACCTGCGCAGCGGCATCTATGCGGTGACCTCCCAGACCAATGACGCCGTTCGGCGGTGGGAGGATCTCGACCGCATCGGCAATGTCGTGGCGGTGCAGAGCGACACCTATATGGACGGTTACGCCCGAGCCTCCATGAAGGCCGCCCGCATCGTCGGCGTGAACCGCCCGCAGGAACGGGAGGAGGAGGTGCAGTCCGGCCGTGCCGACGCCTTTCTGACCGATTATCCCTATGGGCAGCGCATGCTGGCCTTCCATCCCTGGGCTCGCCTGATCGTGCCCGACGTTCCGGTTCAACCCACACCCTATGGCTATGCGGTGGCGCCCGGCGACGCGGCTTGGCTGGAGCGGGTCGATGCCTTCGTCGCCGCGATCAAGGCCGACGGGCGACTGGAGAGCATCGCCACCCGCTACAATCTGACTCCCATCGTGGTGCGGGACTGAGGCGCGTTGGACGAATACGTCTTCGGGATAAATCCATAGTAGGATGGATGGGATCTCCAGCATTCAGCAGGAAAACCGTCGATGATCCTGATCGGACAATACGACTCTCCCTTCGTACGCCGCGTCGCCGTGGCTCTCCATGCCTACGGCATGGCTTACGACCACCGGCCCTGGTCGGTCTTTTCCGATGCTGCGGAAGTCGCGCGTTTCAATCCGCTGAAACGGGTGCCGACCCTCGTGCTGGAGGATGGCGAGGTGCTGATCGAAAGCGGCGCCATCCTCGACCATCTGGACGAGGTCGCCGGAGCGGATCGCGCCCTGATCGCCCGCCAGGGGCCGGAGCGCCGCCGGGCCTTGAAGCTCTGCGCGCTGTCGACCGGGCTGGCCGACAAGGCCGTCAGCCTCGTCTACGAGCGCGTGTTGCACAAGGAGCGGTCCGACCTGTGGGTGGAACGCTGCATCGGCCAGATCGGTGCCGTTCTCGACATGCTGGACTCCGATCGCGCCGCCGCTCCCGGTCCCTGGTGGTTCGGCGACCGCATCGGCCATGCCGACATCGCCGCGGGCTGCGCCCTCCGCTTCGTTGGCGAAGCCCACCCTCAGGTCTTCGATCGGTCCCGTTGGCCGGCGCTCGCCGCCCATTCCGACGCCTGTGAGGCGATGGCGGAGTTCCAGGCGGTGACGCAACCCTTCTCGGTGAACGCCTGAACCGGCGCCCCCCTCCTGGCCGATGTGCGGCATTGGACGGGAAGGGGACGGCGACCTATAGCCGCGGCTTAACGATGGCCGCTGATCTCCGCATGCAGTGGCTTGCTGTCCTCGAACTTCTGCTGCTGTTCGGCGCTGGCTTCCTTCTGGTGCTTCTGCTTCCATTCGGAATAGGGCATGCCGTAGACGGCGATGCGGGCGTCTTCGTCGGACAATTGGACTCCGCGTTCCTTGGCGGCGGCCGCATACCATTTGGATAGGCAGTTGCGGCAGAATCCGGCGAGATTCATCAGGTCGATGTTCTGCACATCGGTGCGCTTGCGCAGATGCTCGACCAAGCCGCGGAAAGCTGCGGCTTCCAGTTCGATGCGGGTCTGATGGTCCAGATCGGCCATGGGGTCTCTACTCCTCCGATATTCTTGTTCGTTTAAGAATGGGGTGGCCGGTGCAGCGTGACCATCCGGCCATAGGGGTGAAAATCACGCGATCCGCCGCCGGCGGCGATGGTGCGCGCCACCGCCTCGCGGTTGATGGCGACGAAGCCGGCCAGCGCGTGGATGCCGTAGTCGAACAGGCGTGGGGTCAGCGGCGTGCCGGGGCCGATCATCGCCACCGTCGCGCCGGGCGAAACCCGCAGCAGGCGGGGCAGCGTGCGGTTGGCGAAGGCCGAGGCGGTGACGGCCACCGCCTCGGCGCCCGGCAGCAGCCAGTCGCAGGCCGCTTCCGGGTATTCGCCCTCCCGCGGGCTCATGTCGATCACCTGGGCGCGCGGCAGGCGGCGGGCAAGCTGGGGAAAGCCGCCGACCACCACCACCCGGCCCTCGACCGAGGCGAACAGGTCGAGACCGTTGCCGGGAGCGCCGGCAAGGTCGGGCCGGTTGTAATGGGTGTTCAGCGCCGCGACGCCGACTGCAATCTCGACCGCATCCCAGGACCGGGCTGCCATCGCCGCCAAGTCGCGCAGGGACAGGCCGGTCCAACGCCGCGGATCTTCCTCCGTTGCAGTGGTCTCTGCCGGAGTTTGCCGGGCGGCGACTCCCAGTCCGTCGGCGGTTTCCACCAGCACCCACTTGGCGCCGGTGACGACGCGGCGCACCTCGGCGTCGGCGACACCCTGGACCAGATCCTGGTACATCCGCTGCGGACCCCACCAGCGCCACAGCGCCTCGGACACCGGCGAAAGCAGGTCGCAGAAGCCGCCGGTGGCGGTCTGCCATTCATTGAGATAGCGGCTGCCGACGCTGGTCAGCACCGGAATGCCGTCGGCGATCGCGGACAGCATCTCGTCCGACAGTCCGTCGCCATGCGATTCCAGACCGGCGAACTTGTTGACCACCAGCAGATCGACACCCGAGGCGACGGCGTTGCGGATCGCTTGGCTGGCCTCCGCCACGCCTGTCGGGTCGACTCGGCAGGACTGGGAGTCCCGCCCCAGCTTCTGGGTGATGTCATAGGCCCGGCCGCTGGCGACATCGACCAACTCCATCCGCTCGGCACAATCGTCGCCCGGTCCGTGGTTGCGCTGCACCAGCCCGCCGACGCGGAAGCCTCGACGCTTCAGTTCCGCCGCAAACCCGTCCAGCAACGCGTCGATTCCATGGGATCCGGGACCATGGATCACGGCGCCGGGGCGCAGCGGCGGCGGAGAGGCGAGGGGAAGCGGCATCGGGATGGAACCTTTCGCGGAACGGCGGACGGATGGCGACGGGTGCCTCAAACGCCGCGGCGGATGCGGTAGACAAAGACCGTTCCGTGGACCTCGTCCACCCTGGTCTCGTGCGACAGCAGCGCGTTGTCGGTCGTGTTGCAGAAATGCTTGAAGTCGATGACGGAGGCCGGGTCGGTCGCATGGACGACCAGTTCCTCGCCGGTCTCCATCCCGTTCAGCAGGGCGCGGGTACGCAGGATGGGCAGCGGACAATGCAGCCCCTTCACGTCAAGCTCTCTTGCCGGCACCGCGCCCGCTCCACGCTGGTTGAGGAGGAAATCCTTACTGGACGTATGACTGTAGCGGGTTCCCGCCCGCTTCTCCAGACCGGCGGCCGAAAGGTCGCATCCACCACGGGCGGCCGGCCAAAGCTGGAAGGTATCCGAGATTTTCCGCCGGCCGCGCTGTTGTACGGCGCAATCGGACGATCTTGGACGAAAGGATTGCGGTCATGGCGAAGCGGCCCGGCGACAAGATGGGCAACAAGGTGGTGGTCATCACGGGCGCCTCCAGCGGCATCGGGCGGGCGACCGCACTGGAGTTCGCCCGACAGGGTGCCGCGGTGATCCTCGCTGCGCGGCGGATGGCCGCATTGCACGAGGTGGCGGAGGAATGCGTGGAGGCCGGCGGCCGGGCCATGGTGGTGCCGGCCGACGTCACCGACCAGCGCGCCATGCAGCAGCTTGCCGACCGTGCCATCGAGGCCTTCGGCGGCATCGACGTCTGGGTGAACAATGCCGGCGTCATCGCCTTCGGCCGGTTCGAGGACATCCCCGACGAGGTGTTCGAACAGGTGGTGCGCACCGACTTCTTCGGCATGGTGCACGGCTGCCGTGCCGTGCTGCCGCATTTCCTCGACCGTGGCGAGGGGATCATCATCAACACGGCGTCGATGGTGTCCAACATCGGGCAGCGTTATGCCACCCCCTACACCGCGGCGAAATTCGCCGTGCGCGGCTTCTCCGAGTCGCTGCGGCAGGAACTGGTGGACGAACCCGACATCCACGTCTGCATGGTGATGCCGGCCTCCATCGACACCCCGCTGTGGCAGCATGCCGCCAATTACACCGGCCGGGCGATCAAGCCGCTGAGCCCCATCCACCCGCCGGAGGAGGTCGCCGCCGCCATCCTGTCGCTGGCGCTCAATCCGCAACGCGAGCTGTTCGTCGGCACCGAGGGACGCCTCGCCGCCGTCGGCAACGCGATGGCGCCGCAGATGACCGAACGGGCGCTGGCCCACACCATCGAGCGTGACATGTTCCAGAACCGTTCGGCACCCGACACCCCGGGCGGCGTGCTGACGGCCATGCCGGAATATCAGGGAGCCAGCGGCGGCTGGATCGAGCGGCGCCCGGAGCGCAGCCGGGGCCGGGGTGGAGGGGACGGGCCGCAGCGCTCCTTCTCCTGGACCAACCTGACCCTGTTCCTCCTGCCTGTCGTGCTGGCGAGCCGTCCATTGGGCAACGGCCGGATGCGCCACGTTTGGTGATTCACCGGCAGCGCCCTTGATCCGGCGGTCCGGAGCCGTTATACGCTCGGCCCTTTTCCGGTGCGGCGGCTGGCCGCACCGGACATCCGGGCAGGAGGCGGGACATGACGGCGTGCGGGCTCGATTTCGGCACCTCGAACACGACGCTGGGCGTGCAGGACGCGGACGGCTTCCGGCTGCTGGCCCTCGACGGCACGCGCACCACCCTGCCGACCGCGGTGTTCTTCGATTTCGAGCATGACCGGACCACCATCGGGCAGGCGGCCATCGACGGCTATGTATCGGGGGTGGAAGGTCGGCTGATGCGCTCCATCAAGTCGATGCTCGGCACCGATCTGATCGACGCCGACACCGCGCTGCGCAAGGGCCGTATCAGCTTCCGCGCGGTGATCGGCACCTTTCTCGACCTGGTGAAGAAGCGGGCGGAGGACGCGCTGGACGGCCCGCTGGGCGACGTCGTCGTCGGCCGCCCGGTCCATTTCGTCGACGGCGACCCGGCGGGCGACGCGGCGGCCGAAGAGGCGCTGGGGCAGATCGCGCGGGCGGCTGGATTCCGCAACGTCTCCTTCCAGTTCGAACCCATCGCCGCCGCGCTCGATTACGAGCAGCAGGTGGCGGGAGAGGAACTGGCGCTGATCGCCGACATCGGCGGCGGCACGTCGGATTTTTCCGTCGTGCGCATCGGGCCGGGCCGGCGCGGCAAGCCCGACCGGTCCGGCGACATCCTGGCCAATGACGGCATCCGCGTCGGCGGCACCGACTTCGACCGTGACCTCAGCATCGCCACCGCCATGCCCGAGCTGGGGCTGGGCAGCGCCCTGAAGCGCGCCGGCCTGCTGGCGCCCAGGAGCATCTATTTCGATCTGGCGACCTGGTCGAAGATCAATTTCCTCTACACCGCCAAGGCGATGGCGGAGCTGGAGCGTCTGCAGCGCGATTCCGCCGAGCCGGAGAAGATCGAGCGCCTGATCGGCGTGGTCGAACATCGCCAGGGCCATGCGCTCGCCATGGCGGTGGAGCGCACCAAGATCGCCCTGTCCGATCGGGAGGCGGCGGAGCTGGCGCTGGATTGGGGCGACGGAAAACTGGCCCTGCCGGTGGACCGGGAGGCGCTGAACCGCGCCACCGGATCGCTCGCCGCGCGCATCGGGACCCGCATCCGCGACTGTCTGGCCGAGGCGGGCGTGACTGCCGACCGCATCGACGCGGTGTTCCTGACCGGCGGCTCCACCCTGCTGCCCCAGGTGCGCGAGGCGATCCTGGCCGAAGCGCCCGGCGCGCGGGTGGTGGAGGGCAACATCTTCGGCTCCGTCGGCCTTGGGCTGACGGTGGAAGCGCTGCGGCGCTATGGCTGACGAAGTTTGGGTGTGAAGGCGGCGGGGGTGGGACGTCGCTCCCACCCCCGGCCGCTCACTGCACCACGATGCGCGGCGCGGCGCGGCCGCCGGTGCCGCCGCCGATCTTTTCCCAAAGGCGGGTGGCGATGCGGCGATAGGACTGGGCATGGTCGGACTCCGGCTGCGACACCACGATCGGCTGGCCCTGGTCCGAGGTTTCACGGATCGACAGGTGCAGCGGGATCTCGCCCAGGAATTCCATGCCGAGGTCGTCGGCTTCCTTGCGGGCGCCGCCGTGGCTGAAGATGTCGGTGCGATGGCCGCAGTTGGGGCAGCAGAAATAGCTCATGTTCTCGATGATGCCCAGCACCGGCACATCGACCCGGCGGAACATGTTCAACCCCTTGCGGGCATCCAGCAGGGCGATGTCCTGCGGGGTGGAGACGATCACCGCACCCGCCAGCGGCACCTGCTGGGCCATGGTCAGCTGGGCGTCGCCGGTGCCCGGCGGCATGTCGACGACCAGGATGTCGAGAGTGCCCCAGTTGACGTCGCGCAGCATCTGCTGCAGCGCGCTCATCACCATCGGGCCGCGCCAGATCATCGGCGTGTCCTCGGCCACCAGGAAGCCCATGGACATCACCTTGATGCCGTAATTCTCCATCGGCTCCAGGCGCTTGCCGTCGGGGCTGTTGGGCCGGCCGGAGATGCCCATCATGCGCGGCATCGACGGGCCGTAGATGTCGGCGTCGAGCAGCCCGACCTTCAGACCGTTGGCTGCCAGCGCCAGCGCCAGATTGGCCGCGGTGGTCGACTTGCCCACACCGCCCTTGCCCGACGCCACCGCGACGATGGACTTCACGCCGGGGACGAGCGGCTTTTGCGGGTCGGTCTGCGGGGTGCCGTGGGAATGTCCATGGCCCCCGCCATGTGAATGGGCATGCCCCTGTTGGGGTGCGGCCTGGGGCGTCGCGCGATGGGCGGTGAGCACCGCGGTGACCGACAATACGCCGGGCAGGGCGTCCACCGCCTTCTCGGCGGCGTGGCGCAGCGGTTCGGCCTGGGCGCCGCGCTTGGGATCGACTTCGATGGAAAAAGCGACATGCCCGTCGCGCACCACGAGGCCCGACAACATGCCCAAACTGACGATGTCGCCGCCCCGGTCCGGGTCGATGACCGTCTTCAGCGCCTGCATGACTTGAGCTTCGCTGATCTGCGCCATGGTTGAAAACTCCGCTGTCTTCACGATATTGGCGGATATCCGTTGGTGGAATCCTTGCCGAAGGGTATGGGGGACTATAGGACCGGCGGACGAGATCGGTAAAGGGATGCGCGGGGCTTAAGCCATTGCGCTTCCACATGATGGGACGAATCGCAGAGGGGGACGCAGTCGGATGCCGTGGAACAATCAAGGTGGGGGCGGTGGTGGTGGCCCCTGGGGTCCTCCGCCGGGCAACAACGGCCCGGGCAACCCGTGGGGGCGCCCCCAGGGCGGGGGAAATGGCGGCGGTGGCGGTGGCCCGCAGCCTCCCGACCTTGAGGATCTCCTGCGCCGGAGCCAGGACCGCCTGCGCCGCGCCATGCCCGGCGGCTTCGGCAGCGGCCGCGGCGTGGCTCTGGTCGTGGGCGTTCTCGGCCTGATCTGGCTGGCCAGCGGCATCTATCGCGTCGAGGCGGACGAGCAGGGCGTCGTCATGCGCTTCGGCCAGTGGACCCGCACCGAGCAGCCCGGCCTGCGCTACCGCCTGCCGTCGCCGATCGAGGCGGTGCTGCTGCCCAAGGTGACGCGCGTCAACCGGATCGAGGTCGGCTACCGGTCTTCCGGCGGCGGCGGTCGCACCGACCGCGACGTGCCGGACGAATCGCTGATGCTGACCGGCGACGAGAACATCATCGACATCGATTTCACGGTTTTCTGGGTCATCAAGGACGCCGGCAACTTCCTGTTCAAGATCCGCGAGCCGGAAGTGACGGTGAAGAAGGCGGCGGAAAGCGCCATGCGCGAGGTCATCGGCCGCACCGACCTGCAGCCGGCCCTGACCGAGGCCCGCCAGCAGATCGAAACCTCGACCCGCCAGCTTCTCCAGACCATGCTGGACGAATATCAGGCCGGCATCGAGATCACCCAGGTCCAGCTGCAGAAGGCCGATCCGCCGCAGCCGGTCATCGACGCCTTCAACGACGTGCAGCGTGCCCGCGCCGACCGCGAGCGCGCCCGCAACGAAGCCGAAGCCTACCGCAACGACATCATCCCGCGTGCCCGCGGCGAGGCGGAGCGGCTGGTGCAGGAGGCCTCGGCCTATCGCGAGCAGGTGGTCAGCCTCGCACAGGGCGATGCCGAACGTTTCCGCAAGGTGTACGAGGCCTACGCCCTGAACAAGGACGTCACCGCCAAGCGCATGTATCTGGAGACCATGGAAGAGATCTTCCGCGGCCGGAACAAGATCATCGTGGACGGATCGGCGCAGAACGTCGTGCCGTATCTTCCGCTGAACCAGCTGGCTCCGAACGCCGCTCCGGCGCAGCAGGCTCCGCGCCAGGCGCAGCCGAGCCAGAGCGGCAATCAGGGTGGCGCACGGTCCGGCACGCAGACGCAGCCGCTGTCCGCGCTGCCTCCGAATTCGCCCCAGACCCCTTCAATGTCCGGCCAGTGAGGAGGATCGCATCATGAAACGCACCCTCGCCATCGCCGGTATCGCCATCGTCGCCCTGGGCGTCGTCGCGTCGTCCGCCCTGTTCACCGTCAACGAGGCCCAGCAGGCGCTGGTCCTGCAATTCGGCGAACCGCGCCGGATGATCCAGGACCCGGGCCTGAAGGTGAAGATCCCCTTCATCCAGGAAGTCCGTCTTCTCGACCGCCGCGTGCTCGACCTCGATCCGCCGGTGGAGCAGGTGATCCTCGCCGACCAGAAGCGCCTGGACGTCGACGCTTTCGCCCGCTATCGCATCCAGGATCCGCTGCGTTTCTACCAGACCGCCGGGACCGAGGCGGTGGCGGAAACCCGCCTGAACTCGATCGTCAACTCCTCGCTGCGCCGCGTGCTCGGCAACGTCACGGTGCTGGCCGTCCTGTCGGACGAGCGCGCCCGCATCATGACCGACATCAAGGGGCAGGTGAACGACGAGGCCAAGCGCTTCGGCATCGAGATCGTCGACGTGCGCATCCGCCGCGCCGACCTGCCGGAGGAGACCAGCCAGTCGATCTTCGCCCGCATGCGTTCCGAGCGCGAGCGGGAGGCGTCGGAAGCCCGCGCCCAGGGCCAGGAACAGTCGCAGCAGATCAAGTCGCGCGCCGAGCGCGAACGCACGGTCATCATCGCCGAGGCCCAGCGCGACGCGCAGATCCTGCGCGGCGAAGGCGACAACAACGCGCTCAAGCTGATCGCCGAGGCGACGTCGCAGGACCCGGGCTTCTATGGCTTCTACCGCTCGCTCGAGGCTTATCGGAAGTCGCTGAACGGCAACGACACCACCATGGTGCTGTCGCCGACCGGCGAGTTCTTCCGCTACTTCAACGGGACCGGTCCGCAATCGGCCGGCGGACCTTCCGCTCCGGCTGCTGCGCCGGCACCGGCACCGGTTCCCGCTCCGGTGCAGTAAGACCGCAGACCGGAACAAGCTGCATGCGGCCGGATCGGGTTCCCCCTCGATCCGGCCGCAGCCATGTCCGGGTAGGCGGTGTCCGGCGGGCGGTCCGCGGCAATGCTTCAAAGGAAATCCTAGGGCTTAAGATTTCCACTGGTGCCGACTGGACCGGCACGCCATCTTGCGGCCATACTCATGGACCAACACATATACGGCCCAGAACTGGGCGGCCGCTCCCGCTCACGGAACCGGCCGGACGTCTGGTAGGGAGAGCACGTTGATTCGCATACCCAACTTCGAACCCGCCACGCGCGGCGCCGTGGCCGAGGCCCGGCCCCGCAAGGCGGGCGTCCGGCCGCTGGTCGCCGCCATCGTCTGGGGCATGACGTCGGTCATGGCCGGTGGCGCCGTGACGGGCGTTCTCGCCGCCGCACCGGCCCAGGCCCAGGCGGCGACGCCGAGCCGCAACGCGCCGGGCAGCTTCGCCGACCTGGCGGAAAAGCTGCTGCCGGCGGTCGTCAACATCTCCACCAGCCAGAACGCGCCGCAGCG
The DNA here is from genome assembly GCF_016595245.1 of Azospirillum endophyticum. Lineage (GTDB taxonomy): Bacteria > Pseudomonadota > Alphaproteobacteria > Azospirillales > Azospirillaceae > Azospirillum > Azospirillum endophyticum. The sequence goes on from NZ_JAENHM010000073.1 coordinate 728,571, forward strand.
CCCGCAAGGCCAGCGGCCGGAAATCCCGCAGTTCCCGCCGGGCTCGCCCTTCGAGGATTTCTTCAAGGATTTCTTCGACCGCCAGCAGCAGCAGGACCAGCCGCAGCGCAAGGCGACCTCGCTCGGTTCCGGCTTCATCATCGACGCCAAGAACGGGTACGTGGTGACGAACAACCACGTCGTTCAGGACGCCGACGAGATCACCGTCATCCTGCAGGACGACACCAACATCAAGGCCGAACTGGTCGGCAAGGACAGCAAGACCGATCTCGCCCTGCTGAAGATCAAGACCAGCCATCCGCTGGTCGCCGTCCCCTTCGGCGACAGCGATGCCATGCGCGTCGGCGACTGGGTGCTGGCGATCGGCAACCCGTTCGGCCTGGGCGGTTCGGTGACCGCCGGCATCATCTCGGCCCGCCAGCGCAACATCGACGCCGGCCCCTACGACGATTTCCTGCAGACCGATGCCTCGATCAACCGCGGCAATTCCGGCGGCCCGATGTTCAACCTGAACGGCGAGGTCATCGGCATCAACACCGCCATCTTCTCGCCCTCCGGCGGCTCGGTCGGCATCGGCTTCGCCATTCCGTCCAACCTCGCCAAGCAGGTGGTGGCGCAGTTGAAGGACTATGGCAAGACCCGCCGCGGCTGGCTGGGCGTGCGCATCCAGGCGGTGACGCCGGAGATCGCCGAAAGCCTGGGCCTGCCCGGCCACAAGGGGGCGCTCGTCGCCTCCGTCACCCCCGACGGCCCGGCGGCCAAGGGCGGCATCCAGGCCGGCGACGTGGTCACCAAGTTCGACGGCAAGGAAATCGACGAGATGCGGCGCCTGCCGCGGGTCGTCGCCGAAACCGGCATCGACAAGGCGGTTCCGGTCGAGGTCTGGCGCAAGGGCAAGGCGCAGACCGTGCAGGTGAAGGTCGGCGAGCTGGAGGCCGCGGAGGAGCAGGGCCTGCTCGCCGCCGGTCCGGATGACAAGCAGCAGCCCAAGGACAAGGCGCCGGCCCAGAAGCCGACCGAATCGCTCGGCATGAAGCTGACCGCCATCACGCCGGAGCTGCGTCAGCAGTACGAGATCAAGCCCGATATGAAGGGCGTGGTCATCACCGAGGTGGCGGGCAACTCCACGGCGGGGGAAAAGGGCCTGCGTGCTGGCGACGTCATCATCGAGGTCGGCCAGGAAGAAGTGCGCAAGCCCGAGGACGTGACCGCCAAGGTCCAGAAGGCGAAGGAGCAGAACAAGAAGTCCGTCCTGCTCCTGGTCGACCGCAAGGGCGACTTGCGCTTCGTGGCGATCCCGCTCAGCTGATCGGTCGCGGTGAAAGAAAAAGGGCGCCGGCGGGAGACCGCCGGCGCCCTTTTTGTATGCCGATGATGCAAAGATGGCCGACGCAGGGAGGGCCTAGGCGGGAACCGCCTGTGCCCTACACCCCGTCCAGCAGCATCGCCACGGCGACCGTGCCCGCCAGCAGGGCGCACAGCGCAGCGACGATGGCGAGACTGCGCAGGTACTGGCGGAACTCTCCCTGCTTCCATGCACTGCGCCCGAGCAGCACCAGATAGCCCGCCACTGCGGCGGCGATGATCTGCCAACCCATCCTGCCCTCGTCCCCATCTCCGCCGGGTGGCGGAACTTGGCGGAAAAGCGCATGCACGGTCGCGCAGGGTCAAGCGTCACGACGGCTGTCGATGGCGTTTCTATACCGAAAGCATGCGTTCTCCTTTCGGGTTATCTGTTGGCATCACCACGTCGGCGATCATCGGCACAACTTCATGTGAGATTTTTGCGGCATACCTCGCTTATGGGTCGCAGTCATACGCAAATAAGTGGTGGTTAACAAAACAGTTAATGCCTTCGAGTGCCGCAATGTTCGCTGTTGTGATATCTTTGGATCCTGAAATCTTGGGGAGGCTTTGCGCATATGCCCAATGCGTTCTTCTTTTAACTCTGGAGAGTGGTACCGTAGGACACGACACGGGGGTAACCTCCCCCTAAATAACGGCCTGTCGAAGCCATCGGGGGGTAGTCGCAGCATCGCCAATGCGCCGCGACCGTCCTTTGTACAACGGCTTTCACCGGGCCAAGACGTCATGACGATGGACCAAAATTGCGGGAGCGGACGATGGACTCAGTGCGCGCTTTTCTAGTCGACTCGAACAAGCTGTTTCGCGAGGGGCTGAAGCGGCTGCTCGATGATTCGCCCTTCCAGATCGTCGCTGAGGCGGGAAACCTGCGGGAGGCGCTGGGCTCGGTCGAGAACGGCCTGCGGCCGCAGCTCGTCCTCCTGGACCTGCAGAATGGCGGCGACGAGGAAGCCGACGGCATGCGCCGCCTGCGTGCCCTGCTGCCGGATACCCGGCTGGTCATCCTGACCAGCGATCTGTGCACCCGCCGTCTTGCCAATGCGCTCGAAGCCGGTGCCGACGGCTACCTGATGAAGGATCTGTCGTCCGATGCGCTCGCCCAGTCGCTGAAGCTGGTGATGATGGGCGAGAAGGTGTTCCCGACCCATCTGGCGGCGCTGCTGATTTCCGGCCGCGTCAACGGCAACGGCACCGAGATGCCGGTGTCGCGCAAGGGCCTGTCGCAGCGCGAGGTTCAGATCCTGCGCTGCCTGCTGAACGGCGACAGCAACAAGATGATCGCCAACCACCTGAACATCACGGAAGCCACCGTGAAGGTTCACCTGAAGAGCCTGCTGCGCAAGATCAACGCCTCCAACCGCACTCAGGCCGCCATCTGGGCGCTGAACAACGGCATTGGCGGCGAGTTGGCCGGTGCCAACGTGGTCGCGGCGGCGGCGAACCAGTAACGGCGCACCCGTCCATTACCCCCATCCCGGTCTTCCCCTGCGGGCGGACGGATCCTTCGATCCGTCGCTCGCCGGGGGAAGGGCAGGGACGAGGCGGTCGTTGCATGACATGGATTGCCCGCCTGATTGAAGGCGGGCTTTTTCATGTCCGTGGTGTCGGAATTCACAAAATCCGGGCAGCCTGTCGGGCATCAGACCGGCAGTCGGATCACCGCGCGCAGGCCGCCATAGGGGCTGTCATCCAGGGTGATGTCGCCGCCGTGGCTGCGGGCCACGTCCCGTGCGATGGTCAACCCCAGGCCCGAGCCGCCGGTGTCGAGATTGCGGCTGCTGTCGATGCGGAAGAACGGCTTGAAGACGTCGTCGCGCAGATAAGTCGGAATGCCTGGGCCGTCGTCGTCCACCGTGATCTCGATCACGCCGCCCTGCCGTTCGGCCTTGACCCAGGCGGTCCCGGCATGGCGCCCGGCATTGACCAGCAGGTTGGCGATGCAGCGGCGGACCGCGTTCGGACGCAGCGGCAGGGTAAGTCCATCCGGTGCCGTCAGCGTTACCTCCGTTCCATCGCGCCGGGCGCCGGCCGCGACCTCGTTCAGAAGCCGGGTCAGGTCGGTCGGTTGCACCGCCTCAGTTCCTTCGCCGCGGGCGAAGGCAAGATAGCCTTCGATCATCTCCTCCATTTCGGCGACGTCGGCTTTCAACTCCTCGACCTCCGGGTCGAGATCGGGATGCTCGATCATGTCCAGCGCCAGCTTCATCCGGGTCAGCGGCGTGCGCAGATCGTGGCTGACCCCGGCGAGCATCTCCGTTCGCTGGGTGAATTGGCGCTGGATGCGTTCGCGCATCAGCAGGAAAGCCGAGGCCGCCTGCCGCACCTCGGTCGCCCCTTCCATCTTGAAGTTGGAGACGTCGCGGCCCTTGCCCAGCGCGTCGGCGGCGACCGCCAGCCGCTTGATCGGCCGGATCTGGTTCCGCATGAACAGGATGGCGACGGCGAACAGCACGATTGCCGACCCGACCATCCACAGGATGAAGATATAGCTGGTGGGGGTGAACAGGCGGCGTTCCGGCGACATCACCGACAACACCCCGTCGGCCATCTGCACCCGGATCTCATACCATTCATGGGCGACGCGGGTGTTGATGGCGAAGGGACGGCCGACCCGGTCGTCCAGCGCCTTGCCCAATGTACGCTCCAGCAGGCCGCTGAGCTGCGGCCGGACGTCAGGCAGGATTTGGCCGGGCTCCAGCGTGACGATCAGGTCGGTGGTGCGGGCGGCGGTGGCCAGTGTAAAGTCGCGCCCGTCCTGCGACGGATCGCGCTCGAGCATGGCGATCACGGTGGCGATATCGCCGGCGACGGCATAGGCCAGCCGGTTGGTCACCGTGTCCCAATGACGGTCGTAGAAAATCCAGGTCGCCACCGCCTGCGCCAGGATCACCGGCGTGACGATGATCAGCAGGGACCGCCCGAACAGGGTCCGCGGCAGGAATCGCTTCAGGAACGGCGTGCGCCGCCGCCGCTCGGCCCGCCGTGCCGCTGCCCTGCCGGCCGCGCTACCGTCCGCCCCTGCCTGTCCGCCGTCGGCCGCCGTCACGGATCGGGCCTCAGGACATAGCCCTCGCCACGGACGGTGTGGAGGTATCGGGGTTCCCGCGGGTCGGCCTCGATCTTGCGGCGCAGGCGGGTGACCTGGACATCGACCGTGCGGGCATTGCCGGCGACCTTGCTGCGTTCCGTCAACTCGTCGCGCGTGAAGGTCATTCCGGGGGAAGTGGCGAGGATGCGCAGCAGGCTGGCTTCCGCCGTGGTCAGGCGGATCACCTCGTCACCCTGGCGCAACTCGTCCCGGTCGGGCAGGTAGGTGAGGGGGCCGAGACGCACCGGCGCCGCCGGCGGAGCCGCCGGTTCGGGCGGGCGGGCCGCCTGCCGGCGTAGGATGGAATTGATGCGCAGCAGAAGCTCGCGCGGGTTGAAGGGCTTGGCGAGATAATCGTCGGCTCCGGCCTCCAGTCCGGCGATGCGGTCGTCCGGCTCGTCGCGGGCGGTCAGCAGCAGGATCGGCAGGTCGCGTTCCCGCCGCAGCGATTCGGTCAGCGACAGCCCCGACTCGCCCGGCATCATGATGTCGAGCACCAGCAGGTCGAAGGCCAACCCGCCGAGCTGTGCCCGCGCATCGGCGGCGTCGCGGGCCGTGCTGACCAGAAAGCCGTTGCCGGCAAGGTATTTGCGCAGAAGCTCGCGCAGGCGGGTGTCGTCGTCGACGACCAGGATATGGGGCTGATCTTCGGTCATGGCGGGACTATAACGCGCCTCCCCGCAATCGACATAGAGGTGCCATGCGGGACATATCTTGGCTATGCATGGCGGGCAGTCGTGTAAGCGCTTGGCCGTTTCGGCCCCGTTCCGTGTTATTGTCCGTATGTCCTCTTCGAGGGCTGAGAGACACAGGAGCGATCACGATGGCCGATCACCACAGGTCCAATGACTCCCGGGACCTGGACGCCCAAGACCTCGCCGACATGACCCGTGCCTTCCTGGCGAAGGGCGGGAACATCGTCCAATGCCCACCAGGCGCTTCCGAAAACGTGGTGTACCGCAAGGGCGGCTTCCGGCGCCGCAATCCCAATGACGTGAAGACGGCCGCGGAGACGCCGGCCGGCGCTGTGGCGGAGACGGTGGCCGACGCCGGTTCAGCGGACATCAACGCAGCGGACATCAATGCGGTGGATGCCAATCCGGCCGACACCAATTCAGCCGACGCCGGTACGGCCGTTCCGGCGGCAGCGGCCGAATCGAAGGCCGGCTGATCGGGTTCAGCGTTTCACGGCGAGACGGGCGGGGGGAACGGGCGGCGCGAATTTCGCCCGGTCCCCCTCGTCCAGCATCCCCATCATCACCTTGCGGAATCCCTCCACCGCCTCCGCCCCCGCCATGCGATAGGCGCGGGCGATGCGCTGGCGCTGGGTTTCGGACAGCTGGCGTTCCAGCTCCACACCCTTTTCCGTCAGTTCCAGCAGTCGTTGCCGCCGGTCGCGGGCACCGGTCTGCTGGTCGATGAATCCCTGGCGGACCAGTTCGCCCAGTACGCGCGACAGGCTCTGCTTGGTGATCTTCAGGATCGCCAGAAGCTCCGACACGGTGATCCTGGGATAGCGCCAGACGAAGTAGATCACGCGGTGATGCGCCCGGCCGAAGCCGATCTCCGCCAGAATTTCATCCGGTTCGGCGGTGAATTCACGATAGGCGTAGAAAAGCAGCTCCATCCCGGTGCGGAGTTCCTCCTCGCGGAGGAAGAGCTGGTTCACGCCTGCTTTAAGGTCAGCCATGGCGACGCGATTGGTTCGATTTGTTCTAATTAGGACAGCAACTCAGACATAAACAATCGCGCGCCCGGTTACAAGGAGAAGCTCATTCGGGCAACCGGCTTTTCCCCCGGCGGTCAGGCGCTGCCGATCAGGATCCCGGTGCCGAAAACCAGCAGGCCGCCGACCACCACCTGGAAGGCCGCGGACAGCAGGGGCGTGTCCATGTAGCGGTTGCGAATCCAGGCGATGATGGCCAGTTCGACCGCGACCACGGCCATGGCGACGGCGGTCGCCGTCCAGAAATGCGGGATCAGGTAGGGCAGGGCGTGGCCAAGCCCGCCCAGCGTGGTCATGGCGCCGCAAACCAGCCCGCGCAACCATGGGCTGCCGCGCCCGGTCAGTGACCCGTTGTCGGACAGCGCCTCGGCGAAGCCCATGGAGATGCCGGCGCCGATCGAGGCGGCCAGGCCGACCAGGAAGGTCTCGTGGCTGTCCTGGGTGGCGAAGGCGGCGGCGAACAGCGGAGCGAGGGTGGACACCGATCCGTCCATCAGGCCGGCCAGTCCCGGCTGAACCACCTGCAGGAGGAACAGGCGGCGCTCCGATTCGTGTTCGTGCTCCCGCACCTCCGCCGAGACGTATCTCTCTTCCAGCCGCTCGGCCTTGGCCTCGTGCCGCCGCTCCTCCTCGGCCAGATCGCCCAGAAGCTGGCGGACGGCGGCATCCTGCGACCGCTGGGCTGCGCGCGCATAGAAGCGTTTGGTCTCCGCCTCCATCAACTCGGCCTGTCGGCGCACGGTGTCCAGACCCAGCGGGCGGATCAGCCAGACCGGTTTACGCTCGACGAAGCCCTTCACGTCCTGGCGCCGAATCAGCGGGATATGGTCGCCGAAGCGCGCGCGGAACAGTTCCAGGAGCCGGTGGCGGTGACCGCTCTCCTCCGATGCCATGGCGCGGAACAGCTTGGCCGTGTCCGGATAATTGTCGGAGAGGGCATGGGCGAACTCGTCATAGATGCGGCTGTCCTCCTCCTCCAGGGCGATGGCGAGCGCCAGCAGCTCCTTTTCCGTCAGGTCCGAGAAGTTCTTCATGGGGTCAGGCCTTCGCCGCGTGGAAATGATGCGTTGGGGAATGGTGCGTCCCGATTGATCCTATTCCGGATGGGGGCATCTTCAACTTGGCGCTTCGGCCAGGATGCAGAGGACGGAATAGGCGGGGTGCTACACGATGTCCCGCCCACCGCACCTTGGGTGGGTGCACCGGTCGGGTGGGTGGAAATTCCCGGACGGGCTTGCTATGGGCTTTGGTCACGAGAGGCCAAGAACGTTCCACAAGTTCCCGTATAGAGCCGCGACAAGAAGGAAACGACCATGACCGCAAACCGGAAGCTGATCGCCGGAAACTGGAAGATGAACGGGCTGAAGGCCGACGGGCTGGACCTTGCCTCCGACCTTGCCGGTCGGCTGAAGGGGGCCGGGCCTGTCGCTTTCGACATGCTGGTCTGCCCGCCCTTCCCGTTGCTGTTCCCGGTCGGCGAGGCGATCGCCGACAGCCCGCTGGCGCTGGGCGGCCAGGACTGCGCGCCGAAGACCTCCGGTGCCCATACCGGCGACGTGGCGCCGACCATGCTGAAGGATGCCGGCTGCCGCTTCGTCATCCTCGGCCATTCCGAGCGCCGCGCCGACCATGGCGAAAGCGATGCCGTGGTCAACGCCAAGGCGGTCGCCGCGCACAGGGAGGGCTTGGTCGCCATCGTCTGCGTCGGTGAAACCGAGGCGCAGCGCGACGCCGGCCAGGCCGATACCGTCGTGTCGGGCCAACTCGCCGGCTCCATCCCCGCCGGCGCGACGGCGGAGAATACCGTCATCGCCTATGAGCCGGTCTGGGCGATCGGCACCGGCAAGACCGCGACTCCGGACGACGTGAAGGCGATGCACGCCCATATCCGGGCCGAACTGGCCGGAAAGATCGCCGAACCCGCCAAGGTCCGCATCCTCTACGGCGGTTCGGTCAAGCCGAGCAACGCGGCGGAACTGATGGCGGTGGAGAATGTCGACGGCGCGCTGGTGGGCGGGGCGGCGCTGAAGGCCGAGGATTTCTGGGCGATCGGCACCGCCTGCCGCTGACGGTGCCTCTCCCCGGGACATCGCGCCGGCCGGTGTCAGCCATGCCGCCAACGGATATGGCGTGGATATTTTGGCGCTGGCATATCGCGTGATGGCGCGGTACAAACAATGGGCGCGCGCCACGGGCCCATGATACGGCCTGTGGCGCGCTATTCGATTTTTGGGATGGGTGTGGGGTGAGCATCGCATGGAATCGGTGATTCTGGTCATTCACCTGCTGATCGCCGTCGGGCTGGTCGGCGTGATCCTGATCCAGCGGTCGGAGGGCGGCGGACTCGGCATCGGCGGCGGAACCATGGGTGGCATGATGAGCACCCGGGGGACGGCCAACCTGCTGACGCGGACCACCGGCATTCTGGCGGGCTGCTTCTTCGCCACCAGCATCGTGCTGGCGATCATGGCCGGCGGCCACTCGCGCCCGGCGTCGATCATCGACACGCTGCCGGCCTCTCCGGCGGCCCCGGCGCAGCCGGCCGCTCCGGCCCAGCCCGCGCCGCCGGTGTCCCAGTAAAGGGATCATCCCAGCGCACGGGTGCGAGCGGACAGAGAGGCGGCCTCCCCGAAGCCGCCTCTTTCTTTTGAGGGCCGTCGGCCGTGACAGGATGTTCCGGCGGCGACCCTTCGGGGGGTTTTGACATTCGTCCCCTTCCGGGACATCGGCATCCGTCCCCTTCGGGGACAGGGAACAGCTCTCAAGCTCTTCGGACGGACATGACTCGCTACATCTTCATCACCGGTGGCGTCGTTTCTTCGCTGGGCAAAGGTCTGGCATCGGCGGCGCTTGGGGCGCTTCTCCAGGCGCGCGGCTACAAGGTGCGGCTGCGCAAGCTGGATCCGTACCTGAACGTCGATCCCGGCACGATGAGCCCGTACCAGCACGGCGAGGTCTTCGTGACCGACGACGGGGCCGAGACGGACCTTGACCTCGGCCATTACGAGCGCTTCACCGGCGTGTCGGCCCGCAAGGGCGACAACATCACCACCGGCCGCATCTACTCCACCGTGATCGCCAAGGAGCGGCGCGGCGATTACCTGGGCGGCACCGTCCAGGTCATTCCGCACATCACCGACGAGATCAAGGAGTTCATCCGCGCCGACGCCACCGACGAGGACTTCGTCCTGATCGAGATCGGCGGCACGGTGGGCGACATCGAGTCGCTGCCCTTCCTGGAGGCGATCCGCCAGTTCGGCAACGAGGTCGGTCAGGAGAATGTCCTCTACATCCACCTGACCCTGCTGCCCTACATCCCGACCGCCGGCGAGCTGAAGACCAAGCCGACCCAGCATTCGGTGAAGGAACTGCTGAGCGTCGGCATCCAGGCCAACATCCTGCTGTGCCGTGCCGACCGCCCGATCCCGGAGAACGAGCGCAAGAAGATCGCGCTGTTCTGCAACATCCGTCCGGAGCGGGTGATCGCGGCGCTGGACGTCGAGTCGATCTATCAGGTGCCGATCAGCTACCATGAGGAAGGCTTCGACACCCAGGTCCTGAGCTATTTCGGCCTGCCGACCGACAAGGAACCGGACCTGTCGCGCTGGACCCGCATCATGGACCGGGTGCGCAAGCCGCAGGGCGAGGTCACCATCGCGGTGGTCGGCAAGTACATCAGCCTGCTCGACAGCTACAAGTCGCTGGCCGAGGCGCTGACCCATGGCGGCATCGCCAACAACGTCAAGGTCAACCTCGACTGGATCGATTCGGAGATCTTCGAGGACGACGATGCGGCGGTGAAGCGGCTGGAGAACGTCCACGGCATCCTGGTGCCGGGCGGCTTCGGCTCCCGCGGGACGGAAGGCAAGATCCGGGCGGCGCAGTTCGCGCGTGAACGCAAGGTGCCCTATTTCGGCATCTGCTTCGGCATGCAGATGGCGGTGATCGAAGCCGCCCGCAACATGGCGAAGATCGAGGATGCCGGTTCCACCGAGCTGGGCAAGCCGGGCAATCCGGTCGTCGGCCTGATGACGGAGTGGATGCGCGGCAACACGCTGGAACGCCGTGCCGAGGTCGGCGACCTGGGCGGCACCATGCGGCTGGGCGCCTATCCGGCCAAGCTGCTGGACGGTAGCAAGGTCGCCGAGGTCTACGGCACCACCGACATCTCCGAGCGGCACCGCCACCGCTATGAGGTGAACGTCTATTACAAGGAGCGGCTGGAGCGCTGCGGCATGCGGTTCAGCGGCCTGTCGCCCGACGGCGAACTGCCGGAGATCGTCGAGATCCCCGACCATCCCTGGTTCATCGGCGTGCAGTTCCACCCGGAACTGAAGTCCAAGCCCTTCGAGCCGCACCCGCTGTTCACCGCCTTCATCAAGGCGGCCATCGATCAGAGCCGGTTGGTCTGACCGTTTGGCGGTCGAAATCGGACCGCCCGAGACACGAAAAAGCCCCGCCCGAGACGGCGGGGCTTTTTCATGCCCATAGCCTTCCCTATACGTCACCTTCCTTGCTCTCCCGGCACCCTTGTGCAACGATCCTTTGAAAATCGCACAACCAAACAATCGGATCGGGGAGGGACCCATGAATCGCGTCAGGATCGCCGCTCTCGCCACCTGTCTGACCGCGCTCGTCGCAATCCCGGCCAAGGCGGCGGACTATTCCTCGACCATCTTCTTCGGGGACAGCCTGACCGACAGCGGGGCATTCCAGCCGCTTCTGCCGGTCGGCGGCAAGTTCACCACCAACCCGGGGCCGGTCTGGGCGGAAAACCTCGCCGGCGCGCTCGGCACCACCGCGACCACGGCGGCGCGGGGCGGCACCGACTATGCGGTCGGCGGCGCGCGGGTGAACAGCTCGGTCGGCTTTCCGGCAACCGGCCCGACGGCGCTCGCGCCCAGCGTCGCGCGGCAGATCTCCGGCTATCTCGCCTCAACCGGCGGCCGTGCCGATCCGAACGCGCTCTACACCGTCTGGGGTGGCGCCAACGATATCTTCACCGCACTCAACAACCCGGCGACCGCCCAGGCGACGGTGACCCAGGCGGCCGGCGATCTGGTGACGCAGGTGGCGCGGCTGCGCGCGGCCGGTGCGCGCACCATCCTGGTGCCGACGGTGCCGGACATCGGATCGACCCCCTCCGGACTGGCGCAGGGCGCCGCGGCGGCGGCGCAGATCACGCAGCTCGTCAGCGGCTATAACCAGCTCGTCACGCTCGGGCTGGCGAATGCCGGCGTGTCCGTCATCCCGATCGATACCTATGCCCTGCTGCGGGCGGCGGTCGCCGATCCGGTGTCTTTCGGCTTCGCCAACGTCACCGGCACCGCCTGCACCACCAGCAGCTCTCTGCTCTGCACCCCGGCCTCCCTGGTGGCGCCGAACGCGGCGCAGAACTATCTGTTCGCCGACGGCGTCCACCCGACGACGGCGGGGCATCGCGCGGTGTCCGACTTCGTCCTGAATGCGCTGACCGCCCCCGGCAACGTGGCGCAGCTCGCCGAATCGCCGATCCATACCCGCGACCGGCTGACCGCCACCATCCTCGCCCAGGCGGCGACCAGCCTGTGGAGCCGCAAGCCCGGCACCAGCGGCGCCTGGATCAGCGGCGGCGTCGGCCGGCTGACCGGCGACCGCACCGGCGACCCCGGCGCCGGCGGGCAGGCCGAGGTGCGCGGCACGCCGCTGACGGTCAGCGTCGGCATCGACAAGCGCTTCACCGAGAACCTGCTGCTCGGCGTGGCCGGCACGGCGTCGCATTACCGCGGCAGCTTCTCCACCGGCGGCGACTACAAGCAGCGGGAATATGTGCTGAGCGGCTATGGAGTCTACCGCGTGGGCGGCGCCTTCGTGAACGGCGTCGGGTCCTTCGGCTTCGCCGATTACGACCTGCGGCGCGGCGTGACCATCAACGGCACCGACCATTCCACCGGCGGCAGCACGGAAGGGATCAATGCGTCCATCGGTATGGAGGGTGGGTACGACTTCACCATGGGCGGGCTGACCCATGGCCCGGTCCTGGGCCTGCGCTACCAGCATGTCGAGGTGGAGGGCTTCAGCGAGGACAGCAGCCTGTTCGGCTTCACCTACCGCTCGCAGACCCGCAACTCGCTGGTCGGCAGCGTCGGCTACCAGGCGGCCTATGATTTCGGCAGCGTCCTTCCCTACGCCAAGGTGACGCTGAACCGGGAGTTCAAGGACGACCAGCGCAACATTATGGTGGAGAGCCGCAGCATCTCCACCCTGGCTTACGACGTGGCGGTGGCAAAGCCCGACCGTACCTACGTCGATCTGGCAGCCGGCGCCTCCTTCAAGCTGGCGGAGTCGGTGACCGGCACGCTGGGCCTGAATGCCCGGCTGGGCGAGGAGAACCGGCGCGACTACGGCGGATTCGTCGGCGTCAGCCTCGGCTTCTGACGAAAGGCGGGGTGACCGCGGGCAAGTCCGCTCCATATCAGGGGCGGATTTGCCAACGGAAGGAGGAGGACGCCATGTCCGAGGTGATGATCGGGGCCGCCGACGGCGGCCGCTTTTCGGCTTATGTCGCCAAGCCCAAGGTGACCCCCGCCGGCGGGGTGGTGGTGATCCAGGAGATCTTCGGCGTCAACGCCGTGATGCGCGAGATGTGCGACTGGTACGCCTCGCAGGGCTTCCTGGCGGTGTGCCCGGACCTGTTCTGGCGCCAGCAGCCGGGCGTGCAGCTGACCGACAAGACTGAAGCGGAGTGGAACCAGGCCTTCGCCCTGTTGAACGGCATGGACCAGGACAAGGCGGTCGAGGACCTGAAGGCGGCGCTGGCCTGGGTGCGCGGGCAGGAGGGCAGCACCGGCAAGGCCGGCACGGTCGGCTACTGCCTGGGCGGCCGGCTGGCCTTCATGATGGCGACGCGGTCCGATGCCGAGGCCAATGTCGGCTATTACGGCGTCGGGCTGGAAGGGCTGCTGGGGGAGGCCGACAAGATCGCCAAGCCGCTGCTGCTGCACATCGCGGAGAACGACAAATTCTCCAGCCCGGACAAGCGCGACGCGGTGGTGGCCGGGGTGAAGGACAACACATGGGTGACCGCCAAGGTCTATCCCGGCATGGACCATGCCTTCGCCCGCCCCGGCGGCGAGCATTACGACAAGGATGCCGCCGACGAGGCGAACCGCCTGACGGTCGAGTTCTTCCACACGCATCTGGCCTGACGCCAGCGCCGTTGACCGTCTTTTGAAATAGTGGGATGCAAGGGTCTTCCGGCCCTTGCCCCGCTTCGTGGCGGGCGAGTGCGGGAGGGCGGCGCCCTCTCGCCTGTTTTCGTTTTGGAGCACTCCCATGACCACGCCGCGCCCCGTCCAGGTCGGTGACCTGACCATCGCCAACGACCGCCCCTTCGTCCTGATTGCCGGCCCCTGCCAGATGGAAAGCCGCGACCATGCGATGGAGACGGCGTCCGCCCTGGTGGAGATGACCCGGGCGCTGGGCATGGGGCTGATCTACAAGTCGAGCTTCGACAAAGCCAACCGCACCTCCATCACCACCGCGCGCGGCTTGGGCATGGACAAGGCGCTGCCGATCTTCGCGGAAATCCGCGAACGCTTCGGCTGCCCGGTCATCACCGACGTGCATGAGTCCAGCCAATGCGCGCCCGTCGCCAAGGCGGTGGACGTGCTGCAGATCCCGGCCTTCCTCTGCCGCCAGACCGACCTGCTGATCGCCGCCGCCGAAACCGGCCGGGCGGTGAACGTCAAGAAGGGCCAGTTCCTGGCGCCGTGGGACATGAAGAACGTCGCCGCCAAGCTGGTCGCCTCGGGCAACGAGCGGGTGCTGCTGTGCGAGCGCGGCGCCAGCTTCGGCTACAACACGCTGGTGTCGGACATGCGGTCCCTGCCGATCATGGCGCAGACCGGTTTCCCGGTGGTCTTCGACGCCACCCATTCCGTCCAGCAGCCGGGCGGGCAGGGCACCACCTCGGGCGGCCAGCGCGAATTCGTCCCGGTTCTGGCCCGTGCCGCCATCGCGGTCGGCGTCGCCGCCGTCTTCATGGAGACGCACGAGAACCCGGATTGCGCTCCCAGCGACGGTCCGAACATGGTGCCGCTGACGGACATGCCGGCCCTGCTGACCAAGCTCCAGGCCTTCGACCGTCTGGCGAAGTCATAAAACAGGCTTAATTTGGCCAGGGCTAGGTGCCGTGCTTCACTGGCGCCTCGCCTGGACTTTCGGGTCTCTCGCCATCTCGGGGGCATGCATGATGGTCGGTCGGTCTATTCGGGGTACGGTTGCCGTGCTCCTGCTGCTGGTGGTCGCCTTCCCGGCGCTGGCGCTGGAAAGCTTTCAGAAATCCAAGCTGACCATCGAGACGGCGGGCGGCGGCAAGTTCCGCTTCGACGTCGAATTGGCACTGACCCCCGGTCAGCAAGCCCAGGGATTGATGTACCGCCAGTCGATGGCGGCCGACGCCGGGATGCTGTTCGTCTACGACCGGGTGCAGCCGGCCAGCTTCTGGATGAAGAACACGCTGATCCCGCTGGACATGCTGTTCGTCGCCGCCGACGGCCGCATCGTGAACATTCACGAGCGCGCGGTGCCGGAATCTCTGGACTCCGTCAATTCCGACGGGCCGGTGAAGGCGATCCTGGAGTTGAACGGCGGCATGGCCTCGCGGCTGGGCATCCGCCCCGGCGACCGGGTGGTCTCCACCGACATCGCCAAGCCGTAAGGGGAAAGACGATCCTCCGCCCATGACTTTCGCGTAAACTCCCCCAGATCAATCGCGCGGGTGCGGTGGCGCGGAGGGCTGGGATGGGCAGGCGGGCGGCGATCTTTCTCGGGCTGGCGCTCAGCGCCGCGGCCGGCATGTCCGCCTATGTCGTGCTGGCACGGGCGGAGCCGGGGCCGACCTATAGGCTGGCGCGGATCGAGCAGGGCCCCCTGGTCAGCGCCATCACCGCCACCGGCACCATGAGCGCGCTGGTGACGGTGGAGGTCAGCTCGCAGCTCTCCGGCCAAATCGCGGAGCTGTATGCCGACTTCAACAGCCGGGTCACCAGCGGGCAGATCCTCGCCCGGCTGAACGGCGACCAGTTGGCCGCCCGCCTGGCCCAAGCCGGTGCCGACGTCGATTCCGCCAAGGCGGCGCTCGTCCAGCAGCAGGCCCTGCTCGACAAGGCACGGGCGGATCTCGCCAGTGCCAAGGCCAGCATCGCGAACGCCGACGCGCAGATCATCAGGGCCGAGCTTGCGCAACGCGATGCGGAGCGCGACCTGCGGCGCCGGCGCGACCTGCAGGGCCGCGGCGTGGTCGCCGCCGCCGATCTGGAGAAGGCGGAAACGGCGGCCCACAGTGCCCAAGCCCAATTGACCGCCGCCCGCGCCCAGAAACGGCAGGCGGAAGCGGCTGCGGCCTCCGCCGAGGCCTCGCTGGCGGTCGCCGCCGCCCAGGTGGAGGTCGCCCGCGCCCAGGTCGCCCAGCGCGAAGCCGCCTTGCAGCTGGTCCGTGTCGACCTGAACCGCTCGGTCATCCGCTCTCCCATCGACGGGGTGGTGGTCAACCGGGCCGTCAGCACCGGACAGACGGTGGCGGCGAGCCTGTCGGCACCCACCCTGTTCACCATTGCCCAGGATCTGCGGCAGATGGAAGTGCTGGCCAACATCGACGAGGCCGACATCGGCCGGGTGCGCGAAGGCATGCCGGTGCGCTTCACCGTCAACGCTTTTCCCGGCGACAGTTTCTCCGGCCGGGTCGCCCAGGTTCGGCTGGCGCCGAAGGAGGACATGACCGTCGTCACCTACATCGTCGTCATCACGGTGGAGAATCCGGATCTTCGGCTGCTGCCCGGCATGACCGCCAACCTGCGGATCACGGTGGACGAACGGCCGTCGGCGGTGAAACTGCCCAACGCCGCCCTGCGCTTCCGCCCGCCCGGCGTCGAGGCTGGCGTCGAGACGTCCGCCGACGCACCGGCACCGACCACCGGCGGCGTGAACGGCGGTCGCGGCGCCGCGGCGCTGGAGGCCGCGGCGAGGCGGGTGATCGAGGGGCTGAAACTGGACGAGACGAGGCGCCGCGACCTTTCGTCCCTGGTCGCCGAAGCCCGTGACCGCTTCACCGCGCTGGATGCGGAAGGCGGCGACCCGGAACGCCGCCGGGCGGAGGCCAACGCGATCCGCACCGCGACATTGGAAAGGATGGCCGGGCTGCTCGACCCGGCCCAGCGCGACCGCTTCGAGATGCTGGTCGATCCCGGCCGGTCGGCCGAAGCGATCCGCACCGTCTGGGTGCCGGGTCCCGGAAACGGCAGCCCGGTCGGCGTGCCGGTCCGGCTCGGCATCGGCGACGGCAGCTTCACCGAAGTGGTGACGGGCGATCTACGCGCCGGGCAGGAGGTCATCACCGGCATCCTTTCCGCCGAACGCGACACCCGCCGGGGGCCGCGCCTTGGCTTCTGATCCCGCTCCACCCGCTCCCCTGATCGCCGTCCGGAACCTCACCCGCCACTACCGCATGGGGCCGCAGACCGTCCATGCGCTGGACGACGTCACCGTCACCATCCGCCGTGGCGAGTTCGTTGCGGTGATGGGGCCGTCCGGATCCGGAAAATCCACATTCATGAACCTGCTCGGCTGCCTGGACCTCCCGGATGCCGGCCGGTACCGGCTGGATGGAACGGAGGTCGCCGGGCTGTCCTCCGATGCGCTGGCGGCGGTACGGAACCGCAGCATCGGCTTCGTCTTCCAATCCTTCAACCTGCTGCCGCGCCAGTCGGCAATCGACAACGTGATGTTGCCGATGGTCTATGCCGGCGTCGGTCATGCCCTTCGGCTGGAGAAGGCATTGGCTGCACTCGAGTCCGTCGGGCTGGGCGCGCGCGCCGGGCACCGGCCGACCCAACTCTCCGGCGGGCAGCAGCAGCGTGTCGCCATTGCCCGCGCCCTGGTCAACGACCCGCTGCTGTTGCTCGCCGATGAGCCGACCGGCGCGCTCGACACGGCCACCAGCCTGGAGATCATCGGTCTGTTCCAGCGGCTGAACCGCCGCGGCATCACGGTCGTGCTGGTGACGCACGAGCCGGAGGTTGCCCGCTTTGCCAGCCGTGTCCTGCAATTCCGGGACGGCCGCCTGATCGACGATCAGAGCCGGGACCCGGAGATCGCGGCATGACCGCCTGGGACGCCCTGCGTGCCGCCCTCGATTCGCTGCGGGCGAACCCGCTGCGCAGCGCGCTGACCATGCTGGGCATCGTCATCGGCGTGGCTGCGGTGATCGCCATGGTCGCGGTCGGCGCCGGGGCGCGTGACCAGGTGCTGCGCCAGATCGCCAGCCTTGGCACCAACCTGATCATGGTCGGGCAGGGCAGCATCGCCCGTGGTGGAGTCAAACTGGGCGCCGGCACCGCCTCGTCGCTGACCGAGGACGACGCGCTGGCCGTGCTGGCGGAGATCCCGGGCGTCGTGGTGACGGCACCATCGGTGCGCTGGGGATTGCAGATCGTCGCCGGCAACCAGAACTGGGGCACGGTGCTGTTCGGCATCACCCCGGACTATATGGAGGCCCGCGATTGGGATGTGGCGATGGGGCGCGGCCTGTCGGACGAGGACGTGGCACAGGCGAACAAGGTCGTGGTGCTGGGGCAGACGGTGGTGCGCAACCTGTTCGGCGGCGGCGATCCCATCGGGGAGCCGGTGCGGGTGTTCTCAACCCCGCTGACCATAGTCGGCGTGCTGGCGGAGAAGGGGCAGAACACCCAGGGGCAGGACCAGGACGACGTCATCTTCGTGCCGCTGTCCACGGCCAAGCGCAACATCCCCGGCATGGCGAAGAGCAACCCGCGCTTCATCCACACCATGGTGGTGAAGATGCGGGACGGCAGCGACATGGCCGAGGCGCAGGCGCAGATTCGCGACCTGCTGCGCCAGCGCCACCGGCTGATCCCCGGCCAGGACGACGATTTCTGGATGCGCGACCTGTCGGAGGTGTCCGCCACCCGCGACGCGTCGTCGCGCGCCCTGTCCTTCCTGCTGGCGGCCGTCGCGGCGGTCTCGCTGCTGGTCGGCGGCATCGGCATCATGAACATCATGCTGGTCTCGGTGACCGAGCGCACGCGGGAGATCGGGCTGCGGCTCGCCATCGGGGCGCGGCGGCGCGACATCCTGGTACAGTTCCTGATCGAATCGACCACGCTGTCGCTGATCGGTGCCGCGGTCGGCGTGGCGCTGGGCATCGGCACCGCCATGGGGGTCGCCGCATTGGCCGGCTGGCCGACGCTGATCCGGATCGATTCCGTCGTGCTGGCGGTGGCCGTCAGCGGCCTTGTCGGCGTGTTCTTCGGCCTCTACCCCGCGCGCCGGGCTGCCCAGCTCAACCCCATCGAGGCGCTGCGGCACGAATAGCCGAGAGGTCGGCTTCCGCGTCGCCCTCCAGCACGACCAGCCGCGCGCTGCTGCGCGCCAGCCATAGCGACAGCCTGCCGACCCAGGCCACCTCGCGTGGCGTCGCCAGCAGCGCCGGCCTCCGTTCGGCCAGCACGCGGGCGAGGGCGAGGGCGGACGTCGCGGCATGCCGCTTGGCGAGGTCGATCTGTCCGATGGCCGGGGCCAGGGCCGCCCGCAACGGCCCGCCGCCCATCGGCGCCACCACATCCACCGCCGCGGCCGCGCGCAGCAATCCATGGGCAAGCGCGATGGCCGAGCGGCGATCCGGCCGGTCGGCGAGGTCGGGCAGGAACAGGGTGACGACAAGCGGGGCAGGGGTGATCGATGGCAACGAAACGGATCCGGAACGGTGTTGAAGACGGGCTGATGAGCGACCGAACGCCGCACCAGTCGCCCGGCGCGGCAGGCGGATGGAGAAAGACCGCGAGAACGGTGCGCCGTTCGCTTGCCGTGGGCGTGCCGTTCGTGTATCTCACAACGCGGCGACGGGGCGTAGCGCAGTCTGGTCAGCGCGCCAGTTTTGGGTACTGGAGGCCCCCGGTTCGAATCCGGGCGCCCCGACCATCGCCGAGGGACAACTCCGCGTCCATGCCGTCAGCGGCGGGACGCGACTTCAGGCATTTGTGGGAGACGAGCGAGCCATGAACGTCCGGATCTATCAGCCGAGCAAGACGGCCATGCAATCCGGCCGCGCCAAGACTCACCGCTGGATGCTGGATTACGAGATCGAGACGCCGCGCCGTCCGGAACCGCTGATGGGCTGGACCAGTTCGGGCGACACGCTGAACCAGGTGCGGCTGTCCTTCGAGACGAAGGAAGAGGCGATTGCGTTCGCGGAGCGCGAGGGCTGGAGCTACACCGTTCAGGAGGCGGCGGTCCGCCGCGTCCGTCCGCGCAACTACGCCGACAATTTCCGCACCGACCGTCCGCGCTTCTGATCGCGGCCGTAGGTCGCAAAGTCGGCGATTTGGTCCGGGACAAGGCCCCATAGCTCAGTTGGATAGAGCAGCCGCCTTCTAAGCGGCAGGTCGCTGGTTCGAATCCAGCTGGGGTCGCCACCGGAATTGAAGCAAGGCGCTTCCGCGCTTTGAATCCATGCATCAAGACAGTTGCGCCGTTCGTGCCGACGCCTTGGCGGCGCGGAGCCGACGGCGATCCTTGCCAATCGGGCAAGGGCAAAAAGTCATTTCATCGAAGCAGTTACGGGATGCCGAGTCACGCATGGCGCTACATGCCATGCGATGCCGGCGGTCGCCATTTTGGTGAACTCCGCGTTTCCCGGATTTCGATCGATCGTGGTTATCACACGTTAATGACAAAAATGGGATCGTAGACAACATTCCACGCGTTCACGGGTTTCCGAAGTCGGAAGTCTTCCGCCTCGCCCTGAAACAGGTTGGAATTGCGCCGTGTCGACGATCAAAGGAAACACCGTCGTTGTTCTGGAGCGGGACGCGGTCCTGCGCCTGGGTGTGGAGGCTCTGCTGGAATCCTGGGACTGCAGGGTGGTCGCGGGCGACAGCATCGATGAACTGATCTCGAGCATTCGCGCCGACAATCTACGACCGACCCTGTTGCTTCTGCCGCCGACGGATGGGCGGCAAACCGGCGACCAGTTGGCAGAGCGCTTCGAAGCGGAAATCGGCTGCTCGCTGCCTTGGATCGGAGTGACCGGTGACCTGGCCTTGCTCAAGCGATGGAAGGCCGGCGAAATCGGCGGCATTCTCCTTGAGATGCCATGCTCGCCAGAGACGCTTCGCGCCGCGATGGTCGGGGCACTTCAAGGCAGTGTTTGACGATTCGCTTTTGGGTCCTTCCGGGGGCGCTCCTCAATCCATCCTGAGCGCTGGCAGGCGGGCGGCTTTGCGCACACCATCTATCCACTGGCCTTGTTCAGGTAGCCGACGGCGATAGTCGCTTCCAGAACGTCGGACGTTCCTGTGGATGTCGTCAGCCCCCGCGGCCTGGAGTGCCCAGCATCGACAGATAGCGTCGCCCAGGCCGCGGCGGGAATGGCTTGGGGCGCAACCGGGTGATGACATGCTGGTCCGCCTCCCATCGTCGCGGACAGAGTGAGACGGAGGTCGCGGAAAGAGGGCCGGTTCGGTTGCCAAGGCTCTCGTAGGGTCCCAGCTTGGCGATGACGTTGGTAGGTCCTGAAGCTGTGGAGCTTTCACCAACGCCACTGGCGGCCCATGGCGCCTACGCTGCCGAAGGAAGTCGACATGCTGCCGGTTACCAGCAACGTGGCGGTCGCCGACGGCCCTCAATGCGGCCGCACGTGACGTCCTTGCTATTGCCCAACCATATTGCGGAGCTGGAGAGTGGTGCGAACAACGACGTGCTGGTAAGTGCGGAGCATAAGCTGTTCAGCTCGCGTCGCCGACTTCGGAGATTTGCCGTTTCGGTCGCGCATGCCCGATCGCGAGCAGGCCAGCAGTGCGATTTGCTAGGTGGAGGCGTTCAGGCTGAACCAGCAGAAAGGCACACCACAGGAACAGGGAGTTTGACACGCGGCGCGAGGAGAGTTTGACACTCTCGTTGAAGATGCCGCTAAGTCATTGAAGGAATGGTGATCCGGGTGGGATTCGAACCCACGGCCACATGATTAAAAGTCACGTGCTCTACCGACTGAGCTACCGGATCATCCAGCGCGGCGGTGGGAAGCTGACCCCCCGCCGGAAGTGGGCGCACCATAGAAAGACGCGCCTGAAAGGTCAACCATGGGCTTGATGGCGGATGCATGATTTTGCCATCAAGCCCATTGGGCCGGATCAGGCCAAGCCGGTCCGGTCAGGTCTGGCTGGTCGTCGGACCGGTGCCGTTGCCGGCTTCCAGGGCGAAGCGCTCGGCGAGCCGTTCGGCGACGCGGGCGGAGACGAAATGCCGGATGTCCCCACCCAGCCGCCCGATCTCCTTCACGAAACGGGAGGAGATGAACTGGTGCTTCTCGGAGGACATCAGGAAGATCGTCTCGACCTTCGGGTTCAGCCGCGCGTTCATGCCCGCCATCTGGAATTCATACTCGAAGTCCGAGACGGCGCGCAGGCCGCGGATGATGACGCGGGCGTTCATCTCGATGGCGAAATGCATCAGCAGATTGTCGAAGGCCCGCACCTCGATGCTGGCCCCGCCGGCGTTCAGCCCGGCCACGTCCTCGCGAACCATGGCCACCCGCTCGTCCGTGGAATAGAGCGGCCCCTTGCCGGCATTCCGCGCGACGCCGATGATCAGGTGGTCGACCTGACGGGCGGCTCGCTGGATGATGTCCATGTGACCGTTGGTGATCGGATCGAAGGTGCCGGGATAGACACCGATTCGACGACCCGTGCTGGTCTCGGTCTGGCTGGTCGCCATGGAAGTTCCCCTCTACGCCCTTCCGTTATTCGTTCGGTGCGGCGGTCCCGCCGGCATCGCCGGTGGGATCGACCGAACCGTTGGCGTCATCGCCAGTCTCGACGCCCGTATCGATGCCATTCTCGCCTTCTTCCTCGGCGATGGTGGCGACGGACACCACACGCTCGTCCGCCCCCACGCGGAACAGCGTGACGCCCAGCGTCTTGCGGCCGGCCACCCGCACGTCGTGCAGCGGCATGCGGATCACCTGGCCCCCGTTGGTGACCATCATCACCTGATGGTTCGACTCGACCGGGAAGGAGGCGACGATGGAGCCGTTACGCTCGCCCATCTCCATGTTCCAGATGCCCTGGCCCCCGCGTCCGGCGGTGCGATACTCGTAGGACGAGCTGCGCTTGCCATAGCCGCGGTCGGAGACGGTGAGAATATACTGCTCCTTCTGTTTCAGGTCTTCGTAGCGCTCCTGCGACAGGGTGACGCTGTCGGCCGGAACCTCGTCGGCTTCCGGCGCGGCCTCGCCCTCCATCTCCAGCCCTTCGTCGCGCTTCCTCTTGAAGAAGGCGGCGCGCTCCTCCGGGGTGGCGTCGACATGGGCCAGGATCGACAGCGACACCACTTCGTCCCCGTCGGCCAGCCGGATGCCGCGGACACCGGTGGAGGTCCGGCCGGCGAAGACCCGCACATCGTCGACCGGGAAGCGGATGCACTTGCCGCCGCGGGTCGCCAGCAGCACGTCGTCGGTCTCCGAGCAGGTGTGGACGCCGATCAGCCGTTCGCCTTCCTCCTCCAGCTTCATGGCGATCAGGCCGTTGGAGCGGATGTTGGCGAAGTCCGACATGCGGTTGCGGCGGACATTGCCCTTGGAGGTGGCGAAGACGACGTGCAGATCGGCCCAGGCGGCCTCGTCCTCCGGCAGCGGCAGGACGGTGGTGATGGTCTCGCCGTCGATCAGCGGCAGCAGGTTGACGAAGGCCTTGCCGCGCGCCTGCGGGTTGCCCAGCGGCAGGCGGTAGACCTTCAGCTTGTAGACCATGCCGCGGTTCGAGAAGAGCAGCAGCGGCGTGTGGGTGTTGGCGACGAACAGATCGCTGACCGCATCCTCCGCCTTCATCGACATGCCGGCGCGTCCCTTGCCGCCGCGCTTCTGCGCGCGGTAGGTCGACAGCGGCACCCGCTTCACGTAGCCGGACTGGCTGACGGTGACGACCATGTCCTCGCGCTGGATCAGGTCCTCGATGTCGGCCTCGAACTCCAGATCCTGGATCTCGGTGCGGCGCGGGTTGCCGAACCGCTCCTTCATCTCCACCAGCTCGTCGCGCAGGATCCCCATCAGCTTCGGCCGGTTGGCGAGCGTGGCGAGGAAATCGGCGATCTGGTCGGTGACGTCGGTCAGCTCGGCGCCGATCTTGTCGCGCTCCAGCCCGGTCAGGCGGTGCAGGCGCAGGTCGAGGATGGCGCGGGCCTGGACTTCCGACAGCCGGTAGGTGCCTTGCTCGCTGACGCCGCGGCCCGGCTCGTCGATCAGCTCGATCAGCGGGCCGACCTCATGGACCGGCCATTCCCGGTTCATCATCTCCTCGCGCGCCCAGACCGGATCGGGGGCGCTGCGGATCAGCTGGATCATCGCGTCCAAATTGGCGACGGCGACCGCCAGACCGACCAAGGTGTGCGCCCGCTCGCGCGCCTTGCCCAGCAGGAACTCGGTCCGCCGGGTGATGACCTGTTCGCGGAAACGGACGAAGGCGGTGATGATCTGCAGGAGATTCATCAGCTCCGGACGGCCGCCGTTCAACGCCAGCATGTTGACGCCGAAGGAGGTCTGGAGCTGGGTGTGGCGGAACAACTGGGCCAGCACGACGTCGGGAACCGCGTCGCGCTTCAGCTCGACCACAACGCGCACGCCGTCGCGGTCGGATTCGTCGCGCAGGTCGGCGATGCCCTCGATCGTCTTGTCGTTCACGACCTCGCCGATGCGTTCCATCAGCTTGGCCTTGTTGACCTGATAGGGGATCTCGGTCGCGATGATGGCGGTGCGGTCCTTGCGCACCTCCTCGAAATGGGTCTTGGCGCGCAGGATGACCGAGCCGCGCCCGGTCTGCAGCGCCGCCCGGCTGCCCGAGCGGCCGAGGATCAGGCCACCCGTCGGGAAATCGGGGCCGGGCACATGATCCATCAACTCGTCGAGCGTGACGTCGGGATTGTCGATGTAGGCGCAGCAGGCGTCGATCACCTCGCCCAGATTGTGGGTCGGGATGTTGGTCGCCATGCCGACGGCGATGCCGCCGGCGCCGTTCACCAGCAGGTTGGGGAAGCGCGCCGGGACGACGGTCGGCTCGCGGCCCGAATCGTCGTAGCTGGCCTGGAAGTCGATGGTGTCCTTGTCGATGTCGTCCAGCAGCGCTTCCGCCGCCTTGGCCAGGCGCGCCTCGGTATAGCGCATGGCCGCCGGCGGGTCGCCGTCCATCGAGCCGAAATTGCCCTGGCCGTCGATCAGCGGCAGGCGCATCGAGAAGTCCTGCGCCATGCGGACCATGGCGTCGTAGATCGCGCTGTCGCCGTGCGGGTGGTATTTACCCATCACGTCGCCGACGATGCGCGCCGACTTCTTATAGGGCTTGGTCGAGTCGTACCCGCCCTCCTTCATCGCGTAGAGGATGCGCCGGTGAACCGGCTTCAGCCCGTCGCGGACGTCGGGCAGGGCACGGCTCACGATCACGCTCATCGCGTAGTCGAGATACGATTTCCGCATCTCGTCTTCGATGTTGATCGGCGCGATGTCGGAGGCGGGAGGAAGGGGCGTATTGCTCAAGCAGGACACTCATTCTTCGTATGCGCCGCCGCTTGACGAATCCGCGGCAGTCACCGGCCTTGCGGGCCGAAGGTTTTGCCCAGGAAATATAGCAACTCTCGCAATTGCACACAATGATTCGGGGCTGGAAAGCCCCGGTCAGCGTCGGCTCAGATACGCGAATCGAAGCGAGAGGATGGTGACCGACACCAGGCTGGCGATCAGGATTCCTTCGAACAGGCCGTGGACACCGTGCCCGAGACCGAAGACCAGGAAGCCGGACACCGGAATCATCACCACCGCGTAGGAGAAGAAGTGCAGCGCGGTGGGGATCCAGGCATCGTGCCGACCGCGCAACGCATTCGCCATCACCGTCTGTCCGCCGTCGGCGATCAGGATCCAGGCGGTGAAGGCGATCAGCGGCACCACCGCCTCCAGCAAGTCCGGATCGTTGGTGTAGATCGCGCCCAGCGCATCGGGCAGGCTGCGGTAGAGGATGCCGACGCAGGCCAGGATGGCGCTGGTGACGCCGAGCCCGGTCCAGCCGGCCAGCGCCATGTCGCTGCGGTCGCCGCGGCCATAGGCCACACCGACCCGCACCGCCGTGGCCGAGGCCAGGCCGACGGCCGCCATGAAGGGCAGGGCGGTCAGGTTCAGCCCGACCGTGTAGGCGCCCAGCGCCAGAGGGGAGATCATGCCGGCGAACAGGCCCAGCCCGCCGAACGCCCCGCTCTCCACCCCGATGCTGAGCCCGGCGGCATAGCCGAGATGGCGCTGGCGCGCCGCGCCGCTCCACCAGTCCGACACCGGCAGGCGGACCTGCCAGCGGTCATGGTCGCGCATCCACCAGACATAGGCGACCAGCCCGAGCCCCATGGCCCAGCGCACGATGGTGGTCGCCCAGGCCGAACCGACCGCACCCAGCGGCTCCAGCCCGAGATGCCCCCACACCAGCGCCCAGGCGAGCGCCGCGTTGACGAAATTGCCGATCACCATGGCGACCATGCCGGGAAGCGGGCGCTTGATGCCCTCCAGGAAGAAGCCGGTGGTGATGTAGAGCATCATGCCAGGCGCCCCGATCCCCAGCACCGCCAGCACATGGGCACCGCCCGCCGCCATCTCCGGCGTCTGCCCGCCGGCCTGGAACAGCGGGTCGCCCAGCAGCGAGACCAACGCGAACAGTACCCCCAGCAGCAGCGCGTAAGGGACCGACCGGCGCCATGCCCGTCCGCATTCGGCATCGGTCCCGGCGCCGAAGGCATGGGCGGTGATCATCACCGTGCCCATCAGCAGACCGACGCCGGTGCCGACCATGATGTTGCCCGGCAGGTGGGCCAGCCCGTAATAGGCCAGTTCCTGGGCGGAGAAGCGTCCGACGATGGCGGTGTCGACCGCCATCATCACCATCAGCCCGGCGCGGGAGACGATGACGGGCGCCGCCAGCCGCAGCAGTTCGCCGACATGGGCGGCGAGGCGCACACGCAACGGATCGGGGGCGGGCAGGGTTGCGGTGCTCATGACTGGACCTGTGGCGGCATGACGGTGACGGACGGGATGGACGGATTCGCAGCCTGCGCCGTGCCGCGGGACCGTAAGGTTTGACTGGGAAGTGGGCAGACTGCGCAAAAGCCGGTCATCTTGCCCGGTGGGCGTACTGCGTCAAGGATTTCAGCCGCCTCGAAAGGACCGTTGCATTCCCTGCATGGCGACGGGGACAAGGGCGGAACCAAGCCGCCGCGGCGGCGTTGTCAGAAACAGAGACGAACGATCCCCGGACAATCGCTCATTCCCATCTCCCCAAGCCCCCTCACCCCAGACCGGAGAGACACCATGCAGCACGCCAAGAACCGCAGGCAGCGCGCCACCGCCCGCGCCATTCCGTTCCCCGCGCGCGAGGTGGTGATCCTGACCTTCCTGATGGCGCTTGCGGCCATGCTGACCGGCTGCAACACGGTGGAGGGGGCCGGGCAGGACGTCCAGGCTGGTGGCCGGGCGATTGAACGGACCGTCGACTGAGGCGTTATCACAGGGCTGTCCCGCGACGGGCATCACATTTCCAGGAGTTTCCGCATGAGCGATCCGCAGAAGCCGTCCACCCCCGGCGAGATTCCGCCTCCGTCCAACCCCAATCCGCCGCAACCCGGCCGGCCGACGACGCCCGACCCCTATCCGGTTCCGGACAATCCCGGCATCCTGCCGGAGGTTCCCCCGCCCGCCGACGAGCCGATGCCGGGCATGCCGAACCCGACGACGGCGTGATGGGTTGACGGGGAGCAGGCCCCTGCGATCGGTTCGCCGATGGCAGGGGCCGTCGCCGTGATCGATGCAGGGGGCGACGACGCCCGAATCAGGATCGCCGCCGGATCATCGCCGCAAGTCCTTGTCGAGGTTCGGCTCAGTCCGATCGCCGGTCAAGCGGGCGCGATACACCTGGACGGCCTCCAGCACGCGCTGGACGTAGTTGCGGGTTTCGGAGATCGGGATCAGTTCGATCCAGTCGACCACGTCGACGGCCTCGGTGCGCGGGTCGCCATAGGTCTGGATCCACTGGCGCACGCGGTTCGGACCGGCGTTGTAGCCGGCGATCGCCAACACCCAGGACCCGTTGAAGCGGTCGATCAGGTCGGCCAGGTAAGCCGAGCCCAGCGTGACGTTGTAGACGGGATCGGAAGTCAGCCGGGCGTTCGTGTGCTTGAGCCCGAGCTTTCCCGCCACCAGCTGTGCCGTCGTCGGCATCAGCTGCATCAGCCCGCGGGCACCGGCGGACGAGACGATGGTGGGGTTGAAGGTGCTTTCCTGCCGGATGATGCCGTGGATCAGCGCCAGTTCCGGCGCCGAAGGCCGCGTGTCGATCATCGGATAGCCGACCTCGACCAGGAACACGTCGTTCTGGGCGGCGTCCTTCGCGGCGGCGACGGCGAGGTCCCGGCGGCCGACGTCGCTCGCCAGCTTGGCCGCCAGCACATAGTCGGCCGGGGTCTTGGCGTCCAGGCTGATGCGACGGACGAAGCTGGTCGTCTGGTCGGCGGCGTTCCCGCCGATCTCCGCCAGCACCCGGGCGACGCGCACCACCTCGCGCTTGTTGAAGGCGGCTGATTCGGCGCCGGACACCGTCGGCGGCGTGGGCAGGGTGACCGCGCCGCCGGAGACATGGCGGAAAGCCAGCTGGCCGTAGAAGGTCGTGGGATAGGTCGCCGCCTTGGCGTACCAGTCGCGCGCCGTCCCGGCCTGCCCAAGGGCTTCCGCCGCACGGCCGCACCAATAGGCGCCGCGGGCCTTGCTGATCGGGGCGGTGACCGAGCGGTAGAGCTTGTGGAAATGGGCGAAGGCCTCCGACGGCTTGTCGAGGAAGCGCAGCGCCAGGAAGCCAGACAGGAACTCCGCATCGGCGAAGGCGCTGCCCTCGCTCATGCCGTTGGTGCTGACCAGCCGGTAGGCGAGGTTGTAGTCGCCGCGTTCCATCGCCCGCCGGGCCAGCAGATGGCGTTCCGACCACCAGGATTGCGGACGGCCCATGTCGGTGCCAGCCTGGGCGATGATCTCCAGCGCGCCGGCATCATCGCCCTTGCGCCGCAGGTAGCGGGCGCGGTCGAACATCAGGCCGGGATCATTGAGCAGGCTGGGCGGCACGCGCGACAGGACCGCAGCGGCGCCCGCGCTGTCGCCGTCCAGCGCGATCCGCGCCTCGATCAGCGCGTCGTAGGCCTCGTCGAAGAAGGGCAGCATGCGGCGCACCGGCGCCTCCTGCTTGGCCCACAGCAGCCGGTCGATGCGGGCCTTGTGGTCCTGTTGGCGCAGGTAGGGGGTATAATGGGAAAGGAAGGTCGCTTCCTCGTCCGCGGTGAAGCTGCCGTCGGCCCACTGCTTGCGGATCAGGGTGGTTGCACGCTCCGTGCTGCCGATCGCGATCAGCGCGTCGGCATAGCGGACGAAGCCGTCATTGGTCGCCGGCGGGTTCTGGCGGAACCACTCCACCACCTCGGCCGGCGGGATGTCGGGCATCGCCATCTCCGCCTGGCGGCGCAGAGCCGCCATGTTCGGCCAGTCCGGATTCTCGCCGATGAACGCGGCGATGTCGCTGAAGCTGCCGCCGCCGGGATTGGCCAGCGCGATCCAGCGCAAAACCTTTGCCGGTAACGGGTCCTGGGCAGCGGATGCCGCGGCCAGCGCTTCCGCCAGCCGTTCATCGGCGGCGAGCCTGAAGGCCTCGCGGTAGATGGCGATGTCCTGCGGGCCCAGGGCCGAGGCTGGAAGTGCGCCGGGAAGCGCCGCGAAAAGGGTGATGAGACCCGCGAAAACAGTGGTCCGGGCGCTCTTGCCGAGGGCGGCGGGGAGGGATAATGTGCGCAACTCTTTTTTCCAGCTAAGCCGACTGAGGAGGCAGCCATGTTCCACGGTTCCATCGTCGCCCTTCTGACTCCGTTCAAGGGCGGGAAAGTGGACGAGAAGGCCTTCCAGTCCTTCGTGGAGTGGCAGGTCGCCCAGGGCACGCACGGTCTGGTGCCCTGCGGCACCACCGGCGAGTCGCCGACCCTGACCCACGAGGAACACAACCGCGTCGTGGAGCTGTGCATCGAGGCGGCCGGCGGCAAGGTGCCGGTGATGGCCGGCACCGGCTCCAACTCGACCGACGAGGCGGTCGCGCTCACCCGCCACGCCCGCCAGGCGGGCGCGCAGGCGGCGCTCGTGGTCACGCCCTACTACAACAAGCCGTCTCAAGAGGGTCTGTACCAGCATTTCAAGGCGATCCATGACGCGGCGGATTTGCCGATCTTTATCTACAACATTCCGGGCCGCAGTGTCGTGGATATGTCTGTGGCGACGATGGCCCGGCTGGCGAAGCTGCCCAACATCGTCGGTGTGAAGGACGCCACCGCCGACCTGTCCCGCCCGTCCCGCCTGTTGCAGGAGGTCGGCCCCGACTTCATCCAGCTGTCGGGCGAGGACGCCACCGCGCTGGGCTTCAACGCGCAGGGCGGCGTGGGCTGCATCTCCGTCACCGCGAACATCGCGCCGGCGCTGTGCTCCGCCATGCAGACCGCCTGGGCCAAGGGCGACCTGAAGGAGGCTTTCCGTCTGCGCGACGTGCTGTCGCCGCTGCACGACTCGATGTTCGTCGAGACCAGCCCGGCCCCGGTGAAGTTCGCCGCCAGCCTGCTCGGCCTCGGCAGCGACGAGGTCCGGCTGCCGCTGGTTCCGGCGACGGAGACCGCCCGCGCCGCCGTGCGTGGAGCCATGAGCAAAGCCGGCCTGTTGTCCTAAGCGACGGAACGGGCCGTAGAGGAGAGAGACTTGGCGACGCGCGAGGAAGCAAAAAAATATGCGGCGCAGAACCGCCGCGCGCGGTTCGACTTCTTCATCGATGATGTCCTCGAGGCCGGGATCATGCTGACCGGCTCCGAGGTTAAGTCGTTGCGCGGCGGCCGCGCCAGTGTGAACGAGGCCTATGCCGGCCTGAAGGCCGGGGAGCTGTACCTGTTCAACGCGTACATCCCCGAATATCTCCAGGCCGGCCGCATCGATCAGCACGAGCCGAAGCGCCCGCGCAAGCTGCTGGTCCGCCGCCGCGAGCTGGACAAGCTCGCGGCCGGCATCAAGCAGAAGGGCGTCACGCTGGTGCCGATGTCGGTCTATTTCAACGACCGCGGCTATGCCAAGGTCGAGATCGGCCTCGCCACCGGCAAGAAGAAGCACGACAAGCGCGAGAGCGAGAAGGAACGCAGTTGGCAGCGCGACAAGGCGCGGCTGATGCGGGATAAGGGCTGATCCGGTGGCACGTCTCGACAACCGGGCGACGGACCGCGACTCCACCGTCGCCGCCGTGGCCGCCGAAGCCCTGTCCGAAATGCGGCCGCAAGGCCGGATCCTCGTCGCCTTCGACAGCGACGGCGCCGTCGCCGACGCACTCCGAGACGGCGGGGCGGAGGTGGTGGCGTGGAACCGGCTCGCCACGGGCGGGCAGCATGCGACGCCTTGGCCGGCCGAAGGGCCGTTCGACGGTGCCGTGCTGCGCCTGCCGCGTGGCTGGGCCGGGTTTGAAATGGCGCTGCATGCGCTGGCCTCGCGCTTGGCGCCCGGTGCCCCGCTGTGGATCGCCGGCGGCAACGACGAGGGGGTGACCAGCGCACCCAAGCATCTGGACGGGCTGGCCGAGGATCCGGAAACCCTGATCGTCAAGCGCCGGGCCCGGCTGTTGCTGACCCGCCGCACCGCTGCGCCGGCCAAGGGCAGGCTGGAGGATTGGCGGCAGGCCGTCTCCCTGACGCTGCCGGACCGGACGCTGGAGCTTGTGTCCTATCCCGGTCTGTTCGCCCATGGACACCTCGATGCCGGCACGGAATGCCTGCTGAAGGTTCTGCCGGAGGTGGCGGCCGGTACCCGTGTGCTGGATTTCGGCTGCGGCGCCGGGGTGATCGCACGGGCGGTGCGTGAACGTCAGCCGGACGCGCCGCTGACCCTGCTGGACATCGACGCGGTGGCGCTGCACGCGGCCCGCCAGAACGTCCCTGACGCCGAGCTGGTGCTGAGCGATGGCCTGGCGGGCTTGGGGACCCGCGAGCGTTTCGGCCTGATCCTGTCCAACCCGCCGCTTCATCGCGGCAAGGACGAGGATTTCGGCATGCTCGACGCGCTGGTGGCGGGGACGAAGCAGTATCTGAAGCTGCGCGGCACATTGGCGGCGGTGACCCAGCGGACGGCCGGTGTGGGCAAGCTGTTCAAGACTGCCTTCGGGCACAGCGACATGCTGCTGGAGACCACGCAGTTCCAGGTCTGGGCGGGGACGCCGAAGTAGCGGACGCGGTTGGGAGTCGCCGGCGAGCGACGACTCCCAACCTCGACGTCACACATTCACCCCCCGCATCCCCTCCGCCGTATAGCGATCGCCCGCCGCCACGCCCGGCGGCAGAGCGTCGCCCAGCGCCTTCACCTCTGCCCCGGTCAGAGCCACCGTCGCGGCGCCGACATTCTCCTCCAGATACTTGATCCGCTTGGTCCCCGGGATCGGCAGGATGTCCGGCCCCTGGGCCAGCAGCCACGCCAGCGCCACCTGACCCGGCGTGCAGCCCTTCTGTGCCGCAAGCGCCTTCACCTGCTCGACCAGCGCCAGATTGCGGTCGAAATTGTCCCCGGAGAAGCGGGGGGCGATGCGACGGAAGTCGTTTTCGGCGAACTGGGCGGGGCTGCTGACCGCGCCGGTCAGCATGCCGCGGCCGAGCGGGGCATAGGCGACCAGCGAAATCCCCAACTCCCGGCAGGCCGGCAGGACCGCCGCCTCCACGTCTCGGGTCCACAGCGAATATTCGCTCTGCACCGCGGCGATGGGGTGGACGGCATGGGCACGGCGCAGGGTGGCGGCCGACACCTCCGAAAGGCCGAGCGCCCGGACTTTCCCCGCCTTCACCAGATCGGCCATGGCGCCGACGGTGTCTTCCACCGGAATCTCAGGATTGAGGCGATGGGCGTAATAGAGGTCGATGGTCTCCACCCCCAGCCGCTTCAGAGAGGCATCACAGGCCTGGGCCACATAGGCCGGGCTGGTATCGACCCGGCGGCTGTATTCGCCCGGCTGGCGCACGATGCCGAACTTGGTGGCGATCACCACCTGGTCGCGCTTGGCGGCCAGGAAGTTGGCGAGCAGCGCTTCGTTGTGGCCGCTGCCGTACATGTCGGCGGTGTCGTAATGGGTGACGCCGAGTTCCAGCGCCCGTTCCAGCGTGGCGAGCGACTGGATGTCGTCGGTCGGACCGTAGAACTCCGACATGCCCATGCAGCCGAGGCCAATTTCGGAAACCGAGAGAATGCCACCGATGTTGCGCTGTTTCATCGCTTTACCCCTCCCGTGCCGCGGCCGGGCGGATTACCCTGGGAGCCTGCGGCAACGACTACACTACACAGTGCAGTGTAATTAGAGGGTGGGGAATGTCAACGTCTCAGGCGGGGAGTACCGGGCGCGGCTCGGTGAAGCGGGATGCGGTGGTGGACGCGGCGACCCGCGCTTTCCTGACCCATGGGTACGAGGCCTCTTCGATGGACGCCATCGCCAGCGACGCCAACGTGTCGAAGCGCACCGTGTACAACCACTTTCCCGGCAAGCGGGAGCTGTTCCAGGCCGTGGTGTCCGGCCTGTATGAGGGGTTCCGCAGCGCCGACGGCCAGAGCCTGCTGCGCCATGACCAGCCGCCGGAGCAGGCCCTGCCGGTCTTCCTGCGCTCCCTTCTGGTCCACACGCGCAGGCCGGAAGTTCGCGGCCTGCTCCGCCTCGTGATCGCCGAGCATCAGCGCTTCCCGGAACTGTCGCAAGACTACCTGGAGGGCGGGAAAAGCCAGGCCTATGCGCTGCTCGACGACTACATCGCCGCCCAGCATGCGCGCGGGCGGTTGAACGCGCCCGACCCGCATGTGGTGGCGACGCAGTTGCTCGGCGGCATCAAGGAGGTGCTGTTTTGGCCGACCATGCTGGGCCTGCCGGTGACCGCCGACCCGGAGCGGGTGATCGCCGATTCGGTCGCCGCATTGATCCGTGCTTATGGTCGGGCGCCGCTCAGCGGCCCCGCAGGGTCGAAGGATTGACGCCCACCGCCGTCCGGATGCGCCGGGCGAAGTGGGAGCGGTTGGCATAGCCGCAGGCTTCCGCGGCTTCCTGGACGCTCAGGCCTTCGCGCTCCAGCAGATCGCGGGCGTGCGCCACCCGCTCTTCGGTCAGGATGCTGCGGACCGAGCATCCTTCGTCGCCCAGGCGGCGGCGCAGCGTACCGGCGCTGAGATTGAGCGCTCCGGCCACGCGTTCCGCGGTCCAGGCCATGCCGGGCTGGGTCCGCATCAACTGTCGCACCGCATCGGCCGTTCCGGTCGGCGAAACCGGCCCCAGCCACCAGACCCCGTCCTCCAGCAGGGCCAGCAGCACCTCCATGCAGCGATGCTCCGCCAGTTTCGTCGGCAGCGGCGGGTCGGCGGTCAGGCCGACGGCGGCGTGGTGGATGGCGTCGGTCAGGACCGGCGTCAGGGTGACCCGCCAGTCGCTCGGGCGCGGGCGCGACGTCAAGCCGTCGTTGCCATGGGCACGGAGAAGGCGACGCACCATCTCGGCCGGGAACTCCAACAGCAGGGCGCGATAGCGGCCGCCGGACCCCGGGTCGTTCACCACCGCCCCGTGCCAACCCGGCGGCAGGAGCATGGCGCTGCCGGCCGGAAAGAGCCGGGTCGTGCCGGACGGATCCGTCAGCTCCTTGCTGCCCTCCAGAACCACGATCAGGGCTGTGCGCTCGATCCGCATCTCGGCCAGGCGCTCGCAGTCATGGGCGACGAAAGCCCACAATGCCGGCCGGTGAGGTCGGTCGCCTGCACCGGGCCGCAGGTCGCGAGCGGCGAAGCGGGACAGGCGGGCAAGGAGATCTGGACCCATGGTCACCCTCCTATGATGGCGGTCGGTGGACGATCAACGGCCGTAGCGGGCCGTCAGGGTTGCCTTTGCCAGGCTGGCGGCGTTCAGGTTGAAGCCGACCATCGCACCCGACGCATCGGCCGCCAGCGGCAGGTGGTCGGTCTTCAGCGCATGAACGGTCACCACATAGCGGTGCGGCTTGTCGCCTTGCGGCGGGCAGGGGCCGCCATAGCCGGCGATGCCGTAATCGGTGCGGCTCTGCACCGCGCCGGGGGGCAGGAGCGGCGTTGCCGGATCACCCGCGCCGGCCGGCAGGCCGCGGGTATCCGGCGGCAGGTTGAACACCACCCAGTGCCACCAGCCGCTGCCGGTCGGGGCATCGGGATCATAGATGGTGACGGCCAGACTGCGGGTGCCGGCTGGCGGCTCGGTCCAACTCAAGGCCGGTGATTGGTTGGCGCCTGCACAGCCGAAACCGGCGAAGACGTTCCGTTCGGGAACCGGCGATTCGTCGGTGAAGTCGGGGCTGTGCAGTTCGAACGCAACAGCCGGGGAGGCGCACAGCAGCAGGGTGGCCAGCAAGGCGGGGCGGAAGCGGGCTTTCGAGGTCATCGGGGCATCTCGGTCGATTGGAATGCCCCGATGTTAAGGAGCCGCGGATCGCTTCGCGGCCCCCGGAGGCTCAAAGATGGCCCCGAACTGCTCAGACCTGCTTGAGCAGCCTCGCGGCGTCGACTGCGCCGTAGGTCAGGATGGCGTCGCAACCGGCACGCTTGAAGCCCATCAGCGTCTCCAGCAGCGCCTTGTCATAATTCAGCCAGCCGTTTCCGGAGGCGGCACGCAGCATCGCGTATTCGCCCGACACATGATACGCGAAGGTGGGAACCGCGAACTGGTCCTTCACCCGGCGGATGATGTCGAGATAGGGCAGGCCGGGCTTCACCATCACCATGTCCGCCCCTTCCTGCAGGTCGCAGGCGACCTCGCGCAGCGCCTCGTCGGTGTTGGCGGGATTCATCTGGTAGGTGGACTTGTCGCCCTTCAGGAAACCGCCGGAATTCACCGCGTCGCGGAACGGACCGTAGAAGGCGGAGGCGTATTTGGCGGCATAGGAGCAGACGCGGGTCAGCTGATAGCCCTGGGCATCCAGCGCGTCGCGGACGGCGCCGATGCGGCCATCCATCATGTCGGACGGGGCGACGATGTCGGCGCCGGCTTCCGCCTGCGACAGCGCCTGGCGGATCAGGACCTCGACGGTCTCGTCGTTCTGGATGTAGCCGTCGCGCAACAGGCCATCATGGCCGTGGCTGGTATAGGGGTCGAGCGCCACGTCGCCCAGGATGCCGACCTCGGGCGCCGCGGCCTTCACCGCACGGATGGCGCGGTTCATCAGGTTCTCGGGATTGTAGGCCTCGGCCGCATCCTCCGACTTCGCATCGGAACCGACGACCGGAAACAGCGCGATGCAGGGAATGCCCAGCGAGCCGGCCTGCGCCACCGCCTCGCACAGCAGGTCGATCGTGAGGCGCTCCACGCCGGGCATGGAGGCGACTGGTTCCCGCCGGTTCTCACCCTCGATCACGAAGACCGGCCAGATCAGGTCGTCGACGGTCAGCGTGTTCTCGGCGACCAGGCGGCGGGTCCAGGCATCGGCACGGTTGCGGCGCAGACGGGTGCGCGGGAAGGCGGCGGGCAGGGTGATCGACATCGGGAGATACCATGCACTTAGAACGAGTGCGGTGATCCTACGCCTTCCCGCATAGTGAACTCAAGACGCGGCGGCCCGGCCGGTGCTTATGGACCGGGCAGGCTGCCTTGCACGGGTCTCATGCCCCGCCCCGGGCCTCGCCACCGGCATGGCGAATCACGGACTCCCAGCGGACGGCGACCGGATCGCTTCCATTCGGACCGCCGTCCACGGGACGGAAACCGGTGTCCTGCGCCTGCAGGGCCCAGCGGTTGCCTTGCTTGCGATAGCTGGAGACCAACCCGCCGGTGAAGGCCGCCCCCTCCCATGACCGCACCTCGAACGTCACGGTGGGATGGGCGACGGTGATCAGGTTGTAGGCGTTCGCTTCGTTCCGCAACCGGGTGGAGGTGGCGGTGGAAGCCTGGGCGACCAGGATCGAGCGGGCCACCTGGGTGTGGAAGCTCATGATGTCGCCGGAATAGGCCTTGTGCAGATGACCCGCCAGCAGCAGGTCGATACCGCAGCTTTCCAGCGTGGGCAGCACCAGCTTGTGACGTCCCACCAATTGGGTCTTCGGCAGATCGGGCGGCGGCAGGAAGGGGTGGTGGGTGAACAGCACCTTGAAGACCGTGTCGGGCATGCCGCAGAAGACCTCGCGCACCCGGGCGATCTGGCGCCGGTTCATCCGCCCTTCGGAGAAATCCATGATGACCGGGCGGGCGGTGTTGATGCCCAGGACAGCGATCTCGTCGTCGATATGCAGGGGGCTGAAATCGTTGGTGATGTAGCGCCGATAATGGCCGAACGGGTCGGTAAAGCGCTTGAACACGTTATAAACCGGGATGTCATGATTCCCCGGTACAGCCATGTAAGGAAAAGGTAATTTCCGCAGGAAGGCGCGTGCCTCCTCGAAATGGCGCGCCTTCGCCCGCTGCACGAAGTCACCGGAGATGACGATCAGGTCTGGGGTCTGCGCCGTCAGGTCGGCCAGCAGGCCGTCCACCACGCGCTGGTCGATCCGCCCGAAATGCAGATCGGAGATGTGAGCGAGCCGTTTCACGCCATCTTCATCCTTTCTCTCAGCCTGGTGCCAGAACCTTCAGGGCCCCCGGGAGGATCCGATAGTGAAGCGGAGCGTGGAGCTTCCGGATCTCGCCGTCGTTGACCATCTTCAGGTGGTGGCGGCGGCTGTGGACCGTCAGGCCGGTGACCGCATAGGTTTCCAGCCCCTCGTCCTGCTTCCAGGACCCGGCGACCAGCCTTCCCATCAACCGCAGCATCGCGAAGGCGTTCCGTTCGCGGGCGACATAGACGCCGAGTTTCCCCGCATCGAGAGCCTGACGGGTCAGGACGAGCCCGAACCCGTCGTCATAGACGTTGTTGGAAACGACCAGGATCGGCGTGCGCATGCGCCGGGGACCTTCACCCCAGTCCAGGCGGACATCCAGCATCGGCAGCCGGTACAGCGTTTTCGCCAGGGCGACGGCGGCACCTGGCCATTTCAGGAGCCGGTGCTGCTTGCGCTGACGCTCGCGTTCCTGAACCACCTGCGGATAGAAGCCCAGGACGGAGCTGTTGGTATAGGGCTCGCCATTCACCTCGGCGATGTCGATGGCGCGGACCCGTCCGGCGGCCAGCGTCTCCGCTGCGCTTTCCAGTTCAAGTGGGATATGAAGATCGCGAGCCAACAGGTTGAGGCTGCCCAGTGGTATGACGCCCAGCGTCTTGCCGGTCGGGAGCGCCAGCTTCACCGCGCTGTGCAGCGTGCCATCGCCGCCGCCGACCACCACCGTTTCGGCGTCGGACTCCAGCACCTGCCGGATCGTTTCCGTACATTGCGGGCCGTCGACGGTGTGGAGATCCACAGCGGCGCCATGCCGTTCGAACGCGGTGCGGATCGTCGCCTCCGCGGTGGCGATCGGCCGGTCCACCAGCGAACCCGCCTGCCGGTTGAGGATGATCGCGATCTTCATGGGGCACCCGGCGGCATGGGAGGCGGTATCGACATCTGACCTTCCGTGATGCATCAGAGAGGGATGGTTTTCAGATGAGAGCGTGAGCGCAACGGTCCAAGGGGGCCGATGTTCCTAAACCGCGTATCGAGGGCGCCGAGGACCCGCTTGGCGGCGCCGGCCGCAACATCCGGATCCGTATGGTTGGTTTGACAGCGCCGCAGGCTCCCGTATCATCATCGCCGGCCGTTCTCCATGCCCCCGAGACGCCATGGAGATGGACGGGCGGTTCGCCACCGGCCGATTCGCAACGATAACAGAGAAAATACAAGACGATGAACGACGCTGCTGAGATTCTGTTCGAACGTCGGGGCGCCATCGGCCTCGTCACGCTCAACCGGCCCAAGGCGTTGAATGCGCTGACGCTGGACATGATCAGGCTGTTCGATCCGCAGCTGCGGGCCTGGAACGCCGATCCGGAGATCAAGGCCGTCGTGATTCGCGGTGCCGGCGAAAAGGCTTTTTGCGCGGGCGGCGACGTCGTCAGCCTCTACGAGGCCGGGAAGGCCGCGAAGGAGGGGCGTGGGGACACCAGGCCGGTGCGGGCCTTCTTCAGCGAGGAATATGTGCTGAACCGCCTGATCAAGCGTTTGTCCAAGCCCTATGTCGCGCTGATCGACGGCATCTCCATGGGCGGCGGCGTCGGGCTTTCTGTTCATGGCACCCATCGCATCGTCAGTGAACGGACGCTGTTCGCCATGCCGGAGACCGGTATCGGTCTCTACCCCGATGTCGGCGGCACCTATTTCCTGCCGCGGCTGCCGGGGCAGGTCGGCATCTGGCTGGGCCTGACCGGCGACCGCCTGAAGGCGGCCGACCTGCTGGCCATCGGCGCCGCCGATGCCTTCGTGCCGAGTGCGAAGATCGACGCGCTGATCGACGATCTGGCAGCCGGCGTTCCGGCGGACGATGCCGTCGCGACCCATCGCGGTGATGCCGGCGAGGCCGCCGTGAGCGCGGTCCGCGCGGCAGTCGACCGCTGCTATGCCTTCGACAGCGTCGAGGCGATCCTCAAGGCGCTGGAGGCCGAGGGGACCGAATGGGCGGCCGGCCAGATCGCCACCCTGCGCCGGGTATCGCCGACCAGCCTGAAGGTGACGCTGGC
The DNA here is from genome assembly GCF_016595245.1 of Azospirillum endophyticum. GTDB lineage: Bacteria > Pseudomonadota > Alphaproteobacteria > Azospirillales > Azospirillaceae > Azospirillum > Azospirillum endophyticum. The sequence goes on from NZ_JAENHM010000073.1 coordinate 767,498, forward strand.
GGCATTGCGGCGCGGGGCGAAGCTGGATTTCGAAGGCTGCATGGTACAGGAGCTGCGCCTCAGCCTCGCCTGCCTTGCCGGGGACGACTTCTATGAGGGGATCCGCGCCGCCCTTGTCGACAAGGACAAGAACCCGAAATGGAAGCCGGCGGACCTGACCGACGTCGGTCCGTCCGACGTCGAGCGTCACTTCGCCGAACCGGCAGGTGGTGACCTCGTGTTCCGCGATTGACGGTTCGGGCGGCGGAGGCCGGTCGCGCAAGTGATCGCGGGGCCGGTCCTTTCCGCTTATGCAGAGGCTGACGCCCGGCCGGAAACCATCGGGTGCAGCACCCGGCGAAAGGCGCCTGTACAGACGGGTTGTGCCGGACTTTTTCCGGAATTATTAGGATGATTGCCGACCAATGATCGGTTAATCTCGCCTTAAGGTCCCGGTATCGTCCTTGCGCGGGGAACGGCCGGTTAGAGCCAAAGGAGACCGCGGTGCGCAAACCTTATTACGAGAGCATTCTGTTGATCGAGCGGCTTCACCGCCACTTTCTTGAAGTGCTCAAGACTGAGTTGGACCGGCTCGGGATCCAGGACATCAACAACGTTCAGAGCCTGATCCTGTACAATATCGGCGAAGACGAGATGACGGTCGGCGAGTTGACCGCGCGTGGTTACTATCTGGGTTCGAACGTCTCCTACAACGTCAAGAAGATGGTCGAGAACGGCTATCTCGGCCAGGAACGCTCCCCGCATGATCGCCGGTCGGTCCGTGTCCGCCTGTCGGAGAAGGGCCTGGATCTCCGCGAGAAGATCAGCGTCATGTTCGAACGTCATCTGACCGCGCTGGAAAAGGCCGGTTTCAGCGATGAGGAACTGACCAAGGCCAACGAAACCCTGCGCAAGCTGGAACGCTTCTGGTCGGCGTCGCTCGACTACAGCGGCTTTCCGATGACCTCCGCGGCCTGATCGGCCGGATTGCGACGGCCCCCGCGGTTCCGGCTCCTGCGGGCGGCGTCGAGTTTCAGCTTTCCATCCTCAGCATTCGCGGCGGTCCGGTTCGTCCGGTACCCAGGGCGGAAAGAGCTCCGAGGATGGAAAGAGGAAAGAAATTGTACGAGCCGGCACCTTTGCCATCCTCTCCATAACCATCACGCCCGCCCCTGAACCCATCCGCGCCTTGGCGTGTTGATGGGAATTGGCCTTCGCGCAGCAGAGGCCGGATGACTTCCGTCCGGCCTGCGGAATTGAGGGCGTCATGGCAATGGGCGGCGCATGTCTTACATCGTCATGTTGGTCGGACTGGGGCTTCTGATCCTTCTGGTGGCATGGCTGCCGATGGTGCTGAAGGAATTGCCGCTTTCGTTGCCGATCATCTGTGTCGGCCTGGGCTTCGCGGTGTTCTGCAGCTTGCCGCTGGAGAACCCGGAACCGCTTGCCTTTCCGCAGGCGACCGAGCACCTGACCGAACTGATCGTTATCGTGTCGCTGATGGGTGCGGGGTTGAAACTGGACCGCCGCATCGGCTGGCGCCGCTGGATCATCACCTGGCGGCTCCTCGGCATCACCATGCCGCTGTCGATCCTGATGATCGGACTGATCGGCCGGTATTGGCTCGACTTTCCCCCGGCGGCGTCGATTCTGCTGGGAGCGGCGCTTGCCCCGACCGATCCGGTTCTCGCTTCCGACATCCAGGTCGGTCCGCCGAAATCGGGGGAGGAGGATGAGATCCGCTTCAGCCTGACCTCCGAAGCCGGGCTGAATGACGGGTTGGCCTTTCCCTTCGTCCATCTCGCCATCGGTGTCGCCCTGCTGAACGGCAACCCACCCTGGGATCTGCTGGAGCATTGGGTGCTGCTGGACGTGCTGTGGAAACTGGCGGCCGGTATCGGCGTCGGGTGGCTGGTGGGACGGTTTCTCGGCTATGTCACTTTCCGGGTGCCGAATCGGGCCAACCTGTCGCGGACCGGCGACGGGTTCGTATCACTTGGTATCACCCTGATGGCCTATGGCCTGACGGAACTGGTCGGTGGCTACGGCTTCCTTGCCGTGTTCGTCGCAGCACTGGCTCTGCGCGATGCCGAGCGAAACAGCGAGTATCACGAGCGGTTGCACGACTTCGTCGAACAGACCGAGCGGTTGATGATGATGCTGATGCTGGTCCTGTTCGGCGGGACCCTGGCCCACGGCCTGATCGGCGCGCTGTCCTGGAGCGTCGCCGTCGCCGCGATCACGATCCTGTTCCTGGTACGGCCGGTGGCCGGCCTCGCAGGGTTGACCAGCGTACCGATGCCGGTGGGCGAGAAGCTGGCGATCGGCTTCTTCGGCATCCGCGGCATGGGCAGCATCTATTACATCGCCTATGCGCTCAACGCCGCAGAGTTCGATGTGCCGAACGCATTGTGGTCGGTCACCGGCCTGATCGTGCTTCTCTCGATTCTCATCCATGGCATCACGGTCACTCCCGTCATGCGGCGGATCGACCGGCGCCGGCAGGGCGCGGAACCGCTGCCGGCCGCCTCCATACACCGCCGAATGGAAAAAGCGGGTGTTTCGGTGGACCCTTGATGAAAATTGTTCGTAACGCTGAAATTCCGCTTTTCGTACAAGGTGATGCCCCTGCATAGTGGACGGGAAAGGGCGGCGCGGACGGCCTGACGGTTTCCAATGAAACCAAATGGGAGTGCCGGAGCGACCGCCCGGGAGCCGACGGACGAACCGATCCGGACGGTCGCCCGCGCCATGCGCAACGCAACGCTGAGGGGAGGAATTCACGTATGATTGCACGTCTTCTGGCCGGTGCCGCCCTTGCCGCCCTGACGATCGGTGTCCTGGCGACCGAGCCGGTCATGGCTCAACAGGGCAAGCTGTCCGGCGATATGGTCAAGATCGGTGTTCTGAATGACCGCTCGGGTCTCTATGCCGATCTCGGCGGAGAGGGATCGGTCATCGCCGCCCGGATGGCGGCGGAGGAGTTCGGCAACAAGATCCTCGGCAAGCCCATCGAGATCATCTCCGCCGATCACCAGAACAAGCCGGACATCGGTGCCAGCCTCGCGCGCCAATGGATCGACCAGGATGGCGTCGATGTGATCGTCGATGTGCCGAACTCCGGCGTGGCTCTGGCCGTTCAGGAAGTGACGAAGGAGAAGAAGAAGATCTTCCTGATGGAGGGTCCGGCGACCTCCCGCCTGACCGGCGACGCCTGCTCTCCCACCGGCTTCCACTGGCCCTATGATACCCATGCGCTGGCCGTCGGCACCGGTCAGGCCATGGTGAAGGAAGGTGGCGACAGCTGGTTCTTCATCACCGCCGACTATGCCTTCGGCCATCAGCTGGAGGCGGACACCTCCGTCGAGGTGAAGAAGGCCGGCGGCAAGGTCGTCGGCACGGTGAAGGCGCCGCTGAACACCGCCGACTTCTCGTCCTTCCTGCTGCAGGCACAAGGGTCGGGCGCCAAGATCGTCGGCCTTGCCAACGCCGGCGGCGATACCATCACCTCGATCAAGCAGGCTTCCGAGTTCGGCCTGACGCAGAGCGGCCAGCAGAAGCTGGCAGGCTTGTTGATCTTCCTGTCGGATGTCCATGCCTTGGGCCTGCAGGTCGCCCAGGATCTGGTTCTGACCACCGGTTTCTACTGGGACCGTGATGACGAGTCCCGCGCCTGGTCCAAGAAGTTCTTCGATCGCTACGGCAAGATGCCGACGATGGTGCAGGCCGGCAGCTATTCCGCCGTCCGCCACTATCTGAAGGCCATCGAGGCCGCCGGGACCGACGATGGACCGACCGTCGCCGCCAAGATGAAGGAAATGCCGGTCAACGACATGTTCGCCAAGAACGGCACGATCCTGCCGAACGGCCGCATGGTCCACGACATGTATCTGGCCCGCGTGAAGAAGCCATCCGAATCCAAGGGCGCCTGGGACTATTACCAGATCCTGCGCACCATCCCCGGCAAGGAAGCCTTTGCCAGCTTCGAGGAGAGCGGCTGCAAACTGCCGAAATGACCGGTCGCGGTGGATATGTGGACGAGCGTGGCGGGACGACGCCAATGACGGGGGAGCGGCATCGCCGCCGCGGTATCGCTATGCAGCGGTGGTGACGCCCTTCGCGGGCTTCCTGAATGATGAATGATCGGCAGGGGAATGCCTGTCGGGCCGGTGACGGACCTCCCGGCACCAGCCCGACCGGCGATAGCGTCATGGTCCGCGTCCTGGTCTTTTGTCGCGAAATCCTCAGGGAAATCCAATAGCGTCCGAAAACCCCGCACGGATTTTGTTAAGACTCAAAACGATATCGGGGCAGTCGGCAAGAATTGTTTCAGGCAGAATGCTGTTCTGTTTCACAACGATGCATACCACGAAAGAAAGTGGCGAGGTTGTTATTTTGCGTCCTGGAACGTTCTGCTTTTCGGGTGTTATAGGACTGAACGCGTGCGGCGGTGCAGCAAAAATGACCGACGCGGGCTTTGGGAAGAAGCGTCCGCCCGGACGAACGTATTCGAGGAGCATCCCGCATGGCTATCGACAATGACATCACCGCGTCCGCGCGTGAAGCGGCCGATCGGGCAAAGGGCACGGTGGAAGAGATGACGCGCGCCGGCGAAACTGCCACCCGCCGCGCCGCCGACGCCGCCCGCTCGATGGGGGAGACTGCGGCGGAGACCGGTTTCCGCAGTGCAGAGATCGGCCAGGAATCCGGCCAGAAGGCATTGGGGGAGGGGGCGGACATCGCCCGCCGCGGCACGGAGACCGCCGGCTCCGTCCTGGGGACCGCCACCGACGTGGCCGGCCGTACGACGGAGCAGTTCCAGCGCGCGCTCGGCCTGTCCAAGGAAGCCCAGGGTGAGGTCGCCAGCCAAACCCGCGAAACCGTGGACGTCATGGTCCAGTGCGGCAGCGTCCTGGCCGACAGCTGGCAGAATGCCTGGCGTGAATGGATGGGGCTGGCGCAGGAGGTCGCATCGCGCAACGCGGAGGGCATGAATGCGCTGATGCGCAGCCGGACCGTTCCCGATTTCTATGCGGCGCAGAGCCGCATGCTGAAGGACAGCATGCAGCTTGTCCTCAGCCGCAGCGTGAAGATTTCCGAGTTGTCGGCGAGCGCCGCGAACACGGCGATCGGCAAGCTGAACACCCGCATGGACTCAGCGGCTCAGCAGACCGAACGCCGTTTCTGACTGCCCGACCTCCGTCGCCGATAGACCATCGGTAACGAACGGTCTCCATCCTGACTGAACCCCGGCCCGCAAGGATCGGGGTTTTTTTCTTGTGGTATGACGGACGCGTGGCGGGGCTGGTTAAGATGCCTCCGGAGCAAGCCAACTCACCGTCGTTCCGCCGCCGGTGGAGGGCAGGGCGGCATGCAGGGCCGGCAGCATCCCCTTCAACGTCTCATCCAGTTTCCAGGGCGGATTGACGATCAGCAGCCCGGAGCCGTTCAGCCGCAGATGGGTGTCTTCCGGGTGCCATGTCAGTTCGGCGATCAGCACTTTTGGAATGCCGGCCTTCTCGACGGCCTCCTGGAACCGCCAAACCGCCGCACGTTCCTTGATCGGATACCATAGGGCGAAGATGCCGGTGGACCAACGGCGGTGAGCCTGCGCCAATCCTTCCGCCATGCGGGCGAATTCGTCCGGCTGTTCGAAGGGCGGGTCGATCAGAACCACCCCACGCTTCTCCCTGGGCGGAACATGGGCCTTCAGCGCCGTATAGGCATCGGACTGGTGGACGGCGACGGCGCGGTCGCCGGCGAATTCGGCCTTCAGGCTGCGGGCGTCGTCGGGGTGCAGTTCCACCAGCACCATGCGGTCCTGCGCCCGCAGGGCGGCCCGGGCAATGCCTGGAGAGCCGGGATACCAGCGGATGGCGCCGTCCGGGTTCAACGCCTGGACGGCGTTCAGATAGGGAGCCAGCGCAGGATGCGGCAGGGATTGGCCGAACAGCCGGCCGATGCCCTCATCGCTCTCTCCCGTCTTGCGGGCCGCTTCCGACATCAGGTCGTAGCGGCCGATGCCGGCATGGGTATCGAGGACGCAGAACGGCGCCGGTTTGGCGCGCAGATGATCCAGGATCAGCGCCAGCACGGCGTGCTTCATCACGTCGGCCGGGTTGCCGGCGTGGAAGATGTGGCGATAGTTCATGCGTCGGGGTTTAACCGATCACACGGCACTGCGCCAGCGGTCTTGCCGGAAAGATGCGCAGATCACACGCTCTCGCGATCGCCGGCATGGGGATCAGTTGATCGCCGCGACCTGTTGGGCGTTGTGGAAACTGCGGCGGGTGCGCGGGGCGACGCTGACGGGATCGGTGTCCTCGCAGCGGGAAGAGGCGAGCAGCTTGGCGCTCTGGGTGTCGAGTTCGGACAGGCTCTGCCAGATCTTGCAGACATAGGCCTGGGCGCGACGACCGGAACCGCCGTTGTAGCGGGCGAGCGCCGTCTTCCAATTGCCTTCCTCGCCATGGAAGCGGACGAGAAGCTGGCCGGCGTAGAAGACGTTGTCCTTCGGCTCGACGATCTTCTCCACCGGCTGGAACTCGCCGCGGTGGCTGGCGACCGACAGCTGCATGCAGCCGACATACGTGTTGGAACGAAGCTGGCCGCGATGATCGCGCAGGTGGCGCGCCGCATCGCCGACATTGCGGGCGTAATAGGCACGGCCCTGGACGCTCATCGCGAAGGGATGGGGGGCGCCGTCCTGACCGCTCTCGACCAGAGCGATGGCCACCAGCAAGCCGGACGGGATGCCGAGCTTCTGTTCGGCCTCGACCGCGTGGGTGACGCAGCTCTCCTTGGAAGGCTGGGAAGCGGTTTGCGCCTCGGCCGATCCGGAGACGCCCAGCGCCACCAGAGGAGCCGTCAGCAGTCCCGCAGCCAGTGCGAAGCGTCCACACGCCGTGGCGCCTACGCGCTGAATTCGTCCCCGCATCCCAAATCTCCTTCTGCTGTCGCCCCGTCTTTTACGGCGGCTGTTTGACCCCCCGCGCGGGGCCGTCGTTCCGGTCACCGAGTCGCTTACGGCGACCGCCTCCTACCCAGATGTTCAGCGCCTCCCAATTGGGCGCCGCGGTCACACTTCCAAAAATTTGATCCATCGTCAACCCGCTTGCACCCTGGTAATACCACAGCTTTCGTCCGTGGGATGTCACGCGGCGCCGTCGGACGGCCGGTTTAGGCCATTCGGTCGAGGCGATAAGCCTTTGAATTGCCACATTTGCCGGCCAAATCGATTGGAGTAATTAGGTTGCCCCTATGACCTCTTCGGACAGGGCGCAAAAAAAGGGCTAATGCGACCGCGTGTCGCCCGAATCACACGTCGGAAGGATTTTCACAGCCCCCTTGCGCGGTGCAGCATATTGGGGCAGTAAAATCCGCCGCCCTATTTCCCGGGACTCGGCTACCGGACATGAAAGCGGTGCCGCAGCGCCGTCCGGCACGCCGCGATGACGGCTAGGGAGGTAACTCCCGGCCGGCGTCAATCCCTTGGCCGAAGCCCCATACCAAGGAAATCCATCCGTGTCCGCGGCTCCCTCCATCGGCGACGGGCAGCAAGCCCAGACTCTCGACAATCTGTTCCGGCTTGGATACGACCGGCTCTACGCCGGGGATCATGCCGGGGCCGCGCCTGCGTTCCGCGCGGCCGTCACCGACGATCCCTCGAATGGCGAAGCTTGGTCGGCATTGGCGGAAGCCATCGGCGGGATCGGCGCGGCCGACCATGCTGCGGCCTGCCTGCGGCGCGCCGTCGCTGTGGAGCCCGCCAACCGGACATGGCGGCCGATGTTGGCGGAGGCCCTGCGGCAGTGCGGCGAAGTTGATGCCGCATGTGCTTATTTCCGCGTTCTCGCGGTGGAGCAAAGCGATTCGGCTTCGGTACGACTCGGCCTTGCGCGCTGCCTCGCCGCGCTCGGTCGCTCCGAGGATGCGCTGGCGGAGTTTCGCGAAGCGGTTGCCCTGCGTCCCGGTGACCGGGATGCCGTCCTGGCGCTGGCGGACGCGCTGACGTCTTCGGGTGATTCGCTGGCGGCGGTGGAACTGCTCCAGCCGCTGGCCCGCCGTATGGAGGACGATGCGGCCGTCCACCATGCGCTGGGACGCAGTTGGCTTGCCCTGCGCGAGCCGTCGAAGGCACTGGCGGCACTGCGTCATGCCAGGGATATTGCCGAAGGGGATGAAGCGTCGGCCGTCGAACGCTTGATCGCCGGACTGGAGGCCGGGGACGGGACCGACCTGTCCGCCGCCTATGTCCGTGCCCTGTTCGACCGCTATGCCGATCGCTTCGACCAGGATTTGGTCGGTAAGCTCGGCTATGCAGCGCCGGATCTCCTGCGAGCGGCGGTCGATCGGCTCATGCCCGACGCGGCGGACTTGCGGATTCTCGATCTCGGCTGCGGCACCGGACTGGCCGGCGTCTCGTTCAAGCCGCTGGCGTCGTACCTGGCGGGCGTCGACCTGTCGCCGCGGATGGTCGAGAAGGCACGGCAGCGCGGCCTCTATGACGACCTGACCGTCGGCGATGTCGTGGCGGCGATGGAGCGGACACCCGGCGAGTGGGACCTTCTGGTCGCGGCCGACGTGCTGGTCTACATCGGAGACCTCGCTCCCGTCTTCGCGGCCGCGGGCGGCGCCCTTCCGCCGGGCGGCCGGTTCGCCGCGACCGTGGAGCGCCTGCCGGACGATCCAGCCTCACAGTCGATGAAGGATTTCGCCCTGGGCGCCAACCGCCGCTATGCCCATGCCGAGGCTCATGTCCGCAAGACCGCCGAGGCTGCCGGTTTCACCATCCGCCTGATGGAGCCCTGTACCCCGCGGCGGGAGAAGGGGGTGCCTGTCCCCGGACTTCTGTTCGTGGCGGAGCGCGCGACGCCGCAATCGGACTGAGCCAGAGCGTGATCGGTTCAAGCGGTGGCGCTCGAACCGTGAATCACACGGAAAAACCAAAGCCTAGGGTCTGTCAGAGGCTGCAGATCTCGATGAAGGACTTCGCGAAGCTGCCCCAGGTCCGCTCGCCCTGGATGAAGGCGAGTGCCCGGTCGGCGCGGCGCCTGGCCTCCTGAGGCGAGGCATGGATCGCTTCGAGCTGGGCGACGATCTCGTCGACCGAGGATTCCTTCCAGCCTTTGCGGTTGCCGTTGTGGAACAACTGGGTCTGCCTGGTCAGCGGCCAGCAATGCGGGTCGTCTGCTGGGCCGATCAGGTCGAGATGGCCGGTGTTGGCCGACAGAACCACCGGAACGCCGCAGCCCATCGCCTCCATGGCGACGAGGTTGGTCGCTCCCTCGCATCGGTTGGGGAAGATCGCGGCATGGCAGTCGGAAAGGATGGAGGCGATCCCGCCGCGGCCGACCATGCCGAGATCGACCACCGAACCGGCCGGAAGGCCGTAATGGGCGGCCCAGTCCACTACCTGCAGCCGGCCGTCGGTACCGATGTTTGGCGGCACGCGCGTCAGCGGGGATTCGCCGATGCCGAGCGCGACCTCCGGCCATGGACTTTGCCAGGCGGTGACAAGCAGCGCCTCCGGATGGCGTTGCCGGAAGAGACGGAAGGCCATCAAGGCGATGTCCTGGCCTTTGCGGAATTCCAGTTTTCCGCCGGAGAACAGGACGAATCGGTCGCCGAAGCGGCCGGAGGGCGGCATCGGCCGTATTTCGGTGGGGTCGACCCCTTGAAAGGCGAGGCCGATTTCGGTGAGCCCCTGTTCCAGCAGCAGGTCGCGGTTGTAGGTGGAATGCACGACGATGCGGTCGAAAGCCCGCGCGCGCTCCAAAACCGCCGCATCGAGTCGCGTGTCCTCGAAGGCGATCACGCCGATGTTGCGGTCTCCCTGGAAACGGCGGGAAGGCGCCCCGGCAAGGAAGCCGTTACCCAGTGCATGAAGGATGTCGACGTCGGGAATAGCGACGGTGCCGTCGCCATAGGGAGCGAGCATCGCCATATAGCGGCGATGTTCGTCCTCCAATGACTGCAGCGCGGCCCTGTTCTCCGGGCGCAGGCTGTCCATCATCGGCGTATCCAGCAAAAGCGGGGGATTGCCCTGGGCCGTCAGGTGCAACGCGGTGTGGACGCCGATCAGCCCCCAGCCATGGATTTCGGACAACTGCCAAGTCAGGGCGAAACGGCGGGTCATGGCGGCCTGTGGTTCGGGAATGGCGGGGCAACCAGCCTAGACGCGCGATCGTGGGCTTTTCAACCGGTGTTGCTCGTGATTTGCGGAAAGGCGGGAAGGTGATGCTCCGATTGGTTGTGCCGGCCGTCGGCGTCAGATGGCCTGGGCATAGCGGCCGCCATCGCCGGGGAGATGCCAGCGGGCATGCAGCTGCCCCTTGGCGTCGAAGCTGCAGGCGATCCAGCCCGGTCCATACAGCAGGCGTCGCCCGGTCTCGGCGAATGGGGGCATCTCGAACCGGTAGGCGGGCAGGGGATGGCCCGGGCGGGTGGTGAGCGGCTCCGTCAGCCGGGACCGCCATCCGCCGGGATGTTCCGAGTGAGTGAAATGGGGGGCATAAAGCTGCCACATTTCCAGCCCGCCGCCGCGCAACACGCCTCGCCCGCCCGTTCCGCCCGCAAGCCCATGCGACGCGATGGTGATGCGGCAGCCGCTGCGGCGGGAGAAATCGCCCAGCATCCGGACCATCCGCTCCCAGTCGGCGTGACGGCCGGCAGCGGACCAATGATCGCCCAGCCGGCTGCGCAGCCGGACCGGGAGGACGCTGCCCAGCCGGTCGAGCATGGCGGCGGCCGGGGTCAGCAGCGGAGTTCCACTGACAAGGATCAGATGCCGGCAGGCCGCGAAGCGGTCGAGCCAATCCGGCAGAATGCTCCAGCTCCTCTCCGAAAGCATGCGCCGGCCGTTGCGGTCGGTCCACAGGTCGAGCGCGAGCAGACCGGCTTCGCCCATGACGAAGCCCTGTGCCAGCGTGCCGCAGGCCGATCCCCACAGGCAATCGGGCGGACCTTCGGCGACCGAACCGGTCTGAAACAACTGGACTTGACGCCGAGTCGCCATCATCAGCGGTCGCAGACTGCGCGAGGCTGCGTCTCCTTCCTCCCGGCCGCCCCAGGCGCCGGCCAACGACCGGCCGAGGTCGGAGCCGTCCCACATCATGACCGAGGGGATCGACGCCAGGGCCGACGCGGCGGCGGCACCGCTCCACACCCGCAGCATATGATCGAAGCCGGCCGCCATCAGGTCTTCCGCCACACCGGGCAGGGCCGGGCCGAGACGTCGGGAAGCGTCGCTCAGCAGGGCGTGCGCCTGGCGAGAGGCGGCTGTCACGGCGTCGCCGTCGATCTGCCCGCCGGCTTGGACCAGCAGGTGATAACGGTCGCCGGAGTGCCGGCCGAGGAGGTCCGCCCAAGGCGCAGGCGGCGATCCGACAGACGGTTGGGAGCTGGCCCCGCTGCCGGCAGTCAATCCGCTTCCGTAAAGAATGGCCAAACGTGGGAGTGAATGTCGACCCGGAACGACCACGGTCCAGCGAGGTCCGTCGGGAAAGCCATAGGCGACGTCGGTGTCCCGCATGCCGCGGGGCACTGCGAAGTCGAAGCGCCAAACTTGCCGGCGGCGCCAACCCATGAGGTGTCGCGGCGGGACGGGCAGTGTGACGCCGTCGACCCGGAGATCGTCGGGTTCGACCTCCCCGTCCAGAACGAACAGCGCCGATAGCCACCAGCGGTCGCGCTGCTCACCACGGAAGTACAGGATGGGACCGAGCAGGATGCTCGGTTCCGCTCGTCTGGGCGCCATGCTTCATCCGTCCGGACCGGCCCCTCCCCCAAAGACGGGCCTGCCGCATGCAATAGCGCAAGGTGCTGCCGGACGGAGAGAAAATATCGTTGCCGGAAATCGGCCGTCAGCCGTTTCGCTTGCGCAGCAGCTCGATCATTCGGTGGGGCACCTCTTCGTTCAGGACTGGATCATACAGGCGGTGGAGTTCTTCCACATGCTGCCGATGGAGGGCGAGCAGCGCCTTCGCGCCGGGATCGCTCTCGACCACGCTTTCGAATTCGGCGCGCTCCCGCTCGTCCAGGGCGCCATCCAGATAGGCGTTGATATCAGTCATCGTCACACGCTTCATCTCTGTCGTTCCCGGATGGGTCGCCGGGGGTTTCCCCTGGGACACGATCAACCGTGACACGTCCGGTGGCTCCGCCGTTTCCGGAAAGTTCGGCCGAAAGGACTTTCACCCAATCTTATGGGCATGATCCACGGCCATACCAGTCCGACAAACGGCGCGATCGATGCTCACTTTCGAGGCGAGCATACCGGCACCGCCATCCTCTTTCGCGTCGCCCGGCCAAGTAACAGGGCAACCTAGCCCATTGTTCCGGCTTCCATTGGTGCGGAACGCCACGCAATGGAGACTGTTGTGATCATGCAACTCAGCCCAGCAGCGCCCCAAACGGGTTGCCGTAGAAGGAGAATGCCCATGGCTCCGCCGGAGAGCAGACAGCCGCCCCAGCACCAGGACAGCCGGCCGGGCCATCAGGCTCCGATGAACCCGCAACCGTCGGAAACGCGTCCGGCCTATCGCGGCAGCGGCAAGCTGCGCGGCAAAGTCGCGCTCATCACCGGCGGCGACAGCGGCATCGGCCGGGCCATCGCGGTGCTGTACGCGCGCGAGGGCGCCAAGATCGGCATCCTGTACCTGAACGAAGATGACGATGCCCGCGAGACCCGCCGGCTGGTCGAAGCCGAAGGCCAGACCTGCACCGTTCTGAGCGGCGACGTCGGCCAGGAGGAAACCTGCCGCCGGACGGTCGAACGCCTCGTCGGCGAGCACGGCCGCATCGATATCCTCATCAACAACGCGGCAGAGCAGCATCCGCAAAAATCGATCGAGGACATCACCGCCGAGCAGTTGGAACGAACCTTCCGGACCAACGTCTTCGGCCAATTCCATATGGTGAAGGCCGCCCTGCCGCACATGCACGAGGGGGCTTGCATCATCAACACCACCTCCGTCACCGCCTATAAGGGCAGTCCGGAACTGCTCGATTATTCGGCCACCAAGGGCGCCATCGTCGCCTTCACCCGGTCGCTGTCCATGGCACTGACCGAGCGCGGCATCCGCGTCAACGCCGTGGCACCGGGTCCGATCTGGACACCGTTGATTCCGTCGACCTTCGACGAGAAGAAGGTCGAGACCTTCGGCGGCAACGTGCCGATGAAGCGCGCCGGCCAGCCGGACGAGGTGGCGCCGGCTTTCGTGTTCCTGGCCTCCGACGATTCTTCCTATATGTCGGGGCAGGTACTGCATCCGAACGGCGGCACGGTGGTGAACGGCTGAGCCGAGCGGTTGACGGTCGGGCCGCTCACAATCGGTCCGGACACGAAAAGCCCCCGTGCCGGTGACACGGGGGCTTTTCGACCGTGGAAGAACTCGGGTTCCGGCCGCCTCGCAAGAGCCGCCGACCGATGGGAAGGATCAGGCTCAGGCGGTCATCAGGTTGTTCAGCCGTTCCCGCGCGCGGCACAGCCGTGACCGGATGGTGCCGATCGAGACGTTCAGAGTTTCCGCCGCCTCCTGGTAGGGACGGCCTTCGATGGCGACCAGCTTCACGACCTTGCGCTGGCTGGGGGTGAGGGAGGAGAAGGCGCGGTCGACATCACGGAAAACGAGCCGCGACATCTGCGCCGCATCGACCGACATGGCGCCGTCCCACAATTCCACCTTGGTCACATGGCGGTCACGCTGAAGGTTGTTGAAATGCAGGTTCTTCAACATGGTGGTCAGCCATGCCTGCATGTTCGTGCCGGGTTCGAAACGATGCTGACGTGACAATGCACGGGCCAGGCAATCCTGGAGGAGATCCTCTGCGGCATTGGCATCGCGGGTCAGCTTGCAGGCATAGCGCTGCAGGTTCGGCATGCAGCGGATCAGTTCGTGTTCGAACGAGTACGCCATGGTCTTTCCTTCCTCCACGGTCTGTGTCGTCTCCGGCCGGCCGGGTGAACGGCGGCGCCCTTCGCGTGCTGACGGGGCGCAGGGCAGGGACGGCGTTGGGCTTTCCGGCGCGCTGGCAGCGGCGGCGCCGGTTCGAAGGGCTGACGGTGTCTTATCGATCTTGAACGCTCAGGGCGCCCCGTGTGCGAGTGACAGGGCGTTTTCCGGCCGGTCCGTCATCTGGGACGGATCAGCGGCTCCTGTGGAATGTCGAGGAACGATCCGGTCGGCGGTGGCGTCATTGCGGCGGTCCCGTTGTTGCCCGTCGTTGATCGTGTCGGGAGGGTAACGCGTCGTCCGCCGTGGATGTTCCACCACAGGATTCGGAAAGAGTGACATCGGTGGCAGATTGCGGCGATTCCGGTCAAGGCTCCGCTTCCCGGGCTTACCCCCATCGAATGCGGCGCCCGGTGCTCGGCCGCAACAGTCAGTCTTTCGGCAGCAATGGTTTTTCCAGGCGCAACGCCGCCATATCGTCCTCGTAATAGCCGGGATGAACGGCGAAGGAGCGGTAGCCGGCCGTGGTGTAAAGCGCGATGGCGGCTGCATTGTCCGCCCGTACCTCCAGCCTCATGCCGCTGCAGCCATGGACGGCGGCGGCTTCCTCCAGTGCCGCAAGCAGGCGGCGGCCGATCCCCAGGCCGCGGGCGCCCGGCGCCACGGCGAAGGAGGTCAGCCGGGCGAAGCGCGTGCCGGCATGGAAGCCGACGACACCGTAGGCGATCGGCGTCCTCTCCAAATTTTGCCCTTGGCGGTATGCCGCAAGGACCACACCTTTTGCTTTCCGGATCGCATAGCGGAAATTGCGTTGCGTCATCCGGTCGGTCGCGAAGCTTCGCTCCTCGATCGCCAGCAGCGCGGGGATGTCGGCCGTTTCGGCGCGGCGGATGCCGATGCATGTTGCATCGCAGTGGACAGGATCGGTTTCGTGAAGCATCGTTGACGGGAAAAAGGGGAGGGGATGAAAGCCTACTCCCTTTTACCACAGCGAAACGACGGTGGGTTCAAGGGGGGAAAGCTTTGTTTAACCAACAACGCGGAAACTTCCCCAGGTTTGGAGCGCCGTCCTTCCAGCCGCCCGCTCCTATTGGCCTTTCACGCAGAAAGTCACGACATGGACGCTCGGTATAAATCTCGCGACATCGAACGCCGCAGCCTGGATGTCGATGGCCTCAAACGGTCGTTCCTGGAATGGCTGGTCTATTCGGTCGGCAAGGATGCACGCGCCGCGACGCGCCGCGACTGGTTCCACACCGTGGCGCTGGCCGTGCGCGACCGCGTCGTCGATCGCTGGATGGACACGACGCGCAGCTATTATCAGGAAGACGCGAAGCGCGTTTATTATCTCTCCCTCGAATTCCTGATCGGTCGGCTGCTGACCAACAGCCTGTCGAACCTGGGGATCGTCGACGAATGCCGTCAGGCGCTCGATCGTCTCGGCCTGTCGATGGAGGACGTGGTCGATGCGGAGCCGGACGCGGCGCTCGGCAACGGCGGCCTCGGCCGTCTGGCCGCCTGCTTCCTGGACAGCATGGCCTCCCAGGGGCTGCCCGGTTACGGCTACGGCATCCGCTACGAGTTCGGCCTGTTCGAGCAACGCTTCGAGAACGGCTGGCAGGTCGAATATCCGGAGCAATGGCTGCAGTTCGGTAATCCGTGGGAGTTCGCCCGGCCGGAGGTGCTGTATCCGGTCCAGTTCTACGGTCGCGTCGAGGAATTCCGCGACAGCGTCGGCGATCGCGCCTATCGCTGGGTCGATGCCGACCGGGTGCTGGCGATGGCCTACGACACGCCGGTGGTCGGCTATGGCGGCGACACCATCAACACGCTGCGCCTGTGGTCGGCGCGGGCCACCCGCGATTTCAACTTCGGCCATTTCAACGACGGCGCCTACATGAAGGCGGTCGAGCAGAAGATCCTGTCGGAGAATCTCAGCCGTGTCCTCTACCCCAACGACGCGACCGAGACCGGCAAGGAACTGCGGCTGAAGCAGGAGTATTTCTTCACCTCCGCCTCGCTGCAGGACATTCTGCGCCGTTATCTGCAGCACCACACCACCTTCGAGAACCTGCCCAACAAGGCGGCGATCCAGCTCAACGACACCCACCCGGCGATCGGCATCGCCGAGCTGATGCGCCTGCTGGTCGATCAGCATGCGCTGCGCTGGGACGATGCGTGGGAGATCACCCGCGCCACCTTCGCCTACACCAACCACACCCTGCTGCCCGAGGCGCTGGAGGCCTGGCCGGTGCGGATGATCGAGCGGGTGCTGCCGCGCCACATGCAGATCATCTACGAGATCAACGCCAAGTTCCTGAACCGCACCAAGGCGCGGGCCGACGGCGACAATGCCAGGCTGTCGCGCCTGTCGCTGATCGACGAGCGCGGCGAGCGCCGGGTGCGCATGGGCAATCTGGCCTTCCTCGGCTCGCACAAGGTCAACGGCGTCTCGGCCCTGCACACCGAGCTGATGAAGCAGACGGTCTTCGCCGATTTCCACGAGGAATTCCCGGACCGCATCAACAACAAGACCAACGGCATCACCCCGCGCCGCTGGCTGAAGCAGGCCAACCCGGCCCTGTCGGAGTTGATCACCACCCGCATCGGCGAAGGCTGGATCTCCGACCTGTCGCAGATCGCGGCGCTGCGCGACAAGGCCGACGACGTGGTGTTCCGCGAGGAGTTCCGCCGGGCCAAGCGCAAGAACAAGAAGCGCCTTGCCGCCTACATCGCCCGCCAGACCGGCGAGGAGGTGCTGGTCGACAGCATCTTCGACGTCCAGGTCAAGCGCATGCACGAATACAAGCGCCAGCTGCTGAACGTT
Organism: Azospirillum endophyticum; assembly: GCF_016595245.1. Lineage (GTDB taxonomy): Bacteria > Pseudomonadota > Alphaproteobacteria > Azospirillales > Azospirillaceae > Azospirillum > Azospirillum endophyticum. Next base: position 784,259 of record NZ_JAENHM010000073.1, read on the forward strand.
CTGCACACCATCGCGCTGTACAACGAGATGCGCGACAACCCGACGGTCAGCTGGGTTCCGGTGACCAAGGTCTTCGCCGGCAAGGCGGCGCCGTCCTACCACATGGCCAAGCTGATCATCAAACTGATCAACGACGTCGCCAAGGTGGTGAATCATGATCCGTCGGTGCACGACAACCTGAAGGTCGTGCTGCTGCCGAACTACAACGTCACCGCCGCGGAGATCATCATCCCGGCCGCCGATTTGTCGGAGCAGATCTCCACCGCCGGCATGGAGGCCTCGGGCACCGGCAACATGAAGCTGGCCCTGAACGGCGCCCTGACCATCGGCACGCTGGACGGCGCCAACGTCGAGATCCGCGAGCATGTCGGTCCGGACAACATCTTCATCTTCGGCATGACCGCGGAGGAGGTGAACGACCTGCGCGCCAGCGGCGGCTTCAACCCGCGGGAGGTGATCGCATCGAATCCCAGCCTGAAGCGGGCGCTCGACATGATCTCCACCGGCGCCTTCTCGCCGGACGACCGCAACCGCTACCACCCGATCGTGCAGGCGCTGACCGACGGCGGCGACCATTTCCTGGTGACGGCGGACTTCGCCGATTATTGCCGCGCCCAGGAGGCGGCGATGCATCTGTACCGCGATCCGGAGGAGTGGACCCGCAAGGCCATCCTGAACACGGCCAACATGGGCTGGTTCTCGTCCGACCGTACGGTCAACGAGTACGCCGGGGAGGTCTGGGACGTACACCCGGTGCATCCGAACCATGACGGTGAAGGGTTCCGGTAATCTTCGGCAGGGCGAATGCGCAGGCACTTTACAAGGCCTGCGCATTCGGATAAGACAACCGGCATGAATCGCAAGGCCATCACCACCACTACGACCAAAAAAGCGACTCGCTTCGGCGGGAAGCGTCGTGGTGTGTGCTGATCGGATCGACCAGCGTTTCTTCCACGAGGCAGGCCCCGCCGGACAACGGACGGGGCCTCGTCGTATCCGGGGTCCGCTGTCCGAACGACCGATAGGCCGGTCCGATCAACAGTGCGACAGACAGGACGGAACCCCGACATGAGCAACAACGCCTCCGCTTCTTCCAAGTCCCTCCGCGTCGCCGTGGTCGGCGCCACCGGCGCCGTCGGCCGCGAGATGGTCAAGGTTCTGCACGACCGTAACTTCCCGGTCGCCGAACTCGGCCTGTTCGCCTCCGAACGCTCCGCCGGCAAGGTGCAGGAAACCCCCTATGGCGCCCTGACCCTGCAGGCCTTCGATGCCGCGGTGGTGAAGGGCTATGACGTCGTCCTGCTGGCGGTGTCGGGCGATTTCGCCAAGGCGCATGCCAAGGAACTGGCTTCCGCCGGTGCGCTGGTGATCGACAACAGCTCCGCCTTCCGCTACGACGCCGACATTCCGCTGATCGTTCCGGAAATCAATGCCCACGTCTTCCGCGAGGCGTATGCCGCCGGGTCCCGCCTGATCGCCAACCCGAACTGCACCACGGCGATCGCCGTCGTGGCGCTCGGGCCGCTGCACAAGGCCTTCGGCATCAAGCGCGCCATCGTTTCCACCTATCAGGCCACCAGCGGCGCCGGCGCCGAGGGCATGGCCGAGCTGGAGGAGCAGACGCGCAACCAGCTGGACGGCAAGCCGGTCACCAACAGCGTGTTCCGCCACCCGATCCCCTTCAACCTGATCCCCCAGATCGACGCCTTCCAGGAGAACGGCTACACGAAGGAGGAGATGAAGGTGACGTGGGAGACGCGGAAGATCATGGAGGTCCCCGATCTCCTGCTCAGCTGCACCGCCGTCCGCATCCCGACCTATCGCGCGCATTCCGAAGCGATCACGCTGGAGACCCTCCAGCCGGTCACGCCCGACGCCGCCCGTGCCGTCCTGGCCGATGCCGCCGGCGTGAAGGTGGTGGACGATCCGGCCAACGGCGCCTACCCGATGCCGCTGAACGCCACCGGCCAGTATGATGTCGAGGTCGGCCGCATCCGTACCAACATTGTTTTCGGCGACCACGGCCTGGACCTGTTCGTCTGCGGCGACCAGCTGCTGAAGGGCGCGGCGCTGAACGCGGTGCAGATCGCCGAACTGGCCCTGTAAGACGGGGGGCAAAGGCTCTGGAATCCCTGGGCCCGCACTGCTATGTAATGCGACAGGGGCCGATGGGCGTGTTTCGCCTGCCGGCCCTTTTCGCCGTTCGCATCGAATAACGCCTTCACGTCACGGGACTTAGCGCATGTCCGAACTTCAGGACGCCGTCTCCCGCCGTCGGACCTTCGCCATCATCGCGCACCCCGACGCCGGCAAGACCACGCTCACCGAAAAGCTGCTGCTGTTCGGCGGTGCCATCCAGATGGCCGGCGCCGTCAAGGCGCGCGGCGAGCAGCGTCGCGCCAAATCGGACTGGATGAAGGTGGAGCGCGAGCGCGGCATCTCCGTGACCGCCTCCGTCATGACCTTCGACTATGACGGGCGCACCTTCAACCTGCTCGACACGCCGGGCCACGAGGACTTCTCGGAGGACACCTACCGCACGTTGACCGCGGTCGACAGCGCGGTGATGGTGATCGACGGCGCCAAGGGCATCGAGGCGCAGACGCTGAAGCTGTTCGAGGTCTGCCGCCTGCGCGACGTGCCGATCATGACCTTCTGCAACAAGATGGACCGCGAGGCGCGCGATCCCTTCGACCTGATCTCGGAGATCGAGAGCGCCCTGGCGCTGGAGGTGACTCCGGCCAGCTGGCCGATCGGCATGGGCCGCGATTTCCTCGGCTGCTACGACCTGATCCGCGACCGGCTGATCCTGATGGACCGCAGCAAGGGCGACGAGATCGACGAGGGCATCGAGTGCAACGGCCTGGACGATCCCCGTCTGGACGAGCTGCTGCCCGCCCACGCCGTCGCCAAGCTGCGCGAAGAGGTCGAGATGGCGCGCGGCTTGATGCCGGCCTTCGACCTGGAGGCCTATCGCGCCGGCCACCTGACGCCGATCTATTTCGGGTCCGCCATCAACAATTTCGGCGTGCGCGAACTGCTGTCCGGTCTGGCTGAGAATGCGCCGCCGCCGCGCCCGCAGCCGGCCGATCCGCGCACGGTCGAGCCGGACGAGGAGAAGGTCACCGGCTTCGTGTTCAAGGTCCAGGCCAACATGGACCCCAACCACCGCGACCGCATCGCCTTCGTCCGCCTCTGCTCCGGCCGCTACAAGCGCGGCGCCAAGCTGAAGCACATCCGCTCCGGCAAGCTGATGGCGGTCAACAACGCCGTGCTGTTCCTGGCCCGCGACCGCGAGGTGGCGGAAGAGGCGTGGCCGGGCGACATCATGGGCATTCCCAACCACGGCAGCTTGCGCATCGGCGACACGCTGACGGAGGGCGAGGATCTGCGCTTTACCGGCGTGCCCAGCTTTGCGCCGGAACTGCTGCAGCGTGTCCGTCCCGACGACCCGATGCGGGTGAAGCATCTGCGCAAGGCTCTGGAGCATTTCGCCGAAGAGGGCGCCTCCCAGGTGTTCAAGCCGCTGACCGGGGCCGACTGGGTGGTCGGCGTCGTCGGCCAGCTGCAGTTCGAGGTTCTGGCCTCGCGAATCGATGCGGAATACGGCATCGCCGCCCGCTTCGAGGGGGCGGGTCTGGATGCCGCCCGCTGGGTCGAGACCGACGACAAGGTGCAGCTGGAGAAGTTCATCGAGCTGAACCGCTCGGCACTGGCGGAGGATCATGACGGCGCCCTGGTGTTCCTGGCGCGCAATGCCTGGCACCTGAACCGCGCACAGGAGGATTTCCCGGCCCTGCGATTCCTGAAGACCCGCGAACAGAACCGCAAGGTTCACACCGCCGCCTGACAACGGCGCCCGTTGCGCCGCAACCGGCGCGGACGGGCGTCGCTCCATCGGAAAATCCTGTGCGGATCCGGCTGGACGGACTGCCGGCTTGACGGGGTCCGCCCGCTGACGGAACGTGTGCGAGTGCATCCGACGGTTTCGACACGTAATCAAGGTCCTCCGTCGGACGGGCTGGGTCGGGAAAGAGGCGGACATGGCGCTGGGATTTGACGAACTCCTGGATACCGGCGGTTTCGTACCCCATGGCGTCTGCCTGCTCTGGCGCCCCGACATCCTGATGCTGCATGTCGGGTCCGACATCCTGATCGGCCTGTCCTATTTCTCGATTCCGGTAGCGCTGACCTATTTCGTCCTGCGGCGCCGCGATGTGGCCTTCGGCTGGGTGGCGCTGCTGTTCGCGCTGTTCATCATCGCCTGCGGCACCACCCATTTCCTGTCGGTCTGGACCTTGTGGACCCCCGACTATGTCCTGGAAGGGCTGGTGAAGCTGATCACCGCCTTCGCCTCGCTGGGCACCGCGGCGGCGCTCTGGTGGCTGATGCCGCGCCTGCTGGCTCTGCCCAGCCCGCGGGAATTGGAGGCCAGCAACCGTGCACTGGCCCAGGAGGTCGCGACCCGGCGGGAGATGGAAAACCGCTATTCCAGCTTCTTCAACAATCTGGCGGAGGCGCTGTTCATCGTCCGGGTCGAACCCGACGGCGACTTCGCCTTCGAGGCGATCAATCCGGCGCTGGCGCGGGCAACCGGGCTGGATCCGGAACGGCTGCGTGGCCAACATGTCCGCGATGCGCTGGGTCCGGAGGTGGCGAACGCCATCATCCCCCGCTATTCCCTGTGCCGTGATCGCGGCGAGAGCGTTGATTACGAGGAGACGCTGGATCTCCCGGTCGGGCAGCGGGTGTTCCATACCGTGCTGGTGCCGGTGAAGGATGCCGCGGGGCGCGTGGTGCGGATTCTCGGCAGTGGCCGTGACGTCACCGAGCGCAAGCGGCTGCAGGAGGAAGTGATCCAGACTTCCAAGATGGTGACGCTGGGCACGCTGGCCGCCGGTATGGCTCATGAGATGAGCCAGCCGTTGAACGTCATCCGGCTGTGGACGGAGAACACCCTGACCCGCTTGCAGGAAAATCTGCTTGATCCCGCACGCGCCGAGCGTGCCCTGAAGCTGGTCATCGAGCAGACCGACCGCATGGCCAAGCTGATCGACCATGTCCGCACCTTCGGTAGGCGGGACGGCGGCGGCATGCAGGCATTCCAGCCGGCAAATTGCATTCAGAGCGCGGTGGAACTGGTTCGTCACCAATATGGGATGGAAGACATCGAGATCATCGAGAGTGCCACCTCGGCGCAACTGCCGGTGACTGGACGTCCCCTTGAACTGGAGCAGGTGATACTCAACCTGTTTTCGAACGCGCGCGATGCCATCGTTGCGCTTCGCGCAACCGGCGCTGCGGCAGGGCGCATCATGGTGGCGATCAGTGACGACCGGAGCGGGCACAACGTGGTCATTCAGGTGACCGACGACGGTGGCGGCATCGCCCCCGCGGTGTTGCCGCATATCTTCGACCCCTTCTTCACCACGAAGGAGGTCGGCAAGGGCTCCGGCCTCGGCCTGTCGATCGGATACGGCATCATCGACGGCATGGGCGGGCGGGTCGATGCCTGCAATGTCGAATTAGGAGGCGGACGCCGCGGCGTCCGTTTCACCATAACCTTGCCGAGCCAACCGGTATCCTCAGCCGACAGGGAGTTCTCGCATGCTTGATCCGTTTCATATCCTGATTGCGGAGGACGAGGTCCTGGCGGCGATGGCGCTGGAGGATTTCCTGTCGCTCAGGGGGTTCCGCGTGACCGTCGCAGCCAATGGAGTGGAGGCGCTGGAACGCTATGTCAGCCAGCGGGTGCACGCCTTGGTGACCGATCTTCGCATGCCGCGCATGGACGGCCAGACGCTGATCCGTGAAATCCGCGAACGCGATGCGACCCTGCCGGTCGTGGTGATGACCGGCTACCTGAACCAGGACAGCGATCTGACGCACGAGCGCTGGAAGCCGCTGGAAATCTTCAGCAAGCCGGTGAACCCGCGCACCATCTGCGAGACGTTGAACAGAATGCTGGGCTTGCCGCAGAGGGCTTGAGGCGGCGGAACGGCGCGGGAATGCCGCCGCCGGTCAGTCTTCCGTCGACTCGACATCCAGCGGTTCGACATCCACGCTGACGGTCAGACCGTGACCGGCACCGCCGACCAGGACGCCGCGCGCCGGACTGACATCGTTGTAGTCACGCCCCCATGCCACGGTGATGAAGTCGCGGTTGGCGACACAGGCGTTGGTCGGGCAGATATCGAGCCAGCCGGCGACGGTCCCGCACCAAACCGATGCCCAGGCATGGCTGACGTCCGCCCCCACCAGTCGCGGCTGTCCCGGCGGCGGCAGGGTGCGGAGATAACCCGAAACGTAGCGCGCCGGCAGGCCGACGGAGCGCATGCAACCGACGGCGATATGGGCGAAATCCTGACATACGCCGCGACGGTTCCGCATCACCGCCGCCAGCGGGGTTGCGACGGTCGTCGCGCTGGGGTCGAAGGCGAAATCGCGATTGATCCGGTTCATCAGATCGATGGCTGCCGCCATCACCGGACGGGCCGGCGTGACGCTGTCGCGGACATAAGCCAGCAAGTCCGGGCTGGCGGCGACCAGGGTGCTGTCGAAACTATATTGCGTGATCTCCGCCCCGTCGTCCGGTCCGGAAAGACCGCGCAGGCTGTCGCGCACCTGCTCCCATGCCGGGGCGGAGTCGGGCTTTATAACAGGCGGTTCGAACACCTCCACTTCGCTTTCGGCGATCACCGAGAAGGTTCGGTGCGGCTCCTGCACGGCGACATAGGTGACGGTGTTGCCGAAATAATCCACCCGCTCCGTCTTTACCGCCGGAGCCGGGTCGATGGTCAGCAGGCTGCGCCGGATTCGCTGGTACGGATGCGGCCGGGCGGTCAGGTGCAGAAGATGGTGGGAGATCGGCACATCCTCGCCATAGTCGTAGGCGGTGGCGTGCCGCACGCGGTAGCGCGTGGAGGGGGCGCTGTCCCCTTGAACGGAACCGGAGGGGGGAGGCGTCATCGCGTCAGGCCGATCGTGCGAAAGCATGGCTGAAATAAGCATGCGCCAGGAAATTGGACACGTCCGGCAACGACATCGCCAGCGTGTCCAGAAGCGCACGCAAGGCCTCGCTGGATGCCATGGCGTCGGAGCGTTCCAGACCATTGCGCGCGGCGGCGACGATGGCCAGCGCTCCGCCGGTCGGATCGGCGCCGGTGCCGACACCTTGGCTGGGCAAAGCCCGCATGTGCCGGTCGAGTGCCGCCAGCTGGAAGGCAAGCGCGCGCGGGTTGGCCTCCTCCCCCAGCAGCAGGTCGAGGACGGGCGTGCGCAGCACGCTGGTCAGGTAGCGCGCCCGGTAGGTCATCACGCTCTCGCCCAACTCCAGCAGGACCGACAGGGTGGCGGCCTGGAGCGGCTCGTCCTGGCGGTCGAGGTCGGCGATATGAACCCCGCGCATCAGCGCGATCATATGCAGCGACCGCTCGATCCGCCGGCCGATGTCGAGAAAGCGCCAGCCGGCTCCCCGGGTCATGCTCTCCTGTTCGAGGCCGGAAAAGGCGGCCAGCGTGATCATCACGTCGTCCAGCCGCAGCAGCAGCGATGCGGCGTCCATCCGGCCTTTCGGCGGCTGGGTCTGGCGGTCGATCGCCGACACCACCCGCCACATGTCCATCGACAACCGGTCGCGCACGGAATAGGCGGTGCGGTGCAGCCGCAGGACATGGGACCGCAGGCTGTTGGGATGGTCCGGATCGCCCACGGCCGCCTGCAGCGCCTCGCGCAGGCCGCGGCTGGGGCCGCTCTCCGTCAACCGCGCCATCTCCGCGGGGATCATGCCGAGCGAGCAGAGAAGGTCGAGCAGCGGACGGACCTGCAGGGTGGCGCCCGGCATGTTGCTGTCGATCAGGCGGCTCTGCGTCGCGCGCAGCAGGCGCAGCGCCCCCTCCGCCCGCTCGGCATAGCGGCCGAGCCAGTAAAGCCCGTCGGCGACCCGGCTGGGCAGGTCGTTGGCGGATGGGCGGGCGCCGCTGGACGTCGGCTCGTTCGCCAGGGCGGGGCGGGGCTGGGCCGAGGCGACGTCGGCACGCCGCGGCGCCAGGATCCAGGTGTCCTTGCTGCCGCCGCCGCTCTGCATCGAGACCACCAGCCGACCGGATTCGGTGGACACCCGGGTCAGGCCGCCGGGCATCACCGCATAGCCGCCGCTGGGCGTGGCGCACAGGAAGGCGCGCAGGACCAGCGGACGAGGCTGCAGCCGTCCGTCCTGCCAGACGGGGGCGGTGGACAGCGCCATCTGCTCCTGCGCCACGAAATACCAGGGACGGCGCTTGATCCGCTCGACCAGGGCCGAGCGCTCGGCGGCCGACAACTGGGTGCCGAAAATCGGTTCGAAGGACAAAGAGGGGAAGGCCGGCTTGATCACCAGGCCGTCGAGATGGTCGATGACGTAGGCGCGCTCCGCATCGTTGCCGCACCACCAGCTGGCGACACCGGGCAGCCGCAGCTCCTCTCCCAGCAGATGGCGGCAGAGCGTCGGCAGCGACGATTTCATCGCCATCGATTCCATCAGGCCCGACCCCAGCGCGTTGGCCATCACCACGGTTCCGGCCCGGACCGCTTCGATCAGCCCGGCGACGCCGAGCGAGCTGTCTGCCCGCATTTCCAGCGGGTCGGCGAAATCGGCGTCGAGCCGGCGCAGGATGACGTCCACCTGTTCCAGCCCGGACAGGGTCTTCAGATAGACCGTCCGGTCGCGCACCGTCAGGTCGGCTCCTTCCACCAGGGTCAGGCCGAGATACCGGGCGAGATAGACATGCTCGAAATAGGTTTCGTTGTAGGGGCCGGGGGTCAGCAGCACCACGCGCGGCAAGCGGCCGGCGGCGCTGGTCCGCGGCGCGATGGACAGCAGCGTTTCCTTGAAGGTGTCGAAGAAGCCGGTCAGCCGCTCCACTTGGCAGTGGCGGAAGCTGTCGGGCAGCACCTTGGCGATGACCGCGCGGTTTTCCAGGGCGTAGCCGCTGCCGCTGGGCGCCTGGGTGCGGTCGGACAGCACCCACCAGCGCCCGTCGGGCGCACGGGCGAGGTCGACGGCATAGAAATGCAGATGGACGTCGTTCGGCACGCGGATGCCGTGGACCGCCCGGCGGAAGCCGGGATCGGCATGGATCACCGTCGGCGGCAGCCGGCCGTAGCGGGTCAGCGTCTGCGGCCCGTACAGGTCGGTCAGGATGGCGTTCAGCAGCGACGCGCGCTGGATCAGCCCCGATTCGATGGCCTTCCATTCATGCGCCGGCAGCAGCAGCGGCATCATGTCGAGCGGCCAGGGCCGCTCCATCCCGTTGGGATCGCCGTAGATGTTGTAGGTGACGCCGTTCTGGTGCAGCAGCCGCCGCGCTTCCTCCCACCGCTGCGCCATCTGGTCGGCGTCGAGCGGTCCCAGCGTGCTCATGAAGGTCTGCCAGTGCGGCCGCAGCCGGCCCTGGCCGTTCACCATCTCGTCATAGACCTGCCCCGAGCCGTAGCCAATGGCATCGGCCTCGCCGAACAGCGATCCCTGGGTGAAGGGGACCGGCGGCATCCCGGACGGGATCGCGGATGCCGGTGCGCGGAAAGGCTGATCGGGCTGGGACAAGGTCGGACTGGTGCGTTTTGCCTATGAAGGAAGCAACAGTCTGAACGTCCCCGCCCGGCGATGCAAGGATCGCGGCCCCGGGATCCATCCGAAAGAGGAAAGATTCCGTGGCGTTCCGGTTTCCGGCGGATTGATCGCAACCTCCTCCGCAGCAAGGAAAAAGCCGGAGCGTTGCCCAAGGCGACGCTCCGGCTTGCCGGATGTTGCGGAGATGCCGGGACGGTCAGAGCGTCTTGAGGTATTCCAGCAGCTGCCAGCGTTGCGCGTCGGTGAGGCCGGCTCCGAATTCATGGCCGGTGTTGCGGTTGCCGGGCTTCGTCGTGTCATAGACGAAGGTGGCGCCCGCGGCCGACGAATCCACGCCGACCTTGACCGGGTCGATGGAGGTGCTGCCCATGCGGAAGGTCGCCGCCCGCTGGGACGGCGGCAGCAGCATTTCATACAGGTTCGGGACCGAACCATTGTGCATGAACGGAGCCGTCGCCCAAACCCCGTCCAGCGGACGCGCCTTGTAGGCCAGCAGCTGTTTGATGGTGCCGGCCAGCGCCTCCTCGTCGGAGGTCGCGGTACCGGCGGTGGCGGCGGCCGACGGCGCGGCGGCGCTGGCCTTCGCCTGTGCGGTCGCCGCGCGGCCACCGGCCGGAATGGCGCCGACGGTCGGCTTGGTTCGGCCCCGGCCGGTCAGGGCGGCGATCACCTTCTGGTGGTCGGCGGTCATCCTGGCGCCCGGTTTCACGAAGGGCGTGGTGTCGAGGGTGCCCTCCTTCGTCAGCGACTCCGGCGACCAGCCGGCGGGCGCACTGGCGGTCAGCCACGGCGCCGGGGCGTCGTCGCCCTTCAGCAGGTCGGCCAGCAGCCCCGGTTCGCGGACCAGATCGCCGAAGATGGCGCCGATCACCGCGTTCGACAGCAGGTTCGCCGCGAGATCCGGGTTCTTCAGCGGCTTGCCGCCCAGCAGCTGCGGTGGCATCGCGACGTTGGCGATGGCACCGGTGTCGACCTGACGGCAGAGCGCATCGACAGCCATCTTCGGATCGGCGGCGTAGTTGACGGTGATCATCTTGGCGGTGACGGCGGCATCGACGCCCATGGTGCAGATCGTGCCGAAGGCCGCGATCACCGCTTTGGCGTTGTCCGGCTGCGCCCAGTTGAACAGCGGAACCATCTGGATGGGGGCGGTGGTATAGGTTTCGCCGCGCGGCAGAATGGCGTGGCAGCTCTCGCAATTTTCCTTGTAGATCGACTCGCCGGCCGCCGCCTTGACGATGTCGACGTCGCCGGCGAGGCTGTCCGGCCATACGGGAGAGCGCAGCTTGCGCAGCTGATTTTCCATGTCGACCAGGTTCCGCCCCCGGACCGTCGACTTGTAATAGTAATGCGCCGCGTCGGCCGGCGGCTTCAACGTCACCTTGCCGAACACGCCCAGCACCTCGCCGGCGTTGCGGCCAAGGGCGTCGAAGGCAGTAGCATTGGGCAACAGGCCGTTCCACTGCACCCGCGCCTGGTGCGGTGCGTCCCAGAGGAAGGGATAGCTGACCGGAGCGTTCGGCGCGCGGTTGTTCTTCGGCAGGTTCAGATCGATGGCCGACACCCGGTTGAAGATCATGCCGAAGGCGTCGGTCCGCATCGATCCCCAGGGCGTATCCGGGGTGCTGGCCGCGACGAAGGCGGCGAAGGACTGGTCGAAGGCCTTCAGCCCGTCGAACAGCGCCAGTTTCTGCTGGTCGGTCGCCGTGGCGCCCAGCACGCGGGTGGCGAATGGCTGGAAGGCCGCGTCGCTGCCCACGGTTGCATGCACCGCATTGCTCAGCCCGCTGATGAATCCAAACAGGTCGCCGGTGGTGACGGCGCCGTCGATGCGCATCGTCTTGCCGTTGACCGTCACGTCGCCGGTGTGGCAGGCGGCGCAGGTCATGCCGAACCAGGCGGTCTTGTCGGGATCGGTGTCCTTGACGAAGCCCACGGGCAGGAGATTGGGGTTCCAGCTGCCGGGCGTGCCGGCCGCATAGCCGTACCGGGTGATGCTCTTGGCGAAGGGTTGCTTGGTCTGCGGATCTTCCAGCGCCATGAACCAGTCATAGCGCATGATCTGCGAGCCCTGGGTGGCGTTGTAGTACCACTGCCGGGCCTCCTGGGACCAACCCTGGTCCAGGTACCACAAGCCATTGATCTCCACCGGCGGATTCACCGGAACGGGGCGGGGCGGCTTCGGCGGTTCGGCGCAGGAACTGAGCAGCAGCGCAGTGGCGGCCAGGGTCGCTTGAACGGGAAGTTTCATCCCTCTTGTTCCCTTTTTCGGTGGCTTGGCGCATGAGCCTTCGACCGAAGAGGGTAGTACCGATAATCGTTATGCGCGCAATACTATTGGAGGATGATGTCGAAAAATAGATTGATACCCTTTACCCTCATCCTTCGAGTGAGGAGCGCAAACCCCGGGTGTGGGCGGTGGAAGGCGTGGAGAAGCGGTGCGGTGCATGCGGCGGCGGCGTATCCGCCGTTTCCCGCATGCACCGCACCGGGGATCAGCCTCGCCGCAAATCCAGGGTCATCGGGAATTGCGGGTTGCGTTCCTCTGCCGGCACGTCCATCGGGCCGGGCGTGTGGCCGAAGGGGAAGAAGCGGGCCAGACGGCGCCCTTCGGCCTCATTGGCGTTGACCGGGACGGTGTCGTAGTTGCGGCCGCCGGGATGCATGACGTGATAGGTGCAGCCGCCGATCGACCGGCCCGCCCAGCTGTCGAGGATGTCGAAGATCAGCGGGGTGTGGACGGGAATCGTCGGATGCAGGCAGGACGGGGGCTGCCATGCGCGGTAGCGCACGCTGCCGACGAACTCGCCCTCGACTCCGGTCGGGACCAGCGGAACCCGCCGGCCGTTGCAGGTGATGACGTGGCGGGCATCGATCAGGCCGGTGACGCGGACCTGCACCCGCTCCACCGAGCTGTCGACATAGCGCACCGTGCCGCCGCCGCCCTGCTCCTCGCCCAGGACATGCCAGGGCTCCAGCGCCATGCGCAGTTCCATGGTGATGCCGCGCTGGCTGACATGGCCGTAGACCGGGAAGCGGAAGTTGAAGTGTGGTGCGAACCAGTTCTCTTCCAGCGCATAGCCCTGGTCGCGCAGCTCCTGCAGCACGTCGGCCATGTCCTGCTGGAGGAAGTGCGGCAGCATGAAGCGGTCGTGCAGATCCGTGCCCCAGCGCACCAGCCGGCCCTTGTAGGGGTGCTTCCAGAAGCGCGCGACCAGCGCCCGCATCAGCAGCTGCTGGGTCAGGCTCATCTCCGCATGGGGCGGCATCTCGAAGGCGCGGAACTCGACGAGGCCGAGGCGGCCGGTGGAGCTGTCCGGGGAATAGAGCTTGTCGATGCAGAACTCGGCCCGGTGGGTGTTGCCCTGCACGTCGACCAGCAGGTTGCGCAGCACCCGGTCGACCAGCCAGGGCGGGCAGTTGCCGGTCGCCGCCGCATGGTCGATCTGGTTGAAGGCGATCTCCAGCTCGTAGAGCTGGTCGTCGCGCGCCTCGTCGACGCGCGGGGCCTGGCTGGTCGGGCCGATGAACAGGCCGGAGAAGACGTAGGACAGGGCAGGGTGGTTCTGCCAGTAGGTGATCAGGCTGCGCAGCAGGTCGGGCCGGCGCAGGAACGGGCTGTCGTTCGCGCTGGCGCCGCCCATCACGACATGGTTGCCGCCGCCGGTGCCGCAATGGCGCCCGTCGATCATGAACTTCTCCGCACCCAGGCGGGACTGGCGCGCATCCTCGTAGAGGGTGACGGTGTTGCGCACCAGATCGTCCCAGCTGTGGGCCGGATGGATGTTCACCTCGATCACGCCGGGATCCGGGGTGACGGCCAGCGAGTTGAGGCGCGGATCCTTCGGCGGCTGGTACCCTTCGATGACGACCGGCATCTCCAGTTCGACCGCCGTCGCCTCGATCTCCGCCAGCATCGCCAGATAGTCCTCAAGCGTGCTCATCGGCGGCATGAACAGGTGCAGACGCCCGTTGCGCGCTTCGCAGGTCAGCGCGGTGCGGACGATCCACCAGGCGGATTTGCCCTCCTCCGGCAGTTCGTCGCGGATTTCCGCCATGATGCGCTGGCGTTGGGCGATCCGCTTGTCGGTGTGGACGCCGCGGTCGGATTCCTGAACGGCGCCGCGGATTTCCCGGCGACGCTGGACCGGGTGCGGGGGAAGGGGACCGCGCTCCTCGAACGGGTCGGTCTCCCAGCTGTAGGGGTAGTCGGCCTTCGACACCCAGGGCAGGGACCCGATGGGCAGGCGGTAGCCGACCGGGCTGTCGCCGGGGACCAGCAGCAGCCTTTGCTGGCGCAGCGGCCAAGTGCTGGAGAGCCAGATCGGGCCCTGCTGGGTCATGCGGCGGTTGATCGGCAGGGCGAAGCCCACCGGCTCGGCCAGACCGCGGGTGAAGACGCGGGTCAGGCGTTCGCGCTCCTCCTTGTCCTCCAGCTTGCTGTCCAGCGGGTCGACGTTGATCGGCAGCTGCGATTCCTTGCGCAGGTAATGCCAGGGATCCTCATAGGCACCCAGCACCAGATTGGGATCGAGTCCCAGCCGCTTGGCCAACGCCATCAGGAAGACGCCGGCATCCTGGGCGGTGTGGCCGTAATCGGTGTCCTCGCGCGCCAGCATGTCGCTGTTGGCCCACAGCGCCTCGCCGTCGCGTCGCCAGTAGACGGTCATCGCCCAGCGCGGCAGCGATTCGCCCGGATACCATTTGCCCTGGCCGAAATGCAGCAGACCGCCGGGGGCGAAACGCGCCATCAGCCGGTGGATCAGGTCGGCGGCCAGCTTCCGTTTCTGCGGTCCCAGCGCCGTGGTGTTCCATTCGGCCCCTTCCATGTCGTCGATGGACACGAAGGTCGGCTCGCCGCCCATGGTCAGCCGGACATCCCCGGCCTTCAGATCCTCGTCGACGCGGTGACCCAGCGCCTCGATCGCCGACCATTGCTGCGGGCTGTAGGGCTTGGTGACGCGCGGCGCCTCGTAGATGCGGGTGACCGACATCTCGTGCCCGAATTCGACCTCCGCCTCGTCGACCATGCCGGAGATCGGAGCGGCCGAGGAGGCGTCCGGCGTGCAGGCCAAGGGAAGGTGCCCTTCGCCCGCCAGCAGGCCGGAGGTGGGATCCAGCCCGACCCAGCCGGCGCCGGGCAGGAACACTTCGGTCCAGGCATGCAGATCGGTGAAGTCGCTGTCCGGTCCGGACGGGCCGTCCAGCGCCTTCTGGTCGGCGGTCAACTGGATCAGGTAGCCCGAGACGAAGCGGGCGGCCAGCCCGAGGTTGCGCAGGATCTGCACCAGCAGCCATGCCGAATCGCGGCAGGATCCCGTGCGATTGGTCAGCGTTTCCGCGCAGGTCTGGATGCCGGGCTCCATCCGGATGACGTAGCCGATGTCCTGCTGGAGGCGCTGGTTCACCGCGACCAGGAAGTCGATGGTCGGCGCCTTTTCCCGCGGGATGTCCTTGAGATAGGCGGCCAGCTCCGGCCCCGGTTCCTCCGTCTCCAGATAGGGGCGCAACTCGCGCTCCAGCCAGTCGTCGTAGGCGAAGGGGATGTGGTTCGCCTTCTCCTCCAGGAAGAAGTCGAAGGGATTGATGGCGGCGATCTCCGCGACCAGATCGACTTCGACGATGAACTCGCGCGTCTTCTCGGGGAAGACGAAGCGGGCCTGGAAATTGGATTGCGGGTCCTGCTGCCAGTTCAGGAAATGCTGCTTCGGCGTGACCTTCAGGGAATAGCTGAGAATCGGAGTCCGGCAATGGGGCGCCGGACGCAGCCGGATGATCTGAGGACCGAGGGAAACCGGCCGGTCGTAGCGATAGATCGTCTTGTGGTTCAGCGCGACGTGGATCGCCATGGAAAACCCCGCCTCATGCCTGTTCGAAATGGTCGCGCCCCAGTTAACCCCAGGGTCGCCTCAGCAACGGTAACACCGAAAAACCCCGCCCGACAGGGTACCCCGATGCCGATCCTACCGCAGTTGCGAAAAAGTCACGAAGTTGCCGATGACGCGTGCTGCGGCTTTCTTCCGTTCGCGTTACCCTTTATATCCTTTGCGAAGGTGGTATCGCTGCGACGGGGTTTCGCGTCTGGATGGTGTCGGTGGCGGCTTCTTCATTCACGGACGGCAACCGCGGTTCAGGCGGGATGGGCGATGCCGGCCCCGGCGGTGCCGGGCGGGGCGTCGTCACCGGAAAATATTTCAACTTCAAGCCGCTGCCGCCGCCTGCCGACATTCTCGGCAATCCTCTGGTGGTTCCCAACCTGCCGACGCACAAGCTGCCGAAGGAGACGTTCGGCAGCCGGATGAAACGTTTGCTCGCCCGGATGAACCTGGGAAGCCAGTCGGCCGAGACCCGGCTGCGCTGGAAGCTGCATGACACGATCCAGGCCACCATGGCATCGCTGTCGCCGGCCGTCACGCTGGTGGCGGAGAAGCGGGCGCCGGCACCGCGCAAGAAATTGTCGGTTCCCGTCATCGTCGTACGTCATCCCTACCATCTGCGCCATGTGTTCGAGTTGCTGCCGAACATCCCCGACACGCTGGCAGCGGAACGGCGCTTCATCGAGTTGCTGATGACCAGGGCGCTGAAGCGGTACGGCGAGCAGATGGCGCTGATCAAGGGCAGCGCCTTCTCCTTCGAGCACGAAGCGCGGGAATATTTCTTCGCCGGCTTCCGGCTGGAAAAACAGATCAAGAAGGTCAACAATCCCGACGAAAGATTCGCTGCACTCCAGGCGATCTACGTCAACTATTTCCATGGCCGAAATTACTATTATTTCGCGCTTTTGCGAAGGGAGAGACTCGCACCCGACAATAAGCTGTTCATGCTGTTCGCCCGCGCGGTCTATTTCATGGCTCGGATCGACTGGAATGGCGATTTGTTGGACAAACCGAATGCACGCATGCTGCCCAGGCGCGACGACATGCTGTTTTTCGTGGAGCGTGACAAGTCGGTCGTGACACGCTATCGCACCGATCAGGATTTCCAGCGTCAGGTCAAGGCCGTGCTGGAGGCTTTCCCCGCTTCGTGACGTTCCGCTTCCTTACCCAAGGTTTCCTGCGATGCGCGCCCTGTCCCTGGTTGGTGGTCTCCTGGCCGCCGGCTCCCTGCTCGCGGTCCTGACTGCAGTCCCGGTCCTTTCCGCTCCGGCGGACACCCCCTCTCCCGAGGTGGCGGTTCCCGAGGCGCCGGCCCCGGACTGCGACGCGGCGGAGGCGCCGGCGGCGCAGCTGATGTGCCGCGACCCCAAACTGGCGGCGGCCGTCGCGGCGATGGACGCGGCGCTGGCGGCGCTCGGCGCCACCACCGACGACAGCGGGCGTGCGGCCATCGAGGCCGGTCAGACCGTCTGGCGGGCGCGGAGGGACGAGGCCTGCCAGGTGACCGCTGCCGATCTGGCCGACGCCAAATCAGTCAAGCTGCGCAGCGACTGCCTGCTGCGCGTCATCCACCAGCGCATGACGGCGCTGGAGACGGAGCGTCAGGCCCGGTCGCGTCCGATCACCGACCTGCCGTTGTCGATCACCGGTGCCGCCGCCCGCCAATTCGCCGCGCCGCCGCCGCAGGTGCCGCCGATCAACCGCAAGGTTGCGCTGTCGACGCTGACCGGTCGCTGGGCCAAGGCCGATCCGAACGACCGCACCGCCATCGACGATTGCCGCGCTTCCTATCTGGAGATCGGTGCCGACCGGAGTCTGACCGCAGTGGATCCGCGGGTTCCCCAGTTCCCGCTGACCGGCAGGCTGGCGGCGGAGGGCGATCCGGTTCAGAGTGTCGCCGTGCAGCCGGCCGAGCCCGACGGGACGATGGAGGAGGCGCCGGCTCCGCTGGCCATCCTGCGGCTGCTGCCCGCCGATTCGGCGCGCTTCGACCGGCTGGTCCTGCGGATGGCGCCGCCCTCTACCTTCGCCGCCGAGTTCGTCCGCTGCCGCTGACGAGGGGAACGGGAGGGACCGCACTCCGCCCGCAGCCTACGCCGTCGGAACAATCCCGCCGTCGATGACGTATTCGGTGCCGGTTATGGTTTCGGCACGATCATGTCCGGCCTTCGTCCTTGACGACCGCGTCGGGGACGAAGCAATCCAGGCCGGCGCAACCCGTCGGCTGCCTTCACGGCCTTCATCGGCTTGGCCCGCGAACTCGGCTCCAAGCCGGGGACGTGATCCGCCATGACCGACCGTCTGGTGCCGACCGCTAGGTTCGCGACAGCAGGAAGCGGACGGTCAGCGACAGCCGTTCCCCCGCCGGAAGGGCGATGATGCCGGCATCGGCCTCCTGCGGGCGGTTCAGCGCGTCGGTCATATGGGTGACCGGCTCCAGGCACAGATAGGACTCGCCGCGCGGCGCGTAGACGATCAGGTGGCCGGCCGGACCGTCGGCGATCATGGTCAGGCGCACCCTTTCCCGTGGGCGATCGAGTGTCGCGGTGCCGGACCAACCGGTGAAGCCATTGTCCAGCGCCACATGGTCCATGACCACGCCATGGGGAAAGTCCCAAGCGGCGGGAAGGTTGCGGCGGCGTGACGGCAGGATGGTGTCGTCATTGTCCCAGACGGCACGCACGTCGGCGGTCAGGTAGCTGCCCGGCGTCTTGACGAAATAAGGATGCAGCCCCAATCCCGCCGGCATATCACTGTCCGCCTCGTTCGTCAGGTCGAGCGTGACGCTCAGCCCTTCACCGTCCAAAGCCACGGTCTGCTCCACGCGGTAGCTCCACGGCCACTCGTCCGAGCGGTGGACGAGCTCCATGCGCAGGGCGTCGTCGGTCACGGCTTCCACGCTCCATGGACGGGACCAGCCATGGCCATGGATCCGATGCGGCGAACCGGGATCGGTGGCAAGCACGACCTCCCGTCCCTGAAAGACGAACCGACCGCCGCCGATTCGGTTGGAGAAAGGGACAAGAGGAAAACAGGCCATGTCCGGGGCGAAATTGCCGGCCAGCGCGCGGTCGGAGGCGCGTCGGAACAGCTCGACCGGACCATCGGGCGTGGATAGGGTCCAACTTGCCAGCGAACCACCGCAGTCGGGTGTCGCGGTGATCGTCATCGAACCGTGCCGCAACGCGATGATGGCGCCGTTCCGGATCATGCGTTTCTCCCATCGTCAGCGTCCCGGTTTTTATCGCACATGCGAAGACCGAAGGGAACGGCCGCCGCCGATGCTGCGGGGGGCGGCGCAGAACCGACACAACTCATGTGCTTTCGACGAAAAATGTCGACATCGTACACCCGCCATTTACCCTCACCGGACAAGGATGATCCCACGGCAACGCTCCCATGCTTGCGGGGCGCGCCGGCAGTGTCGACAACGCGGGCAGGGCGCCGTTGTTGCAGCCCGGCTGCAGGGTCCGCCGCGACTATGAAAGGCTCCGAGTGTCCAACCCCCTGCTCAGCCGCGCGAAGCCGGCACCGGCGTCGGCCATGGGTACGCTCGATGAGGCGGAGCTCTGCGGAGCGCTGCCGGATTACCATGCGCTGCCAGCGCGGCTGGTGATCGGCGCCGTGCTGCGGTCGTATCTGGATCCGCTGATCCTGACCCCGACCGAGCTGATCCATCTCGCCAAGCCGCTGAAGGCATGCCTGGAGCAGGGGGCGCTGGTGGATGCGGCGATCGCCAGGGTGGCAGCCATCCAGGCGCGTATGCCGGGGCAGGACCAGCAGGGGCGCCGCCGTGCCATCCGAGCCGCGGTCGACGAAAGCTGGGCCAAGGCCCGCGCCGCCCAGCTCGCCTTCGCCGCGATGCCGCGCGGCCGCAAGCCGGTGGATTGGCTGCTCTCCCAAGGGACCACGGCTCCCGGCGGCGATGCGGATTACGACCTGCTTGTCGCGATCGGCTCGGAGCTGGTGGAGATCAAGAGTTGGGCCGGCAAGCTGGACCGCCTGCTGGAACTGCACCAATGGGATCGGGACGAGCGGCTGGCCGCCGCCGTCGATGGGGTCATTGGCGACATCCTGGCCTCCACGGCAGCCGGCGCCGAGCTGTTCGGCGTCAACCTGCTGCCCGGAACGCTGTTGTCCTCCCTATGCGACCTGCTGTTCGGCCGTATCGGCATGGAGGCCATCGGGCCGAACCGCATCGGCGTGATGAACGCCCTGTTCCGCCAGGGAAAGCTGCCCTGCGCCAAGGCCGCCGTGCTCGACCGCATCCGCCGCCAGCTGAAGGCACCCCAACCACTGGGTCGTGGTGCCTTCGACCAGGAGGCGGAGATGCTGAAGACGCTGGTCGGGCATCTGCTGACCCGCGACGGGTTGGTCGGCGGAGCTGCGATGGCCGATGCATTGACGGTCCGTTATTCCCGCCGACTGGAGCAGGGGGGAGCCAGCGCCTATCGCCGGTCGATCATCGAGCTCGGCGAAGGGCAGTCGGACCTGATCTGCCGTATCCATTACCTGACCCGGATCGCCGCCGTCCCTGCCGCCGAACGGCATGCCGGCGAAGTTCTCGCATCGCTCGATGCGGCGGTCGGCAACGAGCTGCTGATCGAGAACATGCTGGTGCAGACGCCGGACACCGCCTTGCTGGAGCGCGATTACGCCCGTGCGCTGGCGGCGATCCGCTCTGCTCCGCTGCCGGCGGATGCCTGCGAAAGGCTTGCCGACCGGGCCGAGCGCTCCGTCGACGACTACGTGAAGACCGGTAAGCTTGCCGTCCGCCTGAAGCAGGTGGAGCCGGTCCTGCGCCGCCGGACGATCCGGCTGGCCGAGGTCGCCTGTTCAGGCCTGATCCGCGAGGATGGTGCCTTGCCGCTGATGCGCCAGCACATCCTGGAAATCGTCCGCCAGCCGCTCTTCCAGGCGGAGCTTGCCCAGCCCGATAGCGAGGTCGCCCAGGCGGAGGTCCGCCGCCTGCTGGAACTGCTGGACCGGTTGCGCCAAATGGCTACCGCGCCCGCACCGCCGCCCATCCTGCCGCCGGTGCCATCGCCGGCCTTACTGGTCACCGTGGAGGCGGCATCCCAGCCCTCCAAAGGCATGCGCGCGGCCGAGACCATCCTTCATCCGATCGGCCTTAGACCGGCCGCAGCCGGGGTCGGCACGGCAATGCCCGGCGAGATGACCGAACTGTGCCCGAACTGCTATGCCGTCCTCGGCGCGGGCGATCCCTGCGGCAGCTGCGGTTTCCCGAAGAAATCGGACAACCGGCCCGGTGTGCATCTGGTGCCGGGAACGCTTCTGCATGGCCGCTACCGGGCCGGGCGCGTGTTGGGGCAGGGGGGATTCGGTGCCACCTACCTGGGTTGGGATGAGCGGCTGCGGGTGAAGGTGGCGATCAAGGAATATTATCCGGCCAACTTGATCGCACGGCTCCCCGGCGCCGCCGCGGTCTCCCCCTTTTCCGACGAGCATGCGGAGACCTTCGCCGCCGGCCTCGCCAAATTCCTGGAAGAGGCGCGGACGCTGGCCCGCCTGCGGGACGTGCGCGAGATCGTCGGCATCCAGGATTTCTTCGAGGAGAACAGCACCGCCTATCTGGTCATGGAGCTTCTCGAGGGCCGCACCATGAAGAAATATCTGGCCGATTGCGGCGGCCGGATCGATGTGAAGCGGACGCTGTCGGTGGTGATGCCGATCGCCAAGGCGCTGCAGTCCATCCATGAACAAGGGCTGATCCATCGCGACATCAGCCCGGACAACATCTTCCTGACCAATGGCGGCGAGCGCAAGCTGCTGGATTTCGGCGCGGCGCGGCAGACCGTTCGTCCCGGCGCCGGCCTGACCGTCATCCTCAAGCCGGGCTATGCGCCGCCGGAGCAATATTCCAACGAGGGGCGGCAGGGCCCTTGGTCCGACGTCTACGCGCTATGCGCCACGATCTATCTGGCGTTGGCCGGCCGTACCCCGCCCGATGCCACTGCCCGCTTCATGAACGACAAGGTGCCGAAGCCGTCCGAACTGGGCGTGGCGTTGGCGCCCGGGTTCGAGAGGGTGTTGCTGTCGGGGCTCGCGATGCGCTGGCAGGACAGGCCACAGTCCATGAAGGACTTGTTGCGCGCCATGACCAATGCGCTCGCCGGTGTCTGAAGCGAGCGGCCAGCATACGAGAATTGATGTAAAAAAGGGGACCGGCAATCCGGTCCCCTTTTCCGATCTGCAGATGCGACGACGTCACTTGACGTCGGCGGCGACCTGCATCTTGATGATCTTGTCCGGATCGGTGACCTGACCGTTCCGGGACTGGCTGCCCTTCTTGATCATGTCGACGAATTCCATGCCCTCGACCACGCGGCCCCAGACGGTATACTGGCGATCCAGGAACTGGGACGGCGCGAAGCAGATGAAGAACTGGCTGTCGGCGCTGTCCGGATCCTGCGCACGGGCCATCGACAGGGTGCCGCGGATGTGCGGAGTGCTGGAGAATTCGGCCTTCAGCTTCTTGCCGGAGCCGCCCATGCCGGTGCCGGTCGGGTCGCCGGTCTGGGCCATGAAGCCGTCGATGACGCGGTGGAAGACGACGCCGTTGTAGAAGCCCTGGCGGGTCAGTTCCTTGATGCGGGCGACGTGATTCGGCGCCAAGTCGGGCCGCAGTTCGATCACCACGCGACCGTCCTTCAGGTCGAGGTAAATGGTGTTTTCCGGATCCAAGGCCTTCGCCTCCCCTTGCGAAACTATAAAGAACGAGACAGTGAAGATTGTGGCGAACAGGGCCGCCAGCAATGCGCGGGTCCACCGCTTCATGCGAGACACTCCGATGAGCCGAAATCCGCGCCCCGGACCATAGGGGAAAAGCGACGGAATGCAAAGCCGCGCTGGCGGCGATGGCGATCCGCCAAAAGTCACGGATGACGGCCACTCGTCCGGGTGTTCATCCGGGCATGGACGTGGCAAGCCACAGATGCGGGACGATAGGCCGGTGGACCTAAGCAGGTTTTCCGAACTCCGCCCACAGATGGGCGGGCTCGGAAAACCTGCAAAACCATAGAGTCCGCAGGTTTCTCCAGGCCGGGCCTGTGGCCCGATCTGGAGAAACCTGCTTAGGAAGGAGAAACGGGTGAGGTTGGGACGGGCGATAGCGGGCACGGCGGCGGTCGCGGCGACGCTCGCCGTCGTCGGTCTGGGTGGCGCGATCCTGGCAGGCCCGACGCTGATCGGCGGCACGGCGACCGAGATGCTGCGCAAGGTCGGTTTCGCCGGTGCCGCGGTGACCGTCACCGATCTGCGCGTGGCCGACGGCTGGCGCGGCCTGCGGCTGGAGTTCTCCGTCGACAGCGGTCCCTTGGACGCCGCCGCCGGGGCGCTGGATCTGCCGATGTCGGGCCGGCTGACGTTGTCCGGCGCACTGGTGGTCGGGCTTGAGGGCGGTGCGGTGACAGTCACCCCCGCCGGTTGCCTGCCGGCCAAGGCCGAGACGCTGATGGTTGCCGGGCAACCGCTCAACCTGCCGCAGGGAGCGGATCTGTGTGCCGCAAGGGAATCCCCTCTCCTGCGCTGGTCGCCCGATGCCCTCACCGATCCTCTGACCGTCGCGGCGGAGCTGCGGGCGCCGCGGCTCGACGCCCCTGCCAGCAGCCTGCGCGCGGAGCAGGTCGTGTTGCGGTTGGGGCTGGAGGCCGATGGACGGCGGGTCGACGGCACCGTCGGGAAGCTGACCAACCTCGCGAAGCCGGCGCCGGTCGTTCCGCTCGGCGTCGCCGTGCAAGCCGCACAGGCGGGAGAGGGGCCTTGGAAGATCGGCGGCACCGCCAAGGGAGCCAACGGCCTGCTCTCCATCACGTTCGATGGTACGCATGACCAGGCCGCCGGAACCGGACGGCTGGAGGCGGTGGTGAAGCCGATCCGCCTCGCCCCGGACGGTCCCGGCCTCGCTGCCGTCTCCCCCCTTGCGGCGACCTTCCTGGAAAAGGCCTCCGGCACGCTGTCGGGCAAGGCGACGGTCGCCTGGACGGCCAAAGGCCTGACCACTGGCGGACAGGCGGTGGTGAAGGAGCTGACCGCCGCCGCCGGGCCGGTGACGGTCGCCGGGGTCAGCGGCAATGTCGCACTGTCCAGCCTGTCGCCACCGGTCGTTCCGGCTGGACAAAAGCTGTCTGTCGGCCTGCTGGATGTCGGCATTCCGCTGACCGACGGCACTCTGCTGTTCGGCTATGGCCGCAACGGACGGCTGGACGTCGACCGGGCGGAGTGGCGCTGGGCCGGCGGCATGCTGCGCGCCGACCCGTTCGAACTGGCGCCCGGCAAGCCCAAGGGGACGGTCACCCTGCACGCCGACGGCATCGATGCCGCCAAGCTGCTGGAGTTGATCGCGGTGGATGGGCTGGAGGCGAGCGGCAGGCTGGCAGGTACCCTGCCGGTGCTCTTCGCCGACGACAAGGTCACTCTGAACGGCGGCGTGCTCGAATCGGCCGGCCCCGGCACCCTGCGCTACGATCCGGCAAAGCCGCCCGCCGGGCTGAAGGGGGAGGAGGGCAGCCCGACCGCCATGCTGATGGGGGCATTGACCAACTTCCGTTACGATAGCCTGCGCATCACCATCGACGGGCAGGCCGGCGGCGAACTCAGCGCCGGCTTCTCCCTGCGTGGATCGAACCCGTCATTCTACGATGGCTATCCGGTTGCGCTTAACCTTAAGCTGTCCGGCGCGCTCGACCGGATTCTGCGCCAGAACCTCGACGTCTACCGGATTCCCGACACGCTGCGGGACCGGATGACCGGCTTCGACCAGAAGGACCAATGACCGCCACCATGGTTATCAAACTCCCGCCCGCCATACTCCCGAGTCCCGGCCTCACGGCCGCCCTGCTGATTTCGGCCGTGCTCGCCGCCTGCGCTCCGACGGTGAAGATCGAGGCGCCCGACAAACCGATCGAGATCAACCTCAACGTCCGCATCGAGCAGGAGGTGCGGGTCAAGCTGGAACGCGACGTCGACGACGCCATCCGCAACGATCCCGCCCTGTTCGGCCTTCCGACCGACTCCGCGCCCTCTTCCACGAAGGGGAAGAAGTGATGAAGAACGACTCCATCAGCCGCCGCCGCTTCAACCGCCTCGCCCTGTCCGCCCTTGGGGCCGGGCTGCTGGTCGCCGCCTTGCCGCAATTGGCACTGGCGCAGGATGCCTTGGCAGCGGCCAAGACCGCCGGTCAACTGGGTGAGCGACCGGACGGGATGGTCGGCGTCGTTCCCGGCGCGCCCGCTTCGGCCCAGGCGCTGGCGCAGCAGGTGAACGCCCAACGCCTGGCTCGCTACCAGGAGATCGCCAAGGGCAACGGCACGGCCTTGGACAAGGTCCAGGCGGTCGCCGGCCAGCAGTTGATCGAGCGCACCCCGGCGGGACAATTCGTGATGACCGCCGCGGGCCAGTGGCAGCGCAAGTGACCTCTGCAAAGGGGCCCTCTGCACAGGCGGTCGGCAAAGGCGCCGTCGCCGATCTGCGCCGCCGTCTGGCTGGCAAACCCGGCGACGGCCCGCTGCTGACCGCCCTGTTCTCGGCGCTCGACACGCTGGGGCAGGCCGGCACGCCGGAGGAGGCGGTCGCCCGCTCCAATTTCGCCGAGGCGCTGCGGCGTCAAGGTCGTCTCGCGGAGGCTGAGGCACATCACCGGAAGGCGCTGGCCTGGCTGCCCGATTTCGGCGGCAATCATTACAATTGGGGCGTGACCCTGCAGGCGCTCGGCCGAGCGTCGGAAGCGGCGGCGGCCTATGGCGAGGCCGCCCGGTTGATGCCGAACTTCGCTCCGGCATTCTGCAACCAGGGCGTCCTGCTGCGCGAACTCGGCCGGCTGGACGAGGCGGAACCGTTGCTGCGCCGCGCGCTGGAGCTTGACCGGACCATGGTACCGGCCCTGCTGGCTTTGGCCGCCCTTCACCGCGACCGCGGCGACCTGGTCCGTGCCATCGCCGGTTTCGGTGCCTGCCTGTGCCTGCGACCCGATCTGGCGGAGGCGCAGGCGAATCTTGCGCTGGTCTTGAAGGAACGGGGCCAGCGCGGCGGCCCGGCCGAAGACGGCGCAGCCAGCGTCATCGGCTTCGAACGGGCGCTGCGCATCGGCCTGCCCGACGCGGGCGGGGTGCTGGCGCAGCTGGTGCAGCAGCGCCGTCACCTCTGCCGCTGGGACGGGCTGGGCGCTCTATCGGCCAAGCTGGTCGACCTGGTGCGGGAGGGGCGGACCCGGCAGGTCCATCCCTGGATCTTCCTCGGCGAGGGGGCGGGACCGGCGCTGGAGCGCGCCTGTGCCGAACGCTATTCCGGCTGGAAGACGCGCGGTGTCCAGCCTGCCTTCCCGGCGCGCGCCGGCCGTGGGCCGAAGCTGCGCATCGGTTATCTATCGGCCGACTTCCACGACCATGCGACCGCCATGCTGATCGCCGAATTGATCGAGCGGCACGACCGTGGCCGATTCGAAATCATCGGCTGTTCCTACGGATCCGACGATGGCGGTGCTCTGCGCCGGCGGCTGATTGCAGGGTTCGACCGCTTCCTCGACCTGTCGGCGCTGACCGACGAGGCGGCTGCGCGCCTGATCCATGAAGCGGAGGTCGACATCCTGGTCGACCTTAAAGGCCATACCCAGAATGCCCGGCCCGGCATCGCCGCCCTCCGCCCTGCACCGCTACAGGTACAGTGGCTGGGTTATCCGGGGACGCTGGGCAGCCCGGCCGTCGACTATGTCATCGCCGACTCCGTGGTGATCCCCGCCGATCAGCAGCGCTTCTACAGCGAGCGCATCGTCCATCTTCCCGACAGCTACCAGCCGAACGACCGCAAGCGCGCCATCGGACCGGTGCCGGACCGGGCCGGCTGCGGCTTGCCGGCGGACGGGGTGGTGTTCTGTGGGTTCAATGCTTCCTACAAGATCGGTCCGGCGATGTTCGGTCGCTGGTGCCGGATTCTGGAGCGAGTCCCCGGATCGGTTCTTTGGCTGTCGGAAGGGCCGATCGAGGTCGCGGTCAACCTGCGGCGTGAGGCGGCCGCCCGGAGCTTGGCGCCGGAACGGCTAGTCTTCGCTCCCCGCCTGCCGGGACCGGAGCATCTGGCACGCCACCGGCTGGCCGACCTGTTCCTCGATTCGAGTCCGGTCGGCGCCCACACCACTGCCAGCGATGCGCTGTGGAGCGGACTGCCGGTGCTGACGGTGGCCGGACGGTCCTTCGCCGGACGGGTTGCCGCCAGCCTGCTGCATGCCGTCGGACTGCCTGACCTGGTGCTACCGGACTGGGACGTCTATGAGGCGACGGCGTGCCGGCTGGCCGTACAGCCGGCGGCGTTGGCGGCGTTGAAGCTGCGGCTGGAGCAGGCACGTGCCGCCGCTCCTCTGTTCGACACTGACCGTTTCGCACGTTCCATCGAGGCGGCCTTCGCCGCCATGTGGGACATCCATGCGGCGGGAGAGCCGCCGCATGGATTTGCCGTGCCGCCTCAGGGATAGGCGCAGCGGTCGGCCGTGACCTCCACGAAGGAACGCTGCGCGGCGGCGATGGTGAAGCGATACTCGCTGTTGTCGACCACCAGGGACTGGTGCAGCGGCAGCACGCCGCTGACGGTGGTGCCCTTGCCGCCGATGCCGGTGATGCGGATGGTCACCGGCTGACCCGGATCGAACCAGCTTTCGGCGTTGCCCTGGCCGTTGTGGGCGGACTGGCCTTCGCCGGTGACGGTGACGGTGCCATTGCTGAAGGTCACCCCGCGCGCGCCACCCTTCAGCAGCGGCGTGCTCAGCGTAAAGCGCTTGGTGTCCGTCGGCTGGCAGTTGCGCGGAACCTGGGCCTGGGAGATGACGAAGGCGAGGCGGTTGGCGTCCAGCCCCCCCTTCAGCCGTTCCGACACCAGCTGCGCCAGCTTGGCAAGGTCACCGGTCGGAACCTCGCGCTGCAGGCGGCCTTCCAGCTCGCCCACGCGCGCCTCGGCGGTGCGGGCGGCATGCTGCATCTGGCTTGCCAGCAATTCCAATTCCGCCTTCTGGCGCGACAGGGTCGCGATCTCCTCGCGCAGGGTGACGTCGCGTCCCTTCAGCTGCTCGATGCCCATCTGGTAGGAGAACAGTCCGACGCCGAGCACCAGTGCGGCCAGCAGCATGAACTTGATCACGCCGGCCCGCAGGCGTTTGCGGTACCGTCTTTCGTAGTCGTAACGTCCCAGGGTCATGATTCCGGTCGCGGCGGGCTGTCTCGTCGGGCGTTAATGGCTAACGGCAACGGCCAAGGGATGCAACCCCTTGGCCGTCGTTTCCTGCGGCGTTCTCCAGTTGGCCCGCCGTTACTGGTTGGCCGAGCTGCCTCCGAGGAATCCGGCGTTGATGCCGGGGGTCTTGAACTCTCCGACATTCTTGAAGACCAGACGGAAGAAGATGGAGTTGCCGTCCTTCTCGCCGGTCGTGCTGATGGTGTAGTCGCGGCGTGCGATGGTCTGGAAGATCAGGCATTCGTCGGCATAGGTCAAAGTTGCCAAGCTCGAACGCGGGCCCGGCTGGGGCTCCATCGCTTGGGTGTGCGAAAGACCCAGGCTCCAATAGTCGGTGAACTGCGACGACGCACCGAAGGACGCTTGCTCCACCCGGTTGCGGGTGACGGCGGTGCGCGACGTCGTCTGGTCGACATAGGTGTAGGCGGTGGACAGGCGCAGCAGCGGCACGCCGGCCGACGCATTCAATGAATGGCGGCGCGGCCGGAAGGTTTCGTGATCGACGCGGAAGCCGTAGTTCACATCCAGCCAATCAGCCGGCTGAAGGTCCAGGCGCCCGACATAATCGGAAACACGGTCCTTCAGGCCGGTGTCGCCGCTGAAACCGGCAGTGCTGTCGCTCATACGCAGGCTCTGGCCCAGGAACAGGCTGGCCGACCCCTGGGTGTTGCCGTAGATCGCGGTACGCAGGCCATAGGTGAAGCGCATGCCGTCGTCCAACCGGTCGATGCCGGTGAAGCGGTTGGGTTGCAGCAGGTTCACG
Organism: Azospirillum endophyticum; assembly: GCF_016595245.1. GTDB lineage: Bacteria > Pseudomonadota > Alphaproteobacteria > Azospirillales > Azospirillaceae > Azospirillum > Azospirillum endophyticum. The sequence continues at coordinate 812,745 of NZ_JAENHM010000073.1, forward strand.
TCGTCGAACTCGACGTCCAGGCTGTCTTCGTTCGGGAAGATGCGGTTGTTCGGCAGCTTGGGTGCGAAGGTCAGCTGGCCGATCGGCTCCACCATCTGCGACGAGCTTTCGCCATAGCGGACAAAGGGATAGCGGACGGTCGCCTGCCCCTGCGGGAAGAAGCGGAAGCGGCTGATATTGTCGTTCCCGCGGGTCGTCGGGTCTGCCGTGTTGAACTGCTGTGCCTTGTAGCCGGCAACCAGCACGCTCCCCGACAAATTGGTGATGAAGCCGGCGTTGGAGACGATGTTGCGTTCCCAACCCGGCTGCGCCACGAAGCGCTGCGTGTCGGGGCCGGCATTCTTGAAGCGCGACACCGCAAGAAGGCTGGTGTCGAACGACCAGCGGCCGCCGAGCAGGCTGCCGGGCTCGCCGAGCGCGTTGTATTGCGCGTAGGGCAGGGTGACGGGCTCGGGAATGGGATTCCCATACCGCATGTCCTGGAAGCTGTACCCGGTGATCGCCGCATAGTTCCGGCCGCGGAAACCTTCCACGAAGACCTTGCTGGTCAGGTAATCCTCGCGGAAATCATAGTAACGCCGCAGGAAAGTCGGATCGCTGGCGCGCTTGACGTCGAAGCCGGCGCGCCAGGTCTCGTCGATGTCGAACAGGCCGCGCGCCGCGATGTAACCGCGGTTGCGCGTTTCCTTCGGCACGGTCGTGGTGTTGGCGACGTCGCCGCGGGTGAAAGCACCCTCCAACTCCAGCCGGCCGCTTTCGAATCGCTTGCGGTATTGGCCGCCGAGCAGCGGTCCCTGCTGCGAGTAGTAATGCAGGTCGAAGGTGGCGTCCTGATCCGGTGCAATGTCCCAGTAGTAATGGGTCTTGAGGATCGCGCCGAGATTGGAGTTGTTGCCGAAGGACGGCGTCAGGAAGCCGCTCTTGCGGTCGACCGAGGGATCGGGATGCGACAGGTAGGGCGTGTAGGCGACGGGGATCCCGAAGATCTCCATCGTCGCGTCGCGATAGCGGACCTCGTGCTCCTCGTTGTCGTGCACGATGCGGACGGCGCGGATCTGCCACAGCGGCGGACGGGTCGGGTCCTCCTTGCACAGGTCGCAAGGGCTGTAGACGCCGCGGTTGACGCGCGTCAGGCGGCCCTCGCGCCGCTCGCCCTCATTGCCGGCCATGCGGCCGTTGTCGGTCATCAGGACGCGGATGTTCTCGATGAACACGTCCTTCAGATCGTCGGTCAGCTCGGCGTAATCGGCGAAGATGATGTCGCCCGACGTCTCGACCAGCCGGATCTTGCCGGTTGCGGTGACGACCTTGGTCTTCTGGTTGTAGGTGATCTTGTCGGCGCGAACGCTGCGCTTGCCCTGGGCCAGTTCCACGTTGCCGCTGGCGGTGACGACGCTGTTCACCTCGTCGAAGGTGACCTGATCGGCCGTCAGCAGGACGGGGTCCTGTTTGGACTCGGTGCCGCTCGCGGTCGCCGGGGCAGCCGGGCTCGCCGGCTTCATGCCGGGGACGGGCGTGGCCGGGGATTGGGCGTTGGCCGGATCCGGAAGGGCCAGATCCACGGCGGCGACCCCGCACGCCAGCATCAGCCCGACGATGCCGGAGCGCAGGATGGGGTTGGCGGCGGTCGGAGCTTTGGCGCGGGCGCGCCGGGAGACGGGCTTGGGCATGTCGGAACGATTGGGGGAAGCGAAAGCCCAAGTCAACGGTTTCAAGACCCTGCGGCGGGTGATGTCACCGTGTCGCCGCCGGCCCTGTTGCAGCACTGCCGCAGCCGCCGCGGCCGGAATGGCCGTGGTGGCTGCGGCACTTCATCCAATCTGTCTCAAACGACCCGGAAGTTCTTGAACTGCCAGGGGTCATCCTCGTCGATGTCCTCGGGGAACAGGACGTTGCGATCCTGCAGCGGCGTCCAGTCGCCATAGGCGCCGACCACCTCGCCGAGATAGGGGGTGGCGATGTCCAGCACCCGGCGGAAGTCCACCGCGTCCGGTTCGACCACGCCCCGATTCGGGTTCTCCAGCGTCCAGACGATCCCGCCCAGGACGGTCGAGGTCACCTGCATCGATGTGGCGTTGTTGTAGGGCGCCAGCGACCGCGCCTCTTCGATTCCCAAGCGCGAGCCATACCAGTAGGCTCCCTTGGCATGCCCCATCAGCAGCACGCCCAGCTCGTCCATGCCGCCGGTGATCTCATGCATCATCAGCCGCTGCTCGGCCTGCATGTTGAAGTTCTTGCCGGACAGTTCGTGCAGCGACATCACCGCGTCGTCGCAGGGGTGATAGGCATAGTGGCAGGTCGGCCGGTAGACGACTCGGTCGCCCTCGCGCACCGTGAAATAGTCGGAGATGGAGATCGCCTCGCTGTGGGTGATCAGGAAGCCGTGGAACGGCCCCTCCAACGGCGTCCAGGTGCGGACGCGCGTTGCCGCTCCCGGCCGCATCAGGTAGATCGCGGCGCCGCAGCCGAACTCGTGCTCGCGACCGTCGGGGGGCAGCAGCTTCTCATGGGTGCCCCAGCCGAGTTCGGCCGGCTGGCAGCCCTCGCTGACGAAGCCGTCGATCGACCAGGTGTTGACGAACTCCCCGATCTGCTTGGGCTGGTTCGACACCTGGGTATCGCGCTCCGCCACGTGGATCGTCTTGATGCCCAGCGTCTGCGCCAGCCGGCCCCAGCCGTCGCGGTCGGTCGGAACATCGGTGTCGACGCCGGTGTCGGCGGCGATGTTCAGCAGCGCCTGCTTGACGAAATGAGACACCAGACCCGGATTCGCCCCATGGGTGATCAACGCGGTCGGGCCGCCTTCATAACGGTTGCGCAGCGCCAGCGCCGATTCGCGCAGCGCGTAGTTGGAGCGCAGCGACGGCGACACGCTCGAATCGGTGTAGCCGCCCGCCCACGGTTCGGTGCAAGTGTCGGTATAGAAGGCGCCGACCCGCTGGCAGAATTCGATCAGCGCGATCGACGAGACGTCGACCGACAGGTTGACCAGGAAATCGCCCTTGTCGATCAGCGGCTTCAGAACCTGGAAGAAATTGTCGTTGTCGAGCGGGTTGTTGTGGAAGGCGACGCCGTAAAGCTCCGCTTCCTCGCGCCCGCGCTCCTCGGCGGTGACGATGGTGATTCGGTCGGCCGTAAGTCCGTCGATGTGACGGAGAAGCAGCGGCAAGACACCCTGGCCGATCGAACCGAATCCAACGATGACCATGCGGCCTGTGAACGTGCAGAGCTTCGTGTCCAGGGCCATGATTTTTTGTCTCCCCGAGGTAGTTTAGGCCAACGACATAAGCCGGCGCTCCCGCCCACTTCAGAGAAGAGGAAACGGGACACGCCGGACCACTGAATGTTACGGATGTCTTTACGCTTTATCCACAGAATCCGGCTTCGCCTTCACGCCGCGCAGGAGCGAAGCTCGTAGCCGGGGGTGGCCAGCAGCGGCGCGTCCGACACTTCCACGACACGCGCCTGATCGAAGCCGTTGAAGGCGGTGCGCAGGCAGGAGCCATAGGCGCCGAGCTGCCCCAGTTCGATCCAGTCGCCGGCCTTGACATCGGCCGGCAGGTGGAAGGGGCCGTTCATCTTGTCGGCGCTGTCGCAGGTCGGGCCGTAGAAGCTGAAGGCGGCATGCTCGGCATCGGTCATCGCTTCGAACGGGCGGATCAGCCGCGCCGGGAAGCGGAAGCCCGGCACGCCGGCATCCGACAGGGCGCCATAGACGCCGTCGTTGATGAACAGCTCGTCGCCGCGCCGCTTCACCACCTGCACCACCAGCGAGACGCCGGGGGCGACCAGCGCACGACCGGGCTCGCACCACAGGCGACACTGTGCCGGCAGGTCGATGGCCCCGATCCCGCGGGCGATGGCGGCCATGAAGTCGCCGAGCGGCGGCGGGGTGACGCCCGGATAGGACACCGGGAATCCGCCGCCGACGTCCAGCACGTCGATGGATACGCCGCTCTCGGCAATGACGTAGCCGGCCAGGGCGATGGCGCGTTCGTAGGCCGACGGGTCGAGCATCTGCGAGCCGACATGGAAGGACAGGCCGATTTTCGGCGCCGCCGCACGGGCGGCGCGCAGCAGGTCCACCACATCGGTCATGGCGGCGCCGAACTTTCCGGACAGATCGTAGACGGCGTTGCCTTTCGGGAGGGCGAGGCGCACGACGAGGCCGAGGTCGGCGGCACCGTCCGTCTCCTCCAGGATCTTGTCCAGCTCCTCGCGGCTGTCGAGCACGAAGTCGCGCACGCCATACTGGTGGTAAGCGTTGCGGATCGCCTGACGGCCCTTGACCGGATGCATGTAATGCAGCTCGGCGTCGGGGAACATCTGGCGGATCAGCCGGATCTCCCCGGGAGAGGCGACGTCGAAATGACGCACGCCGCCAGCCCACAGCGCGCGCAGCACCGCCGGTTCCGGGTTGCACTTCACGGCATAGAGCACGTCGCCGCCACGGGCGACCGCGTCCGTCGCGTCGGCGAATGCCTTCAGGAAGCTGCCGGCGGTATCCGCCAGCACGCCGGGACGGATGCAGTGCATCGGCTCTTCCGGTCGGTGCAGGGCGACGGCCTGCGCGACCGTCGAACGACGGCCGCTGGCAAGGGAAACGGCGCTGCTGTCGTTCAGGCCGACGCGGCGGAGCGGGGTGACGGCGGAACGGGAACGCAGGAAGCCCATGGCGCACTCCTATCCCCGGACGGCGGCAGGCAAGCCGGTCCGGTGAGCAGACGGCGATTCCAAGCCGCGTCACGAACCGGCCAGCACAAGGCTTGGGCGCGGGTGGCGCAGCGGAATCGGCGATTGATCGGATTTTGGAAGGGGGGAGACGGAAAAAGCCGGTGCGAGCAGCGGCCCCGGGCTGTGAAGCTCCAGGCAACAGCGCGTCGTTTACCGGCTAAAGGGCTACCGTCTCACAGCCCCACCGTGGGCAGCGTACATACTGACCTCCCTCTCGGGACCGACCCACTGGAATGGTCGGTTCTGCCAAAAAGGACGCGGTACGTCGTAGCATAACCACAGAGGGCCATAGGCACGTGCGGGTGCGTCGTGCCGATTGATTTACGCTTTTCCGGCCGTGATTCAAGTGAATTTTTTGAGGCGGGAATGGGGCGGAAAGCGGAATGGATTCAGGCCGTCTCCATCCTGTCCGGATCGAAAGTCGGGAAACGCGCCGCGATGGTGTCGCCGGTCGGGCTGGCCACCCAGCCGTCGGGACGGCCGAAGAAACGGATCGCGGTGAAGCGTGGAGAGGCCCCCATGTCGAACCAATGCGGCGTGCCGGCCGGAATGCTCAGAAGGTCGCCGGCCTCGCATACGACACGGAAGACCCGACCTTCCAGATGGATGTAGAAGGCGGCGGCTCCTTCCACGAAGAAGCGCGCCTCGTCCTCGTCATGGATGTGTTCGTCCAGGAACTTGGCGCGCAGGGTGGCGACATTCTCGGTTCTCGGCGTGATGCGCACCACATCGACCGCGCGGAAGCCGCGTGCCTCCTTCAGCCGGGCGATCGGGCCGGCATAGACCCGCAATACGTCACCGCCATCGGTGGAGGCGGGCAGGGGCGTGTCCGCCGCCCAACGTTCGTACAGGATGCCGCTATGGACCAGATGGCCGGCGATCAGGACAGGATCGGTCGTGCGGAGCTCCGGCCGGCGGGCATCGCTTTCCAAATAGACGGTCAGCTCACTCAATGCACGCACTCCTGCCGAACGAACCCCCACAGCCTGAAGCACCGCCGCGTGCAAGGCAATGAGCCGAATCGGCGGCGCGACCGTTGGTCGCGCCATCAGCGGCTGCGCTGCAGTCCGGCTGTTACCCCCACCGCGACCGCAAGCAGCAGCCCGACGAAGGCGGCCACCCCGGTCCAGCCGAACCCATGCCAGAACAATCCGCCGAGCGTCCCGGCAAGCGTCGAGCCCAGATAGTAGCAGAACAGATAGATCGACGAGGCCTGTCCACGCGCTATCGCCGCCCGCCGGCCGATCCAGGCCGACACGATGGAATGGGCGCCGAAGAAAGCGAAGGTGAACAGGGCGATGCCAGCGGCGATGGCGAACAGGCCGTCGATCTCCATCAGGGCCAGCCCGGCCACCATCAGAGCCACCGCGGCTGCGAGGGTGCGATGCGACCCGAAGCGGCCCGACCAGGCACCGAACAGTGGCGAGCTGACGACGCCGAAACTGTAGACCAGGAAAACCGCACCGACGACGGCCGGGCGCAGTTCGAACGGCGATTCGCTCAGGCGGAAGCCGATATAGTTGAAGACGGTGACGAAGCCGCCCATCAGCAGAAAGCCGAGCGAAAATAGTCCGAGCAGGACCGGATCGGTCAGCAGCGCCCGCCAGGCCCGCACCAGCGCCGGCAGTCCGGCGGCACGGCGGACGAAATGGCGCGACGGCGGCAGGGCGAGCCAGACGGTGACGGCTGCGGCCACCGCCAGCGCGCCGACCACTCCGACGGCAAGCCTCCAGCTTCCCAGATCGGTGACCACCGCGGTCAGCACCCGGCCGGACATGCCGCCGATGGCGGTCCCGCCGATATAGAGTCCCATGGCGACGCCCGCCGATTTGGGGTCCACCTCTTCGGAGACATAGGCCATCGCCACCGCCGGCAGGCCGCTCAGCGCCAGCCCCTCCAGAGCCCGCACCGCCAAAAAGCCGTGCCAGCCCGGCATCAGCGAACCGATGATCCCAAGCACGCCGGCTCCGAGCAGGGCCGCCACCATCACCGGCTTGCGGCCGATCCCGTCGGAGATGGCGCCCGCCACCAGCAATGCCACCGCCAGCACCCCGGTGGTCAGCGACAGCGACAGGCTGGATTCCGCCGGCGTCACTCCGAACTCCCGCACGAAATCGGGCAGCAGCGGCTGGACGCAATAAAGCGTGGCGAAGGTGGAGAAACCGGCGACGAACAGGATGCGGCTGGCACGGCGGTAGGCGGGGGTGCCGGCCTGCAGATAGGCCGTATCGGCACCGGTTTCGATCTCGTCGCGCAAGCCTTCGGCTCCCTTTTCCATCGGAGGCGCCGTCTGTTGCGGCGCAACAGCGACTTTGCCCCGCGGCGCCCGTCCAGTCCAACAGGCGCCAAGGCGGAGCGGCCATGCCGCCCGTGCAGATCCCTATCAGGAGAGGTGCGACGACGGCCTTCCACTGGACCTTGGACGGGTCGCGCCGTATAACCAGTGCCCCACACAATTCGTTGATGTTCGAGCCATGCACGACCTTCGCGCCATCCGTGAAAATCCCGAAGCCTTCGACCGCGGCCTCGGCCGCCGGGGACTGGCACCGATGTCGTCCTCCGTGCTCGACCTCGACGGCCGCCGCCGCACCGCGCAGACCCAGATGCAGGAGATGCAGGCCCGCCGGAACGAGGCGGCCAAGGAGATCGGCCTGGCCAAGCGCGAAGGCCGCGATGCCCAGCCGATCCTGGACGAGATGGCGACCCTGAAGGAGCGCCTGCCGCAGGTCGAGGAGGAGGAACGCGCGCTCGGCGCCGAACTCGACGCGATTCTGGCGGGCATCCCCAACATCCCGGCCGACGACGTGCCGGACGGGCCGGACGAGACGGCCAACGTCGAGGTCCGCCGCTGGGGCACCCCGGCCGACATCGCCAATCCCAAGCAGCATTACGAGTTGGGCGAAGCGCTGGGCCTGATGGATTTCGAGGCGGCGGCCCGGATGTCCGGCGCCCGCTTCACCGTGCTGAAAGGCGGGCTGGCCCGTCTTGAGCGCGCGCTCGCCGACTTCATGCTGGACATCCACACCGGCGAGCACGGCTTCACCGAGATCGCCCCGCCGCTGATGGTCCGCGACAACGCCCTGTTCGGCACCGGCCAGTTGCCGAAGTTCGAGGAGGATCTGTTCAAGACCACCTCGTCCGACCATTACCTGATCCCGACCAGCGAGGTGCCGCTGACCAACCTGGTCAACGACCAGATCGTCGCGTCGGAGGAATTGCCGCTGCGCTACACGGCGCTGACCCCCTGCTTCCGCGCGGAGGCCGGGTCGGCCGGGCGCGACACCCGCGGCATGATCCGCCAGCACCAGTTCTGGAAAGTGGAGATGGTCGCCATCACCACCCCGGAACAGTCCGAGGACGAGCATCAGCGTATGACGCGCTGCGCCGAGACGGTGCTGGAGCGGCTGGGGCTGCCCTACCGCACCATCGTTCTGTGCACCGGCGACATGGGCTTCTCCTCGCGCAAGACCTATGACGTCGAGGTCTGGCTGCCCGGGCAGAACGCATACCGCGAGATCTCCAGCATTTCCAATTGCGGAGATTTCCAGGCGCGGCGGATGAAGGCCCGTTGCCGGACGAAGGGCGAGAAGCAAACTCAATTCGTCCACACCCTCAACGGATCGGGTGTGGCGGTCGGGCGCTGCCTGATCGCGGTGCTGGAGAACTACCAGCAGCCCGACGGTTCGATCCTGGTTCCCGAAGCGCTCCGCCCCTACATGCGCGGAGTGGAGAGGATTTCCATCTGATGTTCGATCTGCCGCTCGACCTGTCCCAGGCCCGGATCCTCGTCACCAACGACGACGGCATCCATGCGCAGGGATTGAAGGTCTTGGAAGCCATCGCGCGCGAACTGTCCGACGACGTCTGGGTCGTCGCGCCGGAGATGGAGCAATCGGCGGCCAGCCATTCGCTGACCATCAACCGGCCGCTGCGCCTGCGCAAGCTGGACGATCGCCGCTTCACCGTCGACGGCACGCCGACCGACTGCGTGCTGCTGGCGGTCAACCATGTGATGAAGGATGCCCGTCCGACGCTGGTGCTGTCCGGCGTCAACCAGGGCTCCAACATCGGCGAGGACGTGACCTATTCCGGCACCATCGCCGCGGCGATGGAGGCGACGCTGCTGAACGTCCCGGCCATCGCCATGAGCCAGCATTACGAAACGGGCCAGCCGATCGACTGGTCCGCCGCCGCCGCCCATGGCGCCGACGTCGTGCGCAAGGCGGTGACGGTGGCCTGGCCGAAGAACGTGCTGCTGAACGTCAACTTCCCGGCCCGGCCGGCTGCGGAGGTGACGGGCATCCAGGTGGTGCGGCACGGCAAGCGCAAGATCGGCGACGAGTTGTTGGAGCGTGTCGACCCGCGCGGCAAGCCCTATATCTGGATCGGCACCTTGCGCGGCGAGGCCGATGTGGCCGACGACACCGACATCCATGTCGTGTTCAACGGCGGCATCTCGGTGACGCCGGTCTATCTCGACCTCACCCATACGCCGACGCTGCAGACGTTGAGGCAGGCCTTCGTGTGACCTACAACCCGCGCAAGATCCGCTTGCTCATGGCCCTTCGCGGGGCTGGCGTCACCGACACGAAGGTGTTGGCGGCGATCGAGCGGATCCCGCGCGAGTTGTTCGTTCCGGAGGCTTTCCAGGACCGGGCCTGGGAGGACACGGCGCTGCCGATCGACCTGGGCCAGACCATCAGCCAGCCGCTGGTGGTCGGCCTGATGACCCAGGCGCTGGAGTTGCAGCCGCGGCATCTCGTCCTGGAGATCGGCACGGGTTCCGGCTATCAGGCGGCGGTGCTGTCGCGGCTCTGCCGCAGGGTCTTCACGATGGAGCGGCTGAAACCGCTTCTGCGGGAGGCCGAGGCCCGGTTCGAGGCGCTCGACATCGGCAACATCACCACGCGGCTCGGCGACGGGACGCGGGGCTGGCCGGAACAGGCGCCCTTCGCACGCATACTGGTTACGGCCGCCGGCGGGCCGGAACCGCCAAAAGACTTGACGGATCAACTCGCCGTTGGTGGTGTCATGGTCATTCCACTCGGGAGCGATCACCGCGGCCAAAGGGTCGTGCGTTTCCGGCGCTCCGAAGCTGGCCTTATCCGGGAGGACCTGTGGCCCGTCCGTTTCGTTCCGCTGCTTTCCGACCCGCCGCAACCGGTCCGTTCCGCATGAAATCCGTATTCTCCTCGCGCGTCCTGTCCGCGCTCGTCCTGTCCACCGCCGTCCTGGCGCTCGGCGCCTGCGAGCGGATCGGCGGGCTGGCGCCCTTCACCAGCGTCTCCGAGGTGCCGGATTCGGCCGGCGGCGCCATCGCCGTACAGAAGGGCGACAGCGCCTACAGCCTGTCGCGGCGCTACAATGTGCCGTTGCGCGACCTGATCGAGGCCAACAAGCTGGCGCCGCCCTACCGGCTGGAGGTCGGCCAGCGGCTGGTCCTGCCGACGTCGCGCCAATACATCGTGCAGAAGGGCGACAGCCTCTACAGCATTTCCCGCATGCACAATGTCGACGTCAGCGAACTGACGCGGCTGAACAACCTGACGCCGCCCTATGGGGTGAAGGTCGGTCAGCCCCTCCGCCTGCCGGGCGCCAATGGCGACAGCGGCACCATGGTGGCGGGCGGTGCGGCGACCGGGGGAGCCGTACCCTTGACGCCGCAAGAGGTGCCGGGCGGCCCGGCCGCCGGCCGCGGATCGATCCAATCCGCCGAACTGCCGCCTCCGGGGGTGCCCTCTTCGGGCGGCATCGCCGCGACGCCGCTGCCGCCGCAGCCCAAGGCGGGTGCCGCGCCGGGACCGTCCGCCGACCAGGCGCAGCCACCGGCCGCCCAGGGCGATATGACCTATCAGCCGGGCCAAGCTCCGACCCTGTTGCGCCCGCCCGGCAGCAAGCCGGCTCCGACACCGATCCCGGCGCCCGTCGCAACCACGCCGCCTGCGCCCCAGCAGGAGGTGGTCGCCGCCGCGCCGCCGCCCAAGCCGGAGCCGAAGGCCGAAGTCGGCGCCCCGCCGCCGCGCGGCAGCGCCCGCTTCCTGTGGCCGGTGAAGGGGAAGCTGATCTCCGGCTTCGGGCCGAAGCCCGATGGGCTGCACAATGACGGCTTGAACATCGCCGCACCGAAGGGTGCCGCCGTGGTCGCCGCCGACAACGGCGTCGTCGCCTATGCCGGCAACGAGCTGCGGGGCTTCGGCAACCTGCTGCTGCTGAAGCATTCCGACGGCTGGATCACCGCCTATGCCCATCTCGACAAGATCGAGGTGGAACGCGGCGCGACGGTGAAGCGGGGGCAGATGATCGCCCGGGTCGGCCAAACCGGCGGCGTGTCCTCGCCCCAGCTCCATTTCGAACTGCGCAAGGGCAGCCAGGCCGTCGACCCGAGCGATCAGATGGACCGCAAGGTCAGCGAAGGGGCTTCCCGAGGCGGCCAGCCAAGTCCTGGATGAACTGCCAAGCCACCCGGCCCGACCGGCTTCCGCGCGTGACCGACCATTCCACGGCCTCCGCGTGCAGCCGGTCTTCCGGGATGTCCAGGCCGAAATGGCGGACATAGCCCTCGATCATCGCGAAATAGGTGTCCTGATCGCAGTTGTGGAAGCCCAGCCACAGCCCGAAGCGGTCGGACAGCGACACCTTCTCCTCCACCGCCTCCGCCGGGTTGATCGCGGTCGACCGCTCGTTCTCGATCATGTCGCGCGGCATCAGATGGCGGCGGTTGGAGGTGGCGTAGAACACCACATTGTCCGGCCGGCCCTCGATCCCGCCGTCCAGCACCGCCTTCAGCGACTTGTAATGCGCGTCGTCATGGTCGAAGGACAGATCGTCGCAGAACAGGATGAAGCGGCGCGCCTCGCCCTTCAGCCGGGTCAGCAGGCGGGGCAGGGTGGGGATGTCCTCGCGGTGGATTTCCACAAGCGCCAGTTCGCCCGGCCGCTCGATGCAGATGGCGGCGTGGGCGGCCTTGACCAGCGAGCTCTTGCCGGTACCGCGCGCTCCCCACAGAAGGGCGTTGTTGGCCGGCAGGCCGGCCGCGAAGCGGCGGGTGTTGTCCAGCAGGATCTCCCGCTGCCGCTCGATCCCCTGCAGCAGCATGATGTCGACGCGGTTGACCACGGGCACCGGCTCCAGTCTGTCGGGATCGGGATGCCAGACGAAGGCGTCGGCCGCGCCGAAGTCCAGCGGCCGGTCCGGCGGCGGGGCCAGACGCTCCAGCGCCTCGGCGATGCGGGTCAGCAGTGGCAGGAGCGACTGATCCGCACCATGGCCGCTGCCGGAGCTGTTGATGGATTGCGACATGTTTTTCCGGATATTTTTTCTGGATGTTCCATGGAAAGTGGGCGTCCGCGCAGCCATCTTTCCGACGCCTTCGCACCGTAACACAGCAGGGCAAGCACACAAGCTGTGGCCGCCCTGCGGATCGTGGCGCATCACCATTGCATCCCGATCATGGGCGGCTATAGTCGCGGCGTCCCGGCGGAACGTCGATCCGGTGCCGAGACCAAACCTGTAAGGAGCTTCCAGATGTTCGTTTCGACGGCTTATGCACAGACGGCGGCCTCGGCTGGCGGCGGCGGTGACATGCTCGTCCAGTTCGCGCCGCTGATCCTGATCTTCGTCGTCTTCTACTTCCTGCTGATCCGTCCGCAGCAGAAGAAGATGAAGGAGCATAAGGCGATGCTGTCGGCGATCCGCCGCGGCGACCGCGTCGTGACCGGCGGCGGCATCATCGGCATTGTCACCAAGGTCGGCACCGACGACGAGATCACCGTCGAAATCGCGGAGAATGTGCGCGTGCGCTGCCTGCGCTCGACCGTGAACATCGTTCTCGCCAAGACCGAGCCGGCCGGCAAGTCCGGCGGCGACGCCGCCACGCCGGTCGTCGAGGGCGAGGCCAAGCCGGCCGACACCGCCGCCGGCGGGATCGGCAAGCTGTTCGGCCGCAAGTAAGCCGCAGCCGGGCCCCTCTCACGCGGGTCGGCCCGAAGGCGCTTCCCGTCCGGCCCGGCCGGTTGCCGCCCGCATGGGGCGGACCGGTCGTCCGGTTCGGGTGTCTGATCGGATTCGAGTGACGCATGCTCTATTTTTCGCGCTGGAAGATTTACATGATCCTGGCGACCTGTATCGCCGGGTTCGTCCTGATGCTGCCCAACTTCCTGGGCCGCGACACGCTGGCGGCGCTGCCGTCCTGGTATGCCAACACCCGGGTGTCGCTGGGTCTCGACCTGCGCGGCGGATCGCATCTGTTGCTCGAAGTCGACATGGCCACCGTCATCCGTGACCGGGTGGAAGGTCTGGTCGACGGCGCCCGCCAGCAGCTGCGCACCGCCAATGTCGGCTACACCGCGCTGAACGCCGGCGAGCGCGCCGTGACGGTCCAGCTTCGCGATCCGGCCCAGGCCGACGAGGCGGTCAAGGCCCTGCGCCAGCTCGCCAACCCGGTCGGCCGCACGGCGTTGGGCGGCGGCGTTCCCGACATCGACGTGAGCACCGCCGACGGCACGGTGACCGTGACGCTGAGCGAGGTCGGGCTGCGCGACCGCGCCACCCAGGCCATCGAACAGTCGATCGAGATCGTCCGCCGCCGTATCGACGAGACCGGCGTGAACGAGCCGACCATCGCCCGCCAAGGCAACGACCGCATCCTGGTCCAGCTGCCCGGCGTCGAGGATCCCGACCGCATCAAGCGGCTGCTCGGCACCACCGCCAAGATGACGTTCCGGCTGGTCGATGGGAATGCCGACCCCAATACCGGCCGCGCTCCTCCGGGTTCGGAGATCCTGCCGTCGGCCGAGGGCGACCGCTACCAGTCCAAATACGTCATCCGCAAGAAGGTCGAGGTCGACGGCGCGACGCTGCAGAACGCGTCGGCCGGCACCAACCCGCAGACCGGCGAGTGGGTGGTGAATTTCGAGTTCAACAGCGCCGGCGCCAACCGCTTCGCCGAAGTGACCAGGCAGAATGTCGGCCGTCCCTTCGCCATCGTGCTCGACAACAAGGTCATCAGCGCCCCCGTCATCCGCGAGCCGATCACCGGCGGACGTGGCCAGATCAGCGGCAACTTCACCGCAGCCAATGCCAACGACCTCGCCGTCCTGCTGCGCGCCGGCGCCCTGCCGGCGCCGCTGAAGGTGATCGAGGAGCGGACCGTCGGCCCCGACCTCGGCGCCGATTCGATCCGCGCCGGCCTGACCGCCGTCGTCGTCGGCTTCGTGATGGTCTGCATCTACATGATCGCCAGCTACGGGCTGTTCGGCGCCTTCGCCTGCTCGGCGCTGTTCATCAACCTCGTGCTGACGCTGGCGGCGCTGTCGCTGCTGCAGGCCACCCTGACGCTGCCGGGCATCGCCGGCGTCCTGCTGTCGCTGGGTCTGGCGGTCGACGCCAACATCCTGATCAACGAGCGCATCCGCGAGGAGACGAAGAAGGGCCGCGGCGTCTTCGCCTCGATGGAGGCCGGCTTCAGCCGGGCCTACAGCACCATCGTCGACAGCAACCTGACGACGGCCATCAAGATGGCGCTGCTGTTCGTCTTCGGCACCGGCACGATCAAGGGCTTCGCCGTCACCATCACCTTCGGCATCCTCATCTCCATGTTCACCGCCACGGTGCTCGTGCGCCTGATGATGGTGACCTGGCTGCGCCGGACGCGTCCGGCCGCGTTGCCGGTCTGAGAGGTCTTACGATGTTCCATCTCCGCCTCGTCCCCGACAACACCAAGATCCCCTTCATGAACGGCCGCATCGCCGGCCTCGTCGTGTCGGCGATCCTGTCCATCGCGTCGATCGTCCTGTTCTTCCACCCCGGCCTGAACTACGGCATCGATTTCCGCGGCGGCATCGTCATCGAGGCCCGCACGCCGCAGGCAGCCGACTTCGCCTCGCTGCGCCACACCTTGTCCGGCCTCGGCATGGGCCAAGTGGCGCTGCAGGAGTTCGGGTCGCCGCAGGACGTGCTGATCCGTCTGGAACGGCAGCCCGGCGACGACGCCGCCCAGCAGGTGGCGGCCGACAAGGTGCGCAACACGCTGGCCGAAGCCGTGCCCGGCACCCAGGTGCGCCGTGTCGAGGCCGTCGGCGCGTCGGTCAGCGGCGAGCTGTTCGCCAACGGCATGCTGGCGCTCGGCCTCGCAATGCTGGCGATGCTGGTCTACATCTGGTTCCGCTTCGAGTGGCAGTTCGGCTTCGGCGCGGTGGTGACGCTGATCCTCGACATCACCAAGATCGTCGGCTTCTACGCCATCACCGACATCCAGTTCAACCTGACGGCGGTGGCGGCCATCCTGACCGTCATGGGCTATTCGGTGAACGACAAGGTCGTGGTCTATGACCGCATGCGCGAGAATCTGCGCATCTACAAGAAGATGCCCTTGCGCGACCTGATCGACATGTCGATCAACGAGACGCTGAACCGCACCGTCGGCACCTCAGTCTGCACGCTGCTGTCGATCATTCCGCTGGCGCTGTTCGGTGGCGAGGCCCTGCAGGACTTCGGCATCGTGCTGATCTTCGGCGTTATCCTTGCGACCAGCTCGTCGGTGTTCATCGCCGCCCCCATCTTGCTGTTCCTGGGCGAGAACCGCCTGCGGCGCGGCACTCCGACGGATGCCCCCGCGGGCAACAAGCCGGCGACCACGCCGTAAGGTCGGGCAAGAACAGGAGAGGACAGCATGGCCGACATCATGCCGATGATCCCGTCGGACCGTCAGGTCATCGACGGCTATGGTCCGGGGCAGTTCTGCATTTCCGGCCAATGGCGCATCGGCGCGGTCATCGTCCTCCCCGACCGCACCTTGCCCTGGGAGGCGACCGAAGTCGCCGCCCTGACGATCGGCGACTTCGGTCCCGTTCTGGCGGCCGAGCCGAAGGTGGAGATCCTGCTGCTCGGCACCGGCGGCACCATGCGCATGATCCCGAAGGAGCTGCGCCTGGGCCTGCGCGAGCAGGGGATCGTGGTGGAACTGATGGATAGCCGCGCGGTGTGCCGGACCTACAACGTCCTGCTGGCCGAAGGCCGCCGGGTGGCTGCCGCGATGCTGCCTGTTTAGCTGACATTGAAGTTGTAACGACCAAGCAGTATCGTAAGGATGTTCCTTACTGCGGTGCCCCATGATCACCAGCAAGCTGACCAGCAAGGCCCAGACGACGATCCCGCAGCCGGTCCGCGCAGCGTTGGGTCTGCATGAAGGCGATGAGATCGCTTATCGTATCGAAGACGGCCGAGTCATCCTGACCCGTGCCGCTCCGGCCTCTGCCGATGACCCCTTCCGCTGCTTTACGGAGTGGGACGGTGAAGCCGATCGGCAGGCCTATGCCGACCTTTGAAGCCTGGAACGTCGTCAAGGTTCCCTTCCCATACGCCGACCGTCCGGTCCGCCAGCGTCGGCCGGCGTTGGTCATTGCGGCAAACGACCTACAAGCAAGCCACAGCTTGGTCTGGGTGTTGATGATCACCAGTGCCGAAAACCGGAGTTGGCCGTCCGATGTGCTTGTCAGCGACCTTGGAGCCGCAGGGTTACCCGCTCCTTCCGTCGTGCGTACGGCGAAGGTCGCCGTGATCGATGCGCGTGACGCTGAATTGCTTGGTACTTTGACCGTTGGCGACCGTCGAACGGTCAGCCGGCAGGTTGGTCGCCATCTTGAAGAGATGCTGAAGGCGGACGGAAGCGTTTAGCGCCGCAAACGACAAAGGCGCCCGAGAGGGCGCCTTTGCGTTTTCAACCCGCTGCTTCACCCAACTGCGGGAACGTTACGCAGCCAGCTGCTCGGCGGCGAAGTCCCAGTTGGCGAGGTTGTCGATGACCGCCTTCACGAAATCGGCGCGGCGGTTCTGGAAGTCGACGTAATAGGCATGCTCCCACACGTCGATGGTGAACAGCGGCTTCTGGCCGTGCGCCAGCGGGGTGTCGGCGTTGCCGGTCTTGCCGACCTTCAGCTTGCCGCCGTCCAGGTACAGCCAGGCCCAGCCCGAGCCGAACTGGGTCAGGGCGGCCTGGGTCAGCTCTTCCTTGAACTTCTCGACGCTGCCGAAGTCGGCGACGATGCGCTGCTCCAGGGCGGCCGGCATCTTGCCGCCGTCCTTCTTCAGGCACTGCCAGAAGAAGGTGTGGTTCCACACCTGGGCGGCGTTGTTGAAGATGCCGACCTTGGACGAATCGCCGGCGGAGGCCTTGATGACCTCCTCCAGGCTGGCGTCGGCCAGCGGCGTGTCCTTGGTCAGGTTGTTCAGGTTGGTGACGTAGGTCTGGTGGTGCTTGTCATGGTGCAGGTGCAGGGTCTCCGACGAGATGTACGGAGCCAGAGCGTCGTAGGCATACGGGAGCGGCGGAAGTTCGAACGCCATTTGATTTACCCTCTCTTCTTTGATTGTCCTTCCGGGCCGCGCCTTGCGGGTGCGGCACCTCCGACCGTCCAAATAGGCCGATGACGGAAGCTTGTGAAGGCCGGAAACACTCTCGAACGTCGTATAGGGTTATTTCCATTCGACAAACACCTTCCGGCCGCCCGGTTTCCGGAGCGTACGGCAGCTTCCAGGGTGGCGGGAAGCCCCGTTTCCGTCCAGTCGCCGGCCAGCGTCAGGTTGCTCCACCGGGTTCGATGTCCAGGACGGCGCGCGACCGAGTCGGGAGACTGGTCGGGGGTCGCCCGCCGTTCCTTCACCACGCGGTAGGGTGGAATCGTATCCCCGAGTCGCGAAGCCAGACGTAGGTGAGGGGCGATCTCGGCCCATAGCCGGGCGGCGATGTCCCCGGCCGGCAGATCGGCCAGCGCATCCGCATCGCTGACGGTGACCGACAGCAGATCGTCGCGGAGAAACAGCCATTCCGCCGTGCCGCCGACCAGCCCGGCGAAGGGCAGGCCTCCCGGCAGGCGCACCGGCCCGTCCAACCGGACATGCAGGTTGACGATGGCCGGCCCCGGCGGCGGTACCGTCAGTCCGGGCACCAATCTTTCGGCTACCCACGCCGGCACGGCGAGAATGACGCTATCCAGCGGGCCGAGCATCACTGCGCCGCCTCCGGCGGAGAAGCCGGTCAGACGGTCATCGTCGAATGTCAGGCCATCGATCCGTGCGCCGAGATGGAGTGCCGCGCCACCTGCCCGCAGCCGGGTCAAGGCCGGATCGACGAAGGCGGCGGACAGGCCGCGCGGCGCCAGCACCGGCCGGCAGGCGGCTTCGCCCTTCAACAGCGTCTCGCGCAGCACTGCGCCGAACAGGCGGGCGGAGACGCGCTCCACCGGCCCGTTGAGGGCGGAGACCGCCAGGGGGCGCCACAGCGGCTCGAACAGCGTGCCGGCGGGCGGCAGGCAATCGGCGACGGTTTTCTCCCGGCGGGCGGTCAGGCAGCGCAGGGCGGCGAGATAGTCGAGCGGCCGGCTTCCGGGCACCCGGCGGGCGGAATCGAACAGCCAGAACCCGCCGGGGCGCAGGGTCCAGGCGGCGCCGTCGCGCAGATCGAGGAAGGGGAAGGCCGCCGGCCGCAGTTCCTCCAGTGCATCGTCGCCGCCGATCCGCCGGGCATAGTCGAGCAGCGCCCGGTTGCCGCTGAGCACCATATGGCTGCCGTTGTCGATGGAACG
This sequence comes from Azospirillum endophyticum, assembly GCF_016595245.1. Lineage (GTDB taxonomy): Bacteria > Pseudomonadota > Alphaproteobacteria > Azospirillales > Azospirillaceae > Azospirillum > Azospirillum endophyticum. The sequence goes on from NZ_JAENHM010000073.1 coordinate 831,059, forward strand.
GCCGAGCGTGGCGTCATGGAAGCTGCGGCAGCGCCCACCGGCTTGCGGCGCCTGGTCATAGATCGCGACGCGCCTGCCGGCTTCCGCCAGCCTGACCGCCGCGGCGAGGCCGGCGAGGCCGGCGCCGATCACATGGACGACTCCGGGGGCGACGACTCCGGGGGCGACGATTCCAGGGGTGCCGATGCCCGCCTCGCTCATCAGGCGGCGGGGGGAATGCCGAGCATGCAGCGCACGGCCACCCAGGCGCTCTCGCGCCGGCCCACCCGCACCCGGGCATTCAGGTCGCGCCAGCCGGCGGCGCGCAGGCGCTTCAGCACTCTATGATACAGCACCATCATGGCGGTGGCCGCCCACAGCGATCCGCGCGCCTGTCCGGCGATGGCGGATCGCGCTTCGGCGAAGCGAAGCTCGGCCAACTCGGCCAGCGCCTCGCAGGCCTTGGGCAGGGCCGGGTGAGCCAGGACCTCGCCCGGGCGGTCGCTGTCGATGCCGGCGGCCAGAAGCAGCTCGCGCGGCAGGTAGAGCCGGTCCAGCCCGGCATCCTCGGCGAGATCACGCAGGATGTTGGTCAGCTGCAAGGCCTCTCCGAGCGCCAGGGCGAACCGCTCGGTGGCGGGATCGGCGCGGTCGAACACGCGGATCGCCAGCAGGCCGACCGCGCCGGCGACGCGTCGGCAGTACAGAAGCAGGGTATCGAGGTCGGGCGCCCGCATGCCGCCTGAACCGGGTACCTCCCCGGCGACGTCCATCGCCATGCCGTCGATCAGGGCCTCCAGCTCCGCACGCGGCAGGCCGTAGCGGTCGATCGCCCCCTTCAACGCGGCGGTCAGCGGGCCGCTGGGGGCGCCGCCGACATAAAGGTCGCGGATGTCCTTGCGCCAGACATCGAGCGCCGCGCGCTTGGCATCAGGGTCGCCGGGCTCGTCGGCGATGTCGTCGATTCGCCGGCAGAAGGCATAGATGGCGAACATCGCCGCACGCTTGGAAGCGGGCAGCAGACGCATCGGCCAGTAGAAGGTGCTGCCCGACTTGGCGGCGACCCTGGACGCCGTATCGGGTGCCTGGCCATCCGGCAACGTCGTGGATCCCGATTCCAGCGGGGCCGTCTCCAGCGGCGGAGGGGTCATCTGTAGCATCCTGGGCATTGCACGCCGTGACGTGCCCGACAGTGCACCTCACGGCGTTTGGGCCCGGAGTTTATGCGGCGGAGAAGCTTCGCGCCAGTCCCCGCGCCACCGCCGCCAGCTTGTGGTGCGCACCCAGCGTCACCCGCGCCTTCATCGGGTCGCGGGCCTTCAGCCGCCGCGACAGCGATTCGGCGAGGCTGAGGATCACCGCCGCCTCCATCCGCAGGCCTCGGTGCTGGATCAGGCCGGGCAGGGCGGCGGCGCGCTCCAGCAGCCGGTCGGTATGCTCCAGCGCCTGGTCGAAGATGGCACGCAGGCGGGCGTCGCTCTCGGCTTCGACCAAGCGCTCGACGCTGATCCCGGCCTCGTCGAACCAGGCCAGCGGAACGTAGCAGCGGCCGAGCTGCGTCCAATCCTCCCGCGCATCCTGCAGATGGTTCAGGATCTGCAGCGCGGAGCACAGCGCGTCGGAAGCCGGCCCGGCGGCCACCCCCTCGCCATGCAGTTCCAGCAGGTAGCGGCCAACCGGGTTGGCGGAGAATCGGCAGTAGAGAAGCAGGTCGCTCCAGCTGTGGCAGCGGGCGCCGACCGAATCGCGCCGGAAGGCGCGCAGGACCTGCCGGGCATGGCGGTCGCTGACGCCGGTCTTCTGCAGGCTTTCCCGCAGGTCGGTCGCCGGCTTCAGGTAGGCGTGCTTGGCCTGTCCGGAGGTCAGAGCCCGTTCCAGCGCCTCCAGATAGGCCAGCTTGGTCTCCGGCTCGAGATCCGGGTCGTCGGCGATGTCGTCGGCCAAGCGCACGAAGCGGTAGAAGGCGATCACATGCGGACGCAGATGCTTCGGTATCAGGCGGGACGCGACGGGAAAATTCTCTCCCGATTCGTCCTTGCGTGCGACCGGACCGGTCTTGCGGGGTTTCGTCGGGGCGATGTTGAAATCCGTCATGGGATCCCTGCCTGCTGCGCGTCGGGGCTGGCGGTGCGACCGTGTGTGCTTCATATAGGCGTAGCAACAGGCTTTGGCCCGTCCTTCCAACACTCCTCCCCTCTTTTTCCAATCGGGCATCCCATGGTGAAGGCTGCGACCGACCTGTCCTATTGCGGACGGGAGGTTCGGAAATATGACAACGACCACTTTCTGGCAGGTCTGTTCACCCCCGCCGACCGTCGCGAAGCGACCTTCGCACTCTATGCCTTCAACCTGGAGATCGCCAAGACACGCGAGGTGGTCAGCGAACCGATCCTGGGCCAGATGCGACTGCAATTCTGGCGCGATGGCATCGAGGCCGTCTATGAGGACGGACCCGTACCGCGCCACGAGGTGATGGAGCCGCTTGCCCAGGCGGCGCGCCGGATGGGGCTGAGCCGCACGCTGTTCGACCGGCTGATCGATGCCCGGGAAGCCGACCTCGACGACACCCCGCCGGCCGACCTGGCCTGCCTCGTCAACTATGCCGAGGTGACCGGGGCGCCGCTGGTCCAGCTGGCAGTGGAGATCCTGGGGGTGCGGGACGAGGTGGCGATGGCGGCCGGCCGCCATGTCGGCATCGCCTATGCCCTCGCCGGCATCCTGCGCGCGGTGCCTTTCCTGGCCCGGCAGCACCGTCGGCACCTGCCGGAAGACCTGATGCAGCGGCACGGAGCCAGGAGCGAGGATCTGTTCGCCGGACGCTCGGCCACGGAACTGCGGCCGGTGGTGGGGGAGATCGCCGCGGTCGCCCGCAAGCATCTGGCCGAGGCCCGCGGATTGCGCCGGGACGTGCCGAAGGCCGCGGTGCCGGCGCTGCTGCCGGCGTCCCTGGCCGACCTGCATCTAGGGGTGATCGAACGCGAGGGCAACGACGTATTCGCTCCGCGCGTCCTGCTGGCCAACCCGTTCCGGCAGATCCGGCTGGGCTGGGCGGCGATGCGCGGGCGATACTGACGCCCGCGCATCCTGCCGCCGGTCATCCTTTCAGCCAGCCGTCCAGGTCGGCCAGTCCGCGGCGGGTGTAGGCCAGCTTGCGGTCGCGGCCGCGGATCTTGTCGTCCACCGGCGGGAACAGGCCGAAATTGACGTTCATCGGCTGGTAGGTCTCCGCCTCAGCCCCGCCGGTGATGTGGCCGAGGATGGCGCCGAGCGCCGTGGTCGCCGGCGGCACGCTGATCTCCTGGCCCAGCCGTTCGGCGGCGGCGAAGCGGCCGGCGAGCAGGCCGACGGCGGCGCTCTCCACATAGCCCTCGCACCCCGTGACCTGACCGGCGAAGCGCAGGCGGGGCAGCGACTTCAGCCGCAGGGCGCCATCCAGAATGCGCGGGCTGTTCAGGAAGGTGTTGCGGTGCATGCCGCCGAGCCGCGCGAACTCGGCATTCTCCAGGCCGGGGATCATGCGGAAGATGCGCGCCTGTTCGGCATGGCGCAGCTTGGTCTGGAAGCCGACGAGGTTGTACAGCGTGCCCAGGGCGTTATCCTGGCGCAGTTGGACCACCGCATAGGGGCGGCGTTCCGGCTTGTGCGGATTGGTCAGGCCGACCGGCTTCATCGGGCCGTAGCGCAGCGTATCGACCCCGCGTTCCGCCATCACCTCGATCGGCAGGCAGCCTTCGAAGTAGGGGGTATTCTTCTCCCACTCCTTGAAGTCGAGCTTCTCGCCGGCGATCAGCGCGTCGATGAAGGCGCGGTACTCGTCCTTCTCGAAGGCGCAGTTGATGTAATCCTTGCCGGTGCCGCCGGGGCCGGGCTTGTCATAGCGCGACTGGAACCATGCCTTCGACAGATCGACGCTCTCCAGATAGACGATGGGAGCGATGGCGTCGAAGAAGGCCAGCGATTCCTCGCCGGTCTGGGTGCGCACGGCCTCGGCCAGGGCAGGGGAGGTCAGGGGGCCGGTGGCGACGATGACGCTGTCCCAGTCCTCGGGCGGCAGGCCGGCGACCTCCTCGCGCTGGATGGTGATGAGGGGGTGGGTGGAGATGGCTTCCGTCACCGCATCGGCGAAGCCGTCGCGGTCCATGGCGAGTGCGCCGCCGGCCGGCACCTTGTGCGCGTCGGCGCAGCGCAGGATCAGCGAGCCGCAGCGTCGCATCTCCTCATGCAACAGCCCCACCGCGTTGTATTCGGCATCGTCCGACCGGAAGGAGTTGGAGCAGACCAGCTCCGCCAGCTTGTCGGTATCGTGGGCCTCGGTCTTGCGGACCGGCCGCATCTCGTGCAGCACGACGGGCACGCCGCGGGAGGCGAGCTGCCAAGCGGCTTCCGAGCCGGCGAGACCGCCGCCGACGACATGGACAGGGCGAAGGGTGTCGGACATTGGGACTTTCCAGAACACTGTGCGAAAGGCAGGCGGATCAGGGGCGGGTTATGGCGTCCTGGGTTTCGAAAATCCAGGACTGAGTGCGGTAGGCAATTGATCTCCCGGTTTGGTCAGCGCACCCACTCGATACCGTCGCGCTCCACGTCCTCACGATAACTTTTCCGTACGGTCGAGAGATCGACCACATCGACGAAATAGGGAACCGTACTCTCTTCCAGTTCATCGTCGATCTTGGCAAGCAGGCTGTGCGGCAGCGGCTCAAGCGGATCGATGGCGACGTCGATGTCGCTCCAATGCCCGCCATCGCCGCGGGCGCAGGAGCCGAACAGATAGACGCGCGCAGGGTGCTCGGCCAGATGCTTGAAGATGATGTGCCTGACCGTGTCGAGGTCACGCAGGCGTACCGGGTTCATCATGGAACGCAGCCTAACACAGATCCATTCGGCGCGCGGGCATGGGAAAAGGCCGGCCCCCCGTATGGAAGGCCGGCTGCAAGTCGTTCAGGAGTCAGTCAGAACATCGATCCAGGCGGAGTGTTGAGCCTAAACGTCAACCAAGGCAGCGGCTCACTCGCTCTTCGTCGTCGTGCTGCGTTCGACGGTGGTGGAGCCGGTCGGAGCCGGCGTCACGGTGGTCGAGCCGTAGCTGGGCGTGGTGGTGGTCGTGGTCGTCGTGCTGGTGGTGGACTTGTCGGAACCGCAAGCCGCCAGCAGCAGGGCGGCCCCCAGGGCCGCGCCCACGCCGGTCAGAAGCGTCTTGCTCATGCCTCTCATCTCCCATGCAGTGCGAACTCTGCATGGGAGAACACGGCGCAGCTTCCGTTTGTTCACGCTCTCTTTCGGGTTGCCGATTTCCGCACCGCCGGCTTCTCCTTCAGATAGGGGGCGAGGTAGCGGCCGGTGTAGCTGCGCCCCACCTTCGCGACGTCTTCCGGCGTACCCTCCGCCACGATCTCGCCGCCGCCGGTGCCGCCTTCCGGCCCCAGGTCGATGATCCAGTCGGCGGTCTTGATGACCTCCAGATTGTGTTCGATCACCAGAACCGTGTTGCCCTGGTCGACCAGCGCATGGAGCACTTCCATCAGCTTCTCGACGTCGGCGAAATGCAGGCCGGTGGTCGGCTCGTCGAGGATGTACAGCGTGCGGCCGGTGGCGCGCCGGCTCAGTTCCTTGGACAGCTTGACGCGCTGCGCCTCGCCGCCCGACAAGGTGGTCGCCGCCTGCCCGATGTGGATGTAGCCCAAGCCCACCCGTTCCAGCGTGTCCATCTTGTCGCGGATGCCGGGGACCGCCTTGAAGAACTCCTTGCCCTCCTCGACCGTCATGTCCAGCACGTCGGCGATGGTCTTGTCGCGATAGGTGACTTCCAGGGTCTCGCGGTTGTAGCGCTTGCCGTGGCAGACGTCGCAGGTGACGTAGACGTCGGGCAGGAAGTGCATCTCGATCTTGATGACGCCGTCGCCCTGGCAGGCCTCGCAGCGCCCGCCCTTGACGTTGAAGGAGAAGCGGCCCGGACCGTAGCCGCGCGCCTTCGATTCGGGCAGCCCGGCGAACCAGTCGCGGATCGGCGTGAAGGCGCCGGTGTAGGTCGCCGGGTTGGACCGCGGGGTGCGGCCGATCGGCGACTGGTCGATGTCGATGACCTTGTCGAGATGCTCCAGCCCGAGCACGGCATCATGCTCGGCCGGATGCTCGCGGGCGCCCATCAGCTTGCGCGCCACCGCCTTGTAGAGCGTCTCGATGATCAGCGTCGACTTGCCGCCGCCCGACACGCCGGTCACGCAGGTGAAGGTGCCGAGCGGGATCTTGGTCGAGACGTTCCGTAGATTGTTGGCGCGCGCGCCCTGCACCTCCAGGAACTGGCCGGGATGGCCGGGCCGGCGGGTGTCGGGCACGGGAACGAAGCGGGTGCCGTTCAGATACTGGGCGGTGATGCTGTCGGGATTCTTCTGAACCTCTTCCGGCCGGCCCTGGGCGATGACGCTGCCGCCATGCTGGCCGGCCCCCGGTCCCATGTCGACCAGATAGTCGGCGCTGCGGATGGCATCCTCGTCATGCTCGACCACGATGACGGTGTTGCCGATGTCGCGCAGGCGCTTCAGCGTCTCCAGCAGGCGGTCGTTGTCGCGCTGATGCAGCCCGATGGACGGTTCGTCCAGCACATACAGAACGCCGGTCAGGCCGGAGCCGATCTGGGAGGCCAGCCGGATCCGCTGGCTCTCGCCACCGGACAGGGTGCCGGATCCCCGGCTGAGCGTCAGATACTCGAGGCCCACCGCATTGAGAAAGCCCAGCCGCTCGTTGATTTCCTTCAGGATGCGGTAGGCGATCTCGCGGTCCTTCGGACGCAGATGCTCGTTCAGTTCGCTGAACCAGGCGCCGGCACCGGCGATGGACAGTTCCGCCGCTTCGGAGATGCTGCGTCCGCGGACCTTGACCGCCAGCGCTTCCGGCTTCAGCCGAGCGCCCTTGCAGACCTCGCAGGGCTGCGACGACTGGTATTTCGACAGCTCGTCCCGGGTCCAGGCGCTGTCGGTCTCGCGGAAACGCCGTTCCAGGTTGTTGACGATGCCCTCGAACGCCTTGTTGGTCTCGTAGCGCCGCAGGCCGTCATCATAGGTCATGGTGATGGCCGACGCGCCCGAGCCGAACAGGATGGTCTGCCGCACCATCTCCGGCAGATCCTGCCAGGGTGTGGTCATCGACGCGCCGAAATGCTTGCAGATGCTCTCCAGCGTCTGGTCGTAGTATTTCGAGGTCGAACCGGCCCAGGGGGCGACGGCACCCTTGGCGAGGGTCAGCCGCTCGTCCGGTACCACCAGCATCGGGTCGAAATAGATCTTGCTGCCCAGCCCGTCGCAGGCCGGACAGGCGCCGAACGGGTTGTTGAAGGAGAACAGCCGCGGTTCGATCTCCGGAATGGTGAATCCGCTGACCGGGCAGGCGAATTTCTGCGAGAAGACGGTCTGCTCGTTGGTCTCGGCATTCTCGACCCAGACGATGCCGTCGGCCAGACCCAGCGCGGTCTCCAGCGAATCGGCCAGACGGTTGCCCAGCCCCTCGCGCACCACGATGCGGTCGACCACCACCTCGATGTCGTGCTTCAGCTTCTTGTTGAGCGCCGGCACCTCGTCGATCTCGTACATGGTGCCGTCAACCCGCACGCGCTGGAAGCCGCGCTTGCGCAGGTCCTGGATTTCCTTCTTGTATTCGCCCTTGCGGCCGCGCACGAAGGGGGCCAGCAGCAGCAGGCGCGTGCCATCCGGCATGGCCATGATGCGGTCGACCATCTGGCTGACCGTCTGGCTTTCGATCGGCAGCCCGGTGGCCGGCGAATAGGGAATGCCGACGCGCGCCCACAGCAGGCGCATGTAATCGTAGATCTCCGTCACCGTGCCGACGGTGGAGCGGGGATTCTTCGACGTCGTCTTCTGTTCGATCGAGATGGCGGGGGACAGCCCTTCGATCGAATCGACGTCCGGCTTCTGCATCAGCTCCAGGAACTGGCGCGCGTAGGCCGAGAGGCTCTCCACGTAGCGTCTTTGGCCCTCGGCATAGATCGTGTCGAAGGCGAGCGACGACTTGCCCGATCCCGACAGGCCGGTGATGACGATCAGCTCGTCGCGCGGCAGATCCACATCGACGTTCTTCAGGTTATGTTCCCGCGCGCCGCGGACGCTGATGTATTTGTTCATGGAGTGTTCTTTTACCCGAAGCCAATCCGGATGGAAAGCGGCAAGCTGCCGCCACGCATGACGAAAAACGGACCGCCTGTGATCGGCCGGCTGACGATATATGCGCCTCGGTCCGTATTGCCACCGCCATCCGGCGCGGGTCGGTCATGACCAGAAGGGCGGCACCGCGCGGAAACGCTTCCACAGCTCGGGCAGAGCCTTGCGCCGCCTGTCCGATTGCCGGTCGATCCAGGCGGCGACCGCGCCGACCGTCTTCGGGTCCGCCCCGGTCAGCGAACCCAGCATGCGTGCGCTGGTGAGGGCATCCTGGTCGGCATCCAGCGCTGCCTGCAACGGCTCCAGCGCGGCGAAGAAGGGCAGGGCGGCAGCCTCCGGATAGAGCCCGCGGAAGAAGTCGGCGGTGTAGCGCAAGCTGCGCAGACGGCGGCGCAGCTTGTCGCGCCCCTTGGCGCCCTCCGGCGGCTTCATGGCCTTGCCGAGCTTCACCATCCGCTCCGACAGCCAGCCTCCTGCAAGCATCGAGACCGGGGCGGCCAGCGCGGCACGCCGGTCTCCGTCGGCCTCCGACATCCAGCGGCCATGTTCGAGCCACGCGGCCAGCGCCAGCACCATGGTGGTGCAGCCGGGCGCCAGGATCGCCGCCATCGCCTCGCGTGCCGGTCCGGCACCGGCGGCGCGGGCCAGGGAGGCCAGCCGCTCCAGCGCCGCGCGATCGATGCCGTCCGGCAGCGCCGGCTCGGCGAGAAGCGGATCGATGACCCCGGACGTCAGCACGTCCCAGCCCCGTGCCGGACCGAGCCGCTTGGCAAGCGTGCGGCTTTCCTCCGTCAACCGGTCGGCCTCGGGCGAGGCGACGAGGGGCGAGAAGAATCGATGGGCGATGCGCAGCCGGCGCAGCGCGATGCGCATGCGGTGCAGCCCCTCCACATCGCCGCCGGCCAGCGCGCAGGATTCGTTGGCGAGGAACTGACGCAACGCCTGGCGCAGGATGTGCCGGTAGGCCTCGGCCACCGTGGTGAGCGGCGACAGGCCGAGCGGCTCGGCCTCCACCGGCTTCGGCGCCTTGCCGGTGACCAGCCGCAACCCGGCCTCCGCCTTGCTTTCCGTGCCGATGCGCATGGGGACGGCTGCCTGGAGCGTCAAAGCCAGATCGAACAGGCTCGCGACCTTGCCGGCCTTCAATTCCAACTCCACCTCGCTGAGAGGCAGGGAAGTGCCGCCGGCATAGATGCCGCCGTCGTCCACCGCCACCTCGACCGCGGTCAGCGGATCCGGGCGGATCAACAGGGTGGTTCGGCGGAAGTCGGTGATGAACAGGCAATCCAGTGCATCGAGCGCCGTCGCCGGCACCAGTCCGGCGACGCTGGGATCATGCAACACGCCGACGTCCACCGCTTCGCCGCCGACGATCCAATCCCATTCCCGCCGTACCGAGACGGCGGCGGAATCGCCGGGGCTGGCGCTGTTGACGGTCTTCAGGGTCTGGACGAAGCGGTCCCCCTCCTGCCGCACCCTCAGCGCCACCCCATTGGCGGCCAGCTTCAGGTCGGGCGTGTCGAAATAGGCGGTGCGCAGCCTCCGGGTCACCGCCGGACCGTCGGCCAGTGCCGCCAGCCCCGGCAGCGACGTCACCCGCGCCAGATCCGCGGGAGCCGCGTGCAGTTTCAGTTCCACCTCGCGGAAGGCGGAGGCGGAAGGCTGCTGCGGTTGGGGGCCGGCCGGCGGGCTGGTGGGCGGCGTCGCGGGTGGACTGACGGGGGTCAAGGGTCGGCATCCTCCCGTATCCGGCCTGGGTGGCCTTGGATGAAACAGGTCTATCCGTGGATACCCCAACCGCCGCCGCAGGTTAAGAGAGTTTACGCGGTTGCACAAAATCCGCCAGCCGCCCGGCTCCAAGCTCCAGGTCGGCCCAATGCGGCGTTTCGAAGACGAGGACGGCACAGGCGCCCGTCGGGAATTTGTCGGCCAGGGCATGGCGCAGCCCATGGTCGCCGCTGCTGGTCAGGGCGTTCGCCAGCTCGTGCAGATCCGGATTGTGCGCCACCAGCATCAAGCCGGTCGCCTGGTCCGGCGCGTCGCGCAGCCGCTGCAGCAGCGTGCGGGCACCGCACAGATACAGGCCGCGTTCGTGCTCGACCGGCGGGTAGGGCGCGCCCATCGCCGCCATCACCCGCTTGCGCGTTTCGACCGCCCGCAAGGCGGTGGAGCACAGCACGAGGTCGATATGGGCATGGTGCTTGCCCAGATGAGCCCCGACCAGGGTGGCCGCCTTTTCCCCGCGGGCATTCAGCGGACGGTCGTGGTCGCCCAGCGACGGGTCGTCCCAGGAGGATTTGGCATGGCGCAGCAGGAACAGCGTCTTCATGGCGAGGTTCTGTCGGCTGGGGAGAGGCGGGGGAAAATTCGGCACGGGAGGGCAGGGTTGGACCGCGTTGCCCTTCGTCGAATGGGAGTCCTGAAACCGTAACGCATATGGGATACTCTGTCTGCCTACCATATTAACGGTCGCCGGTGCTGCCTGAAGGCGGCCGACGGCGTTCGGATCTCAAGATTTCAGAGGGCGACGTGACTCATCTCCAGGAACTCGATTCGGTCGGTATCGAGCCGAATGCTCCGGAACGCTTCATCAATCGGGAGCTGTCGTGGCTGGCCTTCAACCAGCGCGTCCTGGACGAAGCCGCCAATCCCAACCACCCGCTGCTGGAACGGTTGCGCTTCCTGTCGATTTCGGCCAGCAATCTTGACGAATTCTATATGGTCCGCGTCGCCGGCCTGAAAGGGCAGGTGGCCGCCGGCGTGAAGGCGCCCAGCCCGGAGAATCTGACGCCGGCCCAGCAGTTGGCAGCGGTGAAGCAGCGAATCACCGCACTGATGGAAAGCCAGCAGACCATGTGGCGTTCGCTGCGCGGCGAACTGTGCGATGCCGGAATTTCCGTCGTCAATCCCGCCGATCTCAGCGAAGGCGAGCTGGATTGGCTGGAAGCCAAGTTCCTCGACGACATCTTCCCCATCCTGACCCCCATCGCCGTCGATCCTGCCCATCCCTTCCCGTTCCTGCCGAATCTGGGTTTCTCGCTGGCGCTCCAGCTGCATGATCCGGTCAAGGGTCGGCACATCGACGCGCTGGTTCCGCTGCCGACTCAGCTGGAGCGGTTCCTGCGCCTGCCCGGCTCGGACATCCGCTTCATCCAGCTGGAAAAGGCGGTGATGCAGTTCATCGACCGCCTGTTCCCTCCGTTCCAGGTCAAGGCGCACGGCGTGTTCCGCGTGCTGCGCGACAGCGAGATCGAAATCGAGGAAGAGGCCGAAGATCTCGTCCGCACCTTCGAAAGCGCGCTGAAGCGGCGCCGGCGCGGCAGCGTCATCAGGCTCGCCACCGACAGCGGCATGGCGACCGACCTGCGCGAATTCCTGCGCCATGAGCTGAACGTCGCGTCGGACGACGTCTTCATCCTGGACGGCCTGATCGGCCTGACCGACACCAAGCAGCTGATCGTCGACGAGCGGCCCGATCTGGTCTTCCGCCCCTTCAACGCGCGGTTCCCCGAACGGATTCGCGATTTCGGCGGCGATTGCTTCGCTGCAATCCGCCACAAGGATATCGTCGTCCACCATCCGTACGAGTCCTTCGATGTGGTGGTGCAGTTCATCCGTCAGGCGGCGCGCGACCCGCAGGTGGTGGCGATCAAGCAGACGCTCTACCGCACCAGCAAGGACAGCCCCATCGTGGCGGCGCTGATCGAGGCGGCGGAGGCCGGCAAGTCGGTGACCGCGCTGGTCGAATTGAAGGCCCGCTTCGACGAGGAAGCGAACATCCGCTGGGCGCGCGACCTCGAACGCGCCGGTGCCCAGGTGGTCTACGGCTTCGTCGACCTGAAGACCCACGCCAAGGTTTCGCTGGTGGTTCGGCGCGAGAAGAAGGCACTGCGCAGCTACGTCCATTTCGGGACTGGCAACTATCACCCGATCACGGCGAAGGTCTACACCGACCTGTCCTTCTTCACCTGCGATCCGGCACTGTGCCACGATGCCGCAGTCATGTTCAACTTCATGACCGGTTACGCCACGCCGAAGGTGCTGGAGAAGATCGCCATCGCGCCGATCACCCTGCGCCAGCGCCTGTCCGACCTGATCGAGGCGGAGATCGCCCATGCCGCCGCCGGCCGGCCGGCCTCGATCTGGGTGAAGCTGAACTCCCTGGTCGATCCGGTCATCATCGACAAGCTGTACAAGGCGTCCCAGGCCGGGGTGCAGATCGACATGATCATCCGCGGCATCTGCTGCCTGCGACCGGGTGTGAAGGGGCTGTCGGAGAATATCCGGGTACGCAGCATCGTCGGCCGTTTCCTGGAACATGGGCGCGTCATCTGCTTCGGCAACGGCCATGGCCTTCCCAGCAATCAGGCGAAGGTGTTCATCTCCTCGGCCGATTGGATGACCCGCAACCTGGACCGCCGGATCGAGACGCTGGTGCCCATCGAGAATCCGACGGTGCATGAACAGGTGATCGACCAGATCATGGTCGCGAACATGAAGGATGATGCAAGCACCTGGAAGCTCGGCCCCGATGGCGTGTACCATCGCGTGAAGGCTGGGCCGGACGCTTTCAGCGCCCATAATTACTTCATGACCAACCCCAGCCTGTCGGGCCGGGGCAGTGCGCTCGCCAGCAAACGGACGCCGCCGCGGCTGATGCTGCATACGGTGCCGTGAGAATGGGCGACTGGAGCGAGAGTATGAACAACGACAAACGCGCGACCGCGATCCCGGGCATGGCAGCGGAGCGCGTGGGCGTGATCGACATCGGGTCCAACTCCATCCGTCTGGTCGTCTATGACGGTCTGACCCGCTCGCCGCTCGCCCTGTTCAACGAGAAGGTGCTGTGCGGCCTGGGCCGCGGCGTGGAGAAATCCGGCCTGCTGAACCCCGACGGCGTCGCCCAGGGGCTGGTGGCGCTCGAGCGGTTCGCGATGCTGGCGCGGGGCATGCGCGTCGGCCGGCTGGACGTGATCGCCACCGCCGCGGTGCGCGATGCCGGAGACGGCGCCGCATTCGTCGACGCCATCCGGCGTCGGACCGGTCTGACCGTGCGCGTCATCAGCGGCGAGGAGGAGGCCAGGCTGTCGGCCATGGGCGTGCTGTCCGGCACCCCCGGCGCCGACGGGCTCGTCGGCGATCTCGGCGGCGGCAGCCTGGAACTGGTGACGCTCGACCGTGGCGTGATCGGCAAGCAGGTGACGCTGCCGCTCGGTCCGCTGCGGCTGATGGAGGTCGGGTCCACCAAGGGCGGCCCGACGAAGCTGATCGACCAGCATCTGGAATCGCTGTCCTGGCTGCCGGACATGAAGGGGCGGCCCTTCTATCCGGTCGGCGGCAGCTGGCGCGCCATCGCCAAGCTGCACATGGAGCAGTCGGGTCATCCGCTTCACATCATCCACCACTATACCATCCCCTCGGGTGACGCCCGGGAGTTTACCGGGCTGATCGGCCGGCAGAGCCGCTCGTCGCTAGAGAAGATGGCGGGATCGCGCCGCCGGCTCGACACGCTGCCCTTCGCCGGACTGGTGCTGGAGCGGCTGTTGCGGATTGCCCAGCCGTCGAAGCTGGTCTTCTCCGCCTACGGCCTGCGCGAGGGGCATCTCTATTCGCTGCTGTCGCCGGAGGGCCGGCGCGAGGACCCGCTGATGGCCTCGGCCGCCGATTGGGCCAGCCGCTTCGTGCGGATGGGCGACCCGGCTCTGCTGATGTCCTGGACCGCCGGACTCTTCGCCGGCGAGGACGACAACGCCATCCGCCTGCGCCACGCCGCGTGCCTGTTGAGCGATGTCGGCTGGGCCGATCATCCCGACTACCGCGCAGAGCATGCCTTCCTGCGCGTGCTGCGCTATCCGTTTCCGGCGCTGGACCATGACGAGCGTGCTTTCCTCGCGCTCGCCGCCCATGCCCGCTATGCCGGAACCATCGATGCGCCTCTGACCGCCGCCACCCGGACGCTGGTGACGGAAGGGCAGGGGATGAAGGCGCTCGTCCTGGGATTGGCGCTCCGTCTTGCCCATACCCTTTCGGGCGGAGCCACTGCATTGCTGGAGCGCACCAGCCTGAAGGTCGGCGACGGCCGCGTCGTGCTGAGTCTGCCCGACGACGGCAGCGTTCCCTCCGGCGAAGCGGTTCAGCGCCGCATCGATGCGCTCGCCAAGGCGATGAACGTGAAGGGGGACGTGGTCCAGCCGCTGCGGCCACAGGCGGCGGAGTAGGATCCGGAGCAGAAGAGTTGGGCCGCCGGCCGACAAACGGCGAGCGGCCCGGCTCCGTCAGGTTCGGGTTATGGAGACGCCGCCGTCCGCCAGCAATGCCGTCCCGGTGGTGAAGCTCGAGGCGTCCGATGCCAGGAAAAGTGCCGCCTGCGCAATCTCACGCGGCGCGGCGAGGCGCTTCAACGCATGGAGCCCTTTGACGAAAGCCAGCGCTTCCGGCGTGTTCGAGACGGCTCGCCCCATGGGCGTGTCAGTGCCGCCCGGCAGCAAGGCATTGGCGCGGATGCCCTGCGGCCCATGTTCAGCCGCGATCACCTGTACCAACCCGATCAGCCCGGCCTTGCTCGCTGCATAGGCGGCCATTCCGGGAAAGCCGACTGTGTGGCCGACGAATGTCGAGGTGAAAACAAGCGATCCGCCGCCACGGGCGATCATCGCCGGAATCTGGTGTTTGGCGGCATGGAAAGCACTGGTCAGATTGGTGTCGATCACCTCGTGCCACATCTCAGCCGCCATCTCCGAAACCGGTATCTGCGCACCGGTCGTGCCGGCATTGTTGAAGGCGACGTCAAGACCGCCGAAATGGCCGGTGGCGATCCGCACCGCGTCACGCGCGACCTCCGCATCCTTCACGTCGCCGGCCACGGCGATGGCCTCCGCGCCGTTATCCCTGATTTCGTCGACCAACTGGTCCAGTTCGGCGCGCCTGCGTGCCACGAGGACGAGTTGCGCGCCGTTCTCCGCGAACAGCCGGGCCGCCTCACGTCCGATTCCGGAACTGGCGCCTGTGACGATTGCAATCTTTCCTTCGAGCTGTCCCATTGTCATTCTCCATGGTGACGTATGGCCCGAGGGTTGCGAACAACGCCATGGTCCGGCTATCCGGTTCTTGCTTTCGAATTCGCAAGACCGAAACCACGGCAGGACCGATTTATTTTCCATAACCTAACTTATGTGTTTTTTGTGTGTAAGCGGGGTGGGTTCTATTCTGAAGTGCAACTTTCTTGTAAGCACAGGGGTTTACGGGTGGTGAGCGCTGATGGGTGAACAGTATTCGCAGATCGATTTTGCCGAGCGGCGCCGCATCCAGGACATGCACGACGCCAAGATGCCGGTGACAGCGATCGCGGCGGCTCTGAGTCGTCACCGCTCGACCATCCACCGGGAGCTCCGGCGCAACTTCTATCACGACCCGTTCCGGGATCGCTGGGGCAAGGAGTACAAGGGTTACTTCTGCACCAGCGCCCAGAAGTATGCGCGGGATCGACGTGCACGGCGTCGACTGAAGCTGGCGCTCAAGCCAGCTCTGCGCGATCACGTTATCGCCAAGCTGCACGAGGGCTGGTCGCCACAACAGATTGCCGGCCGTCTCAAGGTGGATGCGCCTCATGGTGAGACCGTGTCTCACGAGACGATCTACCGCTTCATCTATGGCTCGGAAGGCAAAGCCCTCAATCTCTATGCACTTTTGGCCGTCGCCCGGCGTCGGCGCCGCAAGCGCATGGGTCGCAAACCACGCAGCAGTCCGATCCCCGCCGAGCGCTCGATCGCCAATCGTCCGGCCGAGGTGGAAACCCGGCAGAGTTTCGGACACTGGGAATGTGACTTGGTGATCTTCAGCCCTCAGTTCGGCAAGTCCAACATCACGTCTCTTCAGGAGCGTCAGAGCCGCTATCACATCCTCATCGCCAATGAGGACCGCCGCTCGGCCGAAGTGATCAGCCGGATTGCTGCAGCGCTTGACGAATTTCCCCGTCATGCATGCCAGACCATTACGTTCGACCGGGGAACTGAGTTCCTATCCTACAAGAAGCTATCGATGGACAGTTACTTCTGCAATCCGCACAGCCCTTGGCAGAAAGGTGGCGTCGAGAATGCCAACGGACGCTTGCGGCGGTATTTGCCTCTAGGCATTCCCGTGGTGGAGCGCAATGGTTTGGCACTTTCCGCCCTTACGAAACGGCTCAACGACACACCGCGCCGCTGCCTTGACTACAGGACACCAGCCGAGGTCTTTGCAGCCAATCTGGCGGATTCGAAGATTGGGCGGTAGATATCAACATCGACGGAACAGCGAGAGAGGCCGAGACGCTAACAAGTCTCCCCTGCCCCGTCGCTCGCACCGGTGGGTCCACAGGCTTGATCCGCCCTCGCGATGGGGGCGTGCGGATCAAGCCTGTGGACCCACCGNGGGCGTGCGGATCAAGCCTGTGGACCCACCGGCACGAGCTTTTCCGCTTTGACGAAATGGCTAAAAAGGTAGTGGGTCGATCAACATAAACGTGTTGTCGCACTTCAGCTTGATTCCACGGCGCAAAGCTAAATTGTCAGCCCAGCGCAACATGGAGCTACGGAAGCCAGCAGGTTCCTCTCATGGCTTGCATGGCTGGGTCGTTGTGGGCTGACCGATTGCGGCATGGCGGTCCGCGACAGCATTGCCCATGTCCGGCGTCGCAACTTCGGACCCGGATGGAAGATGTCGTCGAAGAACCAGCCCACCTCGCCCGATCAGCGCCAAGCGGTCCTGTCCCAGCGTCGAAACCTCAAGATGGCCGAATCCGCCCATGCCTATGTGCGCGGCAGCACGGTGAAATTCTACGAGTGGCTGGAGCAGTCCGGCGGCAAGGTGCCGGATGGTCCACCTGTCTGGATCTGCGGCGACTGCCATGTCGGCAATCTCGGGCCGGTCGCCAACGCCAAGGGCCGGATCGGCATCCAGATCCGCGACGTCGACCAGACCGTGATCGGCAACCCGGCCCATGACCTGATCCGGCTCGGCCTGTCCCTCGCCACGGCGGCACGCGGATCGGATCTGCCCGGCGTCACCACGGCGCGGATGCTGGAGCAGATGATCGAGGGCTACATGGTGACCCTCGACGGCGAGCTTGGCGGCGCGACCCTGCGGAAGAAGCCGTCGGTCGTCCGTGTCGGCATGCGCCAAGCCATCGGGCGCACCTGGAAGCATCTGGCCAAGGATCGCATCAAGGACATCCGCCCGACGATTCCGCTCGGCAAGCGCTTCTGGCCGCTGACGGACGAGGAGCGTGCGGCGGTCGAGGAGCTGTTCGCCAAGGATCAGGTGCGCCGTCTGGTGACCTCCCTGCACTCCCGCGACGACAACGACCGGATCGAACTTCTCGACGCCGCCTATTGGGTGAAGGGGTGCAGTTCGCTCGGCCGGCTGCGGATCGCGGTGCTGCTCGGCGTCGGCGAGGGCCATTACGACGAAGGCGGTCTCAGCCTGATCGACATCAAGGAGGCGGTGCAGGCCGCCGCTCCTCGTAACGCCAAGGTCGGAATGCCGCGCGACAACGCCGAGCGCGTGGCGACCGGCGCGCAGAATCTCTCTCCCTATCTCGGCGACCGCATGCGCCCTGCCCGCCTGCTCGACCGCGCCGTCTTCCTTCGCGAATTGCTGCCGCAGGACATCAAGCTCGACTTCGACCATCTGACGCGGGAAGAAGCGACCCGCGCCGCCTTCTTCCTCGCCGCCGTGGTGGGCAAGGCGCATGCCCGCCAGATGGACGAGGCGACGCGCAAGTCGTGGCGCAACGAACTGGCGCGCAACCGCACCAAGAGCCTCGATGCGCCATCCTGGCTGTGGTCCAGCATCGTCGATCTGATCGTCGGCCACGAGGCGGCCTATCTGGAGCACTGCCGGCGTTACGCCGAGCGTTCGGACGCCTGATTCCCGGCCGGCCGATCGTCCAGCAGGCCGCGCGCCTTTTCCAGGCAGGCGTCGCGGCCCGGCTGGAAATCTTCGGCGACCCACCATGCCTCGACCCGCTTCAGGGTTTCGCCGACCGCCGGCCCGCGAGGAAGGCCAAGGTCCAGCAGGTCGCGGCCGGCGATCGGCAGGCGAAGGCACGGCAGGTCCTCGGCAACCGCCAGCGCCTTGCGCAGCCCCGTCAGGTCGAGCGGCCCGTCATGGACGGCCGCGGCGATCAACAGCAGGTCGCCGAACAGTTCGGCATCGCCAAGGCGGTAGACCGCCCGCCGAAGGGCCTTGCGGTCGTCGGCCGGCACCAGCGAGACCGGCGGTTCGACCAGGGCCAACAGACGGTCGCGCTCGCGATTGGACAGGCGCAACGCGTCGGCGGCCCGCAACGCGCCCGGCCGGTCGCTGTCCAGCACCGCAGCCAGTCTGCGGGTCGGGTCGGGCGTGATCCCAAGATCGCGCTCCACGGCGATCAGCCGTTCAAGCCGGTCGGTGTCCATCGCTTCCGGCAGAAGATGGACCATGATCCCCTGCCCCATCATCAGCCGCCAGACCGCCGCGGCACAAGGCGCCGTCAACAGGCGGAACAGCTCCCCGCGCACCCGCTCACCCGACAAGGTCGGCAACTGCGGCGCCAGGTCGCGGCAGGCGGCCAGGGCCTCGGCATCCGGCTCGCCCCGGCCGTAATGGGCATGGAAGCGGAAGAAGCGCAGCAGGCGCAGCACATCCTCCTCGATCCGCCGTCGGGCGTCGCCGACGAAACGGACGCGGCCGGCGGCGAGGTCTGCCAGACCGCCGAACGGGTCGAACATCGTGCCGTCGGGCGTGCAACTCAGTGCATTCATGGTCAGATCGCGGCGGGCGGCATCCTCGATCCAGTCGTCGGTGAACTCGACGCGGGCATGGCGGCCGAAGGTCTCGACGTCTCGCCGCAGGGTGGTGATCTCATAAGGTTTGCCGCCGCACAGCGCGGTGACGGTGCCATGGGCAATTCCGGTCGGGATGACGCGGATCCCGGCGTCCTGCAGCAGCTCCATCACCCGCTCGGGCGGCGCATGGGTGGCGATGTCGATGTCCTTGACCGGCCGGCCGAGCCACGCATCGCGCACGCAGCCGCCGACGAAGCGCGCGTCGGCGCCGCCCGATGCCAGGGCAGCGAACACCGCGCGGCTTTCGGGCGCGGTCATCCAGGGCTGGGGCGACAGGCGGGCGGCAACGGTCATGGCGCGCGACGCTATCCGATTCCCGATCGGCATGCCACAGCGGTCAGTCCGCGCCCTCCCCCACCTCGCCCGCGGCCGCACCCAGCACGTCGCGCAGGTTGACCAGCATGCCTGCCGTCGCTCCCCAGATGTAGCGCTGCGGATAGGGGAAGGCATAGAACCAGCGCGGCTTGCCCAGGAACTCGCGGCTGTGGCGCTGCGGGTTGGACGGGTCGAGGATGAAAGACAGCGGCACCTCGAACACCTCCGCCACCTCGACCGGGTCGGGTGTCAGGATGAAGGGCGGCGTCACCACCCCCACCACCGGCGTCACCCGGAAGCCGGTGCGCGTGACGTAGGTGTCCAGCCGGCCGACGATCTCGATCCGTCCGCGCTCCAGCCCGATCTCTTCCGCCGTCTCGCGCAGCGCCGTCTCCTCCGGACTGCCGTCCTCCGGCTCCCTGCCGCCGCCGGGGAAGCTGATCTGGCCGGCATGGGAACTCAGCGTCGCGGTGCGCTGGGTGAAGATGACGGTCAGTTCCTCCGGCCGGTCGACCAGCGGGACCAGAACCGCCGCCTCGCGCAGCGTCGTGGGCGGTCCCATCTCCGGATTCAGGTCATGGTCGCCGCGGATTTTGGCCGCGTGTTTCGGCGCCGTCCGGTTCGACCGGACGGCGTTTTCCACCGCGGTGTCGTCGCTCATCGCCGGAAAGCGCCGGCGGACTTCCTCCAGGCTCAATCGCCAGGCAGCCTGCCCAGCGCGAAGAAGACCTTGTTGCTCCATAGACCCACCTCGGACTCGCCGGTTTCGATGTGGCGCGTCTCGCTGCGCTCCACCATGTCGTAGAACACGGGACGCAGGATCAGCGCCTCAAGCCGGCTTCTGATTTCGATGTAGGGTGCCGGCTCCCCGGTTTCAGGGTTCACGGCCACGCGGATCGGGTGTTCCGGGCCGGCCTCCACCCGATGGTCCAGGTTGGTGCGGAAGGACAGGACCTGATCGGCCCCGCTGCCCGACACCGTCATCTCCACCGCGACGAAGGGGGCGTCTTCCACCACGATCCGGCCGCGCTCGACCGGCGTGACCAGCCAGTAGTCGCCGTCGTCGTCGCGCTTCAGGACGGTGGAGAACAGCTTCGCCAGTTCGATCCGGCGAATGGGATCGCCATTGTGGAACCAGGTGCCGTCGCGCGCAATGCGGATGTCGTACTGTTCCAGCGTCGGCGTCCGTCCCAGCGCCCCGGGGATGGAAGCCCCCATATCCGACGGCGTCGCCGAACCGGTTTGCCCATCTGAGCGCTTGTCATTCGCCATCGCGTTACCGACCTTCATGGAGTTGGGAACCATTTTGTCCCCGGACATGCGCATTTTCGCCACACTCGACCGCTAGGTCCACCCTGTTGGTCCTTCGGCATCATCCGTCCGGCGGCCCGTCCGGCGGCCGGATTGGAAAATGGGTGTCGACAAGGCGCAGGAACAGGGCCGAGGATGCGGATCCCGCGTTTCTCGCCGCGGTAACCCGCGACGACGAGCATCGACCGGCCCACCATCGGGGAGCAGCAGACCTTGAGCGCACAGGACATCCTGAGGGGGCAGCCTCCCGTGCCGGAGGACCCGAAACGGCTGATGGAGGAGATCGAGGCGCTGGGCGACCGCCTGGCCTCGGTCCGCGACCGGATCGGCCGGGTGATCTTCGGCCAGCAGGAGGTGATCGACCGCACGCTGGTCACGCTGCTGGCCGGCGGCCATGTCCTGTTGATCGGCGTTCCCGGCCTTGCCAAGACGCGCCTGGTGGAAACGCTGGGCACCGTGCTGGGCCTCGCCGAGAAGCGGATCCAGTGTACGCCCGACCTGATGCCCGCCGACATCCTGGGGTCCGAAGTTCTGGAGGAGGCCGACAATGGCCGCCGGTCCTTCCGCTTCCTGCCCGGTCCGGTGTTCAGCCAGCTGCTGATGGCGGACGAAATCAACCGCGCCAGCCCGCGCACCCAGTCGGCCCTGCTGCAGGCGATGCAGGAGCACCGGGTGTCGGTCGCCGGCCAGTACCATCCCCTGCCCCAGCCCTTCCATGTGCTGGCCACGCAGAACCCGCTGGAGCAGGAAGGCACCTATCCGCTGCCGGAAGCCCAGCTCGACCGCTTCCTGATGCAGATCGACGTCGATTATCCGGACCGCGAGGCCGAGCGGCGGATGATGATCGCCACCACCGGCTCCACCGACGAACGCGCGGTGACGGTGCTGTCCGCTGCCGACCTTCAGGTCGCCCAGCGCCTGGTCCGCCGCGTGCCGGTCGGCGAGGGGGTGGTGGACGGCATCCTCGACCTCGTCCGCCGCGGCCGGCCGGAGATGTCGGAATTGATGGAGGTGCGCCAGCATGTCGCCTGGGGCCCCGGCCCGCGCGCCAGCCAGGCGCTGATGCTGGCGGCCCGCGCCCGTGCGGTGCTGGATGGCCGCCTGTCGCCGTCGCTGGACGACGTGGTGGCGCTCGCCAAGCCGATCCTGAAGCACCGCATGGCGCTGAACTTCGCCGCGCGGGCCGACGGGGTGACGCTGGACGACGTCATCGACCGTCTCTGCGCCCCCCTCATGTGACCCCCGGAGCGGAGCCGCGATGCCGCGAAGCCCAGCCAGCCAGTCAACGAAGCCGCAGTCGAACACCCTGCTGGCGCGGCATCGCGCGGAGGAGCTGGCATCCGCCCTGCCGCCGCTTCTGGTCGCGGCGGAGCGGGTCGCCGCCACCGTCGCCCAGGGCGTTCACGGCCGCCGCCGCGTCGGGCTGGGCGAGACCTTCTGGCAGTTCCGCCGCTACCAGCCGGGTGACGCGCCGTCGATGATCGACTGGCGCCAGTCGGCCAAGACCCAGCCCGTCTATGTCCGCGAGAACGAATGGGAGGCGGCGCAGAGCGTCTGGCTGTGGCGCGACCGCTCGGCCTCGATGGATTTCCGCTCCGTCGCCGGGCTGCCGACCAAGAGGGAACGCGCGGATCTGCTGACGCTGGCCACCGCCGTGCTGCTGGCCCGCGGCGGCGAGCGGGTGGCGCTGCTGAACAGCGGCGTGCGCCCGGACCATGGCAAGACGGCCATCGATCGCCTCACCCGGCTGATGACCGACCCGCGGGCCGCTGCGGCACCGGATCCGCTGCCGCGGGTGGAGCCCTTGCCCCGCCATGCCCAGACCGTGCTGTTCGGCGACCTGCTGTCGCCATTGCCGGAGATCCACGCCACCGTCGCCGGCCTGACCGGCCGCGGCCTGCGCGGCCATCTGGTCCAGATCCTCGATCCGGCCGAAGAGACGCTGCCCTATGATGGCCGCGTCGACTTCCACGGCATGGAGGGTGAACAGGCCCTTCTGGTTCCCCGGGTGGAGGCCGTCCGCGACGCTTATCGCGAGCGGCTGAAGGCCCAGCAGGACGGGCTGGCCGCGCTGGCCCGCGCCGCCGGCTGGAGCTTCGCCGTCCACCGGACCGACCGTTCCCCGCAGTCAGCGCTGCTCACCCTGTGGGGTGCGATGGCGATGGAGGCGGTGTGACGCACCGACCAACTCCCTTCCGCCCCTCCTCCTCGTGAAGACGCGCCAATGCTGGGTCTAGGACCGATCGCCTTCGCCGCCCCCTGGGTCTTGACCGCTCTGGCAGCCCTGCCGGTCCTCTGGTGGCTGCTGCGCGTCACGCCGCCGGCGCCGCGCACCATCCAGTTCCCCGCCATCCGCCTGCTGCGCGACCTGATCGCGCGGGAGGAGACGCCGGCCCGCACGCCCTGGTGGCTGCTGCTTCTGCGGTTGATCGTGGCGGCGCTCATCATCCTGGCGCTGGCCGGGCCGCTGCTGAACCCACGCGCTGCCCTGCCCGGTGGCGGCCCCCTGCTGCTGGTGGTGGACAATGGCTGGGCCGCCGGACGCGACTGGCCGACCCGCAAGCGTACGATGGACGAGCTGATCGCCCAGGCCGACCGCCAGCAGCGCCCGGTGATCCTGCTTCCCACCGCTCCCGCTGCCGACGGCACGCCGATCCATGCCAGTGCCGTCCTGCCGGCGCCCGAGGCGCGCCGCTTGGCCCAGGCGATGGTCCCCCTGCCCTGGCCGACCGACCGTGCGGCGGCGCTCGATGCCCTGAAGGCGGTGGCGGAACTTGCCGGCGGCCGCGGTTCCATCCATGCGGTATGGCTCAGCGACGGGGTCGGTGACCGGCAGGCCGCGGCCTTGGCCGCCGGGCTGCAACGGCTGGGCTCCGCCGATGTCCTCGACGATTCGGCCGAGCGCCCGCCCCACCTTCTGCTGCCGCCGTCCAGCGAAGGGACCGCGCTGACCGCCCGAATCGTCCGTGCCGACCCGTCGAGGCCGGAACCGGTGACCGTCCGCCTCACCGCCGCGGACGGTCGTCTGCTGACCCGTCAGACGGTCGGATTCGAGCCTGGACAGAAGCTGCGCGAGGTGCATCTGGACGTGCCGACCGAACTGCGCAATGACGCCGCCAGCCTGCGGGTCGAGGGCGATACCACGGCAGGCGCCACCGTCCTGCTCGACGAGCGCTGGCGCCGCCGCCCCGTCGGCCTGGTTTCCGGCCGGTCCGAAGGGGAAAGCCAGCCGCTGCTGTCCGATCTCTATTATCTCGAACGCGCGCTGTCGCCCTACAACGAGGTGCGGCGCGGCGAGACCCTGGATCTGCTGAAACGCGATCTGGCGGTGCTGATCCTCTCCGACATCGGCGCCCTGACCGGTACCGAGGTCCAGGACATCGAGGATTGGGTGAAGAAGGGCGGCGTCCTGGTCCGCTTCGCCGGCCCGCGGCTGGCCCAGCACGCCGACACGCTGGTGCCGGAACGGCTGCGCATCGGCGACCGCGCGCTGGGCGGCGCCCTGTCCTGGTCGGAGCCGGCAAAGCTTCAGCCCTTCCCGCCGAAATCGCCCTTCGAGGGGTTGACAATACCGCCCGATGTTCAGGTGAACCGGCAGGTGCTCGCCGAACCCGCCCTGGATCTGGCCGACCGCACCTGGGCGAGGCTCGCCGACGGCACGCCGCTCGTCACGTCGCAGAAGCGCGGCGACGGCTGGGTCGTGCTGGTCCACACCACCGCCAGCCCGGACTGGTCGAACCTGCCGCTGTCCGGCCTGTTCGTCGACATGCTGCGCCGGCTGGTGGCGCTCAGCAGTGGCGTGACGGGAACGGCGGCGACCACTTCGCTCGATCCGGTGGAGGTTCTGGACGGGACCGGCCGGCTGGTTCCGCCGCCGCCGACCGCCTTTCCGATTCCCGGCAATGCCGGCGCCGACGTGATCGGGCCGCGCCACCCGCCGGGCTTCTACGGCACCGACGATGCGCGGCGCGCCCTGAACCTGTCGGCCGCCGTCACCACCATCGACCCGCTGCCGCCGTTGCCGGCCGGGGTGGGGCGCGACGGCTATGGCGGCCGGGGTGAGGTTCCGTTGAAGCCGTCGCTGCTGGCTGCGGCCTTGGCGCTGCTGTCGATCGACCTGCTGATCGCGCTGGCGCTGCGCGGCCTGCTGCGCCCGCCCAGCCTGCGGCGTGGCGCCGGAGGGGCCGCGGCCGGCCTGCTGCTTGCCCTGGCCCTGTCGTCGGCGCCTCGACCGGCTCATGCGCTCGATCCGAACCTCGACCAGGACAAGGCTGTCAAGGTGACGGCGGAAACCTACCTCGCCTATGTCCAGACCGGCGACAGCGGAGTCGACGACACCGCCCGCGCCGGGTTGGAGGGGCTGGTCAGCGTTCTCGGCCTGCGCACCGCGGTGGAGGCGGCGGGAGCGGTCGGCGTCGATCCGGAACGCGACGAGCTGGCCTTCTATCCCCTGCTCTACTGGCCGGTGTCCGACCGGCAGAAAGCGTTGTCCGATCAGGCGCGCCAGCGGGTGAACGAATATATGCGAAGCGGCGGAACCATCCTGTTCGACACCCGCGACCAGGCGCCCGGCGGCGGCCCGGCCGTCCTGCAACGGCTGGTGCAGGGGTTGGACATTCCACCGCTGGCCCCGGTGTCGCAGGATCACGTGCTGCGCAAATCCTTCTACCTGCTGACGGATTTTCCCGGCCGCTATGCCGGCGGCCAGCTGTGGATCGAAGCCCGGGAGGGGGCGGCGAACGACGGCGTCTCGTCCGTCGTCATCGGCGGCAACGACTGGGCGTCGGCCTGGGCGGTCGGCCGCAACGGCCAGCCGATGTTCGCCGTCATCCCCGGCGGCGAGCGCCAGCGCGAGATGGCCTATCGCTTCGGCGTCAACCTCGTGATGTACGCGCTGACCGGCAACTACAAGGCCGATCAGGTCCATGTGCCCGCGATCCTGGAAAGGCTCGGCCAGTAAATGCCCGTCGATCTGCTCTCCGGACTTTCCGTCGCGCTGGCGCCGCTGCTGCCCTGGCCGGTGCTGGGCGTCCTGATCGGCTTCGCCCTGCTGGTGGTGCTGATCGCGGCGCTGCGCCGGGCGCGGGGCACGGTGCTGCGCCTGCTGGCGGTGCTCGTTCTGGCGCTGGCGCTGATCAATCCTTCGCTGGTCCAGGAAAAGCGCGACCCGATCAAGGACGTGGCGGTCGTGGTGATCGACGATTCGCCGAGCCAGGCGATCGGCGACCGCCGGGCCCGCACCGAACGGGCGGCGGAACAGCTGACCGAGCGGCTGAAGCGGTTCGACGACCTGGAGGTTCGCGTCGTCCGCAGCGCCGAGGGCGGCGAGGCCGGCGGCACCATCAACGAGACCCATCTGTTCGATGCGCTGAACCGCGCGATGGCCGATGTGCCGCGCCGCCGCATGGCCGGCGCCGTCTTCATCACCGACGGTCAGGTTCATGACGTCCCCCAGGTTCCCGGCAAGCTGGCCGACATCGGCCCGATCCACACGCTGCTGACCGGCGACCGCGACGAAGGCGACCGCCGCATCGCCATCGTGCAGGCGCCGAATTACGGCCTCGTCGGCAAACCTGTGGAGCTGACCATCCGGGTCGACGACATGCCCGGCCGCCAATCCGTCGACGCCGCGGTGACCCTGCGCCAGGACGGCGGCGCGCCCGGAACCATCCGCGTGCCGGTCGGCCGCGACGTCCGCGTCGACCTGCCGATCACCCATGGCGGCCAGAATGTCCTGGAGCTGGAGGTGGAGCCGGCGAAGCAGGAGCTGACGCTCGCCAACAACCGGGCGGCGGTGGTGGTGAACGGCGTGCGCGACCGCCTGCGCGTTCTGCTGGTGTCCGGCGAGCCCCATGCCGGCGAGCGGACCTGGCGCAACCTGCTGAAGGCGGATCCGGCCGTCGACCTGGTCCATTTCACCATCCTGCGCCCGCCGGAGAAGCAGGACGGCACGCCGATCCGCGAGTTGTCGCTGATCGCCTTCCCGATCCGCGAGCTGTTCGAGGTGAAGCTGGACGAGTTCGACCTGATCATCTTCGACCGGTACCGCCGCCGGGGCGTACTGCCGCAGATGTACCTGGAGAACATCGCGGACTATGTCCGCAAGGGCGGCGCCCTGCTGGAGACCTCCGGCCAGGGCTATGCCGGCCCGCTGTCGCTCTACCGCACGCCGCTGGGCTCCATCCTGCCGGCGGCCCCCAACGGCCAGACGGTGGATCGTCCGTTCCTGCCGACCGTCACCGATGTCGGCCGCCGCCATCCGGTGACGGCCGGGCTGCCCGGCGACCGGCTGGATGCCCCGCCGACCTGGGGCCGCTGGTTCCATCAGGTGGACGTGGCGCCGAACAGCGGCACCGTGGTGATGCAGGGCGCCGACAACCGGCCGCTTCTGGTGCTCGACCGCGTCGGCAAGGGCCGGGTGGCACAGCTCGCCTCCGACCAGATCTGGCTGTGGAGCCGCGGGTTCGAGGGTGGCGGTCCGCAGGCGGAGCTTCTTCGCCGCCTTGCCCATTGGCTGATGAAGGAACCGGAACTGGAGGAGAACGACCTGCGCGCCCATGTGGACGGCAACCGCATCACGGTCGAGCGCCGTTCCCTCGCCCCCGACCCCCGTGCGGTCACCATCACCGATCCGTCCGACCAGACCAGCACGCTGCAGCTCACCGACGACCGTACCGGCCGTGCCGTCGCCACCGTGACCGCCGCGGCCCCCGGCATCTACCGCATCTCCGACGGGGAGCGGACGACGCTGGCGGTGGTCGGCGCGGTGAACACGCCGGAGTTGGCCGACGTCCGCTCCACCGGCGATCGCATGCAGCCGGTGGCCGAGGCGACGGGCGGCGGCATCCATTGGGTGACCGACACCGACAGCGGCCCCAACCCCGGGATCGATGTGCGGCGGACCCAGCCCGACCGCAGCCAGACCGGCTCCGGCTGGATCGGCCTGCGCGCCAACGGCGATTATACGGTGACGGGCGTGACCGACGTGCCGCTGCTGCCGGTGGGCGCCGTGCTGGCCCTGGTGCTGGGCGGGCTGCTGATGGCGTGGCGCCGGGAGGGCCGTTGAGCGGCGGCGCCGAAGTCCGATTCAGCAGTGGAATTTTTCTGAAAACAGCCTGTTGCGTTCGGCCGGGCTTCCGATTATGGTGCCGCTCCTTCCGGCGATACGAGTTGTCGCCGCGCCGGTTGGGGCGTCGCCAAGTGGTAAGGCAGCGGTTTTTGGTACCGCCATCCGCAGGTTCGAATCCTGCCGCCCCAGCCAACTTCTCCTCAGGTCCAAACCGGCAATTCGCCCCGCCCGTCGGCGGGGTTTTGCGTTTTCGGCCGGCGAAGCCGCATCGATGGCGCCACCCTGTGGGAGTGGCTATCCTGCGTTCTCGTCCGGGAGAACCCATATGAACCAGCCGCATCTGAAGCTTGCCGTCGATAACGCACGACGGGAAACGGCCCGGCCCGTCCCGGAGGATTACGGCCTGACGGCTGACGATCTCCGCATCTGGTACGCCCCCGGACGAGTCGGCGTTGCGTTGGCGCTGCTCGTCGCGACCGGAACCACGGTCATGCAGGCGATCGAGGGAGCGCGTTATGCGGAACCGTGGGTGCTCGGCGCACTGTCGGGAGGAATTTACGGTGCCTTCATCGGCAGCTTCGCCGGCTTGGGCGCGATGGTGGCAGTGATCTGGGCCGATCCGCTGGTGGCTCGTGCTTGGCCGACCTACGGGCGCCTGCGCCGCTATCGGGATGCGCTGGCGACGGCGACCGGCGGCGGCTTGGCGGATTGACCTTTCTCTGGAGAACGCGGGTCCGCCCGCCCGGTCCGGGGCCTGTGCGGCAGGCGGGTAGAAGAAGCCCGTCTGCCGGGGCTTCCCTCTCCCTTTTTACAGAGCCGCAGCCAGCGCTGGCGAGGGCTCGTCGGTCATGAACGCCGCCGCGATGCGCGTGGTCGTGGAAGTCAGCGGAGCCGCCGATCGTCCCTCGCGGAAGCCCGAAAGGATATAGTGGGTGGTCGCCGCGGCTTCGTTCCTGCTGCCGAACGCGAAGCGCAGATCGGAATAGCGTGCCAGATACGCCGTTGCGTTGAAGCTGGTCGGCCGGTTCTCGAGACGCCCAAAGGTTGCGTAGTGGAGCGCCGCAGCGGTGGTGTTGGTCCCGAAGGCCTGGATGAGATCAGGATTTGCGGCGATATAGCTCATGGCATTGAAGGTCGTGTTGCGATTCTCCAGCCTGCCGCTGGTGATGTAATGCCGGGTCGCCGCCTCCGTGTTCGCGCCGAAAGCTGCGGCCAGATCCTGGTTGGCAGCGAGGTAACCGGCAGCATCGAAGCTCATCGGGCGGTTCTCGTACATGCCCTTCTGCACATAAT
Organism: Azospirillum endophyticum; assembly: GCF_016595245.1. GTDB lineage: Bacteria > Pseudomonadota > Alphaproteobacteria > Azospirillales > Azospirillaceae > Azospirillum > Azospirillum endophyticum. The sequence continues at coordinate 860,062 of NZ_JAENHM010000073.1, forward strand.
GATTGAAGGCGGCATCGCCGTTCATGCCGAATGCCGCAGCCAGATCGCGGTTGGCCGCAAGATAGCCCATGGCATCGAAACCGGTGGCGGCGGAGATGCCAACGGTCTTGTCGTTGAAGGTGATGTATTCGATATTGGTAATGAAGTCCGAGCCGTTCGAACGGTCAAGGATAGCAGTGCGACCGTTGTATTGAATGATTTGTCCCGGAGCATAATACTGCCGCGTAATGACGGCATCATTGCCATCACCCCCATCGATCGTATCGAATCCCTCTCCGCCATAGAGAACATCATCCCCGGCTCCGCCGTTGATATAATCGTCTCCCCAGTATCCATAAAGAACATCTCTGGAAGAAGAACCATTGATTCTGTCATCGCTACGAAGCAGAGATTGCATATTGAGCGAGGCGGAAAGACCGTAAAGACTTGTAAAAACAATATCCCCACCATCATACGCGACGAGAGGCGTACCGTTTGGTGCAGTGGCGGTAAACGACGTAATGCGCCCGGATGCGTTGTTCGAGCTGACGTTGATGGCACCCCTGACCGTAACGTCCATTACGTGGGCATTGTTGAGCGTAAATCTTGCAGATATCTGTGAGGGACTTTGAGATATGAGTGAGAAATTATCGTAATCCAACCCCGCTATATCGGAGTTTCCCGACAAATCTATCGGCAGGCTTGCAGTCAAGGTAGCCATTTTATTTTCCCCGATCAAATCGATTATTGATTGATGCCTGTTCTCGACGGCCCTCCCATCCGATGATGGGCGGGTGAACTGCAGGCTTTCAACGCAACCTTGAGCATGACAGACAACCTAGGAAGAGTCGATGCGGGACTTTCGTTCCGGTTGTCCTGCCGGAGTGCGATATGTCCCATATCATGTCTGAGCTGAAGAATGCGCCGCGATGCGCCGATCCACCCTTTGAGCTCATGGAGCACGCTGGGGGAGCAATTTGGGAAAGTTCCCATCACCCCAGGAGACGCAACCGCATCATTCAGCCCGGGTGACAGTGAAGAACGCCCGATCGAGCCGGTAGCTCGCCGGCTATCGCCGACCCGATATCAGTCATCCCCAGCAGCATGACCAGCGTGTGGCCGGACCGTCCACCGGGGCGTAGGGTCAGCTGCTCCAAAGTCAGCGCACCATCGAGCGGATGGCTGAAACGGCGGAGGCCCCCTTCCCGCTCCAGCACGCCATGGTCATCCCACAGCCGGGCGAAATCGGGGCTCTCCCGCCTCAGCCCCGCCACCAGGGACTGAACCGTCGGATCGTCCGGGTGGCGGGCGGTGTCGGCGCGGAACTCCGCCAACAGGCGGCGTGCGCGATTCTCCCAGTCCAGGATGAAGCCCCGGGCCGCCGGGGCGAGGAAGACGTAGCGCAGCAGGTTGCGCTCCGGGCCGCCCTGCCCCAGCCAGTCGCCAAACAGCCTTTCCGCCGCAGGATTCCAGCCGACGGCGGTCCACAGCCGATCGAGCAGATAAGCCGGTGCCGTCATCGCTGCCAACGCCGCCAGCAGCGACGGCGGCGGCCGGTCCATCGAACCGGCGGCCTGCGCGTCCGGATCGCGCTTGCGCGTCATTTCGAACAGATAGGCGCGCTCGGCCGCCGTCAGGTGCAGCGCATCGGCCAGCCGGGACAGAGCGGCTGGGGAGACTGAGACGTCGCGCCCCTGTTCGAGCCAGCTGTACCAGGTCGGGCTGATCCTGCAGAGCTGCGCCAGTTCCTCGCGCCGCAGCCCGGGAGTGCGGCGGCGCGAGGAACCGCCCTGCAATCCGGCTTCCGCCGGTGTCAGGCGTTCGCGGTGCCGACGCAGGAAGACGCCGAGCAGGCGGCGCCGTTCGGCGGAGGGATCGGCTTCGGTGGCGGTGGCAGTCATGGTAGCAGTGCTTATACCAGGATAACTACCCGTCTTGTACCCGGTTATCAAAGGCGCGACGCTCGGTCCGTCAGCCACACGGCAGCAGCCGTCCAGTCACAGGAGAGTCCGTCCATGACCCAAAGCCATCACCGAGTCGTCGCCGAGAATTACGGTCCGCGCGCCGACGCCTATGTCTCCAGCGCCGTCCATGCCGGTGGTGCCGACCTGGACCAGATCGAACAGGCTCTGCGCGGCCGCTCCGATGCCCGCGTGCTGGACCTGGGCTGCGGCGGCGGCCATGTCAGCTACCGCGCCGCACCCCATGTGGCGGAGGTGGTGGCGGTCGACCTGACGCCGGAGATGCTGGAGGTGGTCGCCCGCACAGCGGCCGAGCGCGGCCTGGCCAACATCGCCACCCGGCAGGCTCCGGCAGAACGCCTGCCCTTCGAGGATGGCCGGTTCGACGTGGTGCTCTGCCGCTTCACCGCTCACCACTGGCGGGATTTCGAAGCCGGGCTGCGCGAGGCGCGGCGGGTGCTGGCGCCGGGTGGCTCGGCGATCTTCATCGATTGCGTCGCTCCCGCACCGGCGGTGCTCGACACCCATCTGCAGGTGGTGGAGGTGCTGCGCGATCCGTCGCATGTCCGCAACTACACCGCGGCGGAGTGGATGGCGGCCCTGGCACGGGCGGGCTTCGCCGTCCGGTCCCTGACTGCGCGGCGCCTGCGCATGGAATTTCCGGTCTGGACCGCCCGCACCCGCACGCCGGACCTCCACGCCCAGGCCATCCGCTCGCTCCAGCTCAGTGCCGCGGCGGAAGTCCGCACCCATTTCGACATCACCGACGACGGCAGCTTCCTGCTCGACACGCTGACGCTGGAGGCTGACCCGGTCTAAGCAGGTTTTCCGAACGCCGCCGACGGATGGGCGGGCTCGGAAAACCTGCAAAACCCTAGAGTCCGCAGATTTCTCCAGGCCGGGCCCGTGGCCCGATCTGGAGAAACCCGCTTAGTCGGCCGCAGGAACGGCGCTCTCCCGACGGTCGAGCGCGCCGCTCGCCAGCGTCAGGGCGAGGCCGCCCAGCACGAACATCCCGCCGACCCAGGGCGTGGCGCCGAGGCCGAGCGGAGAGGACACCACCTGCCCACCGAAGAAGGCGCCCGCCGCGATGCCGAGATTGAAGGCCGCGATGTTCAGCGCCGACGCCACGTCGACCGCTTCCGGCGTATGGCGCTGCGCCAGCTGGACGACGTAAAGCTGGAGGCCGGGGACGTTGGCGAAGGCCAGCGCCCCCATGCCGGCCAGCGTGACCAGGGCCGGAATCTTGGCGTCGGCGGTGAAGGTGAAGACGATCAGCACCAGCGCCTGCAGGGCGAACAGCCAAGCCAGCGCTCTCACCGGCCGCCGGTTCGCCAGCCGGCCGCCGACGACGTTGCCGACCGCGATGGCGGCACCGTACAGCACCAGCACGAGGCTGACGGTGGAATTGGAAAAGCCGGTGATCGTCTCCAGGATCGGCGCCAGGAACGTGAAGGCGACGAAGGTGCCGCCATATCCCAGCGCCGTGATCGCGAAGGCGAGCAGAAGCCGCGGCTGGGCCAGCACGCCGATCTGCGCGCCCAGGCCGGCGGCGGGCGGCTGGCTGAGCCGTGCCGGCACCAGGGCAGCGACGCCCAGCCCGCCGACGACGCCCAGCGCCGACACCGCCAGGAAAGTGGCGCGCCAGCCGAAGGTCTGGCCGATCCAGGTGCCCAGCGGCACGCCGGTGACGATGGCGATGGTCAGGCCGGAGAACATCATGGCGATGGCGGAGGCGCGCCTGTCCTCCGGCACCAGATCGGCGGCGATGGTCGAGCCGACGGAGAAGAAGACCCCGTGGGCAAAGGCGCTCAGCACCCGCGCCACCAGCAGGGTTTCGTAATTGGGGCTGACGCCGGCCAGCAGGTTGCCGGCGACGAACACGCCCATCAGACCCAACAGCAGCGGCTTACGCGGGATCCGGCCGGTCAACGCGGTCAGGACCGGCGCGCCGAAGGTGACGCCCAACGCATAGACGCTGACCACCATGCCGGCCAGCGGCAGGCTGACGTCCAGATCGCTCGCCACGGTTGGAAGCAGACCGACGACGACGAACTCCGTCGTCCCGATCGCATAGGCGCTGATCGCCAGCGCCAGCAATGCGAGAGGCATATCGAAAGTCTCCAATTCCCAAAGGACTGTGCATGGGAAACCATGTGCGCCATAAGGTCGGAGACGGGAATGCCTGCCGTATTCCCATGATTTTGTCATTGAAGGACAAGATGGAGAAGGAGATGCCGGCATGAGCGATCCACGCGCCTGGGAAATGCGGGTTTTCCTTCGGGTCGCCACCCATGGCAGCTTCAGTGCCGCCGGCCGTGATGTCGGCATGACGCCATCCGCCACCGCGAAACTGATCGGCCGGCTGGAAGAGCGGCTGGGGGTAAGACTGGTCGAACGGTCCACCCGCAAGCTGCGCCTGACCGTCGAAGGCGACCTGTATCGCGAGCGGGCCGAGACCTTGCTGGGAGAATTGGATGCGCTGGATGCGGAAATCGCCGGCGGAGCCCGGGCACCGACCGGCCTGATCCGTGCCAATGCCTCGGTCCCTTTCGGCCAGCATTGCCTGCTGCCCCTGCTGCCGGATTTCCTGCGCGATCATCCGGGCATCACGCTGGACGTGACGATGACCGACGAGGTGGTGGATCTGTATGCCGCCCGTGTCGACGTCGCCTTCCGTGCCGGCCCGATGAGCGATTCAGGGCTGTTGGCCCAGAGGTTGGGGGTGGTGCGGCGGCGCATCGTCGCCTCCCCGGCCTATCTGGAGCGAAAGGGGGTGCCGCTGACTGCCGCCGACTTGGAGGCGCATGACTGCCTGGGCTTCAACTTCCGCCGGGCCGCGGCGGTCTGGCCATTGAAATCGGGCGGCCGTCTGGTCGATCGCGAGGTGCCGACCCGGATTCTTGCGAACAATGGCGAGACGGTTCGCCACATGGCGCTGCTGGGACTGGGGCTGGCACGGCTTGCCGATTATCATGTCCGCGACGACCTGCAGGGCGGGCGGCTGGTGGCGGTTCTCGATGACGCACTGGTCGACACCGAGGAAATCCATGCCGTCTATACCGGCCGCGACCGCGCCCCGCGCCGCGTCCGCGCTTTCCTCGACCACACGGCACCGCGTCTGCGCGCAATGTTGGCCAGCTGACGGCTTTCGAAAAAAGAAATCGGCCGGATGACGGGCATCCGGCCGATGGACCTTACCGCTGTGGCAACTCGCCTCAGAACGGGATTTCGTCGTCGAGATCCTCGTGACGGGGCGGGGCGCCGCCGCCGCCGCGATTGCCGCCCGACGAACCGCCACCATAGTTGCCGCCGCCACTGCCACCGCCATAGCCGCCGCCGCCGCTTGCGCCGCCGCGCGATTCGTAACCGCCGCCGCCGCCACCGAAGCTGCCGCCGCCGCCTTCTTCACGGGCGCCACCGGTGAAGTCGATCTCCGCCACGCGGACGGACAGGCCGGCTCCGCGGGTGCCGTCGCGCTTCTCATACTCGCGCAAGGTCACCTCGCCCGACACGACGACGCTCTTGCCCTTGGTCAGGTGCGGAGCCAGGGACTCGGCGCGTCGGCCCCAGATCGAGCAATCGACCCATTGGGTCGTCTTGCGATCGCCGAAGCCGACGTCGTTGGCGACGCGGAAACCAAGAACCTTCTCGCCGCTCTGGGTCGTGCGCAATTCGCCGTCCGCGCCCAGGCGTCCCGTAAACGTCCAAACATTCATCGCTCGTTGCTCCTAAGCGCGAGTGTCCCAGCATCCATGCCGACCCGTCAGGATGCCCGGCGGAGGCATCCAGATGCCGAGGGTTCCCATTCGCAGGGCCGGCCGTTCAATGGCGACCATCCCGCCGGTCCCGCGCAACGAAGCACGACGAACCGACGCCGGTCAACCGCCGTCGGAAATGCCCTGGCGATAGCCGGACCGGCACACTCGCCCTGCCGCTCCGTACCAGAACACTCCATGAACAAATATAGCAGAGCCGGGGGTGATGGAAAACCGATTCCTTCGAAGTAGCGCTGGAATCCGGGCAACTCGAAAGACGATGGACGCAACGCCACTCAACGCAGACGTCGCGCCGCCAGATCCAGGGCGACCTTCAGTTGGGCATGGGAGAACGGCCTGTGCACCACACCGAGCGGATAGGTCTCGGTGATGCGTGCCATGGTGCCGTGATCGCTGTTTCCGGACAGGAAGATGGACCGCAGGCCATGGTCCAGATTTAGCCGGCGCGCTGCGGCGATACCGTCGCCTCCGTCCAACCGCACGTCGGTCAGCGCCAGATCCGGACGCTCCCGCAATGCCAGTTCCGCCGCTTCGGCCTCGGTCCGGGCAATGCCGCAGACCGTATGGCCGAGATCTGCCACGAGGACCGAGAGCGCATCGGCAACGTCATGGTCATGCTCGACCACGACGACACGCAGTGGCTGGCCGGGCAACCGGGAGCGCTGGAGCGACTGAGGTCTGATGATGGAGTCGATCTTCAGCATACGACCGACCTCGGGAGTTCCGGTGTTGAGCGGAAGGCAACGAATATTGGTAAAAATCCATTTACCAATAGTCCGTTTGTACTAGGAGGTACCCAAATTTGCAAGCGCAATCGTTCGGTTTCCAACCTTTTGCGCGTCGTGCGGCAGAAATACACCGCCCCAGTCGCATCGCGCCCGGCATCTGATCACTGGATCCGGGGAGCATCGGAGCGCAATCGATTCAAGCGACAAGGCTTGAACCGTGAAGCACATTGAAAATCAGATATTTAGCGTCCGGCAGGGCCGAGCCAGTCGACCCCGCCGGGACGCCGCTGCCCACTGCCGTTGGCCCTCGCCGTCGCGGCGCGCGATGGCGGCGGTGCCGGTGCCGGCTCGCTGGCGAGCCAGGAGGCCTGCCCCTCGGAGACGTGGGCACGCGCCGCATTTCCTGGAGAGTGGGAAGCGGGATGCAACGGCTCGGAACCCGATGCGGTCGATGGGGGAGCAGGCGGAACCGGTGCGGCCAGAGCCTGCTGCCGCTGATGGGGGAGCGGTTCGACCGGACGGATCGGGACAGCGTCAAGCACCGTGGCCCCAGCCGAACCGATCCCGTCGCTCTCCGCTTGGACGTCCGGATACTCGTTCCAAGCTGGTGCGGCAGGCTGCCGCAGGCGCGGTGCATCGGCTGCCCCCAGCCAGGAAGGGCGGTCGTCGTCCGACACTGGGCCGGTCCGCGTGTTGAGTTGCTGGGCCTGCTCGCGGATCTCCAGCAAGGTGGTCACTGCCAGTTGCAGCAGTGGGGCCAGAACCATGGGATCCGCCATTTCCTCGGCACTCAGCGCGGCGAAGCGGTCGCGAACGGTCTCGACCGCCTGCTCCACGCCGTCGCGCAGGGTGCCGGCCTCATGCGACAGCCGTTCCAGATCCTCGCGCAACGCGGATATTTCGCACGCCTGTCGCAACTCGTGGAAGCCGATGCCCGCCCCCAGCGGAGGTGCGGACCGCCTGTCCCGTGACGAACCAAAATCGTGAGGCATCCTGCCTTCCCGGTTCCAAGCCCAGCCAGATGAAGACGCCCGACCGGCCGGAACGGCGGTGCCCCCACATAGCAAACCGCATGACCGACAAGCGGTTCCAAAAGCCGACGTTACGGCGCCAACTGCCGGAGCGTCGGCGAAGTTGCCCGACGTCACGGCCGGTCCCCGATCGGGCAACGATGTTTAGCGCCGTTGATGTCGTTTGGAAACCGTTTGCGCGTGATGGCCGCTTGTACTATTTTTTCGGCCCCAGGGGAATGGAATCCTTGCGATCCCACGTCCGGGCGCCTCCCCGCCGCCATTTCATCTTTCCGGAATCCCATACGGTGTCGATCGACCGCTCGGAACTTGAACGGCTCCTTGCCGATCGCCCGGCTGGCAACCGCAGTGCCATGCAGGCGGTACGCGAGAGCTACGGCGACATCGGACTGATGCGCGAACGCGGTCTGTCCTGGGCCGAAATTTCCGACCTGCTTGCCAAGCTTGGCGTGACCGCCCGCGACAATCAGGCGATTTCGCCCGTTACCCTGCGCTCCGCCTTCTTCCTGGTGGGGAACGAAGGGCGTGGCGAGGCCACGGCCGATCCTCAAGCCGGCACTGCCGGCATCCCTGCCGAAACGCTGGCGGCCGTCCACGAAGCCGCGCTGTCGGCCGGCCTGACGGACGAGGCGGCGGAAGCGGACGAACTGCCGGACACCGACCCTGGTATGGACCGGACGGAATGCAGCGCCGACGAGTCCGCCGACGCCAAGGAAGGCGATGACGCCATCGCCGAGTCTTTCGCGGATGCGGTGCCGGAACCGCCGGTGGAGCCCGACGAAGAGCCGGCAGAAGAAGCGCCGGCGCCGCCGTCCGATGACATCGTACCGGCACCGGCGCCTGCCGAGCCAACTCCGGCATCCTCCTTCCCTGCCCCGGACCTTCTGGCCCCGGCGGATGCGGACACGGATGACGGTCTGGCCGGAGATGGGCAGGCCGATGATGTGGTTGAGACGTCCGCTGCCGCCTCCAAACCCGACCCCAAGGCGCAACCGCAACCGGTTTCCCATCGGACCACCGCAGCGGCCACAGAAGACGCCGGAAAGCCGGCATCCCCGCCGACCTCCTCCCCGATGACTCAAGACGACTCAACAAACGCATATTGGAAAGGCGATCGCATGCTGGGCACGATCTTCGTCCTCAATGACCGCGGCGGCGTCGGCAAGACGCTGCTGTCCCATCACCTGATGGCGACCGCCATGCTGGAAGGCCTGCAACTGAAGGTCGTCGAGTACGAGGTGAACGAGCGTCTCGCCCGCCTGTTCGGCCCGGACGTGGTCGAACATCGCCGCATCACCCAGGACTTCATGAACATGATGGGGTCGGGCGACGGCTTCTACGAGTTCTGGGACTTGATCGGGCCGGAGTTGCAGCGCGGTGGCCGCCTGTATGATTTCGGCGGCAACATCTCGCAGTGGTTCTTCAACTGGGCCGAGGTGTCGGGCTTCGACTATTACGTCGGCGAGGGCGAACGGCTGACCTTCATGGTTCCGGTGACCGTCGACCTCGCGTCCCTCTCCACCGGCATGACGACGCTCGAGCGGGTGGCGACCATCGCCCCGAAAGCCAAGCGCGTCCTGGTGGAAAACGGCTTCTCCGGTCCGTTCTCCCAGTTGGAGGACAGCCAGTATGCCCGCCGCAAGGCGGAGATGGTGGAGCGCGAAGGTCTGCAGGTCATCTCGATGCAGCCCTGCACCGCTCCGGCCTGGGCGCGTCTGACCGGCCATCGCCTGGATCAGGTGGCGACGATGACCCGCGAGGATCTGGTGAAGCTGGGCATGACCCCGCCGGTCGCATCCCGTTCGCTGATCATCATCCACGAATGGCTGCGCAACATGCGCCAGGCGCTGTCGCCCTATCTGCACGACGCCTTCCGCCAGACCCCGGCCACCGCCAAGGCCCGCTGAGGCGTCACCGACGGATCGGAGGCGTTCCCGAAAGCCCTTCTCCCCTGACGGGGCGGAGGGCTTTTTCCTGCCTTATGCCGCGCTGCGTGCCGAATTCGTCCTGTAGAGGTCTTCCTTGACCGCCGTCACCGACCGCACCTGATAGCCGGGCCGCGCACTGAAGCGGCGGTTGGCCCGTTCGGCAGCCTCGCGGTCGGACTCCGCCCACACCAGATACGTGCGGCCGCGCGCCCATTCGACGGCCAGCGGGTGAGCCGCATCGATCTCGCCGATCTGCTGATTCACCACAGTGACCAGCCATTCCCGGTCGCCGGGATTGCGCCGGTCGGTCAGGATCAGGATCTGCGGGCGGCGCTTCGCTTGTGCTTCGGTCAGGCGCTGCTGGACCTCCTCCTGCTTCCTGCGCAGTTCCACCATCTCCCGGACCAGTTCCTCGATCTCGGCGTGAAGGCCCTCCTCCTCCCGGTGCAGGCGGCGGATGGTGGCGTCCAGCTTGTCGAGCGTGTTGCGGACGCCTCGGACGCGCCGGCGTGCCTGCGACACCCGCTGCTCCACCGCCATGAGCACGTTGCCCAGCCAGGCGCCGATGGCGACGATCGCCAGAACGATGATGAAGTTGATCATCATGCGGCGGTACCGGCCTTGGCACGGGTGGTGGCGGGCGGCGCAGGCAGGCCGCCGCCCTTCTTCGCGCCCCTGCCGTCGCCACGCAGGAAGGATGCCTGGAACCCCAGCTTGAACGGGAAGGCGACGTCGCACATCTGCTTGGCCTCGTCGAAGCTCGAAGCCCAGACTTCCGCGACGTTGGCACAACGCCAGATCGGGTTGACCGCCGTCCGTTCGCCGGCGGCCCGCGCAGCGGCCGACGCCTTCTCCTGGGTCACCGTGGCGACGAATTTCATCAGGCCGGCTTGCGGGTCGCCGACCTCATGCACGAATTGCGGCGGCTGTTCGGCGATTTCCCGGATCTGCTTTTCCGCCTTGCGGATGTCGCCTTCCAGCCTGCTGCGGTCGGAGGACTGGCTGTTGCGGCGCTGGGTCAGTTGATTGACGCGGTTCTGCAGATCCTGCGCTTCCGCATGCAGCACATAGATGCGGTTCTCGACCTGCTCGATCCCGCTGCTCTTTTCCATGATGTTCGGCAGGAAATCCTTCAGCATCATGGCGACCGGCACTGCGGCCAGCATGATGATGACGATGGCGATCAGGAACAACGTCGTGTTCGACATCCGCCCGCCCCGCTTTCCTGCCAAGCCCGCGCCGCCCGATCTGCCGGCCGGCATGGAAGCTGCACCGGTACAGGACTACGAGAATCAACGAACAATCCGCTTCCGTCAACGAATCGTCACGGCAATGTTCGAGAATCGCCGGACATGGAGTCCGCCGCCGGTCCGCCGCGCATCCAAGCGTCAGGACAGGGCCATCTCCGCCACCCGCCTCACCGCATCGCGCACCGGTCCCGGCCGGCCTTCGTCCGCCAGGGTCGTGAACCAGTGTTCCGGCGGGTTGCGGCCGGCGGCCCGGTTCCAGGTCAGGGCGCGCAGCACCGATTCGGCTTCCGCCGTCGGCGCGATCGCCGGATCGATGCCGTTCATCACCGCCCATATTCCTGCCCAGCAGCGCCCGACGGACCAGGGATTGTAGCCGCCACCACCGACCACCAGCACTCGTGGTGCCAGCGGCAGCAGCGCAGTCACCGCATCCCACAGGGCACGGTTGGACAGTTCGAGCCTGCTCAGCGGATCTTCGGCCAGGGCGTCGGCACCGGTCTGGATCACCATCGCCTGCGGACGGAAAGCGCGGGCCAGCGGCAGGACCGCGGCCTCCATGATGTGCTCCATCTCGCTGTCGTTGAAGCCGGGAGGTACCGGCAGGTTTCGCGCCATGCCACCGGCGCGATCCTCGGCCTTGCCGGTGTAGGGCCAGCGTCCGTCCTCATGGACCGAGACGGTCAGCACGCGGTCGTCGTCGGCGAAGGCTTCCTCCACCCCGTCGCCATGATGGGCGTCGAGGTCGACGTAAAGCACCCGCTCCAGCCCATGGTCCAGCAGTTCCAGGATGCCCAGCACCGGCGCGTTGAAATAGCAGAAGCCGCTGGCCCGGTCGCGGCGTGCATGATGGGTGCCGGCCGCCGGGGCATAGACCAGTCCGGCCGGCCGGTCGCCCAGGATCCGCGCCGCCTGCAACGCCGACCCGCTGCTGTGGGCCGGCCGCCGGTACATCTCGGCGAAGATGGGATTCTCCAGCTTTCCCAGATTGTGGCGGGTGGCGGTCACTTCGTCCACCCGCTGCTCCACCTCCGCCCGCTTCAGGGCCGCGATGTAGTCGGCGGTGTGGAAGCGCGCCAGCTCGCGTTCGCTCGCCACATGGGTATCGAGATAAACCTCCTCCGGCAGCCAGCCCATGGCGCGGCTGAGATCGATGGCGGTCGAGACGCGCGGGATCGCCAGCGGGTGCTTCGGCCCATAGGTCGAGCCGCGATAGATCTCGCCGCCGATGAACAGCGGTGTGCGGAAGGGCGTTGTCAGGACCTGCACTCCTTGATGCCCGTCTGAAACTAGGGGCCGCGGGATTTCGGTCAAGCCACCCGCTTCCGCATGCTGGAACCTGCGGCTGGCAATGCTTGCGGTTACGGATCGTCCGCGCCTATAGTCGCCGCCTTCACTGGGGGGAGCCGATGGGCGGCTGAGAGGTCCCGTTGCGGGACGACCCCTGGAACCTGATCCGGTTCATGCCGGCGTAGGGATCAGTGATGCGGGAACGCACCGTCTCCATCTCCACCAGACCGCCATGCTCGCCCCGATGCTTGCGATGACGCCGCTTTCGGTGACGATCTCGCGCGCGCGGCTGACCTATGGCGGCACGCGGCTGTTCTCCGACCTCACGCTGGAGCTGCCGGCCGGCCGGACCACCTGCCTGTTGGGACCGAGCGGCGTCGGCAAGACCACGCTTCTGCGCATCCTCGCCGGACTGGCGGAGCCGGAGCCGCCGACCGAGGTTGTCACCGACGATGGCCGGCCGCTGGCCGGCCGCATCGCCTACATGGCGCAGCAGGACCTGCTGCTGCCCTGGCTGACGGTCCTGGACAATGTGCTGCTGGGGGACCGGCTGCGACACCGCCGCCCCGGTCCGGCGCGGGTGGAGCAGGCCCGCGCATTGCTCGACCGCGTCGGGCTGGCGGGCCGGGAGCGCGACCACCCCGCCGCCCTGTCCGGCGGGCAGCGGCAGCGCGTGGCGCTGGCCCGCACGCTGATGGAGGACAAGCCGCTGGTCCTGATGGACGAGCCCTTCTCTGCGCTCGATGCCATCACCCGGCTGCGCCTGCAGGAAACGGCGGCGGAAACGCTGGCCGGCCGCACCGTCCTGATGGTCACGCACGACCCGCTGGAAGCGTTGCGAATCGGCGACCGCCTGCATGTGATGACCGGCCGCCCCGCGATCATGGGGCCGGCGCTGGAGCCGGCCGGTCCGGTACCGCGCCGCGTCGACGATCCCGACCTGCTGGCGCATCAGGCCGAACTGCTGCGGAGGCTGGCGGAATGAAGGCGCTGCTGCGCGCCGTGGTCACCCTGATGGTGCTGGTCGCCGGCTGGCAGGCGCTGGTCTGGGCCACCGGACTGCCGCGCTATCTGCTGCCCGGTCCGCTGGCGGTGGCGGAGGCGATGCAGCGGCAGGCCCCCTTGTTGATGGTGCATGGGCTGACCACGCTGGCCGAAATCCTGATCGGACTGGTGGCCGGCGTGGCGCTGGGTGGGATCAGTGCCCTGCTGCTGGCGCGGTTCCGCACGGCGCGCCGTTGGCTGATGCCGCTGCTGCTGGTCAGCCAGGCGATCCCGGTCTTCGCCCTGGCGCCGCTTCTGGTCCTGTGGCTCGGCTACGGCATGGTGTCCAAGATCGCCATGGCGGTTCTGGTCATCTATTTCCCGGTGACGACCGCGCTGTTCGACGGGCTGCGCCGCACCGATCCGGGCTGGCTCGACCTTGCCCGCACCATGGATGCCTCCCCCGCCGCCATTCTCTGGAGCATCCGATTGCCGGCGGCCCTGCCCGCCTTCTGGTCCGGTGTCCGGGTCGCCGCGGCGGTGGCGCCCATCGGTGCGGTGATCGGCGAATGGGTGGGGTCGTCCTCCGGCCTCGGCTATCTGATGCTGCACGCCAACGCCCGCATGCAGATCGACCTTCTGTTCGCCGCCGTCCTGGTGCTGGGGCTGTTCGCCGTGACGCTCTATGCCGCCGTCGATGCGCTGGCCCGACGCGCTCTGCCTTGGCAACCCGATACCCAACCCGCTGAAGATTCGAACCCTTGAAAGGGGGAAACACCCGATGAAGCACTTGTTCGCCGCCGGCCTGCTTGCCGCCGGGCTGATGACCTCGCTCCCCGCGCTGGCCCAGGACAAGCTGTCCGTGATGCTGGATTGGTTCGTGAACCCGGACCACGCGCCGCTGGTGGTGGCCCAGGAAAAGGGCTTCTTCAAGGACGCCGGGCTGGAGGTGACGTTGACCGCTCCGGCCGATCCCAACGATCCGCCCAAGCTGGTCGCCGCCGGCGGGGTCGACATCGCGGTGTCCTACCAGCCGCAGCTGATCCTGCAGGTGGCGGAGGAGCTGCCGCTGGTCCGCATCGGCACGCTGGTGTCCACGCCGCTGAACTCCGTGGTCGTGCTGCGCGACGGGCCGGTGAAAAGCTTGAAGGACCTGAAGGGCCGCAAGGTCGGCTATTCGATCGCCGGCTTCGAGGATGCCTTGTTGGGCGCCATGCTGGAGAAGCAGGGGCTGAGCCTGAAGGACGTCGAACTGGTGAACGTCAACTTCTCCCTCTCGCCGTCGCTGCTGTCGGGACAGGTCGATGCGGTGGTCGGCGCCTTCCGGAACTTCGAGCTGAACCAGATGGAGATCGAGAAGCATCCCGGCCGCGCCTTCTACCCGGAAGAGGAAGGCGTGCCGCCCTATGACGAGCTGATCCTGGTCGCCCGCAAGGACAAGGCGAACGACCCGCGCTTCAAGCGCTTCCTGGCGGCGGTGGAGCGCGCGACGCTCTACATCCTGAACCATCCCGAAGAATCGCAGGCCGCCTTCGTCAAGGGGCGCCCCGAACTGAACGACGAGCTGAACCGCCGCGCCTGGGCCGACACGCTGCCGCGCTTCTCCCACAGCCCGGCAGCGCTCGATGCCGACCGCTATACCCGCTTCGCCGAGTTCCTGAAGGCGCGCGGCCTCATCAAGCAGGTGGCGCCGATCGACCAGTACGCGGTGGTGGTGAAGTAGCTCCTCGCCTCCCTGCCATCCGCTGGCATTGCCACCGGCCCGACGGAGCGTTACCTAGAAGGAAACCGCTCCGCCGGCTGACGGCGGAGCAGGCATAAGACGGGAGACGCAAGGGCATGCCGATCAAGACCATCCTGCTGCACATGGCCAACGACGACGCCTATGCCGGCCGTCTGGCGGTCGCCGCGGCTCTGGCGAAGCGTTTCTCCGCCCATATCCAGGCGCTCTACATCGCCACGCCGGTGTCGATGCCGGCGGGAGCCACCGGCCGCGCCGCCTCCTACGGTTTCATGGCGGAGGCCACCGCCATCGCCCATGAGAATGCCGAACGGATCGGCCAGGAGGTGTGTCAGGCGCTTGACGGCCTGTCCTACGACTGGAGAGTCGAAGAAGGCGATCACGTCGAACTGCTGGCGGAGCGGGCGT
This sequence comes from Azospirillum endophyticum, assembly GCF_016595245.1. Taxonomy (GTDB): domain Bacteria; phylum Pseudomonadota; class Alphaproteobacteria; order Azospirillales; family Azospirillaceae; genus Azospirillum; species Azospirillum endophyticum. The sequence continues at coordinate 875,138 of NZ_JAENHM010000073.1, forward strand.
CCTACGCCGATCTGGTCGTGGTGGCGCAGTCGGCCGCGGTGCGGGCGGGCGAACGGGTGTCGCTGCACCACATCCCCGACCGCCTGCCGCTGGAGACCGCCACCCCGGTGCTGGTCCTGCCGCCCAAGCAGCCGGCAGCGTCCCCCATCGGCCGCCATGTGCTGGTCGCCTGGAAGAACAGCCGCGAATCCGCCCGCGCCGTCCGCGCCGCCATGCCCTTCATCGAGGCGGCGGACACGGTCACCGTCCTGTCCGTCGAGCCGCCGGGCCAGCATGGCAATGACGCCGCCGCCCTGGTCGAGTGGCTGCACCGTCACGGCATCGCCGCCCGCCCACAGACGATCGTCGCCTCGGGCGGCGAGGTCGGCGACATGATCCTGTCCTGCTGCGGCGACCAGGGCGCCGACCTGCTGGTCATGGGCGCCTACGGCCATTCCCGCCTGCGCGAACTGGTGCTTGGCGGCGCCACCCGCACGGTGCTGGACGGACTGGCGCTGCCGGCGTTGCTGGCCCATTGATCATGCCGACGGAAGCGTTCCAGGGCGGAGATAGGCGAACATGTGGGGCACGTAATCCGCCTTGCCGATCTCGATCCCCTGGTTCCGCAAGACGGCGTAAGCCGTGATCACATGGAAATAGAACTGCGGCAGCGCCCAATCACGGGCGAATTGTTCGCCGGTCATGTCGAAGGTGACGCCGCCGGGTAGTTCGATCACGATCGCCAAGGCTTCCCCCGCGTCGAGGGCGTCGTCGGCGAGGCCGTCCAGGTAGGACAAGGCCTCGTCGATGCGGGCACGCGCATCCGCCAGGGATCCGGGGACCTCCACGGCGTTGCGCGCTTCCGCAGCCACGGCGGCGAGTGACGGAGGGATGCTCTCGCCGCGCAGCCGGAACGTCGCTTCCTGGGCTTGGTAAGCGGCGTAGCGCAATTGAGTGGCCAACGGGTACATGTCCGGTGCCAAGCGCGCCGACAGCAAGCCCTCCACCTGATCCGGAACCTGCCGCTCGGCCTTGTCCAGAAGTCCGGAGAGCGTCCGCAGCATATTTTTGTATGTGGGCAACAGAAGATTGGTGAGCGGCATTTCCCCGTCCTCTTAGTCGAACAACGTCGCATGCAAGGCCTGCCAGCTTTCGCGGTCAGGCGCCAGCAGGATGCTGCCGCGCAGAAGCCCCGGCCGGTAGGCCGTCCCGTCGATCAGTGCCGAGTAACCACCGGCCTCCGCATGCATCAGCACGCCGGCCGCATGATCCCACGGCATCAGGCGGTGGTAGAGCGAATAGTGCGCCCGCCCTTCCAGCAACCGCAGATATTCCTGCGCGGCGCTCGACAGGCATGCCCGCTCGCCCAATCCGGCGCTGCGCTCCTCCAACTGTTTCCCCATTTCCTCGCTGCAGAAGCGCGTGGACAGAGCGCCGACCATCTGCGGCAACGGCACGGCGGCCGCGACATGGACGCGGCGGCCGTCCAGCCAAGCACCCTGCCCCTTCACCGCCGTCGCCATCCGGCCGTCGACCGGGTCGTAAATCCAGCCCGCGACCGTCTCGCCCTTGCAGGCGAGAGCCACGATCACCGCGAACATCGCCCGGCCCTGGGCGAAATTGATGGTTCCATCCACCGGATCGATGATCCAGACCGGATCATCGCCATGGATGCGGTCGAGCACCCGTTCGTCTTCCGATGCCGCCTCCTCGCCGATGACGCGGCCGCCGGGCAGAAGGGCCGCCAGTGCCGGGGTCAAGGCCCGCTCGGCCGCTTCGTCCGCCAGCGTGACGAGGTCGGTCGGTCCGGTCTTCTCCCGGATGCCGGCGGCGTCGAGTTTCCGGAAATACGGCATGATCTCCGTCAGAGCGACGGAGCGGATCAGGTCCGAAACGCGGTCGATGTCCGGAAGCTGGAAAGCCGTCATGGTTGGAGCCCTTGATCGATTATGAGGAGTGGAGGGTCAGCGCTTCGCCGCCGGTTTGCCGGGCGCGGCATCCAGCTTCAACACCGGATCGCCGCCCTTCGGGTCGGTCAGCAGGACCCTGCCGTCCAGGCCGCTGTCCTTCAACGCCTTCGACAGCGCATCGAAGGTGGCGCGGTCGGCCGCGGCCGCGGCGGCGGCCTTGGCAGGGTCGGGCGATGGCGGCGGCACCGGGCCGCCCTGCGCCGGTTCGCGCGGTGCCTTGGGATTGGCCGGATCGGGAGGCGAAGGCGCCGCCGGGGCACCGGCGGTTTCCTTCTCCGGTTCCGGTGGCGGTGGAGGCGGCTGCCACAGGCGGAAGCAGTCGGTGAAGGCCGGCTGCTTGCATTCCTTGAGCAGCCCCGCGGCATCCGGGGCGACGACCAGCGGTTCGTCGGGCACGAGCGGAAACGGCTTCGGCGGGAGAGGAAGCGGATCCTCGGGCGCCACCTCCGGCTCTTCGACATAGCCGGGCGGAAGCGGCAATCCTGGGCGCGGCAGCTCTGCCGCCAGCGGCTGGATCGATACCGTCAGCAACGGCATTGCCGCCATCAGGCGAGCGGCTGCGGTCAGAACGGCACGGGAAGGAAAACGGAGCACGACGGGACCGCGACGATGGCGAACGCGTTAGTATGGCCCGCCGTCGTGGGCGCCGTCATCCATCAAGCATGTGTCAAATCACCGTCATGCCGCCGCGCGATGATCGTGGCGGCTGGTGCTGGGGAAGCCCGCGGCATTCCGTCCGTCGCCATAACCCCACGCCGCCAGCTCGCGGCAGATCGCCGCGATCTTCGCGGCTTCGTCGACGTTCGCTTCCTGCCGGGCGGCGGATTCGATCAGGTGCATCAATGTCGCCCGGCCCTCGGCGCTGCGCGAAAGCTCCTGCAGCCGAAGCAGGGCTGCACCCGGCGGGAGCTTCTCCTGACGGGCTACGAGAGTTACCTGATCGGCGAGGAAAGCCGTAATCGAAAAGCATGATGGATCGGTTTGCAACCGCATTGGCAGTCCTCCTCAAGGGGGGAGCACACCGCTCCATTCCCATAATCGGACCCCAACGGGGAAATCACCACACAGCATTCGTCTTAAGACCGGAGTGGGGTGCAACAGGTCATAGACCGCGATTGCACCCCACTCCCTTTCGACCAGGACACCCGGCCTCACCGCCTAAGGTTGCGGCTGAGCTTCGATGGACGGCTGGAACCGCTTCTCGAAACGAGCGAGATCGACGGGGTCGATGGAGACGTGCAGATGCGCCCGCTCCTCGTCGTCGCGACGGTCCAGAACCTCGCTCTTGGCATAGAGCCACGCGAGTGCGGCACCGTTGCCCAGTTCCACGGAAAGGTCGACGACCTGCCGGTTGACGTTCATCCGCTGGTCCAGCAGGCGATCGAGATCGTCGATTCCTTCTCCGGACAGGGCGGATACCGCCACCGCACGCGGGTTGCGGCCGGTCTGAGCCAGAATCGCCGCACGGCTTTCCTCGTCCAGCGCGTCGATCTTGTTCAGCACCTCGATCACCCGGTCGTCCGTTTCCGGGTCGATGCCCATGTCGGACAGCACTTCGTGGACGTCGGCCTTCTGTGCCTCGCTGTCGATGTGGGCGATGTCGCGGACATGCAGGATGATGTCGGCGGCATCCACCTCTTCCAGCGTGGCGCGGAAGGCGGCGACGAGACCGTGCGGCAGGTCGGAGATGAAACCGACCGTGTCGGACAGGATCACCTTGCGTCCCGACGGCAGCGTCACTTGCCGCATGGTGGGGTCGAGCGTGGCGAACAGCAGATTCTGAGCGAAGACGTCGGCATTCGCCAGCCGGTTGAACAGCGTCGACTTGCCGGCGTTGGTGTAGCCGACCAGTGCCACAACCGGATACGGCACCTTGGCGCGCGCCTTGCGGTGCAGGCCGCGGGTACGCCGCACCTCCTCCAGTTCCTTCTTGATCTTGATAATCCGGTCGCCGATCAGGCGGCGGTCAAGCTCGAGCTGCGATTCGCCGGGGCCGCCGAGGAAGCCGAAGCCGCCGCGCTGGCGTTCCAGGTGGGTCCAGGACCGAACCAGACGGGATTTCTGGTAGGTCAGGGAAGCCAGCTCGACCTGCAGCATGCCTTCCCGGGTCCGGGCGCGGGCGCCGAAGATCTCCAGGATCAGGCCGGTGCGGTCGATGACCTTCGCCTTCAGCGACCGTTCCAGGTTGCGCTGCTGGACCGGCGACAGGGCGTGGTCGAGGATGACGAGGGTCGCCTCGTTCTCCTCCACCAGCTGCGCTAGAGTCTCCACCGTGCCGGACCCAAGCAGGGTCGATGGCTGCGGACGGTTCACCTTGGCGCATTCGGCATGGACGACGTCCAGCTGAATCGCCTGGGCCAAACCGACCGCCTCATCGAGCCGGGATTCGGGAGGGCGCATGTCCCCGTCCGCCTCGCTGCGGAGGACGGGGTGGACCACGATGGCCCGCGCGGCGCCTTCAGGGGCCGCGCCGTTACCATTGGTCAAGGGATCAGACGCTTTCACCTTCCTTGGGCGGCTCGAAAAGTTGAATGGGATGGGCCGGCATGACCGTCGAGATCGCGTGCTTGTAGACGAGCTGAGAATGCGCGTCGCGCCGCAGAAGTACCGAGAAGTTGTCGAACCAAGTAATGATGCCCTGGAGTTTCACGCCGTTCACGAGAAAGACGGTTACGGGAGTCTTGTTCTTGCGGACGTGATTGAGAAACACGTCCTGCACGTTCTGGCTTTTTTCAGACATTTTTCATGCCCCCTTCTTCAATGTTCTTGGGACCCCTTTTCTTCAGGCGGTCCGCTCCCCGTTTCACGGTGCAGGTATGGTGCGCGCAGGTACCGTCTCGACAGCCGTTTGCAGGGATATGGTATCACCATTGCCGTCCACCAAGCCATACAGGACGCCGTGCAGCGCCGTACAGTCGGTGTGGCGATGGGCAGGGGGAAAGCGTTCGAAGCCGCTTCCCTCGCCCAGCCCTATTAGCACCGGAATGAGCCCGGCGCCATGGGCGCATTCCATGTCGATGTCGGCATCGCCGAGAAACCAGATGTCGTTCCCCGACGCGGCGCCCGGCGCCATCCCCGCCGGTTCCAGCGCCATCCGCACCGGGGCGATGTGCGGCTTGTCGAATTCGGCATCCTGGGCGCCGACCAGCTTGCCGAAATAACGGGTCCAGCCCAGCGCGTCGGCTTCCGCCCGCAGGAACTTGCCGTTCTTGTTGGAGACGACGGCCTGATAGACGCCGCGCTCGTGAAGATGGCGCAGAAGGGTCTCGGCGCCGGGCAGCGGCTTCAGCCCGTCCAGATGATGGGCGGCGAAATAGGCATAGAACAGATCGCGCGCCTCGGTCCAACGCTCGCCGAAGATGCGCGGGAAGCTGTCGCGCAGCGAGGCCTTGATCCGCTCGCGCGCTTCCTCGGCACTCCAGGGATCGAGGCCGAAGGACACCAGAGCATGGTTCAACGCCTCGCGCACGGTATCCCAGTTGCTGACCAGGGTGTTGTCCCAGTCATAGATGACGGCGCGCGGCAGGGTGATGGGGGCGGACAAGGAGATACTCCGGCAGGCGTGAACATGATCGGCGCGAAGCCGCCTTCCTCACGCTGAGGTCATCCCCGCGAAGGCGGGGATCCAGGCTGCCCCACAGCCACTTCCGTGCAGACGCTGGATTCCCGCCTTCGCGGGAATGACGGACGGACTGAGAAGTGATAGCGGTCGAGCGATTGCACCGATCACTCGATGAACATCTTCCCCTTCTCGCTGCCGTGGACGCCCAGCGACTTCAGCTTGCGGTGAAGGGCCGAACGCTCCATGCCGACGAAGGACGCGGTGCGGGAGATGTTGCCGCCGAAGCGGGTGACCTGGGCCAGCAGATACTCGCGTTCGAACACCTCGCGCGCTTCGCGTAAGGGGAGCCCCATGATCTCGCCGCCCTTGTCCCATTTCAGCACGGTCGGGGTGATGGCACCGATCTCCGGCGGCAGGGTGTCGGCGCGGATCGGCTCTTTGGGATCGCCATGGGCCATGATCAGCAGCCAGTCCACCACGTTGCGCAGTTGGCGCACGTTGCCCGGCCAATCATAGGCCTGCAATGCGGCCATGGCGTCCTCGCCGAACTCGCGGACCGGCAGGCCCGACGCCTCGGCGGACCGCTGCATGAAATGGCGGGCCAGGACGGGGATGTCCTCGCGCCGTTCGGCCAGCGACGGCACGCGGATCGGCACCACCGACAGGCGGTAGAACAGATCCTGGCGGAAGCGGCCCTGTTCGATCTCCGCTTGGAGATCGCGGTTGGAGGTGGCGATGACGCGGACGTCCACCTCGACCCGCTGGCCGCCGCCGACGCGCTCGAACACCTGTTCCTGAAGGGCGCGGACGATCTTGCCCTGGGTTTCCAGCGGCATGTCGGCGACCTCGTCGAGCAGCAGCGTGCCGCCATGGGCCTGTTCGAAGGTGCCGATCTTGCGGCCGGGACCGTCGACGCCGGCCTCGGTGCCGAACAGCTCCATCTCCAGCCGTTCCGGCCGCATGGTGGCGCAGTTCAGCCCGACGAAGGGACCACTGGCCCGACGGGACCGGGCATGGATCAGCCGGGCCACCACTTCCTTGCCGGCGCCGGGCGGGCCGGAGATCAGCACGCGGCTGCCGGTGGGCGCCACCTTGTCGATCGATTGGCGCACCTGATTGACCGCAGACGACCGGCCGATCAGTTCGGCATCGCCGCCGGCACGCAGCTTGAGTTCCTGGTTCTCGCGCTTCAGCCGCGCCGCCTCGATGGCGCGATCCACCATCAGCAGCAGACGGTCGGCCTTGAACGGCTTCTCGATGAAGTCGTAGGCGCCGACCTTGATCGCCTGCACCGCGGTTTCGATGTTGCCGTGGCCGGAGATCATGATGACCGGCAGATTCCCGTGGTCCCGCATCAGCTGTTCCAGGATCTGCAGGCCGTCCAGCCTGCTGCCCTGCAGCCAGATGTCGAGCACGACGAGGCTCGGCCGGCGCGCCGCCACCTGGGCGAAGGCCTGATCGGCGTCGGCGGCCTCGCGGGTCTTCATGCCTTCGTCGTTCAGGATGCCGGCTATCAGCATCCGGATATCGGCTTCGTCGTCGACGATCAGAATGTCATGCGCCATGGGCTTCGTGCCTCATCTCTCCGCCGGTCTCCGCCGGCCTGTCGTCACGGCCGCCCGCGTCGTTCGCGGCCGCAACCGGGTGTGGAATCACCAAGGTCACGCGCGCCCCGGCCCCGCCCTCGCGGTCCTCCAGGGTCAGCACGCCGCCATGGTCCTCCATGATCTTCTTGACGATGGCGAGCCCCAGCCCGGTGCCCTTGGCCCGCGTCGTCACATAGGGTTCGGTCAGCCGGTCGCGCTGTTCGCCGCCGGGCAGGCCCTTGCCGTTGTCCTCGACGGTCACGACGACCATCTCGCCGTCGTCCTGCACGGCGATCGCCACCTCGCCGGGCGGCAGATCCGCTCCGTCGGCGGGCGGACTGCGTCCTTCGATGGCGTCCGCGGCGTTCTGCAACAGGTTGGTCAGCGCCTGGGAGATCTGCCGGCTGTCGCAGGCGACCGTCAGCGGTCCCGACGGCAGCCGGGTGTCGAAACGAATTTTGCCGCTGTGGGCACTGGATTGCAGGAACACCGCCTGGCGGACCAGATCGTTGATGTTGACCGGCTTCATCACCGGCTGCGGCATCCGCGCGAAGGCGGAGAACTCGTCCACCATGCGGCGGATGTCGTCGACCTGCCGGACGATGGTGTCGGTGCACATGGTGAAGACCTCCGTATCGCTGGAGATCTCCTTCAGGTATTTGCGGCGCAGCCGTTCGGCCGAAAGCTGGATAGGGGTCAACGGGTTCTTGATCTCATGCGCGATGCGGCGCGCCACGTCGGCCCAGGCCGCCTTGCGCTGCGCCGACACCAGCTCGGTGATGTCGTCGAAGGTGACGACGTAGCCACGCACGTCGCCGCCCCGAACCTCGGCTGCGATGCGGACCAACAGGGTCAGCGTCGGCTTGCCGGGGCGCCGGATCTGGATCTGGTCCTGCACGACGCGGCCCGGCTTCTTCGGCGCGTTCTCCAACAGGTCGTGGATGTCCGGCAGCAGTTCCACCAGCGGCATGCCGATCAGCCGCTCCGGATCCTCCTCGCCCAACAGGCGGGCGGCGGACAGGTTCGGCAGGTTGATGGCGCCGTCGGCGTCCACGCCCAGCACGCCGGCCGACACGCCGGACAGCACCGTCTCGGTGAAGCGCCGGCGCTCGTCCAGCAGCCGGTTGGTCGACAGCAACTCGCGGCGCTGTCCCTCGATCTCGGTGGTCATCCGGTTGAAGGCGCGCGACAGCAGGACGAACTCGTCCTCGCCCGGCGGTTCCGACACGCGGACGGTCAGGTCGCCGGCACGGACCCGTTCGGCGGCGCCGATCAGCGCACTGATCGGGCGGACCAGACGCGTGGCGAAGTTCAGGCCGGCCCACACCGCCGCCAGCAGCAGCAGCATCGCCACGACCAGGAAGATCAGCGTGAAGGTGACCTGCAGGCTGCCGCGCTGGTTCTCCAGCGCGGTGTATTCCTTGACCGCGCCTTCCGCGGAGGCCATGTGCTGCAGGACCCGCGGCTCCACCATGCGGCCGACATAGAGGAAGGTGTCCGACACCCGGTCCAAGCTGACCAGGGCGCGGACACGGTCATCGGATTCCTTGACGATCAGCGCGACCTCGCCGTTGCGGGCCTGCTGGATCTTGTCCTCCGGGATCGGCTCGAATTCCAGGGTGAAGGTATAGCCGGCACGGGCGACGATGGCCCCGGTGGTGCCGTTGAAGACGATGGCTTCCGACAGGGCGCGCAGCATCGCCTGGGTGGCCACGACCTGTTCGAAACGCTGGGGGTCGCTGGAGAAGCGCGCCTCCTGCGACAGGTCATTGGCCATCGCCAGGGCGTCGGCGCGGATGTTCTGCTGATGCTCATGCAGATAGGCGCTGGCGACCACAAGGGACTCGTTCACCGCAGTGCGCACGCGGTCGCTGAACCAGCTCTGCACCCCGACATAGAAGAACAGGGTGGAAAACACGGTCATGACGATGGCCGGCGCCACCGCCAGCACACCGAACACCAGAACGAGGCGGGTGTGCAGCCGCGACCCCGCCAGTCCGCGCCGCCGCCCGATCAGGATGGCGACGATGCGCCGGGCGATCAGCACGCCCAGCATCAGCAGGATCGCGAGGTCGAGCGTCAGCAGAAGCGTGACGGTCCGGGGATTGGCCTGCCCGAACGGCGCGCTTTCCGTCATCGCCGCATAGGTGGCGAAACCGGCGGCCAGTGCCGCCAGCGACAGGGCGAAGGCCATCCGCTTGCCCAGGCCGACCCGCCTGGACCATTGGAGAATCTTCTGCCAAACCGGCCGTTGGCCGGATGCTGCGGTGTCGGAGTTCGATGACATGGTCCGGCGCTGATCTGTTGCCGGAAAGATACACCTCTGTTGCGGCGCTGCCAAGCCGCAATGGATCTGTCTTTCGGACAGCACCGGCTATATCAGCCGGCTGCGGCAGCATTACCCGGCGGATAGCCGCGAATTCACCGCCGTCCGCCCCGAAGCCGTGTCGCAATTTTGACACGGATCGGTTGCGGAGATAGGCGTGAATGGCACTGACGGTCGGAAGCGGACTATTTGATGCCGCGCATAACCTGAATGTCCAGGTCCCGGATCTTCTTGCGCAGCGTGTTGCGGTTCAGACCGAGCAGCTGTGCAGCCTTGATCTGGTTACCACGGGTCGCAGACAGGCTGAGCGAGATCAAAGGCCGTTCGATCTCGCGCAGCACCCGGTCGTAGAGGCCGTTGGACGGCATGCCATCCTTGTGGGCGGCGAAATAGTCCTTCAAGTGGCGTTCGACCGCCGAAGACAGACCTTCGCTCTGCGGTTCTTCCACCGGCTGGGCGGCGGGGGTGGCGTCGGCAAGCTCCGCCTCCACCACATCCAGCCCGATCACCTCCTGGGAATAGAGCGCAGCCAGTCGGCGAACCAGATTCTCCAGCTCGCGGACATTGCCGGGCCACCGGTAGCGCTTCAGCCGGTCCATCGCCGCCTGGTCGATGCTCTTGGCCGGAAGCCCCTGGTTGATGCCGATGTTCAGGAAATGGCGGACCAGCAGGGGAATGTCCTCCGTCCGCTCCCGCAGCGGCGGCAGGCGGATCGGCACCACGCACAGGCGGTAGAACAGATCCTCGCGGAACAGGCCCTGGCGGATCAGGGTGCGCAGGTCGCGGTGGGTCGCCGCGATGATGCGCACGTCGGTCTTGATCGCCGTACGCCCGCCGACCGTGGTGTATTCGCCTTCCTGGAGCACGCGCAGCAGGCGGGTCTGGGCGTCCAGCGGCATGTCGCCGATCTCGTCCAGGAACAGGGTGCCGCCCTGCGCCTGCTCGAACCGTCCGGTCGACCGGTTGGTGGCGCCGGTGAAGGCGCCCTTCTCATGGCCGAACAGCTCGGATTCGATCAGTTCGCGCGGGATGGCCGCCATGTTGATGGCGACGAAGGCGCCGTTGCGCCGCTTGCCGTAATCGTGAAGGGCGCGGGCGACCAGTTCCTTGCCGGTACCGGACTCGCCGGTGATCATCACCGTCAGGTCGGTGCCCATCAGGCGGGCCAGCACCCGGTAGATTTCCTGCATGGCGGGCGAGCGACCGATCAGGGGAAGCTGCTCCTCGCCCTCCACGTCGCCGCCCGGCATGGCGGCCGGTGGATTGTTGGTGTTCAGCGCCCGCTCGACGACCGACACCAGTTCCTTCAGATCGAACGGCTTGGGCAGGTATTCGAAAGCGCCGCGCTCCGCCGCTTTCACCGCGGTGATCAGGGTGTTTTGCGCGCTCATCACGATGACGCGCAGTTCCGGCCGCAGCTTCTTGATGCGCGGGATCAGGTCCAGGCCGTTTTCGTCCGGCATCACCACGTCGGTGATGACCAGATCCCCCTGCCCGTCCGCCACCCAGCGCCACAGCGTGGCGGCATTGCCGGTGGTGCGCACCTCGTGCCCCAGGCGGGCGAGCGCTTGCGTCAGCACGGTGCGGATGGCGCGATCGTCATCCGCGATCAGAATGGTCGCCGCGCTCATCAACGAGTCCCCCGGCCGCCCTTGGACTGCAAGCCAGCGTCAGAAATCTTCGACTCCCCGGTAAGTTTCGGGTCATCGTATTTCGAATCATCGTACATCGGCAGCGACACCTTGAAGACGGTCCGGCGAGGCTGGCTGTCGAACTCGATGGTCCCGCCATGGTCGCCTATGAGTTTCGCCACCAATGCAAGTCCAAGGCCAGTCCCGTTCACTTTGCTGGTCACGAAGGGATCGAACAGGTTGGACTGCAGGTCTTCCGGAATGCCGTCGCCATTATCCTGCACCGCCACCAGCAGCGGCAGATGCCGGCGCACATCCCCACCCGGCAGCGCCATGCGCACACCATGCTGGTAGGACGTGGTCAAGGTGATCTCACCGCCCGATTCCGGAGCAGCCTCTGCCGCATTTTTGATCAAATTCAGGAAAACCTGCACAAGTTGATCGCGATTGCCGTAAACAGGAGGCAGCGACGGGTCATAACGCTCGACAAAGCGTATTTTTCGGGCAAAACCACTCTGCGCGACCTTGCGCACATGCTCCAGCACCGTATGGATGTTCACCGCGGCGCGCTCCAGCGGCCGTTCGTCGGAAAACACCTCCATCCGGTTGACCAGCGCGACGATGCGGTCGGCCTCGTCGCAGATCAGGCGGGTCAGCACGCGATCCTGGTCGCTGGCGTTCTCCTCCAGCAGCTGGGCCGCGCCGCGGATGCCCGACAGCGGATTCTTCACCTCATGCGCCAGCATCGCCGCCATGGCGGTGACGGACCGTGCGGCGTGCCGGTGGGTCAGCGAGTGGTCGATCTTGCGGGCGAGCGACCGTTCGTGAATGGTCAGCACCACATGGTCGGGCGGGTCGCCCATGGTCGCCACCTGCACCGTGACATGGTGCGGGCCGATGCGCGGGGTGTCGATGATCACGCCGTCCTGCGACACCCGGCGGCTGCCGCGGCGCACCTGCGCGATCAGTCCCATGACCGGGCTGTCGGACGGCAGCAGGTCGGGCAGCGGCATGCCTTCCATGGCGTTGGCGGACAGGTCGAAGAATTCCTGCCCTTCGAGGTTGACGAAACGGATATCGCCGTTGCCGTCGACCACCAGCACCGGATCGGGCAGGCTGTTCAGGACCACCAGGGAGTCGAGCCGGGGGGCTCGCACGGCAGCCGATCGGTTGCGGCCACGCTGGCCCGGTGCGGTCATCGGAACGGGGTCCATCAGGCGGCCATCCTTTCGATTGCCGGTTCGTAGAAGGCACGGATGCGGTCGCGCACCGCATCGGGATCGCCCAGCTGGTTGATCTCCTGACGAAACTCGTTCGAACCGCGCAGGCCGGTCGAGTACCAGGAGAGATGCTTGCGGGCGACCTTGATGCCGCCGTCGCGGCCGTAATGGCTCAGCATGCTGTCGAAATGCTCCAGGAGCGTGTCCATCTGCTCGTGCAGCGGCGGGTCGGGCAGCTTTTCGCCCGTTCGCAGGTAATGCATGACCTGCGACGGAAACCAGGGCCTGCCGTAGCTGCCGCGCCCGATCATCACGCCGTCGGCACCGGACTCCGCAAGCGCGCGATCCACCGCCTCGAAGCCCGTGATGTCGCCGTTGACCACCAACGGGATCGACACCGCCTCCTTGACATGGCGGACATAGGTCCAATCGGCGGTGCCGGTGTAGAACTGCATGCGGGTGCGGCCATGGACCGTCACCATTTTGATCCCGCACTGTTCGGCGATGCGGGCAAGGTTGGGAGCGTTGCGGTTGGTCTCGTCCCAGCCCAGACGCATCTTCAGCGTCACCGGGATGCCGACGGCCTTCACCACCGCCTCCAGGATGCGGCCCGCCAGTGCCTCGTCCCGCATCAGGGAGGAGCCGGCATGGCCGTTGACCACCTTCTTGACCGGGCAGCCGAAATTGATGTCGACGACGGCGGCGCCGCGGTCTTCGTTCAGCTTCGCAGCCTCGGCCATCACCTCGGGCTCGCAGCCGGCGAGCTGGACCGCCATCGGGAACTCCTCCGGCTCGGTCTCCACCATGCGCAGGGTCTGGCGGTTCTCGCGGATCATCGCCTGGCTGGCGATCATCTCGGACACGACGAGACCGCAGCCCGCGCGCTTCACCAGACGGCGGAACGGCAAGTCGGAGACACCCGACATGGGCGCCAGGATCACCGGTCCGGCGAGCGTGATGGGTCCGATTTGTATGGTCATTCTCACCTGCCCGATTGATGGGCAAATCAACAAAGTGCCGTCAATTTGGGCAAGTTATCACGCCGCAACAGCCGTGTGCAAGCGCGAAGGACTGCCGCCGCGAACGAGCCCGGCCGGAAAGCCGTGATCTTCCACCGGCTTGCGGCGAGCGCACGCTCAGCTCCAGGTCCATTGCCCGATCAGCACGTTCGACACGAACTTGACGCCGGGATAGGCAAGCGTCGCCAGCAGATAGACGATCAGCATGGTCCGCGCGGCCGTCTTCCCGCGCACGCCGGTCCGGTACTCGGCCAGCAACAGGACCCCGATCACGATGAAGGTCGCCAGCGACAGCAGGCTCTTATGGTCGGTGCGGAACAGCAGCCCCTGCTCGAAATACAGCACCGCCATCCCGGTGGCGAGGCCGGCACCCAGCACCACCTCCGACGCGATCAGCAGGCGCAGTTGCAGCCGCTCGCTCTCCGCCACCGGCGGAAGGAAACGGCTGAGGGGAGTTGGGCGCTTGCTCTTCAGCGCACGGGTCTGGATCACCGCCGCAAACGAGGAAACGGCGCTGAGCGTCAGCAGGGCATAGGTGAAGACCGACACCGCGATGTGCAGGTCGATCCAAACGCCGGGTGCGTTCCCGCGCAGGATGGGGGCCGGCGCGTCCTCCGTCAGCGTCGCCAGCAGGCAGACGACCAGCAGATAGGGCAGCAGCAGCGGCGCCAGCCTCCAGGCGGTGTCGTGCAGCAGGCTGAGCCCGATGAACAGGGCCATGCAGGCGGCGGTCGTCACCCACAGCGCGGTGGAAAATCCGGTCTGCCACTGGCCGGCGACCTGCAGGATCGCCCACATGCCCGGCCCGGCCGCCGCCAGCAGCAAGGCGCCCCAGAAGGACCAGCCGCGCCCCTCCACCCCCTGCCCCGCCATGCGCCGGTAGGGATAGAAGGCGGCAGGCAGCAGAGCCACCAGTGCGGTCAGGCTCAAGAGAATGTTCTGCGACATGGACCCGAATGCACTCCCGTCTTTCCGCCATCATGCTGCCATGTCATGCCACCCGCCCCGTGCCGGAAACTGTCCGGTGACGCGGGCGGCAAGGCTCGGCACTTGGCGGAACCACGGCGACAGGCTAGGCTCCGCGACGTTTCCGTCAAGTGGCTATCATATCTTACGGTTTGCCTCATGCCCACCCGCATCGCGCCCACCTGCGTGGCCCTGATCGTCGCCGGCGGATCCGGCCAGCGGTTCGGAGCCGAACGGCCGAAGCAATATCTCGACCTCGCCGGCAAGCCGGTGCTGCGCCGGACGGTCGAGGCCTTCCTCGGCCATCCCCAGGTCACCGGCGTGCGCGTGGTCATCGATCCGACCTGGCGCGAGGCCTATGACGCTGCCGTCACCGGACTCGGCCTGCCCGATCCGGTGGCCGGAGGCGCCAGCCGGCAGGATTCGGTGCGCAACGGACTGGAGGCTCTGGCCACCGGCGCCGCGCCGGATCTCGTCCTGATCCACGACGCCGCCCGCCCGCTGATCGACGGGGCCACCATCGGCGCGGTGATCGCCGCGCTGGATCAGGCACCGGGCGCCATCGCAGCGGTACAGGTTGCCGACACGCTCAAGCGCGGCGGCGGCACCGCCATCGCTGGCACGGTGGATCGCGATGGGCTCTGGCGGGCGCAGACTCCGCAGGGCTTCCGTTTCCCCGCGATCCTGGATGCGCACCGTGCGGCCGCCGGCCTGTCGCTGACCGACGATGCCGCAGTGGCTGAGCGTGCCGGGCTGGCCGTGGCGTTGGTGCCCTCAAAGGAGGATAATTTCAAGGTGACCACCCCAGACGACCTGGCCCGGGCCACCCGCGTGATCATGAGCAGCCTGTGGGACGTGAGGACCGGCAGCGGCTTCGACGTCCATCGCTTCACCGACGGCGATTTCGTGACACTCTGCGGCCTGCAGGTTCCGCACAGCCATGGGCTGGAGGGACATTCCGATGCGGATGTCGGTCTGCATGCCCTGACCGATGCGATCCTGGGCGCGCTCGCCGCCGGCGATATCGGCAGCCACTTCCCGCCGACCGATCCGCGTTGGCGCGGTGCCGACAGCGCCAAGTTCCTGCGCCACGCCGCCGATCTCGTGGCGGAACGTGGGGGCGTCATCGCCCATGCCGACGTGACCATCATCTGCGAGCGGCCCAAGGTCGGTCCCCACCGTGCAGCCATGACGGAGCGCATCGCGCAAATCCTGGGCATCGACGCCGGGCGGGTCAGCGTCAAGGCGACGACCACCGAACAGCTTGGCTTCACCGGCCGGCGGGAGGGGATCGCCGCACAGGCGGTGGCGACCATCCGCCTTCCCGGCTAACATACCGACCAACGATACCGAACCGGGAGAGGCCGTCATGTTTCCCGAGACCATCCGCGACCTCGCCGCCCAGGTGCTTGCCGAATATGGTCTCGCCGGCTTCATGCTGGCGACCGCCGAGTCCTGCACCGGCGGGCTGATCGCCGGAGCGCTCACCGACATCGCCGGCTCGTCCAAGGTGGTCGACCGCGGCTTCGTCACCTACACCAACGTCGCCAAGACCGAGTTGCTCGGCGTTCCGGCCAGCCTGCTGCATGCCCACGGCGCCGTCAGCCCGGAGGTTGCGGTTGCCATGGCGGCGGGTGCGCTGGCGAAGTCACGAGCCGATGTGACCGTGGCGGTGACGGGGATCGCCGGCCCCGGCGGGGCTACGGAGACCAAGCCGGTGGGCCGCGTCTACGTCGCCACGGCGGTGCGCGGCGGGGCCGCCAAGGCCAAGGAATACACCTTCCCCGGCGATCGCGACGCCGTGCGGATGGCCACCGTGCAGGCGGCGCTGGAGCGGCTGCGCCTGGCCCGCCCCACCGGGAGCCTGCGCTGAGAAACCTCCGACAAACTCTTCACAGATAAGGGAAACGCGATGCCGACCATCAATATCCAGCTGTTCGAAGGTCGTACCGTCGAGCAGAAGCGCGACTATGCCAAGGCTCTCACCGAAGCGACCGTCAAGGTCCTCGGTTGCTCCCCCTCCGCAGTGGACATCATTTTCCAGGACGTGAAGAAGAGCGACTGGGCCAGCGGCGGGGAACTGTGGTCGGACAAGACCTGACCGACAGCACGCTACGACCAGTCGCTGCCTGGCGTCAGGCCGGCTGTGTCGCCCGGCCCGGCCCATAAAGCTGGGCCGCCCGGGTCTCGAAGGCCTGCACCATGCGGCGGACCGCCTCGTTGAAAAGCAGGCCCATGATCTTCTGAAGCATCTTCGAGCGGAACTCGAAATCGACGAAGAAATCGACGCAGCAGCCGCCGCTGTGCTCGCTGAAGATCCAGTGATTGTTGAGGTACTGGAACGGCCCATCCGTGTACTGCACGTTGATCCGGCAGTCGGGCTCGTGCAGCTCCACCCGCGAGGTGAAACGTTCGCGGACCATCTTGAAACCGATGATCAAATCCGCGAACATCACGTTGTCTTCGCGCTTGCGGATGCGGGCCGCCAGGCACCAGGGCAGAAACTCCGGGTACTTCTCCACATCGGCGACCAAGTCGTACATTTGCCGGGGTGTGTAGGGAAGTACCTTCTTCTCCGCGTGCGTCGGCATGCCCGTACCGTGTCCTTTCTTATTGAACCGCCTGCATCAGGCGGCCGCAACCCCCAGCTTGCGCAGCCGGGCTTCGCGCAGCTTCTCGAAATCGGCGCCCGCATGATAGGACGAGCGCGTCAGCGGCGACGAGGCCACCAGCAGGAAGCCCTTGCCGCGGCCAACGGTGGAATAACCGTCGAACTCCTCGGGAGTCACGAAGCGATCCACCGCCGCATGCTTGGGCGTGGGCTGGAGATACTGCCCAATCGTCAGAAAGTCCACATCGGCGGAGCGCAGATCGTCCATCACCTGCCCGATCTCCTCCTTCGTCTCGCCCAGACCGACCATCAGGCCGGACTTGGTGAAGATCGTCGGATCCAGCTCCTTCACCCGCGCCAGCAGTTGCAGCGAGGCGAAGTAGCGCGCGCCGGGACGGATGGTCGGATAGAGGCGCGGCGCAGTCTCCAGATTGTGGTTGAAGACGTCGGGCTTGGCCTCCACCACCACCTCGACCGCACCCTTCTTCTTCTGGAAGTCGGGGGTCAGGATCTCGATGGTGGTCGTCGGCGATGCGGCACGGATGGCGCGGATGGTGCGGGCGAAATGCTCGGCGCCGCCGTCGGCCAGATCGTCGCGATCGACCGAGGTGATGACCACGTGGGAAAGCTTCAGCTGACCGACGGCCTCCGCGACTTTCTCCGGCTCATGCGGGTCGAGCAGGTCCGGGCGTCCGGTCTCCACGTTGCAGAAGGCGCAGCCACGCGTGCAGATGGAGCCCAGAATCATGAAGGTGGCGTGCTTCTGCTTCCAGCACTCCCCGATGTTGGGGCAGGCGGCCTCTTCGCAAACCGTGTTCAGCTTCAGCCCGCGCATCAGCTGGCGGGTCTCGTTGTATTCCTGGCTCATCGGCGCCTTGACCCGGATCCAGGCCGGTTTGCGCTGGATGGGGTTGTCGGGCTTGTGGGCCTTCTCGGGGTGGCGCAGCTTCTCGGTCTGGTCGACGAGGGTCATGGTCTAAAGCTCCCGATGGCCGACGCGACGCCCCGGCCCCGACAAATAGGTGCGATGAGGATGGTCAAACCCGCCATTCCGGCGGAAACAACTCGGCCGGATAGGCCGGATCGAGCGCCTGGTCAAGCGTGAAAGGCGGCTCGACCGGGAAATGACCGTCAGGGGTATCCGCCTCGACGGCGGCACGCAGGCGGGCGCGGCGGTAAACCTTGTCGCAGATGGATTCGCAGAACGGTCGCAGGCTGGGGCTCGCAGCGATCTCGTCGATCAGCTTTTCCCGCTGCTCCCGGACGGTCAGGCGCCATCCACGCTCGCATCGTTCGCGCAGGTCAGGACAGAACAACCATTTCAGCATATGCACGAACAGCGCGGTCAGCCGGCTGTCGATCTCGGACTTCTGGCTGCGGCCCATGCTCTCGATCTCCTCGGCGACGTTCTCCCAGTCGACCGGGGCGTTGTTCCGCTCGGCGCCGGCACGGCGAAGCTCCTGCGCCTGGGCTTGGGTCCAGGCGTAGAAATCCTCGTCATAGGCGGCGCTGCTGCGGTCCATCGCTCCGTCCGGTTTGGGAAAACGTCACTTCGGAAAATCCTAGTTAAAAGTGGATCGCCCGGCCATAGGCATCAAGGACCGACTCATGCATCATTTCCGACAAAGTCGGGTGCGGGAACACCGTGTGCATCAGTTCCGCCTCGGTCAGCTCCGACGTCTTGGCGATGCCGTAGCCCTGGATCAGCTCGGTCACTTCCGCGCCGATCATGTGGGCACCCAGCATCTCGCCGGTCTTGGCGTCGAAGATGGTCTTGATCAGGCCTTCCGGCTCGCCGAGCGCGATGGCCTTGCCGTTGCCGACGAAGGGGAAGCGGCCGACCTTGACCTCGTAACCGGCTTCCTTCGCCTTCTTCTCCGTCAGGCCGACCGACGCGACCTGCGGGTGCGAGTAGGTGCAGCCCGGGATGTTGCGGACGTTCAGCGCATGCGGGTGCTTGCCGGCGATATGTTCGGCGACGATCACGCCTTCATGGCTGGCCTTGTGGGCGAGCCAGGGGGCGCCGGTCACGTCGCCGATGGCGTACACGCCCGGCTCGTCGGTCTCGCACATGCCGTTGGTCTGGATGTGGCCGCGGTCGGTCTTGACCTTGGTGTTCTCCAGCCCCAGCCCTTCGGTGTTCGGGCTGATGCCGACGGCGACGATGACGCGGTCGACCGTGATGTCCTCGGTCTTGCCACCGGCCTCGACGGCCACGGTGACGCTGTCGGCGGCCTTGCGCAGGTTGCCGGCCTTGGCACCGGTGATGATGCGCATGCCCTGCTTCTCGAAGGCTTTCCGGGCCAGGCCCGAGATTTCCTCATCCTCCACCGGAAGGATACGGTCCATCACCTCGACCACGGTGACCTTGGCGCCCAGCGCGTTGTAGAAGCTGGCGAACTCGATGCCGATGGCGCCGGAGCCGATAACCAGCAGCGACTTCGGCATGCTGTCCGGCGTCATCGCCTTGCGATAGGTCCAGACCAGCTTGCCGTCATCCTCCAGGCCCGGCAGCGTGCGGGCACGCGCGCCGGTGGCGATGATGATGTGCTTGGCGCCGAAGGTGCCGACCGGGGCGTTGCCCTTGGTGACCGCCACCTGGCCCTTGCCGGCCAGCTTCGCGGACCCTTCGATCACCGCGACCTTGTTCTTCTTCAGCAGGTGCTTGACGCCGGCGTTCAACTGGCCGGCGACCTTGCGCGAGCGGGCGACGACCTTGTCCAGATCGAAGGACGGGTTCTGGATGACCAGACCATAGTCCGAGGCATGCTTCGCCAGATGCAGCACCTCGGCCGAGCGCAGCAGCGCCTTGGTCGGGATGCAGCCCCAGTTCAGGCAGATGCCGCCCAGGTTTTCACGTTCGATGACCGCGGTGTGCAGGCCCAACTGCGCGGCGCGGATCGCCGCCACGTAACCGCCCGGCCCGCCGCCGATGACGATGACGTCGTAATTCATGTCGGCCAAGGGTGTTCTCCCCATTCAGGAGCGAGGCGTATCCTCGCGGCCGGCGGCAAAGATGCCTTCCTCGACCCGGCACGCCTCGTCGATGATCGTCTGGTACAGGGTGGCCATGAAGTCCGGATCCAGGCCGTAAGCGAGGCCCGCCTCCGCCGCCCGCCGCTTGACCGCGTCGACGCGGTCAGGCAGGACGGCCGGCAGATTCTCCGCCATCTTCACCGCGGCGACGCGGTGGACGACGGACAGCCGCTTGCCCAGCAGCGCGACGATCTCGTCGTCGATGGCGTCGATCTCGGCGCGGAGCGGGGCAAGGCTTTTCGACATGGAACCGGTCCTTCAAACCGTCAGAGCAGCATCGAGAGCGGATCCTCGAGCAGCTTCTTCACCGCCCCAAGGAATTCCGCACCGACGGCGCCATCGGCCACGCGGTGATCGAAGGTGCCGGTCAGGCTCATCACCGTGGCGATGCCCAACGCGCCGTCCTTCACCACCGGACGCTGCTCGCTGGCCCCGACCGCCAGGATGCAGGCCTGCGGCGGGTTGATGATCGCCGCGAACTGCTTGATCCCCATCATGCCGAGGTTGGAGATGGAGATGGTGCCGCCCTGATACTCTTCCGGCTTCAGCGCGTTGTCGCGCGCCTTCTTGGCCAGCGCCTTCATCTCGTTGGAGATGTCGGCGAGACCCTTGGTCTCCGCCTTCTTGACGATCGGGGTGATCAGCCCGGTCGGGGTGGCGACGGCGACCGACACGTCGGCGTGGCTGTACTGCAGCATCGCCTCGTCGGTCCAGGCGGCGTTCAGAGCCGGCACCTTCTTCAGCGCCAGGGCGACCGCCCGGATGATGAAGTCGTTGACCGACAGCTTGTAGGCGTCGGACCGGCCGTTCAGATCGGCGCGGATCTTCATCAGCGCGTCGATCTCGACATCCACCGTCAGGTAATAGTCGGGAACGGTGCGCTTCACCTCGCCCAGCCGCTTGGCGATGGTCTTGCGCATGCCGCTGTTCGGCACGGCGGTGTAGGCCATGCCCAGCTTGTCGGCGAGCGCCTTGGCATCGACGCCTTCGGCTTTCGGCGCCGGGGCCGGGGAGGCTGCCGGAGCGGCGGCGGCGGAAGCCGGGGCCGTCGCAGGAGCGGCGGCGGCCTTGGCCGGACCGGCAGCCTTGGCGGCCTCCACGTCGGCCTTGACGATGCGGCCGTGCGGACCGGTGCCCCTGACGGTCTTCAGGTCGACGCCGGCCTGCTCGGCGATGCGGCGTGCCAGCGGGCTGGCGAACACGCGCTCGCCGGCGGCGGCCGGGGCAGCCGCCGGAGCGGCAGGAGCCGGGGTGGGAGCCGGAGCGGCGGCGGCGGCCGGAGCCGCGGCTGCCGGGGCCGGGGCGGAACCGGCCGAGGCCAGCGCGCTCTCGTCCTCGCCCTCTTCCAGCAGGATGGCGATCGGGGTGTTCACCGCCACGCCCTGGCTGCCGGCCGGGATCAGGATCTTGCCGATGCGGCCTTCATCGACCGCTTCGACTTCCATGGTGGCCTTGTCGGTTTCGATCTCGGCGAGAACGTCGCCGGACTTCACCGTGTCGCCTTCCTTTTTCAGCCACTTGGCGAGGTTGCCCTCGGTCATCGTGGGAGAGAGGGCGGGCATCAGAATCTGAACGGTCATGATCTACAGCCCTCCTCTCAACGATAGCAGGCTTGCTTGGCGGCCTTGACGATGTGATCGACCTGCGGCAGCGCCAGCTTTTCCAGGTTGGCGGCGTAGGGCATCGGCACGTCCAGACCGGCCACGCGGGCCACCGGCGCGTCGAGATAGTCGAAAGCCTGCTCCATCATCAGCGCGCACATTTCCGAGCCGATGCCGGCGAAGGGCCAGCCTTCCTCGACGGAAACCAGGCGGTTGGTCTTCTTGACGCTGTTGACGATGGTCTCGGTGTCCAGCGGACGGATCGTGCGCAGGTTGATGACCTCCGCGTCGATGCCTTCCTTGGCCAGGATCTCGGCGGCGGCCAGGGCGTGACCGACCATGATCGAGAAGGCGGTGATCGTCACGTCCTTGCCGGCGCGCTCGATCTTGGCCTTGCCGATCGGCAGGGTGAAGTCCTCGTCCTCCGGGACCTCGAAGCTCTGGCCGTAGAGGATCTCGTTCTCGAGGAAGACGATCGGGTTGGCGTCGCGGATCGCGGACTTCAGCAGGCCCTTGGCGTCGGCCGCCGACCAGGGCGACACGACCTTCAGGCCCGGGCAATGGGCGTACCAGGAGGCATAGCACTGCGAGTGCTGGGCGCCGACGCGGGCGGCGGCGCCGTTGGGGCCACGGAAGACGATCGAGTTGCTCATCTGGCCGCCGGACATGTACAGCGTCTTGGCGGCCGAGTTGATGATGTGGTCGATCGCCTGCATGGCGAAGTTGAAGGTCATGAACTCGACGACCGGCTTCAAGCCCTTGAAGGCGGCGCCGACGCCTAGGCCGGCGAAGCCGATCTCGGTGATCGGCGTGTCGATGACGCGACGCTCGCCGAACTCCTGCAGCAGGCCCTGGGTCACCTTGTAGGCGCCCTGGTACTGCGCGACTTCCTCGCCCATGACGAAGACCTTGTCGTCACGGCGCATTTCCTCGGCCATCGCGTCGCGCAGCGCTTCGCGGACCGTCTTCTTGACGGTCTTGGCCATGAACCGGTCCTCGTCCGACGCGGGCGCCGCGACCGGAGCCGCCGGCACCGTGGGCGCCGGGGCCGGAGCGGGTTCCGCCGCCGGGGCCGGGGCGGGAGCGGCGACGGCCGGAGCGGCGGCAGTCGGGGCGTTGCCGCCCTTGCTCAGCGCGCTCTCGTCCTCGCCCTCTTCCAGCAGGACAGCGATGGGCGTGTTCACCGCGACGTTGTCGGTGCCTTCGGCGATCAGGATCTTGCCGACGCGGCCTTCATCGACCGCCTCGACCTCCATGGTCGCCTTGTCGGTTTCGATCTCGGCGAGGACATCGCCGGACTTCACCGAGTCACCTTCCTTCTTGAGCCATTTCGCCAGTTTGCCCTCGGTCATCGTGGGCGACAGGGCCGGCATCAGCACTTCGATCGGCATTCCTCAACCTCCGGCGGCGCGGGGAGTCCGGTTTCCCGTCCCTCAAGGCGCCGCTCCCGTTTATCGTTGATGTCAGGATTCGACCAGGATGTCGGTCCACAGCTCCGACGGATCGGGCTCGGGGCTCTGCTGCGCGAACTCGGCCGATTCGGTGACGATCGCCTTCACCGTGCGATCGATCTCCTTCAGCTTGTCCTCGTCGGCGTGATTGCCGGCCAGGATCTTCGCCTTCAGTTGATCGATGGGATCGGATTCCGACCGCATCTTCTCGACCTCTTCCTTCGTCCGGTACTTGGCCGGGTCGGACATCGAGTGGCCGCGGTAACGGTAGGTCTTCATCTCCAGGATGACGGGGCCGTTGCCCCCGCGGATATGGGGAACCCACTGGTCCGCCGCGGCCTTGACGTCCAGCACGTCCATGCCGTTGACCTGGTAGCCGGGGATGCCGTAGGCCGCGCCGCGCTGGTGCAGTTCGCCGGCCGAGGCGCGCTCCTGCGAAGTGCCCATGGCGTACTTGTTGTTCTCGATGATGAAGAGCACCGGCAGCTTCCACAGCGCCGCCATGTTGAAGCTCTCGTAGACCTGACCCTGGTTGATCGCGCCGTCGCCGCAATACACGGCCGCAACGCCACCGTCATTGCTGTACTTGTGCGCGAAGGCCAGACCCGTGCCGAGCGGAACCTGCCCGCCGACGATGCCATGGCCGCCGAAGAAGTTCTTCTCCTGGCTGAACATGTGCATCGAGCCGCCCTTGCCCTTGGAGTAGCCTCCGATGCGGCCGGTCAGCTCGGCCATCACGCCCTTGGCGTCCATGCCGCAGGCCAGCATGTGGCCGTGGTCCCGGTAGCTGGTGATGACGCTGTCGCCCTCTTTAAGGGCCGCCTGCACGCCGACGACGACGGCTTCCTGGCCGATGTAGAGGTGGCAGAAGCCGCCGATCAGCCCCATGCCGTACAGCTGTCCCGCCTTCTCTTCGAAGCGGCGGATCAGCAGCATCTCGCGGTAGTAATGAAGCAGCTCTTCGGAAGAGACGGCTTGAACGGGCGCAATTTCGGTCTGCGCCTTGGTCGGACGGCGTCGGGACGCGGCCATGATTCCTCCCCAGGGTTCAAGCGGCAACGGTCTTGAAACAGCCGGTGCCGCCACGCGTTGCGGGCATGCTTAATCCCGCACCGGAAGCGAATATGGCGCGCACAGTACACGAGCTAAATGGTCCGCGCAAACGTCTGTTTTTGCAGCGCTATTTTCGATTAACCGAGTTTCGGTTAATCGGCTGATTTACCCTTTACTTCTGCGTGACGGCCCCTTCCGGGTCGGCGAGCTTGGGCAGTTTGACGATGACGTCGCGTGCGCTGGAGAAGTTCAGCATCAACCGTGCCCGCTCCTCCAGCATGTCGCGATCCAGCCCGTCGCCGCGCAGCAATTGGGCGCGCCGCTCCATATCCTCCCGCTCCGTGCGGAGCTGGTTGAGGACCCCCTCGGCCTGGGCGATCTCCCCCTGGATCTGCTTCATCGCCACCAGTCCACGGTCGCCATGGACCGCGTAGTAGGCGAAGTAGGCGACCACGCAGGCGCACAGCGCCGGCATGATGGCCTGGCGGATCGCGCTTTTGGCGGCGCGGGCGAGCGTATCGGTGAAATCGGCGATCATCGTCATGGTGCCGCGTATGGAATCACAGCGACTTTCCGCCGGTCAAACGAAAAAGATGGAATACGCAAGTCGCAGAAGGGTCGTGATCTTTGCGCCACCCAGTAATGGGTATTCGTTACGTCCGCGCTGCAAGTTGCCCGTATGTTCTTGTAAAGTTCTTGTAAGTCATACCGTCACCTTGCGCCTGGGTTCACACTCATCGGTGCAGGGAGCCACCCGGCATAGTACCAAGGTGGATGGAATGAAACCGGCGGTGGCGTGTTTGGACCCACACGGTGCCGCCGGGTCCGTGCCGAGTCCATTCGGGCATTCGCACGGTCGATCCCGCTGAAGGCGCCGCCCAATGGCTGAGGAGCGATACTCCATGCGCAGCAAATTTCTCATCGTGGCCCTGCCCGCCCTGCTTCTGGGGCTGGCGGCCTGCGACGACCACAACGCCCAGAACTCCAATGCGGCGAACCAGTCCAGCCCGACCACGAGCAGCGGGTCGAGCAGTGGATCGACCACCGTCCCGCCGCCCTCGACCGGCGTACCGGTACAGGGCGGCACCTCCGGCAATTCGATGAACGAGACCAGCGGCGCCACCAAAACCCTGCCGGGCGGCTCGACGGCCGGCGGCTCGGCCGGCGGCGGTGCCAGCACCGGCGGATCGTCCACCCCGTCGGGCGGTCAGTAGCCCCTGCGATACGGCTCCTCTCCCGTTTGCGGGAGAGGAGCCGCCGGACGGACGCTCATACGTCCACCACGCGCCGCCGCGGGTCCGAAGCCGAACCGCTGCTATCGGGTTCGAAGGCGATGCCCTTGACCAGCGCCACCACTTCGCGGCCGGGCGCCAGGCTCAGCTCGCGAACCGCCGCACGGGTGATGCGGGCGATCAGGAAGGACCCGCCCACCGCCAGCCGCAGGTCGGCGGATGACGGGCCGGCCTCCGCCACCTCCACCACCCTCGCTGCCAGCGCGTTGCGCAGGCTGACGCCCGTCGGTGGCTCCAGGGCGACGATGACGTCGCGGGCATGGATGTGCAGCCGCACCGGCGAACCCGGAGGGCGGTCGATCTGCGGCACGGTCAGGTGTCCGCCGTCGAAGGCGAGCACCGACAGCCCATCCGCCGGGATATGGCGCTCCACCGTCAGGTCCAGCACCGCGCCGGCCTCATGCGCCCCCGTCGCCGCCGACAGGTCCAGCCGCCCCATGACGGTGCCGACCGGCCCGGCCGCACGCACCCTGCCCTCCGCGATCAGCACCATCGTGGTGGCCAGCCGCACCACCTCGTCCAGCGCGTGGCTGACCATGACGATGGGGATCCGCATCTCATCCCGCAGCCGCTCGATATAGGGCATGATCTCCGCCTTGCGGGCGGAATCGAGCGAGGCCATCGGTTCGTCCATCAGCAGCAGGCGCGGCTGTGCCAGCAGCGCGCGACCGAAGGCGACCCGTTGCTTCTCGCCGCCGGACAGGCCGCGCGGCCGGCGGTCCAGCAGATGGCCCAGCCCCAGCAGATCCACCACCGGATCGAAGGCGATGCGGCGGTCGGCGGCCGGAACGCGGCGCAGGCCGTATTCAAGATTGCTGCGGACGCTCATGTGCGGGAACAGGCGCGAATCCTGGAAGACGTAACCGATGCGCCGTTTTTCCACCGGCACGTCGATGCGCCGCGTGCTGTCGAAGAAGACGGCATCACCGACGCGGATGTGTCCGGCATCCGGCCGGGTCAGCCCGGCGATGGCGTTGATGACCGATGTCTTGCCCGAACCGGAACGGCCGAACAACGCCGTCACCCCGCGCTCTTCGGCGGCGAAGGCGATGTCGAGGGCGAAGGCGCCCAGCCTCTGGCGGATTTGCACATCCAGCATGATCAGACCTGTCCGATCAGGCGGCGAACCCGGTTCGCCAGCAATTCCGACAGCATCAGCGCCAGCAGGGCCACCGAGAAGGAGATCGCCGCCAGCCGGGCCGCGACCGCATCCCCGCCCGGCTCCTGCGTCGCGGCATAGATCGCCAGCGGCAGGGTCTGCGTCTTGCCGGGGATGTTGGAGACGAAGGTGATGACCGCCCCGAACTCGCCCATCGCCGCGGCGAAGGCGACGATGGCGCCGGACAGCAGGCCGGGCGCCATCAACGGCAGCAGGATGGTGAAGAAGCGGTCGACCGGCCCGGCGCCCAGCGTGCGCGCCGCCGCCTCCAGCCCGCCGTCGATCGCCTCCACCGACAGGCGGATCGCCCGCACCATCAGCGGGAAGGAGGTCACCGCCACCGCCAGGGACGCCCCTTCCGCCGTGAAGATCAGCTTGATGCCGAAGGTCTGGTACAGCCAGCCGCCGACCACTCCCTTGGTCCCCATGGTCACCAGCAGAATGTAGCCGGTGACCACCGGCGGCAGGACCAGCGGCAGATGGACCAGCCCATCGACCAGCGTCTTGCCCGGAAAGGAATAACGACCAAGCACCCAGGCGGCGAGCACGGCGACCGGCAATCCCAGCGCGATGGCGACGCCCGCGACACGCAGGCTCAGCAGCAACGCGGTGGTTTCCATCGGCGTCAGGATATCCATGCCGCGAAGCTTACGGTGCTTTGGGCGCCGGGACGAATCCGAATTCCTTCCACACCGCCATGCCGTCGGGCGACTTCATGTAGTCGAGGAAGGCCGCCGCCGCCGGTGTCTTGGAGGACGCCGCCAGAGCTGCCGGATAGGTGATCGGCGGATAGCTGTCGGGCGGGAAGGCCGCGGCGACCTCCACACCCGGATCGACGGCGGCATCGGTGCGGTAGACGATCCCCACCGGCACCTCGCCGCGGCTGACCAGCACCAGGGCGGCACGCACGCTGTCGGCCCGCGCCAGCTTCGGTTCGACCGCCGTCCACTGGTCCAGCTTCTCCAGTGCGGCCTTGGCGTATTTTCCGACCGGAACGTTCGAAGGGTCGCCGGTGGAGAGCCGCCCGTCGCCCAGCTGGTCGGCCAGCTTGCCGCCCTTGGACAGATCGGGCTTCAGCGGGGAGCCCTTCGGCACCACGACCACCAGCTCGTTGCCCAGCAGGTTCACCCGGCTGTCGGTCTTGATGAGGTTGCGCTGCTGCAGATAATCCATCCAGTCGAGGTCGGCCGAGATGAAGATGTCGGCCGGAGCACCGTTCTCGATCTGCTTCGCCAGGGCCGAAGACGCGGCGAAAGAGGATGTCACGGTGGCGCCGGACTTCGCCTTGAATTGCGAGGCCAGTTTCTCCACCGCGTTCTTGGTCGAGGCGGCGGCCAGGACCAGCACGTCCTGCGCCATCGCCGCCGGGGCCGCCAGCGCCAGGCCAAGGCCCAGAACAGCCATCGTTGCCGCGCGCTTGAGCCCGCCGAACCCCGGAATCGCCTGTTTGCCGGTCATTGCCACCTCCTGCCGATGTGATGCTTCATCTATATACCAACGGATACAGCGCTCGGCGGTTGCGGTAAAGCGCAAACGGCGCAGTTCGCGCTGCGGCACGATGGCGGTCAGTCACATCATGTCATGACTTGCGTCGTGACCCCGTGATAGGACATGCGGCGAATCGGATCAGCTCCCCCTGCCCCCCTTGCTCCAGGAAAGCCCCATGCGCGCCGTGAAGATTTCCCCCTCGATTCTCTCCGCCGATTTCGCCCGGCTGGGCGAGGAGGTCCGTGCGGTCGACGCCGCCGGCGCCGATTACATCCACATCGACGTGATGGACGGACATTTCGTGCCGAACCTGACCATCGGGCCGGGCGTGGTGAAGGCGCTGCGTCCCCATACCGCGAAGATCTTCGACGTCCATCTTATGATCTCGCCGGTCGACCTGTTCGTCCCCGACTTCGCCAAGGCCGGAGCCGACATCATCACCGTCCATCCGGAGGCCGGTCCGCACCTGCACCGCACCATCCAGCTGATCAAGTCGCTGGGGAAGAAGTCGGGCGTGTCGCTCAACCCGGCCACGCCGGTCGACGCCATCCAACATGTGCTGGAAGACATCGACCTCGTTCTGGTGATGACGGTCAACCCCGGTTTCGGCGGCCAGAGCTTCATCAAGAGCCAGCTTCCGAAGATCCGAGATCTGCGCGGCCGCATCGACGCGCTCGGCAAGCAGATCGACCTGGAGGTCGACGGCGGCATCAACCCGGAGACCGCGCGCTTGGCGATCGAGGCCGGCGCCGACGTGCTGGTGGCCGGCACCGCCACCTTCACCGGCGGACCGGCGCAGTATGCCGCCAACATCAGCGCGCTGCGGTAAGCACGCCAGCCAGTGAAACGCTGCGGCCCTGCATGGCCTCCCCCGGGGAAGCGATGCGGGGCCGCTCCGTTCGGGCGGGAAGGCTCCGCTTCACCGAAAGAGTGGCCGTCAAAAAGAACCACCCGCCCAAAAGATCCGCCGGCGCGGAGAACCAATCGCCTCCTTGCCCGTTATTGGGCATGGGAAGACGGTCCCGCAACGGAAGGGAAATCAACCATGGGCATTCTCTGGACGATCATCATCGGCTTTCTCGCCGGCATCGTCGCCAAGTTCCTGATGCCGGGTCGCGATCCGGGCGGCTTCATCATCACCACCCTGCTGGGCATCGCCGGTGCCTTCGTTGCCACCTATCTGGGCGCCGCCGTCGGCTGGTACCGGCCGGGCGAGGGAGCCGGTTTCATCGGCGCCATCGTCGGCGCGGTCATCATCCTGGCCATCTACCGCATGATCGCCGGCCGTCGCACGACGGTCTGACAGTCGGGTCAGAGATCTGCCGGCTTTCCTGAAAGCCGGCCATGCCAAAGGGACCACCGGACGACCGGCGGTCCCTTTTTGCATCCCGTCAGAAATTCAAGCGAGCGCCACCGGCTGCGGCATGAAGATGGCGCGGGAGATGGCGGCCTGGATACCGGCATTGGTGAAGGGCTTGCGAACGATCTGCCCCAGATGACGGGCATCGCGGGCGAGGATGTCGTCGTCGAAGGCGGTGACGAAGATCGTCCGGAGGTCGCGCACCCGCTTCAGCCGCCGCGCGAGTTCGATCCCGCTTCCCCCATCCGCCAGCCGCACATCCAGCAGGGCCAAGGTCGGCTTTTCCACCTTCAACAGAGCCAGCGCCTCCGCCTCGTTGCCAGCGGTGCCGCAGAGCACATGCCCCATCTCCGCAACCAGCGCCCCGAGTTCCATCGCCAGCAGGACATTGTCCTCGACCACCATCACCCTCTGCACCATGGCGTCGCGCACCCGCGCACGGGCGGTCTTCAGCCGCTCGATGGCCTCGCCCACCCGCAGCTGCAGCACCCTGGCCGCCTGCGGCAAGCTCAGCCCTTCCAGGGCGGTCAGCAGATAAAGGCGGCGATCCGCCTCCGGCAATTCGGTCAGGGCACGTTCGATGGGATGGGGCGACGGCAGCGGGCGGCCGGGCGTGCCGAACTCCTCCGAACGATCGAACAGCAGGTTCAGCAGGGCATACATCGAGAGGCGCGCGCCATCGCCGCCGCGGTCCAACCCGAAGCGCGAGGGAGCCATGGCCGCGGCCTCCACGCAGCGGGTCACCAGCGCGTCGCCGCGATCGGTGGTGCCGGTCAGCGCCCGCGCATAGCGGCGCAGCACCGGAACCACTTCGAACAGTTCACATTCGTAAACGAGCATACCCGTGACTCCGCTCCCCGATGGGAGTTGCCGCTCTGGAATCGTGCCGGCCCCGCCCGATCATAGTGGGCCACCGTCATTGGTTTGGAGATCACCCTTCCTCGTCGAATCGTACCACGACCGGCGGAATGGCCGAATGGGAAATGGAGGTGCCCGCCGCCGACGGACGATCAAACCCCGACGATCAGGGGCCGTTAACCGAAAGGTTGGTTTCGCTCATTTTACAGTCTCGCGCAGTTGCCTGCTGCGCCATTGCCAGGGCTTTTCCACCTGCCCGGCCCACAGCCCCATGCGCTTGCTCTGGGCATAGGCCTCGCCCTTCTGATAGGCCGGCGACAGGCTGGCATATTGGAAAGCCCAGCCGCGCGCCACCATCGCCGCCCCCAGGTCGACGCCGCGCACCCGGCATTCGCCCTTCTTCTCCCCGGTGCGGTCCTGCTCCGTGATCGTACAGGTCACCTCCTCGCCCTTCACCATGTTGGCGAGGACGGCCGTGGCGACCTTGAAGCAATCCAGCTCGTGCCCGTAGCGGTTCTTGCATTTCTGCCCCGGATCCGGTGCATCGATGCCCATCAGCCGGACCGCCGTGCCGTTGACCGTCAGCAGGTCGCCCTCCACCGCCATGGCGGATCCCTTGATGGTCTGGTCCGGCGTGTTGGCGATGGGGCCGCGCCCCTTGGCAGCCTGGTTGGTCTGCGCCGCAGCCGGCCCCGCCGCCAGAGCGAATGCGGCCACCATCGCGACCAACGCCGCACCCCGAACCGCCGGTGCCCTAGAACAGGCTCGGCTGGTCATCGCCCGGCTTTCCCTTGGCCTTGCCGGGAGCGATCTCTTGCGGCGGGTCGAGGCAGGAGCAGTCGTCGTTGCGCACGCTGTTCACCCGCGGCCCCACCGGCACGACGTCCAGCCAATCTTCCGGAGCGGAACGGATCAACCCCTCCACCACCGGCAACGGCGTCGCCGGATCCAGCCACGCATCCCAGTCGGCAGGGTCGAGGACCACCGGCATGCGATCGTGCAGGACGGACAGGGTGGCGTTGGTCGCCGTCGTCACCACCGTCGCCGTTTCCAAGGGCGGATCGAGCGGTGGCGCCCCCTTCGGCCCGCGCCAGCGCTCCCACAACCCGGCGAGCGCGAACAGGCCGCGGTCGCGCCGGCGGATGACGTGGCCCTGCTTGCGCGGCTTCGCTCCCTCCCCCACGCTGGTCCATTCATAGAATCCGTCGAGCGGGATCAGGCAGCGGCGCTTGCGGAAGGCGTCGCGGAAGGCCGGCTTGTCGGCAACCGATTCGCCTCGTGCATTGATCATCCGCCCGCCGATGGCCGGATCGTCGGCCCAGGGCGGCACCAGCCCCCAGCGGACCATCGCCAGATGGCGGCCGTCCTCCTCGCGCCGGATGACGGGAATATCCTGGGTCGGAGCGATATTCCACCGCGGCATCAGGTTCGGCCGCTCGCGCACGCCGAAGACGCGCTCGATCTCATTGATCGGGGTGGTGAGAAGCATGCGTCCACACATGCCCTGCAATATGGTGCCTGCCGGCCCGTCGCGCCAGATCCGCTTCGCGGCCCATTGCGGCCGTTCCTGTTCGCCCACCCGACAATCATTGCAGCCGACAACCGTCACCCATGCCGCCCGTCGGGGTTTCCCTGACGCTCAAGCCGGCCTATCTTCGCGGGGCACAAACAATCGCATCGAACCGGAAGGCGGGAGTTCACCCATGAAGTTCGGCATCGGACAGGCGGTTCCGCGCACCGAAGACGCCCGGCTGCTGACCGGCGGCGGCCGCTACACCGACGACGTGTCTCTTCCCGGACAGGCCTATGCGGCCTTCGTCCGCTCTCCCCATGCCTTCGCCGCCATCGGCGCGATCGATGTTGCGGAAGCGCTGGCCCAACCCGGCGTGCTGGCGGTCTACACCGTCGCCGACCTCGACGCCGAGCAGATCGGCATGATCCCCTGCCAGGCTGCGCTGAAGCAGCGCGATGGATCGAATTACGTCCAGACGCCGCGCCCGGCGCTGGCCCGTGGCTTCGCCCGCCATGTCGGCGATCCGGTCGCCATGGTGGTGGCCGAGACGCTGGAGGCCGCACGCGATGCGGCCGAGCTGGTGATGGTCGATTACGAGGATCGTCCGCCCGTCACCGGCACGCTGGCGGCGCTGGAACCAGGACGCCCGCTGGTGTGGGACGAGGCGCCGGACAACCTCTGCTTCGACTGGGACACCGGCGACGAGGCGGCGGTGGAGGCCGCGCTTGCCGCTGCCCACCGCGTGGTGGAGCTGGAGCTGGTCAACAACCGCGTCGTCGCCAACCCGATGGAAGGCCGCGCCTGCGTCGCCGGTGTCGAATCGGGCTCCGACGGTGCCCCCGGCCGCCTGCTGATCTATGTCACCAGCCAGGGCGTCCACGGCCTGCAGAAGCAGTTCGCCAAGATCCTGAACGAACCCGACTCCCGCATCCGCGTGCTGACCACCGATGTCGGCGGCGGCTTCGGCATGAAGCTGTTCAACTATCCGGAATATGTCGCCTGCCTGTTCGCCGCGCGCCGGCTGAACCGCGCGGTGAAATGGGCCGCCGACCGGATCGAGGGCTTCATCAGCGACGACCATGGCCGCGACCATGTCAGCAAGGCGCGCCTCGCGCTCGATGCCGACGGTCATTTCCTTGGGCTTCGGGTCGACACCGTCGCCAATCTGGGCGCGTATCTGTCCAACTATGGGCCCTTCATCCCGACCGATGCGGGATCGGCGATGCTGGTCGGCTCCTACAAGACGCCGGCCGTCTATGTGCGGGTGAAGGGCGTCTTCACCAACACCCAGCCGGTGGACGCCTATCGCGGCGCCGGCCGGCCGGAAGCGGCCTATCTGCTGGAACGGCTGATCGACCATGCCGGCCGCGTCACCGGCCTCGGCCCGGCGGAGATCCGGCGGCGCAACTTCATCCCGGCCGCCGCCATGCCTTATGCCACCCCGATGGGACAGGTCTACGACACCGGCGAGTTCGTCCGGAATCTGGAAGACGGTCTGGTCCTCGCCGACATGGCCGGCCTGCCCGCCCGCAAGGCGGAGGCGAAGGCCCGAGGCAAACTGCGCGGCGCCGGCCTAGCCACCTATATCGAGGCCTGCTCGGGCGGCGGACCGGAGCAGGCGACCGTCCAGGTCAACGGCGACGGCAAGGTGGTGCTGATGATCGGCACCCAGACCAACGGCCAGGGCCACGAGACCGCCTACAAGCAGATCCTCGCCGACCGGCTGGGCGTCCCGCCGGAGGATGTCGAGGTGGTGCAGGGCGATACCGACCGCGTCAGCTGGGGGTCCGGCACCGGCGGCTCCCGCTCCGTCCCGGTCGGCGGTTCGGCGCTGGCCGAGGGGGCCGCCAAGGTGGTGAAGGCCGCGACGAGCGTCGCCGCCGACCTGCTGGAAAGCGCGGAGGTGGATGTGGAGTTCGCCGACGGCCGGTTCACCATCGTCGGCACCGACCGCGCCGTGTCGCTCAAGGAGGTTGCCGCCAAGGCGGCGGAGGGCGACGGCAGGGGCGGTACCGGCATCGCCTTTTCCGAGATGGCGCGCTGGACCCCGCCGGCCAGCACCTTCCCCAACGGCTGCCACGTCGCGGAGGTGGAGATCGACCCCGGCACCGGCATCGTCGAGGTGGTGCGCTACAGCGTCGTCGACGATTTCGGCACGGTCATCAACCCGATGCTGGTGATCGGCCAGATCCATGGCGGCGTCGCCCAAGGCTTGGGGCAGGCGTTGCAAGAGCGCGTGGTGTTCGATCCCGACAGCGGGCAGCTTCTGTCCGGTTCCTTCATGGACTATCAGATGCCGCGCGCGGTCGACATACCGCCGATCGAGGTGAAGCTGAACAGCGTGCCCAGCACCACCAACATGCTGGGCATGAAGGGCGCCGGCGAGGCCGGAGCCATCGGCGCGCCGCCGGCCATCATCAACGCGGTCGTCGATGCGCTGTCCGGCCTCGGCATCACCCACATCGACATGCCGGCGACACCCGAAGCGGTATGGGCGGCGATCCGCGGGGCAGAGCTGCGACTGGCGGCGGAATAGACCCGTCGCCCAGGGCTTCGCCGGAGGCATAAGGGAAAGTCCTAGTCGGAAGGTGTGGCGTTTGCCACACCTCCGTCGGATGAAATCGATGGTATCGCTCCTTACCTAAAAGTGGTGATCTTGATCTGGTAGGGGTAAGGCGATGGCGTTTGGCGACGGCGGATGCGGCGGTCAATGTGCGGACCGGCTCGATCTGGACTTCACGATGGCGTTCCAGCCCATCGTCGATGTCGCCAACGGCGCCGTCTGGGCGCATGAGGCGCTGGTGCGCGGCATGCAGGGCCAGGGTGCCGGATGGGTGCTGGGCCAAGTCACCGACTCGACACGCTATGCCTTCGACCAGTCCTGCCGGATCAAGGCCATCGAACTGGCCTCGGCCCTGCCGATGAACGGCGCCCGCCTGTCGATCAACTTCCTGCCGAACGCCGTCTACAAGGCGGAGGCCTGCATCCGGGCGACGCTCGCCGCCGCCCGGCGCACCGGCTTTCCCACCGACCGCATCATCTTCGAGGTGACGGAGAACGAGCGGGTGGTGGACCACGACCATCTGAAAAGCATCTTCAACGAATACAAGCGCCAGGGCTTCCTGACCGCGATCGACGATTTCGGCTCGGGCTATTCCGGCCTGAACCTGCTGGCCGAGTTCCAGCCCGACATCATCAAGCTGGACATGGAGCTGACCCGCAACATCGATACCGAGCGGGCCCGGCGCAGCATCGTCAAGGCGATCCTGGCGGTGTGCGAGGATCTTGCCATCACCCCCATCGCCGAGGGCATCGAGACGGTGGAGGAAGCCAAGGCCCTGCGCGATTTGGGTGTCACCCTGATGCAGGGCTACCTGTTCGCCAAGCCGGCTTTCCAATCCATGGTGACCGAACTGAACCTGGCGGGCTTGACCGCCTGACCCGCTCAGGAGGGCCGGATCGGCGCGGTCATATAGCTCATTCCCCCACCATAGCTCGCCAGCTTGGCCGCCAGCGCCGGCCCACCCTCGCGATAGGACGTGAAGCCGACCCGCTCCCAATAGCTGCGCGCGCCGGGCGTCGACGTGAGCGCCAGCCACCGCCATCCCTCCCGTCCCGCCAGCCGATGCGCATAACCCAGCACCCCCGCCCCCAGCCCGGTGCCGCGGGCCATCGGCAGCAGCGCGATGTCGTGCAGGTAGAGGCAGTCCGCATCCGGGGGCAGCGCTCCCAACGGCGAGTCGAGCGGCGGCGGGACGCCCAGCTTGCCCGGATGCATGACGCCGTAGCCGATGGCGTCGCCGCGGCATTCCGCCACCCGGCAGCCGGCGGGATAGAGTGCCAGCCGTTCCTCGAACACGCCGCGCTCCTCCGGATAGGCCGGATGCACGATGTCCGCGATGGCAAGGATCCGGTCGAGATCGGTGGCGGTCATAGCACGCCATAGGGCCGATGCGCCGTCGCCGTCCACTCGTCCATCCCGTGGCTGAAATCCCGCCGTCATCCGCCTTCTCCGTCCCACACCCGTTCAAGAGCTTCCGGCCCGCCATCGGGCACGGTATGCTGACTCTTCATACCATAGGGAGATTACCCCATGCCCGATGCCGCTGTGGCGCGCCTGCTGCCGACGGTCCGCACCATCGCCCACGAGGCCGGTCAGGTCATCCTGCGCTTCTACAATGACGGTATCGACGTCGCCACCAAGGTCGACGGCAGCCCGGTGACGCAGGCCGACCAGGCGGCGGAGGCGGTGATCGTCCCGGCGCTTCACCACCTGCTGCCCGGCGTTCCCGTGGTCGCGGAAGAGGCGATGGCCGCCGGCCACAAGCCGGACATTTCCGGCGGCCGGTTCTGGCTGGTCGATCCGCTCGACGGCACCAAGGAATTCATCTCCCGCAATGGCGAGTTCACGGTGAACATCGCCCTGATCGAGAATGGCGTCCCGGTCCTGGGCGTCGTCTATGCCCCCGCCACCGGCGACATCTACGCCGCGGCCGGTCCCGGCACCGCGATCCATTGCGCCGAGGGGCGGCACGATCACCCGATCGCCGTCCGCAACCCGCCGGCCGACGGGCTGACCGTGGTCGCCAGCCGGTCGCACGGCAGCGGGTCGGTGCTGGACGACTTCCTCGGCAAGTTCGCTGTCAAGGACCGGGTATCCTGCGGCAGTTCGCTGAAGTTCTGCACGGTGGCGAGCGGCAAGGCCGACCTCTACCCGCGCTTCGGGCCGACCAGCGAATGGGACACCGCCGCCGGCCATGCCGTGCTGGTCGGCGCCGGCGGCCGGGTCGAGCAACCGGACGGTTCGCCCCTGGTCTATGGCAAGGACGACATCCTGAACCCGCACTTCGTCGCCTACGGCTGGAAATGACTTCGTCCGTATCGTGCCTTGGTGACGCGGCGACCGCGGTGCTGACCACCGCGG
Organism: Azospirillum endophyticum; assembly: GCF_016595245.1. GTDB lineage: Bacteria > Pseudomonadota > Alphaproteobacteria > Azospirillales > Azospirillaceae > Azospirillum > Azospirillum endophyticum. The sequence continues at coordinate 911,743 of NZ_JAENHM010000073.1, forward strand.
CGCCGCTGGAGAAAGTGCGCCTGACCCGCCTTCACGCCGCCGCCTGGCGCGACGGCCTGCTGGCGCCCGACGTGCCGGCATTGCCGCCCGAGCGCCCGGCCCGCCCCGACCGGCCGGAGTTGAAGCTGCCGCGCGACATGCCCAAGCGCGGACGCGGCGGCAATGCGCAGAACCGCATCGCCCTGCTGCATGCGCTGGCCCACATCGAGTTGAACGCCATCGACCTCGCCTGGGACATCGTTGCCCGATTCGCCCCCCTCGGCCTGCCGAAGGGCTTCACCGACGATTGGATCGGCGTTGCCGACGACGAGGCGCGGCATTTCCAGATGCTGGAGGCGCGGCTGAACGCGCTGGGATCCTCCTACGGCGATCTTCCCGCCCATGACGGGCTATGGCAGGCGGCGATGGAGACGGCGCACGACCTTGCCGCCCGGCTGGCTGTGGTCCCGATGGTGCTCGAGGCGCGCGGCCTGGACGTCACCCCTGAAACGGTGCGCCGCCTGCGCGATTTCGGCGATGGGGAGAGCGCCGACCTGCTGCAGATCATCCATGATGAGGAGATCGGCCATGTCGCTGCCGGCCGGCGGTGGTTCGTCCATCTCTGCGCGGAGCGTGGAGCGGAGCCGGTCGCCTTCTGGCAGGAGTTGGTCGGCCGCCATTTCCGCGGCGGGCTGAAGCGTCCCTTCAACACCGAAAGCCGCCGGCTTGCCGGCTTCGGCCCGGAATATTACGAGCCGATCACACCCGAAATTGACCGCAGGCCGGAAACCCGGTAAGGCGCTGGATACCATGGCCGTTTATACCGAAGTCACCGACGAGGATCTCAGCACCTTCGCCGCCCAGTACGATCTGGGCGCGGTGCTGTCGTGCAAAGGCATCGCAGAGGGGGTGGAGAATTCCAACTTCCTGCTGGTGACCGAACGCGGTCCCTACATCCTGACGCTCTATGAAAAGCGCACGCGGAGGGAGGATCTGCCCTTCTTCCTCGGCCTGATGGAGCATCTGGCGGAAAAGGGGATCGCCTGCCCGCTGCCGGTCGCGGCCCGCGACGGCGTGGCGCTTCGCGAACTGTGCGGCCGACCGGCGGTGATCGTCACCTTCCTGGCCGGCATGTGGCCCCGCCGCATCACGCCGCAGCATTGCGCCCAGCTTGGCGAGGCGCTGGCCCACCTGCATCTGGCGGTCGGCGACTTCCGCATGGAAAGGCCGAACGCGCTGGCATTGCCCGGCTGGAAGGAGCTGTTCGCCAAGTCGGCGCTCCGTGCCGACGAGGTCGCTCCCGGCCTGCGGGCGACGCTGGACTCCGAATTGGCGGCGCTGGAGGCCAACTGGCCGGTCGGCCTGCCTGCGGGCGTCATCCATGCCGACCTGTTTCCGGACAACGTCTTTTTCCGGGGCGACAGCCTGTCCGGTCTGATCGACTTCTATTTTGCCTGCAACGACTTCCTCGCCTATGACGTGGCGATCTGCATCAATGCCTGGTGCTTCGAGATCGACGGGTCGTTCAACGCCACCAAGGCACGGCTGCTGCTCTCCAACTACCGCAAGGTCCGGCCGCTCTCGCGCGACGAGTTGGACGCCCTGCCCTGGCTCTGCCGCGGCAGCGCCGTGCGCTTCCTGCTGACCCGCCTCTACGACTGGCTGAACCACCCGCCGGGGGCCTTCGTGCGGCCGAAGGATCCGCTGGAATACCTGCGCAAGCTGCGCTTCCACCAGTCGGTCCGCGGTCTGGGCGACTATTTCCTGGACGATTCCGATATGGGCGGGCGATGAGCGAAGAAACTGTCCCAACCGAAGCCGGCCGCAAGACGGTCGATATCTTCACCGACGGCGCCTGCAGCGGCAATCCCGGCCCCGGCGGCTGGGGGGCCATCCTGCGTTATGGCGAGGTGGAGAAGGAATTGTATGGCGGCGAACCGGCGACCACCAACAACCGCATGGAACTGATGGCCGCCATCATGGCGCTGGAGGCGTTGAAGAAGCCGGTGACCATCCGTCTCTTCACCGACAGCGAATATGTGAAGAACGGCATCACCAAGTGGATCCATGGCTGGAAGGCCAAGGGCTGGATGACCGCCGACAGGAAGCCGGTGAAGAACGTCGATCTCTGGCAGCGCCTGGAGGAAGCGAAGAAACAGCACGAGATCGAGTTCCACTGGGTCCGCGGCCATGCCGGCCACCCGGAGAACGAACGCGCCGACGAACTGGCACGGCGCGGCGTGGCCGACATACGGGCGCGGGGGTGACCCTACAAGCCCTCTCCCGCCCCGGGCTACGGGATGCACAGATCTCGCGCTTGCGGCAGGAAAAGCATCTCAAAGTTGCGCGTAGCCCCTCTCCCCTCGCGGGAGAGGGGTTGGGGTGAGGGGCGCAAGTTTGATTTCCACCGACCTCCGGCCGGCCGCCCCCTTGTGTCTTTGAGTTTTGCTAGAAGAGAAGCCCTGGGGGGTGGGGC
>NZ_JAENHM010000074.1 GCF_016595245.1 Azospirillum endophyticum
TGAGCCTTTACCTCACCAACTACCTAATCCGACGCGGGCCCCTCTCTCGGCGTAAACTTTCCCCGCCCAAATCTCTCTGGGGGGCGTATCCGGTGTTAGCGTCCGTTTCCAGACGTTATTCCGAACCGAAAGGCAGGTTCCCACGTGTTACTCACCCGTGCGCCACTAAGGCCGAAGCCTTCGTTCGACTTGCATGTGTTAGGCATGCCGCCAGCGTTCGTTCTGAGCCAGGATCAAACTCTCAGGTTCAGATCGCGGCCGAAGCCACGACTGACAGGACCGCCGATAGCGATCTCCTGAAACGTCGATACTGATACAGTTTCTCTGCTCAAAAGATGCACAGACGATCCTCGATTGTGCCGATCCCCTTAAGAACCAACACCCCAAGGCCGCAACGGCTACCAACTGCCGCCGCCTGCGCATCCCTTCTCGACTTCACGATCTACAATGTCCAAGATCCATCCCGATCACGACAGAACATCGCCCGGAGAACCGGTTCGAAGTGTCGTATTTTAAGATCGGAGGCGCGCAAACCGACCGGTTCGCGCTGGCAGGCATCTTTTCTAGCCCTCTTGGCCGATGGGGTCAAGCCCTTTTTTCCGGCATCTCCACCGAAGCGTCGGCGGAGCGATGAGCGATAAAGCACCTGCCCCAATCCTCGGGGCCTCGGCCATCGATGTCTTCGCTTCAGGAAGCTCACCGCCGGTCGAGGGGCGGGTATATACGCAGCCGCTTCAGACTCGTCCAGGGCAAAATGCGTTCCTCGGGCATTTCGTCGTACTCCGCCCGTCCCCTCTCGGAAGCCGGCCGGACGAGGGCAATTCGGATCTCGGCCTTGCCATTGCCCTTGCGGGACAGGCGAGTGGGAGACGATACAGGTGCGCTCCTGCCCATCTCCCGATCCGGCCATGCACGATCCTACCCTTCTGCTCGATGTCCTGTTTCTATTACTGGCCGCAATCCTGGTGGTGCCACTGTTTCAAGCACTGCGCATCCCCGCGGTCCTGGGCTATCTGGTTGCGGGAGCCATGCTGGGGCCGCACACGCCGGGACCGGTGGTCGATCTGGCCGTGCCTCAGGTGCTGTCGGAATTCGGCGTCGTTTTCCTGCTGTTCGCCATCGGTCTGGAACTGCCGGTCTCGCGCCTCCGCGCCATGAGACATTACATTTTCGGCCTGGGCCTGATGCAGGTCGGACTGACCAGCGCCGCCATCGGCCTTGCCGCCTGGTGGTTGGGCTTGGCACCGGAAGCGGCGCTGATCGTCGGCGGCATGCTGGCCTTCTCCTCCACTGCAACGGTGCTGAAGCTGCTGGTCGAGCGGGGTGAGACGGTCGCCCGATTCGGACGCATTTCCGTCGCGGTGCTGATCTTTCAGGATTTGGCGGTCGTGCCTTTGCTGACGCTGCTGCCGCTGCTGGCCGATCCCGACGCCAGCATTCCGTTGGCATTGGCGCTCGCCGCGGCAAAGGCGGTGGCGGCCATCCTGGTCATTATGTTGCTGGGCCGCTTCGTCGTACGACCGGCCTATCGCTTCATAGCCTCGGCCGGCAATCCGGAGCTTTTCACCGCCACCAACCTGTTCGTGGTCCTGGCCGTCGGCTGGTTGACGGCGCAGGCCGGCATGTCGATGGCGCTGGGTGCCTTCCTGGCCGGCATGTTGCTGGCCGACACCGCCTATCGCCATCAGGTGGAAGCCGACATCGAGCCGTTCCGCGGCTTGCTGCTCGGCCTGTTCTTCATGACGGTGGGCATGTCGCTCGACCTGCCGGCGATGGTGGCGGAGGCGCAGACCATCGCGGCGCTGACCGCCGCCCTGCTGATCGGCAAGAGCCTGCTGCTGTTCCTGCTCTGCCGGCTGTCCGGACTGGGGCTGGCGACCTCGCTCAGGATCGGGCTGCTGCTGTCGCAGGGCGGCGAATTCGCCTTCGTTCTGATCGGCAAGGCGGTCGGCCTGTCCGTTCTCGATACCCACACCGGCCTGCTGCTGTCCTCGTCGGTGGCGCTCAGCATGGCGGTGACCCCGGCGATCGGTGCGGTCGCCCAGCGCTTCGCCCAGGGGATCGAGGCACGGCTCGGCGCTGAAGCCTTCGGCATCGAGACCAGCGACCTGAAAAGCCATGTGCTGATCTGTGGCTATGGCCGCGTCGGCAAGGCGGTCGCCAAGCTGCTGACCGAGCACAACATCGCTTATGTGGCATTGGATCTGGAGCCGCAGCGCATCGCCGCCGCACGCCATGACGGGTTGCCGGTCTATTTCGGCGATGCCAGCCAGGGGACCGTATTGCGCGCAGCCGGGATCGAGCGGGCGCGTGCCGCCGTCATCACGCTGAACCGGCCGGACGCCGCCCATCGCGCGGTAGAGGCGATCCATGCGACGGCGCCAAAGCTGCCGATCATCGCCCGTGCCCATGACCTGGGTCAGAGCGCCGCATTGGCGGCTGCCGGCGCCAGCGCCATCGTGCCGGAGACCATGGAGGCCAGCCTGCAACTGGCCGGCCTGGTGCTGCGCAGCGCCGGGGTCGAAGCCGCCGCGGTGGAGCTCAGCCTGAAGGCCCACCGCGACGGCAATTATCGAACGCTTGCCGAACAGCAGGCCGCGAACTGAAAGGCGTCAGCGGGCGAACACCCGCGCCCGGTCGATGTGGACCGCGCAGCGGTCGCCGGCTGCGATGCCGAGCGTGGCGAGGCGCTCGCGGTCCATCTCCGCCTCCAGCGCAAGACCGGCGAGGTCGATGTCGATCCGGGCATCCGGGCCGACGACATGGATGCCGGAGATGCGGGCCGGGCCGGCTGAAGCCGGGGTGACGCCGAGGTCATGCGGACGGACATAGGCCACGGCCGGTCCCTGCACGCCGCCTTGGGTCGGGATCGCCAGGGTGCCGTCACCGACGCGGGCGATACCGCCTTCCACCATGCAATCGAAGCGATTCACCTGCCCGAGGAATTCATAGACGAAAGCGGACGCCGGATGGTCGTACACCTCCGCCGGAGTACCGATCTGCTCGATCCGGCCCTGGTTCATCACCACGACGCGGTCGGCCAACTCAAGCGCCTCCTCCTGGTCATGGGTGACGAAGACCGAGGTGATGTGGATGTCGTCGTGCAGCTTGCGCAGCCAGCGCCGCAACTCCTTGCGGACCTTGGCGTCGAGCGCCCCGAAGGGTTCGTCGAGCAGCAGCACCTTGGGCTCGATCGCCAGCGCGCGGGCGAGCGCGACGCGCTGACGCTGCCCCCCCGACAACTGCGCCGGATAACGACTAGCGAAAGGCGACAACTGCACCAGATCCAGCAATTCGGTCACCCGCCGCTTTATTTCGGCGGAGCCCGGGCGCTGCCCACGCGGCCGGACCTTCAGCCCGAAGGCGACATTCTCGAACACGGTCATGTGCCGAAACAGGGCGTAATGCTGGAAAACGAAGCCGACCTGCCGGTCGCGCGGCTTCAATCCAAGCGCTTCCTCCCCGTTCAGCAGCAGGCCGCCGCCATCAGCGCTTTCCAGCCCCGCCATGATGCGCAGCAAGGTGGTCTTGCCCGAACCGGAAGGGCCGAGCAGAGCCAGAAGCTCTCCCGACTTCACCTCCAGATCGACGGAGTCGAGTGCGGTGAAATCGTTGAAGCGCTTGGTGATGCCTGAAACCTGGATCGCCATGGGTCCCGTATCCTCTCCAGAGTCCGGCGATCAGTGCCGGGCCGCCGCCAGCTCGTCCCCGAATCGCCATTCCAGCGCGGTCTTCACGACCAGCGTGACCAGCGCCAGCATGGCCAGGAGCGAGGCGACCGCGAAGGCGGCGACAAAATTGTATTCGTTGTAGAGAATCTCGACATGCAGCGGCATCGTGTTGGTCTCGCCCCGGATATGCCCGGAGACGACCGATACGGCGCCGAACTCGCCCATCGCACGGGCGTTGCACAGCAGCACGCCGTAGAGCAGCCCCCACTTGATGTTGGGGATCGTCACCCGCCAGAAGGTCTGCCAGCCGGACGCGCCCAGCACCAGCGCCGCTTCCTCCTCGTCGGACCCCTGTTCCTGCATCAGAGGGATCAGCTCGCGCGCGACGAAAGGAAAGGTGACGAAGATGGTGGCAAGCACCAGCCCCGGCACGGCGAAGATGATCTGGACTCCCATGTCGCGCAGATACGTGCCGAACAGGCCGTTCATGCCGAACAGCAGGACGTAGATCAGGCCCGAGATCACCGGCGACACCGAGAACGGCAGGTCGATCAGCGTGATCAGCAGGTTCTTGCCGCGGAAGTCGAACTTGGCGACGCACCAGGAAGCGGCCACACCGAACAACAGGTTGGCCGGTACCGAGATGGCGGCGACGATCAGCGTCAGCTCGATGGCGGCGACCGCATCCGGTTCGATCAGCGCCACCCAATAGGCGTCGAAACCGCGGCGCAACGCCTCGACGAACACCGCCACCAGCGGAAGCAGCAGGAACAGCGCCAGGAACAGCAGGGCGCCGGTGATCAAGGCGATGCGAACCCAGACCGGCTCGGTCAGCGCCGACTGGGCCGGAGGCACCGGAACAGGGGCTGATGCGGTAAGGCTGACGTCAGCGGGCATGGCGCGACCTCATCCACTGCTGAAGGAGGTTGAGGATCAGGAGCATGATGAAGGAGACCCCGAGCATCGCGGTTCCGACCGCGGCGGCGCCGGCATAGTCGTACTGCTCCAGCTTGATGACGATCAGCAGCGGCAGGATCTCCGTCAGGCCGGGCATGTTGCCGGCGATGAAGATGACGGAGCCGTATTCGCCGATGCCGCGGGCGAAGGACAGCGCGAAGCCGGTAACCAGCGCCGGCAGGATGGCCGGCAGGATGACGCTGCTGAAGGTCTGGAAACGGGAAGCACCAAGGGAGGCCGCAGCCTCCTCCTCCTCCGCCGGCAAATCCTGGAGAATCGGCTGCACCGTGCGCACGACGAAGGGAAGGCCGATGAAGGTCAGCGCGATGGCGATGCCGAGCGGCGTGAAGGCGACCTTCAGGCCGAACAGCTCGTTCAGCGGCTTGCCCAACCAGCCGTTCGGGGCGTAGAGCGCGCTGAGCGCGATGCCGGCCACCGCGGTCGGCAAGGCGAAAGGCAGATCGACCAGCGCATCCACCAGCCGCTTGCCGGGAAAGTCGTAGCGGACCAGAACCCAGGCGACCAGGAAGCCGAACACCGCGTTGGTCAGGGCGGCGGCAAAGGAAAGCCCGAAACTAACCTCGAACGCGGCCAGCACGCGCGGCGTGGTCACCGCCGCCCAGAACCCGTTCCAGCCGAGCCCGCTGGATTTGACGATCAGCGCCGCCAGCGGCACCAGCACGATGAGGCTGAGATAGCTGAGCGTGAAACCCAGCGTCAGCCCGAAACCGGGAAGGACGCTGGGTTTCCGGAAGAAGGCAACGGGGGCGCGGACCGTCACCGCGCGCCCCTTTCCTGCCAGAGGGCCGTCGCTGTCGGCAGCGGCGACCATCGATCAACGTCCCTTCTGGAAGATCTGGTCGAAGACACCACCGTCCGAGAAATGCTTCTCCTGTGCGGCACGCCAGCCCCCGAATTGGTCGATGGTGACCAGCTTAACATCGGCGAAGCGTCCCGCATACTGGGCCGCCAGTTCCGGCAGTCGCGGGCGGTAGAAATTCTTGGCGGCGATCTCCTGCCCTTCGCGGGTGTAGAGGAACTGCAGATAGGCTTCCGCCACCTTGCGGGTTCCTTTGCGGTCGACGACCTTGTCGACGACGGCGACCGGCGGCTCGGCCAGGATCGACAGGCTGGGCACCACGATCTCGAACTTGTCGGCACCGAATTCCTGCAGCGACAAATAGGCCTCGTTCTCCCAGGCCAGCAGGACGTCGCCGATCTCGCGCTGGGTGAAGGTCACGGTGGCGCCGCGGGCGCCGCTGTCCAGAACCGGGACGTTCTTCAGCAGCTGCGACACGAATTCCTTGGCCTTCGCCTCGTCCCCGCCGTTGGCCTGCAGGGCATAGGCCCATGCCGCCAGATAGTTCCATCGGGCGCCGCCCGAGGTCTTCGGGTTGGGCGTGATGACCTGGACGCCCGGCTTCACCAGGTCGTTCCAGTCCTTGATCCCCTTCGGATTGCCCTTCTTCACCAGGAACACGATGGTCGAGGTGTAGGGAGCGCTGTTGTTCGGCAGGCGGCTTTGCCAGTCCTTCGGCAGCAGGCCGGCATCGGCGATGGCGTCGATGTCATAGCCAAGCGCCAAAGTCACGATGTCGGCATCCAGCCCGTCGATGACCGAACGGGCCTGCTTGCCGGACCCGCCATGCGACTGGCGGACGGTCAGGACGCGGCCGGTCTCCGCCTGCCACGTCTTGGCAAATGCCTTGTTGAACTCGACATAAAATTCCCTAGTTGGATCGTAGGACACGTTCAGCAGCGTATCCTTGGAATCCGCAGCGGCAACACCCAGCCAGGCCATCGTCAGGCCGGCGGCGAGAAGGGTCAGACGGCGAAGCGACATGGCAGGGACCTCCTTCGGTTGCTGCCGATTTCCACCATTTTCTTTCGTGGTATTCTCGGCGATTTTTCTATTTTCTTTGTAGAGTTTGCATGTGAGTTGGGAGCTTGGGAAGCAGTTTTTCGCACCCGGATGCGGGAAAACGGCGATGCCCCATCAACCCCTTGGCGTTACGGCAAAAAGCGCTTCGGCGACTTCGTTCGGCATGCGGGGGCCGGAGCCGTGCCGGATGGGGGATCGTGATCGGAACCGGCAACTTTGCCGGCTTTGCCTTGTTGATTACCGAGAGATCGACACTGTCAGGAGCAAACACCATGGCTGGCCCTTTCCGGAAAGTGGGTACTGAACTCCCGAAGGCCGGCACCTCGCGGGGCATGGGGCGCCCCGCCATGTGGACCATTCTGGGAATCCTTGCGGTTATGGCCTTGTTGCTGCTGTTCTTCCCGACTTGGTGACGGACCGCCGGCCGCCATGCTGGTCTATGGCGACCAGGGGGTTTGCGAGGCCCCCCTCTGCCGAATCGAGAGGCTGAGATTCGGCTTTTCCAGCCTTGCCCGTGCCGCTCCTGGTCCGGAACGGCACGACACGCTGGTGACGCTGTTCATCGAAGCGGCCGAACTGGCGCAGGGTCTGGCCGACCAGGAATTCCACGCCGCAGGCATGGACGACCGCACGCCCTTGCAGGATGCGGCGATGGCCGTGGTGATGGCACTTGCCGCACAGGTGGCGGCATCCTGGAAAGCGACGGATCCACAGAATCCAGCAGCCGTTCTGGACATGCTGGACCGGCTATCCGCTCTGCCGCTGCCCAGAATGGTCAGCATGCGCCGGGCGGAGGGCTATGCCTTCTACAGTCTTTACCCCGAAGCCTATCTGGAAGCGGCGGCGCGGCTTCCGCCGCTTTTCACCCATTCCCCGGTGGTGATCGGCCTGCGCAGCATCGGAACCGGGCTGGCCGCGCTGGCCGCGGCGGCGCTGAATGCGCCACCACCGGTGACCCTGCGGCCGGTCGGGCATCCTTTCCGACGGGAGTTGCGGGTATCGGAACGCCTGCGCGCCGCCCTGCTGGCCGATTCGGGTTCGACCTATGTCATCGTGGACGAAGGGCCGGGACTTTCCGGCAGTTCCTTCGGCGCCGTCGCCGACTGGCTGGAGGACCAGGGTGTGGCGGCGGACCGCATCGCCTTTCTGCCCGGACATGGCGGCCAACTCGGCCCGCAATCCTCCGACCGCCACCGGCGGCGATGGATCGACGCGGTGCGCCCGGTGGTCGGCTTCGACGAGTTGTTCAGGTCCGGAGATAGACGCTTCCCAGCGCTGGAACGCTGGTTCACGGATAGTCTCGGCACGCCTGTCGTTCCGCTGGAGGATCTATCGGGCGGAGGCTGGCGGCGGCTGTACGGCCCTGCCGACGGACTGTTGGCCGATGGACTGCCGGCCAATCCGCAACAGGAGCGCCGCAAATTCCTGCTGCGCACCGCCAAGGGATCATGGCTGCTGAAGTTCACCGGACTGGGCCGTACGGGGGAGATGGCGCTGGAGCGTGCCCGCGCCCTTCACGACGCCGGCTTCACAGCGGAGCCGATGGCATTGCGCCATGGGATTCTTGCGGAGTGTTGGCTGGAGGATGGCCACCCGCTGACCGAACTGCCGCCCGGCGCCGTGGATCGCCTCGGCGCCTATCTGGCCTTTCGCGCGACCCGATTCCCAGCCCCCCCCGGCTCGGGTGCAGCCTTGCCCGACCTGCTGACCATGGCCCGCACGAATATCGCCGAGGCTTTGGGCGACACCGCCGCTAAGGCGCTCGACCGCTGGACGCCCGACCTGCTGGCCGGGTTGGAGGCCGGCTTGCGTCGGGTCGTCACCGACAACCGCCTGCATCGCTGGGAATGGCTGCGGCTGCCCGACGGGCGGATCATGAAGACCGATGCGCTGGACCATGCCGCCGCTCATGATCTGATCGGCTGCCAGGACGTCGCCTGGGACGTGGCCGGCGGCATCGTGGAGTTCGACCTGTCCCGGGCGCAGGCCGAAGCCCTCTGCCGGAGGGTCGAAGAGGCCATACCGCTAGACCGCCGTCTTGTGGCCTTCTATCTGCCCTGCTACATCGCGTTCCAGATCGGCTACTGGACCTTCGCCATCGGCAGCGACCGATCGGCGGCCGGCGAACGCAGCCGGTACGAGGAGCAATGGCGGCGACGCCATCCGTCGGAAGGTGTCGGCGGATCGCATTGACACCCAGCGGCATCGCTCCTATCCGTGAAGTCGGCTGCCGGCCCTGCCCTGTCGCAGCGGCGCCGCGCTCGTCGCGACAGCTCGGCAATGCGTCAAACGGGATCGTTCGAACGATGGAAGCCTCCGATTCCCATGCCGCGCCGCTGGCGGACCTCATTGCCCGGCTGCACGGTCCGGCCGCGACCGGAGAGGCTTTGAAGGCGATTGCGGAGAGCTGCGAAGCCGTGAGGACGGCGGGGCTCGGAAACGACACCGAAGCGATGAAGACGCTGGACAGCGCAACCGTCAGCCTTGATCCGATCCTGCGGGAATCGGCTCTGGCCTATGTTTCCGCCGATCTCCACCGCTACCTGCACATCGTCGACATGCTGGACAATGTTCTGGACCTGGCGCCGCTGGAAGGCATCAACCAGATCTACTGGTCGATGCAGCGCCAGCTGTTCCTGATGCGCATGGACATGGCGTCGGTGCCCGATTTCGTCACCGACCGCCTGCTCCCGTTCTACGAGCGGTTCCTGCGGCAGATCTCGGTGCGGCTGGGTCTGACACCGGTTGCGAGGCAGCCGGGAATGCCCGGCACGGAGCGGGTGGTCATCGTGACGAACCAGTTCCTCTCCGCCGAACACCAGCCTTCGCGGGACCTGCTGCTGCTGGCGGTCCGGCTTCAGCGCGATCTTGGCCGGACGGTCCTTGTGCTCAACACCAACATGATGCCGGATCGCTATTACAGCCCCTTCGTCCCGCCCTTCGCCGCCACGGTCGAGGACAGGCTGTCGGGCGATCAGACGATCCGGTGTGGCGGCGAGCGGATCCGCATGCTGTCCTCCACCGCGCCCGGCCTCACCACAGACAAGCTGAGCAGCTTCCTGTCGGCGGTGGAGGCGTTCGATCCCGATCTGGTGATCGCCTTCGGCGGTTCGGTGATCGTCGCCGATCTGCTGGAAGGCACGCGTCCGGTGTTGTGCATCCCGACCACCAGTGGGCGGACCGTCTCGCTCGCCGACATCGTGCTGGATTTCGGCGGCCAGGCGCCGCCGGCCGGGAATGGCCGACTGGCCCGCTCCTGGCGGCCCGCCCGTTTCGGCTTGTCGCTGCGCCGCACCGGGGAAACCGCGACGCGGGCCGAGTTTTCTCTACCGGACGCCGCGTTCGTCTGCGTCGTGGTGGGCAATCGCCTCGATCTGGAGGCCGGCGGCGCTTTCCTTGACCTGCTGGGCCGGATTCTGGACGCCGTGCCGCGGGCGCTGGTTCTGTTCGCCGGCGGAGTCGAGAGCTTGCCCCGACGGCTGGCCGCCGACCGCCACGCCGGTCGGTTGCGCTGTCTCGGCCATGTCGAGCGCATGGAAGCGTTGATGTCGGTCTGCGACCTGTTCCTGAACCCGCGCCGCACCGGCGGCGGAGCCGGGGCGGCGCAGGCGATGGCGGGCGGCGTGCCGGTGCTGGCCTTCGACGGCGGCGACGTGGCCAGCGTGGCCGGCCCATCCTTCCTGGTCGCGGACGACGCGGCGTTCGTCGCCCGCGCCGCCGCCCTGGCCGACGATTCGGCGCTGCTGGCCGAAGCGAGGCGGGAGGCCCGCACCCGTTTCGCCACGGTGGAGCGGGAAGGCGCCGACGATCGGCAGCTCTCGGCCCATATGGCGGAGGCGATCGCCCTGTTCGGAAGGCGGAGATAGGCCATGCGCTTTCTCCTTTGCGGACAGGGCACGTCGGAGATCCTTTGGTCGATCCATGCGGCTCTGATCGATCTCGGACACGAATCCGTGCTGGCGCTGCCCGATATTTCGCAGGAGCTGATCGACCGGCGGATCGACGTCCTGTTCGTCCTGAACCTGTTCGAGATTCCCCGGCCGACGGTCGAGATGCTGCGCGCCTATATCGGTCAGTTCGGCGCGGAGCCGGCCATCATCCATATCTGCCTCAAGCACCCGCTGGAGGAGATCGGCGCCGGCACGGTGGAGCAAATCCGCGAGGCTGACCGCTGGATGACCGAACACGATGTTTCGATGTGGTGCATGTGCCGGGGATCGGCGGAGCAAGCCGTCCGGCTCGGGCTGACCAGGGTCTTTCATCAGCCGCTGGGCGTCCATAGCTGGATCTATACCGCACCGGCGGCGGACGGCTCGGTCGACCTGTACAAGCGCTGGATGGCACCGGATACGCCTGGACTGCGGCGTCACCCCTACGGCGCCATGAGGGGACAGACCGACGTCGACGCCGAAGCGTCGGTGCGCGACCGCTTCCTCTATCTGGGGCAGGGTTGGCCGGACCATCTCGAATCCGGACGCGAGCCGGTTCCGTCGGCGATCCGGCGCGATGCTGAGGCGGTGGCCGCCGCGATGACGGAGCGGCCGATGCTGGACAGGCTGCAGGCGATGGACACCTGCGGGCTGACGGACCGCTCGGCTGACCCAGCCTGGACACTGGACTTCAACCGGGCCTTCACCATCGCCTTCGCGGTGGAGAACCGCCGCCGCTTCGCCGCCGCCCTGCGTCACGGCCTCGGCGACGGCTTCGCGCTGCGGGGCAATGGCTGGGCGCGGTTCGGCATCGAAGCAGGCCCGGTCTCACCCGCCCCGCGGAACGCCTATTCTGCCGCGGCGGCCTGCCTGGACTTCGGCAGCCTCGCCTATGACACCGCCATCTTCCCGAGAACGCTGGAGATCGTCAAACGGGGCGGCCTGCTGGTGAGTTGGCGCCACGCCGACACCGACCGGCTTTTCGGCCCGCAAGAGGACGAGTTGACCTTCGTCGACGAGGCGGATGCGGTGCGCCTCCTCTCGGCATTGGCCAAGGAGTCCGACCGCCGCGCGAGGCTGCGGTCGGCGCATCTGGAGCATTGCTTCGACGCCCTGGCGCTGACCGCCATCCTGCCGCGGGTGGTCGGTCGCGCCGGCCGCTGACGGGACCTATTCCCGCTTTCGCCGCTACTCCCGCTTTCGCCGCCGGGCCTTGCGGACGATCGTCTCGACGCAGTCGAGCACACGGGCGGCATTGGCGAGCCGGCCATCGGCATCGGGCGCCTCCAGCGCGGCGGACAGCCGGTCGTCCTGGGCGCGCAGAAATCCCTTGGACCGTTTCGCCAGCGTCGCGGCCCTGGTCGCCGCGCGCTCGCCCCGCAGGGTGACGGCGACACCCGCCGGGCCGCAGCCGAGCGACGCGACGCCCAGCGCCCGGCAACGGCAGCGCAGGTCGGCGATTGCCAGAAGGCGCACCACCGGGTCCGGCAACGGGCCGAAACGATCCTCCATCTCCTCGCGCAGGGCGTCCAGCTCACCCGCGTTGCGGGTGCGGGCGATGCGGCGGTGCAGGCCGATGCGCAGTTCCTCCTCCGGGATATAGGCCGACGGGATGCAATGCGGCACCGCGACCGCGACCTCCGGGTCCCAGCGTTCGTCCGGCTGGCGGCGCTGCGCCCGCAGGGCGTCGGCCAGGATGCGCTGGTAGAGTTCGGTCCCCACCGCACGCAGATGGCCGCTCTGGTCCTCGCCCAGCAGGTCGCCCGCGCCACGCTGGTCGAGGTCGAGCATGCTCAGCACGAAGCCGCCGCCCAGGCTTTCGATCACCTCCAGGGAACCGAGCCGGCGGGCCGCCCGCTCTTCCAGCGGGTGGTCGGGGTCGGTCAGCAGATAGGCATAACCCTGCACCGCGCCGCGACCGACCCGGCCGCGCAGCTGATGCAGCTGGCCGAGCCCGAACAGGTCGGGCCGGAACAGCAGCAGCGTGTTGGCGCGCGGGATGTCGATACCGGATTCGATGATCGGCGTCGCCAGCAGGATGTCGCTCTCGCCGTCGACGAAGCCCATCACCGCGTCGTCCAGCGCCGCCGCTCCCAGCCGGCCATGCGCCACCGCGATGCGGGCCGACGGCACCAGCTCTCGGATCCAGTCCTCCAGATCCTTCAGGTCGGCGATGCGCGGGGTGACGCAGAAGGCCTGGCCGCCGCGCGCCAGTTCGCGCAGCAGGGCGGCGCGGGCGGTGGTGGGGTCGCGCGGCGTCACCGCGGTGCGCACGGGCCGGCGTCGGGCCGGCGGCGTGTCGATGATGCTGAGCCCTCGCAAGCCCGCCAATGCCCCCTGCAGCGTGCGGGGGATCGGCGTCGCGCTGAGTGCCAGGCTGTGGACGCCCTTGGTCCGCCGCTTCAGCGTCCGCTTCTGGGCGGCCCCGAAGCGCTGCTCCTCATCCACCACCATCAGGCCAAGACGATCGAACCGGACATCGTCGGACAGCAGCGCATGGGTGCCGATGACGATGTCGACCGACCCGTCGGCCAGCCCGGTGCGCACCCCGTCGGCTTCCGCCTTGGTCATGGCGCCCGTCAGGGGCTGCACCGTTACCCCGAAGCCGGCGAAACGGCGGCGGAATACCTCGAGATGCTGGCGGGCGAGGACGGAGGTCGGGGCCATCACCGCCACTTGATGGCCGGCGAAGACGGCCGCCGCCGCGGCACGCAAGGCCACCTCCGTCTTGCCGTAGCCGACATCGGCACAGACCAGATGGTCCATCGGATGGCCCTGGCGCATGGCATCGAGCACATCCTGGATGGCACGGCGTTGCCCGTCCGTAGGGTCGAAGCCGAAACGGGCGCCGAAGCGGCGCATGCGGTCCGCCGGCGGGTCGATGACCGGCGCCGCTTCCCGCGCGCGGCGGCGGGCTCCCCGCAGGATGCCCTTGGCGGTCTCACCGATCTCCGCCTCCAGCGCGGCGCGGCGTTCCAGCCAATGGGCGTTCTTCAAGCTGTCGAGCCGGGCTCCGGTATCGGCGGAACCATGGCGCCACAAGCGGTCGAAATCGGCCGTCGGCACCAGCAGCCGGTCGTCATGGGCATAGTCCAGTACCAAAAAGTCGGCGGTGGTCCCTTCCCCGTCGTCGGCCGTGATGGTTTCCAGCCCGATCAGCCGGCCGATGCCATAGTCGAGATGCACGACGAAATCACCGGTCGCCAGTTCCGACGGAACCAGCGGCGGCCGGCCGGCCGCCGCTCCGCCCCGCTCCTCGGCGTGGCGCGGCGCCGCCAGGACGGTCATGCCGTCGCAGACGAAACCATCGGCCGTCCGCAGCGCCAGCACCGCGCAGTCGCCCGCCGCCAGCGGCGGATCGGGCCAGCGATCCAGCCGGGACACCGGACGCCCCAAAGCCGCGGACGCCCGTTGCGCCAGCTGGTCGGCTTCATCCGCATCCTGACCGGAGCGGGCGGCAAGCAGCACCGCCTTGCCCTCCTCGATCAGGGCCGCCGCGCGCCGCAGCAGCGTGCGCTCGGTCCGCACCGCCTCCACGGGACGGCCGACGCCCACCTCCACCGGCAGCATCGGGCGGGCGGCGAGGCTTTGCGCAAGCGCGTCCGAGCCGATCAGCCGGCGCTCCAATGCCGGGACCGGCAGGACGCAGGCGTCGTCGCGGCGGATACGCCGGTCCAGGCCGGCCTCGGCCAGATCGTCTGCCCGCGCCTCGATGCGGTCGCGGGCGCCGGCATCCAGCACGATCAGCGCATCCGACAGCAGGTCCGACAGCAGCGGACAGTCGTCGAAGACATTGGGAAGCTGAAGGTCGAAGCCATAGGGCCGCAGGCCCTCCTCCAGATCCCGGCGCAGATCATCCGGCAGGCGAGCCCCCAGCCCGGCGAGCGTCGCGGCCAGCCGGTCGAGCATCTCCGGCCCGACGATCAGGTCGGTGACCGGTCCCAACGTGATTCCGTCGATCGCCTCTACCGAACGCTGGGACACCGGGTCGTAGAGGCGCAATTCACGGACCACTCCATCGGCGATGTCGCAGCGGACCGGCCGGTCGCAATGGCCGGGGAAGACCTCCACCACGGCACCGCGGATCGCCACCTCGCCGGGCTCGTCCACCCGGTCGTCCAGCACATAGCCGGTCCGGGCGAACCAACCGCGCCAGACCTCCTCGTCATAGGCCATCCCCCGCGTCAGGCGAAAACGTCCCCCCGCCCAGGCGTGGGGCGGCGGCAACCGCTGCAGCGCAAGATCGGCCGATGCCACCACCAAGCGGCCGGCCGCCGGGTCATCCGCCTCGGCAAGCCGCATCAGGCCGGCGGCGCGGCGTCCCAGCACGGCCCGCGACGGCGCGGCACGGTCACCCGCCGCCGTCTCGTCGATCGGCAGCAGGACGACGTCGAGATCGGGAGACAGGTCGCCGGCCAACCGGGCCAGTCGGGCGGCGCGCCCATCGCTGCGGGCAAGCATCAGGACGCCGCCGGGCCGCCGGGCGAGGGCGGCCAACCGGACAGCCAGTTCGCCTTCGCTCTGCACGGTCAGGGTGGTGGGCGACGACGGGGCCGGGAGCGGCGCGTCGGGGCACGGATCGGCGACGGGAGCTCCGTCAAGCATGATGGACGCACATTGTGGGCAGGCTCCGGTCTATGACACCGCAAAGCGGCACCGCAGGGCCCCGGAGCGAGCGGGGGACGGCGGACCGCAGAGGGACAACACCGCCGGGGACCTCCCGGTTGCCTACCCTTCAGTCTATCGGAACCTTCCCGATCAGTGCAGCACAAGCCAGCCGACCAGCACCGCCAGGAAGGCGCCGGCCGTCGACCCCAGCGCGCTCAGCAACGGCGACCAGCCGGCTCCGCCACCCTTCTCCGTCGATGCGTTGTCCATTCCCCGCAGGCTCTGGTCCATTCGCATCAGGAACACCTCCAGCCCGCCCACCCGCTCGCTCAGGTCGCGCAGGGATTCGGCCAAAGCGTCTGCCCGCTCGCCATGGACCGTTTCCAGACGGCAGGCATCGGCGCGTATCGCCGTCACCCCTTCGCCCGCATCCCGCAGCAACCGGCCGATGGTCTGCTGCGCGGCGGCGAGCTGGCGCTGGTCGCGACGGAGCCCGTCGATCCGCTCGCCGATGCGCTGCAGATGCGGCCCCAGCAGCCGGTCGAGCCGCTGGTCCTCCGGGTTGGGTTGGGCGAAAATCGCCGTTTCACCGGTAGAGGGCGAGCGCACCACCGCCACCACCCGCGACGGGTCCGCCCCTTCCGGCAGGGTCACCTCCGCTTCGAAGGCATGGGCGCCGTCGCCGATGCCGCCACCGGCCAGATCGGGCCGCGGCCGGTCGGCCGCCACCCGCGCCAGCGTTTCCGGCGGTCCACCGTCGCGCTCCAGCCGCAATTCCACCTCCAGCCGGTCGCCGGGATGGTTGCCGTCCCAGGCCCAGCCGAAGACCCGGCCCCCCTGCAAGGCGTCGATGTGACCGACGATCGCGGCCGCTTGGGGGGCGTCGAGCGGATCGGCCACGGGGGTGGAGTCGCGAAGCTCGACGATCTTGGCGGTGGCGGACATGGACCGGCTTCCGGTTGTTGGGCTGGAGAGGGCTGACGCTTAAGCCGCCTTGCGCTCGGTAGCACGGCGCAGGGTGTGGCTGGGCATGCGGTGGGGGACGTAGTTCTCGTCCAGGAACTCCCGCATGTCGCGATAGCGCTGGTAGTAGGTGCGGTTGAACTTCTCGAACAGGCTCTGGTCCCAATACTCCTCAAGGACGAAGGGCTTGTCCGAGTAGACGTTGTAGCAGGGGATCGCGAAGGTCTCCGCGAACTCCGCCGTGCGGCTGTCATAGCTGAAATAGACCGACGGCGTGGCGTTCGACAGCGCCATCAGGTTGCCGTGCAGGCGGTAGCCCAGCACGAGATCCTTCGAGCGCACGAGGTTTTCATAATCGGCGACGACATCCGAATACCACAGGCGCTCGCGGTACAGCGCGTCCATTTCGTCGTCGAAATACCACTGCTTCAGCCAGGCGCTGTCATGAAGATGCGTCCAGGCCTCCGCCTTCTGCTCGTCGGTGCCCCATAGCAGCTTCTTCTCCTCCACCTCGCCCTGCATCATCAGGACGGTGTCGAAGCGGCGGGAGATGTCCTTCACAAAATCGCGGTGGCGCTCCAGATACTTGCGAACATCCGGGGAATAATGCTTGGAGACCTCGCGACGCATGGTGATGCCGACCTTGCGCACGCTGTCGAACGCCGGCAGGTCGATGCGCAATTCCGGGTCGCGGTTGCGGAAGGCGGTCGGGCAGCCGACGATGCGGGTGTTCTTGATGCCGAGATCCCACAGCACTTCGGCGGTGTAGGTGCCACGTACGCCGAGCGTCGCCGACTTGTCGGCGATCATCCGCCAGATGCGCTTGCTTTCCTCGGTCAGCGTCAGCTTGCCGGTGGCCGGTGCCTGGGCGCCGACGCCGAAGGCGATGACGGGGATGCGCAGCTTCGCCAGCACCTGGATGGTCGCCGCCGGCCAATCCATCGAATCGTGGATGTAGTTGCTGCCGCGCAGGAAGACGTAGTCGTATTCCGCGTTGATCCGGTCGACGGCCTCCTGCCGGAACTCGCGGATCTCCAGCACATCCAGCTTGTCGTAGGTCAGCAACTTCAGCGAAGAGTCGAAGACGAAGGCGTCGCCGATGTTGTGGTAGTGGTTGATGCTGCGCTGAATGTCCTGGTAGCTGTACCAACGCACGCAGTCGTGATCATAGACTTCGCCCGACGGAATCATGACGAGGATGTTGGCCACGGCGGCTCTCCCTGGGTTGGGCGATAATGGGGATAGGTAGCGCCCGGGTCGTCGGCGGGCGATTTCGTGTCATAACGCAGATCTTACTCGGAAGAACTTGCGGATTTCATTTTGATATTATCAAATTAATCTTCCTGTTTTGGAAAAATTATTCTGAGAATTCCAAATTATCACAGCATATCGCGTTTTTCCTGTCAGGACCGCTGCGCCACCGCCCGTTCGGGGATCGAGGCTGCGGCACCTCCGGCGACGAGCAGCGCGTCGAACACCTCCGCATGCTGGCGGGCGCATTCGGTGCGGTCGATCGGGCGGCGGATGCGCAGGCGCAGGCGGTCCCACAGGTCGGGCGAGGTCAGTGCCTCGGTCATGCGGTCCACCAGGTCCTCGACGCTGCCGTTGCGGAAATGCAGGCCGTCGACGCCATGGGTCACCTTTTCCGCCATGCCGCCGATGTTGCTGGCGATGATCGGGCGGCCGTGCAGGAAGGCCTCCTGGATGACGACGGGTGAGTTCTCCCACCAGATCGACGGGATGATCATCCAGTCGACGTCCTTCATCAGGCCCGGCAGCTCGGCCGATCGGTAGCTACCATAGAAGCGCACCCGGTCGCCGGCCTTCTCCACCGCATCGTTGAAACGCTTCTGGTAGGCCTCGGGCTGGCGCTCCAGGTTGCCGCCGAAGATCATCAGCGCGCCGTCCTCGCCCCAGGCCTTCTCGGAAATGCGCGACACCGCCTCCACCAGCAGATGGGCGCCCTTGAATTCCGTCAACTGGCCGAAGAAGGCGAAGCGGTTGCGCTTGCCGCCGCGGGTGACCGGACGCGGCGGGGCGATGCCTTCGATGGTCAGGCCGTTCTCGATCATCCGGAAATTCTCGCGCGGCAGCCCCCAGTCGACATAGCGGTCGATCAGGAAGTTCGACGGGCTGACGTAGAAATCGGCCTGCTCCAGGAAGGTCTTCAGGAACAGCTCGCGCTTGAAGAACTCCGCTTCGCCGATGTGCGGGAAGCAACCGGCGCAGTCGGCCGGGCTGGCGCGGTAGCACAGCGCGTTGCGGCTGGTCTTCACCATCTGGCCATGGTGATGGCAGATCGACAGGTATTCGTGCAGCGTCACCACGATGGGCACGCGCGGCAGGGCTTGGCGTACCGCCTGGATCGTCTCGATCCCCAGACCCAGGAAATGGTGGAAGTTCACCACGTCCGGCTGAAGGTCGCGGACATAGCGGACGAAATCCTTCTCCAGCCCCGGCAGGTTGCGGTTGGACAGGCGGAAATGATCGTAGTCGTTGGCGTAGTACAGCACCTCCCGCTCTTTCTGGCGGAGCGCCATCAGGGCGGAGCCGCGATGCTGGGCGATGGGCGGCGCCACACGGGCCAGATAGTGGCTTTCCCAGCCCGGGAGGTCGTGCAGGCCATTGTGCAGATTGTAGGAGGCGACCTCACCCCCGCCCAGCGAGAAGGAGGGATGGCCATGGCTGATGATCAGCGCGCGCTTGGTCTTGCTCATCGTGTGACCGTTCGTCGGAGGCGGGAGGGGAATGGTTGGGAAGACGATGCACTAAGCCGCGATCGACGCCTTCCAGCGCTCGGCGAAGCTCCATTCGTCGACCAGCGCGCTCATGCGCTCCAGCCGCGGGTCGCGGGCGTGGCGGGGCTGCTCGTCGACCGCCACCAGCCGGACTTTCGGCAGCCACAGGCACGATCCGCCGGCCGCCCGCACCCGCAGGCACAGGTCGAGCCCCTTTGGCTCCACACCGAGATAGCGGCCACCGTCGGCCATCGCCCGCATCAGCAGGTCGCGCGGCAGCAACGCGCAGTCGGCCGAGGCGGCATCGACCGCCGACGCCTCCTGCTCCTTCAGCCAGTCGCGCGGATAGCCGGCGTAGCGGCGCTCGTAGGTGGTCGCGCCGCCCGGCCCTTCCACCGCGACGATGCCGGCGAAACGGACCGAATGGTCCTCGTACAGCAGGGTCGGGCTGACCATCACCGGCGCCAGCGCCGCGCTGCCCACGGCGTTCGGCTTGCGGGTCGCGCGATCGAGCGCCGACAGCCAGCCCCGCTCGGTCGGCAGAACCGACGGCGAGATCAGAAGGACGCGGTCGGCACGGGCATGCGGCAGGGATGCCGCCACCGCTTCGAACGGATCGGCGGCGGTCGGCGCCGCGACGAAGCCGACCGCCAGCCGGTAGAAGCCGGCAGCCTGCCGGACCATGCCGGCCAACCGTTCATGGGTGCCGGCACCGGCGACCACCAGGATCTCCGCTTCCGCGAAGTCCGGGTCGTTCGCCATGCGGGCGAGGTTCAGGTCGACATCCTCGCGCCCGTCGCAGACCGGCAGGACCACCGACACGCGCGGACTCTTCAGTGCTCGGCCCATGGGATGCAAAATGGAAGACGGCACCGCCCGGCCCGATGCCGCGGTGCGCAGCATCGGCCCCAGATGGGTGGAAACCACGCGGTCGATGGCCGGACTGTCGGGATTGACCGCACCCAGCATGCGGCGCAGCGAATCGCCGGTCGGCGGCTGGCAGGGCAGCGGCAGGAAGGCGATGCCGTCGGCGAGCGTCAGTTCCAGGTGGAACTCGGCGTCGGCGGCGATGCCGGCCGGCTCACGGGCGAAGGCGGTGAAGCCATGGGCGTCGTCGCCCGGCAGCAGGCGGCCGGCGAACAGCGGATCACAGGCGAAGGCGTCGGACACATCCTTGCGGCCCAGCCGCGACCAGTCGGCATCCAGCCGTGCCGCCATGCCGCCGCCCTTGACCGTCACCGCCCGCACGGCCTGGGTGGGATCGAGCAGCCAGCCGCAGACGAACAGCCCGGCGCCCGGAACACGCACCGCCATGTCCAATCCCATGCGCAGCGGCGCCTGGATCTGCGACACCGTCTCCACCCCGTTGTAGCGGGCGGCGATGGCGGCGGCGACACCGCGGCGGGCAGCCTCGCCCTGCAACTGGCCCAGCATGTCGCGGGCGTGGGCGGAAGCGACGCCGTCGGCCAGCAATTGCCGATGCTCGAAGATCGCCAGATGGCGCCAGCCGTCGGCGGCGCGGAAATGGATGCGGCGAATGGTGTCGGGAGGCGCGACCGGGCCTTCCAGCACCGCCAGCAGGCCGGCCGCGTCGTCGGGCAGGTCCGGGCGGTGGAAGGGAGCGCCGGCGATGGCATGGGTGCGCAGGTCCTCCGCCTCGACCAGCACTTGGGCGGCACCGCCCGGGAAGCCGTGCGACCAGCCCTGCACCATCAGCGCGCCGTCGCGGAAGCGGCCCAGCACCTCGGCGAAGCCGTCGGGCCGGGAAGCCTCCTGCGCCAGACCGGACAGCAGGCGGGTGCGGCGGTTGCCCTCCCCCGCTTCGCCCTCGCCCATCCCGGGTTCGGACAGCAGGGACACGGCGACGTCCAACGCCACTTCGAGCGACTGCGGCTGCACCTCGCGCAGGGCGGCGACCAGATGGGCGGGATTGGTGCGCACGTTCGACAGGCGCGGCAACAGCAGCTGCTTGCCTCGGGCATCCTCGATCTCGATGCGCGACGGGCGCATATGGGCCAGGCCGGCGACCCGGATGGCACCCAGGAACCAGCGTTCCCCCGCGCCGTCGGTCCAGCAGCCGCCGCGGAAACGCCCGTCGATCATTCCGTCCAGCATGACCGCGCCGTCTGCCGGCAGGGGGTGGTCGATCGCCCCGAACAGCATCAGCGTATCCTCGTCCAGCAGGACGGCGGCGGTGATGTCGGCCTTGGTGCTGCGGTCCTTCATCGGTTGCGGTTCCCCAAGGTGAGAGCGGCGGGTGTGTGAGAAGCGGGTGCCGGTGACAGAAGCTCGCCGTAGAGGGCGAGGTGGAGCGACGCGGCCTCCTCCGTCGGGCGGATGGCGGGACTGTTGGCCGACAGCCGATCCCACAGACCGGGTTCGGTCATCGCACGGGTCATCACGCGGGCGAGATCGGCCGGATCGTTGGGACGGACATGCAGCCCGTCGACACCGTCGCGCACCGCCTCCGCCATGCCGCCGATGCCGCTGACGATGACGGGCCGGCGGTGCTGGAAGGCTTCCTGGATCACCAGCGGCGCGTTTTCCCACCAGACCGACGGCATCACCACCCAGTCGGCGGCGGCCATCAGCGCCGGCATCTCCTGCGGACGATAGGGGCCGTGGGCGGTGGCGAGACCACGCGCGGCCTCGAAACCGTCGGCGACCTGCCGACGGAACTCCGGCGCCTGGTACAGGCTGCCGCCATGGACGGCCAGCGACGGCGAAAGCCCCTGCCGCGCCATGCGGGCGACGGCGTCGAGCGCCACGGTGATGCCCTTGAACGGGTTCAGGTTGCCGAAATAGGCGAAGGCGTCGCGCGTGGCACCGGCAGCGATCTCGCGGAGCGGAGCCGGTTCGACGGACGGGCGGCTGTTCGCCATCACCTCGATCCGCGCCGGGTCGAGCCCCCAGGCGACATAGCGGTCGCGCAGGAAGCGGCTGGGCGCCAGGAAGCGGTCGACCAGGCCGAACATCGCCTTGATGTGCTTCTCGCGCAGCAGGAACTGGTCGGCCGGCCGGTCGGGGAAGCAGCGGTGGCAGGCATCCGGCGACGCCGCGGTGCAGAGTGCGCGCGCGCCGCCCTCGTCACGCGGCGGGGTGACCATCTGGCCGTCATTGGCGCAGATCGGGTAATAGTCGTGCAGCGTGTAGACGATCTTCGCATCCGGACAGACGCGGCGGATCAGGAACAGCATCTCCACGCCCAGCAGCAGCGTGTGGTGCACATGCACGATGTCCGGACGGAAGGCGCGCAGCAGGTTCGACAGGTCTGGAACCAGCCCGTGCAGGTCGATCTGGCTCTGGTGAAAATGATCGAAATGGCCGGCCCACAGCAGCACCTCGTCGGCGCTGCGGCCCAGCGTCTGGAAGCCGGTGCCGGGACGCGGCGTGCGGTGGGTGTCGTTGGTGCAGGCCAGGAACAGGCATTCCGCCCCCGCCGCCTTCAGGCCGCCGAACAGCTCATGCGCGAAGATCTCGGTGCCACCGGGATGCAGGCTGGGATGGTTGTGCGCGATCAGCAGCACCCGCGGCGGCCGGGCGGCGACCAGCGGACGCGCCGGCTGGCGCGGCACCGGGCGAGAAGCGTGGCCGGCCCCGGCATGGCCGGCCGAGAGCAAAGGCAGGCGGCGCCGGCTCATGACGCGGTCCCCTTCTCCAGGACCAGCAGATCCTGGAAATTCTCCGCCTCGCGCTGGCCGCTCCAATGGCCGCGCATGACGGCGCGGCAGGCGTGCAGGCCGTGGGCAGCGAAACGGCCGAGCAGGAACTGCTCGTCATAGGCCACGGCGGCGTTGGGATGCTCCGGATCGGCCAGCAGTTCCACCCCCGCACCGTCGCGGAAGGGAGGGCGGGCGGTGCCCTTGGCGATGCCGGCGCGCGCGGTGGTGTCGGCCAGGAACAGGCTGAGGAAGCAGCGACCGCCCGGCTTCAGCACCCGGGCGATCTCCGCCGCATAGCGTTCGGTATCGGCCGTGCGCAGGTGGGTGACGACGGAGGTCAGGATGACGAAGTCGTAGGACCCTGCCTTGAACGGCAGCGTCGCCGTCTCCCCCTCGATCCGACCATCGGGATTGTAGAGACCGTTGGCGATGTCGAGATGGTGGAAGCGGAACTCCGGATAGGCCGGGGTGATGGTCGACGCGCACCAGCGGATGCCGTCCAGCACGATGTCGATGCCGTCGTATGAGGAGTCCAGATACTGGGTCAGCGGCAGCGCCATGCGGCCGACGCCGCAACCGATCTCCAGAACCTTGTGGTCGGGACGCAGCCCGCCCAGCCGGACGAAATTGCGTAGGAACTCCGCCCCGATGGCGCGGAAATCGCCGTCGCCGATGAAATGCAGCTCGGGCGGCGGCACCGGCAGGAAGCGGTTGCGCGCGATCTGGGCGCAGAGCCATTCCAGACGCGGATCGGTCTGGCGGCGCAGGACGGCAAGCTGCGGAGTCGGCACGATCGCGTTCATCGGGTCACCTGTGCTGTCTTGCGGGCTCCACGCTTGCCGACAAGGCCGGCCTGGCTGGGCCGCACCTCGTCGTCGTCGTACCAGTCGCGCGCCATCAGTTCGGCCATGCGGTCGGCCCAGCGGCGTCCATGGAGCCAGCGGTTGTATTCGGAGGCGACTCCGCGGGTGTAGCCCTGGTGCCGGCCGATGGAGCGGCGTTCCAGATGGTACAGCTCCACCGACGGGGCATAGCGGATGTCCAGCCCCTGCCCGCGGATGCGCAGGCACAGGTCCGAATCCTCGAAGTCGCCGATGATGTAGTCCTCGCAGAAGCCGCCCGCGGTGGTGAAGGCGGCACGCGTGGTCAGCAGGCAGGCGCCGGTGACACCCGGAACCGACCGCGGGCAGCCGGCGGCGGCGAAGTCGCGCGGCAGGCCCTTGAAGTAATGATGGTTGTACCAAGCGCCCTGCAGGTCGCGGTCGAAGTAAAGGCCGGCATGCTGAAGGCTGTCGTCGTCGAACAGCAGCTTCGGTCCCACGGCACCGATACCCGGACGCTCCTCCAGTGCCGCAACCAGTTGCGGCAGCCAGCCGGCGCGGTCGGGCACCACGTCGGAATTGAGGAACAGCAGGCGGTTGCCGCGTGCCGCCGCGACGCCGGCATTGTTGGCTGCGGAATAGCCGTAATTGGCGCTCTGCACCAGCAGCAGCATCGGCAGACCGTAGAGGCCGTGGAAGCCGCGCAACAGATGCACCACCTCGTCGCGCTGTTCCGGACTGTCGAGCACGAAGACCAGCTCGGCGTCGGCCATCGCCGGGTCCGTGGCGAAACAGGCGATCTGGAAACGCAGGAATTCCAACGTGCGGTAGAGCGGGATGATGACCGATACCGCGGGCTTCGCCTTGCGCTCTCCATAGACGACCAGTTCCGGCTCGCCGCGGGTGGCGAGATGGGCTGCATGCAGCGGGGCGACGGCCGGTCCGATGACGGTCTCCAGCAGCTCCGGCGTGGCGAAGCGCGGCGGCAGGCTGCCCAGCACGGCGGCACGCGCGTCGGCATGGGCGCGCGGACGCGGCGGCGGGACGAGGCGCAATGCCCCGCCTGAGGCCAGCCGAAGCTCCGCCGTCACCTGAAGCGCCTCCGCCGGCTCCGGGTTGCTCGGCAGATGCAGGACGAAACCACTGCGATCGATACCGGTGGAGCCGTAGAGCTTGGCGACATCCTCGCGCGGGAAGCGGTGGGCGAAGCGCTCCACCCGGCGTTCGCCGCCGAAGGGGGTGCGCACCACCAGTTCCGCCGCCAGACCATGCGGATCATGCAGCCAGCCTGCGAGGAACAGCCCGCCGTCGGATGTCGGAATGGCGAGGTCGAGCGAGGCACCGATCGGCCGCTTGGCGTCTGCGGCCTGCCGGCGCGGCAGCGGGGCCAGCGCCTGCAACTCGCTGACTGCCGAGGCGGCCGACGCATCGCGGCGACCACGCTGGGCGAGGCAGGACAGCAGATAGTGACGGAGGGTGGC
This sequence comes from Azospirillum endophyticum, assembly GCF_016595245.1. Classification (GTDB taxonomy): domain Bacteria; phylum Pseudomonadota; class Alphaproteobacteria; order Azospirillales; family Azospirillaceae; genus Azospirillum; species Azospirillum endophyticum. The sequence goes on from NZ_JAENHM010000074.1 coordinate 24,713, forward strand.
CGGCGTGTCGGGACGGGCATTCAGCCGGTCGGTCAGGGTCGGCAGGCCGGCGGGTTCCTCGGGGAAGCGGCGGCAGGCGACGCCGTTGGCGCCCAGCACGACCAGCAGGTTGCCCGGTGCGCACAAGCCTCGGTCGATCAGCATGTCGAAGGCGATGCGCCCCTTCCCCGCCGGATCGGGTCCGATGCAGGCGTCGAAGGGCGCCCGCGCCATCCTATCCGCCGACAGCACCACCAGACTGCTGATGGCTCCGAAACGTCCGGACAGCGCACCCGCACAGAGCAGAAGCGCGCCACCCGCCGTGGCGCGGACCGCCAGCAGCGCCGGCTCCGCCGCACGGTCCAGCACCAGCCGACGGCACAGCGCGGCGAAGGCGGGGTCACGGTGAAGCCCGGGGGTGGAGCAGGCGAAGTCGAACAGGAAGCGCAGCACCCTCAGCCGGGCGGCACCGTCCAGGCTGCCCAGCAGCCCGGCGGGGTCAAGATCGGCGGCGGCGGATTCGGTGCGAAGCTCGGCGATCACGCGATTGTTGGCGATGAAATGGATGGGCATCCGCGGGTCGCGCGGTGCCGGCAGGATCGACAGGACGCGACGTCCGCCCCAGCCGGTGTCGATGGTCAGCGTTGTGAAGGGCGGACGCACCGGCTCGCCGTCGACGCTCGGGGTGATCGGGCCGGCTGCATTGGTCGCGCCATCCATCGTCCAGCAGACAAGGAGGAAGCGGCGGCCCAGCGCCAGATGTTGGGCGGGGGCGATCGACACCGAATTCGGCAGGACGGCGATGACGGTCATGGATGGGATTCCGGCAACGTCGATGGGGTTTGAAAGTCGGAAAGGCGAAATTCGGGCAAAGGGGGACCGGCGGCGGTTTTGGCACCACCGGTCCGTCCTTCTCGTTCACTGCTGGAGATGCAGCGGACGATCAGTGGATGACGAAGAAGTCGTTCGGGTGGTTGTGGATGTCCGCAGCCGAGACACCCTTCAGCGTGATGCTGTCGCCATGGCCGAGGTCGATCACGGCGTCGCCATGCTGGTCGGTGACGCGGGCCGCCAGATCGGCGGCGTCGGTCACCTTCAGGCCGTTGATGTTACGGGAGATCTGCAGAACGTCCTCGCCGGCCTTGAAGTCCAGGACCACGTCCTGGCCGCCACCGCCGGAGAAGATGAAGACGTCGTGGCCGGCGCCGCCGATCAGCAGGTCATCGCCCTTGCCGCCTTCCAGGCGGTCGTTGCCTTCGTCGCCGAACAGGGTGTCGTCGCCGTCACCGCCATTCAGCACGTCGTCACCGGTGCCGCCACGCAGCAGGTCGTCACCCTTGCCGCCGTTGAGGATGTCGTTGTGGCCGCCGCCGAACAGCGTGTCGTCGCCGTTGCCGCCGTTCAGAACGTCGTCGCCGTCGCCCCCCGACAGCACGTCGTCGCCGTTGCCGCCGTCCAGCAGATCACGACCGGCGCCGCCGACCAGAACGTCGTCACCATTCCCCCCCAGGATGATGTCGTCGCCCGAACCGCCGTCGATGATATCGTTGCCGTTACCCCCCAGCAGCATATCCGCCGACGCGCCGCCATGGATCACGTCCGCCCCGTTCCCCCCGAACAGAGCGTCATGTCCAGCGCTGCCAAGCAGGGTGTCGCTTCCGTTGCCCCCCAGCAACAGATCGTTACCCTCGCCGCCGACCAGCAGATCGTCGTGATTCGTGCCGATATGCACGTCGTAGCTGCCTCCAGGAACCGTAGCCATCGTAGGTGTCTCCTTGCGATGTGATTGGGATTTTTGGGCCTTCTTTTGGCCTCGCTCGAAAAGGCTGAGCTCGCCTTTCGGTGTAACCAAATCTATCGGGCGGATAGTGTGATAAAACTTGGCCTCATGGAAGAGAAAGTTGAGTCAAGACAGAGGATTCTTGCAGTAGAACGCATTGTCGATATTTTCAAAAAGACAGTTATTCTGATTTGCTTCGAATTTCTAAGCAGTTTCAATCCTGAAAAATGACGTATTGGCCCGCATTTCATTACCAGACTACCGCAAATCTTCCGTTTTGAAAGGAAAGGCTTTTTTTGGTGAAGAACGAATTTTAAAATATCGTCTGGACTGCATAAAGTTACCGGAGCGGCGAAACAGGAGCGTCTTGAAACAGGCGCCCTTTTCCCTCGCCACAGACGTGCAAAAGGGCCGGCGTGGGGGACGCCGGCCCTTCCACGGGGCCGCTTGAGGGGGGATGGAAGCCCGCACAAGGACCCCAGCCCACACCGGCCCGAACGGGGGAGGGCCGGGGGGATGGCTGTTCCGCTTATTTTTCGCGGAAAGCTCTCTGCAGGCCATCGGTCAACGGCGTGAGGAAGTAGTCGATCGCACGGCGGGCATGGCCGTGGATCATCACTTCGGCCGGCATGCCGGGATGCAGTTCGACATTGGGCAGGGCCTTCAGCTCCGCCGCATCCATGCTGATCCGCGCCGCGAAATAATAGGCCCCGGTGCGGTCGTCCTCAAGCTGGTCGGCCGACAGAGACACCACCTGCCCCGCCACCGGCGGCACGGCGCGCTGGCGGTAGCCGGTCAGCTTCACCATGGCTTTGCTGCCGACCTCCACATTCTGGACGTCGTGTGGGGAGACGCGGGCCTCCACGATCATGGCGTCGTCCTGCGGCACGATGTCGAGGATGCCGGCGCCGGCGGGGATCACCCCGCCTGAGGTGAAGAATTTCAGGCCCGTGACCCGCCCGGCCTGGGGTGCGGTGACCGCTTGGCGCAGCAGCACGTCGTCGGCGCTGCGCAGCCGTTCCGACAGGTCGGAGACACTGGCCTGGGCTGTCTGAAGGTCGGTCGACACGTCCGACCGGCGAGTGTTCGCGATGTTGATCATCGTCAGTTCGGCGGCGGCGATAGCCTGTTCCGCCTTGGACTTGTTCGCCATCAGCTCACCCAGCCGGCCTTCGGAATCGGCGACGTTGCGCTGAAGCTCCAGGAGGCGCGGTTTGCGCTCGTAGCCCTTGGCCAGCAGGCCCTGCACCACGCGCGACTCCTCCTGGGTGTAGCGCAGCCGGTCGGCGGTGGCGACCCGCTGGGACTCCAGTGCCGCGATCTCATCCCGCAGCTGGGAAATCTGGCGGCGCTGGATGCCCAGCTGCGCCTCGTAACTGTCACGGCGCGACCGGAACAGCCGCTCCTCCACCGCCATCGCCTCGGCCGCCACCGGATTGTCGCGCGCAGCCTTCACCAGTTCGTCGGCGAAGAGGGAGTTCGGCGCGTCCGCTTGCTCGGCACGCAGCCGGCCGAGCCGGGCCAATGCGGTCCAATACTGCCCCTGGAGTTGCGCCACCACAGCTTGGCTTTGCGTGGAGTCCATCCGCAGCAGCACTTGGCCGGCCCGGACGAGGTCGCCATCGGTGACCAACAACTCGCGCAGGATGCCGCCCTCCAGGTGTGAAACGGTCTTGCGGTGGCTTTCCACCATCACCGTGCCGGCGGCGAGTGCCGCGCTGTCCAGGCTGGCGGTGATGCCCCAGGTCAGGAAGCCGCCGAACCCGACCAACACCGCCAGCGCACCGGCCAGCGCGGTGCCGCGCAGCGAGGGCTCCACCGGAGCCATTTCGATGGTCGCGGTCCAGGCGGACTGCGACGACAGGAGGGGAGTCTGGCCGGTCATCGCTGTTCTCCGCTGCGGACGAGTCGGGTCACGCCGGCGGGAACGCCGCCCGGCTGCACCAGTTTGAGGACGTCGCTGCGCGCGCCGAAATGCTCGACGGCACCGTCCTTCATCACCACCAGCTTGTCGGCGATCGCCACGATGGAAGGACGGTGGGCGATCATCACCACGGTGGTTCCGTCGGCCTTCACCTTGTGGACGGCGTTCAGCAGCGCCTGCTCGCCGTCATGGTCGAGGTTGGAGTTGGGCTCGTCCAGCACCAGCAGGCGCGGACGACCGAACAGGGCGCGAGCCAGCGCGATGCGCTGGCGCTGACCGCCGGACAGGGAAAAGGCGCTGTCGCCGACCGGCGTGTCGTAGCCGAAGGGCAATCGACCGATCATCTCGTGCACGCCGGCCAGCCGGGCGGCGCGGACGATCTCCGCCGGGTCGGCGCTGGCCATGCGGGAGATGTTCTCGCCGATGGTGCCGTCCAGCAAAGCGACCGATTGCGGCACATAGCCGACATATTTGCCGAAGCTCTCGCGTTCCCACAGATAGGTGCTGGTGCCGTCGAGATAGATGCCGCCGGCCGTCGGCTGCCAGACGCCGACCAGCAGGCGGGCCAGCGTCGATTTGCCGGCGCCCGACGGGCCGATGACCCCCAGCACCTGCCCCGCCTCCACCGCGAAGGAGACGTTGCGCAGCACCGGGCGGTTCAGTCCGGCCGGCACATGGGTCACCCGGTCGACGGTCAGCGCCCCCTGCGGCTGCGGCAGCGGCATGGTGGAGCGGGCCGAGGCGCCGTTGTTCAGCAGGTCGCGGATGCGGCGATGCGCCTCCAGCGCCTTCACCCACTGCCGCCAGCCGTCAACCAGCTGTTCGAAGGGATGCAGCAGCCGGCCGGTGATCAGGCCGGCGGCCATCATGCTGCCGGGGGTCACCAGATTGTCGATCACCAGGGTGGCGCCGGCCGCGATCACGCCGACCTGCAGGATCATCCGCAGTGAACGGGAGGCGGCAGCCAGCCCGCGCGACAGGGTGGCGCCGCGGTCGATCATCCCGGCCGACCCGCTCTGCGCCGACTGCCAGCGCCGGGCCAGCGCCGGCAGCATGCCCATCGCCTCGATCGCCTCGGCATGGCGGACGGTGCCGGCGATGTCGGCGAAGACGCGGGCCGAGGCCTCGTTCGCCTGGGCCATCGGCCGTCGGGTCAGCATGTCGGTCAGCACCCCCATCACCAGCAGCACCAGGGCCGAGACGATGGCGAGCACGCCGTAGACCGGATGCAGCAGGAACAGGATCGCCAGGAAGATCGGCGCCCAGACCAATTCCAGCGGGGCGGTCACGGCGCTGCTTGTCATGAAGCTGCGCAGGTCGTTCAGGTCGCGCATGGTCTGCGCCGCGTTGCGCGGACCGCCCGACAGCGCGTCGACGATGGACGCTTCCAGCGCCGGGACGTTGAAGCGGTGGGCGATCACCGCGCTGGTCACGAGGAAGGCGCGGGCGCGGATGAAGTCGAGCACGCCGTAGAGCGCCAGCGCGCCCACCGCGATGATCGCCAGCATCGTCAGCGTTTCCAGGCTGCGGCTGCTCATCACCCGGTCATAGACCTGCATGGTGAAGAGCGGCAGCACCAGCATCAGGACATTCACGAACAGGCTGAGGACGCCGGCCAGCAACAGGCCCTGTCCGATCTTCCGGTAGGCTTGGGTCAGCAGGGGCCGATCCACGGAACTCATCTTCGATCCTTCCTGAAGGAGGATTCGCCACCTGACGCGGCGCCGATAATCGGGGAGAGCGGGACGAACGGAAAAAGCTGCCGGCGGCGACGGACGCGGGACAGGAGGCCGGCTGGGGGGCGCCGGATGCGGCCGGCCCGACGAAGGGGCGGCCACCTATGATTGGACAGATCCTGACGCGGGGGGAGGCGTCGGCGGACTTGGCACGCTCAAGCTTTACACCGGAGACATTTTAGAGACGTGTGACAAGTTTCGGTACGCACCCCTTTCCAGTTTCCGAAAAAGGGGTAGCAACTGTAGATCAAGTAATTGATAACAATAGAGGAAACCAAGCTTCTACCAAGGTCCTAGGCCGTTCGTTCCGGTCGTTACGGCCATCTGGTAAGACCCCGCCGAGATCGTGCATGCTGCGACGCGATGAATTTGCACGAGGCGCCGTGATCCCCCCATCCGGCCCCCCGCACCGCCCCCCGCTTTCCTTCCACCCTGAGCGGCCGCCCGATTCCGGATGCGGCCCGAGATCCGGTTCAAGGAAACCCAGTCCATGACGACTTCGAAAACCGTCCTCGTCACCGGCGGCGCCGGCTATGTCGGCAGCCATTGCGTGGCGGAGCTTCTCGACCGCGGCCACCGGGTCGTGGTGTTCGACAACCTGCGCCAGGGCCATGCCGCCGCCGTTCCGCCCGAGGCGACCTTCGTCCAGGCCGACCTTGCCGACGAGGCGGCGCTGGCCCGTGTGTTCGGACAATGGCGCTTCGACGCGGTGTTCCATTTCGCGGCCCTTTCGGTGGTCGGCGAATCGATGCGCGACCCGCACGCTTACTTGCACGGCAACACCGTCACCTCGCTGACCCTGATCCGCGCCGCGGTGAAGGCAGGGGTGATGAAGCTGGTCTTCTCCTCCACCGCCAACCTGTTCGGCTCGCCCAAGCGGATCCCCATCGACGAGGACGAGGCGATCGATCCCGGCAGCCCCTATGGCGAATCGAAGTTCATGATCGAGCGCGCCCTGCATTGGGCCGACCGCTGCCATGGCCTGCGCTCCGCCTGCCTGCGCTACTTCAATGCCGCCGGCGCCCATCCCAACGGCCGGCTCGGCGAGGATCACAATCCGGAGACGCACCTGATCCCGCTGGTGATGGACGCCGCCACCGGCAAGCGCCCACACATCGAGATCTTCGGCGACGATTACGACACCCGGGACGGCACCTGCATCCGCGACTACATCCATGTCTGCGATCTGGCCGACGCCCATCTGCGGGTGCTGGACGCGCTGGAGGAACGGTCGGTCCGCTACAACCTCGGCAACGGCACCGGCTACAGCGTGCGCGAGGTGATCGCCTCGGTGGAGCGCATCACCGGCAAGACCGTGCCGGTGAAGGCCGGACCCCGCCGCCCCGGCGACCTGCCGGTGCTGATCGCCTCGTCGGAGCGCATCCGCCGCGATCTCGGCTGGCAGCCGCGCTTCCCGGAGTTGGACAGCATCATCGGCAGCGCCTGGGCATGGCGCAGCGCGCATCCGCATGGCTTCCGCGGCCTCGCCGCCGCGGCAGAGTGACTTGAGCGAGAAGGACACGGCAATGGTTGAGCCGGGGGTTGAGTCGGGATCATGGACGCGATGAGCAACCTGAACTGGGACGATGACGACGCACCCGAACCGGGACCGGACGACAATGCCCCGGGCCAGGAGGGCCGCAAGCCGGGCGAGGAACTGGACCTCGCCGACTTCCACGGCATGGCGCGGCTGATCGAGCGGATGCACCGGCGCTATCTCGACGTCGTCCGCGTCGGCCTGTCCAAGCAGGGCGTCGAGGACATCGGGCCGGTGCAGGCGCTGATGGTCATGCTGATCGGCGAGGACGAACTGTCGGTCCGCGACCTGATGGAGCGCGGCTATTACCTGGGATCCAACGCCTCCTACAGCCTGAAGATCCTGGTCGATGCCGGCTACATCAACCGCGCCGCCAACCAGCGCGACCGCCGCACCGCCCGCCTCCAGCTGACCGACAAGGGGCGGGAGCTGTGGGAGGGGCTGCGGCGGATGGAGCAGGCGCAGGCCGAAGCCCTGGTGCGCAACGAGACCGAAGTCCGCGACCTGAAGGCCAGCTACCGCACGCTCCGCCGGCTCGACCGGCTGTGGGGCGACATGGTCCGCTATTCCTGCCTCGATTTCGATTGAAGGTGCTCCTCCGATGCCGCAGCCGGGTGCCATGATGCCACACGCCGCCGCCCAACCAGACGCCCCCCACTCCAACGGCCTGTCGTCGAAGGACGTGGAGCGGTTGCTCGTCTCGCCGAACGCGGAAACGCGGATCGAGACGATGAACAAGCTGTTCCACGATCTGGAGGCGGGCGCGTTGAGCCCGGCCGAACGGTCACTGGCCATCGAGGTGGTCCATTGCTTCGCCGGCGACGCCCAGGTGGCGGTGCGCGAGGCAGTGGCCTGGCAGCTGCGCAACAGCCCGCTGCTGACCGGGGATCTGGCGGAGCGGCTGGTCCGCGACGTCGGCCGGGTGGCCTTCCCCATCCTGCGCGATGCCGCCGGGCTGACCGACGACCTTCTGCTGGACGTGTTGTCCGATCCCGATTCCGGCAAGCATGTGGCGGTCGCCAGCCGCTCCACCGTCTCCGCCCGCGTTTCCGGCGCGATCGCCGAGCGCGGCAACGTCATCGCCGTGACGGCATTGCTGCGCAACGACGGCGCCCAGGTGCCGGACAGCGCGATGAGCCGGGCACTCGACCGCTTCGGCCGCGTCCGCATGGTCAGCGAGGCGGCGGCGACCCGCCCCGGCCTGTCGCTGGCGATGGTGGAGCGGGTGGTCGCCTTCGTCTCCGACAGCATGCGCGCCACGCTGATGCAGGCGCACGGCCTGTCGCGCGAGCTGGTCGAACGGCTGGTGGAGCGTGGCCGGGAAGCGGCGACCATGCGCATGCTGCGCCCGGTGCTGCGCGGGGCCGAGGACATCGATGCGGTGATCCAGTGGCTGCACACCAACCGCCGCCTGACGCCGGTCCTGCTGTTCCGCGCGCTGTGCGCCGGCGACCTGGCCCTGTTCGTCGCCGGCATGGCTGCGCGCGCCGGCGTCCCGCCGGAGAATGCCCGCCGCCTCGCCTGGGACGACGGCGAGCTGGGCATGGCGGCGCTGATGAAGAAGGCGACCGTCGCCCCCGGCCTGACCCATCCCTTCCAGGTCGCGGTCGGCGTCGCCAAGCGCCTGGAGTATGAGGGCGGCGATGCCGGCCGCGAAGATTTCCAGGCGGAGGTCATCAGCGAGCTTTTCACCGCCTGCACCCCGACCAACGACTGGATGGTCGACGACCTGCTGCTGCAGTTGTTCGACCAGAAGTCGGAGGAAGTGATCGACCGGGCGCTGGATCAGGCCGGCCTGCCCTTCTCGCCGGTGCGCACGGTTCAGTGATCCCCAGGGCAGTGATCGTCAGGCTTCCTCCGTCCGCTCCAGCAGATCCATGAAGCGCTCCAGCACCAGGTTGGGCGGGACTCCCTTCTTGGTGACGGCGCTGAACTGTACCCGGTAATGGTGGCTGTCCGGCAGCAGGGCGCGCATGACGCCGCGCTCCACCCAGTGCGCCGCGTAATGCACCGGGAGGAAGCCGATGTAGCAGCCGGTCAGCAGCAGGAAGGCAACGCCCTCGCGGTCGGTGGCGGTCGCGGTGGCGGTCAGGGCATGGGGCGGCTGCGACTGGGTCGGGGCGACGGCGTCGGCCGTCTCCACCGTCTCGCGGGTCACGGCGGCCGCATCGAACAGCGGATGGCCATGCCCGCAATAGAGCCGGGATTCCTCCTCGTACAGGTCGAGGCGCTCCAGCCCCGGCAGGGCGCGGCGTTCCGGCACCACGCCGACATGCAGCCGGCCGTCCAGCACACCGCGCTCGATCTCGTTGGGCGGGATCATGCGGATGTTGACGCGGACCTCCGGCGCCTCGCGCTTCAGGCCGCGCAGCGCGTTGGTCACCCGCATCCGCGGCATGGTGACGAGGCTGTCGGTGATGCCGATGCTGAGTTCGCCGCGCAGCCGCCCATGCGCCGCGTTGATCTCGCTGCGGAAGCTCTCCAGCCCGGCCAGCAGGCGCAGCGCCGCCTCGTGGGCGAGCCGCCCCTCCTCCGTCAGCAGGAACCCGGCCCGCCCGCGCCGGCAGAGCGACAGGCCGAGCCGCCGTTCCAGGTCGGCCATATGCTGGCTGATCGCCGCCCGGCTGATGTTCAGCTCGACCTCCGCCGCGGAGAAGCCGCCGCACTCCACCACGGTGGTGAAGACGCGCAGGAGCCGGATGTCGGCGTCGGCGACGGACGGCAACGGGCGGGCGGGCTTGCTCATGGGACGGCTCGGGTTCGGGTAAGCCATGGCTTACGTGAAGTTCGCATGGTTTGGATTTAACCACAGCGAACCGGACGGCACACTCCTCCTCATCATCCCCGGACCACATGAGGAGAGCGGCGTCATGGCCCCCCTGGACAACGAGATCGGCAGCGCCCTCGATAAAACCGGCGGCCTGACGCGCGAGGAACTCGACGCCCATTGGATGCCCTTCACCGCCAACCGCGAGTTCAAGAAGAACCCGCGCGTCATGGTGAAGGCCGAAGGCGCCTGGTACTGGGACGCGCAGGGCCGCAAGATCTATGACAGCCTGTCCGGCCTGTGGTGCAGCGGCGCCGGCCATTGCCGCCGCGAGATCGCCGACGCGGTGGCGCAGCAGATCGCCACGCTCGACTACAGCCCGGCCTTCCAGCACGGCCACCCCGCCGCCTTCAAGCTGGCGCACAAGCTGGCTTCGATGACGCCGGCCGGGCTGGACCATGTCTTCTTCGTCAATTCCGGGTCGGAAGCCGCCGACACCTCGCTGAAGATGGCGCGGGCCTATTGGCGGATGAAGGGGCAGCCGGCCAAGACCAAGCTGATCGGCCGGGTGAAGGGTTATCACGGCGTCAATTTCGGCGGCACCAGCCTGGGCGGCATCGTCGGCAACCGCAAGCTGTTCGGCACCGGCGTCGATGCCGACCATCTGCCGCACACCCTGCTGCCGCAGAACCTGTTCACCAGGGGCATGCCGGACGAAGGCGCCCATCTGGCCGATGCGCTGGAGGATCTGGTCGCCCTGCATGATGCCTCCAACATCGCCGCGGTGGTGGTGGAGCCGATGGCCGGATCGGCCGGCGTGCTGCCGCCGCCCAAGGGCTATCTCCAGCGCCTGCGCGAGATCTGCACCAAGCACGGCATCCTGCTGATCTTCGACGAGGTGATCACCGGCTTCGGCCGCATGGGCACCGCCTTCGGCGCCGATTACTTCGGCGTGGTGCCGGACATCATGAACGTCGCCAAGGGGCTGACCAACGGCGCCGTGCCGATGGGTGCCGTGGTCGCCAGCCACGAGATCTACCAGACCTTCATGGACAATGGCGGGCCCGAATATCTGGTGGAGTTCCCGCACGGCTACACCTATTCCGCCCATCCGGTCGCCTGCGCCGCTGGTCTCGCCGCGCTGGAGCTGTTCGAGCGCGAGAAGCTGGCCGACAAGGCGGCGGCGCTGATGCCGCATTTCGAGGATCTGATCCACGGGCTGAAGGGACTGAAGAACGTCGCCGATATCCGCAACTGCGGCCTCGCCGGCGCCGTCACCATCGCACCCCTGCCCGGCGAACCGGCGCGGCGGCCCTACGAGATCGCCATGAAGTGCTGGGACGCCGGCTACTACGTGCGCTACGGCGGCGACACCCTGCAGTTCGGCCCGCACTTCATCAGCGAGCGCGAAGACCTCGACCGGCTGTTCAACGTCGTCGCCGACGCGATCCAGGCGACCACCTAAGCACATCCACACGCTACAGTCCGGGAAACGCCCAATGCCCATCGTTCCGCACCTGATCGGCGGCAAGACCGACGCCCCCGCCGGCAGCCGCACCGCCGACATCGTCAACCCCGCCACCGGCGAGATCGCCGGGCAGGTGGCGCTCGCCGGGCGCAAGACGGTCGAGGAGGCGATCGCCGCCGCCGAGGCCGCCTTCCCGGCCTGGCGGGCCACGCCGCCGGCCAAGCGCGCCCGCGTCATGTTCCGCTTCAAGCAGCTGCTGGAGGAGAATGCCGAGCGCGTCTGCGCGCTCATCACCCAGGAGCACGGCAAGGTCCTGGACGACGCCTTCGGCGAACTGACCCGCGGCATCGAGAATGTCGAATATGCCTGCGGCGTGCCGGAGCTGTTGAAGGGCGAGTTCTCCAAGAATGTCGGGCCGGCCATCGACAGCTGGTCCGAGTTCCAGCCGCTGGGAGTCGTTGCAGGAATCACGCCCTTCAACTTCCCGGCGATGGTGCCGCTGTGGATGTATCCCATCGCCATCGCCTGCGGCAACACTTTCATCCTAAAACCGTCGGAGCGCGACCCGAGCGCCGCCCTCTACATCGCGCAGCTGGCCGAGCAGGCCGGCCTGCCGCCGGGCGTGCTGAACGTCGTCAACGGCGACAAGGAGGCGGTGGACACGCTGCTGACCGACCCGCGGGTGCAGGGCGTCAGCTTCGTCGGCTCGACGCCGATCGCCGAGTATGTCTATGCGACCGCCACCGCCCATGGGAAGCGGGTGCAGGCGCTGGGCGGGGCCAAGAACCACGCCATCGTCATGCCCGACGCCGACCTGGACAACGCCGTCAGCGCGCTGATGGGGGCAGCCTACGGCTCCTGCGGCGAGCGCTGCATGGCGATCTCCGTCGTCGTCGCGGTGGGCGACGAAGTGGCGGAGCGGCTGAAGGACAAGCTGTCGGTCGCGCTGCGCGACCTGAAGGTCGGGGCGGGCACCTCGGCCGGCTGCGAGATGGGGCCGCTGGTCACCCGGGCGCATTACGAGAAGGTGAAGGCCTATGTCGACCAGGGCGTCGCCGAAGGCGCAGACCTGGCGGTGGACGGCCGCGGGCTGGTGGTGCCGGGGCATGAGAACGGCAATTTCCTGGGCGGCTGCCTGTTCGACCGCGTCACCCCGGACATGACCATCTACCGCGAGGAGATCTTCGGCCCGGTGCTGTGCATGGTCCGGGTCAAGACGATGCAGGAGGGCATGGACCTGATCGACGCCCATGAATACGGCAACGGCACCTGCCTGTTCACCCGCGACGGCGAGGCCGCCCGCTATTTCAGCGACATGATCAAGGTCGGCATGGTCGGCATCAACGTGCCGCTGCCGGTGCCGGTCGCCTACCACAGCTTCGGCGGCTGGAAGCGGTCGCTGTTCGGCGACCTGTCGGCCTACGGTCCCGACGGGGTCCGTTTCTACACCCGGCGCAAGACCGTCACCCAGCGCTGGCCGACCGGCGGAGTCCGCGAGGGCGCCCAGTTCGCTTTCCCGTCGATGAAGTGAGGCAGAAGTGGGGCCGGATGGCATGTCCGGCCCTCACTCCAACGATGATGATTGGCGAATCCTCCGACAACAGGCCAAGCCGGCCGGTAAACGTCGAACCTCGCCATCAATAGGGCCGATGCTTCGCCAGCGGCAGGCCATGCGCCTCGACATAGGCGTTGGAGGAGGCGATGGCCTCGCGGTTCTCTTCCAGCCACTGCTTGTCGCGCAGTTCGGCGATCTGCTCCGCCAAGCCACGTTCGCAAGCCCGGGAGACATTGACGCCCAGCGCCTTCGCCTGCTCCAACAGGTCGCTGTTGAGGCTGACGTTGGTCGCCCGTTTCGGGGCGGACGCATCGAACGGTAGCCGCGGAACGGGCATCGGTCCCTCCCCTTTCACCCCAAGGCAATCGCATATGAGCATTGCATTCTTTTGAAAAGACTTTCGTCATCCCCGCGAAGGAGCCTGTGAAGAAATCGAACTTATATGAGAAAGCCCTGATCTGACAGGCGTGCACATCTCCTACTCGTCATCCCCGCGGAGGCGGGGAACCAGGATTTCCAACACAAGTGCTTGTGAAGACTGGATTCCCGCCTTCGCGGGAATGACGGCCGAGGGACGCGCACGATGCGATCCAACGCGACGTGGTTCGAACTTGGGGCTTCTCTCAGTGAGTGACTGATTTTTTCACAGGCTCCTTCGCGGGGATGACGGGTTTCCTTGTAAAGAACATCATATTCATGTGCGACAGCCCCCTCTTCACCCTCCCCCGGCCGTGACGCCGCGGAGGATGTCGGACATGCTGAGGATCGCCTCCGCCACCTCGATGATCCGCTTGTTCTGGTTCATCGCGGTCTTGCGGATCAGCTTGTAGGCCTCCTCCTCCGACAGGTTGCGGGTGGACATCAGCAGGCCCTTGGCACGGTCGATCACCTTGCGCTCGTTGAGCGCCGCCTTCGCCGTCTCCAGTTCCAGGCTGACGTCGCGCAGCCGCTGGGACTGGGCCTGCATGACGTCGAGGACCGAGCGCATCAGCTTCGGCCGCAGCCCGTCGGGGGCGTAGAGGCCGGCGCCCTCCTGGCCGGCGAGCGCCGGATCGGCATCGACCAGCAGCATGGCGACCGGCATCACCGCGTCGGGACCGCTTCCGTCGGCCCGCTCCAGGTCGGCGCGGGCCTGGGCCAGCTTGGCCTCGCACAGCCGGCGCAGATCCTCGGTCAGCCGGTCCTCCACCGTCTTCAACAGCTCGATGCGGCGGGTCGCCTGCTCGAACCAGACCTCGGGCGTGATGCCCGACAGCTCGCCATGGCGGGCATCGGCGCCAAGGGCCACCGCCCGCATCCGCTCCACCTCCGCCACCGCCGGGTCGGCCAGGGCGGTGCGGAAGGCGGCGGCATGGGCCGGGTCGGCGAATTCCGCGAAGATGCGGAAGGCGCGGTTCTGGGCGTCGATCAGGTGGGCGAGCCGCCCATGCTCCACCCCGTCGAAGCGGCCGCGCGAGAAGCCGGCGCTGGCGGTCGCCCGCTCCTGCCCGGCGAATTCCTTGCCCTGCACCATGTTGAACAGGGCGACCAGCGCGCGGGAGATCGCCGGGTCGGCGGCGATGTCGGCCGCCTCGAACACCACGGACAGCAGATGGCCGACGACGTCGGTGAAGGCCTTCACCGAATCCTGCGGCACCAGCGCCAGCGACGACACCTGCTCGCGCAGGACCGGCAGCCCGTCCAGCGCATGGAGCGCGATGGCCACCCGGTTGTAGAACTGCGCGCCCGAACTGAGGCGGTCGAGCTGCTCGTCCACGAGGCCGAGCCGGCTGCGCAGCACCGCCTCCAGCGCCTTGGCATCGCCCTGCCAGCGGGCACGGTCCGCGGCGAAGCGGCTGCCGCTGGACCCCAGATAGATCGAGGAGGCGCCGCGCTCCTTCTGCAGGGCATGGATCAGGGCGCTGAGATCGCGGACCAGGGCGCTGACCGCCAGAAGCTGTTCGACGTCGCGGATGCGGCACAGCCTGGCCGCGCGCAGGAACCGCGCCGCGGCGGCGCCCGTCCCTTTTCCCCTGGTCTCACGCTCCGTATCCATGCGGCCTGTTCCCCCGACGACACCCTATCCCACGGCCCTGTACGCAATGGATATGCCAGCGGGAGGCATGGCATTCGCAGGCAGCGTCGGCTGACCAGCGTTCGCGCAACTGCCCAGGAATGCAGCGTCAATGCCACAAATTTGGGCGCCTGAATGGCGCGATGATGTGCAGTGCAACATCGGCGGCCGGGCGCTGTTGTGGGATCAGCCGTCCCCTGTTCCGGAGTCGCTGCCATGATGACCAAGAACCCCTTCATGAGCGCGTGGTTGTCCTGGGCCAACCGCGCCGCCGGCATGTGGACGACCGCGGCGATGTCGGCGGCCAAGCGCAACCAGTCGGCGGCGCTGAAGGCCATGATGACGCCGCCGAAGTCCGGACAGGCGAAGGACAAGCCGAAACGGAAAGGCAAGCCGGCCCGCTGAGCCGCGGGATACCGGCCGGCCAAGTGGCGGCTTTGCCGCAGCCATGGCTTGACGGTGCGCGGAGGGAGTGGCCAAATCGACGCCCTTCCGTTTCACGCGCAACCGTCGAGACACGTCCCATGACCTCCGTTCGCATGCCCTCGTCGCGGCCGCCGTCGCGCTGGGCGAACCTGTTCACCGACCGGCCCGTCACCTGCATCGAGGATCTGCGGCAGCTGGCGGAATGGCGCGTGCCGCGGATGTTCTACGACTATGCCGATTCCGGCTCCTACACCGAGTCGACCTATCGCGCCAACGAGTCCGACTTCGGCCGGATCAAGCTGCGCCAGCGCGTGGCGGTGGACATGACCAACCGGACGCTGGCCAGCAGCATGGTCGGCCAGCCGGTGGCGATGCCGGTGGCGCTGGCCCCGACCGGCCTGACCGGCATGCAGCATGCCGACGGCGAGATCCTGGCCGCCCGCGCGGCCGCCAAGGCCGGCGTTCCCTTCACCCTGTCGACGATGAGCATCTGCTCGATCGAGGACGTGGCGGAGAACACCGACAAGCCCTTCTGGTTCCAGCTCTACGTCATGCGCGACCGCGCCTTCATCGACAAGCTGATCGACCGGGCCAAGGCGGCGGGCTGCTCGGCGCTGGTGCTGACGCTGGACCTCCAGATCCTCGGCCAGCGCCACAAGGACATCAAGAACGGGCTGTCGACCCCGCCGAAGCTGACCATCGGCAACATCCTGGACATGGCGACCAAGCCGCGCTGGTCGATCAACATGCTGCGCACCCAGCGCCGCACCTTCCGCAACATCGTCGGCCACGCCACCGGCGTCAGCAACCTGTCGTCGCTGTCCTCCTGGACGGCGGAGCAGTTCGACCCGACGCTGAACTGGGACGACGTCCGCCGCATCCGCGACCGCTGGGGCGGCAAGCTGATCCTGAAGGGCATCCTCGACCCGGAGGACGCGGTGATGGCGGCCGACACCGGAGCCGACGCGCTGATCGTCTCCAACCATGGCGGCCGGCAGCTCGACGGCGCCGTTTCCTCCATCTCGGCCCTGCCGGCCATCGTCGAGGCGGTGGGCGACCGCATCGAGGTGCTGATGGACGGCGGCATCCGCTCCGGCCAGGACGTGGTCAAGGCTCTGGCGCTGGGCGCCAAGGGCATTTTCATCGGCCGCGCCTTCCTCTATGGGCTGGGCGCCGGCGGCGAAGCCGGCGTGTCCCAGTGCCTGGAGATCATCCGCAAGGAGATGGACGTGACCATGGCGATGTGCGGGTTGCGCGACATCAAGACCGTCACATCCAACATCCTAGCCGGGAAGCCTGACTTCAGGGTGTGACCGGGACCGGGGCCTCCTGTTCGAAGCGATGGAACAGCGTGGAACAGGAATCCGGGTGATGTTCCATCCCGCCCGGCCTACCGGCGCCGGGAGAACGGACCGTCGGCGCGGCGGCTGACCGGTCCGGCGGCGAGGCTGGGGAAGGGATCGTCGGGGTTGAAGGTCCAGGGGAAGACGCCCTTCGGGCCTTCCGTTTCCGGGTGGGCGACGA
The DNA here is from genome assembly GCF_016595245.1 of Azospirillum endophyticum. GTDB lineage: Bacteria > Pseudomonadota > Alphaproteobacteria > Azospirillales > Azospirillaceae > Azospirillum > Azospirillum endophyticum. Next base: position 41,462 of record NZ_JAENHM010000074.1, read on the forward strand.
TGGCGGCGATGACGGCCGGATCGGGCGGCGTGCGCTCGCGCAACGCGCCGGGGATGTCGTCGTCGAGTTCCGGAACGGTGACGGCGGGCGGATCCTCGGGCCGGGGAGATCGAGGACGGGGCGGCTGCGCGTCGAGCGGTCGCCCGGCGTCCGGGATGCTCCGGGGAGCGTTCCGCGTGGCATCGAGGCCGGGGAACAGGCCGAGCCGCTCGGCCAGCCAGCGCACCGTCGCCGAATCGCCGGCGGCGACCAGCCGCTCGATCTGCTCGGCCACCAGGATGCGCAGCGAGGACAGCCGCAGTTCGGCCTCGCGGTTCAACGCCTCGCGCTCCCACCAGACCCGGATGCGGAAGTCCTTGGAACCGTAATAGGCCCGCCACAGCGTGGTGCGGCCGCAGCCCATGGCGCGGGAGACGGACAGGAAGCTGCTGCCGCGGGCCAGCATGCCGGCGGCCATCACCCATTGCTCCTCATGGAACTGGGAGCCGGGAACCAGCGAGCCTTCGGTGGGCGCCGGCGGCTCCTCCGCCCAGCAGGGGAAATGGTCGTCCTTGAGGGTCCGGGTGTCGATGGGCATGGTCGGAACTCCGCGGCTGGAAAATGACGCGGGCATGTTATAGGAATTTTTTCTGATTCAACTGCTTTTTTACTTATTTCGGTTTTGGCCGTGGAGGCCCGGGCCTTTCGCCGGTCATCGCGCCCCCTCTGCCCCTCCATGCCGCCCCTGCTTGAGCAGCCGGAAAGGGGCGATGAGGACCGCAGGCCCGGTCAGGCAAACAGGCCGAGATGATCGGCCAGGATCGAACTCCCAAGCGCGATCAGCGCCAGCCCGCCGAGCACCTCCACGGTCTTGCCCAGACGGTGCCCGACGGCACGGCCGATCAGCATGCCGATGGTGGTCATGACGAAGGTGGCGAAGCCGATCGACAGGGCGATGGTGACGATGTCGGACCCGAGGAAAGCCAGGGAGACCCCGACCGCCGCCGCATCGATGCTGGTGCCGACCGCCGTGGCGACCAGCGTCCACGGGCTCGCGCGCCGCGCCCGCTGCTCCGCATCGCCGCTCTCGGGCTGGAAGCCTTCCCAGACCATCTTGCCGCCGACCAGGGACAGCAGCACGAAGGCGATCCAATGATCGACGGCGGCGACATAGCTGGCCGCCGCCAGCCCGAGCGCCCAGCCGACGAGCGGCGTGATGGCCTCGACCACCCCGAACACCAGTCCGCCCTTCAGGGCGACGGAGACGCTGGGGCGCTGCGACGCCCCCCGTCCGATGGAGGCGGCGAAGGCGTCGGCCGACATGCTGAGCGAGAGGACCGCAATGGAAAGAGGAGTCACGGAGCGCTTCCTGCCGGGCACATGGATCAGCATGCCCGGAATCCGGCCGGCACGGATTCCCGGACACACTGGTCTCGCTAGGCAGACGATCGTCCACTGAACGTGCCATGCACTGGAGCCAGCGCAAGAATGTTGACACGTCCCCGGCGAGGCGCCGGAAGCTACTCCCCAACTGCGGGCGACCATATATCGGCAGTCACCATGCGTCAACCGCCGGAGCGAACATTTATCTTCACTTCAAGGGCCGCCACATCCATCGCTCTATCACGGGAAACTTCAGGTAATTACTGTTGGATGACAAATATTTCATTCTATAGCCTTGGCTATGGATCGCTGCCGCATCCTCACCGGCGGTCACGGGAGAGGTCGGTGCACCGCGACCGCTTCGTCCAGGTAACGCGACAGGGCCGCTGCGGCCTCGGCCGGGTCGGCCCGCCCCGCCCCTCGGCTCCGGGCTTCGGCGGCGACCGCCGCGAAGGCGGCCGGATCCTCGGCCAGCAGGGCGAGCCGGTCCAAGGCCGCAGCATAGTCGGGCACGACGAAGCGGGGGCCGATGACGGCGGCCACGTCGCCCGCCGGCAGCGAGACCGGGACGACGCCGGCGGCCAGCGCCGCCGCCGCACTCGCTCCGCCGCCGGTGCGCCGCGGGTTGACATAGGCGTCCGCCACCCGCAGGAGGGTCGTCATGTCGCTCACGTAGCCCAGAGGAAACAGCCGACCGGCATGCCGAGCCCTGTGCAGGCGCCCGGCAAGCGCCGCCGCTTCGCCGGCGAAGGCCACCGCGGCCCGCGGCACCCGGTCGATGAGGGCGTCGAGCATGGAAAGGAAGGCGCCATCGGCCTCCTCGTCCAGCCGGTTGCCGATCACCACGCACAGAAAGGCGTCGTCCGGCAGGCCGAAGCCGGCCCGGCTTTCCGCCCTGGCCGTTGCGGTCCAGTCGGTTGCGATCTGGGCGGGCGCGGCCTGGACCGGCGGCGGGGTGCCGATCAGCGAAAAGAGGAAGCGGGACGGCCGCCACGAGGCGGCGAGCGGACCGCCGGCCGGCCGGCTTCCGCCGCCGTAATCCAGCACGATGCCGGCCAGCGACGGCGTGAGGCCACTGGTGGTGGGAATACAGAGGGTGGGACGGGCCGCCGCCAGCAGGTCGGCGACGACGACCGACCCGCCCAGCGAGACGACCACGTCCGGGTCGTGCCAGTCGACCGCGCGCAGGAACCAGTCGACCTTGTCCCGCGTCAGCGCGCGGCCAGTCGAGGACAGCATCCGATAGGACCGGCCCTCCGCCTCGATCACCTGCTTGCCGTCGAACGCCGGCTCGATGCTGGCGGCGAAGGACGGCACGAACAGGCTGTGGAGGTCGGCCGGCATGATGTTGGTGTTGAGAATGACGACGTCCCGCCCACAGCGTTCCTCCAGGACCGTCGCATAGGACAGCAGGTCGCGCGACGGCTGATGGCGCAGGGAGAGGAACTGGTTGGTCACCAGCATGACCCGCCCGGTGGCCGGGTTGCCCGGCGGGCGGGGCCGGGGATCGATGCCGAGCCGGCGGCGGATCGCGCCGATCAGGCGGATGTAATACGGAAACAGCCGGTCCTCGAAGAAGCCCGGCCGGCTCGCCGCGTCCATGCGCATCAGGAAGAGTTGGCGGCCGATGCAGCACTGGATGTGGAGCAGCCTGTCCAAGTCCGATTGCTCGAACTGCGCTTCGACCAGATCGAACAGGTCTTCATAGTGGCGCAGATCGCCGGTGATCGCGGCCAGCGCCGACAGGCGCAAAACCGGATCGACCTCCTGGACCATCCCGGCCAGCCGCAGGACTGCCTCCGCCCGGCCGGCCGGGAGCGCTTGGCGGAGCGGCTCCAGCAGCGCCTCGATCGCCCTCAGGTCCGAGCCGCTTTCGACCGGCCGACGCATCGCGGCGGCGAGCGCGTCGACGGCATCCGCGAAATCCTCGGCAGATTTCCTGGTGGATACATCCATGGCGCGCTCCAGTAAGGCCGGTCGGCCGCACCAAATCAAATTACGCCATGCCAGGCAAGGAGCGGCCGAACGGCGGGGGAAAACCTCTCCCCGCAACGCTTCCCGCCCTGCCCTGTTGTACCGGGACGACGTGCTGCATCGGCATGCAACGGGGAGTGGTCCATGAGCGTACTCCGGGAGGGCAGCGCCACCGTCAGCGCGGAGGCCGAGGCCTTCTATACCGAAAGCCTGAAGCTGCTGATCCAGTCGGGCATCCCGTTCCTGCTGGGTGGGACCTATGCGGTCAGCGCCTATACCGGGATCACCCGGCCGACCAAGGACATCGACATCTTCTGCCGCGGCGGCGATTTCCCGCGCATCCTCTCCCATTTCCAGGACCATGGCTTCGAGACGGAGATCGAGGACGAGCGCTGGATCGGCAAGGTCAGGCACGGCGAGCTGTTCTTCGACGTCATCTTCAATTCCGCCGTCGCGATCAACCCGGTCACCGACCGCTGGTTCAAGGAGGAGCACCGGGCGGTGATCTGCGGCGCCGACGTGCGGCTGGTGGCGCCGACCGAGATGATCTTCTCCAAATCCTTCGTCCAGATGCGCCACAAATACGATGGGCCGGACGTGGTCCACATGATCCTGAAGCAGCACGACAGCATCGACTGGAAAAGGCTGCTCTCCCATATGGAACAGCATTGGGAGGTGCTGCTGATCCACCTGCTGAACTTCCGCTTCATCTATCCGACCGAGCGCGACCGTGTGCCCGACTGGCTGGTGGCGGAGCTGCTGGAACGGATGCAGGAGCGCGCCAAGCTGCCGGTCGCCCAGACCCGCATCTGCCGCGGCCGGCTCTTCTCGCGCGAGGATTACCTGATCGACGTCACCGAATGGGGTTTCGCCGACGTGGTCGGGGAGGAGGGAACCAAGCAGGGCCTGAAGGAGACCGGGAATGGATGAGCAGCGCAGGCTGACCGTCGCCGCCATCGGCGACATCCATGTCGGCGAGACCACGCAATATCCCTATCGCGAGCTGTTCCAGGAGATCGCCGGCAAGGCCGACGTGCTGGCGCTGTGCGGCGACCTGACCAACCACGGCAAGCCGCGCGAGGCCGAGATCCTGGCCGACGCCCTGCGTTCCATCGGCATTCCGGTGGTCGCGGTGTTCGGCAACCATGACTACGAATGCGGCCATCTGGAGGAGGTCCAGCACATCCTGACCCAGGCCGGGGTGCGGTTCCTCGACGGGGCGCCGCAGGAGATCGGCGGGGTCGGCTTCGCCGGGGTGAAGGGCTTCGGCGGCGGCTTCGGCAACCGCATGCTCGACAGCTTCGGCGAACCGGCGATCAAGCAGTTCGTCCACGAGGCGGTGAACGAGGCGATGCGGCTGGAGAGCGCGCTGCGGCAGCTCGACACCGAACGGGTGTTCGTGGTGCTGCATTACGCCCCCATCGCCGCGACGGTGGAGGGGGAACCGACGGAGATCTTCCCCTTCCTGGGATCGTCGCGGCTGGCCGAGACCATCGACCGCTTCGACAACGTGCGGGCGGTGGCGCATGGGCATGCCCATCACGGGAGCTACAGCGGGAAAACCTTGCGGGGGACGCCGGTCTACAACGTGGCGCAGACGATCCCGAAGGAGACCGGACGGCCCTATGCGCTGATCGAGGTCTGAGGGCGGCAGATCGGGCTTCAAGCCGGCGCGAAGTCGGTCGACAGCGAAACCCCGCGCCAGCCATCGAGGATCGCCCGGTCGGCGGCGTGCTTGGCCTCGATCGCCGCGACCGTGTCGCTGCCGAGCGGCAGCCTAACCGGCGGGTCGGCGGCATCGGCGAAGCTGACGAGCACATCGGCCAGCTTGGCGGGATCGCCGGGCTGGGCATGGTTGAGACCGGCGGCGATGGTCCGGACCCTGCCGGCGGTTTCGGCATAGTCGGCGATGATGGCCGGGCTGACCGACAGCGACGCCGCGTCGAGGAAATCCGTGCGGAAATAGCCGGGTTCGACGACGGTGACATGGATGCCGAGCGGCGCCAGCTCGGCGTGCAGCGCCTCCGACAGCCCTTCGACTGCGAATTTGGTGGAGCTGTAGACGCCGAAACCGGCAGCGCCGCGATAGCCGCCGATCGAGGAGATGTTCAGGATGCGGCCGGACCGCGCCTTGCGCATCTGCGGCAGCACCGCGCGGGTGACGTTCAGCAAGCCGAACACGTTGGTGCGGTAGACCGCCTCGACCTCGGCGGCGCTCGCCTCCTCGACGGCGCCCATCAGGCCGAAGCCGGCATTGTTGAGCAGGACGTCGATGGTCCCGAAACGCTCCACGGCGGAAGCCACCGCGGCGGCTGCCTGATCCTCGCGGGTCACGTCGAGCGCGACCGGGAGCAGGTTGGGATGGTCGCCGAACCGGTCGGCGACGGCTTGCGGATTGCGGGCGGCGGCAACGACGGCGTCGCCCTTTCGCAGCGCACGCTCGGCGACGAGCGCACCGAAGCCGCGCGAGGCGCCGGTGATGAACCAGGTCTTCATGGTGGTTTGCTCCTCAAATCATCATTGGGCATCGAGATCGCCGTGTGATCGTCAAGTCTTGCAAAGAGTGCAGACGCTGGGATCGTCGTTATCCTGGTGCGGCACGCAGCCAATTGCCCTCTCCCGTCCCGGGAGAGGGAGGGGAACCCGCGCCGTCAGGCGTGGGGAGGGTGAGGGGTCATGCAAGGAACCATGCGGTTTGTGATTCTTGGATAGCCCCTCACCCTTCCCATGGCGATGCCATGGGCCCCTTCCCTCTCCCGAGGCGGGAGAGGGAGTGATATGCCGTGCATATCGATCCCTCCGAAAATGTCGGGTTCAGGTCGGCGGATAGGTGATTTCCCAGGGGGCATCCGCATCGGTGGCGAGGCGCCAGAAGAGGTCGGCGACGTCCCGCGCCTCCCGCGATCCCGGGCTGACGAGCGTCGCGACGGTGGCGGTGGCGATGCGCACGCCCCTGCCGAAAAGCGGTTCGGCAAGTGCCTGGACGATGTTGCGGAGCGCCGCCTTGCCGACGCCGAGGCTGGCGTAGCTCTCGTGCGGGGCGACCGCGAGGCCGCCGCCGGTGACCAGGATCGTCCCCGTCCGGCCATCGAAGAGAGTGGTGGCGGCACGGATGGCATGCAGTCCGCCGGTGACGTTGATCGCCAGATCCTGCGCGACCTCCTCGTCGGTCATGCTGAACAGGTCCTGGCGGCGGACCACGGCGGCGTTGAAATGGAGGGCGGTGAGGCCGCCGGTGAGGCGGTCCGCCTCGTCGAGCGCCGCGCGGAGCGCCGCCGGGTCGGTGGCGTCAGCCGGGATCGCATGGGCGGTCACGCCCTGGGCGGACAGGTCGGCGGCGAGGCCGGCGAGACGCTCCGGGTTCCTGGCGGTCAGCACGACGGTCCAGCCCTCGCGGCCGAAGCGTCCGGCGACGGCCTGTCCGATGCCCGGACCGGCACCGACGATCATGATGGCTTTGGTCATGACGATTCCTTCACGGGATTTGCCAAGAAATTTGCCGGCGCCCCCGACCGGGGGCGCAGCCGGCGGGAAGCGGTTCAGGCGAGCAGTTCGGCCAGTTCGATCAGGTTGCCGAAGGGATCGCAGAAGAAGGCGAGCCGGCGGCTGATCGCCGGCAGTTCGAACGGCTCGGTCACGATGGTCACGCCACGCTCGCGCAGCGTCTCGACGGTGCGGTCGACGCTGTCGACGTTCAGGCAGAAATGGTGGTAGCCGGCATATTTCAGGCTGTCGCCGAGGTCACTGTAGGGACGCACGTCCTGCGGGGTCGGGTCGCCGCCGCCCAGCACCTCGATGTAGAAATGGTCGTCGGTCGGCGGCGCCAGATAGGCCAGCTGCTCGTCGGCATAATCCCACTCGGCGACGACGCGGAAATCGAGCGTGTCGACGTAGAAGCGCTTGGCGGTTTCGAGGTCCGGCGTGCGGACCGCCACATGATGGCCGCGCATGTCGGCGAAGGGGGACGCGGCGTTGCGGGCGGGGGGAACGAAGTCGGCCATGCTCTTTCTCCTCTGGGTTGGCCCGGCACCCGCCGGGCTTGCGAGGAGAAATCTGCCGCTTTTCGATTACGCTGATTAGTTAGACAGTTCTCTCATCAATGCTGAGTGGATTTCAGTAATGCGCACCACCGACCTTTCGGAACTGGCCGCCTTCGATGCGGTCGCGCGGCACCGCAGCTTCCGGCGGGCCGGGGAGGAACGCGGCGTCACCGCGTCGGCGATCAGCCATGCCGTCGGCAATCTCGAGGCCCGCGTCGGCATCCGGCTGCTCAACCGGACCACCCGCAGCGTGTCGCTGACCGATGCCGGCGCCATGCTGCTGGCCCAGCTCTCGCCGGCCTTCGGCGAGATCGGCTCGGCGCTGGACGCGCTCAACCAGTTCCGCGACACGCCGTTCGGCAAGGTGCGGATCAATGCGCCCAACTCCATCGCGCCCTTCGTCTTCGGCCCGGTGATGGGGACGCTGATCGCGCAGAACCCGAAGCTGGAGCTGGAGATCGTCGCCACCGACCGGCTGGTGGACATCGTCGACGAGGGGTTCGACGCCGGCATCCGGCTGGGCGAAAGCCTGCGCGACGGCATGACGGCGGTGAAGATCAAGCCGCGGCTGAGGCTGACGGTCGTCGGCTCGCCGGCCTATTTCGAGACGCGGCCGGTTCCCAAGGCGCCCGCCGACCTGAAGGACCATGTCTGCATCCGCAACCTCTATCCCAGCGGTGCGGCCTATGCCTGGGAATTCAGCCGGGCCGGCAAGATCATCGCGTTCGAGCCGGCCGGGCCGCTGTCGCTCGACGACCATGAACTGATGGTCGAGGCCGCCAGATCGGGCGTGGCGCTGGCCTATGTCTGGGAGGAGCGGGCGCGGCCCTTCATAGAGCGCGGCGAGTTGATCGAATGCCTCGCCTCCTGGTGCGCGCCCGAGGACTGGCTGTATCTCTACTACCCCACCCGCAAGCATTTGTCGGCCGGACTGCGGGCAGTCATCGAGGCGCTCCGGGTCTGAGGATGCCCGCCCCCCGCCCGCGCGCAAGGTTGGCTTGCGCGGAAGCGGGAGGCGGGGAAAGCCCCGCTCAGAACACCCAGAGCTGTTCCGGCGGCAAGTGCAGCCAGTGGGTGCCGGCCGGCAGCGGGCGGCCGAAGGCGCGCAGCGTCTGGTCGCCGCAGCGGAAGACATGCTCCCAGTGGCTGCCGAGATAGACCGAGGTCTCCAGCTCCGCCGGGACCCGGTTCTCCCCTTCGCCGTCCACCACCTCGACCTGTTCCAGGCGGATGACGCCGGTCGCCTCCTCCGACACGCCCTTGCCGGCGCGGTCCTTGCCCCACAGCGGATGGCCGGACAGCTCGATGCGGGCGTAGCCGCCGCGCTTGTCCTGCACCCGGCTCTTGATCTGGTTGTTGACGCCCATGAACTCCGACGCGAACAGGCTCACCGGTTCGGTGTAGAGCTGTTCGGGCGTGCCGGCCTGGACGATGCGGCCGCCGTCGAGCAGGACGATGCGGTCGGCAATCGCCATCGCCTCGACCTGGTCGTGGGTGACGAAGACGGCGGTCAGGTTCATCCGCTTGATCAGCGTGCGGATCCAGATGCGGGCCTCCTCGCGCAGCTTGGCGTCGAGGTTCGACAGCGGCTCGTCGAGCAGGATGACCGGCGGGTTGTAGACCAGCGCGCGGGCCAGCGCCACGCGCTGCTGCTGGCCGCCCGACATCTGGTGCGGGTAACGGTCGCCGAGATGGCCGAGACCGACGCCGTCCAGCACCGCGGCGACGCGCTGCTGGAGTTCGGCCTTCGGCACGTTGCGCAGGCGCAGGCCGTAGGCGACGTTCTCGAACACCGTCTTGTGCGGCCACAGCGCGTAGGACTGGAAGACCAGCCCGAGGCCGCGCTTCTCCGACGGCACGTTGAGGCCGGCGGCGGCGTCGAACACCGGCTGGTCGCCGATGGAGATGACGCCCTTCTTCGGCTCCTCCAGCCCGGCGATGGAGCGCAGCAGCGTGGTCTTGCCGCTGCCCGACCGGCCGAGCAGGGCGACGATCTCGCCCTGGGCGAAGGTGGCGGTGATGCCCTTCAGGATCTCGGTGCTGCCGTAGGACAGATGCAGGTCGTCGATGATGAGCTTAGCCATGGGAGCGTTTCCCGAAGAGCGACATCAGCAGCAGGCCGCCGCCGATCATCGCGATGTTGACGGTGGAGAGCGCGGTCACGAGGTCGACGGCGCCGGTGCCCCACAGCGAGACCAGCAGCGAGCCGATCACTTCGGTGCCGGGGGCCAGCAGATAGACGCCGGTCGAGTATTCGCGCATGAAGGTGACGAAGATCAGCAGCCAACTGGAGAACAGGCCGACCTTGACCAGCGGGATCGTCAGGTCGCGCGACACCCGGCCGGGGCTGGCGCCGACGATGCGGCCGGCCTCCTCCAGCTCGGGGCCGATCTGCAGCAGGGCGCCGCTGACCAGACGCATGCCGTAGGCGAGCCAGACCAGCGTGTAGGCGACCCAGATGGCGATCATGGTCTGGCGCAGCGGCGACAGGAAGGGCGTGAACAGGAAGACCCAGAAGATCGCCAGACCGGCGACGAGGCCCGGCATGGCGCGCGGCAGCAGGACCAGATAGTCCATCAGCCTGGTCCAGCCCGACTGCCAGCGGTGGGCGGCGAGGTTCAGCATGGTGTAGACGCCGACCGACAGCGCTCCGCCGACGGACGCGATCAGCAGCGTGTTGACGATGCCGCGGGTCAGGTTGGGGAACTCCATCAGCTCGCGGAAATGCGCCAGCGTCAGCACGTCCAGCAGGTTGACGCCCTCGCCCCAGCTCGACACGAAGGCGCGGAGCACGAGGCCGCTGATCGGGACCACCACGGTGAACAGCAGCCAGCCGGTGATCATCGCCGCCGCCGGCCAGCGCCAGACGCCGATCGACACCGGCTTCTGCGCCGATGCCTTGCCCTTCACCGAGACGTAGCGGTTGGCGGCGCGCAGCAGGAAGCGCTGGAGGGCCACCAGCGGCAGGGCGATGCAGATGATCGCCACCACCACCACCGCCATCAGCTGGTAGGACGGCGTGCCCAGCTTGTTGGTCAGCTTGTAGAGGTAGGTCGCCAGCACCAGGATGCCTTCGGGGTCGCCCAGCACCAGCGGCAGGCCGAACAGCTCGAAGCCGAGGAAGAAGACCAGCACGGCGGCATAGAGGATGTTGGGCATCACCATCGGCAGGCTGACGGTCATCGCCGTACGCAGCGGGCCGGCGCCGGTCATGCGCGCCGCCTCCTCGACGTCGGAGCCCAGGCTGCGCAGGGCCGACGAGGTGTAGAGGAAGACGTGCGGCACGTGGGTCAGGCCGGCGATGACGATCAGCATCCACTTGGAATAGAGATACCAGGGGACGAAGCCGAAGACGCCCTTGAACCACAGGGTGACGAAGCCGGCCGGGCCGAGGCTGACCACGAAGCCGAAGGCCAGCACCACCGACGACACGAACATCGGCACCAGGATCACCGGCTCGATCCAGCGGCGGCCCGGCAGGTCGGTGCGGGTCATCAGGAAGGCCAGCAGCGCGCCGACCGGCACGGCGATGGCGGTCATGCCGAGGGCGATGATCGCCGAGTTGTAGAGGGCGTCGAAGAAATCCTCGTCGTCCAGGACGAACTCGTAGGCGCTGAGCGTGAAGGCGGTCTTGGGCTGGAAGAACGGCCCGTCGAGGAAGCTCTGGTAGACGACCAGGCCGATCGGGGCCAGCACGGCAATCGCCATGGCGACGATCACCGCGATGCGCGTCGCGCGGTTCATGGGGGATTTCCTTTTGGCGCAAATCTTCCCTCTCCCGCCCCGGGAGAGGGAGGGGACCCGCGCCAAAGGCGCGGGGAGGGTGAGGGGTGAGGCGAGGATCAGGAACCACCCGGCTCCTTGGATCGCCCCTCACCCTTCCCGCCTTCGGCGGGCCCCTTCCCTCTCCCGGGGCGGGAGAGGGTGATTTCAGGTCGGACTAGATCACTTCCCCTGGAGGGCCTTCTGCCAGTCCTTCAGGAACTTCAGGCGCTTCACCTGGTCGAGGTAGGTCAGCAGTTCCGGGCCGACATGGATCGGGCGCAGGGTGCTTTCCGGGATGCCCGCGGTCGGGTTGGCGCTGGCGAGGTCGGTGCGGATCGACCCCATGTAGCGGGCCTGCATCGCCTGCTGGCCCGGCTTGGACAGCAGATAGTCGAGGAACAGCCTGGCGGCGTTCGGGTGCTTGGCGCCCTTCGGGATGAAGGCGATGCGCGACATCACGATGGTGTAGTCGGACGGCAGCACGATGCCCAGCGACTCCGGATCCTTGTGCTGGCGCTCGTAGACGTAGGAGCCGATCATGTTGTAGCCGATGGTGTGCTCGCCGGACGTCAGCCGCTCGATCATCGCGCCCGACGAGGTGTAGAGCTTCACCCCGGTCTGGCCCATCGCCTTCACCAGATCCCAGGTGTTCTTGTTCGCCTGGACGTCCTGGGTGATGTAGAGGAAGCCGACGCCGCTGCGCTCCGGATCGTAGGAGGTGACCTTGCCCTTGTAGGCGTCCGGCTTCTCGGCAAGCAGCTTGGCGAGGTCGGCGTGGGTCTTCGGCACGTCGGCGGCGGGGACCACGCGCTTGTTGTAGGCGAAGACGATCGGCTCGGCGGTGGTGCCGAAGGCCTCGTTCTTATAGTTGGCCCAATCCGGGATGCTCTTCGATTCCGGCGAGGTGTAGGACTGCGCGTAGCCGTCGTTGACCAGCTTCATCTGCAGGTCCATCGCCGACGACCACATCAGGTCGGTGGTGCCGGTGTTGGCCGCCGCCTCGCTGATGAAACGGTTGTACATCTCGGTCGAGTTCTGGTCGGCGTATTCCAGCTTGACCTTGGGATAGAGCGCCTCGAACCCCTTCAGGAGCTCCGACACGGCAGCCGCGTCGGTGGCGGAATAGATGCTGAGCGCGCCTTCCTGGTTCGCCGCCTCGATGATCTTGGCATAGGCGGGGTCGTAGCCGGCGGGGACCGACTGCGCCTGGGCGGTGCCGGCGGTGAAGGCCGGAACGGTAATGGTCAGCGCGGTCGCGACCAGAAGGGCCAGTTTGGTGCGCATCTCTTCCTCTCCTGCGGTTGGTTTCCACGGCGCCGTTGCGGGCCGGGTTGGTTGGGCTTACAAGCGGATTTGCCGTGACTATAGGCAATCAACCTGTCGCCAATCTGTCGCGTGCAAAAATTGTTGGTGGAACGGAACAGGCGCGATCGGATGATGGCCCATTCGGATGATAGGCGGCTCCCTTGCGCATCCTGATCGTGGAGGACGATGCCGCCTTGGCGCGCGGGGTGACGGGCGGGCTGAAGCTGGCCGGCTATGCCGTCGACCATGTCGCGTCGGGCGAGGAGGCGGTGCGGCTGGAGCGGGCGGAACCCTATGGTCTGGTGGTGCTCGACCTCGGGCTGCCCGATTTGTCGGGGTTCGAGGTGCTGACCCGCATCCGCCGCCGCGGCTCCACCGTGCCGGTGATGATCCTGACCGCGCGGGAGGCGGTGGCCGACCGGGTGAAGGGGCTGGACCTGGGGGCCGACGATTACCTGCTGAAGCCCTTCGATCCGGCGGAGTTCGAAGCGCGGGTGCGGGCGCTGATGCGCCGCGGCCAGGGCACGCCGGTGCCGGAGCTGGCCTGCGGCGCGCTGCGCTACGACCGCTCCACCGCGACGGTGACGCTGAACGGCCGGGTGCTGGATTTGCGCAAGCGCGAGCTGGCGGTGCTGGAGGGGCTGATCACGCGCGCCGGCAAGGTGGTGCCGAAGGACCGGCTGGCCGGCGAGGTGTTCGGCTTCGACGAGCCGGTGGCGCCCAACGCCATCGAACTGTATGTCGCCCGGCTGCGCAAGAAGCTGGAGCCGGACGGGCCGCAGATCCGCACCATCCGCGGGCTGGGCTATCTGATGGAAGGCGCCTGATGGCGGCATTTCCGGGCGGCCGGGCGGAGCGGGTGCCGTCGCTGCGGCGCCGGCTGCTGACCCGGCTGCTGGTGCCGCTGGCGGCGCTGGCGGTGGGACTGGGCGTCGGCGGCGCGGCGCTGATCCACGGCTTCGTGCAGTCGACCCACGACCGGCTGCTCGCCGGCTCGACGCTGGCCATCGCCGAGCGGCTGGCGGTGGGCGACGACGACGGCGAGGTGACGGTCGACCTGCCGGCCGTCGCCTTCGGCATGCTGGAGAGCCAGGCGCGCGACAACATCTATTACAACGTCGCCCATGAGGGCGGGGTGATCACCGGCTATCTCGACCTGCCGCTGCCGGACATCGCCGCCATGCCGACCAACGTCACGGTGTTCCGCGACGCCACCTATCACGGCCATCCGGTGCGGGTGGCGGCGCAGGTCCGCCGGCTCTACGGCGTGCCGCAGCCGGTGCTGGTCCAGGTGGCGGAGACGACCGAGGGACGGCGCGCGGTGGAGGTCAACCTGCTGCTGTGGCTGACCCTGCTGGAGGTGGCGCTGGTCGGCGGCAGCGGGATGCTGGTGTGGGGAGCGGTCGGCCGCGGGCTGGCGCCGTTGGGCCGGCTGCGCCGGGTGATCGACGCCCGCTCGACGCGCGGCGCGGCGGGGGGCGGGCTGGCGCTGGTGCCGTTGCCGCTGGCGGTGGTCCCGGCCGAGGTGCTGCCGCTGGTGGTCGCCATCAACGGCCTGCTGGCGCGGCTGGACCAGTCCATCGGCACCATGCGGCGCTTCACCGCCGACGCCTCGCACCAGCTGCGCACGCCGCTGGCGGTGCTGCGCACCCATCTGGCGCTGCTGCGCCGCCACGGCACCGACAGCGCCGAGGGGCGGGCGGCGCTGGACGACGTCGAGGGGGCGGTCAAGCGGCTGGAGCGGCTGCTGGTCCAGCTGCTGGCGCTGGCCCGCGCCGACGAGGACGCGCCGGTGATGCCCACGGCCCCCGAGGTGACCGACCTGATCCAGGTGGCGATGGAGGTCGCCGCCGAGCAGGTTCCGGCGGCGCTGGCCCAGGATATCGAGGTCCGCTTCGAGGGACCGGAGGACGGCACCGCCCTGCGGGTCGCCGGCAATCCGGTGCTGGTCGGCGAGCTGCTGGGCAATTTGCTGGACAACGCCATCCGCTACAACCGGCCGGGCGGCACGGTGGCGGTGCGGGTCGGGCAGGAACCGGGGGCCGGCCCGGTGATGGAGGTCGAGGACGACGGTCCCGGCATCCCGGAGGCCGAGCGCGGGCGGGTGTTCGAGCGATTCTACCGGCTGACCCGTCCGGGCGAGCCGCCGCGGACCGGCAGCGGGCTGGGGCTGGCGATCGTCCGCGCCCTGGCCGACCGGCTGGGAGCGTCGGTGCGGCTCGACGCCGGACAGGATGGCAAGGGGCTGAAGGTGACGGTCAGCCTGCGTCCGGCGGAAAAGGATGCCGGTTCAAAGGGTTCGTTGGTGGACGACGACGCGGCGCAGGGACGCCTCCCCCGCCCTGGGCCGTGACATGACAATTTCGTTAACCAGAGCTGCGCGGATATGTCGCCGGCTTCCATTGCCAGTTCGCAGCTGCGGGACTATCTGACCGCTCCGCACAGCCTGTGCTGGCAAGGTGTTGGAAACAAATACAGTTCGAATAACGGACGATTATTTTTCCTCATCCCGGCCCGGCTCACGGAAGAAAGAACGGCTCCCGGCGTCTATTGCCCAGGAGACCGCACAATAAGGGTCTGGCCGCCGGGGAAACCGGACGGCCGAAAGAGGTTAGGGAAAGGGTCTGTCGCTATGCTTTGCAACATCGTCACCGTCGCCTCGCTGGGCGTCCTTCTGCTGTCGGGAATAGGCTTCACCGTTACCAAGGCGCCGAAGCAGGACCGCCAGCACCAGACCGACATGCCTCGCCGCATGGCGGACGAGAACATCATGGGGTGATAGGGGTCGCTTCCGCCTTTCCGGGCGGGAGTGTTTGTTGGTTGACCTCCCCGTACGGGGATGAGGATGAGGGGGATCCGCGTCGAGGATCTCTTCGGCCGCGCACCCCCCTCATCCTAACCTTTCCCCTGCTTTCGGCGGGCCAAAGCTCCGCATATCGCATCGAGGATTCCGGGGATCGCAGGCCCCCTTCCGCTGCATTCCATCGGTGCCGGCGGTGTCAAAGGACGATCGCGGCCCCATCTGGTACGGGAGAACGCCTCTGATCGCGGAGATCCCTGCCATGAAGCTTTCCGGTTCCTGCCGCTGCGGCGCCGTCCGCTTCACGCTGAATTCGCCGACGCCGGTGCCCTACATGCGCTGCTACTGCACCATCTGCCGCAAGAGTGCCGGCGGCGGCGGATACGCCATCAATCTGGGCGGCGACGCCGACACGCTGGAGGTCGAGGGCCGCGAGGCGGTGGCGATGTGGCGGGCGCCCATCGAGGACCCCGAGCATCCGGGCCAAACCCATCCCGGCCCGTCGCATCGGCATTTCTGCAAGCAGTGTGGCACGGCGCTGTGGGCGGAGGATCCGGCCTGGCCGGAACTGGTCCACCCGTTCGCCTCGGCCATTGACACGCCGCTGCCGACGCCGCCGGAGCGGGTCCACATCATGCTGGACTTCAAGGCGCCGTGGGTGGAGGTGCCCGAAGGTCCGAACGACGTGCAGTTCGCCCGCTATCCCGAGGAATCGCTGGAGGACTGGCACCGCCGCCACGGGCTGCTCGACCGCTAGACGTCCTCCCGATGGCGAGGCTGCTGCGGTGGCTCGCGCTGCTGGTCCTGCTGGCGGCGGCCGGGGCGGCGGCGGGGGTGTGGGCCGGGGTGATCACGGTGCCGCCACGCTACGACCCGTGGGCGCGGCTCGACCTGCGGGCGGAGCCGGACTGGCTGACCGGCTTCAAGCTGGCGCGGCTGGCCCGCGATCCCGAACAATGCCGGGCGGCGCTGGGCGAGACCGGGCTGCGCTTCACCCCCCTGCCCGACCGCCCGTCCGACCAGAACTGCGCGCTCACCGGCGTGGTGCGGGTGGCGCGGTCGGATGTGGCGTTCAGCAGCGGCTTCGTCGCCACCTGCGGGCTGGCCGCCGCCTGGACCCTGTTCGAGGCGAACGCCCTGCAACCGGCAGCGGAGCGGCATTTCGGGCAGAGGGTGGCGCGGGTCGAGCATCTCGGCACCTATGCCTGCCGCAACGTCTATGGCCGGGCGACCGGACGGCGCAGCGAGCATGCCGGCGCCAACGCCATCGACCTCGCCGCCTTCGTGCTGGCCGACGGGACGCGGGTCGGCGTGCTGAACGACTGGGAGGCGAAGGCGGACGGGCAGAAGGCGGCCTTCCTGCGCGACGTGCGAGACGGCGCCTGCCGCTTCTTCGACGTGGTGCTCGGGCCGGACTACAACGAGGCGCACCGCAACCACTTCCACCTCGACAGGGGCGCCTTCCGGACCTGCCGTTAAGGTCCATCCGATCGGACTATGTCCGGAGGCTGCGACACCGATTCTACGAAAGAAAGGGTTACCGCGTAGCGGGTCCCGCGCCACTTTCCTAATGAAAGTAGGAGGTGCGCAATGTTGACCCTGCTCTATCGCAGTGACGCCGTCTCTTTGCTGCCTTTCTCGGCACTGGCGGACATTTGTATGCGAAGCTCGGTGAACAATCGGCGTCTGGACGTGACCGGCTTCCTGATGGAACATGAGGGCATCTTCCTTCAGGTGCTGGAAGGCGAGGCCGAGACCGTGGCCGGCCTGTTCGCACGGATCTCGCAGGACAAGCGCCATGGCAATCTCGCCGTTCTGGGCCGGCGGGAACGCCCGGGACGGTCCTTCGGCTTCTGGGCGATGAATTTCGGCCCGCTGGACGATCCGACCTTCTGGCATGGGGATTTCTCCGACCTGCGCGACGGCGAGGCGTTCCGGCGCAAGAGCTGCGATGCCGAGACCGCGCTGGCCCTGCTGTGCCACGCCTATGTCTTCGCCAGCAAGGTCGCCGTGTCGGATCCGGTGGTCGGCGGCTTCGTGATGGGCTACCACTCGGCGTCTCCCATGACGCCGGCCCGAAAGGCCTCCTCGGCGACGCCTGCCGCGCCGCGCCGGCCGGCCATCGTCTACGAGCAGTCAAGCCGCTGATTCGATTGGCCGCTGATTCGATTGGCCGCTTTCAATTGCCCGCTTGACGGGACGGCGCTTGCTCGTGCCATCGTCGCACCTCGCCCGGCCGAGGATGGCCGGCCGCCGAGGAGAAGCCCGTCGATGAACGCCTTGCGGCGTCTGTCCGCCCCCGTCCTGGTCCTGGCCCTTCTGGCAGCGCTGGTCGCCGCCAAGCCCTGGCTGCACGGCCATCTGCAACCCTTCGTCGGCCTGCCGCTGAGCAGCGGCTTCGACATCGCCGTCGCCTCGGCCGCCTGGCTGGCCGCCGCCTGGGGCGGGGCACGGGTGATCGACATGCTGGCGGCGGGCGGCACGGCCAGCGACGGCAACGGCGCCCGGCCGCCGCGCATCCCGCGGCTGCTCGCCGACCTGCTGCGCTTCCTCGTCTATGGCGTCGCGGTGCTGGCGATCCTGGCCTTCGTGCTGGAACAGCCGGTGACCGGGCTGCTGGCGACCTCGGGCGTCGCCATCGCCGTGCTGGGCTTCGCGCTGCGCAACATGATCGCCGACATCTTCGCCGGCATCGCGCTGAACATCGAACATCCCTACCGGATCGGCGACTGGCTGGAGCTGTCGCCCGGCGTGGCGGGCCGGGTCGACGAGATCAACTGGCGCGCCACCCGGCTGATCGCCAGCGACGGCACCGCCATCATCGTGCCGAACGGCATCGTCGCCGGCAGCCGCTTCGTCAATTTCAGCCGACCCAACCCGGCCTTCCGCGCCAGCGTGCCGATCCTGCTGGACCAGGAGGTGCCGGTGGAGCGCGCCAAGCGCATCCTGCTGTCGGCGATGCTCTGCGCCGACGGCGTGCTGCCCACCCCGCGGCCGGACGTGGTGGTGGAAGCGGTGACGCCCAACGGCATCTCCTATCTGGCGCGCTTCTGGGCCGACGACGGCGCCCGGCTGACGCTGGTGCGCGACGCGGTGCTGACCGCGGCGCTGACCAACCTCGCCCGCGCCGGGATCGAACCCGCCCGCCCGAAGCAGGAGTTCCGCCGGCGCCAGCAGGCCCTCCCCGACACCGACAGGCTGCGGCGCGGCCTGCTGCGCCAAGTGGAGCTGTTCGATGCCTTCGACGACGAGGAGATCGATGCGCTGGCCCTGTCGATGCGCCAGTTCGACATCCCCGCCGGCACCGCCGCCGTCCGCCAGGGCGATGCCGGCGAATCGCTGTTCGTCATCGCCGAGGGGGTGTTCGACGTCGAGATCGCCGCCCCGGCGGACGCGGAGGGCGGGCAGCGCCCCGGGCTGCTGCACCTGACCCGGCTGCGGCCGGGCGACCTGTTCGGCGAGATGTCGCTGCTGACCGGCCAGCCGCGCAGCGCCTCCGTCGTCGCCTGCACCGATTCCGTGGTGTTCGAGCTGGCCCGCACCCAATTGGATCCGGTCCTGCGCCGCCGGCCGGAACTGGCGGAGCGGCTGGCGGACCTGATGGCCGAGCGCCAGACCCGCAACGTCGCCGAACGCAACCGCCAGCAGGGCACGGTTCCGCCGCCGCCCATGGAGTCTCAGGCGCTGCTGGCACGGCTGAAGGGATTCTTCGGGCTGTAGGCGGCAGGTTTTCCCCCCTTGAATCCCGCCGACAAGGAACCTTGGACCCTGCCAGACGTTATGCCGCGCAGGTGCCGGTGGTGAGTGGAGCGGGATGATGACCGGCGATCAATGACCGCTCGCAACGGGTGGCGGCCGCATTCCGCAGCCGGCGCCCCCGGTGTTTGGCCCTTTTTGCGGGTCGAGCGCCCCTTCGTCCTGAACCAACGAGGAGGCTCGACAGCCGATGTGCGGAGTGAGTGGCGAGATTCGTTTCAAGAGCGGCGAAGCGGCGAGCACCGCCGCCGTCCAGGCCATGTGCGACCGGCTGGCGGCGCGCGGGCCGGACGGCCACGGCCTGTTCGCCCACGGGCGCGTCGCCTTCGGCCATCGCCGGCTGAAGATCATCGATCTCAGCGAGGCATCGCAGCAGCCGATGGTCGATTCCGCGCTGGGCCTCGCCATCGTCTTCAACGGCTGCATCTACAACCACCGGGAATTGCGCGAGGAGCTCGCCGGGCTCGGCTACGGCTTCTTCTCCGGCGGCGACACCGAGGTCCTGCTCAAGGCCTATCACGCCTGGGGGCCGGATTTCGTCAAGCGCCTGAACGGCATGTTCGCCTTCGCCATCCACGAGCGCGACAGCGGCCGGGTGGTGCTGGGCCGCGACCGGCTGGGCATCAAGCCGCTCTACCTCGCCGACATCCCGGACGGCCTGCGCTTCGCCTCCTCGCTGCCGGCGTTGGTGGCCTCCGGCGGCATCGACACCGACGTCGATCCGGTGGCGCTGCACCACTACATGAGCTTCCACGCCGTCGTGCCGGCTCCCCACACCATCCTGAAGGGCGTGCGCAAGCTTCCCCCCGCCACGGTCCTGGTGGTGGAGCCGGACGGAACCCGGCGCGAAAACACCTACTGGTCGCTGAGCTTCGGTCCGCAGGCCGGTGACGAGGGCCGCGACTTCGCCGACTGGCGCGAGCTGGTGCTGGAGACGCTGACCCGCGCGGTGCGGCGCCGGCTGGTCGCCGACGTTCCGGTCGGCGTGCTGCTGTCGGGCGGGCTGGACAGCTCGCTGATCACCGCCCTGCTGGCCGAGAACGGGCAGAGCGGGCTGAAGACCTTCTCCATCGGCTTCGAGACGGTGGGCGACGAGCGCGGCGACGAGTTCCAGTATTCCGACATCGTCGCCAGGCATTTCGGCACCGATCACCACCGCCTCTTCGTCGACAGCGCCCGCGCCCTGCCGGAGCTGACCGATTGCGTCCGCGCGATGTCGGAACCGATGGTCAGCCACGACAACATCGGCTTCTTCCTGCTGTCGCAGGAGGTGGCCAAGCAGGTGAAGGTGGTGCAGTCGGGCCAGGGTGCCGACGAGGTGTTCGGCGGCTATCACTGGTATCCGCCGCTGCTGGAGAGCCGCGACGCCGTCGGCGACTATGCCCGCGTCTTCTTCGACCGCGACCATGCGGAGATGGCCGAGGCGCTCGACCCGCGATTCGTCGGCGAGGACCATTCCCGCCGCTGGCTGGAGCAGCGCTTCGCCATGCCGGGCGCCGAGCGGCCGGTGGACAAGGCACTGCGGCTCGATACCACGGTGATGCTGGTCGACGACCCGGTGAAGCGGGTCGACAACATGACCATGGCCGCCGGGCTGGAAGCGCGCGTGCCCTTCCTCGACCATGAGCTGGTGGAGCTGGCCGCCCGCATCCCGGCGGAGATGAAGCTGCCGGACGGCGGAAAATACGTCCTGAAGGAGGCGGCGCGCCGGGTGGTGCCGGCCGCGGTGATCGACCGGCCGAAGGGCTATTTCCCGGTGCCGGCGCTGAAATACCTGCGCGGCCCCTTCCTGGAGCGGGTGCGCGACGTGCTGGACGCCCCGGCGGCGCGCGAGCGCGGGCTGTTCCGCCGCGACTATCTCGACCGGCTGCTGGCCGATCCGGAACGCCACATCACGCCGCTGCGGGGATCGAAGCTGTGGCAGGTGGCGCTGCTGGAATTCTGGTTCCAGGAACAAGGCCTGTAAGCAGACGACTCAAAACGAAGATTTGCATTTAAATGGGGAGTGGCAACCTTGGGCTGAAGAAGCCCTTCTCCCCTTGCGGGAGAAGGGTTGGGATGAGGGGTGCAGCGGCCGAAGGCCGGTAGAAATGTTGAATTTGCTACCCCTCACCCCAACCCGCGGGTCGGCAAAACGCCATTGGCATTTGGCCGATCCCGCCCCGCAAGGGGAGAGGGGCTCCCTGAATTCAGACGACAGCGCCGCATCCGACGACCAGGGGGATTCCATGAGCTACGCCCGCGTGAAACCGCACCGGCTGGAGCGCGCCGCCAGCGCCAGCCTGCGCCACACCCGGCGCTATACCGGCCGTCCGCCGGCTGGCGGGACGGCGCCCGGCGGGACGGCGGCGCAAGCCGAGCTGACGGCCGACGTGACGGTGGATTGCGGCTGGGGCCGACTGATCTTCGCCCACACCTTCGACGACCTCGACCGCATGATCGACACGCTGCGGCAGGAGGCGCCGGGCACCCGCGACATCGTCTTCTACCTGCAGGACCCGCATGTCGCCCTGGCTCGCGCGCCGCAGGAGCTGTTCCTCGATCCGTCCCACACCTTCCGGCTGTGGCTGAGCGACTACCGCCCGTCGCGGCTCCGGCCGAAGGGCTACAGCGTCCGCCGGCTGCGCACGCGCGAGGATGCCGAGGGGGTGCAGCGCATCTATGCCCGGCGGCGGATGGTGCCAGTCTCCGCCTCGTTCCTGGTGGCGCAGCGCAACAGCCGGGTGCTGACCCATTTCGTCGCCTGCGACGACGCCACCGGCGAGGTGATCGGGTCGGTGACGGCGGTCGACCATGCCCATGCCTTCGGCGATCCGGAGAACGGCAGCTCGCTGTGGTGCCTGGCGGTCGATCCGCAGGCCTCCTTCCCGGGAATCGGCGAGACGCTGGTCCGCACGGTGGCGGAGCATGTGCAGGCGCGCGGGCGCGCCTTCCTCGACCTGTCGGTCCTGCACGACAACGAGAGCGCCATCGCGCTGTACGAGAAGCTGAATTTCCGCCGGATCCCGGCCTTCGCGCTGAAGACCAAGAACCCGATCAACGAGCGGCTGTTCACCGGCCCGCAGCCGGGTGAGCGGCTGAACCCCTATGCCACCATCATCGTCAACGAGGCGCGGCGCCGCGGCATCGGCGTCGACGTTCTGGACGCCGAGGCGGGTTATTTCTGCCTGACCTGGGGCGGGCGCAGCGTGGTCTGCCGGGAGTCGCTGAGCGAGCTGACCAGCGCCGTCGCCATGAGCCGCTGCGACGACAAGGCGGTGACGCGCCGCGTGCTGGAGCGCGCCAGCCTGAAGGTCCCGGCCCAGGCGGTGGCGGCGGATTCGGAGGAGAATGCCGCCTTCCTGGCGACGCATGGCCGCATCGTCGTCAAGCCGGCGCGCGGCGAGCAGGGGCGCGGCATCACGGTGGACGTCCGCGATGCCGGGACGATGGAAAGCGCCGTCGCGGCGGCCCGCCAGCATTGCGACACGGTGCTGCTGGAGCAGTTCTGCGAAGGGCAGGATCTGCGGATCATCGTCATCGACAAGAAGGTGGTGGCCGCCGCGGTGCGCCGCCCGGCGGAGGTCACCGGCGACGGCAGCCACAGCGTGCGCGAGCTGATCGAGGCGCAGAGCCGCCGCCGCGCCGCCGCCACCGGCGGCGAAAGCCACATTCCGATGGACGCCGAGACAGACCGCTGCCTCGCCGCCGCCGGCAGGACGCTGGACGACGTGCTGCCGGCCGGCGAGGTGCTGCCAGTGCGCAAGACGGCGAACCTGCACACCGGCGGCACCATCCACGACGTGACCGACAGCCTGCATCCGGAGCTGGTCGAGGTGTCGACGGTGGCCGCCCGCGCGCTGGACATCCCGGTGGTGGGGTTCGACCTGCTGGTCGAGGCGCCGGACCGGCCGGGATACGTCTTCATCGAGGCGAACGAGCGCCCGGGCCTCGCCAACCACGAGCCGCAGCCGACGGCGGAACGCTTCGTCGATCTGCTGTTCCCGCAGACGCGGGGCGTGCTGTAGCGAATCCGCCCTCTCTCCCCCGGGGAGAGGGAGGGGCCCCACGAAGTGGGGAGGGTGAGGGGGAAGCACTACGTGGCTTCACGAAAATCCTCGCCATGTATCCCCCTCACCCTAACCCTCTCCCCGGGGGGGAGAGGGGATCCTTGGCAAGGCGGGAGAAGTTTCAACAGGAGGACCATCCGACCATGGCCGTGCCGCTGCCCGTCGATATGGGCTATGTCACCGACGTCCTGTACCGGCTGCTGACGACGCCGAGCCCGACCGGTCACACCGGCGACGTGGTGCGGCTGTGCTGCGCCGAGCTGGAGCGGATGGGCATCCCCTATGAGCTGACGCGGCGCGGCGCCATCCGCGCCGACCTGAAGGGGGTGCGCTCCACCCCCGACCGGGCGCTGGTCGCCCATGTCGACACGCTGGGCGCCCAGGTGAAGATGCTGAAGGACAACGGCCGGATGGAGCTGGTGCCGATCGGCCACTGGTCGTCCCGCTTCGCCGAGGGGGCGCGCTGCACCGTCCTGACCGACCGCGGTCCCTGGCGCGGCACCATCCTGCCGCTGAAGGCATCGGGCCACACCTTCAACAAGGAGGTCGACAGCCAGCCGGTCACCTGGCAGCAGGTGGAGCTGCGCGTCGACGCCCCGGTCGCCAACCGGCGGGACTTGGAAGAGCGCGGCTTCAACATCGGCGACATCGTGTCGATCGACCCGCAGCCGGAATTCCTGGAGAACGGCTACATCGTCTCGCGCCATCTCGACGACAAGGCGGGTGTGGCGGTGATGCTGGGAGCGGCGAAGGCGGTGGTCGATGCCGGCGCCGCCCTGCCCGTCGACTGCCACCTGCTGTTCACGATCTCCGAGGAGGTCGGGTCCGGCGCCTCGTCGATCCTGCACCAGGACGTGGCGGAGATGGTGACCATCGACAACGGCACCACCGCCCCCGGCCAGAACAGCAGCGAATACGGCGTCACCATCGCCATGGCCGACAGCACCGGCCCCTTCGACATGGCGCTGACCCACTCGCTGATCGCGCTGTGCCAGGCGCAGAACATCCCGCACCAGCGCGACGTCTTCCGCTATTACCGCTGCGACAGCGCGTCGGCCATCGAGGCCGGCAACGACATCCGCACCGCGCTGGTCTGCTTCGGCATCGACGCCTCGCACGGCTACGAGCGCATCCATGCCGACGCGCTGGAAAGCTTGGTCCGGCTGCTGGTGCTGTACCTGCAGAGCCCGCCGCGGGATTGATACCAGCGGTCATTGACGATGACTGCTGGTATCCGCACCGATTTCCAGCCGGCGGATCATTCCGCCGGAATAATGCTGAACCGGGCGGTCCGGGGTCTCGGCGATGCGGGCCCGCCGTTCGTTGCGGGGAATGACGTAGAGTCGCGCCGACAGCAGCATCTTCTCGTAACCGGTCGGCGCCCCATCGGCGGGCAACAGCGGGGGAACCTGACCGCCGTGCCGGCGCACCTCAGCCGCCGGCCCTACCACGCCGGCGCCGGCCACCAGCACCGGCCCGGCACCGGGTGGCGACAGCGTGGCCAGGATCTTGATCAGCGTGCTTTTTCCCGCGCCGTTGCTGCCGATGGGGCCGAGCATCTCCCCGGCCCCCCATGCTGCCGGCTTCGTGACGCCTCTCCTTCCGCTCCGATCCGATATCCCGATCCTGCGCCGAGCCGATCCCGACGGGGTTGATCCAGGTTAATGGCCTGCCTGCCGACAGAGTCATGATGGACGGAACCATCATGACCCTGCAGACGCGACGATGCGGACCGGCATCGGTACGGAGCCGAACCATGACGCTGCCCCTTTCGGATCAGGGATCGCGCGCAGAGCGGACCGCGACGGCGCCCCGCCATGGCGGCTTGCGGCCATCGGTCTGGCTTGCCGGTCTGGCGCTGCTCCTGCTGGCCGGCGGAGCGCTGCTCTATTCCGCCGTCGGCACGCGCAGCGGCGCTCCGGCCTACCGCACCGGCCCGGTGACGCGGGGTGCGGTCACCGCGTCGATCACGGCGTCGGGGACCGTCAATCCCGTCGTCACCGTGCAGGTCGGCTCACAGGTTTCCGGGCAGATCAGCGAGTTGCTCGCCGACTTCAACACCGAGGTGAAGACCGGCCAGCTCGTCGCCCGCATCGACCCGGCGCTGTTCGAAACGCAGGTCGCGCAGGCCGCCGGCGACCTCGCCGTCGCCCGCGCGGGCATCGAGACCCAGCGCGCCACGGTCACCCGCGCCGCCGCCGACCTGGAGGCCGCGCGCGCCGCCCTGACCACCGTCCAGGCCCAGCTCCGCAAGGCCCAGGCGGTCCTGGTCAACGCCCAGAACAGCTTCGAGCGCACGCAGCGCCTCTTCGAGCGCGGCAACGCGTCCGCGTCCGACCGCGACGGCGCGAAGGCCGCCAACGATGCCGCCCAAGCCGATGTCGAAGCCCTGGCGGCGCAGCAGACCGGCCAGCAGGCGACCGTCCGCTCCGGCGAGGCGCAACTCAGCCTCGCCCAGGCCACCCTGACGAGCGCCGCCGCGCTGGTCCAGCAGAAGGAGGCCGCCTATCAGGGCGCACGCATCAACCTGGAGCACACGCGCATCGCCGCCCCGGTGGACGGCACCGTCATCCAGCGCAACGTCGACCGCGGCCAGACCGTCGCCGCCAGCCTGCAGGCCCCGGTGCTGTTCACCATCGCCCAGGATCTGGCGGCGATGCAGGTGGACGCCTCGGTCGACGAGGCGGATGTCGGCGCCGTGCGGCTCGGCCAGGAGGTGCGGTTCACCGTGGACGCCTATCCCGGCCGCGGCTTCACGGGTAGGGTGCTGCAGATCCGCAAGGCGCCGCAGGTGGTCCAGAACGTCGTCACCTACGACGTGGTGATCTCGGCGCCCAATCCCGACCTGGCGCTCCTGCCCGGACTGACCGCCAACATCCGGATCATCGCCGAGCACCGCGACGACGCGCTGCTGATCCCGAACGCCGCCCTGCGCTACCGCCCGGCCAAGGCCCCGCAGTCGAGCGCGCCACCGTCCCCGCAGACGGGCGAGGTCTGGCTGCTCGGCTCTTCCGGCCAGCCCGAGCGTCGCCCCCTGCGCCTCGGCATCTCCGACGGGACGGTGGTGGAGATCGTCGAGGGCAAGCTCGCTCCCGGCGACCGGGTCGTGCTGAGCGAGAGCGCCACGGCGGCCGGTACCGGCGCCGTTCCCTCCATGGGCGCGGGCCCGCGCTTCTGAGATCGAGGAGCTTGCCATGGGCGACCGGCTGATCGAGATCGAGCATCTGGGCAAGGAATATCGGCTCGGCGACGTGCCGCTGCTGGCCCTGAACGACGTGTCGGTGCAGGTCGCGCGGGGGGAATTCGTGGCGGTCATGGGACCGTCGGGGTCGGGTAAATCCACCTTCATGAACCTGCTCGGCTGCCTCGACAGCCCGACGGCCGGCCGCTACCGGCTGGATGGCCGCGACGTCTCCCACCTCGACGGTGACGCCCTGGCGCAGGTCCGCGGCCGGCTGGTCGGCTTCGTCTTCCAAGGCTTCAACCTGCTGCCGCGCACCTCGGCGGTGGAGAATGTCGAACTGCCGCTGGTCTATGCCGGCGTCCCGGCGGCGGAGCGGCGCCGGCGCGCGCTGGCGCAGCTGGCCGAGGTCGGGCTGGCCGAGCGGGCGCTGCATCACCCCTCGCAACTGTCGGGCGGCCAGCAGCAGCGGGTGGCGATCGCCCGCGCGCTGGTCAACCGGCCGCTGCTGATCCTCGCCGACGAACCGACCGGCGCCCTCGATTCGCGCACCAGCATCGAGATCATGGCGCTGTTCCAGACCTTCAACGCGCGCGGCATCACCGTCGTGCTGGTGACGCACGAACCGGACATCGCCGCCTATGCCCGGCGCACCCTGCGCTTCAGGGACGGCCGCCTGATCGACGACCGGCCGGTGGCGGCCCCGCGGGTCGCCGCCGAGGTGCTGGCGGCCTGGCGGCCGGCGGAGGAGGCGGCATGACCTTGGCAGCCTCCCTGCGCATCGCGCTCGCGGCGCTGCGCCTCAACCTGATGCGCAGCGTGCTGACGATGCTGGGCATCATCATCGGCGTCGGCTCCGTCATCACCATGATCGCCGTCGGATCGGGGGCGGAGGCGCGCATCGCCGACCAGATCAACAGCCTCGGCTCCAACCTCATCGTCGTGGTGTCCGGCGCCATCACGTCGGGCGGCGTCCGACTCGGCTTCGGCACCCAGATGACGCTGAGCGAGGAGGACGCGACGGCGCTGCAGCGCGAGCTGCCGGAGATCCTCGTCGCCGCACCCGGCGTGCGCGGAAGCGCCCAGATCATCTACGGCAACCTCAACTGGTCGACCATCGTCTTCGGGACCACGCCGGACTTCCTCGCCGCCCGCGACTGGGGGGTGGCGCAGGGGCGACCCTTCGGGCAGGCCGACATCGACCGCGCCGCCAAGGTGGCCCTGCTCGGCCAGACGGTGGCGACGACGCTGTTCGGCGGCGCGGACCCAGTCGGACAGACGATCCGCATCAAAAAGGTGCCCTTCACGGTGATCGGCGTGCTCGACCGCAAAGGTCAGAGCATGCAGGGGCAGGACCAGGACGACACCATCGTCATGCCGCTCAGCACGGCGCGCAACCGGGTGCTGGGGGCCAGCGAGGTGAACCGGCACGCCGTCGCCGCCATCCTGGTGAAGATGCGCGAGGGGGCCGACATGGGCGCCGCAGAGGCGCAGATCCACGGGCTGCTGCGGCAGCGCCATCATCTCCAGCCGGCGCAGGACGACGATTTCTGGGTGCGCAACCTGTCGGAGGTGGCGCAGGCGCAGGAAGCCTCGTCGCGCGTGCTGACGCTGCTGCTGGCGGCGGTGGCCTCGGTGTCGCTGGTGGTCGGCGGGATCGGCATCATGAACATCATGCTGGTCAGCGTCACCGAGCGCACGCGCGAGATCGGGCTGCGCCTCGCCGTGGGGGCGCGCAGCCGCGACATTCTCGGCCAGTTCCTCATCGAGGCGCTGACCCTGTCGCTGCTGGGCGGGCTGGCAGGCATCGCCGTGGGAGCCGCCGCGTCCTTCACCATCGGCCATTGGGCGCATTGGCAGACCCAGCTCCGGCCGGAGGCCGTCCTGCTCGCCGTCGGCTTCGCGGCGGCGGTCGGCGTCTTCTTCGGCTTCTACCCGGCCCGCAAGGCGTCGCGCCTGCAGCCGATCGAGGCCCTGCGCTACGAGTAGGAGCGGAGGACGCCCGATCAGCCCCCGCTTGGCCCTGGTTAATCCAGGTAAAGTCCGGCCGGCCGGCGGCGGTTTAGGATCGATCCATCACTTTCCACCGTAGCGTCGAACGCTGGGAGCCATCCACATGGACCATCCCATGGAACAGGACCGAAGCCTCCGGATCCGTGAACGGGCCTACGCGCTCTGGGAAAGAGACGGACGGCCCGATGGACAGCAGGAACGGCATTGGCGGGAGGCCGAGGCTGCGATCCTGACCGAACAGAGCGGACTCGCGCCGGACGCCCGCCTCGCCGAGGCGATCGCCCGCCACATCACGGAGGAGACGCCGAGGCCGCGCCGGACTCCGCGCGTCGCCGGCGGTGCGCGCCAGCGCTCCCATGCGTGAGAAGGAGAAGCGGCAATCATGGATGTGTTGGACGCGATCTATCACCGCCGGGCGGTGCGTGATTTCACCGGCGAAGCGGTGGACGAGGCGACGATCCGAAGCCTGATCGACGCCGCGGTGCAGGCGCCGAGCGCGATGAACCTGCAGCCCTGGGCCTTCGCCCTGCTTCACGGCGTGGATCGCCTGCGCGCCATGTCCATCCATGCCAAACGGCATGTGGCGGCACATCTGCCGGCCGGTTCGCCGCTGACCGGCCATCTCGCCGATCCGCAGTTCGATCTCTTCCATGGCGCCGCAACGCTGGTCGTCATCTGCGCCACCGACAGCCACACTCAGTCGGCGGAGGATTGCTGCCTGGCGGCGCAGAACCTCATGCTTGCCGCCCACGCCCGCGGGCTGGGCAGCTGCTGGATTGGTCTGTCCCGCCCCTGGCTCTGCCTTCCTGAGGTGAAATCGAAACTCGGCATTCCCGAGCATCTCATACCGGTGGCACCGATCATCCTGGGACATCCCCGATCGCTGCCGGTGGCCACGCCGAGGCGGGAGCCCAGGATCGTCCGGTGCGAATAGGACGTGGCTTAACGGGCAAGTCATGGGTCAGTTCGAAGAGATTACCCCACGGATCGAGGAAGAACGCGCCCCGGCGCCGGATTTCACCGAAATCCATCGGACCGGCAATGATGTCAGCGCCGCGGCGACGCAGTTCGGTGACCGTCCCGTCGACGTCGTCGACCCGGAGGCACAGATGGTGCCAGCCATGGAGGCCGAGGGTCGCGTGCAGGTCTTCGGGCTTGGGCCGGTCGGCGGCGCCGGGGCCAGCGACCAGTTCGATCTCGAAACCGTCGTCGTTCGGCGGCGCCATGAAGGCGAAGGTGAGTCCCACGGCCTCGATGCTGCGCGTATGGCGGAAATCGAGGACATCCCGGTACCAGTCCAAAGCGGCGTCGAGATCGGCGACCCGAAGGCCGACATGGTCGCCGCGCATCGATTTGAAGGGTGAGGACGCGTTCCGCGGCGGGGTGAACAACGGCATGGCACAGCCTTTCCGATGAGGGGGGCACGGGCCCGTCCGGGCCTGTCAGAGATTCATGCCGCCCGAGACTTCGATGCGCTGCCCGGTGACCCAGCGGCTGTCCTCCGACAGCAGGGACGAGACGATCAGGCCGACGTCGTCGGGCAGGCCGGGACGGCCGAGCGCCGTCATCGCGGCGACCCGCCGGTTGACCTCCGGGTTGTCGCGCACGATTCCGCCGCTGAAATCGGTCTGGATGGCGCCGGGAGCCACGGTGTTCACCGTGATGCCGCGCGGGCCGAGTTCCTTGGCGAGATGGAGGGTGAAGACCTCGATGGCACCTTTCAGCGAGGCATAGGCGATGGTGTCCGGCGTCGTGAAGCGGGTCAGGCCGGTCGAGATGTTGATGATGCGCCCGCCGTCCGTCATCAGTGGCAGCAGCCGCTGCGTCAGGAGCAGCACGCCCTTGAGGTTCACCGCATAGATCCGGTCGAGGACATCCTCGGTCAGCGCGGCGAAAGGCGTGTGGTCGGATATGCCGGCGTTGTTGACGAGATACTCGAAGCGTTCCGCCCCGAACTGCGCGAGCGCGTCGCCCACCCGGCCGGCGAAGCCGTCGAAGGATCCGGCATCGCCGGTGTCGAGGGCGAGCGCGACTGCCTCAGCGCCGGCTTCCCTGGTCAGGGCGACGACCGTCCCGGCCTCTTCCGGGCGGGAATGATAGGTGAAGATCGAGCGGACGCCGCGCTCGGCAAGGGTGAGGACGGTGCTGCGCCCGAGGCTGCGGCTGCCGCCGGTGACGATGGCGATGCGATTGGAAGTGGTCATGGCTTGCTCCTTCGCAGTCGGATATGGACGGAAAGAGCGTTCTGGATAAGATGGCAATATCACGACAGCTTGTCCGGACAGCCGTACAATGAGCAATCCCTCCGGGACCGACTTCGCCGGGGTTCAGGCCTTCGTGGCGGTGGCCCGGGCCGGCGGCTTCAGAGAGGCGGCGCGCGCCACCGGCCTCAGCGCCTCCAGCCTGAGCGACTCCGTCAAGCGCCTGGAAGCGCGGATGGGGGTGAGGCTGCTGAACCGGACGACGCGGACGGTCGCGGTGACGGAGGTCGGGGCGATTCTGCTGGAACGGTTCGAATCCGTGCTGGACGATTTCGCGGTCACGATGGGCCTCGCCGACGAGCATCGGGGAACGCCGGCGGGGACGCTGACGCTGAACGTCCCGGTCAACGCGGCGCGGCTCATCCTGCCGCGCATCCTGCCGGCCTTCCTGGCGGCCTATCCCGACATCAGGGTGGAGGTCGTCGTCGACAACGGGTTCGTCGACATCCTGGCGGCCGGTTGCGACGCCGGCATCCGCTACGACGACCGGCTGGAAAAGGACATGGTGGCGGTGCCGATCGGCCCGCGGCGCCAGCGCTTCGCCACCGCCGCCGCCCCGGCCTATCTCGACCGCCATGGTAGGCCGGAGCATCCCCGGGACCTGCTGGCGCACGCCTGCCTGGCGGGACGGACCAGCGGCGGCCCGCTGGCCGCCTGGGAGTTCGAACGCGAGGGCGAGGTGGTCCGGATCGAGCCGGCAGGTCCGCTGACGGTCCCGGTCGCGGCCATCGACCTCGCGGTGTCGGCCGCCGTCGCCGGCAGCGGGATCGTCCATCTGTTCGAGGATTGGCTGCGGCCGGCGCTCGACCGCGGCGAGCTGGAGCCGGTGCTCCAGCCCTGGTGGCAGAGCTTCACCGGCCCGTTCCTGTATTATCCCGGACGGGACCACACGCCGGCCCCGCTGCGCGCCTTCATCGATTTCCAGCGCCGGTTCCGCTGGGCGGCATGAGGAGGCGGACGGTCAAGCCGTCTCCAGGGCCGGATAGTCGGTGTAGCCTTCGGCGCCGCCGCCGGCATAGAACAGGGCCTGCCGGACCTCGTTGAGCGGGGCGTCCGTCTCCAGGCGCTTCACGAGGTCCGGATTGGCCAGGGCCATGACGCCCAGGGACTCCATGTCGGCGAGCCCTGCCGCCACGTCCGAACCGATCTTCTCGCGCGGACGGCCTGGACGATTGACGATCATCACTCCCTTGAAGACCTTGCGGAGATCCGCCAGGAGCGGATCGCTGCGGACATGGAGGACATGGACGTAGGCCAATCCCATCCCGTCGAACTCGGCCGCGAGATGGCGGTAGAGGTCGTCATTGTCCTGGCCTTCGGCGATGCCGCCGGCGGGAACGCCCGGCGACAGGCGGATCGCCGTCCTCTCCGGACCGATCGCGTCCGCGATGGCACGAACGACCTCGATGGCGAAGCGGGCGCGGTTTTCCATCGAGCCGCCATAGGCGTCGGTGCGGCGGTTCGAATCCGGGGCGAGGAACTGATGCACCAGATATCCGTTCGCCCCGTGGACCTCCACGCCGTCGGCACCCGCTTCGACGGCGCATGCGGCGGCCTGCGCGAAATCGGCCACGGTCTGCCTGACTTCGGCCGTCGTGAGTTCGCGGGGCTCCGGGATCGGCTGCATCCCCCGCATGGTGAACATGTCGACCCCGGGTGCGATGGCGGAGGGGGCGACGGGCTGGCGGTGATGCGGCGTGTTCTCGGGGTGGGAGATGCGCCCGACATGCATGAGCTGGACGAACAGGCGCCCGCCGGCCGCATGGACGGCGTCGGTCACCCGGCGCCATCCGGCGACATGGGCGTCGGTGTAGATGCCGGGGGTCGCCAGATAGCCCTGCCCGTCGTCGGACGGCTGCGTGCCTTCCGAGATGAGAAGGCCCATGGTGGCGCGTTGCGCATAGTAGGCGGTAGCGAGATCGCCGGGCGTCCCATCGGGCTTCGCCCGGCTCCGGGTCATCGGGGCCATCGCCAGCCGATGCGGCAGTTGCATGGTTCCGACGTCGATCGGGGAGGTCCAGTCAGCGGTCATTCGATGTCTCCTTGGGCGTTCGTTCGGCGGCGAGCGAGCCCATCCGCACTGGGGCGTGTGCTCGTCCCGCCGCTCACGGACCCAAGATCGGTGATCCGCATCAGGACCGCCAGCAGCCCAATCTGAACAGACCGTCCCACCTCTGGAACACTGAAGTCTTCGACGGTTGCCCGGCCGCCGCCGTGCCGCCCGCACCGGGCGGGGACGCCCGGAATGGCCGTGCGCAGCCGGGCCATGGTGGCAAGGATCATGACAAGTGCGGTCGCGCCATGGACGCCGAGGGCTCATCGTCGCCGTGGCGCCCTTCCGTGCCGAAATCGACGTCGCGACCGAGACGTTCCGGGCGGCCCTGCATGGGTTGGGCGAACTTGAATTCACGAAGCGGACAAGGCCGGCCGCAGGCCCTGAGCGAATCGGGCTGCTTGTCCGGGCTATGGCGGGAGATCAGGATTCGGCTTGACGACCGCGTTCGTTGGCGGCGGCTCGGCCGGCCGAAAGCGGGACGGTTGCCGCTCCCTCAGCAGGCCGCCTTGCCGTCCCGCCTCACCTCCTCCAGCACGCGGCGCAGGTCGCCGGGATGCAGGGGCTTGTGCAGGAAGGCACAGCCGCGGCGCTGGCCTTCCAGCAGGGATTCGGGCGCCGTCTCGCCGGTCAGCACCACGGCCGGGATGTCGGTCCTGAACAGCTTGCGCACGCGGTCGATCACGTCGAAGCCGGACACCTTCCCCGGCAGGCGCAGGTCGGTCAGGATGGCGTCGGGCGGCCCCTCCAGCCCGTCGACCGCGGCGAACACCTCGCGCATGTTGGACGCGGAGACGAAGGCGCAGCCCCAGCTTTCCAGGGTCAGCAGCAGGCCGGACAGCACCATGCTGTCGTCGTCCACCACCAGGATGCGCATCCCGTCCAACGGCGTGCTCGGCATGCCCTCGGCGGCGGCAGCCGGCGCGGCGGGCACGGCGGCGGGCACGGCGTCCTCCTCCAGGCGGTCCACGGTGACGGCGAAGACCGAACCGCGGCCGGAGCGCGACTGCACGTCGACCGGCGCGTTCAGCAGGACCGACAGGCGCCGCACGATGGCGAGGCCGAGGCCGAGGCCGCGCGTGGTGTCGCGGGCCGGATTGGTCAGCTGGTGGAACTCGTCGAAGATGACGTCCAGCTTGTCCTGGGGAATGCCGAAGCCGGTATCCCACACCTCGATCCGCCACCGGCCGTCCCGCTTGCGCAACCCCAGCATGATGCCGCCGCGCTGGGTGTAGCGGATGGCGTTGGCCAGCAGGTTGCGGACGATGCGGCCGAGCAGCACCGGATCGCTGCGGGTGACCGCCCGGACGGGCAGATGGACGCGCAGGCGCAGCCCCTTCTCCTCCGCCTGCGGACGGAACTCCTCGGCCAGCGATTGCAGCAGCCCGTCGAGCGGCACGGTCTGCATGTCGGCCTCGACCGTGCCGGCATCCAGCGTGGAGATGTCGAGAAGCGCGTTCAGCAGCTGCTCGCCCGCCGTCATCGCGTTGCCCAGCATGCCGGCGGTGCGGGTCGCCCGCGCGTTGCCCTCCACCTGGGTGGTCAGGGCGTCGAGGAACAGGCGCATCGCCTGGAAGGGCTGGCGCAGGTCGTGGCTGGCCGAGGCCAGGAAGCGCGACCGGGCCGCCGTGGTGCGCGCCACCTCCGCCCGCATGGTCTCGGCCATCCGGGCGACGGCTCCATCCAGCGTCGCGGTGGCCAGCACCCCGACGACGCGGCCGTCGACCAGCAGCGGCGCGGCGCACAGGCTCAGCGGCGGATCGGCCGGCAGATGGAGCATCACCGACTCAGGACGGACGGGGGCGGTCCGGGCTCCCTCCGTCCCGTCCCCGCCGTCGTCGACATAGAGCGGGCTCAGCGCTTCCGCAACCGCCGGCCAGCCATCGGACAGCAGGGCCGGCCCGCTCTCGTCCCGGGCGGCGGCACGCGGGCGGTTCAGCAGGGAGGCCATCGCCTCGTTGCAGCGGACGGCCGCCATGTCCGGGCCGCCGACCACCAGCATGGCCGGGACCGTTCCGGCCATGCAGACCCGCCGCGCGTTGTCGAGACACTCGCGGTAGCGCAGGTCGTTCGGGGAGTTGGGGGTGGCCGAAGCTCGATGCATCGCGGCGGTGTCTCTCGCGTCGGTGTCGCTGGGGATCGGGGTCCCGTGGATGGCCTGGAGGCTGATCGCCATGGGCACCGGCCGGATCTTCTGATGGTTTCGCAAAGCCCGCAGAGAATAAACGGACAAACCGGCTTTCGAAATCACACGATGGCTCTACTCCCTTCCTATGCGGAAGGTGCAAGCCGCGGCAACCGCATCAGATGATCCTCCACGAAGTATTTCCGGCGCAGAAGCGCCATCAACCGCACCTTGAGGACATCCATCGTCTGCCCCTTCCCGACGAAATCGTCGGCGCCGGCGTTGAGACTGGTCATCAGCTGTTCCTCGTCGTCCTGGCTGGTCAGGATGACGATTTGGAAGAACAGGCCGCGCCGGCGCCGGAACCCGTCGAACCGTTCGCAGAGCTGGGTGCCGCTGGTGCCCGGCATCACCAGGTCGAGGATGACGCAGTCCAGCCCGCCGCCGGCCAACGCCTCCACCGCCTCGTCGGCGTTGCGGGCGGCGGTGACGGTACAGCCCTCCTGCTCCAGCTCGCCGCGCAGGAATTCGCGATAGGTCGCGCTGTCGTCGACGATCAGGATGCGGGCGCGGCGGAAGATCTCCGGCGTCGTCGGCGGGGCGTTGCGCCGCTCCAGGCTTGCGCAGGCCGCCTCCACCACCGCCTTGGGATCGGAAGGGTCGTGCTCCCCCGCGCCGCGGCCCAGCACCAGGACGGCGGCGTCGGTGCGCGCGCGCAGCTCGGCCAGACCGGTCGGGCCGGCCAGATCGCCCTCGACGATCAGCAGATCCTGCACGCCGCCGGCGATCTCGGCCAGGGCAGGCTCCACGCCGTCGACGCAGACGGTCTCGACCCCGCGTTCCTCCAGCAGGAGCTTCAGCAGAAGGCCCTGCGTCCGGGAACCCATGACAACCAGGCTGCGGAGTCCGTTCATGACGCCATCTTATCGTCGGAGGTCAGTTGCAGCAGCCGTCCGGCCACCCGGTCGAGAGGCAGTTCCTCCACGGCGCCGCCCAGCCGCACCGCGGTTCCCGGCATGCTGTGGATCACCGCCGTGGAGGCATGTTCGGCTATTGTGTAGGCCCCCACCCGATGCATGTCCACCAGTCCTCTCCCTCCATCCTCGCCCATGCCGGTCAACAGCACGCCGATGCCGGACGCCCCGTAGCCGCGCGCCATCGACTGGAACAGCACCTCGCCCGACGGGCGCTGGCCGCACACCATCGGGTCGGCGGACAGGCGGATGGTACCGCCGTCCACCAGCATGTGCCGGTCGCCCGGCGCCACGTAGACCGTGCCCGGACGCGGGCTCATCCCCGCTTCCCCCAGCCTCACCGGCAGGGCCGACACGGTGCCCAGCCAGTTGGCGAAACCCGCCATGAAGGGGGCGCCCATATGCTGGACCACGAAGACCGGCAGCGGGAAGCCGGCCGGCAGCTCCCTCAGGATCTTCGCCAGCGCCGCCGGCCCGCCGGTGGAGGCGACGAGCCCCACCGCGCGGAAGCGCCGGACCCGTCCGTCGGCCGCCACCGCCGCCTCCGGCAGCCGGCCGTCCTGGGACGGCGGTTCGGCGGCGGGACCGACGGCCGGCTTGGCACTGCGGGCGCCGATGCGGTGCCGGATCACCTTCACCTGGCTCATGATGACCAGCTGGGTGCAGAGATGGTGCGCCACCGTCTGGTAGTCGGCGCGCGCCATGCTGCCCGGCTTCTCCACCACCGCCAGCGCACCGGCCTGCAGCGCCCGCATCGGGATGTCGAGGTCGCGCACGTCGGACGCCACCACGACGATCGGCAGCGGGGTCTGCCGCATGATGCGGCTGGTCACCTCGAAGCCGTCGATCCCCGGCAGGCGGATGTCGAGCGACACCACGTCGGGCGCCGTCCGCTCGATCATGCGCAGGGCCTGCTCGCCGCTGGAGGCGATGCCGGCCACCTCCAGCCGCGGGTCGGCGCTGATGACGTGGCTGAGCAGCTGCTGGATGACCGGGCTGTCCTCGACCACCAGCACGCGGATGCGACGGTTTCCGGGAGTGGGGGTGCCGGCGTTCGCCACCCCGCTCACAGCAGCCGCCGGATGCCGGCCAGAAGCTCGTTCTGGTCGAAGCGCGTCTTGACGATGTAGGCGTCGGCACCGAGCCGCAGGCCGCGCTCGCGGTCCTCGTCGCTGGCACGCGAGGTGACGAGGATCACCGGGATCTCCTCCAGCCGCTTGTCCGCCTTCACCGCCTGCAACAGGGCGAAGCCGTCCATCCGGGGCATCTCGACGTCGCTGATGATCAGGCCAACCTCCATCCCTTCCGACAGGCGCTCCAGAGCCTCGCGCCCGTCGACGCACAGCGTCACCCGATAACCATGGGCTTCGAGGATGCTCTTTTCCAGCGTGCGGGTGGTGATGCTGTCATCGACAACCAGGATATGCGCCCGGGCAGGGGTGGCCTCCTCCGCCGGGCGTGCCGGGGCCGGCAGGACGCTGCCGGGCAGCGGCATCAGACCCGAAATGTTCAGGACCAGCGCCGGCCCGCCGTCGTCCATCAGCACGGTGCCGAGATAGCGGCCGCTGTCGAGGCCGGTCTCCTCCGCCGCGGTCACCACCGTCTCGCGGGTGGCGACGAAGCGGTCGACCGCCAGCGCCAGCCGCCGGTCCGCCGTCCGCACCACGACCAGCGCCAGCGAGCGGTCGGGGGTGGGCACCACCGGCGCCTCCATGTTCAGCAGGGCCGCCAGCGAGGTGACGGGAATCTCCTCCTCGGCAATGCGGATCATCGGCGTGCCGACGCCGGAGAACAGCGATTCGGCGGTGGCGCTGCGCAGCCGGACCACGTCGGCCGACGGGATCGCCAGGATCTGGTCCTGCACGGCGACGAAGACCAGGCGCTGGCTCAGGAGGCTGAGCGGCACCTCGATGGTGACGGCGGTGCCGCCCTCCGCCCGGTCGGCGATGGTCAGGTTGCCCTGCAGCCGCTCCACCTCCCGCCGGGCGATCGCCATCCCCATGCCTCGCCCGGCCAATTCGGTGGTGTGGGAGGCGGTGGAGAAGCCGGGGTGGAACAGGAACTCGGTCAGCCGTTCGAGCGGCATCTCCTCGCCCGAAGACAGCTCCGCGGCGTCGATCAGGCCGCGCTCCGCCGCCTTGCGCAGGATCGCCGCGCGGTCCAATCCGCGGCCGTCATCCTCGATGCGCAGGCGCAGCCGGGCCCCCTCCACCGACGCGGCGATGGTGACGCGCGCCGCCGGCCGCTTGCCCATCGCCAGCCGTTCCGCCGGCGTCTCGATGCCGTGGCTGATGGCGTTGCGGGCGATGTGCAGGATCGGGTCCTTCAGCCGCTGCAGGACGGTGCGGTCGGCCTCGACCTCCAGCCCGCGGACATCGACCTCGACCTCCTTGCCCTCGGCCCGGCTGATGTCGCGGACCATGCGGCCGAGGCCGCTCAGCTGGTTTTCCGCCGGCAGCATGCGCAGGCGCCGCATGTCCTGCTGGAAGCCGCCGCCCCAGCGCCGCATCGACCACAGCAGCCGGTCATGACTGCGGTGCGCGCCGTCGAGCGCGCCGCCCAGCGCGCGGAAGCGCCGCTCGAAGGCCATCAGGGCCGGCAACGCGCC
This sequence comes from Azospirillum endophyticum, assembly GCF_016595245.1. Taxonomy (GTDB): domain Bacteria; phylum Pseudomonadota; class Alphaproteobacteria; order Azospirillales; family Azospirillaceae; genus Azospirillum; species Azospirillum endophyticum. The sequence continues at coordinate 79,728 of NZ_JAENHM010000074.1, forward strand.
GCGGCCTTCCAGCGCATCGGCCCCGCCATCCGCCGCCTTGTCGGCTCGGGCGCCGCGGCCGAGCTGCACGCGCAGGTGCCGCCATGCCCGGTCGAGCGCCCGCCATTCCTGGCGCATCGCCCGGAGCTGCTCGCCCAGCCCGGCCTGCGCCTCCACCTCCGGCAGCAGGGCCGACGCGGTCTCCGACAGGCGCTCCAGCCCCTGGGCGGCGATGCGGACCAGGGCCGCGGAGTCGGCCTCGTCCGCCCGGTCGCGGCGGGGCGACTGGCGTTCGGCCGTGCGGGCGGCGGTGCGGGCGGCGGCGGGACCTGCCGGGGCGGACCGCGGAGAAGGGGGGCCGTCGCGTCCGCCGGCCAGCGCGTCGAGGTCGGCCAGCACGGCGGCCGTCTCCACCTCGCCGCCCCCCTGGAGCGACCAGGCGACCAGATCCTCGATGGCATCGAGGGAACGGCGGATCACGCCGACGCTGGCGGCGTCCAGCGCGATCTCGCCCTTCTGCACCGCGATGACGGCGGCCTCCAGCCGGTGGGAGATCGCCTCCACCTCCGGCAGGTCGACCGCGCGGGCGGCGCCCTTCAGGCTGTGGGCACGCCGGTGGATGTCGACGAGGTCCGGCGCGTCGCCCGTCGCCTCCGCGTCGCGCAGCGCGTTGCGGATCGCCGAGAGATGGTCCTTGTGCTCGAGATCGAAGGCGGCGAGCAGGCGCTGGCGGATGTCCATCAGGGGCTCGGTACTTCTCCCTCTCCCGTCCCGGGAGAGGGCATGGAGACGACGGCCACAGGCCGGACGACTGCAAGGCAGTCGTAGGCGGAATGCGGTCGCGGGACTTGCGAGCGACCTCGGGGCCCATGCGGAGCATGGGATGGGTGAGGGGTGCTGCGAGAAACCATGCGGTCCGGGAACCTTGCCCTACCCCTCACCCTCCCCGCGCCAAAGGCGCGGGTCCCCTCCCTCTCCCGGGACGGGAGAGGGCGATTTCGGAGAGGGGAAAGGGAAAGGCCCGTCATCCGCGTCACACCCGGTAGTTCCGCACCGCCTCGACCAGGCCCTGGCCGAGGTTGTTCAGGTTGGCGGCGGCGCCCTCCAGCTGGCGGGTGCCGGCGGCGGTCTGGCTGCTGGCTTCGCGGATGTTCTGCAGCGCCTGGATCACCTGCTCCAGGCCGATCTGCTGCTGGTTGGTGCCGGCGACGATCTGCTGGAAGGCCAGCACGCTCTCCTGGATGTTCTCCGCCATGGTGCGGATGGTCGACTGGGTGGCGTCGGTCTGGCGCTTGCCGGCGGAGACGCGCTTCACCGCCTCCTCCGTCAGCATGACCGAGGCATTGATGCCGTGCTGGATCTCCGACAGGTTGGAGCGGACCTGGGCGGTCGCCTCCTTCGACTGGTCGGCCAGGCTCTTGATCTCGCCGGCGACGATGGAGAAGGTGCGGCCGTGCTCGCCGGCCGCCGCCGCCTCGATGGCGGCGTTCAGCGCCAGCAGGTGGCAGCGCTCGGCGATGTCGTTCACCGTCACGATGATCTCGCCGATCGCCTGGGTGCGCTCGGACAGCATCACGATGTTCTCGGCCACCGCCTCGGCCTGCTCGCGGATGGCGTCCATCGCCTGGATGGTGTCGTCGACCGCCTTCATGCCGGAATGACTGGAGGCCGCCACCGTCTGGGCGCCATGGGAGACGTCCTGGGCGCGGCGGTTGATCTGGGCGCCCGATTCGGTGATCTCCGACAGGGTCGCGGTGGTCTGCTCCACCGCCGCCAGCTGCTCGGCGACGCTGGCCGACTGCTGCTGGGTCGAGGCGCGGATCTGCGCGGTGGCGGCGTGGACGCTCTCGGCCGTCTCCCGCGTGGTGCGGGCCATCGACTTCAGGCGGCCGGCCATCTCGTTCAGGTGCCGGCCGAGGATCGACAGTTCGTCCTTGCCGGCGATGACGATCTCCTGGGTCAGGTCGCCGTGGCCGACCTTGGTGACGAAATCGATGGCGCGGCCGAGCCGGCGGGTGATCGAGCTGCCGATCAGGTAGGCGACGCCGACCGCGATCAGGAAGACGGCGACCAGGGCGATGACCGAGGACTGGATGGCGGAATTGTAGATCGCCCGGATGTCGTCGCGGCCGGCGGCGGTCAGATGATCGATGGCCGTCTGGGCGTTTTCGATGCGCTGCTCCATCACCTTGCGCAGTTCGTCCACCCGCTGGCGGCGCTGCAGGGCCTCCGCGATCTGATTGCGCTCCAGCAGCGTGTAGATGGTCCGCGCTTCATCCCCGACCGCCATGATGGCGCGGTTCATCTCGTTCACCGCGGTGTCCAGCTCGACCCAGCCCTTGCGGCGGTTGTCGGTCACGCTGCTGACGGACCGCTCAGCCACCATTGCGCGCAGCCTCCCCAGCGTGTCGCGCAGCCTCACCCCGACCTCGTCATAATGGCGCCGCAGCGGCAGCAACAGGGTCGGGATGTCGGGCACGCGCCCTTCGGCATTGGCGACGGAGACCGCGTTCAGCGCCGTCTCGCGCGTGCTGCGCAGCTCCGCCTGATCGTTGCCGACCGCGGTCACCAAGTCGGCGGCCTCGGTGTCGTAACTCGACACCGCCATGATGACGTCCAGCGCATCGGAAAAGCGCGACATCTGATACAGCGCCAGCAGCGCGGTCAGGACGCAGACCACGCCGAATCCCAGGACCAGCTTGTGCGCGACTTTGATGTTCATTCTCGGACTCCAGCCCCGGACGGCTCTGTTCTGGTGGATCGGTCGTTTTCAGCTTTTCACGAAGTCGAGCAAGGCTGCCATGTCGAGGATCGCCATGCGGTCGGCGGTGATCGTCCTGACCAGCGGGCCGGCTTCCGCCGGGGCGGCGGCGCGCGGCGGCACGATGCCGGCCACCCGGTCGACCTCCCACAGGCGCAGGGCGGCCGGCCGGCCGGCGCCGGTGCGCAGCACGACGGCATAGCCCGGCTCCGCAGGGCCGCCGCCGGTTGCCGGCAGGGCGCCGAGCCCGCCGCACAGCCGGTCGAGGTCGAACAGCCGCATCACCCGGCCGGCGACGGCGATCACGCCGAGCACCGCGGGCGGTGTGCCCGGCACCCGGGCCAGCCGCGGCATCGGCACGATCTGGCCGAGATGGCGCAGTTCCAGCCCATAGAGCGTCTCCGCCCCGCGCGCCACCAGCATCGGCGTGCCGCTGCTCTCCTCGCCGTGGAGCCGGGGGGTTTCGGCCAGTTCGTCCGCCCGGCGGGCCAGCACGGCGTCGGCCCAGGGGCCGCGGCCGGCGAAGGTCTCCTCCAGCTCGGCGCGGCGGTGCGCCAGCTTGTCGTGAACCGCCTCCCAGTCGATGGAAGCGCGGGCGGCGGATGCGCTTTCGAGAGCGGCGCGCAGCGGAGCGGCTCCCGGACCGGCGCCGGCAAGCGTATCGTCCATCAGCCCTCCTCACCGGTCAGCCAGAGGTCCAGCATGCCGCGCAGCTCCCGGACGGTCAGGCCGCCGCCCTCCGTCACCGCCTCGTCGTCGGCACGGGTCTCCAGCGCCTCGCGCGCGTTGCGGAAATGGCGCTGCGCCGGGACCAGCCGGCCGCGCCGCCAATAGGCGAGCGCCAGGTGATAGTCGGCGAGGACGAAGCGCGGGTCGAGATACAGGGCCCGCTTGAAGGCCGCCACCGGATCGCCGACTCCGAGTTCCTCCTCCACCAGCCCGAGCTGGTAGTGGACGGCGGGATCCAGCCGGTTCGCCTCCACCCGGGCCAGACAGGCTTCCAGTGCGCTCGAGCGGTCGTTCGTCTCGGCCTGATTCGGCAAGGGCGGCACGGGGGGCGGCGTGGCCGTCGATGCGGCCTTGCGCGGGCGCGGGCCGGGGGCCGATTCGGCCGACGCCCCGGAGACGGGGGGGACGGCGGATTTGGAGATGGCGCGCCGCAGTCCGGCCGCGGTCGCCGCCGTGGACGGCACCGGCACCGGGCCGGGGGGCGCGCCGCGCTTCGCGGCGGCGGCCGGAGCCGGCGTTTCGGCCTGCTTGCGGTAGAGGGTGGCGCCGGGAACCGACACCGGAATGAACAGCTCGTTCATCTGCGGTCCGGCCTCGGCATGGCCGACCACCATCCAGCCGCCATCGGCCAGTGCCTTGTGCAGGTTCCCCAGCAGCCGGTGCCGCGTCGCCTCGTCGAAATAGATCATGACGTTGCGGCAGAGGATGATGTCGAAATGCCCGATCCCGTGCGGATAGGAGGGGATCTCCCCCTCCACGAGATTGAAGGGCATGAAGCTGGTCCACTGGCGGTATTTCGGTTTCACCGACCACAGCCTGTCCTGGCGGTCGAAGCAGGCCTCCAGCGTTTCCGGCGACAGGCCGCGCACCGCCCAGTCGCCGTAGGCGCCGCGCCGCGCCTGTTCCAGGAAGGCGCCGTTGATGTCGGTGCCGACGATGTGGACCTGCCAGCCCTCCAGCTGGGCGGCGAAATGCTGCTTCAGCAGGATTTCGACGGTGTAGGCCTCCGGTCCGATGGAACAGCCCGCGCTCCAGATCCGCAGCAGGCGGCTGGACTGGTTGCGGCGCAGGCATTCGGGGATGGCGACGGCGCGCAGCGCGTCGAACTGCTCGATGTAGCGGAAGAAGAAGGTCTCCCCCACCGCCAGCTCGTTGATCAGCCCCTGGTATTCCGCACCGTTCGGCCCTTCGGCCTCCAGCACCGCGAGATAGCCGCCGACCGTGGTGATCCGGCCGAAGGGCAGCCGGCGGTTGATCCGCTCGGCGAAGGCGGAATCCTTGTCGGCGTAATAGGCGAGCCCGGTGGCGTCGATCACCATCGCCTTGAGGCGCAGGAAGTTCGGGTCGCGGCGGATCGCCTCGATCCCGGCGGCGGCGGCGCTCGGCATCATGCGGCGCCGTCCCGGGACGACGCCGCATCGTGCGAGGCGGACGGGACGGCGGGCGGCACGGGGTCCCACTGCGCCAGCCGCCGTTCCGCCACCGCGCGGAAGGAGTCGAGCAGCCGGCCCTCCGCCTCGGTCAGCAGCCGGCCGGGGTCGAGCAGGGTCACCGCGCCGCCGCGGCCGGTCACCCGGTCCAGGAAGGCGCCGGCCGCACAGCCGTTGAAGGACAGCGACGGGTCGGTGGGCGTCCGCTCCGCCGGATCGACCGCCATGTCGCCATGGACCTGATCGGCCAGCAGCGCCGCCGGCCGGCCCTGCCAGGTGACGAGCAGCAGCGGCGAATAGAGGCTCGGCACCGCGGCCCCTTCCGCCAGGTCCAGCAGGATGTCCAGGCGCAGGACCGGCACCACCTCCCCCTGGTAGCGGAAGACGCCCTCCACCGGCAGCGGTGCCGTCGGCAGCCGTTCCAGCCGCGGCAACGGCAGGAAACGCCGCACGGCTTCGACCGGCAGCGCCAGCACCCGGCCGGCAACCGAAAACACGACGCAACGGACCGACGACGGCAGGGAGGGGAATTGCTCGGGGAGTGGTGACATCCGTCCGTCGATGGTCTGGGATCCGACCGGGAACATGCCCCATCACGACTGCAATGCGAATTACTCCAAAGGTTTACGCCGTAGGGCCTATGCCTTGGGCTTGGCCGTCCCTGCCCTTTGCCCTGTGGCTGCGGCAGGCTACTCTCGGCGGCACCGGACGGAACGGGCAAACCGGGCCGAACAAGCCGGACAGATCAAGGGAGAGGCGAGACGATGGCCGGCCGTTACTTCGAGGATTTCCGCATCGGCGACGTGATCTTGTCGGAAGGAGCGACCCTGACCGACAGCCAGATCATGGATTTCGCCCTGCGCTTCGACCCGCAGCCCTTCCACATCGACGCGTCCGCCGCGGCGGACGGGCCGTTCCAGGGGCTGATCGCCAGCGGCTTCCATACCCTGTCGCTGACCTTCCGGCTGATCCGCGACACCGGCATCATCACCGGCACCAGCCTTGGCGGGTCCGGCATGGACGAGCTGCGCTGGCTGCGGCCGGTGCGGCCCGGCGACAGCATCCGCGTCCGGGCGGAGGTGATGGAAACGATCCCGTCGCGCCGCGGCGGCCGCGGTACGGTGCGGCTGGCCTACACCACGGTGAACCAGCGGGGCGAGCCGGTGATGACCTGCATCATGAACCACATCATCGCCGGGCGGAGCGGCCCGGAAGCCACGATCGCAGTCTGATCCGAATGCAGTCCGATCCGAGCGCCGTTGGGTCGAATCGCCGTTCGAATCGCCTGATGACGGGCGGGCGGCGTCGGCTATGATGGCATCTTCCCGTTGCGAGGCTTTTCCCGAATGCTGCCGAACGCCACCGTGGTCGAGACCCAGATGGGCCGGTTCCTGCTGTTCGACGCGGCCGACGGCATCACCCGCCACCTGCGTCGCGACGGCCAATGGGATCCGACCACCCTGACGGTCGCCAAGGCCCTGGTGCAGATCGGGGAAAGCGGCGGCCGCAGCGGCGGCACCATCGTCGATGGCGGGGCCAATGTCGGCGCCTTCACCATCCCGATGGCGCTGACCTTCCGCGACAGCCACCGGCTGGTCGGCTTCGAGGTGCAGCGGCCGCTCTATCACCTGCTGTGCGGCTCCGTCGCGCTCAACGGGCTCGACAGCGTGCTGGTCCACAATCTGGCGCTGGGCGAGCGGATGGCGGTGATCGAGATCCCCCTGCCCGATTATGCCAACGACCCCAACCTGGGCGCGCTCAGCCTCGATCCCGAGGTGCGGCGGATCCGCCGCGAAGCCGGGCTCGGCTGCGACACCGACGCGCCCGGGGTGCGTATGGGACAGGCCAGCATGGTCCGGCTGGACGATTTCGGCATCGACGACCTCTCCCTGCTGAAGCTCGACGTCGAGGGGATGGAACTGCCGGTCCTGAAGGGAGCGGCGGAAACGCTGAAGCGGTCCGGCCATCCACCGGTCCTGTTCGAACTGTGGGATGCCGACGCCATGCCGGGCATCCGCGACCCGCAGGAGGCGCTGCTGTCCCATCTCTACGGGCTCGGCTACGAGGTGCTGGTCGCCGGGGAAATGGCGATCGCCCAGCATCTGAGCCGGCGGGAGATCCTGCGATTCGGCCTGGAGGATGACGGCCGCCGCCTCGTCTTCGAGCAAGGACTGCGCTGAGGGGAGCGCGGAGGAGCGGCGGCCCCGCTCCCCGCTCACGCCCGGGCGGCCAGGGTGCGGATCGCCAGGGCGGCGGCGGACGCGCGGTTCTCGACGCCCAGCTTGGCGAAGACCTGCTCCAGATGCTTGTTCACCGTGCGCGGGCTGATGCCCAGGATCTCGCCGATGTCGCGGTTCGGCTTGCCGTTGGCGATCCACAGCAGCACCTCCGCCTCGCGGGCGGTCAGGCCCAGCGCGTCGCGCAGGACGGCTTCCTGCCGGCCGGCGGTCGGCTCGCTGAGACGGAAGAGATATTCGTCGGGATTGGCCGGGCTGAGATAGGTGAACTCCAGCCGCCGCACGCCCTCGCCGTCCGGCAGCTCCAGCGTGAAGCTTTCCGTGGCGGACCCGGGAGAGGATGCCGGGGAGGATGCCTGGCGCAGCCGGACCAGACCGCCGGCCAGCGAGGATGCCGCCGCCGGCCGCACGCCGTCGGGACCGGGCAGCAGCCCGCCCAGCAGCCGTTCCGCCTGCGGGGTGCACCACAGCAGCCTGCCCTCCCCGTCGGTCGCCAGCAGGAAGCGCCCGGTGGCGTCGAGCGCCGCGCGGGCACCGTAGGCGACGCGGGCGTTGGTCAGATGAACGCGGATGCGGGCGATCAGCTCGTCCACCACGATGGGCTTGGTGACGTAGTCGACGCCGCCGGCCTCCAGCCCTTTCACCACATGCTCGGTGTCGCTGAGGCCGGTCATGAAGATGACGGGAATGTGCGACAGCTGGGGGATCTGCTTCAGCCGCCGGCAGGTCTCGAAACCGTCGAGGCCGGGCATCACCGCGTCCATCAGGATCAGGTCCGGCGTGATCTGGCCGACCAGATCCAGCGCGCCCTCGCCATCCACGGCGACCAGCACGGTCAGATCGGCCTGCTCGATGGCCTCCGTCAGGAATCCCAGCGTGTCGGGGGTGTCGTCCACCACCAGGATCATGTCGCGGCGCTTCATCCCGTCACGGCCCCGTGTTCTGCCTGGTCGTCGTCATGGTCACGCCCTTCATCCTCCGTGGCGGCGACGTCGCGCTGTGCCGCCGCATCCTCGACCGCACGCATATAGCCTTTCAGGTCGAAGGCGCGCACCAGCCTTCGCAGCCGCTCGACGAAAGGCAGGGCGGCGGCATCCTCCGCCTCGATCTCGCGCAGCTTGGCCTCGATCCCGCGAATGTAGCCGATCCGGCCGAGCTGGCGCAGGTCGTCGAGATGACGCAGCGCCGAATCCGGCGGACCGGCCGGCTGGACGGGGATCGCAGCGGGGGCAGCTTCGACCGCCGGGACCGGCGGCACAACCGCCGGCTCCGGCTTTTCCACCGCTTGGAGGGGCGGCTGGGATACCGGTTCCACCGCATGGATCCATTCCAGGCCGGTCAGCGCCTGGAGGCGGTCGAGCAGCGCCTGGATCTCGATGGGCTTGGCGACGAAGGCGTCGTGCGGCGCCCGGCCGTCGCCCGGTCCCTGCGCCTCGTAGGCGTTGGCGGAGACCATGATGATGCGGATGCGGTCGGCGAACTGCCGGCGCAAGCCCTCCGCCACGTCCCAGCCGCTCTCGCCGGGCATGGAGATGTCGAGCATGGCGACGTCGGGCTTGCACTGCGCCGCCAGCTCCAGGCAGGTGGCGGCGTCCGAGGCGGTGAACAGGACGAATCCCAGCGGGCGCAGGATGTCGGTCATCAGCGCCAGGTGGTCGCGGTCGTCGTCGGCCAGCAGGATGGTGATCTGCGGCCCGGCATAGCCGGTGACGGCGCGGCGCTCCGCCTGCTCGCCCGGCCGGTGCATCGCCTCCGACAGCAGCAGGCGGACGGTGAAGACGCTGCCCTGCCCCGCCTCGCTGCGCAGCGCGATGTCGCCGCCCATGATCCGGGTCAGCACCCGCGTGATGGTCAGGCCGAGCCCGGTGCCGGCCACCGCCCGCACCGCAGCGCCCCGCCCGCGCTCGAAGGGTTCGAAGACGCGGTCGAGATCCTCCTTGCGGATGCCGATGCCGCTGTCGGCGATCTCGAACTCGGCGATCTGGCTGCGGTAGCGGACGGTCAGGGCGACATGGCCGGTCTCGGTGTATTTCACCGCGTTGGACAGCAGGTTGATCAGGATCTGGCGCAGGATCTTGCTGTCGGTGTGGACCCAGACCGGCAAATGCGGGACGCGGGCATAGCGGAACTCCAGCCCCTTGGCGGCGGCCTGGATACGGAACATGTCGGCCAACTGGTCGAGAAAGTCGATCAGCTGCACCTTGTCGCGGCTGAGCCGGCGCAGGCCCGATTCGATCTTGGAGATGTCGAGCAGCCCGTCGATCAGGTTCGACAGATGCTCGGCGCTGCGACGGATGACGCGGACGGCGTCCTGGGGACGCTGGGTGCTGTTGCTCTCCAGCAGCTGGGCATAGCCGGAGATCGCGTTCAGCGGCGCCCGGATCTCGTGGCTGACGCCGATGATGTAGCGGCTCTTGGCGGCGTTGGCGGCCTCCGCCACCTCCTTGGCCTTCTGCAGCGCGGCGTCGGTGCGTTCATGGGCGGCGATCTCGTCCATCAGCATGGCGGTCTGGCGGCCGGTCTCCTCCTCCGCCTTGCGGCGGCTCTCATGGGCCAGCACCAGCAGCCAGGCGGCGACGCCGGACAGGATGAACAGGCAGACGAAGACGGAGACCAGCGCGGTGTGGATCGCCGCCCGCTCCGCCGCCTCGGCCGCGGCATACTGGAAGTCGATGACCACCAGCACCCCGCCCAGCACCAGCGAGAACAGCGTCATCACCCCGATGAAGTGGCCGGTGCGGGTGTGGACCCCGGCGGCCATCCGCCTGGGCAGCACCCGCTGCAGGCTGCGGGCGATCTGGTCGGCGAAGCGGCTGTCGGTCTTGCACAGGTCGTGGCAGCGTGCCTCCAGCGTGCAGCAGAGCGAGCAGATCGGCGCGTCGTAGGCCGGGCAGAAGGCCATGTCCTGGCGTTCGAACTGGTTCTCGCAGATCGAGCAGCGGATGGTCGCGGCATCGGCCGGCAGCCTGTCCGACCTGCGGGCGATGTAATAGCGGCCCTTCGTCCTCCAGGCGATCAGCGGGGCGGCGGCGAAGGCGACGACCAGACCGATGAAGGGGGCCAGCGCCTGGGCCACCGGCCCCAGCATCCCGAAGAAGGCGGTGGTGGAGCACAGCACCGACAGCCCCATGGCACCGGTGCCTACGGGATTGATGTCGTAGAGATGGGCGCGCTTGAACTCGATGCCCGGCGGGCTGAAGCCCAAGGGCTTGTTGACGGCCAGATCGGCGGCGACCGCCCCCAGCCAGCCGACCGCGACGTTGGCGTAGAGGCCGAGGATGCTCTCGATCACGCCGAGGATGCCGATCTCCATCAGCAGCAGCGCCAGCAGCACGTTGAACACCAGCCAGACGACGCGGCCGGGATGGCTGCGGGTCAGGCGGGAAAAGAAGTTCGACCAGGCGATGGACCCGGCATAGGCGTTGGTGACGTTGATCTTCATCTGGCAGACGACGACGAAGATGCCGGTCAGCGCCAGCGCCGCGGCGGGCGAGCCGAAGACGTCGAGGAAGGCCATGTGGTACATGATGTTTGGCTGCACCGCATCCTCCACCGGCAAGCCATGCTTGAGGGCGAGGAAGGCCAGCAGCGAGCCGGCCGCCAGCTTCAGGCTGCCGATCAGCACCCAGCCCGGCCCGCCGGCCAGCATCGCCGCCCACCAGCGCACCCGGCCGATGCGGGCCTGGGAGGGCAGGAAGCGCAGATAGTCGACCTGTTCCCCGATCTGCGGCAGCAGCGACAGCAGGACCGAGGCGGCCATGCCGAAGGGCAGCAGCGACAGCCCGCCGTCGGGGGCGTAGACACCCGGCAGCGAGGTCCATTGCGCCAGCGTCTCGCGGTCGAGCAGGAAGAAATAGGCCAGCGGCGCGCATTGCAGCAGGATCCACACCGGCTGGGTCGCCCATTGCATGCGGCTGATGAAGCGAATGCCGTAGACGGCGATGGGGATCACCGCCAGCGAGCTGATGACATGGGCGACCGAGGCCGGGATGCCCAGCACCATGGTCAGCCCGGCCGACATGATGCTGGCCTCGATGGAGAACAGGATGAAGGTGAAGGAGGCGTAGACCAGCGAGGTGATGGTGGAGCCGAGATAGCCGAAGCCGGCGCCGCGGGCCAGCAGGTCGATGTCCACCCCGGCCTTGGCCGCATGGTAGGTGATGGGCAGCCCGACCAGGATGCTGAGCAGCGCCACCGCCAGGATGGCGGCCATGGCGTTCTCGAAGCCGTAGGTCAGCGTCACCGCCGCGCCGATCGCCTCGCAGGCCAGGAAGGAGATGGCGCCGAGCGCGGTGTTGGCGACGCGCCAGGCGCTCCAGCGCCGCGCCCGCTCCGCGGTGTAGCGGAGCGCGTAGTCCTCCATCGTCTGGTCGGCGGCGAGCTGGTTGTATTGCCGGCGTTCGCGGACGATCCGTTGCCTCGCGCTCATGCCCGTCCGCCGTTCCCGCCCGTCGCCTCCGCCGGCCCGCATCGTCGGGAGTTTCCCCGCCCTTGGCAAGGTGGAAGCGCCGGGAATGTCCTTCGTCCTCCCCACTTCGTGGGTCCCCTCCCTCTCCCGGGACGGGAGAGGGCGATGTTGACAGCGCCGGGACCGGCCTCTAGCTGTCGGACCTCATGGCTCCCCAAAACAGTTTTGAAAGCCAAAGCATGACCGTCGAGCTCATCGTCTGCGAAACCTGCCGCCGTCCGGAAGACCCGCCCGAAGCCATCCGGCCGGGGGCGGAGCTGGTGGCGCTGATGGAGCGGGCGCTGGCCGACGCCCCCGATCTGGCGGCGCAGGTGCGGCTGCGGCCGATGCGCTGCCTGATGAGCTGCCGGCGGCCTTGCGCCGTCGCGGTGCGTTCGGCCGCCCGCATGAGCTACGTGCTGGGCGACATGGCCCCGGACGAGGTGACGGTGGAGACGCTGACCGCCTATCTGCGCGCCTATTCCGCCACCGCCGATGGAATCGTTCCCTTCAAGCAATGGCCCCAGGGCGTCAAGGGCCGGTTCGTCTCGCGCCTGCCACCGCTGGAGGAGTGAGCCGGGGCTGCGGTACTTAGGTGCTTTCCCCTATTTCCGAAGGACGTGTTTGACAGACCAAGGTGGCGTTCCAATTATTGTTGGAAAGACCAACCAATCTCGCCCCCTTACGGGCGGGGAGGAGCGCCCGATGAAGGTCGACCCCGAGGTCCTGAACTGCGCCACCGGCCTGCTGCACATGGCCCGCGAGGCGGAGCGGTCCAACGGCTGGGAAGCCGGCGACCTGCTGCGCACCACGCTCCGCCTGCTGGTGGTGGCCGGCGCCGACGGGCATGGCTGGAATGCCGACGATCTGTCGGAAGAAGTTCGCGATCTGGTGGAAGCGGTGCGGGTCACGAACGCGGACGAACGGCCGTTCGGCTTGGCGGAGGGCGGAGCGGCCTTGCACTGACGGACCAGCGTCCCTGAACGCGACCGAATCGCTCGAACACGATCCTTCGAGAACCCGCCGGCGCTATTCCGAACCACCCAGTTCGTTGAGCGGAGCGCTCATCTCACATTCGAGCCCGGTCGTCTTGTAGGAGAGCACCACGTTGCCCGAGCCGGCGATCCCGGCGCCGATCAGCCTCGAACCGAATCCGGAGCCCGTCGGTTTCCGGACTATGGGGCCTCTGGTCTCTTTCCAGGACAAATACAGGGTTTCGGACGCCGGCTCGCCGCCGATCCTCCAGGAAAGGTCGACGAAGCCGGCGCCGAGCGACAGGGAGCCGTATTTCAGGGCGTTGGTGGCCAGTTCATGGAGGATGAGGGCGAGGTTCAGAGCCGCCTTCGAACCCAGGGCGACGTCGGGGCCGTCGATCCCGATCCGGTCCCTTATGCCAGCGTTGGCCATGGCCGCGACGGCGACATCCTTCAGCAGAGCCGGCTTCCAGCTCGATTGCAGAAGGATGTCGTGCGCCGAGCTGAGCGCCATGAGGCGATCCTGCAGGGTTCGGGACCGCGATTGATCGCTCGATCCGCGCAGAGTGTACGACGTGATCGCCGCGACCACGGCGAACAGGTTCTTGACGCGATGACCGAGCTCGTCGTTCAGCACCTTTTGCAGCTCTTCGTTCTTCCGAAGGGCCGCGACCGTCTTCTCCAGCTCCTGTTCCCGGTCCCTCAGCGCCTCTTCGGCGATCATGCGGTCGAGCAGGTCGGCCGCCTGGCGCGCCAGAATGTCCAGCAGGCGCAAGTCGCGTCGGGACGGCTCGTGCGGCTCGTCCCAGTGGGTTGAGATCATGCCGAGCAGGGTTCCGTCCCGGGAGACCAGCGGCGTCGTCTGCGCGGACCGGATGCCGGCGCGACGAAACGCTTCGAGGTCCCTGGTGCCTCTGATCTCGTCCCACAACTCGTAATCCGCGATGACCACCCGCCGGCCCGATTTGAGCGCGGCGGTGCAACTGCTGTGCGCCGCCGGATCGACCCACTGCCATACGGCCCTGTCCTCTGCCGTCAGACCGCGGGACACGAGCAGGTGCAGACCGGGGGCGCCGCCGTCGGAGGGCTGGCGCTTCAACTGCATGGTGCCGAATTGCGACCGGGTGATCGCGATGGCCGCATCGACGATCTTGCCGTAGAGCGCCATCCGGTCCTGCTCCGCGATCAGATCGACGCTGATCGCATGGAGCAGGTCGATGTCCGACGAGCCGTCTTGCGCCTCCTGGAATGCGGAGAGCGTGGGGGTGGTCGAGACGATGCGAAGCATGCTCAAGGAAGCCATCCGGACGTTGAGGCGAGGGCGTCGGGCCGCCGACAGTCTCCCCAGTGCCGGTACCTTGGCTGGGAACGCCCGACTATCTCCCCTCGATGGCGGTTGGAGCAACTAGCGCTTCCGGCATGAGGACGACATATGAGAATAGCCGAAGCGAGGCCGCTTTCCTTATCCTTCCGAGACCTCGGGGTTCAACTGGATCAGCACCTTGTCGATGCGGCGGCCGTCCATGTCGACCACCTCGAAGCGGATGCCGTTCCAGTGGAAATGCTCCGCCGCGGTCGGGACATGGCCGAACTGGTCGAGCAGGAAGCCGGCGATGGTGTGGAAATCGCCCTCCCCCTTCAGGTTCTTGACGCCGACCAGCGCCTCGACTTCCTCGACCGGGGTCATGCCGTCGACCAGCCAGCTGCCGTCCTCGCGCTGGACCGCGCCGGCGTCGCCTTCCTGGGTGCTGTCGGGCAGCTCGCCGGCGATCGCCTCCAGGATGTCGGTCATCGTGACCAGACCCTCGACGCTGCCGTACTCGTCCACCACCACCGCCATATGGACGCTGGCCTGCTTGAACAGGTCGAGCAGGCGGAAGACCGGAGTCCCGTCATGGACGACCAGCGGCCGGACCATCGCCGACCGCAGGTCGAAGGCCACCCCCTTCAGCGACTGGTCGAGCAGCCCCTTGGCCGAGACGATGCCCTGCAGCTCGTCGACGTCGCCGCGGCAGACCGGGAAACGGGAATAGCCGCTGTCGCAGATCTCGCGGCCGACGATTTCGGGACCGTCGTCGATGTCGAGCCAGATCAGGTCGGGGCGCGGCGTCATGATCGACCGCACGGTGCGGTCGGACAGATGCATCACGCCTTCGATCATCTGGCGTTCGGCAGGCTCGAAGACGCCGCTCTGGGTGCCTTCGGCGATCAGGGTCTTGACCTCCTCCTCCGTCACCGTCTGCTCGCGCGAGGTCGGCAGGCGCAGAAGCTTCAGCACCGCGTCGCTCGACACGCCGAGGATCCAGACCACCGGGGCCGACAGGCGCGACACCGTCCGCATCGGGGCGGCGACCAGCGAGGCGATCCGCTCCGACGAGATCAGCGCCACCCGCTTGGGCACCAGTTCGCCGATGATCAGGGAGAAATAGGTGATGGCGGCGACGACCAGCGCGAAGGCGACGGTGTGGCCGTAGGGGGCGATCCAGGCGACCCGCTCGTCCAGCACGCCGCCGAGCCGTTCGGCCAGCGTGGAGCCGCCATAGGCGCCGGCGATGATGCCGGTCAGGCTGATGCCGACCTGCACGGTGGACAGGAAGCGGCTCGGATCCTCCGAAAGCTCCAGCGCGGCGCGGGCGCCGGCACCGCCCTTTTCCTCGGCCATCTGCTGAAGCCGGGCGCGGCGCGCCGACACCAGCGCCATCTCCGACATCGCGAAGAAGGCGTTGAGCAGGATCAGCAGGACGATGACCAACAGTTCCCAGATCATGGCATTGTGCCCGAAGGGCGCTCCCTCAACCGATCAATTGTTGCGCCACGGCGACCGCCGCCTGCCCGAGACCGAGCAGGACGGCGGCGACGATGGCGATGGCAAGGAGGCCGGCGACGAGGCCGGCCGACACGAAGGCGCCGTCGGACTCCATCAGCCCCAGCGCGATCAGCGCGATGGCGAAGGCCGGAGGCTGGTTTCCGAAAACGATGGGCAGGGACAGGATGACGGCCAGCACCACCACCGCCAGCCCGAGCAGCCGTTCCGCGGTGGGGCCGGCCAGCGCCGGCATGCGTGGGCGAAGATGGCGCTCCACCCGCTCGGCCCAGGGCTTGGCCCGGCGGATCACCCCCAGGAAGGCCTTGCGATCGAAGCTGGCCGCCAGCATGCGGCGGGGCAGCCAGGGGCCATGCCGGCCGGCCGCCATCTGGGCGCCGAGCAGGATCATCGGCACGCCGGTGGCGGTCGACAGGCCGGGGACCGGCAGCACGTTGGGAATCGACAGGATCAGCAGCAGCGCGCCGAAGGCACGGTCGCCGAGCGCGTCCATGATCTCGCCCAGCGAGATGCGGGATGGAGCCTCGCCCACGGAAATGCGGGCGGGAGCCGGAGCAGCCGGGCCGTCGGAAGCGGCTGCACCGGACTCGGGATCGCCGGGTGTGGCGGCGTCACCGCGCGTCAGGAAGTCGTCCAGCAGATCCGAAACGCGCGCGCAGGGCCGGTCCGCACCGGGATGGCGTGCGTCTTTCGACCTGGGGGACGACCCGGGAGGTCGGTCTTTGCTCACGGCTCTCCCCGATGCCGGAAGCGGGATCGGAGCGGGCCGGGCGAAGGATGGCAGGAAACCATGGACCTTTCGCGTCGCGGCGGCATCGATCTCCCTTCTACAGGACGGGAGACGAAAGCGCCAGTGCGGGTTGCGGCGTGCAAGGGGAACGGCACCGCCGGTCCGGGCTATTGCCGTTTCTGCATGACGAAGGCCAGGCGCTTCATCAGGTCGGCCTTCGACACCGGCTTCACCAGATAGCCGGAGATGCCGTAGGCGATGGCGCGCTTCACCACCTCCGCCTCGCGATGGCCGGTCAGCACCAGCACCGGCAGGTCGGCCAGCGGGTTGCCGGTGGCGGTGCGCAGCGCATGCAGCAGGTCCAGCCCGCCCATGCGCGGCATTTCCAGGTCGCAGATCACCACATCGACGTCCTCGCCGCTCTTGCGCAGGATGTCGAGCGCCTGGATGCCGTCCGCCGCTTCGAACACCGTCCGCAGGCCGATGTCGTGCAGCAGCCGGTAGATCAGCTTGCGGGTGAAGTCGTCGTCCTCGACCAGAAGCACACCGAGATCGTGAACCGTCCGGACCTGACGGGTCCGTCCGCCTGCTTCCACCACCATGACGCTCTCCGCTCCGACAGTGTTCCCCGTACGCTATTCCAGCGGCCGGCCGACACAGTTTTCTTAACATATTGTTGCGCAGTCGTTAACGGATTCGCCATGTCGGTCGGTGGGATATGCAAATGGTGCTGTCGGAGAATGGCAATCGGCCGCACAACGTCATATCCTGGGCACCCACCCGCAATGCGGGTCGTTCCGAACCGATCAGGATCGCTCCTTGACCGCGCCGCCCGCCACCCCGCCGCCGCCGCCCTTCGGCAATTCGCCCGAACCGGCGATGCCCGTACCGGCGATCGCTGACGCGGCGATGCTCGCCGCCGTGGTGGATGCCAGCGGCGCCGGCATCACGGTCGCCGATGCCACCCGCCCCGACCATCCCATCGTCTACTGCAACAGCGCCTTCCTGGAGATGATCGGCTACGCGGCCGAGGAGGTGATCGGCCGGAACGGCGAATTCCTGCAGGGGCCGGCCACCGATCCCGAAACCGCCGCGGCGATCCGCAGCGCGATGGCCGACGCGCAGCCGCTGTCGGTGGAGGTGCTGAATTACCGCAAGGACGGCAGCGTCTTCTGGAACGCGCTGAACCTGCGGCCGGTGCCGGGACCGGGCCGGCAGGCGCGCTGGATCGCCGCCTCCTGCGCCGACGTCACCGACAACCGCCGATCGCAGGAGGAGCTGCGCGCCGCCGACGACCAGCTGACCCGGCTGGCCGCCGAGACCTTCGCGCTGGCCGAGAAGCTGGACGGCGCGCGGGAGGAGGCGGAGGCCGCCCGCGTCGCCGCGGAGAATGCCAGCCGCGCCAAGTCGCGCTTCCTGGCGATGATGAGCCACGAGCTGCGCACGCCGATGACCGCGGTGATCGGGATGGGCGACCTGCTGATGGGCACCGGTCTGAACGACCAGCAGAGGGCCTTCGTCAAGACCCTGCGCTCGTCGGCGGACACGCTGATGACCATCCTCAACGACGTGCTCGACTTCTCCAAGATCGAGGCGGGTCAATTGACCCTGGAAGAGATCGACTTCTCCCTGCCCCGGCTGGTCGAGGACGTGGTGCAGCTGTTTTTGGTGCGGGCGGCGGCCAAGGGGCTGAGCCTGTCGGCCTCCATCGCCGACGACACGCCGCGCCACATCCGCGGCGACCCGACGCGGTTGCGGCAGGTGCTGTTCAACCTGGTGTCCAATGCCATCAAGTTCACCGACCGCGGCGCCATCGAGATCGCGGTGTGGTCGCCCGACCCGCCCTCCGCCCTCACCGCACCGGATGCGGCGGCGGCGGATAGCCATTCCGACCCGGTGACCCTGCGGTTCGAGGTGCAGGACAACGGCATCGGCATGACGGAGGAACAGCGCGCCCGGCTGTTCGACGCCTTCGTGCAGGCCGATGCATCGACCAGCCGCAAATACGGCGGCACCGGCCTGGGGCTGGCGATCTGCAAGCGGCTGGTGGAGGCGATGGGCGGCGACATCACCGTGATCAGCGCGCCCGGCCGCGGATCCACCTTCCGCTTCTCGATCGCCGCCCGCCTGGCGGAGGCGTCGCCGGTCGGCGAGCTCGGCGCCCGGCCGGCCCTGTCGGGGGCAGCAGGGGCGGAGTCGGATGCGCCGACACGCGTGCCGCTGCGGCTGCTGCTGGCCGAGGACAACGACATCAACCGCATGCTGGTCGTGGCGATGATGACCCGGATCGGCCACCAGATCGACGCGGTGACCGACGGGCGCGCGGCGCTGGACGCGCTCGCCGCGGCCGATTACGACGCACTGATCCTGGACATGGAGATGCCGGTGCTCGACGGCCGGTCGGCCGCGCGGGCGATCCGCCGGATGGACGGGCCGGTGTCGCGCATCCCCATCGTCGGGCTGTCGGCCGACGCCCTGCCGGAACATCGCGACGGCCATATGGCGGCGGGTCTCGACGCCTATCTGACCAAACCGATCGACTGGGAACAGCTGAACGCCGTGCTGGTTGACCTGGCGACCCGGCCGCAGGAGGGACGCGTGGTGCCGATCCCCAGCCGTCCGCCGGACGATGGCGGCCAATTCTCCGCCTTGCCGCTGGTCGACCGGGTGAAACTGGCGGAGCTGCGGCTGGCGCTGGGCGGCGAGGCGCTGGACGGCATGCTCCAGCTGCTGCCGGAGACCGCCCTGCGCGAGCTGACGGCCATCCGTTCCGCCCTGCAGGCCGGCAGGCCGAAGGAGCTGAAGCAGGCCGCCCACACGCTGGCCGGCCTCGCCGCCAATTTCGGCGCCCCGCGCATGGCCGCCATCGCCCGCGCCATCAACGACAATCCCACCGACGCCGAGAAGGCCGCGGCCCTGCTGCCCCTGCTGGAGACCGCCGTCGCCGCCACCAGCAGCCTGGTGCGCGACCCTGTGGGGAGCGACGATTGAGGAGGGGAAGTCCACGGCCGCTCGAATCCGGGGACATCACCGCATCGGCCGTCATTCCGGCAAAGGAGGCCGTGAGGACGTCGGACTCGGATGAGAAAGCCCCGATCTGGCAGGCGTGCACATCTCCCACTCGTCATCCCCGCGGAGGCGCTAAAGTATGCACACATTTCGCGCCTACAGCAGGAAAGGCAGCTTCACGTTGAAGGTAGCCCCTCTCCCTTCGCGGGAGAGGGGTTGGGGTGAGGGGGTGGAAATCTCAATTTCCATAGGCCTACGGCCACCGCCCCCTTGTGTCTTTGAGTTTTGCTAGAAGAGAAGC
>NZ_JAENHM010000075.1 GCF_016595245.1 Azospirillum endophyticum
TGATCATGCCGATGATGCCGTACACCATCGTGTAGCCGATCGCGATCAGGCCGTAGATCGCCCCGAGCGACAAGCCGTTGATCAATTGCTGAAGAAAATAGTCCATGAAGTCGTCGCCCGAAGTTTGAGGCCCCTTCCTGCACGAACGAACGGCCGGAACGGGCTTGGAGTCGGGACGGACGGCGCGATGCGCCACGGCGCCGCTCGTCCTGGTTCGGGACGAGCGGCGGGCATGTCCCCGCGTTCGGCGGCCGTGGTTGCGGCTCCGTTCGTCAGGGCAGGCGTGCTGCCGGGATCACTTCAGGGGAGCGTAGGTGCCGTTGTTCCAGGCATAGAGCACGAAGGGCTCGGAGTTCGGATCGCCCTTCCGGTCGAACCGGATGTCGCCCAGCACGGTGTGATAGGTGCCGGCACGCAATGCGTCGGCGAGCTTGTCGCCTTTCATCGTCTTCGCCGCTTTGGCCGCGTCGGCCAGAACCTTGACGGCGGCGTAGGTGTAGAGGGTGAAGCCCTCCGGCTCGAAGCCGGCGGCACGGAAACGCCGCACCAGATCGGCGGTGCCGGCGTTGACGCGCGGGTCCGGGTAGAAGGTGAACATCACGCCGTCGCTGGCCGGCCCGGCGATGGACGCGAATTCGGTGGTCGCCAGACCGTCGCCGGCGACGAACCGGGTCTTGAGCCCCTGTTCGGATGCCTGGCGCACCAGCAGCCCGGCCTCGGTGTGATAGCCGCCGAAGAAGACCAGATCGACGTTCAAGGCCTTCAACCGGGCGACCAGAGCCGAGAAATCCCGCTCGCCCTGCGTGATGCCTTCGAACAGCACGGCGTTGATGCCCTGTTTCGCCAGTTCGGCCCGCACCCCCTCGGCGATGCCCTGGCCATAGGTGGACTTGTCGTGGACGACGGCGATGGTTTGCCCGAGATGCCGGCTGACGATCTGCTTGGCCGCCACGCCGGCGGCCTGGTCGTCCCGCCCGCAGACGCGGAACATGTTGGTCAGACCGCGCTCGGTGATCGTCGGGTTGGTCGAGGCTGGCGTCACGATCACCAGTCCGGCCTCCGCATAGACGCTGGAGGCCGGAATGGTCGAACTGGAGCAGAAATGCCCGACCACCGCCTGTACGCCGTCGGCGACGAAGCGGTTGGCGACCGCCACCGCCTGCTTGGGATCGCAGGCATCGTCGGCCACCTGCAGGACGACCTTCTCACCGTTGATGCCGCCGGCGGCGTTGAGATCGGCGACGGCGAGGTCGGCGCCACGCCGCATCTGCTCCATGAAGGAAGCGTACTGTCCGGTGACCGGCCCGGCGAGGCCCAGTTTGACATCGGCTGCCGCCGCCGTCGGCACCAGTGCCGCGAGCGAAATGCCGAAACGAAGAAGGTTGCCACGGAACAGCTTGCGGATGAACGTGTCGGATCGAGACATGGAACTTCCCCATTCATTGGCGCGGCATGTTGTTGTGTCGTTGCATCCGCCCGCCGGGCCGCATGCGGCGGACGTGTTTCGGCAGGACCCACCTTGCGGTGCGCCCGATGTCAGAAAGCCAGCACCTCACGCAATCCGGTGAGATCGGCGAACTCATGGTCGGGCCGGGGCTGCCACGGCCCCAGCCGGTCCTGTGTGCGGTTGATCCAGGCGACCCGCATGCCCAGCGGCTTGGCTCCGTCGATATCCGCCCAGGAGGCCAGCGACGCGTGCAGGACCTCCCCGGGGGCAAGCGCCAGCCGTTCCAGAGCCAGACGGAAGATGCGCTCCGACGGCTTGTAGGCCCGGGCCATCTCGGCGGTCGTGACGCTGGGAAAGAAGGAGGCCAGCCGGCTGCGCGCGAACAGGTCGCTGTCCATGTTGGTGATCGGCATCAGCGGGTATTTGGTCGCCAGCAGGGGGAGGATCTCCGGCACCTCGGGGTGCGGCGGCGCCTGCTCGACGAGGCCGGTCAGCAGCGTGTCGGCTAGGCCCGGAAGCACAGCCGCATCCACCCGCTCGATCCCGGCCCAGGCCAGCGTGGCGGCCAGCGCCTCGGCGGCGACCTCGCGGTATCGGCGATAGGCGGACGACCGGTAGAGCTGGACGTTGCGCACGTCCCAGTCGAGGTAGAGGGTGGCGGCATCCAGGTCGCCGCGGCCCAGCCTGGACAGCACCTGCGCCATGCCGGCGGTACCGCCGGCATCGACATCCACCAGCGTGCCGAAGTAATCGAAGGTGACGGCCTTGATCGCGTCCATTCCCGTTCCTCTTCTCAAGACGACTTGCGCGTGGCGAAACGGGCGACCCGTTCGGCGGCTTCGGGATTGCCGAACGCCTCGATGGTGGCCACCGCCTCCAGGTCCAGCGCGCGGCGCAGCAGGTCGGACAGGTCGACCGTCATCAGGCGCTTCAGCCGGCCGGTGGAGAAGCGCGACTTCCCGGCCACCACCGTCGCCAATTCCGCTGCGGTGTCGAGCAGCGCCTCGCGCGGGACCACCCGGTTGACCAGCCCGAGTTCGGCCAGCCGTGCCGCCGATTGCCGTTCGCCCAGAAGCATCAGTTCCATCGCCCGCTGATAGCCGACCGCCAGCGGCAGCAGATGCGTCACCCCGCCGGTCACGAACTGGCCCCAGTCCATTTCGGGGAAGAAGGCCTGGAGGTCGTCGGAGGCGACCACGAGGTCGCAGTTCAGCAGCCATTCGAACCCGCCGCCCACGGCGAAGCCGTGCACCGCCCCCACGACGATCTTCGACCCGAACATCAGGTCGTGGGTGATCTGCTGGATGCCGGCGATGTGGGCGCGGATCGCGGCATCGTCGCGAGTCTGCTGGTCGAATTCCTTCAGGTCGTCGCCCGCGCAGAAGGCCCGCCCGGCGCCGCACAGCAGGATCACCGACACGTCCGGGCGCTCCGCCGCTTCGGTCAGCGCGGCGTGAAGGTCACGCAGCAGGACGGTGCCGATGGCGTTCATCCGCTCCGGCCGGTTCAGCGTCACGCGGCCGATGCCGGCCGCCACCTCGAGAGTGACCGTGCTCATGATGCGACCCTTTCGATCCAGTCGGTCTTGCCGGCGGTGCGCGGCAGCGAGTCATGCGGGATCATGGTGACCGTGGCCGTGGCGCCGGCTTGGTCGCGCACCGCCTTCTCCAGTTCCACTGCGGCGGCGGGCCAAGCCGTCTGAGGCAGCCCTTCGGCGGCTTCCACGCGGAGTTGGATACGGTCGTACGGCCCGGGCCCGACGAGCCGGATGCGGAAATGGCCGGACGACAGCGCCGGCAGGCTGCTGACCGCCTTGCGGACGGCACTGGGGAAGACGTTGATTCCGCGCACGTTGAACATATCGTCGGTGCGCCCGCTGACACGGAAGCGCCAGGAGGTCCGGCCGCAGGCGCAGCGCCCGGTGCCGGTCACGGTGATGACGTCGCGGGTGCGGTAGCGGATCAGCGGCTGGCATTCCTTTTCGATGTGGGTGCAGACCAGTTCCCCCACCGTGCCCTCGCGGATCGGCAGGCGGTTGCCCTCCGCGTCGAGGATCTCGGCGAACAAATAGTCGCTGCCGTGGAAATGCAGGTCGGTGGTCGCCTCGCACTGGCTGCCCAGCGTGCTCAGCACTTCGCTGAGTCCGTAATTGGCGTTGCGCACGCCGAAGCCCCAGGTTTCCTCCATCGCCGTGCGGAAGGCCGCATTGTCCAGCCCGGCCTCGCCGCCGAAAAGGCCGAGGCGAAGCCCAAGGTCGCGTGGCGCCGGACCGCCCTCGTCGCGCAAAAGCTTTTCAAGCAGGGCGGGATAGGACGGCGTGCAGGAGATGGCGGTGATCTTCAGGTCGCGGATGGTCTGGAGAAGCTGCCTGGTGTTGCCGACGCCGAAGGGCACCACCGTCGCCCCCGCCGCCTCCAGCGTCATGTGGTCGGTCACGCCGCCGGTCCACATGCAGTAATTCAGGCAATGCACCACGCGGTCGGTCGAACGCAGTCCGGAGGCATGCATCGCCCGGCCGCCGATGGTGGCGATGCGGTCGCAGTCCTGCCGGCTGTTGGCGAGGTTGAGCGCCCGGCCTGTGGTGCCGGAGGTGCGGTGCAGGCGGACGACGCTCGCCTCGGCACAGGCCACATAGTCGCCGAAGGGATAGGCGGCTTCCTGCCCGGCGCGCAGGTCTTCCTTGTCGGTCAGCGGCAGATCCTGGAGGCCGTCGAGCGTCACCGGTTTCCCGATGCTGGCGGGAAGCATGCGCCGGTACATTGCCGACCGGTCGGACACATAGGCCCATTGCGCCGCCCAGAGGCGATCCTGCAAGGCACGGACCTCGCCGTCGGCCAGGGTTTCGAAATCGGAGTGGAAAAGATCGGAGGTCGGCATCAGGGCCTCGGTCTGGATGGTGGAAGCACCGGTCACGAACCGGCGCGCGCGGCGGCACGGGCTTCGATGGCGGATTGAGGCAGGATGGCGCGGGCGTGTCGGCCCTGACCGATCTTGCCGCCGGCGTCCTCGGACCAGACGTTGAACCAATAGAGGGCGCCCTCGCGGCCCGTGAAGCGGGCACTGGTGGTCACCTGTCCGCCGACCGGTGTCGGGGCGACATGCGACACGTCGAGCTTGGCCCCGACCGACAGCTCTCCGGACTGAAGCATGGGGCGCAGCAGGGCGGCACAGGCGCGCTCCATCTCCGCGATCATCACCGGTGTGGCAAGGACCTGCGGATAGCGTTCGTCGGAGTCGCGGGCGAAAGCGTCGGCCGTCATCGATTTGTCGACGACGAGCTGCACCGTTTCGACGCGCTCCGGGTCCAGGGGGGGGATCATACGGGCTGTCTCCTAATTCAGGGGCTCAGCCGGTATTACGCAATGGTCGTGCCAGCCTTTGCTGAGCTGGCGAGGAAGGCAGATAATTAAACAATATCAAATATTTAATCTGCCGGCAGACGGGTGTGCGACTCTGCGGGAACGTGACGTTTGAGGGGATTGTCAGAAAATAAAACGTTAAAAAAACTTACGGTCGTTCGGAATCAAGACGGTTTATCCACCCCCGGTACGCTGCAAGACAAGCCCGTAATCGCGAATTTTGCTGTAAAGCGTCGGCCGTGCGATGCCGAGGATTTCCGCCGCTTTGGTCACATTGTGGTCCACATGGACCAGCGTGGCGGCGATGACGTCGCGTTCATGCTCGCGCAAGGACTTCAGGGCCGTCGGTGTGGGGGGAAGCGGTGTCGGCGGTCTTGCATCGCCGGGTGGGTCGAAACGTTGGATTTCCGTGCCGTCGGACAGAACGACGAGGCGCTCCAGGGTATTTTCGAGTTCACGGACATTGCCCGGCCAGTCGTACTCGGCCATCGACCGCAGGGCCGCGTCGGAAATGGTGAACACGGGCTTGCCGGCGCCGGCGGCGTATTTGCGCAGGAAGTGGGTCGCCAGCATCGGGATGTCGCTTCTGCGGTCCTTCAGCGCCGGGATGGTGATCGAGACGACGTGCAGGCGATAATACAGGTCGTCGCGGAACTCCCGCCGGGCGATGGCATCTTTCAGATTCCGATTGGACGCGGCGATGACCCGGACATCGACCGGGATGGGCCGGGTGGCGCCGATCCGGGTGACCTCGCGTTCCTGGAGAACCCGCAGCAGCTTGGCCTGGAGGTCCAGCGGCATCTCCGTGATCTCGTCGAGGAAGATCGTTCCGCCGGAAGCCATTTCGAACTTGCCTGGGCGTCCATCCTTCTGCGCCCCGGTGAAGCTGCCGGCGACGTAGCCGAACAGCTCGCTTTCGATCAACTCGCGCGGCAGGGCTGCGCAATTGACGGCGATGAAGGGGGAGTCGCGGCGGTCGCCATGGGCATGGATGGCCTGGGCGAAGACCTCCTTGCCGCTGCCGCTCGGTCCATTCAGCAGGACGTTCGCGGTGCCGAGCGCCGCCTTGCGGGCATCGCCAATGGCGTGGCGCAGGCAATCCGATGTGCCGATGATGTCGTCGAAGGTGTAGCGCACCGGACTGCCGGCGATCTGCTGCGCGATCCGCTTGGCGCGGTTGAACTCCCGGAAGGTGTTGACGACCGATTGGACCTTGCCCTGTATGTCCTTGATGGGAATGGCGGTGTCGACCAGATGCAGGTGGCGCCGGCCGGAATCGATGATCAGTTCCCGGTCGTAATAGCCGATGCCGGTGCGGAAGATCGGCGCGATGACCGGCTCGAAATCGAGCAGTTCGGCAAAGCGGCGGCCGACGCTCTGCTCCGGGTTCAGGGTCAGAATACGGCCGGCCGGTGCATTCATGTGGCGGACCCGGCCATCCTCGTCCACCACCAGCAATCCATCGGAGATGCTGTCGATGATGGCCCGCTGCTCAACCAGCATGCGATCGAGATTTCCACTGGTCTCGACGGCACCCATCTGGGCGCTGGTGCTTTCGGCGCACAACAGGGCAAGGCCGCTCAGCGTGTCCGTTCCGACCGATGCGTCCGACACCAGCGCGATGGCGCCGTGCAAGGCGGTGTTCAAGCCGAATAGGGGTGCGGCGGCGATCATGGTGTTCGCCAGGTCGGCGCTGACATGGTGCCAGTCGGATGTGACCATCGGGCGCCGTTCCCGCAGGCACAGATCGATGGCGTTGGTGCCGACGGCATTCTCCGCCGCCGACCGGCCCTCGCCCAAGCCGGCCGCATCCAGCCCTTCGACGAAGAGGCGGTCTCCGGTGACGCTGTGGATGATCAGGTCGCCGTCGACCAGGACGATGGCGACAGGGTGGTCGCGGCCCAGGATCAGGCGGATCGAGCCGAGGATCAGCGCGCTGGTGGCCGCTATGCTACCCAGCAGCCGATTAATTGAAAGCCGCCCTCTCGGCACCGGACCGGCAGCCCCTTCCGGCGCCTGGTCGCGCAGACGCCGCCAGGAAGACAGCACCGCCTCGTCCAGACACCCGGGCGGCGGCTCCTCGCCGCGCAGGAAATGGTCACGTGGTGTGTCTGGAAAGGCGTGTCGCGCCGTCATAGGCGAATCCGTTACAGCGGGAAATGCAAGGATGGGGCGGCGGGGCCCGGCAAATGATCCGCTGTAAAGAATGGGCTGGGTCGCGCAGGAAAGGCAAAGAAAATGCATGCACTACCCTGCGGCCCCGGAAAAGGTGTTCGGAGACGGTGTCGAGCACTGCACATCGAAATTTAAGAACGATCACCTTGAGCAAGGCCACCGCGGGGGGCGAAGGCCGCACCCGGCCGATGCGTGGCTTCAAGTTCCTCCCCTCGGTGTGGCGCGCTTCCAATTCATGGCGTCCGCCTGATGACGCTCGGCGTCGTCAACCCAGACTTGGCGCGACTCCCGACTGAACCGCCGCCATGCTATGCGAGCCTGATCGCGTCGAGGGCGGCTTTCGCCAGCCGGGCGTCGAACCGGTCTTCCCGGCCGATGAAGACGAGCTGGACGCCGGAGCCGGGTCCTGAACCGGGGGCGGGCAGCGTCGTCGGCAACAGGCTCGCCCGCGTCCCGACGAGCTGGAACAGGAACCGCTCGCCCGGCCGTTCGCGGAGCGTCAGGAAGCCCTTGCCGCGGGCGAGCTGCGCGGCGAAGCTCTGAACCCCGCTCTGGAAGGCCGGGAGGGAGACCGGACCCTCCGAGGTCCATTCGAGCTTCACGAACCGCTCGCCGGCGGGGTGGAGAGGGAGGCTCGCCTCCACCCCTTCAATCTGCTCGGGCGGGTTGCCGAAGAGGATGTCGAAAGGAATGTCGGCGGCCTGCCGGACGACGAACACCGTCCGTTTCCGCATGGCATGCAGCAGTGTCCGGACGCCGAGCAGCGCCTTGTCGGACACGCGGTCGGCCTTGGACAGGACGACGAAATCGGCGGCCTCGATCTGGGTTCGCCACAGCCCGTCGGCGACGTCATGCTCCTCCGCATCGACCACCGTCACCACGGAATCGAGCCCGACCGCGTCCCTCAGCACCGGGTCGAACAGCGCCGCGACGATGCCGCGCGGGTCGGAAATGCCGCTCGCCTCGATCACGATCCCGTCGACGCGGGGCTTGTGGGACAGGATGGTCCGCAGCGTCCGTAGCAGATCGCCCTGGAGAGAGCAGCAGATGCAGCCATTCTTCAGGCCGATGACGGATCGGCCCGAAGCCGACAGGATCGCCTCGTCGATGTTGATCGCGCCGAAATCATTGACGATGGCAGCGAATCTCCGCCCGGCGGCAGCGTTCAGGATGTGGTTGATCAGCGTGGTCTTGCCCGATCCCAGCACGCCGGTGACGAGCATCACCGGGACGGGATCGGCCGGCAGGTCATCGTCCATCGTCCCGGCCTCCGCATCGGAGCGCGCGGCCCGGCCGCGCCTGTGTGTCGAGCACCCCGCCGAGGATGACCGGCATCCCTCCGACCAGCAGCGCCTCCATGCCGGCGGCGGGTGCCGTCATGTCGGTGAAGCTGGCGCGCGCCGCGACGGTCTCCGGATCGAAGACGGCGATGTCGGCCTCGCACCCTTGCTGGATCCTGGCCTTCCTGCGCATCTGCGGCAGGCATCCTTCGAGGATCCGTGCCGGGATGAGGGTGCATTTGGCGATCGCTTCCATCAGGCCGATGCTGCCGCGCCCGCGGTGATAGTCGCCCAGGAATTTGCTGAAGGTCCCGGCGGAGCGCGGATGGGACGACAGCCGTTCCGGCAGCGGCCACTCGGTGCCGCGGTAGAGGGAGCCGTCCGGCTCGACCCAGGGCATCGCATCCGACGCGATGGCGCCGCCGGGATAGAGGACGGAGAGGTCGAGCAGATCGCGATGGCGGTCGTTGCGTTCCAGATCCAGGAAATGCCAGGCGACCAGCGCCCCCGGATCAGCCTGCCTGATGGCGAGCAGCTCGCTCCGGTCACGCATCTGATGGCGGTTGTGGATCAGTTCGATGCTGTCATAGGCCGAACCGGTCCGCGCCGGGAAATCCGGGTCTGCGAAGAAGGCGGCGGAGACGACCGTCGAGCCGGTGCCGTAGGGATAGGCCTCGACGGTGATCGGCAACCCCCGCGCCTGCGCGTTCATGAGGAGCTCGCGGCATCGGGCGATGTCGTGCAGCGAGGTGGAGTTCAAGTGGCAGACATGCATGTGGGCGCCGGTCGCGGCGGCATAGCCGATCAGCCGGACATAGGATTCCTCCGAACTCTGCGGATCGGTGTTGGACATGAAGGGGATATGGGTGAAGGTCGGGACGCTGGCCTGCGCCGCGGCCTCGCAGACCGCCGTCATCTCCTTGACGCCCGCGCCCGGCGCATAGCCGTGCGGGATGCCGACGCCGATGCCGCCCTCCCGTAGGCCGTCGGCCAGCATGCCGCGGATCCGGTCGAGCTCGTCGGCGGACGTCACCCCGCTCGACCACCCGCCGTCGTCGCCGGCGCCCTGGCCCATCATCTCCATCGGGTGCAGGGCCGGATCCGGAGCGATGCCGGCCTTGACGGCCTTGCGCGCGAAAATCCAGCCGACCGACGCCCCGTAATTCAGGACACGCCCTGCGGCCCGCTGCCCGTCGTACCAGGCCGCCACCGGTAGGGTGCCGACCTCCAACTCCAGCGCCGTGGTCACGCCGTCGAACGCCTGCATCCAGTCCGCCGCGACCGACTGGCCATGCGCGTGGATGTCGACGAAGCCGGGACAGACGATTTTCCCGGCGGCATCGATGCTCCCGCCGCCGGACGCCTCGGGGATCGTCCCGACCGCGGCGATGGTCCCCGACCTGATGCCGACATCGGCGACCTCGTCGCGGCCGCTTTCCGGATCGATGACGCGGCCCCCCCGGATCACCAGATCATATGCATGGTTCGGCGCCATCGCTTCACTCCTCGTTCCAGGCAGCGCCGACGGCTTTCCATCGCGGGAACGGCGCGAATATTTTAAAATCCATCATGCCGCATCAGCAACTGCGGGCCATTCGTTCCTTGATGGAGGTGCCGTAAAGACTGAACAGCTCGTGTATCGTCCCGACCCCCAGCTTCGAATACAGGTTCTTGCGGTGGGTCTTGACCGTCGTTCCGGAAATATCCAGCCTGAGGCTGATCGACAGCGTCGAATGTCCGCCGATCAGCAGACCGACGATCTCCTTCTCGCGCGGACTGAGGCGGTCGATCCTCTGCAGCAGCCCGCGGTCGATCCCGTCGGGTTGGTGATCGGGCCGGCTATCGTCCCGACCGTCGGCCGGCATGCCGGCCGATTGCCAGTGGCGACGGAACACCGAGGTCAGGAAGGGCAGGACTGTCCTCACCGTCCGGACCTCCGCGTCGGTGAAGCCCGGTCCGCCCGGCCTGCGGGTCAGGACCACCAGCGTGCAGGCGTCGCCGGACATCGGCAGGACGATGCAGAGTTCGCCGCCGCCGCCGGCCACCCCGCCGGCCACCCCGCCGGCCGCCGGGTGGCCGAACCGGAGGATGTCGCGCAGCAGGTACACGCCGGACCTGATGCCGGCCCGGTACATCCGCTGGAACGGATGCGGCGGAGGACCGTCCGCGCGCCGGTCCCGGCCGTCATCGCCGAGCGGGACCGGCCCGTTCCGGCCGTCGTAGACGGTCTGCGTGCAGGCGTCGAAGGAGATCAGCCTGGCGAGCGAGCGGGAGAAGATGATCGGGAACACCGGATCCTCGATCGCTTCGACAAGGTCCGCCGACGTCTCGGCCCAGGCGGCCAGCAGGCCGTGATGCGAGACGGTGCCGCCCTGCATATCTCCATGACACACCATGTCGCCCTCGCTTCCCAAAGGTCGGGGTCGTGCTTTCCTCGGCCACCGCGCGGTGTCAGGGCATCCGCCCGGCGGCGTGCCGGACCGCCTCCATCCTGCGGGCCCGGAACGGTGCGATCTTCTCGCTCATCGCGGCGAGCACCTCCGGCGGCGCGGTATCGGGCGAGCCGGCGTCGAACGGCGGGGCGGGATTGTATTCCAGGCGAAGCTGCACCGCCTCCGCGGTCGGGCGGTCGACGAGGGTCGCGACCAGGGTCAGCGCGAAGTCGATGCCGGCGGTGACGCCGCCACCGGTGATGCGGTTGCGGTCGACGCAGACCCGTTCCCGCGACGGCGTCGCCCCGAAGAGCGGAAGCGCCTCGACCGCGCTCCAATGGGTGGTGGCGCGATAGCCCTTCAGCAGGCCGGCCGCGCCGAGCACCAGCGATCCGGTACAGACCGAGGTGACATAGCGGGCGCCCGTCGCCTGTTTCCGCAGGAAGTCGAGCACCTCGTCGTCGGCCAGAAGATCGTCGGTGCCGTATCCGCCCGGCACGCAGATGACGTCAAGTTGCGGACAGTCGGCGAAGGTGACGGTGGGCGTCATCGCAAGGACGGAATCGCTCGGAACTGGCTCCATGCTTTTCCAGATCAAATGGACGTCGGCACCCGGTACGCTGGAGAAGACCTGCAACGGCCCGGTAAGGTCGAGCTGGGTGACGCGAGGAAAGACCATTAGTCCGATTTGCAGCGGGGTCGCCATCGTGGGTCTCCAGATATTCGGCTTGACGAAATAAATCTGCCATGATGGCATCGGGTCGGAAACGGCGTAATTCCCTCCTTTTCGGACGGACCCCATGATCGGAATTCTGATCTATCCGGATTTCCAGCTGCTGGACGCCGCAGGCCCGATATCGGTGTTCGAGATCGCCGGGCGCTTTGCGGGCAAGCCGGCGCCGATCCGGATGTTCGCCGCCGATCCCGGACCGGTGCGGAGTTCCTCGGGCATCGAGACCCTCGCATACGGGCTGCGCTCGGCCAGGGCCCTCACGACCCTGATCGTGGCAGGCGGGGAGGGGGTCACGGCCGCGGCGGGGTGCGACACGACCCTCGCCTTCGTGCGGCGGCTGGCGGGCCGGGGCGTGCGGATCGCCAGCGTCTGTTCCGGCGCCTATGTGCTGGCCGAGGCCGGATTGCTGGAGGGGCGCCGCGCCACCACCCACTGGTGCCGGACGCAGGACTTCATCGCCCGCTATCCCGGCGTGAAGCTCGAACCCGACAAGATCTTCACCTGTGACGGCGGCGTGTGGACCTCCGCCGGCATCACCGCCGGGATCGACCTCGCGCTCGCGCTGGTGGCCGAGGACCATGGCGATGCGGTGGCGCAGAACACCGCCCGCCAGCTCGTGCTCTACCAGCGCCGCAGCGGCAGGCAGACGCAATTCTCGCCGCTCCTCGAACTGAAGGCGCCGCATGGCCGTTTCGACGCGCTGCTTTCCTGGGCGCGCGAGCATCTCGACGAGGCGCTGACGGTCGAGGATCTGGCCGAGCGGGTCGGCATGAGCTCGCGGCACTTCGCCCGGACCTTTATTGCGGAGACCGGCATGACCCCGTCGAAGGCGATCGAGAAGCTGCGCATCGAGGTCGCGCGCTCCTGGATCGAATCCTCCAGCGAAATGATCGAGCGGGTGGCGCAGATCACCGGCTTCGGCGATCCCGAGCGGATGCGCCGCGCTTTCATCCGCAGCTTCGGCCAAGCGCCGCAGGCCCTGCGCCGTGCCGCCCGCGCCGCGAAAGCTCCCCAGCAGCCTTCATTGCCGGCCTCCCTGCCGTCCCGCTGACCATCCTCCCCTGGGAGGATGGCGGGCGGGGCGGCGGCCGGCCAAAGTGGGAAGGGTCACCATAATCTGATCGGCATCTCGGCCGGACCTTCACGGTCGGCAGCGGTGCCGCAACCGGAACAGGGAGCTTGCAGGGACTCTCCGCCTTCCAGGTCCGATAGCGGGCCGGATGCCGGGTCAAGCCATGCCGCCCGTCCGATGGGCGGGGCCGCGTGCGATCCGATGAGGTCGCTTCAAAATCGCTGCGGGCTCCGGGGGCCGGACGGTCGGCCCGCGAAGAGGGCAGGGACCGGGGGGCGGCATGAGCCCGGGCGGAAGATCCATCGCGTCACAGCACTCGCAATGACCGACTTAGCGCAGGGACGACGAGAACCATGCACCATCATCGAAGCCAGCCCACCGGGTCTCAGCCTTTCAAATTCCAGCCCATCATGTCCTGGTGCCGTTCCGCCGCCCGCACATCGGCAACGGCGGTTGCCGCGCTGTCGGCCATGGCGGTCGTGGCGACCGTTCCGGCCGCCGCGGCTTCAGCGGCCGAGCTCTCGGACGGCGTGGTCAGGATCGGCATCATAAACGACCAGTCGGGGACCTTGTCCGATCTGGCCGGGCCGGGGTCGGTCACCGCCGCAAGGATGGCGATCGAGGATTTCCAGAAATCGACTCCCGGCCTGAAGGTCGAACTCGTCTCCGCCGACCACCAGAACAAGGCCGACATCGGGTCGCAGACCGTGCGCAAGTGGATCGACGTCGATGGCGTCGACATGATCGCCGATGTCGGGAATTCCGCCGTCGCGCTGGCGATCCAGTCGGTCGCCCGGGAGAAAAACAAAATCGTCATCTATTCGGCGGTCGGGACCACCGAGATCAGCGGCAAGCAATGCTCGCCGACCGGCATCGCGTGGCTGCACGACAACTACAACCTGGTCGCCTCCCCGATCCGCAGGCTCGTCGGCGAAGGTTTCGACAGCTGGTTCTTCATCGCCGCCGACTATGCCTTCGGCAGGAACATGGTGGCGGAATCGCAGCGGATCCTGTCCGAGGTCGGCGGCAAATCGGCGGGCGCCGTCTTCCATCCGCTCGGCACCGTCGACTACAGCTCGTTCATTCTGCAGGCGGGCAGTTCGCAGGCGAAGGTCATCGCCTTCGCCAATGCCGGCGACCAGCTCGTCGCCGCCATGAAGCAGTGGAACGAGTTCGGCATGAACAACGGCTCCCAGAAGGTTGTCGCCGAGCTGATGTTCCTGACCGACGCCCACAGCATGGGTCCGGAGATCGCGAAGGGGCTGACGACCGTCACCGCCTGGTACTGGGACCTGAACGACGAGACCAGGGCGTTCGGCCGGCGCTTCTACGAGGCCCGCCACAGGATGCCGACGGCGCCCCAAGCCGCCGTCTACTCCGCTGTCCATCACTATCTGAAGGCCGTCGCGGCGGCCGGAACCGATTCGACCGACGCCGTCATGGAGAAGATGCGGGCAATGCCGGTCGACGATTTCTTCGCGCGCGGGGCGAGGCTGCGTGCCGACAACAAGCTCGTGCATGATTTTTATCTTGTCCAGGTCAAGGACCCGGCCGAGGTGAAGGGGCCCTGGGAATATTACAAGGTGGTCGCGACCATCCCGGCGAGCGAGGCCTATCTGCCGCTGAGCCAGAGCGAATGCCCGCTGGTCAACGGAGCGACCAGCCGGAAATAGCCGCCGGCCCTGTGGTATATGGGGCTGGCGTCCCGGTTCGCCCCGCCGACCGGCGGCGGATAGCCCGGCCCCGTTCGTCCTTCGGAGAGCGTCATGACGAGCAGAGACATCCTGGCCCATCTGGTCGGCTTCGACACCGTCAGCTCGAAGTCCAACCTCGCGCTGATCGACTGGGTGCGCGGATATCTGGAGCGGCACGGCATCGGGTCCGAGCTGATCCATGACGGGACCGGGACCAAGGCCCATCTGTGGGCGACCATCGGCCCCGATCGCGACGGCGGCATCGTGCTGTCGGGCCATACCGACGTGGTGCCGGTGGAGGGCCAGCCCTGGACCAGCGATCCCTTCACCCTGACCGAGCGCGACGGCCGGCTCTACGGCCGTGGCACCGCCGACATGAAGGGCTTCATCGCGGTCGCGCTGAACGCCGTGGAGCGTTTCAAGGCGGCGGCGCTCGACCGGCCGGTGCATCTGGCTTTGTCCTACGACGAGGAGATCGGCTGCCTCGGCGTGCCGAGCCTGCTGGAGGCGATCCGCCGGCGCGGCATCCGCCCGGCCGCCTGTATCGTCGGCGAACCGACGATGATGAAGCTGGTGGTCGGCCACAAGGGCGTGCTGTGCGCCCACGGCCATGTCCGCGGTTTCGAGTGCCACAGCTCGACGGCGCCGGAGGGCGTCAACGCCGTCCAATACGCCGCCCGCGTCATCGATTTCGCCCGGCGGGAGAGCGAGCGGCGCTACCGCGAGGGGCCGTTCGACCACCGCTTCTCCCCGCCCTCGACGACGCTGCATGTCGGGACGGTGCAGGGCGGCACCGCCTTCAACATCGTGCCGCGCGACTGCCGGTTCGACCTGGAGATCCGCCATCTGCCGACCGACGATCCGCACCCGATCCTGCAGTCGGTCGAACGCTATTGCCGTGAGGTGCTGGAGCCGGAGATGCACGCCGTCGCCCCCGACACCGGCATCACCCTGTCGGTGTTCTGCGACACCCCCGGCCTCGTCGCCGATCCCGATTCCGACATCGTCACCCTGTTGCGGCGGATTACCGGCGACAACGACAGCTTCGTCGTCGCCTACACCACCGAGGCCGGCCATTTCAGTCGGGACGGCTATCCGACCATCGTCTGCGGCCCGGGATCGATGGCTCAGGGCCACAAGCCGGACGAGTTCATCGAGCTGTCCCAACTCGTCGCCGCCGACCGCTTCATGGAGGAACTGGCTGGCGCGCTCGGTCGCATCAGCCGGCCGCAACCTTGACGAAGTCGCGGAAGGCGCACAGGGCCGGCACGGAGGCTTGCGCCGTATCAGTGTGAAAGCGCAGCACCGGTCCGAGCACCTGCTTTCCAGCGGCCGATCCGCCCCTCGTCGGAGAGCCAGATGATCAGGCTGCCGCACCGGCGCAGCAAGGCGTCGTACTCCCCCCAGCTGAGCACGGGCCGCTTTCCGCGGGATGTGGTGACGGCGAGCGGCGTGCGCGTTATGGGGCATGGCGGCAGGCCAGAGCAGGGGGCCTCCGCCTGTGACACTGGCCACCTCCATGCAGCACCGCCGCCGGCCGCTCCCTTCCAGCAGGGCAACGGCCTCCCGTTTGAATTCGTCCGTGAAGGACCGTCGCGTCTTCGTCATCAGACGCCTTCCCGCTGCATTCGGAGCTTCGCGGAGGCGTCCACCGAACCGGTGCAAGATCACGTGACCCCACCGGCAATTTCTCAACCGCCGAGGTCGACGCGGATCGATGCACAATCCGGCGACACAGCAATTTGGAAGGGCTGCTCTTTCCGCTTAAATCGGAAACGGGGATGAAAAAAGCGCTTGCGCCGCATCAGCCGGCTGGCCTATACACCGCCTCCCACGACGCAGCACGGTTCGAAAGAGCAGTGATGCTTCAAGGGAAACAGTGGTCCGACCAAGTAACTGCCGAGCGCCTCGAAAAAAAAGAGGTTGACAGTGAAAGTAAAGACCGCTAAATAGTCTGAAGAAGACGCGGTGATCCGGAACGGAGCGCCGCTGAATTCTCCGGAGAAATCTTCGGAAGCGGCGCGATCAGCGTTGCGGGTTCTTTGACAAGTACATACCGTGTTGTGAGAAGGGATGCGCAGGCGGC
>NZ_JAENHM010000076.1 GCF_016595245.1 Azospirillum endophyticum
AGATCGCATCCGCAGCTTCGGTACACGGCTTGAGCCCCGATACATTTTCGGCGCAGGCCGGCTTAACTAGACCAGTGAGCTATTACGCTTTCTTTAAAGGATGGCTGCTTCTAAGCCAACCTCCTGGTTGTCATGGCCTTCCCACATCCTTTCCCACTTAGCCGTGATTTGGGGACCTTAGCTGGCGGTCTGGGCTGTTTCCCTCTCGACGATGGACCTTAGCACCCACCGTCTGTCTGCCGGACTGCACTCTGCGGTATTCGGAGTTTGGTTAGGTTTGGTAAGGCTCGCGCCCCCCTAGCCCATCCAGTGCTCTACCCCCGCAGGTGATATCCGACGCGCTACCTAAATAGCTTTCGCGGAGAACCAGCTATTTCCTGATTTGATTGGCCTTTCACCCCTAGCCACAGGTCATCTCCGACTTTTTCAACAGGCGTGAGTTCGGTCCTCCAGTGCGTGTTACCGCACCTTCAACCTGCCCATGGCTAGATCATCAGGTTTCGGGTCTAAAGCATGCAACTCGGTCGCCCTATTCAGACTCGCTTTCGCTGCGCCTCCACCTACCGGCTTAAGCTCGCTGCATACTCTAAGTCGCTGACCCATTATACAAAAGGTACGCCGTCACCCCGCAAGGAGGCTCCGACTGCTTGTAGGCATCCGGTTTCAGGAACTGTTTCACTCCCCTTGTCGGGGTGCTTTTCACCTTTCCCTCACGGTACTGGTGCACTATCGGTCACTGAGGAGTACTTAGGCTTGGAGGGTGGTCCCCCCATGTTCAGACAGGGTTTCACGTGCCCCGCCCTACTCGAGCATTCGATCCGGTTTATCCGTACGGGGCTATCACCCGCTATGGCCCGACTTTCCAGACGGTTCCGGTTATGTAGATCGAATGACTGGCCTGGTCCGCGTTCGCTCGCCACTACTAGCGGAGTCTCGGTTGATGTCCTTTCCTCCGGCTACTTAGATGTTTCAGTTCGCCGGGTTCGCTTCCC
>NZ_JAENHM010000077.1 GCF_016595245.1 Azospirillum endophyticum
CCATTCCAGCCAACCCATGAACAAGACAGTTGCTCATCCCGCCCCGCAAGGGGAGAAGGGCCGCTCGCTACCAGAGGATGCATTTCCTTCGCGGATGCGAGATCTGTGAATGCCGTAGCGCGACGGCGGGGATCCAGGAAACTCCGCAATGAAGCGGCTGGAACCGCTGGATTCCCGCCTCCGAGCCTGTGAAGAAATTGGTGACTCACTGAGAGAAGCCCCAAGTTCGAACCACATCGCGTTGGATCGCATCGTGCGCTTTTCTCGGCCGTCATTCCCGCGAAGGCGGGAATCCAGTCTTCACAAGCACTTGTGTTGGAAATCCTGGTTCTCCGCCTCCGCGGGGTGACGAGGGGGAGATGTGCACGCCTGCGAGATTAGGGCTTTCTCATATAAGTTCGATTTCTTCATAGGCTCCTTCGCGGGAATGACGGCCGAATAGATGTCGTTGCTCCAGGGGCTTAATGGCACATGAGTTGTGTGCATCCCGTAGCCGCCCGGTGGAGGGTTAGGGCGAATGCCCGACCCCGCCCCCATTCTCCCAATTGAAACCAACCCCCGTCCCACCCCGTTCCCTCTCCATCATCACGGAAGAACGGGACGCCATGCTCGAAGAGTTCAAGAAATTCATCAGCCGCGGCAACGTCGTGGAGCTGGCGGTCGGCATCATCATCGGTGCGGCCTTTACGGGAATCGTCAATTCCCTGGTCAAGGACGTCCTGATGCCGCCGATCGGCTGGATCATGGGCGGCATCGACTTCTCGAACTATTTCTTCAGCCTGTCCGGCGGCCATTACGACTCGCTCCAGGCGGCCGAGGCGGCAGGAGCGGCCACCGTCAATTACGGCCGCTTCATCAACGCCTGTATCAATTTCCTGATCGTGTCCGGCGCCCTGTTCATGATCGTCCGGCAGGTCAACCGGCTGCACATCCTGCACAAGGAGGTCCCGAAGACCCCGCCGCGGCAGGAGCAGCTGCTGGAGGAGATCCGCGACGCCCTCCGCGCTCAATCGGGCGGCGCCCAATCCGGCACCCGGCCGCCATCCGCCGACCGGACCTCCTGAACGCCAGCTTGGCCCTCTGACCTGCGACGACCGCCTTCCCTCGCTGCGGGAGCTTGTCACAGGACGGAAAGAACCGCTCGTTGCCGCAGCGCATCGAACGGGTTACCTTTTCCGATAAGCTGGCGATGGCGGTGGGATGGCGATGGCCTCGCACGCCTGCGCTGTCCATGACCTCGGCAAGGGCCATGTCCATGTCCGCCAAGCGCTGTCCGCCCCCCGCCCCTGCCGGGGCTTCGCCATGAGCCGCGGCCATGGGCTTTCCGCGGCTTGGATCTCCACCCGCCGGACGCTTGCCATCCTCCTGCCGGCCCTGCTGGCCGGCGCCCCGGCCGCGGCGATCAATCTGTCGGTGCCGGCACCGGCGGCGGGGAGCCCGGACGCCGGACGCCCCCCGGCCGAACTCCGAGTGACGCTGGACGACAATTACCCGCCCTACAGCTTCCGCACCCCGGACGGCGTGCATGTCGGCATCGTGAAGGATCTGTGGGCGCTGTGGTCGCAGAAGACCGGCGTCGCGGTCCAGATGATGCCCACCGACTGGGGCCTCGCCCGCCAGGCGGTCGACAGCGGAGCCGCCGACGTCATCGAGACCATCTTCCGCAACGACGCACGCGACCTGCTCTACGACTTCTCCAAGCCCTATGCCCGCGTCGACGTGCCGATCTGGTTCAGCGCCGACCTCAGCGGCATCACCGGTGTGGAATCCCTGCGCGCCTTCACGGTGGGGGTGAAGGACGGTGATTTCTGCCTCGAATGGCTGACCGATCACGGCATCACCGCGTTCCAGCGCTTTCCCGGCTTCGAGGCGATGGTGGAGGCGGCCTCGCGGCAGGACACCCGGGTCTTCTGCATGGACGACCCCTCGGCCCAGTATTACATGACCAAGCGAGGGGTGCAGGGACGGTTCCGCTACACCGACCCGCTCTATACGGGCGAACTGCACTGGGCGGTGCGCAAGGGCGACGCGAAGCTTTTCCGCCTGATCGCCGACGGCTTCGCCCGCATCACCCCGGAAGAGCGCAAGGCCATTGAGGAGCGTTGGGTCGGCCGCCGCCTCACCGGCATCAGCCCCCATCTGACGGACCTGCTGGTCAAGCTGCTGGCCGGATTGGCGCTGCTGGGCGTGGGCGCCCTGGTCTGGGTCCTGCTGCTGCGCCGGCAGGTGGAAAGCAAGACGGAAAGCCTGCGCGCCGCGGTCACGGCCCTGACCGCCAGCGAGGAGCGGGTCCGCACCATCTTCGACAACGTCACCGACGCCATCGTCATCCACGACCTGGACAGCGGCGCGATCCTGGAGGTGAACCGCCGGATGAGGGAGATGTACCGGGTGGGCGACATGCCGCTGTCGGACATCGATGTCGAGATGCTCAGTTCCGGCGAGCCGTCCTACACGGCGAAAACGGCGGCGGCCTGGCGCCGCAAGGCGGCCGACGGCGAACCGCAACTGCTCGAATGGCATGCCCGGCGGCTGGACGGCACCCAGTTCTGGGGAGAGGTCAGCATGCGGCGCGCCGTCATCGACGGCAACGACCGCCGGCTGCTGGTCCTGGTCCGCGACATCACCGACCGCAAGGCGGCGCAGGAGCGGATGGAGTATCTGTCGCGCCACGACGCGCTGACCCTGCTGCCCAACCGGGTGCTGGTTCAGGACCGCACCGAACAGGCCCTGGCCCGGTCGGAACGCAACGGCCGGCTGGTGGCGCTGGTCGCCTGCGGACTCGACCGCTTCAAGACGGTGAACGACAGTCTCGGCCATGCCGTCGGCGACGCCCTGCTGCGCGCGGTGGCGGAGCGGCTGAAGGCGGTGGTGCGCGATACCGACACGGTCAGCCGCGGCGGCGGCGACGAGTTCATCCTGCTGCTGTCCGGCCGGCCCGACATCGATACGGTGGTGGAGACCGTCGCCTCCCTGCACGAGGCGATGGCCGAGCCCTTCCAGGTGGACGGGCAGGAGCTTACCCTCACCCTGTCCTCCGGGGTGGCGCTGGCCCCGGCCGACGGCGAGGACTTCGCCACCCTGCTGAAGAACGCCGACACCGCCCTGCACCATGCCAAGGCGGCCGGCCGCGACACCCACCGCTTCTATGCCGAGGCGATGAACGCCGAGGCGGTGGCCCACCTCTCCACCCGCAGCGGCCTGCGCCGCGCGCTGGAGCGGGGCGAGTTCCTGATCCACTACCAGCCGCAGGTCAGCCTGGAGACCGGCGCCGTGACGGGGGCGGAGGCGCTCCTGCGCTGGAACCATCCGGAGAAGGGCATGGTCCCGCCCGGCGCCTTCATCCCGATCGCCGAGGATAGCGGCCTGATCGTGCCGATCGGCGCCTGGGTCCTGGCCGAGGCCTGCCGGCAGGCGGCGCGCTGGCGCGACCAGGGGCTCTCGCTGTCGGTGGCGGTCAATCT
Organism: Azospirillum endophyticum; assembly: GCF_016595245.1. Lineage (GTDB taxonomy): Bacteria > Pseudomonadota > Alphaproteobacteria > Azospirillales > Azospirillaceae > Azospirillum > Azospirillum endophyticum. The sequence continues at coordinate 3,465 of NZ_JAENHM010000077.1, forward strand.
GTCGGCCCTGCAGCTTCAGCGCAGCGACCTTGTCCCCACGGTGACCCGGGCCCTGGCCGACAGCGGGCTCGACCCGCTGCTGCTGGAGCTGGAGCTGACCGAATCGATGCTGATCCAGAACACGGATCTGGTGATGGAGAATCTGCGCCGGCTGAAGGCGATGGGCGTGCAGATGTCGATCGACGATTTCGGCACCGGCTATTCCAACCTGTCCTACATCGGCCGCCTGGCAGTGGACAAGTTGAAGATCGACCGCAGCTTCGTCGCCGACCTCACCCGCAGCCACGACAGCGCCAAGATCACCGCCGCCGTCATCCAGATGGCCCACAGCCTGAACCTGACCGCGGTGGCGGAGGGCGTCGAGGATGCCGGGACGCTGGAAGCCCTGCGCGTCCTGCGTTGCGACGTCGCCCAGGGCTATTACCTGGGTCGCCCCGGCCCCGCCGAGGCGGTGGAACGCGCCGCCCGGCAGGTGAACCCGTTCAAGGTCGGGGTGTAATACCAGAGCCGAAAAGTTTCGACTTTTCGGCTCTGGTACGGCCGCGACTGCGGCCGCGCGGGCACATGCCCGCGAAGCCAAGGCCCGCGGAAGCGGGCCGCCCGGCGTCTGAGGGGCTGGAAAGTGCCGACCAAAGGTCGGAACTTTCCGGCAATGGTATAAGTCCCCTTACATCGTCTTCGCCAGCGCGACCATCTGGTCGAGCGCGGCGCTCCATCCGTGATGGAAGCCCATCTCCTCGTGCTGCGTCCTGGCGGCTTCGTCCTTGTGCAGCGCGACGGCGGTATAGAGCGTGCCTTCGGCCGTCGCCTCGAAGCTGACCGACGCGGTGAGGAAGCTGTTTCCGGTGGGGCGGTAGCCCGGTCCGAGAGCGGAGGTGAAGACCAGGAGCTTCTCCGGCTCCACCGCGAGATAGCAGCCGACGTTGTCGTTCTTCTCGCCGTTCGGCCCTTCCATCACCGTACGGAACAGGCCGCCGGGCTTCAGGTCGATCTCGCAGGCGGTGGTCCGCCAGGGGGCCGGCGTGAACCACTTCATCAGCAGCTCGGGCTCGGTCCAGGCCCGCCAGAGCAGCGCCGGCGGAACCGGAACCTCGCGCTTCAGTTCGAGGTCGAGCCGCGGATCGAAGGCGGCAGCGGTCGGAACGGTCATGATGTCTCTTCCTCCCATTCGTTCAGGTCCGGCGCCCCGGCCGTCCGAGTTCGTTTACGCCGGCCCGCTCGCCATATGCAGGCTGATGACCCCGGCGACGATCAGGAGGATGCCGACCACCTTCATCACCGTCAGCGTTTCCCCGAACACGAGGACACCGATGGCGGCGATGGCCGCCGTGCCCGTCGCCGACCAGATGGCGTAGGCGATGCCGACCTCCATGCTGCGCAACGCCTTTGACAGCAGCAGGAAGGCGATGCCGTAGCACACCACCACGACCGCCGCCGGGCCGAGCCGCGTCATCCCCTCCGACATCTTCATCGCCGAGGTGCCGACGACCTCGAACAGGATCGCCACCACCAGATACAGCCAGCTCATCGCCCCAAAACCCCGCCAACCCTGCCGATTCCCGCAAGGCCGATCCCGCGGGCCGCGCAGGATGGACCGGGCGACCGGGTGCCGCAAGTGGCCCGGAACACGTACCCCGCCGGATCTCACCGGACGCCCAAGGTTGACGCCACGCCCGGGCGGCCCTAGGGTCTTTGCCCTCATTCCCATATTTTATCTATCTGGTGTCGAAAGGGTCCGACGATGACCGGCGAACGGGATCTGGCGTTGCAGGCGAAGGCATGGCCGTTCGAGGAGGCGCGCAAACTGGTCGCGCGCTTCGCGAAAGCGCCGCCCGCCAAAGGCTATGTCCTGTTCGAGACCGGCTACGGCCCGTCGGGCCTGCCGCATCTCGGCACCTTCGGCGAGGTGGCGCGCACCAGCATGGTGCGCCACGCCTTCCAGACCATGAGCGACTTGCCCACCAAGCTGTTCTGCTTCTCGGACGACATGGACGGGCTGCGCAAGGTCCCCGACAACATCCCCAACAAGGAGATGGTGGCGGCCAGCCTGGGCAAGCCGCTGACGCAGGTGCCCGATCCCTTCGGCACCCATGACAGCTTCGGCGCCCACAACAACGCCCGGCTGCGCGCCTTCCTCGACAGCTTCGGCTTCGAGTACGAGTTCCAGTCCTCCACCGACTGGTACAAGTCCGGCCGCTTCGACGAGGCGCTGCTGGGCGTCCTGCGCCATTACGACGAGGTGATGGCGGTGATGCTGCCCACCCTCGGCGCCGAGCGTCAGGCGACCTACAGCCCCTTCCTGCCGGTCTCCCCCTCCACCGGCCGGGTCCTCCAGGTGCCGATGCTGGAGCGCAACGTCGATGCCGGCACCATCGTCTTCGAGGACGAGGACGGGAAGAAGGTCGAGCTTCCGGTCACCGGCGGCCATGTGAAGCTGCAGTGGAAGCCCGACTGGGGCATGCGCTGGTTCGGGCTCGGCGTCGATTACGAGATGTACGGCAAGGATCTGATCCCGTCGGCCGAGCTGGCCGGCAAGATCTGCAAAATCCTCGGCGGCACCCCGCCGGAAGGCTTCAATTACGAGCTCTTCCTCGACGACAAGGGCCAGAAGATCTCCAAGTCGAAGGGCAACGGCCTGACCATGGAGGAATGGCTGGCCTACGCGCCGCAGGAAAGCCTCGCCCTCTACATGTTCCAGAAGCCGAAGTCGGCCAAGCGCCTGTACTTCGACGTCATCCCGCGCGCCGTCGACGAGTATCTGACCTTCGTCGACAAGGTCCATGGCGAGGAGCCGGCGAAGAAGCTGGAGAACCCGGCCTGGCACATCCACAACGGCAAGCCGCCGGCGGTGCGCTCCGACGTGTCCTTCAACCTGCTGCTCAATCTGGCGGGTGCGGCCAATGCCGAGACCAAGGACAGCATGTGGGGCTTCATCCGCCGCTACGCCCCCGACGCCACGCCGGAGAACAGCCCTTTCCTGGACAGCATGGTCGGCTACGCCGTGCGCTACTACCAGGATCAGGTGAAGCCGACCAAGCGGTTCCGCGCGCCCACCGACGCCGAGCGCGCGGCCTTGCAGGATCTGCTGGCCAAGCTCGACGCCCTGCCGGCCGATTCCCGCGCCGACGTCATCCAGAACGAGGTGTTCGAGGTCGGCAAGGCCCACGGCTTCACCGAACTGCGGGCGTGGTTCCAGGCGCTGTACGAGGTGCTGCTGGGCCAGACCACCGGCCCGCGCATGGGCTCCTTCATCCAGCTCTACGGCGTCGATGAGACCAAGGCGCTGATCCGCGAGAAGCTGGCGGCCTGACGCCCGTCCGATCCGGGAACGAAAAGGGGGGGTGTCGCGAGACATCCCCCTTTTCGTTTGTGTACCCTTGCGAATGCGATGATTTTCGCAAATGATCGTTCGCCTGACCCGCGATCCGGCATCTGCCTGCGAAAAAGGCAAAAAACTGCCTCTCCGCACATCGGTTGGGCAGACCAAGCGATATTCCATACCGCGCTATGCGGGTGTCGCACCGCACCAATTCGAAAACCGTGGTACCGCTAACAGGGCGGCGGGCTTAAACTCCGTCTCGTTACTGCATTTTGCAGTGCGTTTCCTCCCTAGACTAAAGGCCGCGCCCGCTTGGGTCGCGGCCCTTTTTTTGTCTTCACCGACCGGCGCATGGGTCCCACTGTGACAGCCGTCACAGCCGGCATCGATAAAATACCGGATAAATTGATTCGGTAATCGTGGCCGCCCCGGATGGCTGGCCGGCTGGAATGCATCGGGAGGGAGGACATGCGATGACCGCCGATCCGCCGCCGTTCGAACGCCACCATCGCACGGCGCAGGCCCTGGTCAGCACCTTCCAGGAGGCGCTGGAGCCGCAATTCACCGCCAAGGGCGTCCTGTCGCGCGAGGAGTTCACCCGCGCGATGGGGCTGATGATGGCGCATTGGCCGTCAGTGCTGCCGCTGTTCGCCTCGATCTGCCACAGCTGCACCGCCGGTTCCAGTTCCCCATCCTGCCCCTCATCCTGTGGCGGCTGCCACGCACCGGGCGAGGAGCCCCCGCAGGTCCCGACGGATGGACGACGCCGCGATTTCGTCACCCGCCTGATGGTGTCGGCCCTGCGCGCCACGCTGCCCGACAGCATGGACCCGATCACCGGCGCCAGCTTTCCCCAGGTGATCGTCCCCGGCCTGCAATCGACCCTGACCGCCCTGTTCTACGAAAAGGAATGGGAGGCGATGAATGCCGGCGCCATCGCCCTGTTCAACCGGCTGGGGACCGACCGCGATGCCGAGGTCTGGCAGCGGTTGGCGCATGAGGAAACGCTGGCGGTGCTGGCCGACACGCCCTTCATCCGGGTGCTGCTGCGTTTCCGCCAGTTCCACCAGCAGCGCCAGACCTTCATGCGGCGGATGACCGACCGGCTGCGCGACCGGCATTTCGTCTTTGCCGAGGAGCATTTCCAGGTGCTGTTCGATGCGCTGTTCGGCCGCCTGCGCCAGGGCCTGCGCACCGAGCTGGACCGCGCCCGCACCGACATCCAGTATGGCGAGGGCACGGCGGAAGCGCTGCTGCGCATCTTCGACCAGTTCGACAAGCACCGGCTGGAGCAGTCGCTTCCCGTGCGCGTGCTGGGTGGCCGACAGATGCCGCGCCCGATGCTGGCGCAACGCAGCATGCTGGGCGCCACTCCGGCGGCCAAGCGGCGCTGACCGGCGCCTTATTAGGGGGCCGTTAACCAGGGAGGCGCTTCGATGGTCCGCATGACCCCACCACGGCCGCTCCGGCCCTGCCCCTGCGCAACCACGAGGCTTCGGGTCCGGTGACAGCCCGGCCCTCCCCCTCCCGCCCCGCTCCCCCTCTCCCGCCGGAGACGGAGTGCGGAGTTGCGCCCGAACTGATGGACTACCTGTTCGCCGAGTCGCCGGAGCCCCCCCTTTCTCCTCCGCCCAGCCGCGGCGTCGCCCGGCAGGTCGGCGACGCGCTGGTCGAATCGCGGCTGGCCGGGATGGGCGACGCCGACGTGCGCTCCACCCTGGCCCGCAAGCTGTGCCGGCTGCTGCCCGACCTGCCGCCGGGCGGGGCCGACACCGTCAGCGCCGCCACCGTCCGCGCCCTGGAACAGCTTGCCCGCGACCACATCGTCCGCGTGCGCGAGGCGCTGTCGACGGCGATCAAGGACATCGCCTGCGCGCCGCCGTCGGTGGTCGCGACTCTGGCGCGCGACGTCGAACGGTCGGTGGCGGAGCCGGTGCTGCGCTGCTGCGCGGCGCTCGGCGACGAGGATCTGCTGGACATCGTCGCCGCGGCCCCCGCCGGCTGGGCATTGTCGGCCATCGCACGGCGCCACGGCATCGGCGCCGCCCTGTCCGACGCCATCGCCGGCAGCGGCCATGCCGAGGCGACCGGCCTCCTGCTCGACAACAGCGGGGCAGTGATCGCCGAGCCGACCCTTGATCGCTTGGTGGAGCAGTCCGCCCACCATCCGGACTGGCGGGAGAAACTGGCCCGCCGCCCCGCCCTGCCGCGCCGGCTGGCGCTGCGGCTGGCCGATTTCGTCGATCTGGCGGTGATGGAGCATCTGCGCCGCCGTCCCGACTTCGACGACGCCACGGTGGCGGAGATCGCCGCCGCCACCCGCCGCCGCATCGACTGGGCGGAAGCCCCCGACCAGGCCGAACCGCCGGAACGCCGCGCCGTGCGCCTGCACCGGCAGGGCAAGCTGGACGAGACGGCGCTCGGCGATGCGATGTCGTGGAACGAGATGGGCTTCCTGCGGACGGCCCTGACGCTGCGCGCCCGCGTGGCGCCGGAGGTGGTGGACCTGATCCTGGACGCCCACGACCCACAGGCGGTCACCGCGCTGGTCTGGCGCGCCGGCCTGTCGATGCGCTGCGCCATGCAGATCCAGGCCCGCGCCGCCGGCATCCACCCGCGCGCCATGCTGAACGCCCGGCAGGGCAGCGGCTTCCCGCTGTCCCCCGCCGAGATGGCCCGACACCTGGAACGCTACGGCATCGGGCCTTGATACGCCCTTGCCCGGTCAGTAGGGCTGCGGCTGGGCACCGCCGCGCGGCATCGGCTGGCGCGGCGTGGCGCGGCCGGTGTGCGGGACCGGGGCGTCGGGCGAGGGCTCCTTGTAATAGGGGCCGCGGTCGGTCGGACCTTCCATCGCCTCGGCCGGGGTGACGATCTGCTCGCCGGTGCCGGCGTCGAAGGTGATCAGCGCCTGCTGGCGGACCTGCAGGCAGGCGTCGCGCTTGGCGGTCAGCTCCGCCGACTGCGTGCCGTCCAGCGTCACCAGCGGCAGCACCCAGCTCGCCCGCTGGTTCCCGGGGATCGAGGTGTAGACGTAGTTGGTCAGCGTCTGGCAATAGGCGACGCTGGGGGCCGCCACCGCGTCGGTGATCGGGGCGGCGGCCATGGCGGCGGTGTAGTCGCCGACCGTCTGGGCCTGGGCGCCACCGGCCCCAATGACACCGGCAAGGCCGGCGGCAAGCGCCAGCGACAGGGCCGGACCGGAAATGAAACGGGCCATGAGATTGGCCATCAGCGCTCTCCTTCGACCATCTTTGAACAAGGCAGGGACCGGACGCGAACCATACGTATAAAGCCGAACGGTCCGGGCGTTGGAAAGGATCATCGGGGGTGCGACGCAAAGCTGCAATGCCCCGCTGGCGGTCAGGCTTGCCCTCCGCGACAAAACGCGCTACCTACGCTTCCGAAATCTCGGGGCGCTGGATCCCTAAGACGTTAGAATGACCAACGGTTCTAGTCTCCCGCTGAATGGGGGACGCTCAAACGTTTTAGGGAACGCTCCATGGCTCGCAAGAAAATTGCGCTCGTCGGCGCCGGCCAGATCGGCGGCACGCTGGCTCTGCTCGCTGCCCAGAAGGAACTGGGCGACGTCGTCCTGTTCGACATCGCCGAAGGCATGCCGGCCGGCAAGGCGCTGGATCTCGCCGAAACCTCCCCGGTCGAGGGCTTCAACGCCAGCCTGACCGGCGGCAACGACTATTCGGTCATCGAGGGCGCCGACGTCGTGATCGTCACCGCCGGCATCCCGCGCAAGCCGGGCATGAGCCGCGACGACCTGATCGGCATCAACAGCGGCGTCTGCAAGACCGTCGGCGAGGCCATCGGCAAATACGCCCCCAACGCCTTCGTCATCGTCATCACCAACCCGCTCGACGTGATGGTGTGGGTGCTGCAGCAGGCCTCCGGCCTGCCGCCGGAGCGCGTGGTCGGCATGGCCGGCGTGCTCGACTCGGCCCGTTTCCGCTACTTCCTGGCCGAAGAGTTCAAGGTCTCGGTCGAGGACGTCACCGCCTTCGTGCTGGGCGGCCACGGCGACACCATGGTCCCGCTGGTGCGCTACTCCACCGTCGCCGGCATCCCGCTGCCCGATCTGGTCAAGATGGGCTGGACCACGCAGGAGAAGCTGGACGCCATCGTCCAGCGCACCCGTGACGGCGGCGCCGAGATCGTCAAGCTGCTGAAGACCGGTTCGGCCTTCTACGCCCCGGCCGCCTCCGCCATCCAGATGGCCGAGTCCTACCTGAAGGACCAGAAGCGCGTCCTGCCGGTCGCCGCCCACCTGAGCGGCCAGTATGGCCAGGACGACCTCTACGTCGGCGTCCCGACGATCATCGGCGCCGGCGGCGTCGAGAAGATCATCGAGATCGAGCTGAACGACGAAGAGAAGGCGATGTTCCAGAACTCCGTCGACGCGGTGAAGACGCTGGTCGACGTCGTCAAGAAGCTGGACGCCGAGAAGTCCGCTTCCTAAAGAACGAACAGCGCGGTCTCCGGCGCCGTCCCGATCCCCGATCCTCCTGATCGGGTCCGGGAGGGCGCCGGTGGTGCGCCCGTCTCGTCTTTCAGTCGACCCGTTCTCGTCAGCCGAACCAAAAAACAGATGGACGCCCGATGAACATCCATGAGTACCAGGCGAAAAGCCTGCTGAAGAAGTACGGCGTCGCGGTTCCCCGCGGCGGCGTCGCCTACACCCCGCAGGAGGCCGAGACGGTCGCCCGCGAGCTCGGCGGTCCGGTCTGGGTGGTGAAGTCCCAGATCCACGCCGGCGGCCGCGGCGCCGGGCGCTTCAAGAACAACCCCGAGGGCAAGGGCGGCGTCCGCGTCGTCAAGTCGATCGAGGAAGTCGGCAAGAACGCCGCCGAGATGCTGAACAGCGTCCTGGTGACCAAGCAGACCGGCGCGGAAGGCCGCGAGGTCAAGCGCCTCTATGTCGAGGAAGGCGCCGACATCAAGCGCGAGCTGTATCTCGGCATGCTGATCGACCGCGCCACCGGCCGCGTGACGATCATGGCCTCGACCGAAGGCGGAATGGAGATCGAAGAGGTCGCCCACAACACGCCGGAGAAGATCGTCAAGGTCGCCGTCGACCCGGCCACCGGCATCCAGGGCTATCACACCCGCAAGGTCGCCTTCGCGCTCGGCCTGGAAGGCAAGCAGGTCGGTGCCGCCGCCAAGTTCATCCAGGCTGCCTACAAGGCCTTCGTCGATCTGGACTGCGCCATCGTCGAGATCAACCCGCTGATCGTCACCGGTTCGGGCGACATCCTGGCGCTCGACGCCAAGATGAACTTCGACGACAACGCCCTGTTCCGCCACAAGGACGTGGAAGAGCTGCGCGACGAAGCCGAAGAGGATCCGTCGGAGATCGAGGCGGCCAAGCACAGCCTCAACTACGTCAAGCTCGACGGCAACATCGGCTGCATGGTCAACGGCGCCGGCCTGGCGATGGCCACTATGGACATCATCAAGCTGTATGGCGGCGAGCCGGCCAACTTCCTCGACGTCGGCGGCGGCGCCACGAAGGAGCGCGTCACCGCGGCCTTCAAGCTGATCCTGTCCGACAGCAACGTCGAAGGCATCCTGGTCAACATCTTCGGCGGCATCATGCGCTGCGACGTGATCGCCGAGGGCGTGGTCGCCGCGGCGCGCGAAGTGCACCTGCACGTTCCGCTGGTGGTCCGCCTGGAAGGCACCAACGTCGATCTGGGCAAGAAGATCCTGGCCGAATCCGGCCTGCCGATCCTCTCGGCCGACAACCTCGCCGATGCCGCCGAAAAGGTGGTCAAGGCCGTGAAGGAGGCCGCGTGAAATGGCTGTTCTCGTCGATAAGAACACGAAGGTGATCTGTCAGGGCTTCACCGGAGCCCAGGGCACCTTCCACTCCGAGCAGGCCATCGCCTACGGCACCAAGATGGTCGGCGGCGTCACGCCCGGCAAGGGCGGGGCCAAGCACCTCGACCTGCCGATCTTCGACACCGTGTCGGAAGCGGTCGAGAAGACCGGCGCCAACGCCTCCGTGATCTACGTGCCGCCGCCCTTCGCGGCCGACGCGATCCTGGAAGCCATCGACGCCCAGATCCCGCTGGTGGTCTGCATCACCGAAGGCATCCCGGTGCTGGACATGGTCCGCGTCAAGCGCGCCCTGGACGGCTCCGCCACCCGCCTGATCGGCCCGAACTGCCCCGGCATCATCACGCCGGACGAGTGCAAGATCGGCATCATGCCGGGCCACATCCACAAGCGCGGCAAGATCGGCATCGTCTCGCGCTCGGGCACGCTGACCTATGAAGCGGTGGCGCAGACCACGGCGGCCGGTCTGGGCCAGACCACCTGCATCGGCATCGGCGGCGACCCGGTCAACGGCACCAACTTCGTCGACAGCCTGGAGCTGTTCGTGAAGGACCCGGAGACCGAGGGCATCATCATGATCGGCGAGATCGGCGGCGACGCCGAAGTCCGCGGCGCCGAGTTCATCAAGGCGTCGGGCACGAAGAAGCCGGTCGTCGGCTTCATCGCCGGCCGCACCGCCCCTCCGGGCCGCCGCATGGGCCATGCCGGCGCGGTGATCTCCGGCGGCAACGACACCGCCGACTTCAAGATCGACTTCATGAAGTCGGTCGGCATCGCCGTCGCCGACAGCCCCGCCAGCCTGGGCTCCACCATGCTGAAGGTGTTCAAGGGCTGATCGCCTGCGGGCGTCACGGCGACGTGACGCCCTCGGCCTTCTGCCTTTGAAAAGAGGGTGCCTTGCAAGAGGATGACGGGCGGGACGCTACGGCGCCCCGCCCGCCGCCCCTTCGGAGTCCGCTCTTGGACGGATGGTCCTGGGAACCCATATGCAAGCGTCGGCGGTGCGTCCAGCCTCGCGGTCCGCATCCCACCGGCCGTTTCCGCCGGTTCTTGCACATGGGTATCCATCGATCCCCCGCCCTCCTTCGCCACTCGCCATCATCTCCCACAGGGACCCGGGTCCACGCCCGAGGTGAAACCATGTCGGCAAATCTGGAACAGACCTCGTTCCTCTTCGGCTCGAACGCCGGTTACGTCGCCGAGCTCTACGCCAGCTACCTGTCCAACCCGGCCGCCGTCGACCCCAGCTGGAACAGCTTCTTCCAGGATCTGGACGAGGATTCGCGCGCCGTCCTGGACGAGCTGCGCGGCGCGTCCTGGACCGTGTCCGATCTGGAAGACCCCAAGGCCAAGCGCGATCCGGTCGCCGAGAGCTTCATCGTCGGCGTCCCCAACGGCGCTGCCACGAACGGTGCCGCCGCCGCGATGAACGGCCCGGCCAACGGCGCCATGCTGGCCCATGCCCAGCAGGTCTATGGCGGCATCAGCCCGCAGCAGCTGCGCGCCGCCACGCTGGACAGCATCCGCGCCCTGATGCTGATCCGCGTCTACCGCGTCCGCGGCCACATGAACGCGCATTTCGACCCGCTGCGCCTCGAAAAGCGCGAGCCGCACCCGGAACTCGATCCGGCGACCTACGGCTTCGGCCCGGACGACCTCGACCGTCCGATCTTCCTGAACTACTCGCTGGGGCTGGAAACGGCGACCCTGCGCCAGATCCTCGACATCCTGGTCAAGACCTATTGCGGGACGATCGGCGTCGAGTTCATGCACATCCAGGATCCGGAAGAGAAGGCCTGGATCCAGGAGCGCATCGAGGGCGGCCGCAACCACACCGACTTCACGGTGAACGGCAAGCGCGCCATCCTGGAGCGGCTGACCGCGGCCGAGGGCTTCGAGAAGTTCCTGCAGCTGAAATACACCGGCACCAAGCGCTTCGGCCTTGAGGGCGGCGAGTCGATGATCCCCGCGCTGGAGCAGATCCTGAAGCGCGGCGGCCAGCTCGGCCTCAAGGAGGCCGTCGTCGGCATGGCCCACCGCGGCCGCCTGAACATGCTGACCAACTTCATGGGCAAGCCCTTCTCCGCCGTCTTCTCGGAGTTCCAGGGCAACCCGTCGAGCCCGGAGGACGTCCAGGGCTCCGGCGACGTGAAGTACCATCTCGGCACCTCGTCGGACCGCGACTTCAACGGCAACATCGTCCACCTGTCGCTGACCGCCAACCCGTCCCACCTGGAATGGGTCAACCCGGTCGTACTCGGCAAGGTGCGCGCCAAGCAGCAGCAGCGCCGCGATCTCGAGCGCGAGCAGGTGATGGGCGTGCTGATCCACGGCGACGCCGCCTTCGCCGGCCAGGGCATCGTGGCCGAGACGCTGGGCCTGTCGGAGCTTCGCGGCTACCGCACCGGCGGCACCATGCACTTCATCATCAACAACCAGATCGGCTTCACCACCAACCCGACCTATTCGCGGTCGGGCGTGTACTGCTCCGACATGGCCAAGATGGTGCAGGCGCCGATCTTCCACGTGAACGGCGACGATCCCGAAGCCGTCGTCCATATCAGCCGCATCGCCATCGAGTTCCGCCAGAAGTTCAAGCGGGACGTCGTGATCGACATGGTCTGCTACCGCCGCCACGGCCACAACGAGGGCGACGAGCCGGGCTTCACCCAGCCGCTGATGTACAAGAAGATCCGCGCCCACGCGACCACGCGCGAGCTGTATGCCAAGCAGCTGGTCGAGGAGAACGTGATCACCCAGGCCGAGGGCGACCAGATCACCCAGGACTTCATGAAGAAGCTGGAGGGTGAGTTCGAGGCGTCGAGCAGCTACAAGCCGAACAAGGCCGACTGGCTGGAAGGCAAGTGGGCCGGCCTGCAGGCCCAGGCCGCCGACAGCGCCCACCGCGGCGAGACCGGCGTGGACATCGACAGGCTGAAGCAGATCGGCTTCAAGCTCTGCGAATACCCGAAGGACTTCGCGATCAACTCCAAGATCGCGCGCCAGCTGGAAGCCAAGAAGAAGACGCTGGAGACCGGCGAAGGCATCGACTGGGCGACCGCCGAGGCGCTGGCCTACGCCACCCTGGTGGCCGAGGGCACCGGCGTCCGCCTGTCGGGCCAGGATTCCGGCCGCGGCACCTTCTCGCACCGCCATGCGGTGATGTACGACCAGAACACCGAAGAGAAATACGTCCCGCTCTGCCACGTCAGCCCGGATCAGGCGACCTTCGAGGTCCATGACAGCCCGCTGTCGGAAGCCGCCGTCGTCGGTTACGAGTACGGCTATTCGCTGGCCGAGCCGCACAATCTGGTGCTGTGGGAAGCGCAGTTCGGCGACTTCGCCAACACCGCCCAGACCATCATCGACCAGTTCATCTCGTCGGGCGAGTCCAAGTGGCTGCGCATGTCCGGCCTGGTGATGCTGCTGCCGCACGGCTACGAGGGCCAGGGTCCGGAACACTCGTCCGCCCGTCCGGAACGCTTCCTGCAGATGTGCGCCGAGGACAACTGGCAGATCTGCAACGTGACGACGCCGGCCAACCTGTTCCACGTCTTCCGCCGCCAGATCCGCCGCAGCTTCCGCAAGCCGCTGGTCCTGTTCACGCCGAAGTCACTGCTGCGCCACAAGCTGTGCATCTCCGACCTGTCGGAGATGGGTCCGGGCAGCAGCTTCCACCGCGTGCTGGGCGAGACCGCCAACGATCTGGCCGCCAACGACAAGATCCGCCGCATCGTGGTGTGCTCCGGCAAGGTCTATTACGACCTGCTGCAGGAGCGCATGAGCCGCGGCATCAAGGACGTGGTCATCCTGCGCCTGGAACAGCTCTACCCGTTCCCGAAGGACGCGCTGGCGGCCGAGTTCGCCAAGTATCCGAACGCCGAGCTGGTCTGGTGCCAGGAAGAGCCGGAGAACCAGGGCGCCTGGTTCTTCGCCGACCGCCGCCTGGAAGCGGTGCTGAAGGACGTCGGCCACAAGGCCGGCCGCCCGTCCTATGTCGGCCGCCCGGCCACCGCCTCGCCGGCGACCGGCCTGCTGAAGCGCCACAACAAGGAGCAGGCCAAGCTCCTGGACGAAGCCCTGACGGTCCGCTGACCCTCTCGCCCAAGCGAACAAGAAGACGAACGAGGAATAAGAAATGGCTACCGAAATCAAGGTCCCCACGCTGGGTGAGTCCGTCTCCGAGGCGACGGTCGCCCGCTGGCTGAAGAAGGCCGGCGATGCCGTCGCCATGGACGAGGCGCTGGTCGAGCTGGAGACCGACAAGGTCACGCTTGAGGTGAATGCGTCGGCCGCCGGCGTGCTGGCCGAGATCGTCGCTCCGGAAGGGGCGAACGTCGAGGTCGGCGCCCTGCTGGGCGTCCTCACCGAGGGCGGCGCCGGTGCCGCTCCGGCTGCCCCGGCCGCTGCTCCGGCCCCGGCCGCTCCCGCCGCCGCTCCGGCTCCGGCCGCCGCCGCCGCCACCACGACTCCGGGGGGCAACATCGCCGCTTCCGGCCCGGCCGCCCGCAAGCTGGCCGACGAGAAGGGCGTCGACACGTCCGCCATCGCCGGTTCGGGCAAGGACGGCCGCATCACCAAGGGCGACGTCATCGCCGCCCCGGCTGCCGCTCCCGCCGCCAAGCCCGCCGCTCCGGCTCCGGCGCCGAAGGTCCAGTGGGCCGCCGGCACCCAGGGCGACCGTCCGCGCGCCGCTCAGGAAGAGCGCGTCCGCATGACCCGCCTGCGCCAGCGCATCGCCGAGCGCCTGAAGGAGGCCCAGAACTCGGCCGCCATGCTGACCACCTTCAACGAGGTGGACATGTCGGCGGCGATGGCTCTCCGTGCCGAGTACAAGGATTATTTCGAGAAGCGCCACAAGGTGCGGCTCGGCTTCATGTCCTTCTTCGTCAAGGCCGCCGTCCAGGCCCTGAAGGAGATCCCGGCCGTCAACGCCGAGATCGACGGCACCGACCTCATCTACAAGAACTACTATGACATCGGCGTCGCCGTCGGCACGCCGCAGGGTCTGGTGGTTCCGGTGGTGCGCAACGCCGACCAGCTCGACTTCGCCGGCGTCGAGGGCACCATCGCCGCGCTGGGCAAGAAGGGCCGCGACGGCAAGCTGTCGATGGATGAGCTCACGGGGGGCACCTTCACCATCTCCAACGGCGGCGTCTACGGCTCGCTGATGTCGACCCCGATCATCAACCCGCCGCAGTCCGCCATCCTCGGCATGCACAAGACGATGGACCGCGCGGTCGTCATCGGCGGCAAGGTCGAAGTCCGCCCGATGATGTATCTGGCGCTGTCCTACGACCACCGCATCATCGACGGCAAGGAGGCGGTCACCTTCCTCGTCCGCATCAAGGAGCTGATCGAGGATCCGCGCCGTCTGCTGCTGGACGTCTGATCGAAAAGAACGGGCTTACCGCCCGTTCGATGAAGCAGGGAAGGGCGCCGCAAGGCGCCCTTTTCTTTTGCCGCCGCAGAAACCGCAACAGCTGTCGAAAGAGCAACACAACCCGGATTAAGACGCGGAAGCCGATAACAATCGTTCCGGTTCGTTGACAGCCCTGGCGTGCCAGTATTGTCTCAGGCTCCCGCTTACGACGAAGGGCGCCACCATGCCGGTCAACATTCTCGATTTGGCCGTTGCCGCGAACACCGTCTACAATTTCCAGAAGGGCCGCGGCAACGACGAGTCCGCCTTCAGCAAGGCGGAGGGGGCAAGACGGTCCCCGCCCGGCTTCCAGGTGCTCTTCACCCACGAGGATACCGACGTCGGCTTCTTCGGCGCCGTCTATCAGGAAAAGCATTCCGACCAGTACATCGTCGCCTATCGCGGCACGGCGGTCGGCAGCAGCACCTCCGGCCAGATGGCCGGCGGCAAGAACCTGAAGACCGACATCGCCCTCTACACCATCGAAAGCCTGCCTGCCGGCATCCGCGCCGCGCATCTTCTGCTGGAACAGGCGAAGATGATGCTGGGGGCCGACCGGCCGATCCTCTGCGGCCATTCGCTGGGCGGCGCCATCGCCACCATCGTCGCGGTCGAGGCCGGCCTGCCCTGCTGCGCCTTCAACGCGCCGACCGTGTCGAAGATGGTGCGCGGCGGCATCATCCACGGCCCCTATGTGCGGGTGACCAAGGAAGACCTGCCGGCCATCGAGAAGCAGATCGTCAACTTCAACCTGCAATGGGACCCGATCAGCAAATCGTCGAAGGCGGTCGGCAAGGTGATCAAGCTGCCGGCGACGATGATGACCGGCGGCCATTCGCAGGACAAGGTGGTCGCCAACATCAAATCCAGCAAATACGCCTCGATGCCCTTCTTCGACCTGGTCGGGTAGGTCGGGCTTTTCGGCGGTCGTCCCCGCCCCCCAAGAATCCCCCTCTCCCCCGGGGAGACTACGGGATGCACAGATCTCGCGCTTGCAACAATGCATGCAGTCTGGCGTTGAGCAAAGCCCCTCTCCCCTCGCGGGAGAGGGGTTGGGGTGAGGGGGATGCACGGCGTGGATTTTCGGTGAAGGGCTGCCGCGCAACCCTCTCCCCGCTTTCGGCTGACCGCAGGTCTACCCAGCGCGTCGGCGCAAACTCCGTGAGCGGGGGGATTCCCCCGCAGGTGCCGTGCAGCAGCCTCAGTTGAAGGAAATGCTCTGCACCACGAACTCCTTGACCTTGTAGTCGATCACCGACCCGTCCCGCTTCTTGAAGTTGCGGTATTGGCCGATCAGGCCGGAGAACAGGTCGGAGACGCTGCCGCTCGACGCCTTGTATTCGCCGAAGTTGGGATCGAAGAAATACAGGTGCGACCCCAGCCCGAAGGCCTTGCCGCCCGACTTGTAGCAGCAGGTGGCGTGCGCCATGCCGCGCTGTTCGAAGATCATGGTGACGACGTGATAGGTGTGGGGACCGGCGGTGGCGGTGGTGATCGCCTTCAGCACGTCCTTGACGCTTTCCTCACTGCTGACGCTCACCCACTCCGTCCTGGTCGCCGCGATCTTGAACCCGGCCTGCGCCATCGCCTGATTGCGTGATCCCAGCTGCTCGGACGAGGTGTCCACGTCATTGCTCAACTCGGCGCCGTAGAGGCGCTGCTTGATGCTGGCGTGCAGGATCGTGTTGTCCAGGTCGATGTAGGCGATGCGCGCCTTCGACGTCTCGCCCTTGCGCGAACGGTGGCGCGCGATCCACTCCAGGCTGAGACCGAAGCAAATCCCGCTGTTCACCTCGTGGTCGCTGGGAAACAGCCGCTGGATCGGCAGGCGCTGCTTGAAAGGCGCCACACAATAGCTGTCGAACGCGGCCATCCCATTCCCCATCGATTCCGGGTGATTGCAGGCTGTCGGCACCGTCCCGGGTCGGTACCGCCCTTGCACACTATGCCGGATAATCATTCGATTACAATTAATCGAAACTCCTGAACATCCCCGCAGACCTTTGCGGCGACTGGAAAATCCCCGGTCGCCCCAGCCCCGATCTGTTCGCATTCACGACAGTTCGCACCGCTCTCAAATTCCCTTGCATGGTCGATGGTATCTGGTATACCGTATCGATAATGTCAGTGCGGCACGGTTCACGGGCCACCGCCGCACCGGCTCCCCCGGCGCCCAATCCAAGAGGGGGCGGGCGCCAAGGAGATCGACATGGAAAAGACAGCAGCAGCGGGCACCCCCGCGGTTGTGGATTGCGAACAGTTGGTGGCGGTGATCGGCGATGCCGTCATCGTGTCCGACCCGACCGGCGCCATCATCCTGTGGAACGCGGCGGCGGAGCGGATGTTCGGCTTCACCGCCGACGAGGCGATGGGCAAGTCGCTCGACATCATCATTCCCGAACGCCAGCGCCAGCGCCACTGGGACGGCTACGCGAACACCATGGCGACGGGCGAGACCCGCTACGGCCACGACCTGCTGCGCGTGCCGGCGGTCCACAAGGACGGGCACAGCCTGTCGATCGCCTTCACCGTCGCGCTTTTGCGGGGGGCCGACGGTGCGGTGACCGGGATCGTCGCCGTGGTGCGGGACGAAACCGCCCGCTGGACCGAAGAGCGGAAATTGCGCCGCCGCCTCACCGAACTCGAAACGGCGACCGCGTCAGCCGGCTGACGCCGTCCGGCGGCGAAAATCGAATACCGGCCGGTTCCCGACCTTGATGCCCCCGATCTCCGGGCATGGGCCGGCCGGACTGATGAGCAGTCCAAGAGACGAACTGAAACAACGTGAATAAGGGAGTGTTTGCAGTCATGACCAAGCCGCTCGAAGGCATCAAGATCATCGACTTCACCCATGTGCAGGCCGGCCCCGCCTGCACCCAGCTTCTGGCCTGGTACGGTGCGGACGTCATCAAGGTCGAGCGTCCGGGCGCCGGCGACGTCACCCGCAGCCAGCTGCGCGACATTCCGGATGCCGACGCGCTCTACTTCACGATGCTCAACAGCAACAAGCGCTCGTTGACGCTGGACACCAAGACCGCCGAGGGTAAGGAAGTCCTGACCCGTCTGATCAAGGAATCGGACGTGCTGGTCGAGAATTTCGGCCCCGGCGCGCTGGACCGCATGGGCTTCAGCTGGGACAAGATCAAGGAACTGAACCCCGGCATGATCGTCGCCTCGGTCAAGGGCTTCAGCGACGGCCACCATTACCAGGACCTGAAGGTCTATGAGAACGTCGCCCAGTGCGCCGGCGGCGCCGCGTCGACCACCGGCTTCTGGGACGGCCCGCCGACCGTGTCGGCCGCCGCGCTCGGCGACAGCAACACCGGCATGCACCTCGCCATCGGCATCCTGACCGCCCTGATGGCCCGCACCAAGACCGGCAAGGGCCAGAAGGTCGCCGTGTCGATGCAGGACAGCGTGCTGAACCTCTGCCGCGTCAAGCTGCGCGACCAGCAGCGCCTGGACCGCGTCGGCTATCTGGAGGAATACCCGCAGTACCCGCACGGCAAGTTCACCGACGTGGTTCCGCGCGGCGGCAATGCCGGCGGCGGCGGCCAGCCGGGCTGGGTGCTGAAGTGCAAGGGCTGGGAAACCGATCCCAACGCCTACATCTACTTCACCATCCAGGGCCATGCCTGGGCGCCGATCTGCAAGGCTCTCGGCCGCGAGGAGTGGATCGACGATCCGGCCTACAACACGGCGCTGGCCCGTCAGGACAAGATCTTCGACATCTTCGCGATCATCGAGGATTGGCTGAAGGACAAGACCAAGTTCGAGGCCGTCGACATCCTGCGCAAGTTCGACATCCCGTGCTCGCCGGTGCTGTCGATGAAGGAGATCGCCAACGACCCGTCGCTGCGCGCCAGCGGCACCGTCGTCGAGGTCGACCACAAGCAGCGCGGCAAGTACCTGACCGTCGGCAGCCCGATCAAGTTCTCGGACATGACGGTCGAGGTCACCGGCTCCCCGCTGCTCGGCGAGCACACCGACGAGGTCCTGGGCCAGCTCGGCTACAACAAGGACCAGATCGCCGCCATGCACGACGCCAAGGTGGTCTGATCACCCGATCCCTCCGTCCCCCGCCTTCGACGGACCTTCGGTCGGCCGAAAGCGGGGGACAGGGTCGGGACAGGACCGGTCGACACTCCCCGGAAAACGACAACGGCGCCCCACCCGGGCGCCGTTTCCTTTTTACCGTCACCCTGCTCCCGCCCTCACATCGTCCCGCCGCGGTCGAGGTCGCTGAGGATTTCCCCCGCCCGGCTGGTCAGGGTACGGGCCAGCCGGTCGTATTTGCCGTTGCCGGTCACGCGGGCGCGTTGCGCAGCCTCGGCGGCCAGCCGGGCCAGTTCAAGCGCCATCTTGCGATAGTCGGGAACGTCTGCCCACGCCATGTCCGCGGCGACATGACTCTTCGGATGCTGCTTCGAAGCCACGACCGCCTCATCCACCGCTGCGACTGAAGGGCGCAATCCTGGCACGCCGTGGTGCCGGAACCAACTGACGCTTACGGCAGCGTCAGCACAGCTTTTGGATGCGGATCGCTCCGCCGAACCGGATAGGACATTTCCGCCGGCTCCCTTGCCAGCTCCCGCGGCGGTTTCCCGTGCGGCCCGATCAGTCGATCAGCAGGTCGAGCGTCGAGCGGACGACCTGCACGATCTCCCCGCCATAGGGCGAGGCGGCCTGACCGCGGGCGTTGACGATGATCGACAGCTCATGTTCCGTCGTCGGCGCGAACCGGGCGATTTCCGACAGCAGGTCGTCCTGCAGAACGGCGTCGCGCGTCACGCCGGCCTGGGTGGCGGCCTTCTCGCGCCAGCCGTTCAGCGCGGCGGCGATGGCCGCCTCGATCTGCTGCGACTCCTCCTTGCGGCGAAGGTCGGTGAACAGCACCAGCACCCGCCACGCCCCGTCGGCATAGGCGGTCTCGATGCGCTGGACCTCGACCGTCCGCAGGAAGGCGGAGAGCTGCGTCTGCGCCTCTTCGGCGGCGGCGTCGGGAATGCTGAAACTGCGGATCTCGGTGCTCATCGCCAACCCTGCTGTGAGGCCTTCCTGGGTGGTTGGAGCCTACACACAAACGGCGCTTTCGGCAAACCGGGACCCTACGGCGGAGGTGCATCGGGACCTTGGGGATACCCCCAATTTCCGCCTGTCGATTCGCCTCCCCCGCGCGTTGTGGGAGAAGGCGTGAACGCGCCCGCGCCTTTCCGCTGCCTTCCGACCACCTCCCGACCGCCCCCGTCTTGACCGCTTGGAGACCCGCCGATGTCCAATCCCGAGCCGCAGGAGCCGCTGTCCGCCACCCCGTCCGACCGGATCGGGTCGGTCCATCGGGACTCCGCCCAGGACGACCCCGTTGCGCCGCGCAGCGGCCGGCGGCGCTGGTGGAGGCTGGGGATCGGGTTGCTGATGGCACCGCTGGCCCTGGCCGGGCTGGCGGCGCTTGCGGTGCTGTGGACCGGCTCCATGCTCTACGACCAGCCCTTCGCCTGGTACAACCTGAACCGCATCAACGTGGTCGCCGAGCGGGCGGCCCGGCATCCCGATTCGGTGCTGGTGGTGGCGCTGGGCGACACCGGGCTGCGCGACGCCACGCTGGACGAGCGCGGCATGTCCCGGATCGCCGCCGAGCGCGGCGTACCGAACCTTGAATTCCTGCGCATCGTCCACCGGCAGGCCCAGTTCGCCGATTTCGAGCCGTTGCTGGACCGGCTGATCGCCGTCAAGCCGACGTTGATTCTGCTCGACCGCAACCTGCTGACCGCCAGCCGCGGCCCGCTGGACGAGCTGCAGCGCTACGGCCACGGCCTGATGCGCCTCTATCGCGGCCAGACCTACGTCCAGGATCAGGTGGCCCTGCAATACCGGCGCGGCTGCAGCCCGACGCCGTCCGCTTGGCTGACCGGCGGCGCGCCCGGTGCCGCCGGCGGCTCCACCGCCACCGCGCGGCAGGTGAACGCCTTCATCGACCGTGCCTGGGCCGCCGGCATCCGCATCGCCCTGATCGAGGTCCACAGCCGCCCGGCCCCGCGCTCCCCCGGCCTGATCGCCACCGCGTCGGCCGCGGAACCGTCCGCCGCCAACATGCCGCTGTGGAACTACGAAAACACCGCCGCCGCCCAGGACGACGACGAGGATGCCGGTTCCCTCCCCGTCGCCGCCTGCGGTCAAGCCAGCGCCGACGGGCGCAGCGCCTTCTCGGCCTGGCTGACCGGCGGCATCGCCGGGGCGCTGGCCGGCGCCCAGCCCGATCGCATGCCGGGCGGCGCCCGGGTGACCGAGGCCGCGGCACTGCCCTGACGCCCCCCTGCATCCGTCCCCGTTCTTTCCGCCTTCCGGTTAAACCACTTTTTGTTTATGGTTTTGCCGTCGGGCGAGTCGCAACAGGAGACGGATGCATGGCTTCCATCATGATCAAGAAGGCCGGCGAAGGGTTGGTCTCGCAGGCCCACCGCAACGCCGACGTCGGCCCGACCAGCGGCAGCTCGGTCGTCTACGAAATCCAGAACGTGCCGGGCGGCGTCAGCGTCGACGACGTGATCGCCGCCTTCAGGACCTACCAGCCGGCCGACAAGGTGTACGAGATCGACTGGGCTTCGCTGTCGAAGTAAGCGGCCGCCTCCCCCCGCCAGAGATCCCCTCTCCCCCCCCGGGGAGAGGGTTAGGGTGAGGGGGACGCGCAGCGAGGATCTTCAAGAGTCGCGCACTGCCCGCTCCCCACCAAATTCTCGCTTTGCATCCCCCTCACCTCGACCCTCTCCCCGGGGGAAGAGGGGGAAGCCCCCTATCCCTGCAAAGCCGGATAGCGCTTGGCCCAGACCTCCAGTTGGGCGACGTGCTCGGCCTCTTCGGCGGCGAACTCCTCGGCCATCATGCGGACCTCGGCGTCGGTGGTGGTCTTCGCCACCTCGGCGTAGAAGGCCTGCCCGCGCCGCTCGCTGTCGAGCGCCAGTTCCAGCGCGTATTCCACTGTCATCAGATAATGCGAGCCTTCCATCGAGGCCGCTTCCGGGCTGTCGCCGTCCGGCCATTGGAAGTCTTCCGGCGCCAGATCGGGGATCTTGCGGAAGCCCGACCGTTCCCGCGCCTCGGCCAGATGCAGGCGCGAGAATTTCGCCATCTGGCCGAAGAAGGCCGCGACCTCCTGGTTGCCATAGGTCTTCATCGCCTCCGACAGGTCGGCGAAGCGGTTGGCGGCGTCCTCCTCCAGCGCGCAGGCGTGGGCGAGGAACAGGGCGGCGTCGTGGATATCGGTCATGGATCCCTGCGAAATACGAATGAGCCCGACGACGGCAAAACCATACAGCCTATACGGTCATCGGTCCCGCCCCGCCGTGCCCGTCCCCGTCCCTGCGACCTTTTGGCGCGTGCCACTCCGCCGGCCTCGCGAAAACCATTGCCTTTCCCAGCGGTTCACGGCAGCAGACTTCCCCTCATGAGCAAGCCCGCCTTCCCTGCCCTTCCCATCGACCCCGTCCTGCCCGCCCTCTTGGAGGCGTTGGACCGCCGCGGCACCGCCGTGCTGCAAGCCCCGCCCGGCGCCGGCAAGACCACGCGGGTACCGCTGGCCCTGCTCGACGCCGCTTGGGCAAAGGGCCGCAAGATCCTGGTGCTGGAGCCGCGGCGCCTCGCCGCCCGCGCCGCCGCCCGCCGGATGGCGTCGATGCTGGGGGAGGCGGTGGGCGAGACCGTCGGCTACCGCGTCCGCCTCGACACGAAAATCGGCCCGAAGACCCGGATCGAAGTGGTGACCGACGGCCTGTTCCTGCGCCAGCTTCAGGAGGACCCGGAGCTTCCCGCCGTCGGCGCCGTCCTGTTCGACGAGTTCCACGAGCGCGGCATCGACAGCGACCTCGCCCTCGCCCTGGTGCAGGAGGCGCGCGGCGCTCTGCGCGACGATTTGCGCCTCGTCGTCATGTCGGCGACGCTGGACGCCGCCCCGGTCGCCGCCCTGCTGACAGACTCCCATGGTCCCGCCCCGATGGTGACCAGCGAAGGCCGCGCCTACCCGGTCGAAACCCGCCACCTCGACGCTCCGACCCAGGGCACCCGCATCGAGGACGCGGTGGCCGCCGCAATCCGCCGCGCCCTGCGCGAGGAGCCCGGCAACGCCCTGGTCTTCCTGCCCGGCGTCGGCGAGATCCGCCGTGTCCAGTCGCTGCTCGACCAGTCCGACCTCGGCCCGAACACCATCATCGCCCCGCTCTATGGCGACCTGTCGGCCGAGGCGCAGGACCGCGCCATCGGCCCCGCCCCGCCCGGCCAGCGCAAGATCGTGCTGGCGACCTCGATCGCCGAGACCAGCCTGACCATCGAGGGCATCCGCATCGTGGTCGACAGCGGGTTGATGCGGGTTCCGCGCTTCGACCCGCGCGGCGGCATGACCCGTCTGGCGACGGTGAAGGTCAGCCAGGCCTCGGCCGAGCAACGCCGTGGCCGCGCCGGCCGTCTGGAACCGGGCGTCTGCTACCGCCTGTGGCCGGAGGCGACGCACAAGGCGCTGGCCCCCTTCACCACGCCGGAGATCGCCGACGCCGACCTCGCCCCGCTGGCGCTGGAGCTTGCGGTGTGGGGAGTCTCCGACCCCGCCAGCCTGTCCTGGCTCGACCAGCCGCCCCCTGCGGCGATGGCCCAGGCACGCGAGCTGCTGACCGGCCTCGGCGCTCTCGACGGGGCCGGCGCCATCACCCCGCACGGCCGCCGCATGGCCGGTTTCGGCGTGCATCCGCGTCTGGCCCACATGATGCTGGCCGGCAAGGCGATGGGCCAGGGCGCGCTCGCCTGTCTGGTCGCGGCCCTGCTGGGCGAGCGCGACATCGTCCGCGCGCAACCGGGCTTCCGCGACGCCGACCTGCGCCTGCGCGTCGATCTGCTGCGCGGCGAGGAGCGTGGCGGCCAGGGCGCGGCGCGTGGCCTCAGCGTCGACCGCGGCGGGGCGCAGCAGGCGGTGAAGCAGGCCCGGCAGTGGCGCCGCCAACTCGGCGTGCGCGACGACGACGCGATGGACTCGCATGCCGTCGGCCTTCTGGTGGCGCTGGCCTATCCCGACCGCATCGGCCAGCGCCGCCCCGGTAGCCAGGGGGGCGGCCAGCCCGGCGGAGTCGCGGCGCAGTACCGCCTGTCGGGCGGGCGCGGCGCCTATTTCCAGCAGGCCGAGCCGCTGTCGGCCGAGGAGTGGCTCGCCATCGCCGACCTCGACGGCGCCGCCCGCGAATCGCGCATCTTCCTGGCAGCCCCGGTGACGCTGGCCGATCTGGAGGAGAGCTTCGCCGACGACATCCGCAGCGAGACCATCGTCGCCTGGGACGCGCGCGAGCAGACGGTCCTGGCGCGGCGGCGCCGCATGCTGTTCGCCCTGATCCTGAAGGACGAGAAGCTGGCCAAGCCGCCGGCCGAGGCAATGACCGCCGCGATGATCGAGGGCATCCGTGCGCTCGGCCCGACCTGCCTGCCCTGGACCGACGAGCTGCGCAAATGGCGCACCCGCGTGATGTTCCTGCGCAGCCGCGAGGGCGACGCTTACGACTGGCCCGACCTGTCCGACGCCGCCCTGATGGACAGCCTGGAGGACTGGCTGGTCCCCTTCCTCGACGGCGTGTCGCGCCGCGCCCATCTGGAGCGCATCGACCTGTCGAGCGCCTTGCGCGCCCTGCTGCCCTGGGAGTTGAAGACCCGCCTGGACGCCGAGGCCCCGACCCACGTCGAGGTGCCGAGCGGCTCCCGCATCCCCATCGACTATGACGGCGAGGAGCCGGTGCTGGCGGTTCGCCTGCAGGAGATGTTCGGCCTGGCCGAGACCCCGCGCATCGCCGGCGGCCGGGTGCCGTTGCTTCTACACCTTCTGTCCCCCGCCCGCCGCCCGGTCCAGGTCACCCGCGACCTCGCGAGCTTCTGGGCCAACGCCTACAGGGCGGTGAAGGCGGATTTGAAGGGCCAGTACCCGAAACACTACTGGCCCGACAACCCGCTGGAAGCCGAACCGACCGCCAGGGCAAAGCCGAGGGGACGGTAACGGCCCGTCCCTCGGTAAGGCTCAATCCCCTCTCCCCCCTGGGGAGAGGGTCGGGGTGAGGGGGAGCAAAGGCGCCAGCCTTTGNCCAGCCTTTGCCAGGGGATCGCGAAGGGGCAGCATGCCCCTTGGCGGCGCGCCGAAGCGCGCCCGTCACCCTCTCCCGCCCCGGGAGAGGGCAAGGAGCCTGCACTGGGTCAGCCACTTGCCTCCAGGGCGCGTCCCGCCTCCCGCCACGCTGCGATGCCGCCGTCGAGTGCCGCTGCCCGCATATAGCCGAGTTCGCGCAGGGTGGCGGCGGCGAGGATCGATATCTTGCCGAATTCGCAGCAGGTGATGATCCGCACCGTCGGGTCGGGCAGCTCGGTATTGACGCGAAGCTCCAGCTGTCCCCGCGGTAGATGCTTCGCGCTGCTGATGTGCCCTGCCTCGTAGGCGTCTTTCTCGCGAAGGTCGATCACCACGAAATCGCGACTGTTGTCGCCCAGCCGGCTTTCCAGCTCATCCATCGACATGAAGGGTACGCCGGACGCCGCCTCGGACAGGAGCTGTGCCACGGTCTTGCCGCCGCTCATGTTGGTGCGCAGCGCTTCGGTCAGATGGGTGGGCGCCGCCAGATCGAGAGAACGCATCATCGCCACAAAGGCAGTCCGCTCGGTCTTCTGCAGGCGGGGATTCGATGCGATCTCGTCGGCGATGGTCGAATGATCGCGGCCCTTGTAGTCATGGCCCGGGTAAACCAGGGTCTCGCCCGGCAGTTTGAGCACCTTGCCGAACAGACTTTCATGGAGGTCGTGCGGATCGCCCGTCGGCAGATCCGTCCGC
Organism: Azospirillum endophyticum; assembly: GCF_016595245.1. Taxonomy (GTDB): domain Bacteria; phylum Pseudomonadota; class Alphaproteobacteria; order Azospirillales; family Azospirillaceae; genus Azospirillum; species Azospirillum endophyticum. Next base: position 28,896 of record NZ_JAENHM010000077.1, read on the forward strand.
CCCGTCCCGCCGATCAACAGCGTATCGCCGGTGAAGATCCGGTCCTCCATGACAAGGCAAAGGGAGTCGCGCGTATGCCCCGGCGTGTGCATCGCCTTGATCTTGAGGCGGCCCGCGATCAGCATGTCGCCATCGTCAAGCCGCAGTCCTGCATGAGGCGCAGGGCTCAGCCGGTGCATCACCACCGGCACGTCGAGCGCCTTGCCAAGTTGACGGGTGGCCGAGAAATGGTCCGCGTGCGTGTGCGTGTCGATCAGATAGCGAAGCGTCAGCCCATGCTTCGACAAATACCCGCGATAGCGGTGGGCGAGGCTGAGTTCCGGATCGATCACCACGGCGGCACAGGAGCTTTCGCAGCCGATGAGGTAGGAGCGGCATCCGCCCGCCGCAAAGGTCTCGAACAACATGGCTATTGCGGCTGCGGCACGAGCCGCAGATAGGGGCGCGGCGCTTCCCAGCCGTCCGGATAAATGGTCCTGGCTTCCTCGTCCGAGACGGAGCCGGCAATGATGACCTTGTCCCCTCGCTGCCAGTTCACAGGGGTCGCCACACGGTGCTTCGCGGTCAGTTGAAGCGAATCGAGCACCCGCAGGATCTCGTCGAAATTGCGGCCCGTGGTCATCGGATAGCTGATCATCAACTTGATCCGCTTGTCGGGCCCGATGATGAAGACCGTGCGGACTGTCGCGTTGTCCGCCGCCGTGCGACCGTCGGAACCGCCTTCGATCTCGGCCGGCAGCATGTTGTAGAGCTTGGCCACGGCGAGGTCGGTATCGCCGATCATCGGATAATTGGGGGCGGTCCCTTGCGTCTCGGCGATGTCCTGCGCCCATTTGGCATGGTTGGCGACCGGGTCGACGCTGAGACCGATGATCTTGGCGTTGCGCTTGTCGAATTCCGGCTTCAGCTTCGCCATGTAGCCGAGTTCGGTGGTGCAGACCGGCGTGAAGTCCTTGGGGTGGGAAAACAGGACCGCCCAGCCATTGCCGATCCATTCGTGAAAATTGATCGTTCCCTCGGTGGTCTCGGCTGTGAAGTTCGGCGCCTCGGCGTTGATGCGCAGTGTCATTCCCCGGTTCCTTTCATTGTGCTTGAGCCGGGGCGGATGTCTTCGACGGGCATCCCCGGCCGGATCGCGCCGGCGCGCCAAGACGGTGGGCGGGTAGGCGCATGCCGTGATCCTAGGAACCGTTCCGGTGACTGACTATGCGATTCCGGCATGAATGGAGCGATCCATCCTTCTGCCCTGCCCGGCGCCGCGCCGCAGGGTTTCGGACGGGCGTTCTCCAAAGCGGATCCGATAGGCCTGGGCAAAGCGGCCGAGTTCCCAAAAACCGTAATGCATGGCGACCCCGGTGACGTTGGTTTCCGCCGGGTCGGACGTCAGCAACGTCTGGCGGACGAGATCGAGGCGACGCCCGCGCGCATAGTGCATGGCGCTCTGCCCGAGAAACTCCTGGCAGGCAAGATTGAGCGTTCTCTGAGCCACGCCGGTCGCGGCGCAGATGGCCGACAACGACAGCATCTCCTCGGGACACTCCCGCAAGGCCTGCTCGAAGCGTGCCACGATCTGGCGGTGGCGCCCGAGAGCACCCCTGTCCTGCCTGAGATTGCCCTGGGTCAGGCAGGTCAGCAGGGTTTCCATGATGGATCCGGCCAATGCGATCACCGGTTTCGGCGTTTCGAGAATCCAGGGGGCATCCCTCGCCAGGCGTGCCGTGTCCCTCATCAGGGCGATGAGCCGGGCCATCGCCGTTTCGGGCACCTGGAACATCCGGTCGTCATTCAGCGGCACATCAGGGTCGAATCCCGTCATCTGCCGGCTCTGCGTGGCGAGCACATCGAACGGGAGCGCGATGATCCCGAACGCCCAGGGCATTCCCGGTGGGGAGGAGGTGGCGGTCTTCTCGTTGGGACGGAAATGGAAGATCTGCTGCCAACCGAGAGTCCAGCCCGAGACGCGGCGAACGATGGCAGGCTCGGTGGCGAACATGAATGTGTGAACGTTCGCGATCCCGGCGGTCTGCGGAATCCCTTGGGCGAAACAACCGATTCCGATGCTGAGCCGGTCGAGCGTCGCCCGTGCGAACGTTCCGTGAAAAGTCTTTCGAACCGTCCTGATGGGATAGGGGCCGACGGTGCCGGGGTCGATGGCTCCCACGGCCCGCGCCATTGCGGCCGGATCGGAGAAGGTGCCGAAATAGCTTCGGCGATGGGCGGAAACGGTTTCCGGATCCGGCCTCATGACGGCACTGGCATCGCAAGGCCCTCCCCATATCGCCGAGGGCGATTCTGAACGCTCGGCAATGCGCGGCTTTGGTGCGCGAGAGGAGAATCGCGCCCGATGACATCCTCAGCTTTGGCAGAGAATTTCCTGCGGAGCGTACGATGATCGGCGACGTCTGCCTAGGTATCGCGCGGAAGTACCACTCCGGCGGGAAACGGCCACAAAAGTCGCAGAGTGGATGGAAGCCGGACAGATCATCGCCTGGAACCGCAAGACAGGTTCTTGGCGATGGTTTGGCCATGATGTTGGTGAGCGATATATGGTCGATGAATCGATTGAGCGCCTTCTCGGGTATCACCGCCGGAGCTACTGGCTGGAAAATGGTTGGAGCCTGCGGTTTCTCGTCTGGCGAACACCGGTCACTGCGGAAAAGCCCCACGGCATGCGCTATTCGCTGACCCTGCACGATGTGGACGGCACCCGCCTGATGGGTTTCGACAACGCGCATGGGATCGGCCGGGAAACGCGGTTCGACCATGAATACCGTTATGGCCGCGTGAGCATCGCCGGCTACCGGTCTCATCCACCGCTCGCCATGCCCACTTCGGGACTGCGCAAAGTCCGGTTCAGGTGATGCGGATCGAGGGCTGGGTGAGGGCATTGAGGCGTTCGGCCATCCACAGCAGCCCCGCATGCGCCGGACCATGCAGGGCCAGTTGATGCCGCCGGTACAGGGCTGCGTGGCTCAACTGCGCGAAGCGCCCTTCGACGAAGCCGCCGGGGAAGAGGCCGAAGCGGCCCAAGGTGCCGAAGGCATTGTATTCGCCAAGCGACACCAGGGCGCCCAGATCCCGGAAGACGAAGGGGGGAACCGGCCGACCCTCACCCACCCAGGACGGCAGGTGCCCGACGAGATGCAGCGCCTGCTGATTGGCGACCTGCGCCGTCGATGGCAAGGGACGCTCGGCCCCCTCCGGGATGAGGCTGCTGCAATCCCCGACGGCGAATATGGCCTCGTCGTTCCGGGCCTGGAGGTTGGGCGCCACCACGATCTGGCGTGCACGGTTGAGGTCGAGGCCGCAATCTCCGACCGCCTCGGACGCACGGATGCCGGCGGCCCAGACCTTCAAATCCGCCTCGATCCTTTCCCCGCTTTCCAAACGATAGCCGCCGGCGTCGGCACCGACGATCTTGACGCCGACACGGACATCGACGCCAAGTCCGCGCAGTTGCTCGGTGGCGGAAGCGGCGACCCGCTCGGGAAAAGCCGCGAGGATGCGCGGTCCGCTTTCCAGCAGGGTGATGCGCAGGCGGCTCCGGATGTCCACCTCGCCATACCCCCCGGCCAGCTCGACCATCCTGGTCAGTTCCGCCGCCAGTTCGACCCCGGTCGCCCCGCCGCCGCCGATGGCGATGCGGATCTCGTCGCCATGCAGGAAGCTGCGGCCGACATGGGTGCGCAGTTTGTCGTTGAAGGCGTCGGCTTCCCTTTGGCTGTCGATGAAATGGCAATGCTCGGCGACGCCGGGGATGGCGAAATCATTGGCGCGGCTGCCCGTCGCAAGGATCAGAAGGTCGTAATCGAGATCCCGCGCATCGGCGATCGTCTCGCCGTTCGCCTGCAGCGGCGCCAACCGGAGTCGTCGCCCCTCGCGATCGAGGCCCGCCATCTCTCCGGGGATATATTTGAAGTGATGCGAACCGGCATGGACGAGGAACTGGACCTGCTGCTGGTAGATGTTCCAGGTGCCGGCCGCGAAGGTGTGCAGCATCGGCTTCCAGACATGGGTCGGGCTGCGGTCGATCAGGCTGATCCGCGCGGTTCCCCGCCTGCCCATGACATGGCCGAGGCGCGTCGCCAGGATCAGCCCGGCGACGCCCCCGCCGACGATGCGGATGTGGGGAGTGGCGGAAGACGACGGCTTCATGCGGTGGGTCTCCACAGGATGGTAAGGACCGCCTTGATGGATCGTGCGATCCGCGGCCGATCGATCGCCGGGCTGTAGACCGAACGCAGGGTCAGGCCGGAGAGCAGCAGGGCAAAGATTTCCAGGCGCACGCGGCTCTCCGGGTCGTCGACGGCCGCAATCGCCGTCTCCCCCCGCGCCTCGGCCAGGGCGGCGAACTGCTGGACCAGCCGACGGTCGCTCTCCTGCAGCATCGCCGCGACCCGCGGATTTCTTGCGGCTTCCGAGGCGATCTCAAGCATCAGTGCGACCCGTTGAGGGTCGAGGATACGGTTCAGGAGGTCATCCATGAGCCGATACAGCGTATCCAGGAAGTCCCCGTCCGCCTCATCCCGTGCAAGCAACTGCAGAAGCTCGGAGAAGTCGCCCTCCTCCTGCTTGACGATCGCCTCGACGATCGTCTCCTTGCTGTCGAAATAGTGATAGATGTGGCCTGAACTCATGCCGGCCGCCTGCGAGATGCGGGCGATGCTCGTGCCATGGAACCCTTCCCGGCGGAAACACTCCGCTGCCGCATCGATAACCTGGCGGCGGCGCATGTCGGCCTTCGGTTCGGCCCTGGGTTCGGCTTTCTGCAGCCTCATCACGATGCCCTTCCTGACGTGGTCCGTTGCCCGACAAAGTTAGAGTGTTCATTCTAGAATGAACGGTCAACCTAATTTTCCGGAGTATTGGGAGGCTGAACACCCCACCGAAAGACGTTCCATCCCGTTCCACCCGCCCCCCGCCGCGCCGTTCCGCAACCGCCCGTACGCCCTCCACGGCGCCGGCCGACACACCATCATTGCGCCCATCCCCCGTCCGCCCTATGTTCCCGGCAAACTCTCGCTTGTTTGGGCCCCGATGACTGACCTCTCGCACATCCGCAATTTCTCGATCATCGCCCACATCGACCATGGCAAGTCGACCCTTGCCGACCGGTTGATCCAGCAGTGCGGCGGCCTCGACGCGCGCGAGATGCGCGAACAGGTGCTCGACAGCATGGACATCGAGCGCGAGCGCGGCATCACCATCAAGGCCCAGACCGTCCGCCTGCTCTACAAGGCGGAGGACGGCAAGCAGTACACGCTGAACCTGATGGACACCCCCGGCCACGTCGACTTCGCCTATGAGGTCAGCCGCAGCTTGGCCGCCTGCGAGGGCTCGATCCTGGTGGTCGACGCCTCCCAGGGAGTGGAGGCGCAGACGCTCGCCAACGTCTATCAGGCGATCGACAATAACCACGAGATCATCCCGGTCCTCAACAAGATCGACCTGCCCGCCGCCGAGCCGGAGCGGATCAAGCAGCAGATCGAGGACGTGATCGGCCTCGACGCCTCCGACGCGGTGGAGATCTCGGCCAAGTCCGGCCTCAACATCGGCGCGGTGCTGGAGGCGGTGGTCAAGCGGCTGCCGCCGCCCAAGGGCGATGCCGACGCCCCGCTGAAGGCGCTGCTGGTCGACAGCTGGTACGACCCCTATCTCGGCGTCGTCATCCTGGTGCGCGTGGTCGACGGCGTGCTGAAGGTCGGGCAGAAGGTGCGCTTCATGGCCGCCGGCTCGGCCCATGACGTCGACCGCGTCGGCGTCTTCACCCCGAAGGCGCTGCTGACCGGCGAGCTGCGGCCGGGCGAGATGGGCTTCATCACCGCCGCGATCAAGGACATCACCCAGACCAAGGTCGGCGACACCATCACCGACGAGCGCAAGCCGGCGGCCCAGGCGCTGGAGGGCTTCAAGCCGTCCATCCCCGTGGTGTGGTGCGGCCTGTTCCCGGTCGACGCCGCCGATTTCGAGCGGCTGCGCGACAGCTTGGGCAAGCTGAAGCTGAACGACGCCAGCTTCCATTACGAGGCGGAGACGTCGGCGGCGCTGGGCTTCGGCTTCCGCTGCGGCTTCCTCGGCCTGCTGCATCTGGAGATCATCCAGGAGCGGCTGGAACGCGAGTTCAACCTCGACCTGATCACCACCGCCCCTTCGGTGGTCTACAAGCTGACGATGACCGACGGGACGGTGCGGGACCTGCACAACCCGGCCGACATGCCCGATGTGATGCGGATCGACCACATCGACGAGCCGTGGATCAAGGCCACCATCATGCTGCCCGACGAGTATCTCGGCGGCGTCCTCCAGCTGTGCACCGAGCGGCGCGGCCAGCAGATCGAGCTGACCTATGCCGGCGCCCGCGCCATGCTGGTCTACCGCCTGCCGTTGAACGAGGTGGTGTTCGACTTCTACGACCGGCTGAAGTCGATCAGCCGCGGCTATGCCAGCTTCGACTACCAGATGGACAGCTATGAGGAAGGCGACCTCGTGAAGCTGTCGATCCTGGTGAATGCCGAGCCGGTCGACGCCCTGTCGATGATCGTTCACCGCAGCCAGTCCGAACGCCGCGGCCGCCAGCTCTGCGAACGGCTGAAGGAGTTGATCCCGCGCCAGCTGTTCAAGATCGCCGTGCAGGCCGCCATCGGCGGTAAGGTCATCGCCCGCGAGAGCATCAGCGCCATGCGCAAGGACGTGACCGCCAAGTGCTACGGCGGCGACATCAGCCGCAAGCGCAAGCTGCTGGACAAGCAGAAGGAAGGCAAGAAGCGCATGCGCCAGTTCGGGCAGGTCGAAATCCCGCAGAGCGCCTTCATCGCGGCGCTCAAGATGGGCGACGAATAAGACCGGAAAAGGCGGGCTTCGGCCCGCCTTTTTCTTGCCGGTGATCCCCGCCGCCGGTCACGGCGGAAAATCGCCCTCTTCCCAATGGGTCGAGTTCTTCCGCAGATACTCGCGCAGGTGCTTCGGGTAGCTGTGCTTGGCATCCAGATTGATGAACAGCGGATTGGTCTGCTTGGTCTTCTGCGCATCGTCCATGAAGGCCAGCTGGTAGCAGAGAATCACGAATTCCGAACAGAAGACGTTCTTCACCACGCCCTGATGTTCGGTATGGGACAGGCGCTCCTTGTATTTCTGCAGCCGCCCGAACGCCCCTGTGCCGAAGCTGGTCGAGCCGGCCCAGGCGAAGACCGCCCGGGCAGTGCCGTAGGAGGACGAGGCCAGCTGCAGCCGCAGGGCGGTGGCCTGCAGGGCTTCGGCCTGGGGGTCGGTCATCGTGCGCGACCGGAACAGGCGCCCCCGGCCCATGTTGGTCAATTCCCCCTTCTTGATGCCGTCGCGCGGATGCTCGCTGCCGAAACCGGTGGCGTGAAGCGTCGCCCAGTCGGTCCGGAACCGGCCCGGCATGTATTTCACCTTCTCCCCAATCACCAGGGCACAGTGCGAGATGGTTCCGTCACTGATGATGATGTCGCCCGGACGGTATGCCGGAGAAAGAGAAGCCATGGGAACGATCCGTCGGTTTGCGCCAAGATGCCGGCAGTATCAGTCCGGTTCCGCTTAAGCTCAAAACGAACAATGATGTCCTGGTTGTAATCCGGCCGGGATTTTGCCTTCACGCTGGAAAAATCCCGGTCCGGGCGAAACAAACCGGCCTCCCGCGTGTCATCAAGCAGGGGCGCGGGCGTGCGACGGCACGCGGCACCCCTCTTCGAGTTCACTCCGGGAGGATGACATGCGCAAGTTTCTCGCCGCCGCGGTTCCGGCCCTGCTGCTGATGGCCGTCGCTGCGCCCGGCCACGCCCAGAGCGGCGGCTCCGCCAAGTCCAACGCGGTCGCCAACGGCACGATGGACACCGGCGCCCGCGACGTCCAGGCCAGCCGCGACATGATCGGCAAGCGGGTGGTCCACCGTCATGGCGGCCCCATCGCCGGCACCATCCAGAACGTCACCACCGGCGCCGACGGCCAGGCGATGGTCGAGCTGAAGCTCGCCAAGTCCGGCCAGACCGTCCTGCTTCCGCCCGCCTCCTTCGAACGGCGCGGCAAGCAGGTCGTCGTCATGCAGGATCAGACGGAGCTGCAGCAGCTCGCCCAGTACAGCAGCCAGGCCAATACCGGCTACGGCAGCTCGACCGGCGGCGCCATGGGCGGCCAGATGGGCGGCTCCATGGGCGGTATGGGCTCCGGCTCGATGAGCAACTCGACCGGCACCATGAACCAGGGCACGATGGGCAACGGCACCATGGGCAGCGGCACGATGAACCGCGGCACGATGGCACCGAACCAGCCCGTCATGGGCCAGTGATCCGCTGCCGGAGGCGGAAGGCTCTCGGCCCCCGCCTCCGGACCGTCGCGTCACCCCTCGATCACCGTCAGTCGATCACCGTCAGCTCGCCGGCCTGCGGCACCGGCATCGCCGCCTTGACCGCGGTGGCGTCGAGCCCGCCGGCGAGCAGGCAGACCAGCTTGGCGTAGCTGGCCTCCGGCGTCATGTCATAGGCGCCGATGGCTCCCACGGCGCCCAGCCCGGTGGAGTAGGCGCCGGGCAGCACCGCGCCGCGCTGCACCTGGGTGTTGTCCATCAGCACGACCCCGGCGGTCACCGCCGCCGACAGCGCGGCGAGGAAGTCGGGATCGGTCGGCCCGTTGCCCTCGCCGAAGGCCAGCAGCACCGCCCCCTTCGCCGCCGGGCTGGTGGCGGTCAGCATCGCCGACACCGTGCTGGCGCGGATGCCGGGATAGAGCCACAGCATGACGACGGAGAAATCCGCCAGCGCCGCCGGCAGGGCGTCCAGTGCCGCCAGCCGCTTGGCCCGGTTGTCCGGATCGGCCAGCGAGACCGCGGCATCCGGCATCGGCAGCCAATAAGGCTCGTTGCGGGCGATCACGCTGCCGACGCTGGCCAGCGGCGGGAAGTTCGGCGAATCGAAACCGGCGAAGCGGTTGGCGTCGACCTTGGACGAGCGGTTGCCGCGCAGCAGCTTGGTGTCGAAATAGACGCAGACCTCCGGCACCGGCAGGGTTCCCGCCACCACGACGGCACCGACCAGATTGGCCGGCGCGTCGCTCAGGGTGAAGGACAGCGGCACCTGCGATCCGCTGAAGATCACCGGCTTCGACAGGCCGGGCAGCAGGAAGGACAGGGCCGACGCGCTGTAGGCCATGCTGTCGGTGCCGTGCAGCACGACGAAGCCGTCATACTGGTCATAGACCGACAGCAGCCGCCGGGCGATGGCGACCCAGTCCGCCGGCGTCATGTTGGAACTGTCGAGCGTGCGGTCGAACCAGCCCATGGTCCAGCTCAGATCCGGATAATCCTGCACCCGGTGGTCCGACAGGCCGGGCGTCGCCAGCACCCGCCGCTCGAACGCCGCGCCCGGCACCGGGGCCAGCGCCCCGTCGGGATTGGTCACGCACCCGATGGTGCCCCCGGTGTACAGAACATAGACCCGCGCCATCGCCCATTCCTCCCGGCTTTCCTGTCGGCGGCAGGATAGGCCGCTCTCCGCCTACTTCTCAAGACGCAGCCGGCCGCCCCTCGACGACGGGGGGATGCGGGCCGAGGCCAAGGCCGGCTCCGCCACCGGACCGGCGCGGCGGGCCGGGGCGGACGGCGTCGGGAGGACCGGATTGTAGGCGAGGCGGAAACGCCGCGGCTCCGGCGCCGCGGGCGGGCGGGCGGCGGGCTGGTCGAGGCGGGCGGCCCCGAGAACCGTGCTGCTCCAGGCGGCGAACAGGGACATGACCGGAAACTCCAAGGGGATCGGAGACCGACAATGGGACGGGCGCCATTCCCTTGGAAATGAATAGGCATTATGCCGTCATCACGATTCGTAATGACCGGAACGTTGCGGACCGGCCGGCGCTCTGCTTGAATAAGCGGCAACTTCCGGTTCCCGTCATGCCCACCAATCTCGATACCGACCTGCTGCGCGCTTTCGTCGCCGTGGCCGACAGCGCCAGCTTCACCCGTGCCGGCGAAAGGCTGGGCCGCACCCAGGCGGCGGTCAGCCAGCAGGTGCGCCGGCTGGAGGACACGGTGGGCAAGCGCGTCTTCGAACGCGACACCCACGGCGTGCGCATGACCCGCGACGGCGAGGTGCTGCTGGCCTATGCGCGGCGCATGCTGACGCTGAACGACGAGGTTCTGGCCCTGATGCACCGCAGTCCGACGGTGGCCAGCGTGCGCATCGGCACACCCGACGACTACGCCACCATGCTGCTGCCCGAGGTGCTGGCCCGCTTCAACGCCGCCTATCCCGACGTGATGGTGGAGGTGGTCTGCGACAACAGCCCCGACCTCGTGGCGGAGATCGAGAAGGGCCGCTACGACCTGGCGCTGGTCACCCGCAAGGCCGGCGAGGCCGGCGGTGAACTGGTGCGGCAGGAGCCGGTGTCCTGGGTTGCGCCGCCGCCCTATCCTTTGCCCCCGCCGGGGCACCGGCCGGTGGAAAGCCTGGACCCGCTGCCACTGGCGTTGTTCCCCAAGGGCTGCGTGGTGCGCGACCTCGCGGTGGCGGCGCTGGACGGGATCGGCCGCGACTGGCGCGTCGCCTTCACCAGCAAGAGCGTCGTCGCCGTCCATGGCGCGGTGATGGGCGGGCTGGGGGTGACGGCGATGGAGGCCTGCACCGTCCCGCCCAGCCTGCGCCGCCTCGGTGCGGCGGAGGGGTTCCCCGACCTGCCGGATGTCGACATCGCCCTCCACCGCGCCCGCGGCACGGCGCCGAAGCCGGTGCGGCTGCTGGGCGACGCCATCCACGACCTCGTCGGCCGGCAGATGCTGGGCCGCAGGAGACCGGTGGCCGCCGGGGAGGCCAGAGCATGACCGCCGCACCCGCCCTCCGCCGCCTGCTGCCGGCGCTGGCCGCCGTTGTCCTGTCGCTCGCAGGCGCCGTCGCCGCCCCCGCCCGGGCGCAGAGTCCCGTCGCCATCGGCGCTCCGCTGACCGGCGAGGTGGTGCTGAACCGTGATATCGAGGTGCGGATCGGCCCCAGCGAGGATGCCCGCATCGTCATGACCCTCAAGCAGGGCAAGGCGCTGAACGCGCTGGGAACCCCGCGCGGCACCTATTGGACGGAGGTCGCCATCGGCGGCCAGCCCATCGGCTATGTCCCCGCCGATTCGCTGGACCCGGCGCTGATGGTGACAGGCCGGCCGGCGGTGGGCGGCGAGGGGCCGCGGTCTTCCAAGCCGAGTTCCCCCGCCAACCAGCCGGCGGACGCTCCCCCACCCCACCGCAGTGCCGCCGTCGTCCCGCGCGCGGCCTGGGACAAGGCGGCCCAAACCCCGGCGGAGGGCTATGTCGTCGCCGCCGGCCCGATTTCCGCGACCGAGCTCCTGACCAACCGCAAGCGGCGCGGCTTCACCCTGCGCAAGGGCGACGTGGTGGCGCTGATCGGTGCCGCGAACGGCGAGGCGACGCTGGCCCTGCCCGCCGGTACCCGCGCCCTGGCCCCGGTCCAGGGGCTGGTCGGGGTGGTGGCACCCTATCCGCTGCCGGGCATGCCGCCGGTCGAACCGGGCATGCTCTACGGCATCAAGCTCGGCGAATATGTCAGCTACGCCGAAGGCCTGCGTGCCTGGAAGGAGTTCACCGCCGGACCGGGCAGCGCCTATCGCGACCTGCCGCCGATGGTCTGGCCGGTGTTCCGCAAGGGACGGCTGCTCTACGAAGTGGGGGTGGCTCCGTTCTCGCGGTTGCAGGTTGACACCGCCTGCGGCACGCTGGCGCAACGCGGACTCGATTGCACGGTGATCGAGTTGGATACGTTTTGACAGGTTTGCACCACGCGGGCCGGCCGTGCCCGTCTCATGACCCTTTCACCACCGAAGAGCCATGACCGACGCCGACCCGAATGGACCCCAGGACGAAGCCCGAACCGATCCGGCCCCGGAGAGCCCCCCGGAGGACACCGACGACGAGGATCTGGTGTTCCTGGACGATGCGGATCCGGAAGACGGCCCCGCGGATGGCGCCAAGGACGGCCGGACCGCGGAGGAACCGCCCGGCAGCCGCTGGACCATGCTGATCGTCGACGACGAGCCGGAGATCCATTCGATCACCAAGCTCGTCCTGTCCGACTTCGTCTACAAGGGCCGCAAGGCGCGCTTCCTGTCCGCCCATTCGGCAGCGGAGGCGCGGCGGATCCTGGCGCGGGAACCCGACATCGCGCTGATCCTGCTGGACGTGGTGATGGAGACGGAGGACGCCGGCCTGCGGCTGGTCCACCACATCCGCGAAGAGCTGCAGAACCGCAACGTCCGCATCATCCTGCGCACCGGCCAGCCGGGGCAGGCGCCGGAACGGGCGGTGATCCTCGATTACGACATCAACGACTACAAGGCGAAGACCCAACTGACCGCCCAGCAGCTGTTCACCACCACGGTCGCCGCCCTGCGCTCCTACGAGGACATCGTGGCGATCGACGCCAACCGCCGCGGTCTGGAAAAGATCATCGAGGCGTCGTCGTCGCTGTTCCGCGTCCGCTCGATGAAGCTGTTCGCGGCGGGCGTGTTGACGCAACTGTCGGGCCTGCTGGGGGTGGGACCGGACGCCATCCTGTGTGTGCAGCGCGGCGGCACCGGCGGCACCGGCGGCAGTCAGGCCGATGGTTCGGTTGATGGTTCCGCCGGTGGATCGGGTAGATGCAACGGAGAGGGTAGCTGCAACGGCCTGTATGTGCTGGCGGGATCGGGCCGCTTCGAATCGCTGATCAACGAGCCGGTCGCCGGCCATGTCGATCCGGCGGTGCTGGCGGCCATGACCGCCTGCCTGGAAAAGCGGGCGCATGTCTATGCCGGGGACCATTGCACGCTCTACATCCAGCCGCCGAACGACCGCGAGACGGTGGTCTATCTGCGCTCCAATCGGCCTCTTTCCGATCTGGACCGCAAGCTGATCGAGGTGTTCTGCGGCAAGATCTCCGTCGGGTTCGACAATCTGCACCACTACGAGCAGCTCTACCGCGCCCAGCAGGGCACGCTGGCGGCCCTGGCCGATCTGGCCGAGCGCGGCTGCGGCACGCTCATCGACGCCACTCCGCCGGCGGCGGCGCCGATGGAGCGGGAGCGTTTAAGCCGGTCGCTGCGGATCGCCGCAATCACCGAGCGGATCGCCCGCCGCCTGCATGCCGACGGGCTTTTCCCCGATGCGCTGGATGTGACGACCCTGGAGGTCATCGGACTGGCGGCCATTCTGCACGACATCGGCAACGCCGCCGTCGATCCGGTGATGCTGTCCAAGCCCGGCCCGCTCGACCCGGCGGAACGCAGCGCGATGCAGACCCACACGGTTGCCGGCGCCAATCTGCTGAACCAGGCGAGCCACCTTGCGGACGGTCTCACCCACCTGCATCTGGGGGCGACGGTGGCGCGCTGGCATCACGAGAATTGGGACGGTACCGGTTATCCCGACGGTCGCGCCGGGGCGGCGATTCCGCTGTGCGCCCGCATCGTCGCCGTCGCCGACGCCTATGACGCGATGACCCGGGACCGGCCCTATCGTCCGGCACTGGACAGCGGGAAGGCCGTGGATGAGATCCGGCGGCTGGCCGGGCGGCGCTTCGACCCGACGGTGGTCGAAGCCTTTCTTTCCATCCTGCCGGATATCGAGCGGCCCGTCGAAAGCGACGGTGGCGGGATAGCGATCTAGGCGGTCTGCCGGAGCAGGTCTTCCGAAGCGGCAGGCTTGCGAGCCGACCCTTCCCCAGGGAGCAAGCCTCGGCTACGTGGCTCCCGAGTCCATCAGATGCCTATCGAAGCGTCCGATGGACCTTAAGTTTTTGATCTTCCATGCGAGTCACGCTTCAGCCGATTCCGCCTGAACCGATCGGGCCCTATCGGCTGCACAGCGCCTCGACGGCCTCGCGCAGCGGCCCGACCTGCACCGGCTTCAGCAGCAGTTGGCAGCCCAGCAATTCGGCTTCGTCCCGGCGTTCGGGCGTGCTGTCACCGGTCAGGATGATGGCAGGGGTCTGCTGCCCGGTTTCGGCACGGACGCGCTCCACCACCTCGCGCCCGGTGCGTCCGGCCGGCAGGTAATGATCGGCGATGATCAGGTTCGGCGCCCGGTCGAGGCCACCGAGCTGCGCTTCCAGGGCGGCGGCGCTGAGCGCCTTCACCACCTCGTATCCCCAGCCATCCAACAGGATCGCCAGCCCTTCGACGATCGAACGGTCGTCGTCCACCACCAGGATAAGCGGCCTGACAGACTCCGGTTTGGTTGCCTGATCGTCTGTTGGCTCAGCCATCGATTTCCCCCGTTCCGTCATTTGCAATGTGATGGACATCGGACCTGCCGAGGCAATGCAAGCACCGCCTGTGCCGTAGTCGTGACATCGAGTGCGTCGTGGGCTTGCCAGGGACAAACGATCCCGGAACCCAATCTTCCCACAAAACAACGTGCTGCCGTCAAACGTTGAATTGCAACAAACAGCACAGGGTTTTCCCTTAGCGAATGCACTCCAGATCCTTCAATCAGCGATTCAGCATATGATTGTGCGTTCGTTATCCGGGAAGCACCCTTTCGTGACTCTTTGGATGCGCACAAAAAAGCCTCCGCCGAAGCGGAGGCTCTGTGCTGACGCAACAAAAATTTCAACTTCCAGAGGTTTTTCTCACGCGCGAAGCGTGCCGCCGGTCGCCTTGACAACCGAAGCGACGATTTTCTGGCCGACGGCCTCGATCGCCTCGTCGGTCAAGGTTGCGGTGGTCGGCTGGTAGGTGACCGATACCGCGACCGACTTCCGCCCGTCTTCCACGCCCGGTCCTTCGTAGACGTCGAAGACTGCGACATCCTTGACCAGCGCCTTGTCGGCGCCCTTGACGGCACGGAGGATCTTGTCGGCCTCGACCTTGTGGTCGACGACGAAGGCGAAATCGCGCTCCACCGGCTGGAAGGCGGAGAGTTGCACCATCGGCTTGGCGGTGCCGCCCTTCTTCTTGGGCATCGGCACGGCGTCGAGCATCACCTCGAAGCCGACGACCGGCCCCTTGACGCCCAAAGTCTCCAGAACCGACGGGTGGATCTCGCCGAAGCGGGCCATCACGGTGGGCCCGAGTCGCAGCACGCCGGAGCGGCCGGGATGGTACCAGCCCGGCGCGTCGGTGGTGACCTGCAGGTTGGCGGCGGGGGCGCCGACCGCCTCCAGCACCGCCAGCGCGTCGGCCTTGGCGTCGAACAGGTCGACGCCGCGCGCCTTCTCCGCCCAATGGCGCGGCACCGCCGCACCGGTACGGATGCCGGCGGCGACGGTGTCCTGCCCGTCCGGCGCCGGGGTGCGGAAGGCCGCCCCGACCTCGAACAGCCGGACATCGGCATAGCCGCGGTCGGCGTTGCGGCCGGCAGCCTGGATCAGGTTGGGCAGGATCGACGGGCGCATGACGTCGAGGTCGCTGCTGATCGGGTTGACCAGCCGCAGGCCGGGCTGGCCGCCGCCGAACAGCTCGGCGACCGGACCGGCCAGGAAGGACCAGGTCACCGCCTCCGACAGGCCGCGGGCGGCCAGCGTGCGCTTGGCCAGCGCGACGCGGCGCTGCTTCAGCGTCAGGGCCGGACGGGTCAGCACCGTCTCGCGCGGCAGCGGCGTCGCCGGGATGGCGTCGAAGCCGTGGACGCGCAGCACCTCCTCGACCAGATCGGCCTCGCCATGGACATCGGCACGCCAGGACGGAACGCCGACGACCAGCCGGCCCTCGGCATCCTCGCCTTCCATGGTGAAGCCCAGATCCGTCAGGATCCGGACCTGACGCTCGCTCGGCAGATCGACGCCCCCCAGCGCCGCGACCCGGCCCGGACGCAGGGTCAGGCTGCGCTTCCAGTCCGGCTCAGCCCCTGCCACCACCAACTCGGACGGCTCGCCGCCGCACAGCTCCAGGATCAGGCGGGTGGCGCGTTCCATCCCGGCGGAGACCGCGGCCGGATCGACGCCGCGCTCGAAGCGATAGCGGGCGTCGGAGTCGATGCCCAGCCGGCGGCCGGTCTGCGCCGTGCGCACCGGGTCGAACAGCGCGGCCTCGACGAAGACGTTGACGGTCGACTCGGTGCAGCCGGTCGGCTCGCCGCCGACGATGCCGGCCAGAGCCTCCGCCCGCTCGTCGTCGGCCACCACGGTCATGGCGCCATCCAGCGCGTATTCCTTGCCGTTCAGCGCCGCCAGCGTCTCCCCCTCGCGGCCCATACGGACGGTGATGTTGCCCGTCACCGTGTCGGCATCGAAGACATGCAGCGGACGGGCGGCGTCGAAGGTCAGGTAGTTGGTGATGTCGACCAGCGCCGAGATCGGGCGCAGGCCGATGGACACCAGCTTGTCCTGCAGCCACTTCGGCGACGGGCCGTTCTTCACGCCGCGGATATAGCGGCCGACGAACAGCGGGCAGGCCTCGGGCGCCGCAATGCTCACGCCGATCGGGCTGGCGAAGCGGCCTTCGACCGGGGTGGTGTCGAGATGCCCCGCGGTCAGCGGCTTCAGCGTGCCGAGCCCGGATGCTGCGAGGTCGCGGGCGATGCCGCGCACCCCGGCGCAGTCGGCACGGTCGGGCGTCAGGTTGATGTCGATGACCGGATCGTTCAGCCCGGCATAGTCGGCGAAACCGGCGCCCACGGGAGCGTCGTCCGGCAGCTCGATGATGCCCTCATGCTCGTCCGACAGCTTCAGCTCGCGCTTGGAGCACATCATGCCGTTCGACTCGACGCCGCGGATGACGCCCTTCTTCAGCGTGATGTCGGAACCCGGGACATAGGTCCCCTCCGGCGCGAAGACGCCCTTCATGCCGGCGCGCGCGTTGGGGGCGCCGCAGACCACCTGCAGGGTGCCGGCGCCGGTGTCGACCATCAGCACGCGCAGCTTGTCGGCGTCCGGGTGCTTCTCGGCCGAGACGACATGGGCGACGCGGAAGGGTGCCAGCTCCTTCGACCGGTCGTGGACGCCTTCCACCTCCAGGCCGAGGGCGGTCAGCTTCTCCGTGATCTGGTCGAGCGAAGCCTCGGTCTCCAGATGGTCCTTCAGCCAGGACAGCGTGAACTTCATGGGTCCGGCTCCTTAGCGCGTCAGGCCGTGGGCGATGTTGGGAATGTCGAGCGGGACGAAGCCGTAATGCTTCAGCCAGCGCAGGTCGGCGTCGAAGAAGGTGCGCAGGTCGGGGATGCCGTATTTCAGCATGGCGACGCGCTCCACCCCCATGCCGAAGGCGAAGCCCTGGTACTTGGTGCTGTCGATGCCGCAGGCTTCCAGCACATTGGGATGGACCATGCCGCAGCCGAGGATCTCCAGCCAGTCGCCGTAATTGCCCAGCTTCAGCTCGCCGCCCTTGCGCGAGCAGCCGATATCGACCTCCGCCGACGGTTCGGTGAAGGGGAAGAAGCTGGGGCGGAAGCGCAGCGGCAGGTCGTCCACGTCGAAGAAGGCGCGGCAGAACTCGACGAGGCAGCCCTTCAGGTGCCCCATGTTGGTCGCCTCGTCGATGACCAGCCCCTCGATCTGGTGGAACATCGGGGTATGGGTCATGTCGTAGTCGGAGCGGTAGGTCCGTCCCGGCGCGATGATGCGGATCGGCGGCTTGTTGTTCAGCATGGTGCGGACCTGCACCGGGCTGGTGTGGGTGCGCAGCAGCATCTTCTTGTCGGCCGAATCCGGCAGATAGAAGGTGTCGTGCATGTCGCGCGCCGGATGGCCGGGCGGGAAGTTCAGGGCGGTGAAGTTGTGGAAATCATCCTCGATGTCCGGCCCTTCGGCGACCGAGAAGCCCATCTCGGCGAAGATGGCGACCATCTCGTCCATCGTCTGGCTGATCGGGTGGATGCGCCCCTCCGTCTCGGGGCGGACCGGCAGGGTGACGTCGACCCGCTCGGCCTCCAGCCGCGCCTTCAGGTGGGCGGCGGCGAGGTCGGCCTTGCGCGCGTCGATGGCGGCGGCGATCTCGTCCTTCAGCGCGTTCAGCGCCTGGCCGCGCTCCTTGCGCTCGTCCGGCGTGAGGGTCCCCAGCTCCTTCATGAAGCCGGTGATGCGCCCCTTCTTGCCGAGCGCGGAGACCCGCACCTCGTCCAGCGCCGAAAGGTCGGCGGCGGCGTTGACCTGCGACAGAAGTTCGTCTTTCAGCGCGTCGAGCATGGCGGTTCCCGGCAAGCGTGGGGAAGAAAACGGTGCAAAAAGAAAAAGGGAGCCGGCCCAGCGGCCCGGCTCCCTTCTCTTACAACTGACGCCGTGACGGCAAGCGTTCCCTGAACTCAGGAAACGCGAGGCGCGTTACGCGGCGGCCTTGGAGGCGAGCGCGGCCTGGGCCTGGTCCACCAAGGTCTTAAAGGCCTCCGGCTCGCGTGCGGCCAGATCGGACAGGACCTTGCGGTCGATCTCGATGCCGGCCAGCTTGATGCCGTTGATGAAGCGCGAGTAGGTCAGGCCGTACTGACGGACGCCGGCGTTGATGCGCTGGATCCACAGGCCGCGGAAATCGCGCTTCTTGTTGCGGCGATCGCGATAGGCATAACGAAGCGCCTTCTCGACCTTCTCGACCGCAATGCGGAAATTCTTGGAGTTGCGACCCCGGTAGCCCTTGGCGAGCTTCAGGATCTTGCGGTGACGGGCGTGCGTCGTGACGCCGCGCTTAACACGAGCCATGGTTCAGTCCTTCCGAAATTCTAGATGTGCCGAGATCAGGCGTTGCGCAGCCAGTTCTTCAGCACCGTGCGGGCGTTGGAGTCGCACAGGGTCATCATGCCGCGCGCGTTGCGCTTCATGTTCGGGGACTTCTGTTCCAGGCAGTGGCGCTTGTAGGCGGCCTGAGCGCGGACCTTACCCGTGGCGGTCACCTTGAAGCGCTTCTTGGCGCCGCTCTTCGTCTTCAGCTTGGGCATTTTCGTTTCCTGGGTGGAAATGAGGCGGAATTCCAGCGGACGGGTGGGCATGCCCTGAGCCATACGGCCCAGCCTCGCCGCCCGTGGAAGGCTGGGCTTATACGCGCGGGAGCGGCGCGATGCAAGGGGGATGTGGCGGAAAGGCCCTTTGCAACGCAGCGGACCCACGGCGCCTCTTCGGTCGTCATTCCCGAGAAGGCGGGAATCCAGTCCGCTCGGCAACGGAACCATAACGTTTCCCGGAGCCCCTCCCCACCCGCTCGTCCCTCATGTTAGGATTTCAGACCCAGTCCACGTCATGGAGTGTCGGATGGAACATCGGCGGAAAACTGTTTCACCCCGTTGCATCCCGTCCCGAACCGCAGTCACAACCCTGAACCGCACCCGATGGAACAGCCTCCCGAGGAGCGTTTCACCCTGTTCCAGGCTGCATCGAACCGCAGACGCACTGCCGGGCCGCACCCCATGGAACAGACTGCGGAAAGTGTTTCGCTGTGTTCCATCTCCCGGCCGGAGATACTCCCCTATGCCAATCGACGCAGCGCCTCCCGCGGCGCACGCCCCCGCTGGCGCATGGCCCCTGCCCGCGCTATGTTCCCGGCCATGAGCGACCGCACCCCCCCATCCTCCGCCGATCCGCAGCAGCCCGCGTCCGGTGCCGCCCCCTCGGGTGCCGAAGGCAACTGGTTCGGCTTCACCCCCGTCGATCCGTCCGCCAAGTCCGGGCTGGTCCGCGCCGTCTTCGACAGCGTGGCGACCAACTACGACCTGATGAACGACCTGATGTCGGGCGGCATCCATCGGCTGTGGAAGGACACGCTGATGGATCTGGTGGCGCCCAAGCCGGACATGACCCTGCTGGACGTGGCGGGCGGCACCGGCGACATCGCCTTCCGCTTCCTGAAGCGTGGCGGCGGGGCGGCGGTGGTCTGCGACATCACCGAGGCGATGGTCCGGGTCGGCCGCGACCGCGCCGTCGACCGCAACATCCTGTCCGGCGTGCAGTGGACGGTCGGCGATGCGGAACGCCTGCCCATCGCCTCGCGCTCGGTCGACGCCTACACCATCGCTTTCGGGCTGCGCAACGTGACGCGCATCGACGAGGCGATCAAGGAGGCCCACCGCGTCCTGAAACCCGGCGGCAAGTTCTATTGCCTGGAGTTCAGCCACGTCGTGCTGCCGGTGCTGCGCAAGCTGTACGACGTCTATTCCTTCCAGGTGCTGCCCTTCATGGGCCGCATGGTGGCGAAGGACGAGGCGAGCTACCGCTATCTGGCCGAGAGCATCCGCCGCTTCCCGCCGCAGGCCGATCTGGCGAAGCGGATCGAGGCGGCCGGCTTCGGCGCGGTGCGGGTGCGCAACCTGTCGGGCGGGATCGCCGCCATCCATTCCGGCTGGCGGATCTAAGGTCCCGTGTTCCGCATCCTGCGCAACCTGATCCGGATGGCCGTCATCGGCCGGACGGTCGCCCGTCACGACGCTCTGCCCATCAGCCTGCTCGGCACCGCCCCCGGCCTGCTGTGGCTGTGGCGCCGCGTCGCCCGCAAGGACGTGCCCGGCCGCGAGGGCGAGCGGCTGGCCCGTGCGCTGGCCGAACTCGGTCCAACCTACATCAAGCTGGGCCAGCTTCTCTCCACCCGCTCCGATCTGGTCGGCGAGCGGATGGCCGTCGATCTGGCCGAGCTGCAGGACAAGCTGCCGCCCTTCCCCGCCCATCAGGCCCGCGCCATCATCGAGGCGGAGTTCGGCCAGCCGGTCCATGCCCTGTTCCAGAGCTTCGACGACAAGCCGGTCGCCGCCGCTTCCATCGCCCAGGTCCATTTCGCCGTCACCGCCGATGGGCAGGAGGTGGCGGTCAAGGTGCTGCGTCCGGGCATCGAGCAGGCCTTCGAGCGCGACATCGACCTGTTCTACCGGCTGGCGGCGCTCGCCCAATGGGTCCTGCCCAGGCTGAAGCGGCTGCGTCTGACCGAAATCGTCGACACCTTCGCCCGCACCTCGCGGCTGGAGATGGATTTGCGCATGGAGGCGGCCGCCGCGTCGGAGCTGGCGTCGAACTTCAAGGACGACGACACCTTCAACGTGCCGAAGGTCGATTGGGAGCGCACCGGCGGCCGGGTGCTGACGCTGGAGCGCATCCGCGGCTTCAAGGTCGACGAGCCGGCCCGCATCTCCGCCGCCGGTTTCGACCGCGACGAGATCCTGGCGATGGCCTCGGCCAGCTTCTTCAACCAGGTCTTCCGCGACGGCTTCTTCCACGCCGACCTGCATCCCGGCAACCTGTTCATCAACGAACAGGGCACCATCACCGCCGTCGATTTCGGCATCATGGGCCGGCTGGACCGCGAGACCCGCTATTACCTCGCCGACATGCTGATCGGCTTCCTGACCGGCGACTACCGCCGCGTCGCCGTCGTGCATTTCGAGGCCGGCTACGTCCCGCGCCACCAGTCGATCGAGATCTTCACCCAGGCCTGCCGCGCCATCGGCGAGCCGTTGCAGAACAAGCCGCTTGCCGACATCTCGGTCGGCCGGCTGCTGGCCCAGTTGTTCGCCGTCACCGAACAGTTCGAGATGGAGACCCAGCCGCAGCTGCTGCTCCTGCAGAAGAGCATGCTGACGGCCGAGGGCGTCGGCCGGCTGCTGAACCCCAACATCAACATGTGGGAGTTGGCCCGGCCGCTGATCGAGGAGTGGATGCGCGAGAATCGCGGGCCGGAGGCGCAGTTCATCAACGATGCCGGCGCCATCCTGTCCACCGTCCGCCGCATCCCCGCCCTGGTCAGCGAGGCGGAGCGGGTCACCCGCGACATGGCGGAGGGGGGGGTGCGCCTGCACCCGCAGACCGTCCGCCAGATGCTGAACGGCTGGGAAACCCGCCGCCGCTCGGACCGCGCCGCCCTGTGGGTGATCGCGGCCCTGCTGGCGGTGATCGCGCTCCAGATGCTGTGAGGCTCAATAGCCCCGGCTGCGGTCCACCAGATTGGGCAGCGGCCGGCCTTCGCGGAGCGCCTTCACCGCGGTGGCCACCTGATCGGCGCAGCGCGACGGGTGGGTGACCCCGGCGACATGGGGAGTGACGCGGACCCGCGGATGGCGCCAGAGCGGATGGTCCGCCGGCAGTGGCTCCGTCGCGAAGACGTCAAGGCTGGCGCCGTGCAGATGGCCGCTTTCTAGCGCGCCGAGCAGGTCGGATTCGACCAGATGGCCGCCACGCGCGGCATTGATGACCACAGCCCCCTTGGGCAGGGCGGCGAACAGCGCCCCACTCATGATGCCGCGGGTTTCGTCGGTCAGCGGCAGCAGGCAGACCAGGACATCGCAGTGCGGCAGCATCGCCGCCAGCCCGTCGGGACCGGAGAAGCTCTCCACCCCCTCGATGCTCTTGGGGCTGCGGCTCCAGCCCATCAGCCGGTACTCCAGCGTCCTCAGCGTGCGGGCCGAAGCCGCTCCCAATTCACCCATGCCCAGGAAGCCGACGGTCACCTCGGAGGCCGGGCGATGGTCCAATTGCTCCCACCGCGCCTCGGCCTGGAGGGCGGCATAGTCGTTCATCAACCGGTGCCAGTACAGAACCTGGAAGACCACATAGCCGGCCATGTCGACCGTCAGACCGTCCGACACCATACGCACCAGCGGCACGTCCGGCAGGGTCGGGTCCTGTAGGATCGGCTCCACCCCGGCGCCCAGCGACACGATCAGCTTCAGGTTGGGCAGGGTCGCCAGCATGCCGGCCGGCGGCTTCCACACCACCGCCACCTCGATGTCGGCGACATCGCCGGTCTCGGGCCAGACGCGCATCTCCAGCCCAGGAAGATGGCGGGCGATTTCCCGGCGCCAATCCTCGGCGCTGTCGCTGGCGGAGCAGAACAGAAGCGTCACGGCCGAACCCCTGCTATCTAGATCAATGTTGGGGTGCGAACGATAGCGCCTTTCCCGAACTCCGCAAGGAAGCAAGCCAGTGCCACGCCTGATCCTGCTGAACAAGCCCTATGGCGTGCTGCCGCAATTCACCGACGACCAGGGCCGCCCGACTCTGGCGGAGCTGGTTCCGGTGAAGGGGGTCTATGCCGCCGGCCGGCTCGACCGCGACAGCGAGGGGCTGCTGGCGCTGAGCGACGACGGTCCCCTGATCGCCCGCATCGCCTCGCCCGCCAACAAGATGCCCAAGACCTATTGGGTGCAGGTGGAAGGCGTGCCGACCGACGAGGCGCTGGAGGCGCTGCGCCGCGGCGTGACGCTGAAGGACGGCCCCACCCTGCCGACCGAGGTGCGGCGGATGGAGGAACCCGAGTCGCTGTGGCCGCGCGACCCGCCGGTGCGCTACCGCGCCGCCATCCCCACCAGTTGGATCGCGCTCACCATCCGCGAGGGACGCAACCGGCAGGTCCGCCGCATGACCGCGGCGGTCGGCTTTCCCACCCTGCGGCTGATCCGCTGGGCCATCGGCGACTGGACATTGGACGGGCTGGCGCCGGGGCAGTGGCGGGAGGTCCCCCAACCGCCCGCGACACCCACTGCGGGGCCAAAGGCCCCGGCACCGGCCCGTGGACGCGGCCCCGTCAAGCCGCGCCGAACAGTTGCTCCTCGCTCAACGCCATCACGCTCGCGGAGCCGTTGATCACGGTCGCCCGCAGCGCCGCCGCCTTCGGCAGTACATGGGTGGCATAGAAGTGGGCGGTCAGCGGTTTGGCCGACAGGAAGGCGGTGTCGGCATCGCCCTCCGCCAGCCGCCCCACCGCCACCTTGGCGGCACGGGCAAGCTGCCAGCCGCCGGCGACCACGCCCATCAGTTCCAGCAGCGTGACCGATGCCGCGGCCGGCAGGCGCGGGTCCTGCTTCGCCGCGGTCAGCACCCAGGCAATCGCCTGCCTAGCCTCATGGACCGCGCTGACCAGTTCGGCACCGGTGACGCGCAGTGCATCGTCGGCATGGCCGGACAGCTCGCCGCCCAGCGCCGCGATCTCGTCCAGCAGCCTGTTGGCCGTTACCCCGCCGTCACGCAGGATCTTGCGGTTGATCAGGTCGTTGGCCTGGATGGCGGTGGTGCCCTCGTAGATCGTGGTGATGCGGGCATCGCGCAGGTGCTGGGCGGCGCCGGTTTCCTCGATGAAACCCATGCCGCCATGGACTTGCACGCTGTCCGAGGCCAGCTGCTGGCCGGTCTCGGTGCACCAGCCCTTGGCGATGGGTGTCAGCAGGTCGACCAGCAGGGCTGCGCGGTCGCGGGCGGCTTCATCGGCATGGTGGTGCGCAACGTCGACGGCGGCGGCGGCGGTGTAGAGGATGCCGCGCATCGCCTCGATCCGCGCCTTCATGCCCATCAGCAGGCGGCGGACGTCGGGATGGTTGACGATGCCCTTGGACTGGCCCTCGCTCCAGCCCAGCGGCTTGCCCTGCACGCGGTCGCGGGCATAAGCCAAAGCCTGCTGATAGGCGCGCTCGGCGATCGCCAGACCCTGCATGGCGACGTTCAGCCGGGCGTGGTTCATCATCGTGAACATGTATTCCAGGCCACGGTTCGGCTCGCCGACCAGGAAGCCGGCCGCTCCGCCCTCGTCGCCGAAGGACAGCACGGCGGTCGGGCTGCCGTGGATGCCCAGCTTGTGCTCCAGCGACACGCACTTCACCTGGTTGCGGGCGCCCAGGCTGCCGTCGGGCTCGACCAGGAACTTCGGCACCACGAACAGGCTGATGCCCTTCACGCCCGCAGGCGCATCGGGCAGGCGGGCCAGCACCAGATGGACGATGTTCTCCGTCAGGTCATGGTCGCCGTAGGTGATGAAGATCTTCTGCCCGGTGACGAGGTAATGGTCGCCGTTCGGCACCGCCCGCGACCGCGTCGCGGCGAGGTCGCTGCCCGCCTGCGGCTCGGTGATGTTCATGGTGCCGGTCCACTCGCCCGAGATCATCCGGGGCAAATAGAGGTCCTTCAGCGCCTCCGAGCCATAGAGCTGAACCGCGTTCACCGCCCCCTGCGTCAGCATCGGGCAGAGCGCGAAGGCCATGTTGGCGGAATGCCACATCTCCTGCACCGCGGTGTTCAGCAGGTTCGGCAGTCCCATGCCACCGTGCGCCGGGTCGAAGGGCAGCCCGTTCCAGCCGCCCTCCACCAGCGCCTGCCACGCCACACCCCAGCCTTCCGCCGTGTGGGCGACGCCATCGGTGCCGAGCTTGGCGCCCTGTATGTCACCGATCCGGTTCAGCGGCGCCAGGACGTTCTCGGCGATCTTCGCCGCCTCACCCAGGATGCTGTCCACCATGTCGGGGCTCGCATCCTCGAAGCCCGGCAGCGCGGCCACATCGGCCATGCCGGCGAGGTGGTCGAGGACGAAGCGGATCTCTTTCTGCGGCGGGGTGTAGGGGGTCGCGGCGGTCATGGGGGACCTCTTCGGGGAACGGAGGGGATGAACGGTGTCAGACGGCCTGCTGCAACTCGGGCAGCGCCTTGAACAGGTCGGCGACGAGGCCGTAATCGGCGACCTGGAAGATCGGCGCCTCCTCGTCCTTGTTGATCGCGACGATGACCTTGCTGTCCTTCATGCCGGCGAGGTGCTGGATCGCACCGGAGATGCCGACGGCGATATAGAGCTCCGGCGCCACGATCTTGCCGGTCTGTCCGACCTGGTAATCGTTCGGCACGAACCCCGCGTCCACGGCGGCGCGGCTGGCGCCCACCGCGGCGCCCAGCTTGTCGGCCAGCGCCTCCAGCAACGGGAAATTCTCGCCCGACTGCATGCCGCGGCCGCCGGAGATGACGATGCGGGCGGCGGTCAGCTCGGGACGCTCCGACTTGGTCAGTTCGGCCGAGACGAAGCTCGACGGTCCAGGGGCGGCCGGAGTGGTGACGCTCTCGACCGCGGCGCAGTTGCCGGCGGCGGCGGCCTCGAAGGCGGTGGTGCGAATGGTGACGATTTTGACCGGGTCGGCCGACTGCACGGTAGCGATGGCATTGCCGGCGTAGATCGGCCGCTCGAAGCTGTCGGCGGAGACCACGGCGGTGATCTCGGAGATCATCGCCACGTCGAGCAGCGCCGCGACGCGCGGCAGCACGTTCTTGCCCACCGAGGTGGCGGCGGCGAGGATATGGCTGTAGCCGGGGGCGAGCGACACCAGCAGGGCGGCGACCGGCTCCGCCAGGGCATGCTCGTAGGATGCATCGTCGGCGAGCAGCACCTTGGCGACGCCAGCAAGCTTGGCGGCCTCTTCGGCAGCGGGGGTGGCGCCGCGGCCGGCGACCAGGACATGGATGTCGGTGCCAAGTTTGGTGGCGGCGGTCACCGTATGGGCCGTGGCGGGCTTGAGGCTGGCGTTGTCGTGGTCGGCGAGGATCAGGATGGGCATGACGGAGTCCTCTGTCGGGCGGAGTGTGGAGAGTACAGGCGCGGACCGGCGCTTCGTCAGATCACCCGCGCCTCGTTCTTCAGCTTGTCCACCAGCACGGCGACGTCCGGCACCTTGATGCCGGCCTCACGCTTCGGCGGCTCCGCAACCTTCAGCGTCTTCAGCCGCGGCGTGACGTCGACACCGAGCGCGTCCGGCGTGACGGTCTCCAACGGCTTCTTCTTCGCCTTCATGATGTTGGGCAGCGAGGCATAGCGCGGCTCGTTGAGACGCAGGTCGGCCGTCACCACCGCCGGCAGCGTCAGCGACACGACTTCGAGCCCGCCGTCGATCTCGCGCGTCACCGCGACCTTGCCGTCGCCGGCGACGACCTTCGAGGCGAAGGTGCCCTGGGCCCAGCCGAGCAGAGCCGCCAGCATCTGGCCGGTCTGGTTGCAGTCGTCGTCGATCGCCTGCTTGCCGAGGATCACCATCCCCGGCGCTTCCTTCTCGACCAGGGCCTTCAGGACCTTGGCGACGGCCAGCGGTTCGGTCGCCCCGTCGGTCTGCACCAGGATGGCGCGGTCGGCGCCCATGGCCAGCGCGGTGCGCAGCGTTTCCTGCGCCTGGGCCGGGCCGATGGAGACCACGACGATCTCGGTCGCGGCACCGGCCTCCTTCAGGCGGACGGCTTCCTCGACGGCGATCTCGTCGAAGGGGTTCATCGAGAACTTCACGTTGGACGTCTCGACACCGGACTGGTCGGTCTTCACCCGGATCTTGACGTTGTAGTCGACGACGCGCTTCACGGCGCAGAGGATCTTCATGGCGCGGGTCCCTTGGAAAATGGGCGGCGTGCGGGCATGGCGGGGCGTTTGCCCCCACCCCATCCCTCCCCCGCTTCGCGGGAGAGGGGGCAGGACGCTTGCGGAAGTTTCGCAGAAGAGCGGCGGTGGTTCCCTCCCCCGCCCAGCGGGGGCGGGTTAGGGCCGGGGGTGGCGGCCGAGGCTGTTACAGCCCCTCGGTCTGCTTGCGCAGGACGTATTTCTGGATCTTGCCGGTGGAGGTCTTCGGCAGCGGACCGAACACCACCGTGCGCGGGCACTTGAAATGGGCCATGTGCGACCGGCAGAAGGCGATGATGTTGGCCTCGGTCGCAGTGGCTCCGTCCTTCAGGGTGACGAAGGCACAGGGCGTCTCGCCCCACTTCTCGTCATGGCGGGCGACGACCGCGGCCTCCAGCACGTCGGGATGCTTGTAGAGGACATCCTCCACCTCGATGGAGGAGATGTTCTCGCCGCCGGAAATGATGATGTCCTTCGACCGGTCCTTGATCTCGACATAGCCGTCCTCATGCCAGACGGCGAGGTCGCCGGTGTGGAACCAGCCGCCGGCGAAGGCCTCTTCCGTCGCCTTCGGGTTCTTCAGGTAGCCCTTCATGACGTTGTTGCCGCGCATCATGATCTCGCCCATGCTGCGGCCGTCTTTCGGCACCGGCTCCAGCGTGACCGGATCGGCGACGATCACCGCCTCCAGCATCGGGCCGCGCACGCCTTGGCGGGCCTTGATCGCTGCCTTCTCGTCCAGCGACAGCCCGTCCCAGCGGTCGTGCCAGACGCAGACCACGGTCGGGCCGTAGCATTCGGTCAGGCCGTAGACATGAGTGACGTCCCAGCCCATGCGCTCCATCCCGGCGATGACGGCGGCGGGTGGGGCGGCGCCGGCGACCATCACCTTCACCCTCTGCTCGATGCCCTGCTTCAACTCGGCAGGCGCATTGTTCAGCATGTTCAGCACGATCGGCGCGCCGCAGAAATTGGTCACCTTCTCGTCGCGGATCAGCGACAGCACGGTGTCGGGTCGGACCTGACGCAGGCAGACGGCGGTGCCGGCGGCGACCGCGATGGTCCAGGGGAAGCACCAGCCGTTGCAGTGAAACATCGGCAGCGTCCACAGATACACGGGCGCGTCGCCCATGTTCCAGGACAGCGCGTTCGACACCGCGTTCAGATAGGCGCCGCGATGGTGATAGACGACGCCCTTCGGGTTACCGGTGGTGCCGGAGGTGTAGTTCAGCGCGATGGCCTGCCACTCGTCGGCCGGCAAGCTCCAGGCATGTTCGGCCCCGACGTCGCCGATGAAGGCCTCATAGTCGCGGTCGCCGATCAGTTCGCCGCCGGTGTAGCTCGGGTCGTCGATGTCCACCACCGGGATCGGCGCATCGAGCAGCGCCAACGCCTTCTTGGCCACGCCGGAGAACTCGCGGTCGACGATCAGGATCTTCGCCTCGCCATGCTTCAGGATGAAGGCGATGGCCTCGGCGTCCAGGCGGGTATTGACGGCGTTCAGGACGGCACCGGCCAGCGGCACGCCGAAATGCGCCTCGAACAGTTCCGGCGTGTTGGCGGCCAGCATGGCGACGGTGTCGCCCGTGCCGATGCCCAGCGTCACCAGGGCCGCAGCCAGACGGCGCACGCGGCCGAAGGTCTCGGCCCAGGTCCGGCGGACCCCGCCATGGACGACGGCGAGCCGGTCCGGCCAGACGGAAGCGGCACGCTCCAGAAAGGTCAGCGGCGTCAACGCGACGAAGTTGGCGGGGTTGCGGTCGAGGTTGAGGTCATACGGATTGACCGCGACGGCAGAGTCACTCATCGGACCGTTCTCCCTAGAGTTCTTTGTTGTGCGCCGGCAATAGGCGCTGCGGTATTGGAAACAGCCTTTACCGGATCAGCTTTGCGCAAGTTTCTCAGGATTATGACCAATTGTTATCGGCGCCGTCGGGACGCGGGCGTGGTGCCGCCTCCCCTTTTTTCCCCGGCGGCGGTCACCGCACCCACGTCACGTCGCCGGCAAACAGGTATCCGGCGCCGTAAACCGTCTTGATCAGCCGCGGCGCGCGCGGATCTTCCTCGATCTTCTTGCGGATGCGCGAGACGCGAACGTCGATGCTGCGGTCATAGGGGAAATCGTCGCGGTCCTGGTCCGGACCCTGAAGATGCTCGCGCGACAGCACGCGCTTGGGCGCCTTCAGCAGCATCAGCAGAAGCGAAGCCTCCGCCGCGGTCAGGCTTTCCTGGCGACCGTCGTCGGCGGTCAGCGTCAGGTTGCCGAGGTCGAAGACCCAGGGGCCGAAACGCGCCCGGGCGGTCTCCGCGGTCGCCGTCGCGCTGGACAGCTGTTCGCGGCGGCGAATGGCGCTGTTGACCCGGGCAACCAGTTCCCGCGGCTCGAAGGGCTTGACGATATAGTCGTCGGCTCCCAGTTCCAGCCCGAGCACACGGTCGGAGGTCCCGCCGCGCCCGGACAGGATGATGACGCCGAAACGCACATCCTCCCACAACTCGCGCACCAGGGTCAGCCCGTCCATATCCGGCAGACCAAGATCCACCAGACACAGGTCGGGGGCTTGGCGCTGGATGGCCGCCCGTGCCTCGCGCCCACTGGCCCAGCCGGTCACCTGATAGCCGTAGCTCTCCAGCACCTCCGTCACCAGACGGCGGATGTCGGCCTCGTCCTCGATCACATAGATGCGCTTCTTCTGTCCCATGCGCGTTTCCCCTCAGCACGCGTCGCCCTGTTTTCCCAGGTGCGTCCTCTTGGCCCGACGATATCAGGCGGGCGCCGGTTCGGCGGCGTGGCCGATGGCCGCCACCAAGTCCCGCTTGTCCCATGGCTTGCGCAGTATGGCGGCATCGGCGGGAACGTCGCCATATTCCACGGCGAAACCACTGACCAGGACCACCCGCATGGCCGGGCGCAGCGACCGGGCGCGCCGCGCCAACTCCACCCCCGACAGGCCCGGCATGACGATGTCGGAGACCAGCAGGGACAGCCCGTCGATCTGTTCCACCAACTCCGCCGCCTCGTCACCGCTCGCGGCCTCGACCACCGAGAAGCCGAGGTCGACCAACTGCTGGCGCATCACCTGCCGGACATCGTCATTGTCCTCCGCCACCAGCGCCAACTGGCCGGACCAACCGCCTGAAGGCGGTTCGGCCTCCGCCGGGCCGGTATCCTGCAGGCGGGGCACCGGTTCGGCACGCGGCAGCAGCAGAGTGACGACAGTCCCGTCTCCCGGCCGGCTGTCGATGCGCAGATAGCCGTGCGACTGTTTGACGAAACCATAGACCATCGACAGCCCAAGCCCCGATCCCAAGGACTTAGTCGTGAAGAAAGGCTCCACCGCGCGGGCCAGCGCCTCCGGGGTGAAGCCGCAGCCGGTGTCGCTGACGCGGATTTCCAGGTAATCGTCCGGGCGGACCGGCTCGTCGAAGGATTGGTCGCCCACCAGCTTGCGGATGCCGACCGCGATGTCGAGCCGGCCGCCGCCGGGCATGGAGTCGCGCGCATTGATGGAAAGGTTGACCAGCGCATTCTCCAGCTGGGTCTGGTCGGCAATGGTCCAGCATTCGCGCCCCTCTTCGGGCACGCCGATGGCGATGGAACTGGGGAAGGACCGGCGCAGCAGCACCGCCATGTCGCGCAATAGGCCGCGCAACTCGACCGGCTCCGGCTTCAGCGGCTGCTGGCGGGAGAAGGCGAGCAGCCGGGCCGTGATGTCGGCACCGCGGCGGCCGGCGCGCTGGGCAGGCTCCAGATAGGCGTCCAGCCCCTCCACCTCGGCATAGCGGTCGCGCGCCGCCGACAAATTGCCGATGATGATCGACAGCAGATTGTTGAAGTCGTGTGCCAGCCCGCCGGACAGCTGGCCGACCGCCTTCAGCCGCTGCGCCTCCACCAGTTGGCGTTCGGTCCGCTTCTCGTCGGTGATGTCCAGGGTCAGCACGAACAGGCCGGTGACTGCGCCATCCTCCGCCCGCCCCTCGCCGCGATGGGGGATCAGCGTGGTCTTGGTCACCATGTCGTGGCCGTCGCGCGGGAATGCGTATTCGAATGTCACCACCTCTCCCGATAGGCAGCGGTCGAGATGGGGGCCGAGTGCCGTCATCGCCCGGCGGCCGACGATGGCGGCAAGCTCGCGGCCGATCACCTCAGCCTTGTCGCGGCCGACCAGTTCGGCCCAGCGCAGGTTGGCGAAGGTCAATCGGCCGTCGCGGTCCAACTCGGCGATACAAGCGGGGATGGCGTCGAGGATCACGCGCTGCCGGGTCTCCGCCTCCGCCAAGGCCGCCGTGCGGTCGCGCACCCGGCTGTCCAGCGTGGCGACGGTGTCGCGCAGCTGCCGGACCATGCCGTCGAAGGCGGCGGCGAGCAGTCCGATCTCGTCGCCACGGCGGATGCCGCTCCGGGCGTCGAGGTCGCCGGTCTTCACCTGCACCGCGGTGTCGGCCAGCCGGCGCAACGGCCGGACCAATCGCCCGACCGCG
Organism: Azospirillum endophyticum; assembly: GCF_016595245.1. Taxonomy (GTDB): domain Bacteria; phylum Pseudomonadota; class Alphaproteobacteria; order Azospirillales; family Azospirillaceae; genus Azospirillum; species Azospirillum endophyticum. Next base: position 60,399 of record NZ_JAENHM010000077.1, read on the forward strand.
ATGTAGCCCAGCAGGCTGCCGGCCGCCATCAGCACCATGCCGATGGCGAGGATGCGGTTTCCCAGCACCACCGACGACCGCCGCAGCTCCTCGACATAGACCGACGAGGCGATGTACCAGTCGAACCCCTCGAAATGCCGGACCCAGCTGATCTTCTCGTACGCATAGTTGCCGGGGTCGTCGGGCTTGTCCCACAGATAGGTCAGCGGAACCCCATTGGCCGCCGCGGCCTTCAGATCCTCGGCGATCGGGCGCCCGCTGGCCGGGTTGAGCCGGTCGCCGAAGGCCGTGCCCTCGATGTTCGCGTTCGGATGGATGATCATCCGGTTCGCCGAATCGAAGATGTACAGATAGCCGGTGCGGGCGATGCGCAGCTTGCGCAGGGCTTGGCGCAAATCGTCGATGGCTTCGGCCTTGCGCCGCTCCACCTCGGCGTCGACGTCGGCCAGATAGGCGCCGGTGCCGACGATGATCCCGCGCTTGGGCAAATCCTTGAAGAAGCTGAGCTTCGGTGCCCGCTCGTCCCCGTTCGGCCGCCACCACGGATAGGTTTGGAACCCTTCCCCCTCACGCTTGGCGGTGGCGATGATGGTGGGCAGGATGTGTCGGCCCAGATTGTCGCGCAGGTCGGACGCCTGCCGCCCCTGATAATCGGGCGAGGGGTGGGACAGGATCACCGAGTCGTAGTCGGTCGCCCAGACATAGTCGCCATTGCCGTAGCGGAAGGCCTGAAGCCCCTCCATCGCCTCGCGCCGCGCCTGCTCCATGGTGATTTCACCGCGGTCGGCACGGGCATAGACGTGCTCGATATAGCCGATCGCCAATTCCAGCACGTCCCGCAGGCGGGTCTTGTAGGAGTCCACCGTCGCCACACGCTGTTCCTCCAGACCGCCGCGAATGCGGCTGACCAGTTCGAACACGTTGTCGAGGATGGTGCGGCTGGCGTCGCGTTCGATCTCGTAGGCCTTCTCCTCGATGAAGGGAACCGAGAAGACATAGGCCGCCGCGGAGAACAGCCCGAGCGAAATCAGGATCGCCGAGAACAGTCGAAGGAACAGGGGCGAGCGGATCATTTCCGGGCGGAGCGGCGGATGAAGGATCGGGGAAAGGGTCATCATCCCAGCTTCTCCGCCATGGCTCAACGCGAATCGCGTGGGATTGTTACCGAAATCGCACTGAAACAATTCGTCATATTTCCGGGAAAATCCCGAAACAGTGTTTTGTTAGGTGAAAGACCATAAGCCCAGCCAGGGCATCACCCAAGGCATAACAAGGACGTCCAGCGTCCGGAGGAAACATGCACTCCCCTGCCCACAATCCGGTTTACGAGAGGGTCCGCCGGAACCCCAAATTCCAAGAGCTGGTGCGCCAACGCAGCCGGCTCGCCCTGATCCTGTCGGCCGTGGTGCTGGTCGGGTACTACAGCTTCATGATGGTGGTCGCCTTCGCGCCCGGCCTGCTGCAGACGCCGCTGTCCGACGACTCGTCGCTCAGCGTCGGCTTTCCCATCGGGGCCGGGATCATCATCCTGTCCTGGCTGCTGACCGGCGTCTATTCCCATTTCGCCAACGGCCGCTTCCAGGAGCTGACCGACGAGATCACGCGGGAGACGCTGCAATGACCACCCGCCGGATTCTCCTTGTCGTGGCTGCCGCCTCCCTGTTCGCCCTGCCGGCACTGGCTGCCGGCGACGTCGGGCAGGTTGAAAAGCAACCGGTCAACCTATCGGCCATCGGCATGTTCATCGCCTTCGTGGTGATGACGCTGGGCATCACCTATTGGGCGGCCAGCCGCACCCGCTCCACCTCCGACTTCTACACCGCGGGCGGCGGCATCACCGGCTTCCAGAACGGCCTGGCGATCGCCGGCGACTATATGTCGGCGGCAACGCTGCTGGGCCTGTCGAGCCTGGTGTTCGCCAAGGGCTATGACGGCTTCGTCTATACCATCAGCTTCTTCGTCGGCTGGCCGATCATCCTGTTCCTGCTGGCGGAACGGCTGCGCAACCTCGGCCACTTCACCTTCGCCGACATCGCCTCATACCGGCTGGACCAGGGTAAGATCCGTACCTTCGCGGCCATCGGCTCGCTGACCGTGGTGTGCTTCTACCTGATCGTCCAGATGGTCGGCGCCGGCCAACTGATCAAGCTGCTGTTCGGGCTGGACTACAACGTCGCGGTGATCGTGGTCGGCGTGCTGATGGTGGTCTACGTCACCTTCGGCGGCATGATCGCCACCACCTGGGTGCAGATCATCAAGGCGGTGCTGCTGCTGGGCGGCGGCGTCGTGCTGACGTTCCTGGCGCTGAAGCACTTCGGCTTCAGCCTGGAGGCCATCGCCAGGAGCGCCATCTCCTCGCACAAGGACGGCGTGAAGATCATGGGGCCGGGCACGCTGCTGGCCGACCCGGTGTCGGCGGTCTCGCTGTCGCTGGGCCTGCTGTTCGGCACGGCCGCCCTGCCGCACATCATGATGCGCTTCTTCACCGTCCCCAACGCACGCGAGGCCCGCAAGTCGGTCTTCTACGCCTCCGGTTTCATCGGCTTCTTCTTCCTGCTCGTCTGCATCCTCGGCATGGCGGCGATCACCATCGTCGGCACCGACCCGCAATTCTTCGAAGGGGGCAAGGTCGGCGGCAAGCTGATCGGCGGCGGCAACATGCCGGTGATGCATCTGGCCAAGGCGCTGGGGGGCGACCTGTTCCTGGGCTTCCTGTCGGCGGTCGCCTTCGCCACCATCCTGGCGGTGGTGTCGGGGCTGGCGCTGGCCGGTGCGTCCGCCATCGCCCACGACCTCTATGCCCGCGTCATCCGCAAGGGCGAGGTGACGGAACGCGAGGAGATGCGCGTCTCCAAGATCGCGTCGCTGGTCCTGGGCGTGCTGGCCGTCGTGCTGGGCATCGCCTTCGAGAAGCAGAACGTCGCCTTCCTGGTCGGCCTGACCTTCGGCGTCGCGGCGTCGGTGAACTTCCCGGTGCTGATCCTGTCAATGTACTGGAAAGGGCTGACCACCCGCGGCGCGCTGGCGGGCGGCATCGCCGGCCTGATCTCCGCGGTCACGCTGGTGGTCCTGTCGAACGCGGTGTGGGTCGTGGTGCTGAACAACCCGGCGCCCATCTTCCCCTACGAGCAGCCGGCCCTGTTCTCGATGACGCTGGCCTTCATCGTCACCATCGTCGTGTCGAAGCTGGACGGCAGCGCTGCCGCCCGTGCCGAGCGCGAGGCCTTCGAGGACCAGTTCGTCCGCTCGCAGACCGGCATCGGCGCCGCGGCTGCGGCAAAGCACTGACAATCCGACCCTTCGGCGGACGGCGCCCTTTCCCATCCCCGGGGGAAGGGCGTTCCCCTTTTTCACCCCGCCGAAACGCTGTTGTCCTTGCGGCGGGACAGTTGCACCTGACCGTCCAGGCATTTGACATATCTGGTCTTTCCCGGCTTCAGCCCATCCAGGATGGTCACCAGCGCGCGGGGGATCGCCGCGAATTCCTTGGAACCGCGCGACTGGCCGTTGTAGGCGGCGATGTGCTTGCGCAACTCCTCCTTGGACACCGGCTTCCCGTCATTCCCGATCATCTCCTGCGCCTTTCGATCCGTCCTACCGCCGACAAGGCTTACGCCGGCAAGCCGTCTGCCGCAACCGGCCGGCCGGTACGGGCAGCGGGAAAATGGATGGTGACGGCGGTACCGCGGCCCGGTTCGCTGTCGACGGACAGGCTGCCGTCATGCAGGGCCATCAGGTCGCGGCAGATCGACAGGCCCAGCCCGGTGCCGCCAAACCGGCCGGAAATGCTGCTGTCGGCCTGCTGGAAGGGTTCCAGGATTCGGGCCAGCGCGTCGGCGGCGATGCCGATGCCGGTGTCGCGCACGGTGATGGCGATCCCGCCGCCGGCTTCCTGCACCGCGCTTACCGTCACCCGGCCGCCCTGCGGGGTGAATTTTACCGCATTCGACAACAGGTTCAGCAACACCTGCCGCAACGCCCGTTCGTCGGCCAGCAGGTCGGGCAGGCCTGAGGGGCAATCGACCGTCAGCACAACCCCGCCGGCATCGGCCGGCACCGCGGCCAGCGCACGGCAATTCTCGATGGCGATGAGCGGCTCCAGCCAACTCTCATCCAGCGTGTAACGCCCGGCCTCCAGCTTCGACATGTCGAGGACGTCGTTGATGAGGTCGAGCAGGTGGCGACCGCTGTTCTGCACATGGCGGGCATAGTCGCGATAACGCGGACTGCCCAGCGGGCCGAACAGCTCATGCAGCATGATGTCCGAAAAGCCGATGATGGCGTTCAGCGGCGTGCGCAGCTCATGGCTCATGGTCGCCAGAAAGGCGCTCTTGGCACGGTTGGCGGCCTCCGCCTGGTCGAGCGCGGTGGCGAGCCGTTCGGCCGCCTCGACCCGCTCGGTGATGTCACGCGCCTCGACCACCAGCACCGTCACGGTCCCCCGATCATCGAACACTGGCTTGATCGTCACGTCCATCACCCGGGTGACGCCGTCGGCGACCACGTCGGTCTCATAGCGGACGAGGCGTCCCGAAGCGGCCTTTTCGATGGACTGGCGAAAGGCTTCGGCCAGTTCGTCCGTGCGGGCCCAGCCGCGGAACTCCCAGGCACGGTGCCCGACCAACGCCTCGATCGGCAGGCCGGCCAGGGCGCAGGCCGGCCGATTGAGCGCCAGCACCCGGCCGTCGGGAGACAGCAGGCCCATGATCTGGAAACTGCTGTCGAACAGCGCTTGCGATCGCCGTTCGCTGGCCCGCAATGCCTGCGTCGTCGTCTCGAGCCGTCCGAGCTGACGCAGCGCCAGCAGAGCCAGCAGCGTCATCACCACCGACACCGCCGCGGTTTCCAGAATGCGCTTCCAGCGGTCGTCGTACCAGCCAGCCAGTACGTCGTCGGTTCTGATGCGGACATAGACGTAAAGCGGCAACCCCGCCACGCGCCGGACCGTTCCGATGCGGTCCCGCCCCTCCGCCGGATCGAAACCGGACAGCGTGCGTGCGGCCTCCCCGGCGGGCAGACGAGGCAGGATCGCGGCAAAGGCGGCACGGTCCTGGTCCAGACGCAGGCCGGCCCGCGAATAGGCCAGAACCACCCCGTCTTCGCCATAGAACAGGATGATGCTGAGCGGTCCGATATCCTGGGTCGCATAGAGCCGGGCGAAACGGTCGAGATCGAGCACCGCCACCGCCACGCCGCTTCCATCGGCCAGTGGCCGGACCATGGCGCTGCGCCAGCCGCCTCCTGCTTCACGGTAGGGCCTTATCAATCCTCCCGCTCCGGCGCGCGCGGCATCGGCCAGCAAGGATTCCGCCGCTGACGCGGAGCCGTTCATGCCGGCTGTCTGCCGCACCCTCCCGTCGCGCTCCAAGATCAGCAAGGTTCGCAAAGCCTGCCCCGGACCGCCGTCCATACCCGGCGCCTCAGCCGTGTCGTCCAGGAGGTGGTCGGGGATCCGCCCGCCCTCCGCCATCGCATGAAGGGCATGGCCGGCCACGACCATGGCGCGGCGGGCATCCTCTTCCAGCAGGCTGGACAGATTGGCGGTCTGGCGCAGCCCGTCCTGGATCGCCCTGTCCCGAGCGCGTTCGAGGTCGGCATAGGCCACCAGCCAGAAGCCGGCGATCACCGCCACCAACAGGCCGATGCGGATCGCGGCGACGGGCGGCAGGGAGGATAAGCGCCACCATCTTTTGTGTGCGCCATCGTCCGGTTCGGAGAGATCCGTCAAAGGAAATGGCCCGCCGCAGCTGAATTCCGGGAATGCGTCAAGCCGCTTTGGCCGGACGTGGCAAACTGTAGCATGCCGGAATGAACCTTTTCACGTTCGCATACTCCTGAATCGGGTCGGACCGGGGAGGCGGCGGCCCCTCTTCCGCCGCGGGAAAAGTTTGGCTCGACAAAGCCGTCCACCCGCGCTTCTCTGCCCCGCGACGATGTGGAGGAAGGTCCGGACCGGCATGCCGCAGGATTTAATCGATACCCTGTCTCAAGGACCGCTCCTGGGGCTGATGCTGTTCCAGGTCGCCATCGTCTGGCCGATGTCGCGCATCCTGCGGCGGGCCGGATTCTCGCCGCTGTGGGCCCTGTTCTCGCTGGTGCCGCTCGGTCACGTGGTCCCCATCGGTGTGATGGCGCACAGCCGCTGGCCGGTTCTGCCGGCGCGTCAGACACGCAAGGTCAAGGCACGGAGGACGGCATGACCGAGTCCATCATCCATCTGGGCTTCTGGGAACTGCTGATCGGATCGGTCGTCACGACGTACATGCTGATCGCCGGTGGCTGGGTTCTGGCCAAGGCCGGACGCAGCCCACTGTGGATCCTGCTGCTGCTGTTCCCTTACCTCAACATCCTGGCAGTCTGGACCTTCGCCTTCATCCGCTGGCCCTTCGTTGACCGCAGGCCCGCCTCTACCGAGACGACGCCAGCCGACGGGAGCTGAGCGCGGAACGAAATCAGGCGTCCTCGATCAGGCGCACGATCACGTCGACTCGGGCGACGCGGGTGCCGGCGGGAGCCGCCGGCAGGTTCTGCACCGTCAGCCGGTCGGCGGGAATGTCCTCCAGCCGGCCGGTGGATTCGACGAAGAAATGGTGATGGTCGCTGGTGTTGGTGTCGAAGTAGGACTTGCCCGCCTCCACCACCACCTCGCGCAGCAGGCCAGCGGCGGTGAACTGGTTCAGCGTGTTGTAGACGGTGGCCAACGACACGGGCATGTCGGCGGACAAAGCCTCTCCATGCAGTTGCTCCGCGGTGACGTGCCGGTCGCAGCCTTCGAACAGCAGCCGGGCGAGGCCGAGGCGCTGACGGGTCGGGCGCAGCCCCACACCGTTCAGCCGATCGAGGGCTCGCTTGAAGGGGCGTTCGGCGGTCATCATGGGCAATGCCCCCGTACTGTCGGCATCAGGAGCGGACACAAGGTCCGAGACAGTGCCGCGGCACTAGGCCGCAGTCCGTTCAACTGTAAAACCATTCGGAAAGGCGGTGCAAGTCATTGTCGCACCGGCGTCAACCATTTCGGCGAAATGCAAAGGCCACCGGCAGTCTCCCGCCGGCGGCCTTTGCGTCGAACGGTGCACCCGGTCAATAACCGGTGGCAATCCGTTCGACCAGTTGCTTCACCGTGGGGATGAAGCCGTCGTTGTAATAGGGATCGCTGGCGAAGCGGTAGGCATTGTGCCCCGCGAACATCAGCTGGTTTTCACAGTCATCAGTGTGGCTGACCGCCTGGAGCGTCTTCTGGATGCAGAAGGATCGCGGATCGGCGCGCTTGCCCGTCGTCCCCGCCTCGTTCTCCATCCAGTTCGAGAATCCGCAAGCCGACAGGCAACCCATGCAGTCGACCTGATCGTGCAGGATCCGGTCGGACTGCTGAGGCGTGACGAAGACCAGCGTGCTGTCCGGGGTCTTCAGCGCGGTGGTGAAGCCCTGGGACAGCCAGCCTTCGGCGCGCTGCTTGTCGCTTTCGGTGACATAGACCGGGCGGCCGCGCGGCCCGACCGGGAATTCGGCCGAATGCTCGCCGACCGGCTTGGACAGATAGGCGACTTGGCGTTCCGACCGGGCCATCAGGTCCAGCAGGAAGGGGTTCTTCACCGCCGACGAATAGAAACCGGTGGGGGAGAAGCGGTTCAGGAAGACGTCACCCGGCTGCAGCGCGACCAGCTTGCGTTTCCACGCCATGGAGATCGGGCTTTCCTGCGTCAGCAGCGGACGGGTGCCGAACTGGAAGGCGATCGGCCCCAGGTCGGGGTTGTCGAGCCAGTCCTCCCACTCCGACAGCCACCAGACGCCGCCCGCCATCACGATGGGGGTGTCGTTCAGACCGAAGCTGTTCATCATCTGGCGCAGGGCCAGCACGCGGGGGAACGGATCTTCCGGCTTCTGCGGGTCTTCGGAGTTGGACAGCCCGTTATGGCCGCCGGCCAGCCACGGATCCTCGTAGACCACGCCGCCCAGATGGTCGCGGAACTTGTGGTAGGCGCGCAGCCAAAGCGCACGGAAGGCGCGGGCCGACGACACGATCGGGTAGTAGTGGACGCCGTAGCTCACCGCGATCTCGGCAACCTTGTAGGGCATGCCGGCGCCGCAGGTGACGCCGTGGATCAGGCCCTGGGCCCCTTCCAGCACACCGTGCAGGATGTGCTCGGCCCCGCCCATTTCCCACAGGACGTTCATGTGGATGCGGCCGTTGCCGTTCGACGTCTCGTGCGCGATGCGCGCCTGGGCGATGCCGCCCTGGATGCCGAAGGCGATCAGTTCGTTGTGGCGCTCGCGCCGGGTCTTGCCCTTGTAGATCTGCGGCAGAAGGTTGCCGTTCTCATCATAGCTGTCGGCGTTGACACCCGAAAAGGTGCCAATCCCGCCGGCAGCCGCCCAGGCGCCGGAGCTTTCGCCGTTGGACACGGCAATACCCTTGCCACCCTCGACGAGCGGCAGAACCTCCCGGCCGGACATCGGCAACGGCTTCAACGCCTTCAACGAACCCTCCAAAGACCGAACGTGGCATCCCGTGGGACGCCGGACCAAAGCGGCGGACAATCAGACGACGAAAAGCTCCACCGGAATCCGCTAGGGTTCCGGCGGGATCGCCAATGCGGTTCTATATATGAGGAATTGGCCCGCCCTACGAGCGGATTCATCCCCCCGCGCAAAAAACGTTCACGATTTGCCGCAGTCGCGAACGGAAGCGTCAGCGTATGGGCCGGCGTCTCCGCCGATCATCGGACATCTCCATCGGTCCCCGTCGTCAAAGGGCCGCACCCAATTCCCGTGCCATGCGGCCGGGCGCGTCGGTGAAGACCGCCGACACGCCCCAGCCGAACAAGGTCCGGGCGCGCGCCGCATCGTTGACGGTATAGGCCAGAACCGGCCGTCCGGTAGCGCGGTATTCGGCCACGCTTTCGGCAGTCTGGCGGCCATGGTCGACGTTCAGGGTGGTCGCTCCGATCCGATCGGCGATCGCCGCCCAATCGGCTGGAGGCTCCCACAGCAAATAGCCGCGCGGGATCTCCGGCCACAGGCGCTGCGCCACTTCCAGGCAGGGCACCTCGAAGCTGGAAAGCAGGAGCGGCAAGTTCGACGGCCAGAGCGGCCGCAACCTGTCCAGCGTGACCTCCGCCGTGATCTCCTCCTGCCCCGGATAGGGCTTGATCTCCAGGTTCAGGCCAAGACCCAGTTCTTGGATCAGCGCCATCGCCTCCTCCAGAGTCGGCACCCGTTCGCCGACGAAGGCGGCATCGAACCAGCGTCCGGCATCCAGACCCTGCAGTTCGGCCAGATCAAGCAGAGGAACGGGACCGGTGCCGGTGGTGGTGCGGTCCAGCGTATCGTCATGGATCAGCACCGGCTGCTGGTCGCGGGTCAGCATGACATCCACCTCCACCCAGCGGGCGCCCTGGCGGGCGGCTTCGCGGATCGAGGCGAGGGTGTTTTCCGGAGCGCTTTCCTTGGCGCCGCGGTGGCCGATCAGGCGGGGAAGAGTCGACAGCATGGGTCTCGCAGGAGTAAGAGCGGTCGCTTTCCTACATGACCCATTCCGTCGAGACGGGAAAGAGCGATGAAGGCCCTGCACAGCGTTTCCGATCTGGTGGCCGCCGGGCTGATGACGCCGGAGGCCGGCGACGCCGTGCGTACGGTGGCCGACCGTTACGCCGTGGCGCTGACCCCGTATCTGCGCGAGACGCTGGCCGGACGTACGGATCCGCGAGACCCGCTCTATGCCCAGTACGTTCCCTCCCCCGCCGAGGCATACAGCACGCCGGAGGAGCGCGAGGATCCGATCGGCGATGCGGCGCGCAGCCCGGTGAAGGGCATCGTCCACCGCTATCCAGACCGGGTGCTGTTGAAGCCGCTGCATGCCTGTGCGGTCTATTGCCGCTTCTGCTTCCGCCGCGAGATGGTCGGCCCGGGGGGCGAGGCGCTGACCGCCGACGAACTGGAAGGGGCGCTGGCCTATATCCGCGAGCATCAGGAGGTCTGGGAAGTCGTCATCACTGGCGGCGATCCGCTGCTGCTGTCGCCGCGCCGGCTGCGCGGGATCATCCAGGCGCTATCGGCCATGCCCCATGTCGGCGTCGTCCGCCTGCACAGCCGCATTCCCGCCGCCGACCCCGACCGCATGACGCCGGACTTGGTGGAGGCGCTGATCGCCCCCGACCTCGCCACCTGGGTTGCGGTCCACATCAACCATGCCGACGAGCTGACCCCGCCGGTGCGGACCGCCCTTGCCCGGCTCGTCGAGGCCGGGATTCCGCTGGTCGGCCAGACCGTTCTGCTGAAGGGGATCAACGACAGCCATGCGGCGCTGGAAGCGCTGTTCCGCGGAATGGTCCGCAACCGTGTGAAGCCCTATTACCTTCACCACCCCGACCTTGCCGCCGGAACCAGCCATTTCCGCCCGACCCTGGCGGAGGGGCAGGCGCTGGTGACCGGTCTGCGCGGCCGACTGTCCGGCCTGTGCCAGCCCACCTACGTCCTCGACATTCCCGGCGGCTACGGCAAGGCCCCTGCCGCACCGGCCTGGATCGAAGCGGAGGGCGAAGACCACTACCGCGTGACCGACTTCACCGGCCGGGCTCACGACTACCAGGGCTGAGCGTTCCCGGTCAGATACCCTCTGCCCCCAGCACCGCGACCCAATGGGCAACCCGCGCCTTGAGAGCAGCGGCGCGGGCGAAGGCAAGCCTCTCGTCCTCCAGCCGCTCGACGATTTCAAAGGACAGCGACTCGGCGCCATGAACGTTCCATGCCGCCTGCAGGCTGCGGTGCGGACAGCCGCCCAACTTCATCTGGAACCAAAGGCGATTCTGGATCTTGTCGAGATCAGGCGCGCCGCCCACCCACACCGCTCCGCCAGATGCGCAGCGGACGGCGAACACCCCGGCCACGCTCTTGCGCTCCTTGTAGGCCGCCATCGCCGCCTTGCGATCCTCTTTCCCAACCACGTTCGCCGCCCTCCTCCGCATGGATCCTCGATCCCGGCTTATTATACCCGGGTGATATTCTGCGCAAGGTTTTTATCCGGGTTTTATCCCCAGAGTGCCGGGATGCCGAACAGTGGATCGGGATTGATGAGCGCGTTGTGGATGCCGACCACCGAGGCGAAGCCGGTCCATAGGATCAGCGGCGTCCAGATCAGCGCGATGCCGCGGTCATCCCGCACCACCAACGCGATGCAGATCGACGTGATGATGAAGAAGGACACCGTCCAGGCCGCGGCAAGGATCGAGCTTCCCAGCGTGAAGTAGACGAGACTGAACGTGGCGTAGATCACCCAGGTCACCCCTTGGAGCCCAATCAGCAGAGCACGGCTGCGGACTCGCCGCGCCGGGTCGAGCAGGCGGATGTCGCCCCAGATCTGGAAGACGTTCAGGGTGAACCACATCACCGGGAATACCCAGCCGGGCGGCTGCAGAGGCGACGGCTGGTGCCCTGGGAAGGGTTGGCCGCCGCGTTCGACGAAGCCCCAGGCATTGACGATGACCCAGAACAGCAGAGGTTGCCACCAGCGCACCCGGAAGGGGGCGGGCGCTGGTGACGTGCGTGTGGCGTCGTTCATGCCCCGCCAGATAGCGCGCGGCCCCGAACGGTCAAGTCAGCGCCGCGCACCCAGCGAAGCGAGTTGGAAGAGCACGCGGGCACACAGGGTCTCGTCCGGCATATTGGTACGCTTGCAGTCGGCCTCGGCATCGACCAGCCGCTCCAGCGCCTGGCGGACATGGCCGGGCGACCAGTGGCGGGCCTGTTTGACCAGCCGGGTCTTCAGCTTGAAGAAGGCGGGCGGGCGCAGCGACTCGACGGCGGCCTCCGCCGACTTGCCGGCGGCGACCTGGGCGGTGAGCAGTTGCAGGCGCTGGAAATGGCGCTGGGCACCGCGCAGGATCGGCACCGGCGAGGTTCCCTCGGCGAACAGCCGTGCCAGCGAGCGGTCGAGCGTGGCGAAATCGCCCTCCGCCGCCGCCCACACCGGCTCGTCCATCGACAGGGCGGCGCTGTCGCCGATGCAGGCTTGGGCATCCTCCAGCCGCACGCGCTTGCCGTCGCCCATGTAGAGCGCCAGCTTCTCCGCCTCGCCACGGGCGACCATGCGGTCGCCGACGAGGTTGGCGGCCAGGAAGCTCAGCACGTCGGGGTCGGCGGTCAGCCCGTGGCCATGCAGGATGTCGGCGATGACACGGCCGAGCGACGCCTCTTCCTCCACATAGCAGGGAATGGCGGCGCCGGCATCCGCGCCCTCGAACAGAAGCCGCAATTTCGAGCGGGCCGACAGGTCGCCCGCTTCGACCACCACGAGGCTGTCGCCCGGCGGCGGATCGTCGAGGAAGGCGGCGAAGGCAGCGGTGCAGTTGTCCTCGGCGTCGCGGACACGGATCAGGCGCCGGCCGCCGGTGAAGGAGATCGCCGCAGCTTCGTCCGCCAGCCGCGCCGGGTCGTCGGCCAGCGCACGGCCCAGGAATTCGGCGACTCGGAAGGGATCGGACAGGTCGGGCACCACCGTCTTGCCCAGCGTCTGGGCGCGGTCGCGCACGAGCCCCGAGTCGGGGCCATAAAGCAGCACCGCCCGAACCTTGCGGTCCGGGCTGCGCAGGAAACCGTCGATCGCCTTGGGCTGAAGCTTCACTGGAGCATCCCCGGACGATCAGGACCCGCGGCCGAGATGCATGGCGACGCGGGTGGTGATGTCGTTGGAGATGTCCTCCAGCGCCCGATCATAGGCGTTCTGCATCGTCACGATGGCGGCGTAATGCTGTTCCAGCGTGTTGTAACTGATCATCGAGCGCGAGCTGGACTGGAACACCACCTGTCCCGTCTGGGTGTCGGTCAGCCGGTAGGGCGCGTTGACCAGCAGCTGGGCGCGCACCGCGGTGGCGTCCTTCTGCAGGGCCAGCTTCTGTTCCGACGCCGACAACGCCACGTCCAGCCTGTAGCGCGGGTTGCTCGGCCGCTCCGACGGATAGAAATTGTCGATCAGCAGGTTGCGGAGCTTCTGCCCCTCCCGGTCGGGGATCGACGCGATGTCGACCTCCATCAGCCGGTCCGCCGCAGCGACCCCGACACCCTTGCCGCCATAGAGCGGCTGGAAACCGCAACCCGACAGGGAGACCGCCGACAGGCCGAGCGCAAGGGCGAACAGCCCTCGCGCCGTGGCCTGACGGAGCTGACTCCGGCGGAACGATCTGGGATCAGACGACGACATTGATCACCCGGTTCGGGACGACGATGACCTTGCGGGCCGGCTTGCCGTCCATGACGCGCTGGACGTTGGCATCGGCCAGCGCCGCCTGCTCCGCCGCATCCTTGTCCATGTCGCGCGGCAGTTCCAGCGTGGCGCGCAGCTTGCCGTTGACCTGGACCGCGACCTTGACGCTGTCCTCCACCACCAGGGCGGGATCGGCGTCCGGCCAGGGCTGGTCGGCCAGCAGGGTCGAGTGCCCCAGCTGCGCCCACAGCTCCTCGCCCAGATGCGGCATCATCGGGCCGACGAGACGGACCAACGACTCGAAGCCCTCGCGCAGGACCCAGGACTCGCCCTCGCCCTTGCCGTCCAGTTCGCCCAGTGCGTTGGACAGCTCGCGGACGCGGGCCACCGCCTTGTTGAAGCGGAACTTGTCGAGATCCTCCGACACGCCGGCGATGGTCTTGTGGACCAGACGGCGCGCCGCCTCGGCCTTCGGGCCGAACGATTCGGGCTGGGACGTCCCCGCGGGGGGCAACTCCACCGGCGCCTCGGTCACCATCCGCCACAGACGGTTGATGTAGCGCCAGGCGCCGTCGATGCCGGACTCGGTCCATTCCAGGTCGCGTTCCGGCGGGCTGTCGGACAGCATGAACAGGCGGGCGGCGTCGGCGCCGTAGGTGCCGATGATGTGCGCCGGGTCCACCACGTTCTTCTTGGACTTCGACATCTTCTCGACGCGGCCGACATTGACCGGCGCGCCGCTGTCGGCGCGGACCCAGTCGCCCTTGTCGTTCTTGGTCAGATCCGTCGGGGCCAGCCAGGCGCCGGTGCCGGCATCCCTGTAGGTCTCGTGGTTGACCATGCCCTGGGTGAACAGGCCGGTGAAGGGCTCGTCCAGGTTCAGGTAGCCGCAGGTCTTCAGCGCGCGCGTCCAGAAGCGGCTGTAGAGCAGGTGCAGGACCGCATGCTCGATGCCGCCGATATACTGGTCGACGCCCAGCCAGTAATCGACCGAGTCGCGGGTGAAGGCCGCATCCTCGGTCTTCGGCGAGCAGAAGCGGGCGAAATACCAGGACGACTCGATGAAGGTGTCGAAGGTGTCCGTCTCGCGCAGCGCCGGCTTGCCGCAGCTGGGGCAGCTGGCGTGCTTCCAGGTCGGGTGGTGGTCCAGCGGGTTGCCGGGCTTGTCGAAGGTCACGTCCTCCGGCAGCACGACCGGCAGCTGGTTGTCCGGAACCGGAACGATGCCGCAGGACTCGCAATGGATGACCGGGATCGGACAGCCCCAATAACGCTGGCGCGACACGCCCCAGTCGCGCAGGCGGTACTGGGTGGTGCGCTCGCCCTGCTTTACCGCCTCCAGCCGCTTGCCCGCCTCCTCCTTGGCCGACTCGGTGTCGAGTCCGTCGAGGAAGGCGGAGTTCCGCAGCACGCCGGGACCGGTATAGGCTTCTGTCCCGACGTCGAAGCTCGCCGGATCGGCATCGGCCGGAATCACCACCGGACGCACCGGCAGGCCGTATTTGCGGGCGAAATCCAGGTCGCGCTGGTCATGGGCCGGGCAGGCGAAGATGGCGCCCGTGCCGTATTCCATCAGCACGAAGTTGGCGACGTAGACCGGCAGCTCCCACGACGGGTCGAAGGGATGCACGACCTTCAGGCCGGTGTCGAAGCCGCGCTTCTCCGCCGTCTCGATCGCTTCCTCGCTGGTGCCCAGCCGGTTGCACTCGGCGATGAACTCGGCCAGTTCCGGGCTGGACGCAGCCAATTCGGCCGCCAGTGGATGATTCGGGGAGATCGCGGCGAAGGACGCGCCGAACAGCGTGTCCGGGCGGGTGGTGAAGACCTCCAGCTCGTCCTCGCGTCCCTTGATGCGGAAACGGAAGCGGACGCCGGTGGACTTGCCGATCCAGTTCTCCTGCATGATGCGGACGCGCTCGGGCCAGCGGTCCAGCGTCTCCAGCCCCTTCAGCAGGTCTTCGGCATAGGCGGTGATCTTCAGGAACCACTGCGACAGCTTGCGCTTCTCGACCAGCGCGCCGGTGCGCCAGCCGCGACCGTCGATCACCTGCTCGTTGGCGAGAACGGTGTTGTCCACCGGATCCCAGTTCACCCAGGATTCCTTGCGGTAGGCCAGGTCGGCCTTCAGGAAATCCAGGAACATCTTCTGCTCGTGGCGGTAGTACTCCACGTCGCAGGTGGCGAGCTCGCGATCCCAGTCGATCGACAGGCCCATCGTCTTCAGCTGCCCGCGCATCGTCGCGATGTTCTCGCGCGTCCAGGCGGCGGGATGGACCTTCTTCTCCAGCGCGGCGTTCTCCGCCGGCAAGCCGAAGGCGTCCCAGCCCATCGGGTGCAGGACGTTGAAGCCCTTGGCGCGCTTGAAGCGCGCGATCACGTCGCCGATGGTGTAGTTGCGGACGTGGCCCATGTGGATGCGCCCCGACGGATAGGGGAACATCTCAAGCACATAGTATTTGGGCCGGGAGGCGTCCTCGCGCGCGGTGAAACAGCCCTTGCCGTCCCACACGCCCTGCCACTTCGCCTCGGTTTCCTTGACATTGTAACGCGACATGAGCGCGACGCCGTTTTCCGTTGTACCAGATGCTCGAAAGCCCGGAGGACCGCCTGGGGGCCGTCCGAGGGGCGGGTCGCCGCCTCAGCGGGCGGCGGCGTTCTGCGACACGCGGATCTGGCGGGCGCGGGTCAGCACCGCATCCTCCAGGGTGCCGGCGGTCTCCGGCCCGACATTGATGTCGCGCCAGTCGTTGCCGGTCCGCTGCTGCTTGAACACCGACACCCGGACGCCGTCTGCGCGCAGCTGGCGGTCCATGATGTAGAGGTTGACCTTGAACCGCTCGTTCGGCGAATCGGGCGGGGTGTACCAGTCGGTCAGGATCACGCCGCCGAACGGATCGGCCGAGGCGATCGGCATGAAGGACAGCGTGTCGAGCGAGGCGCGCCACAGGAAACTGTTGACGCCGATGCCGCCGGCGTTGTCCTGGTCGCCGCGCTTGTTCTTGCCGAACAGGTTCAGACCGCCCTCGGTGCCGAGCAGGCTGCCGAACTTGTAGTCCTTGTTCTTCATCTGCTCTTCGACGGTTTCGGTCTTGCCGCCCCAGCTCGCGCAGCCGGCGATCGAGACGGAAGCCGCGAGCAGTACAGGAACAAGGCGAAGGGCGGTCGAACGGCGCATGGTCGGGAACCCGGTTTAGAAAAGGGATTGCCGCGCGCGAGTCACGCGCGGAATGCCGGTGAACAGACCATAAGTCGACGGCACCACGCAACAGCGGAAGCGTCTTTGCCCCGCCTCCCGACGACAGCATGACAACAGACGGGACCTTCCGGCTTCGACTGTGATCGGCCGTGCAGGCGACCCTTCTTGGTGTGCCCCGTGCGACACACTGTCCCCCCAATGCAGCAATCGGGGAGATTTGCCGCTTGCTGGCAACGGCGGGGGTGCGTACGAAAGTCTCAGCCAGGACGTCAACCAGGCTGAAACATCTGCTGCCAGGATGGAGGCAAAAATCATGACCCGTTATCTGCTGGCCGGCGCTGCCGCCGCTGCTCTCGCCCTCGGCGCTGGCGCCGCCAACGCCCAGGCCAAGTTCGAAGTCAAGGTCGGCGGCGACGCCTACTTCGAAGCCGGCTACGTCGATCAGGATCTGGACTCCGGCCTGCGTTCGACCGAATTCCGCAACCGCATGCGCATCAACATCATCCCGTCCGCCAAGGCCGACAACGGCCTGGAGTACGGTGCCCGCATGCGTCTGCGCGCCAATGCCGGCGCCAACAACGGCCGCAGCACCGACGCCGACCGCGCCTATATCTTCGCGCAGGGCTCCTTCGGTCAGGTGCGCCTCGGCGTGACCAACTCGTTCAACGACGAGACCTACACGACCGCCCCGCTCGACTACCTGCCGCTGGGCATCTATGACGCCCTGCCGACCTGGATCGGCAGCGCCGCCAACGGCGTGACCGGCGGCGCCGCCAACGTCGTCACCAACGGCAACACGATCATCACCCCGTCGCTGGTGGCCGAAGCCAATTCGACGAAGATCGTGTACTTCTCGCCGCGCTTCGCCGGCCTGCAGGTTGGCGCCAGCTACACCCCGCGCAACGACAGCTCGGCCACCGACGTCAACCGCGTCAAGCCGGTCGGCACGTTCGCCGGCGCCGCCGCGGGCACCTACACCGACATCGTCGAAGTCGGCGCCAACTACAACAACACCTTCGGCGGCGTGACGGTGAAGGCCAGCGCCGGCTACAACTGGGGCCGCGCCGTCGACGACGTCGCCGGCTCGAACTACAAGGACCTGAACGCCTGGCAGGCCGGTGCTCAGGTCGGCTACGCCGGCTTCAGCCTGGGCGGCGGCTACATCGACTACGGCAAGTCGGGCCAGAACAAGCGTCCGGGCATCTTCACCGAGAACACCCGCAACTGGGTTGTCGGCGCTCAGTACACCGCCGGCCCGATCGTGGTTGGTGCCAACTACAAGAACGGCAAGGACGCCGGTTCGTTCTTCGCCACCGGCGACCGCGAGCTGCAGGTCTACGAAATCGGTGTCGGTTACACCGTCGCTCCGGGCCTGACCATGCAGGCTCAGTACGACTACTTCAAGGTCAACAACGACTCCTCGCTGCAGGACGACAAGGGCAACGTTGTCCTGGTCCGTTCGGTCCTGGCGTTCTAATCGATCTTTCGATCGGACGTCCGGCAACGGACGAACTGGGCGGTGGCTTCGGCCACCGCCTTTTTTCTTGTCCACTTTCCAGGCACAAAGTCCAACTTTCGCCCCCGAATTGAGCCAAGAATTAGGCATCCTTGATTTTCTCTTTTAATTCAACTGGTTAGCTGTGTGTTTTTGTTGCAACTGTGTTGCGAATGCGAAAAGCCACCGCAGTTTGCCTCTTGTCGGAGTAATTGGTAAGCGGTTAAGTCTTGGGTACAAAGACAACCGATCGCTCCCGGCAAAAGGGAACGTACGCATAAGGATGGACAATCCATGAAGCGCTCTCTCGTCATCGGCTGCGCCGCCGTCGCTCTCGCCGCCGGGTGCGGCACCGCCTCGGCCCAGTCCAAGTTCGACGTCATCCTGGGTGGCGACGCCTTCTTCCAGGGCGCCTATGTCGACCAGGACAATGACAACAACCTGCGCAAGACTGAATTCGCCAACCGCTTCCGCCTGACCGTCACCCCGACGGCCAAGGCCGACAATGGCCTGGAGTATGGCGCCCGCCTGCGCCTGCGTGCGGCCGGCACCACCAGCAGCGGCAACAACCGCACCACCGACGCCGATCGTGCCTATATCTTCGTGAACGGCACCTTCGGTTCGGTGCAGGCCGGCGTGACCAACGGCCCGTCGGACGACACGGGCGTCATCAGCCCGAACGTCGACGGCATCTCGGGCAGCCCGGACGGCTTCTACGCCAACTACTACGGCGTGACCTCGCTGCCGTATGTCACCGGCTCGCTGCGCACGCTGGAATCGGGCGACGCCAGCACCAAGATCGTCTACTCGACCCCCAGCTTCGCCGGCTTCAAGCTGTCCGCCGCCTATACCCCGACCTACGGCAGCAGCAACACCGACGTGAACCGCCGCAAGAACGTCACCTACAACGACATGGGTGAAGTCCAGGCCTACTATAAGGGCGCCTTCAGCGGCGTCGGCCTGGAAGCCAGCGTCGCCTATCAGTTCGCTCAGGCTCCGACCGGCTTCGAAGACCTGTCGTCGGTCCACACCGGTGCCACCGTCAGCTTCGGTCCCTTCGCCATCGGCGGCAGCTATGCCTTCAGCGGCGACAGCGGCTACCGCAAGGGCCACACCGGCGTCGACGACAACCAGGTCTGGCTGGTTGGCGCCCAGTACACCGTCGGCCCGCTCATCCTGGCCGCCACCTACACCGACGCCAAGGGCGCCAATGTCGGCACCGGTGCCTTCACTGCCGCCGACTATGCCCGTGCCCACATCTACCAGGGCGGCGTGACCTACACCGTCGCCCCGGGCCTGACCACGGGTCTGGAATACAGCTATGTCGACAACAAGTCGGGCGGCGTGAACAACGACGCCAACATCGTTCTGTGGGACACCCGCTTCTCCTTCTAAGGGACGGGCTTCCTGGCAGCAAACGTGAAGGCGGCGGAGAAATCCGCCGCCTCTTTTTATGCGCGCCGTTATCTTGATTGGACCAAGGATTTCTACAGAGTGACGGAGCAACCCTGCCCCAATTGATTAATCATTTCGGATAAATTTCTTAGCGTGACTGTCCAAGACGGTCACAGAACCATCGATTGCTTAGTATCCGAAGATATACAATCCGAGAGTCCGTGCTTTCGTTGCTACTGTCCCCGGAATGCAATGACTTCTACCCTTTCCGGCCTCTTGCCCATGTGAAGGATGCGAGATTAATTCATGGTGCACGAAGATTCCGCGACCACCCCGCGCCAATAGGGGTGCACGCCTCAAGGATGACCCCCATGAAGCATTCTCTCGTCATCGGCTGCGCCGCCATTGCCCTCGCCACCGGCTGCGGCACCGCCTCGGCCCAATCCAAGTTCGACGTGCTGCTGGGTGGCGATGCTTATTTCCAGGGAGCCTATGTCGACCAGGATGACAATACCGGTCTGCGCAAGACCGAGTTCGCCAACCGCTTCCGCCTGACCGTCACCCCGACGGCCAAGGCCGACAACGGCCTGGAATACGGCGCCCGCCTGCGCCTGCGTGCCGCCGGCGGCACCGGCAACAACCGCAGCACCGACAGCGACCGCGCCTACATGTTCGTGAACGGCGGCTTCGGCACCGTCCAGGCCGGCGTGATCAATGGCTTGTCGGATGAATACGGCATCATCGGCCCGAACGTCGAAGGCATCGAAGGATCGCCGGACGCGCAGTTCCTGAACTACTACGCGAATGCCAATGGCGCTCCCTATGCCCTGGGCAGCCTGCGCACGCTGGAGTCGGGCGACGCCAGCACCAAGATCATCTACCTGACGCCGAGTTTCGCGGGCTTCCAGGTCGGTGCCGCCTACACCCCGGTATACGGCAGCAGCAACACCGACGTGAACCGCCGCAAGAACACCACGGCCTATCGCGACATGGCCGAGGTCCAGGCCACCTACAAGGGCGAATTCGGCGGTTTCGGCCTGGAAGCGAGCGCCGCCTACCAGTTCGCCAAGGCGGCCAGCGGGCTGGAGGATCTGTCCTCCGTCCATGTCGGTGCCAATGTGTCCTATGCCGGCTTCAAGCTCGGCGGCAGCTATGCCTTCAGCGGCGACAGCGGATATGCCACCGGCACCCGCGGCGTGGACGACCAGCAGGTCTGGATCGTCGGCGCCAACTACACCCTGGGTCAGGTGACCCTTGCCGCCAACTACACCGATGCCAAAGGCATCGACAGTAACTTCGCCGGCCTGAACTCTCGCGCCCATGTCTGGCAGGCCGGTGTGACCTACACCGTGGCACCGGGGCTGACCACGGGCCTGGAATACAGCTATCTGGACAACAAGGTCGGTGGCGTGAACAACGACGCCAACATCGTCCTGTGGGATACCCGCTTCGCCTTTTGAGCGAGGCCTCCGGCAGCGGAGCCAGCAAGGGCGGCGGAGGACTCCGCCGCCTTTCCCATTGTTCGGTCCGCCTTACTTCTTCGGAACGGATTTGGGCTGGTCGGCCTTGGCATCCTTGGGCGCCGTATCGCACATCATGAACAGAACCGACGATTCCAAGGGTGTCCAGGCCAGCAGGTAACGTTCCTTCTCGCGGTCGGCGAGGAAGACGATCGTTTCGGGATCGGTGACCGACTTGGGATGGATTTCGCCAAGCAGATAATCCATCCGGCCATAATTGGCCATCGTCCCTTGGAAGATGTAATCGAGCCGCTCCTGGTCGTCCTTCGCGACCTCCCAGCCGAACTGCTCCTGCCGCACGCAGCGGCGGCCGTACTCATCCAGGACCTTGTCCATGAAGGCGCGATAGGTGCCGTCATCGGTCAACGGGAAGGCGGGCTCGCTGAAACGCACCTTGGTCATCGGCGACCCGAGCATGACCTTGGCCTTGCCCTGCTTGCTGCCGGGCTTCGCCTGGGCCGTGGCCTTGGGGGCCGGCTTCGCATGCTCTTCGGCATGGGTGGGGCCGGCGACGGAGCAGACGGCGACCGCAGCGGCGAGCAGGCCGGCGGGAGCTGACGACCTCAGGACCGAAAGCAGGGAACGAAACGGACTCCGCATGCGGAGGTCTCCTCGATATGCAGAACGATGACGATACCCGCGCCGATGATCCGGGTTCAGCGGGCATGGTCGCTTGGGGCGCTTGCGTTTCCGCGGACCGTCCGCTAACACGCCGCGGAAGCGCTGTACACCCGCAGCGACCGGATTGGGGGCGGCCATGACGACGACGCAGGGCACTGGCAAAGATGCGGAAACCGGCGCCGAACCAAGCGGTGCCGCAATTGCGGACAGCGTGACGGCACGGCTCGACTCGGTGCGGCGCGCCATCGCGGAGACGGCATCCGCCTGTGGGCGCGGCGATGGCGCCGTGACACTGGTCGCGGTTTCGAAGACCCATCCGGCCGAAGCGGTGGAGGAGGCGCTCGCCGCAGGCCAACGCGTGTTCGGCGAAAACCGGGTGCAGGAAGCCAAGGCCAAGTTCCCGGCGCTGAAGGACCGCTTTCCCGACCTGGAACTGCATCTGATCGGTCCGCTGCAAACCAACAAGGTCAGGGACGCCGTCGCCCTGTTCGACGTGATCCAGACGCTGGACCGCCTCAAGCTGGCCGAAGCACTGGCGGAGGAGATGGCGAAGAGCGGCCACCGCCCACGCTGCCTCATCGAGGTCAACACCGGCGAGGAGCCGCAGAAGGCCGGGCTCGCCCCGGCGGAGGTGGAGGCCTTCCTGACCGACTGCCGTGACCGGCTGGGGCTGCCCGTCACCGGGCTGATGTGCATTCCGCCGGTGGACGAGGAGCCGGCGATGCATTTCGCCCTGCTGGCGGAGATGGCGGGCCGGCTGGGGCTGTCGGAGATCAGCATGGGCATGAGCGGTGATTACGAGACCGCCGTCCACTTCGGCGCCACCCATGTGCGGGTCGGCACGGCGATCTTCGGCGCACGCCCTTACCCAGCCCAATAGCTGGCCACGGCATCAAATGGTCGGGGCGGCGACGCCCAGCACGCTGCCCGGCTCACAGTCCTTCAGCAGGCGAAGCATGTCGTCAGGCGCCAATGCGACGCAGCCGGCAGTCGGCATACGGTCGGGACGGACGAGATGCAGAAAAACCGCGCTGCCCAGCCCGGGCACCACGGGTGCGTCGTTGTGCCCCAAGACCACGACGATGTCGTAGACATGGTCCTCCCGCCACATCTCCTCATGGCTGGCCGGATAAGGCAGAACGACCGGATGGTTGTAGGCGGGATCCTCCGGCGCATCGCACCAACCGTCATGCTCGGCGATGGGGTGGAGCGGCAACCCGGTTTCCGGCGGCGGCAGCCGGTCGGCGCGCCATAGCACACGGCGCAACGGAAACCGGCCGACGGGGGTGGCGCCGTCGCCTTCGCGCTTGTCGATACGGACGCCGCCACGGCCCAGCATGCAGGGCACCTCCCCGCCCGGCCATCGCAACCGTCCACCGGTGACCGGTCCGTCATCATCAGGATTGCCGGGATCCGGTGTCACGATGATGTCGATGGTCATCCCGAAATCCGCGTGGTGCCGGTGGCGGTCTGCGCCGCTTTGCGCGACTGCTCATACTTGGCCAGATTGCGCATCATCGTTTCCGACAGCATGTCCGGCGCGACCGCAGCCGGCCCGGAAGAGGATGCCGTGTCGGCCGGCTGGGAAGCCGGCTGGCCGGCGCCGAGTTGGGGTTGGGGTTGGGCGCCGTTGGCCGCCGCGCCGGCGCTGCGTGCATTGGCCGTCACTGTTCCCGGAACCGCCGCCGGAAAATGGGGAACGCTGTGTTTTGCCAGCGCGGAACTGGCCAGCGGCGTGTCGCGCGCCGGCATCTTGCTGGGATGCGGAGCGCCGCCGGCCGTAAGCTGCGCGCCCGGGATCGGCGAGGCATCGGCAGCGGAGATGGCCGCCGCAAGCCGGACCGGCTGCCCGGCGACAGGGTTCGATGACGATGCCGGCGCAAGAGCGGTGGGCTTGGCTGCGGCCAGCGCGGCGGCAAGCCCAGCGCCGGGCGCCTGTTGCAGGGAAGACGGCTCCCCGGGGGAGCCGGATGCCGCCGCCCCCCCCGAGGCGTCCGCGACGGCCGTGGGAGTTGCGGGATGGTCGCCTCCCCCAAAGCCGAGCGAGGCCATGACCGTTTCACCGACATCCTGACCGGTCGCCTGTTCGATCACCGCGTTGGCGATGGACGCCATGCCCCCGATGACGCCGCCGTACAGCATGTCCCCCATGATCCGCATGGATGGCTGGATGGTGTCGCCGGTGATCTCGCGATAGACGGTGCTGACGATCGGGATGTGCTGCAGCGGGTTGATGATGTCCAGAAAGTCCCAGAAAGACATGTCGCCCTGGATTTCCACCGGGCCGCCATTGTGACCGTCGCTGATGACCGGCGACGCCTTTTCGCGCGGCGCCGGACGCTGGACGGCGCTGCTGTCGATGGTGGTCGCGTCGATGGCCATGGGCGGTCTTCCGGCTCGGTGGTCATGACAGGGCGCAGCAAGTATCGTGCCAAAATCCTGCGCCCGATCCCGCAGGAAACACCCCAAGTCGCCGGGATCAGAACGGCCCGCACCCGGAATCCGATTCCCAGCACTGCGCAGGCGGCAAGAACTGCCGGGCCGACGGGACGATTCCTGCCTCGCGCCGCTTCAGCGTCATGATGCGGGGCGGGTCAAAACATGTGGCCGCTGCGTTCCGCCTTGGTGCGGAGATAGGCCTCATTGTGGCCGTTGGCGGGGAAGATATGGGCCACCCGCTCCACCACCGCGATGCCGCAACGGGCGAGCTGCCGCAGCTTCTCCGGGTTGTTGGTCATCAGCCGCACGGCTTCGAAGCCGAGCTGCCGCAGCATCTCCGCCGCCGGCAGATAGACGCGCTCGTCGGCTTCGAAGCCAAGGATCTCGTTGGCATCCACCGTATCGAAGCCGCGGTCCTGGATGCGGTAAGCGCGCAGCTTGTTGACCAACCCGATGCCGCGCCCTTCCTGCGCCAGATACAGCAGCACGCCGCTGCCCTGCCGCGCGATTTCGGCGATGGCGCCGCGAAGCTGGTCGCCGCAGTCACAGCGCAGGGAACCCAGCAGGTCCCCGGTGAAGCATTCCGAATGCAGGCGGGCCAGCACCGGCTGCTTCGGATCGGGATCGCCGATGACGATGGCCAGATGCTCCGGTCCGCCGTCGGCCGGGCGGAAGGCATAGATGCGCGTATTCTCAGAGCCCACCAACGGCACCCGCGCGTCGGCGACACGGCGCAGGGTCCGCACCACATGGACGCGGTAATCGGCGACGTCCGATGCCCGCACCAGCAACAGGTCATGCTTCGCCGCCCATTCCATGGCGCTGATCGCAGGCGATGACGGCAGGTCTGCTGTGATGGCGGCGGGCAGCAGCCGGGCCAGCCGGGCGAGGTCCACCGCGGCGGCCTCGCGGCTACCGGGACAGGCTTCGGAAGCGCTCAGGCCGGCCGGCAACGCATCCTGCGCCTGCGGATGCTGTTCGGGATCGGCCAGCGCATGGGACTGATCGGCGGTCAGCCCGCCGGGCCGATCGAGCGTCATGGCACCGAATGCCTCGGCAGCAGCGCCGGGGGCCTGATCGTCGGCGATGTCGCTCACCGGCCGCGCCGCATCGGCGGCCGCCAGCCCAAGCACGACGGCGCGGCGGCGGGTAACCGCCAGACGGGGAGTACCGCCGGTCAGCGCCTTCAATCGCTCCACCGCGTCGAGCGTCACCGACTCCACCGACACTGCGGCACCGACGGTACCGTCGGCGGTCTCGATCGCCACCACCTCTCCCCGGCGCAGGGCGGCCAGCACGCGGTCGACGGCGCGTACGGCGGCCTCGTCAATGGGGGCCGCTGCTGGCGTGACCTTCGCCGCCGGAGCCCCCGAGGGCTTGGGCGGGGCGGCCATGATGGTGGTGGAGGAGGGGCGTTCGGCTTGCATCGTCAGCGGCTTTGCGTAGCGGGAGCGCCGGATCCGGCGCGAAAACGGGACATGGTGCGTTCGGCGGGCGAAGCAAAGCGCAGGTGGCGCGCCCCTGTCCAGCAATTCCCGCGCGTCACACCGTTGCCCAGGGCGCAACGATCCCCCGCCTTGTCGGCCCAGGGCCTATCAGGGACCGCCGTCCGGCCGTGTCGCCCCCTCCGACGAGTTGCTCCGACATCTGGGGTCGGACGCGCTAAGATACGAACAATAGTCTTTTATCCGGGAGCATTTCCTCCGTGACGATCCCCCCGACACCTTCATTCTCAGATCAGGGGCAGGAGCTGCATGGATCCCTGCATCTGCTGATGCCGGCCGACCTTCCGGCCGATGCCTACGGCCGTCAGATGATCGAGGCATTGCGCGCAGCCGGGGTCGGCATCACGCTTCATGCCCTGCCCGGCCCGCACCCACAGGTGGACGCATCGGCGATTCTAGCCGCCGACGTCGCGCTGACACGACTGCCCGACGGTGCCCCGGTCCTGCTGGACGGCAATGCCCTGCCCAATCTCGCCGCAGGCCTTGCGGCGGACAGCCGCCGCCTGCACTTCACGGCCCTGGTCGAACATCTGACCTGGACCGAGCCTGGACGGCCCGCCGACCAGGCGGCAGTGCAGCGCAGCCTGGAACAGGGTGCGCTGGCCCTGATGCGCCGCGTCGTGGTTCCGGACGCCGCTACCGCCGCCGCCGTGCGGGACCTGGGCGTGCAGGCCGACCGAATCGTCCACGCCGCCGCGGATACGAGCGGGGTGGCGGTGCTGCTGGCCAATCTGTAGAGGAACCGCGCCGTGTCGCCCCCGGCCGTCACCACAAGCCATCACGACAATCCGCCGGTGCCATGCTACTAAGGCGCGGCCCCGGTCAGCCGCCGGGCCTCCGCCTCCCGACCCAGTGCCGCAAGCCCATGACCATCGCAAAGCGCATCCTCCTGGTCGACGACGACACCGCCCTGCGCCAGTCGCTGGCGGAACAGCTTCGGCTGCTGGAGGAGGTGGAGACGGAGGAGGCCGGTGATGGCGCCGGAGCGTTGAACGCGGTCCGGACAGCCGGCATGGCGGGGATGGGGTTCTCCGCCATCCTGCTCGATGTCGGGCTGCCGGATATGGACGGGCGCGACG
Organism: Azospirillum endophyticum; assembly: GCF_016595245.1. Classification (GTDB taxonomy): domain Bacteria; phylum Pseudomonadota; class Alphaproteobacteria; order Azospirillales; family Azospirillaceae; genus Azospirillum; species Azospirillum endophyticum. The sequence continues at coordinate 86,847 of NZ_JAENHM010000077.1, forward strand.
TGTGCAAGCTGCTGCGGCGCGAGGGGGTGCGCTGCCCCGTCATCATGCTGACCGCATCCGCCAGCGATGCCGATACCATCCTGGGACTGGAATCCGGCGCCAACGACTATGTGACCAAGCCTTTCCGCCTGGGGGTGCTGATCGCCCGCCTGCGCGCTCAACTGCGCCAGTACGAGCAGACGGAGGACGCAGTCTTCGCCATCGGTCCCTACAGCTTCCGCCCCGGCGCCAAACTGCTGCTGGACGAAGCCGCCAACCGCAAGATCCGCTTGACCGAGAAGGAAACCGCCATCCTGAGATACCTGTACCGGGCCGGCGATCTGGTGGTCGGACGGGAAACCCTGCTGGGGGAAGTCTGGGGATATAACGCCGCGGTCACCACTCACACGCTGGAGACTCACGTTTACCGGCTGCGCCAGAAAATCGAGGCCGACCCGTCCAACGCCCGCATCCTGGTGACGGAGCCCGGCGGCTATCGTCTGGTGCCTTGAGAGACATGCCTTGATCAGCGCCTGCCGAAGGGTGTCAGTCCCCGTCGGCTCCCCCGTTCGGCGATGGTGACCTCGCCAGCGAAGCCCAACCATCGCTTGCGCTCCTCTGCCTGGGGCTTGGCCGGGTGCTTGCCCAATCGGGCCGCGCCCAGGCCGCTGGCGGAGGGTCCACCCCACAGGCCGCGCCCACGCGGCACCACCGGCAGCAGCCGCAGCTTGCGCCCGACGATCGCCATCCGGCGGCGCCAGTGGCCAACGTCATGCGGCGACACGCCGACACGCCGCGCGATTTCACGGTCGGACAACAGCGCGCTGCCGGGATCCTGCAGCAATTCCAACACGGCACGGCGCTTGTCGGTGTCGGCATGGCGGGAGTGCTTGCGTTCCAGGGCCTTGCCCATGTCCCACAGCTTCTCCGCGGTTTCGCGCGCCAGGGTGCGCCAGCGGTCGGCCTCCTCGCGCTGGCGATCCGCATCGCCCGCCGCCTTGTCGAACTGCCGACGCAGGGTGGCGAGTTCCAGCTCAAGGTCCTTCACCTGCCGGCGCAGGCCACGGACCAGTTCGTCCGGTGGAGGCTGCGGGGCAGGCGCGCCGGCGGGGGCGGCGGAAGGCTGAGCAACGGGCGGTGGTTCGGGTACGGGAGGCACCGGCATGCGCGCCCGCTCCGCCAAGTCGCGGAAGGACAGTCCGGCCCGGGACAGCATGATACGGGCGGCGCGCAGTGCGGACAGCGCCTCGCCCTGATGTTCCGACTCGGCCATGGCGAGGACTTTGGCGAGCTTGTCAGGATCCATCCGCGTCGGGTTCCGCCGGAGCCGGTCCCCACCCGCGCGGGGACCCTTGGGGGGTCGTGCCACGCTATGCGCGACGAGCTCCAACTTACCACATCTTATGGGTTTGGACAGGTGCCCTTCGTAGGGCGCCGACTCGCGCCGTGCCGCTTTCAAAAGTCTTGCCCTGTAGCCTTGGGCTTCGCCCGGAAGGAATCGGCATGGGAGAGATTTGCCAGACTCGGAAAAGCGGGATCGCCACCATGGCGCCGTCATGACCATCCGTTCCACCATCAATTCCATGCAAGCGCCTGTCCCGGACGCGGCCGGCGGGTCTCCCATCACCGGCTGCGCAATGCCGACGTGATGGTGTATGACAGCACCTCCACCGACGCCGAATACCCATCGCGCGTCGGCTGGGTCCACTCGACCTGGCAGGAATGCCTGCGGTTGGCCGAAGTCGCAGGGGTTGGCCGCGCGGTGATCTTCCACCACGACCCGGCCCGCACCGACGATGCGCCGGACGCCACCGCGGCGGAAGCGGAAGCGATGCGCCCCGGCTCGCTGGTGACTTGGAAAGGGATGAAACTTTCCCTTCAGAACCGGAACGCCTCCGCACCGGTTGAACACGCAACAATCCGGTCTACCGATCAAAAGCGCTTGTGCGTGTTCAATGCGCCACAGGTTGCTTTGTCGCACTGGCCTCTTGTGACATTCTTGGTATTAGATCGGTGTGCAACCCCGCCACGGTTGGGGCGGGCGGGGGTCGTTTAAGCGTGCAAAGCTCGGGGGAAAGCGATGCGCATGACCGGTCGTGCCTTGGGGATGCTTGCCGTCCTGACCGTCGCGACGCAGCTCGGCGGCTGCGCCACCACGCCACCGCTGGAAGGCGCCAAGCTGGACGGCGAGCCGCGCAGCGTGATCCTGCAACATCCTGCCAGCGGCGAAACGGCGTCCGTCACCTATTGGCGCCCTGGCGACGGCTATGACCCGGCCGCGATGCGGCAGCTGGCCGTCCTGTTCCGCGACCGCCGCAGCGACGAGGTGATACCGGTCGATCCGGCCCTGATCGACATGCTGGTGGAACTGCGCCAGCGCGTCGGCGCTCCCCCTGAGTCGCCAATCCGAATCACCTCGGGGTACCGGTCGAGCATCACCAACGCAAGCCTCGCCCGGACGAACCCGAACGTCGCCGAGAACTCCTACCATATGCGCGGCCAGGCGGCGGACTTCTCCATCGCCGGCATCCCGCCCTCCCGGTTGGCAGAGGAAGCGGCGGCGATGCAGCGCGGCGGTTACGCGATGTACGCCCACACCGGTCATGTCCATGTCGACACCGGCCCCTTCCGCACCTGGACACCGAAGACCGGCGAACCACGCGCTCCGCAGATCCTCGAGGCGCAGGCCCGCGCCCGTACGAGGATTCAGGCATTGGCGCTTGCCCAGAAGACCACCGGCACCAAGGGCCGCGTGCAGGTGGCCGACGCCGCCGCCAAACCGGGCAAGCCATCGGCAAAGCCGGCCAAGGCTCCAGCCAAATCTGCCGCGAAGGCACCATCGCCCGATCTGTCGCGCGTCCGTGTGGCCCTGGCCCAGGTAAAGGAAATGCCGGTGCAGAAGACGGCGAAGCGCTAAACTCCGGGCGCATCGCCGCTCACGAGCATTGTCCGATCGTCCATGACCACTCTGCTGATCCTCCGCCACGGACCGACCGCCTGGAATGCCGAAGGGCGCATCCAGGGCAGCATCGACGAGCCACTGTCCGACGCCGGCCGCGCGCGGGTCGCCCGCTATCGCCTGCCCCCCGAGTCGGCCAGCTTGCGTTGGGTGGCCAGCCCCAAGCGCCGGGCCTGGGAGACCGCGCTGCTGCTCGGCCTCGCCCCCACGCCGGAACCGCGGATCGTCGAAATGGATTGGGGCGAGTGGGAAGGCCGGCGCACCGAGGATCTGCGTGCCGACGGCAGCATGCCGGCCCGTCACGACCGGCTGGGCCTGGATTTCAAGGCTCCCGGCGGAGAAAGCCCGCGCGAGGTGCAGGTCCGCCTGCGCTCCTGGATCGCCGATCTGGCGAAGGAGGGCCGCCCGACCGGCGCCGTCGCCCACAATGGCATCCTGCGGGCTCTCTATTCGCTCGCCACCGGCTGGGACATGCTCGACGATCCCGCGGAGGAACTGCGCAACGGCTGCGCTCACCTGTTCCGGCTGGCGAAGGACGGCAGAGCGGAGGTGGTGCGGATGAATATCGGCTTGCTTGAGTGAGGTTTTCTGGAACAGGGGGCGCAAAGGCCCCCTCCCCCATCAGACATCCAGATCGACGATCACCGGCACATGGTCCGACGGCTTGGGTTCCCAGCCGCGGGCATCGCGCAGGATCTTGATGCCCTGCAGCGCGCTTTCCAGCGGCGGGGTCACCCAGATATGGTCTAGGCGCCGGCCGCGGTTGGAGGCGGCCCAGTCCTTCGCCCGGTAGCTCCACCAAGTGTAGAGCTTCTCCTCCGGCGGCACGAAGCGGCGCATGGCATCGACCCAGCCGGCGGAGGTCTGCATCGCCGCCAGCTTCTCCACTTCGATGGGCGTATGGGAAACCACCGACAGCAGTTCCTTATGGCTCCAGACGTCCTGCTCCAGCGGCGCGATGTTCAGGTCACCGACCAGAACCATCGGGCGGTCGGCGGTACGCTCGGTGCCAAGCCAGTGGGTCATCTCGTCCAGGAACTGGAGCTTATGGGCGAACTTGTCGTTCACCGCCGGGTCCGGGACGTCGCCGCCGGCCGGAATGTAGACGCAGTGCAGTTCGATCCCGTCCGGAAGATGGGCCAAGGCGTGACGGCAATCCTGCTTGCCGCACCAGTGTTGGACGTCGTGCGAAGAGAAGGGCAGGCGCGACAGAATGGCGACGCCGTTGTAGCCTTTCATTCCGTGGATATGGGCGTGGACATAGCCCCGCTCGGCCAACGGGCCAAGCGGGAAGTCGGCGTCCACCACCTTGGTTTCCTGCAGGCAGATCACGTCCGGCCGCTCCTCCTCCATCAGGCGGAGGAGAAGGTCCAGACGCATGCGGACCGAATTGATGTTCCAGGTCGCGATGCGCATTGCCGGCGGCTCAGGCGATGGTCAGGGTCAGGGTGCCGACGCCTTCGACCTCTCCGGCCAGCACGTCTCCGGTCACCACCGGGCCGACGCCTTCCGGCGTGCCGGTGTAGATCAGATCGCCCGGCTGCAGGTCCACCAACCCGGACAGGTAGGAGATCGTCTCCGCCACCGACCAGATCAAATCGGACAGGTCGCCCTTCTGCCGCAGGTCGCCATTCACCTGCAGGGTGACGGCACCCTTGGCCGGATGCCCGATGTCGGCAACGGTGCGGATGGCGGAGCAAGGTGCGGATTGGTCGAAACCCTTGCCCATGTCCCAGGGCTTGCCTTCCTTCTTGGCGGCGTTCTGCAAGTCGCGCCGGGTCATGTCGAGCCCGACGGCATAACCGAACACATGTTCCAGCGCCCGATCGACCGGAATCTCGTGCCCACCGGTGCCGACCGCCACCACCAGTTCGATCTCGTGGTGCAGATTGGCGGTCTTGGGCGGGTAGGGAACGGTGGCGCCGTCGGCGACGATGGCGTCTGCCGGCTTCATGAAGAAGAAGGGCGGCTCACGATCGGGGTCCGCGCCCATCTCGCGCGCATGGGCGGCATAGTTGCGGCCGACGCAATAGATGCGGCGTACCGGGAAAGGATCGCCGCCCACGACGGGGACGGCCGGCTGGGACCACAGGGGAATGGCGAAGGCCATGGCATCGGCTCTCTGCTTGGGACAGTCTCGAACAGCTAACCCGAAAGCCGGTGACAGACCAAGCGCCCAACCATCCGCCCTGCCCTGCAAGACAACGCGGATTTTCCGGCTGGTCCGGGGGGACCGGAGATTTAACGGAGGCCGGAGACGAAGACGCCCGGTCTGGGGGGGGACCGGGCGTCGGAAGCTCCGATTCGGGAGCCCGCGCGCGGCAGGGGAAACCGCGGGGCGGGCGATCGGCGTCGAATCGGCGTCGATCACTTCTTGCCTCTTCAAGATGGAATTTGCGGGCCTTCCCACCAATACGCTTCACGCATATCTGATATGCATATCTTTTCGAGCGTGCAGTTCTTGCTGACAAATGGATGCCTTACCCGCATTTTATCCGTTCATCCGATAATTCATCCAAAATATGGCATCCACGGTGACTGACAACGAGCGCTCCACCCCCGCCGACCGGCGGTCGCGTCTGCGGCCCGGCAAGAACGGCAAGCTCGCCCTTGGCCCCCTTCCCGAACTCGTGGGTTACAACCTGCGCAAGGCTCAGGTCGCGGTGTTCCAAAGCTTTCAGAATGCGGTCGCTCCGCATGACATCACGCCCGGCCAGTTCGGCGTGCTGATCATGATCCGGGAGAACGAGGGCCTGTCGCAGTCCGACCTGGGCACGGCGGTCGGCATCGACCGGTCGACCATGGTCGCGGTGATCGACCGGCTCGAGTCGCGCGGCCTTGTCGTTCGCGCTCCCTCGCCCAACGACCGTCGCTCCTACGCGTTGCGCCTGTCGCCGGAAGGCCGGTCCCTGATGGACGAGTTGATCCCGCGCGTCCAGGCCCACGACCAGGGCATGGTCAAGGATCTGTCCCCGGAAGAGCAGGGGCAATTCATCGACTTCCTGCGCCGCGTGTCGCGGTCGAAGTAAGGAGGGGCGGCGCCCTCCCTGTTCCAGGCACCGAAAACCGACTGACAGCCCGCTCCACACCGGCATGCGCCGATATGGAGCGGGCTTTTCTATTTTGGGTGTTGAATGAGCGCGCGGCTTCGGATGCTCTGCTGCAGAACAGCGCAAATAGAAAAGGCTCAGCCGGTCAGCTGAGCCTTTTAGCCGGGAGATATCCCGGAAATTGATGGCGGAGGGAGAGGGATTCGAACCCTCGATACGCTTTTGACGTATACACACTTTCCAGGCGTGCGCCTTCAACCGCTCGGCCACCCCTCCGTAGAGGCCCGCGTTATAGCCAGAGGTTCGCGGCTATGCAAGCCTCCGTTTCACACGAGCGACGTTTTTTTGGCAGCCGGTCGAACCGGCCCGATTTCAACCACCAATCTCGTCCACAAGGGCGCCGACGGTGCGGCACAGCAGGTCCAGATCCTGGGGACGCGACAGGCGGTGGTCACCATCCTTCACCAGGGTGACGCGGACATCGTCGCCGGTCAGCGCCTCGGCGATGCGCAGGCTGAGCTGCCAGGGGACGTCGAGGTCGCGCTGGCCGTGCAGCAGACGGACGGGCCCGTCGAAGGCGATGGGCCCGCGCAGCAGCAGATGGTTGCGGCCGTCCTCGATCAGGGCGCGGGTGATCGGCTGCGGTTCGGGGCCGTATTCCGACGGGCGGTTCCAGACGCCCTCCTCCATGATCAGCCGGCGGACATCGGCATCGAAGATGTCCCACATCAGGTCTTCGGTGAAGTCGGGCGCAGGGGCGATGCCGACCAGCCCGGCGACCCGCTCCGGCCGGCGGAGCGCGGTCAGCAGCATCATCCAGCCGCCCATCGAGGAGCCGACCAGGATCTGCGGCCCTGTCGTCACCTGGTCCAGCACCGCCAGCGCGTCGTCGGCCCACAGGCCGATGGTGCCGTCGGCGAATCGCCCGCTGGAGGCGCCATGGCCCTGATAGTCGAAGCGGGTGAAGGACAGGCCGCGCTCCACTGCCCAGGCCTCCAGCGTCGTCGCCTTGCCGCCGGTCATGTCGGACATGAAGCCGCCCAAAAACATCACCCCTGGCATCACCCCCGGCTTGTCCTGCCCGGACGGGCCGGCAGGGGTGTGGTGATAGGCTATGGTCGTGGCACCGCGCGTTAGGCTATGGTGCGCGCCGCCCGGACGGGCTGCGGTTTCGGTCATACGGTCACCTTCGACAACGGACACCGGCACGCGGTCGGGCACCGAGCTCGACGGACGCCGGCATGCCGGGGCTCGCGGCCGCTCCCGGGCCGCCCCTTGCGAGCAGCCGGCATCATGGATTTCGACTCCCACCTTACCACCGAGCAATCCCCGCGCAATGCGGACGCCCATGGCACCAGTCCGGCCTTTCCCTGGCCGGGCGGGCGGGCGCCGACGGTGCTTCAAGTGGTGCCAACGCTGGTCACCGGCGGAGCGGAGCGTGGCTGCATCGACATGGCGCTCGCCTTGCAGGCCGCCGGCGGCACGCCCTTGGTGGCGTCGGAGGGCGGGCCGATGGTGCGCGAGCTGGACCGTGCCCGCATCCCCCACCTGACGCTGCCGCTGGCCTCCAAGAACCTGCTGACCATCCGCCGCAACGCCCGCCGGCTGGCCGCCATCATCCGCGAGCGCAAGGTGGACATCGTCCATGCCCGGTCCCGCGCACCGGCCTGGAGCGCGTGGCTGGCCTGCCGGGAGACCGGCGCGCGCTACATGACCACCTTCCACGCGCCCTACAATTTCGGCTCCGGACCGGTCCGCGGGCGGCTGAAGCGCTGGTACAACTCGGTGATGGCACGCGGCGAACGGGTGATCGCCATCTCCGGCTTCATCCGCGACCATGTGCTGGGCAACTACCCGGTCGATCCGCAGCGCGTGCGCGTCATCCATCGCGGCATCGACCGCGGCGTCTTCGCCCCCGACCGGGTCAGCCCGACCCGGCTGGTCACGCTCGCCAAGCAATGGAACCTGCCGGACGACCGGCCGGTGATCCTGCTGCCCGGCCGGCTGACCCGCTGGAAAGGCCAGATCGTGCTGATCGACGCGCTTGCCAAGCTGGGGCGCAAGGACGTGCTGGCGCTGCTGGTCGGCTCCGACCAGGGCCGCACCGGCTACCGGGAAGAGCTGGAGAACCGCATCGCCAGCACCGGCCTGCGCGGCGTGGTGCGGATGACCGACCATTGCAGCGACATGGCCGCGGCCTACCTGTTGTCGACGGTCGTCGTCTCCGCTTCGCGCGAACCGGAAGCCTTCGGGCGGGTGATCGTGGAGGCGCAGGCGATGGGCAAGCCGGTGATCGTCTCGGCCATCGGCGCCTACCAGGAGACCGTCGTTCCCGGCGAGACCGCCTGGGTGGTGCCGCCGGACGATCCCGATGCGCTGGCCCGGGCCCTGGACGAGGCGCTGTCGCTGACGCCGGACCAGCGCGAGGCGATCGGCGCCCGTGCCATGGCCTTCGTCGCCGACCGCTACACCAAGGACCGCATGTGCGCCGACACGCTGGCGGTCTATGCGGAGCTGCTGCAACCACGCTGAGACCGGCTTGTCGATGCAATCCGATCCCACCCTTCCATCAAACCGACCGGACACCATGGCCGATATCCGACAGATTTCCGGCATCGCCGAGGTCATCGACCGCTATGACGGGTTCATCCTGGACCTGTGGGGGGTCCTGCATGACGGCGAGCAGCCTTACTCCGGGGTGCCCGACTGCCTGGACCGCATGCGCGCCGCCGGCAAGACGCTCTGCCTGCTGTCCAATGCGCCGCGCCGCACCCCCGGCGTGATCGAGAAGCTGGACGGCATGGGGCTGGGGCGCGAGCGCTACCACCATGTCATGACGTCGGGCGAGGCGACCTACGAGGCGCTGCGCGACCGTGACGATCCCTGGCACGCCGCACTCGGCCGGCGGCTCTACCACATCGGGCCGGAGCGCGACACCGACGTCTATGACGGGCTCGGCTACGAGATCGCCGCGACTCCGGCGGAAGGCGATTTCGTCGTCAACACCGGCATCGTCACCTTCGGCGAGACGGTGGCGGACTATCAGCCGCAGCTGGACGCCTGTCTGGCCGCCGGCCTGCCGATGATCTGCGCCAACCCCGATCTGGTGGTGATGGTCGGGCCGATGCTGGTGATCTGCGCCGGCACGCTGGCCGCCCGCTACGAGGAGATGGGCGGCGACGTGCGCTGGCACGGCAAGCCCCATGCCCCCGTCTACGAGCGCTGCTTCAAACTGCTGGGCATCGCCGACAAGAGCCGCATCCTGGCGGTCGGCGACAGCCTGCGCACCGACGTCGCCGGCGCCAACGCCGCCGGGATCGACGTGGCGCTGGTCACCGCCGGCATCCATCAGGAGGAGCTGGGCGGTGCCGCCTGGGGTGCCGCGGTCGATCCGGTCAACCTGCGCGCCCTGGCCGACGCCTCGGGCCACTTGCCCAGCTACGCGCTGCCCAGCCTGCGCTGGTGAGACGCCGGAACGGGAGCGGCAGCCCCGCTCCCGTCAGTCCAGCGGCACGGCGTCGTCCATCGCCCTCTGCAGCAGGGGCGACATGCCGCCCTCGGAAAAGCCGCGGTTGCCGATCGCGGTGCGGTAATAGCTGACGATGAAGACGCGGATTGAGGCGGTCAGGTTCGACTCGCCGCGCCGCTCGTCGATCTGGGTGCAGATCTCATTCAGGCTCAGCCGTTCGCGCTCGCAGATTTCCTTCAGCGAATCCCAGATATACGGCTCCATCCTCAGGCTTGTCCGGCGCCCGCTCACCTTCACGTTGCGGCAGAGCAGTCCCGGTCCGTCCTTACCTCCGCCCGTGCCCCCCATCGGAAACCCCGTTCCCCATCCGTTGCGCGTCCCGATCTCTCGATGCGGGCCAATACATCCATTTGTGTGACCATATTGCAAGTGGCGTGTGCCATCCAAGTCCAATTCGACCCATGGCTGCGGCTGGCCGCGACGTTCCGGCGCAGGCGGGTATTGCGCCCGGCTGCCGATCGGCAGGTTGCCGGGAAAAGCCGCTTCCCTTGGCTCGTGCCTTCGCTGTACCAGTGCCGTGTCGCTGCGGCACGGATCGGCCGGACGGCAAGGAAATGGGAGAAGGATCGGCGATGACGCGACCGGGAAAGGGACGATTCGCGGCGCGCGGCGCGCGCCTGCTGGCCGCCTGGATCGCAGTCGCCATACCGGTCGGGAACCTCCTGGCCGCAGAGCCCCCGGAGCCCCTCAAGGTCCTTCCCGCCGAGACGATCCCCGACTCCATCCTCCGCCCCCGCATCGAAGCGCTGCTGCCGGCCCCCTGGCGCATCGAGTCGCTGACCGTGGAGCCATTGGCCGGCGCCGCTCCGCCGTCTCCGGACCCCCAGGTGGCGGTGCGGGTGACCGCGGCGGTGGTGCTGGCAGCCCCGACCTATCTGGTGGACAGCCGCGAGGGGCCGGTCACCTTCCTGCGCCCGGCGGCGGAAGCCGGGCTGGGCAAGAGCTGGGTCGCGACGGCGCTCGCCACCCGCGGCAGCGGCGGTTGGACGCTGGCGCTGACGGCGCAGAGCCCCGGCCTGCTCGACGGCATCGGCAAGCCCGCCGCCGAATTGCCCGGCCGGACGGTCGTGCTGGGCACGCCGGAGGCCAAAAACCTGCGCGAACAGCTGGACCGCGACGCCGCCCGGCGGCTGGCCGAGGATGGCGAACGCCGCCGGCGCGAAGAAGAGCGGCTGGCCCAGCAGACCGCCGCCGCCAAGGCCGAAGCCGCCCGCGCCGAGACCGAACGCCGGGCGGTCGAGGCGCGCATCGCCCAGATCGCCGACCTGCGCGGCAAGCTGGCCGGTCCGGACCGCGCGGCGCGGCTGGCCGCCTTCGAGGCGGCGCTGGGCGGCAACGACCCGGCGCTGCGCCAGACGGCGATGGAGGCGGCGCTGCAGAGCCGCGATCCGGTCGTCGCCAATCTGGCGCTGAAAGACTGGATCGCCCGCCACCGGGCGGTCCCGGTCCAGCTCTACGCCACCAAGGAGGATCCCAGTTCCGAGGTGGTGGTGCAGAATCTGGGGCCGATGACGCTGGAGATTGACGGCTTCAGCCCGGTCAGCGGCGCGCTGGCCGGCAAGCTGGGCGCCCCCGGCTACAGCATCGCCCGGCCGTCCAGCGTCGTCGGCACCCTGGCGCAGACCGAACTGGCGGTGAACGCCTTCGGCTGCGCGCTGACCCTGCGGCTGGCCGAGCACCAGACGATGGACGGGCTGCTGCGCTGCCAGACGCTGCCGACGCTGATCGCCCGCATCACGCTCGACTGAGGGGAAGGCGATGGGCCGAGCGCGGCGAAAAGCGCCCTTGCGGATCGCAGTGCCGGCCCTGCTGCTAGGCGCCCTGCTCCTCCTCCCGCCGGCGGGGGCGTACGCCGAATCTCCGGCCGATCGCCTGACGCCATCCGCCTCTCCCATCGTCTCCCTCCCGCGTCTGACACCGACGGGATCCGTCTCGCCGCCGCTGGCTCCCGGCGTCGTCTGGGAGCATCCGCCGGAGGCGCCGGCGCCATTGTCGCCACTTGGGCCACAAGCCGCCCCGGTCCGGCCTGCGGAGTCTCCACCAGCCGTCGTCGCCCTTCCGCCCCTGCCGCCGGCCAAGCCGCGAAGCGAGCCGCCGCCCCAGCCGGCCGCCAAACCGCCGAGTGCCGGTCCGGCGCAACGGATGGTGACCGCCACCGCCGGCATCTATCTGCGGGCGACCCCCGACGCCAAGGGCCGGGTCCTCGATACGGTGGAGAAGGGCGACCGGCTGACGGCCTTCGGCACGCCGGCCGATGGCTGGCAGCGGGTCGGCCGCACCGGGAAGCCGCAGGGCTACGTCACCGCCGCCTATCTGGCGGAGACCGCCCCGGAGACCAAGTCCACGCCCGGCCGCTACGCCAAGGCCGATCCGGGGGACCGCGGCTGCGCCCTGCCCGACGACCTGCCGGAGCGGGCGCGGCCCCCCCGCCTGTCCGAAGGGACCGTCGCCCGGCTGCGTGCCGCCGGCAACCTGCGCGTCGCCCCGGTCTGCGACGCCAAGGTCCTGGACGTGCTGGAGACCGGCGAGCGCGTCACCGTGCTGGAGGCCGCCGGCGGCTGGTACAAGGTCGGGCGGAAGGGCAAGGCGCCGGGCTATGTCGGCGCCGCCCTGCTTACCCCCGTCAAGCGGTGAAGGGGCAAGCCGTGAAGGGGGCTTGTTCGGCCGTGAAAAAGGATTCTACAACAAGGGGGAGGCCGAACCTTCGCAGGCGAACGGAGTCCCCGACGCACCCGTCCCGTCCGACGGTTCGACCACCCCCGCCGGCCATGCGGCGCCGGTCCGGCCGGGCGGGGACGCGAAGCACGACCGGGACAAGGATCCTCACGATGTCGACCCAACACAAACAAGCCATGGACGCGGTCCTGCAGGCCGCCGCGCACGACATCGTCGCCACCCTCCAGGAGCGGGACATCACCGACCGCCACAGCGAGGAAGGGGACCTCGTCGTCCTCGACGTCGCCATCCTGCACGCCTACCGCATCTTCATGCGCATCTGCGAGGAGAACGGGCTGGACGTCGACGCCGGCTATTTCGCCGACCTCGCCGCCGACCTTGCCGAGGAAGTGGCGCAGGACCAGGATTACGAGGATTAAGTCAGGGGACCGAGCCCGCATGCCCCCGTCCTTCCCCGTGCAGCCTGGGAGAGACGGGGGCAATTCCTTTTTTTTGAAAGCGTTTCCAAGTGTCCCATTCCACCCCTGACGTGGCGATCGTCGGCGCCGGCCCCGCCGGCTTGATGGCGGCGGAGATCGCCGCAGCCGCCGGCCTGCGGGTCGCCGTCTTCGACCACATGCCCAGCCCGGCGCGCAAGCTGCTGCTGGCCGGGCGCGGCGGGCTGAACCTGACCCATTCGGAGCCGCTCGACCGTTTCCTGCCGCGCTATGGCGCCGCCGAGCCGCTGTTCCGCCGCCTGCTCGCCGGCTTCTCGCCCGAGGACCTGCGCAGCTGGGCGGCCGGGCTGGGCATCGAAACCTTCGTCGGCAGCAGCGGCCGCATCTTCCCGGTGCAGATGAAGGCCTCCACCCTGGTGCGGGCGTGGCTGCGGCGACTGGACGGGCTGGGCGTCACCCTGCACAGCCGCCATCGCTGGACCGGCTGGGACGGGACCGGCGCCCTAACCTTCCGCCATGGCGAGGAGACCATCACCGTCGCCCCGCGCGCCACCCTGCTGGCGCTGGGCGGGGCGAGTTGGCCGCGCACCGGGTCCGACGGCGGCTGGGTGCCGCTGCTGGAGGGGCTGGGGGTGGAGGTGGCGCCACTGACGCCGTCCAACATGGGCTTCGAGGTGCCGTGGTCCGATCACCTGCGGGACCGCTTCGCCGGCCAGCCGGTGAAGAGCGTCGGACTGTCGGCTGCCGGCCGCCGCTTGAAGGGCGAGTTCGTCATCACCGAGACCGGGATCGAGGGCGGTGCCGTCTATGCGCTGAGCGCCCCCTTGCGCGACGCCATCGCGGCGGAGGGCTGGGCGACCCTGACGCTGGACCTGCTGCCGGACATGGCCGAGGCCGAACTGGTCCGGCGCCTGCGCCGCCGCGGTGCGGAGTCGCTGTCCACCTTCCTGAAGAAGTCGCTGTCCCTGACCGGCCCGCGCGCCGCCCTGCTGCGCGAGTTCGCCCCCGCCGCCGACCTGTCCGACCCGGTGGCGCTGGCCCGGCACATCAAGGGGCTGGCGGTGGTGCTGACCGGCGTCCGCCCGATCGAGCGGGCGATCTCCTCGGCCGGCGGGGTCCGGCTGCCCGAGCTGGACGAGCGGCTGATGCTGACCCGCCGTCCCGGCCTGTTCCTGGCCGGCGAGATGCTGGACTGGGAGGCGCCGACCGGCGGCTATCTGCTGCAGGGCTGCTTCGCCATGGGCATGGCGGCCGGCAAGGGTATGGTGGAGTGGCTGGGGACGAAGACCCCAGGCGCAGATTGACTTCGGCTTCGAGGGTGATCCGGCGTACCGAGGCAACATTTACACGGATGTCACGGATTTAGACACGGATTACACGGATTTTTCTTATGGCTTGCCAGCGCCGATGTCTTTTGGCCGGCGCAGTCTCGCCAGACGACATCCGTGAAATCCGTGTCGATCTTGCCTGACATCCCTGCTCCTCCCAAGAAACCGGCACCGCAAAGAAAAAGGGCCGCCCCACCGGAACGGCCCTTCTTTCTCAACCCCACATCCGATCAGTAGCGGTAGTGGTCCGGCTTGTAGGGGCCGGCGGCGTTGACGCCGATATATTCGGACTGCTTGGCGGTCAGGGTGGTCAGCTTGGCGCCGATCTTGTCCAGATGCAGGCGGGCCACCTTCTCGTCCAGGTGCTTGGGCAGGACGTAGACCTTGCGCTCGTAATTGGCGGCGTTGGTCCACAGCTCGATCTGGGCCAGCACCTGGTTGGTGAAGCTGGCGCTCATCACGAAGCTGGGGTGGCCGGTGGCGCAGCCCAGATTGACCAGACGGCCCTGGGCGAGCACGATCAGGCGCTTGCCGTCGGGGAACACCACCTCGTCGACCTGCGGCTTGACCTCTTCCCAGGTCAGGTTGCGCAGGGCGTCGATCTGGATCTCGCTGTCGAAGTGACCGATGTTGCAGACGATGGCGCGGTCCTTCATCGCGCGCATGTGGTCGATCGTGATGACGTCGACGTTGCCGGTCGCCGTGACGAAGATGTCGCCCAGCGGCGCGGCCTCGTCCATGGTGATGACCTGATAGCCTTCCATCGCGGCCTGGAGCGCGTTGATCGGGTCGATCTCCGTCACCATGACGCGGGCGCCCTGCGAGCGCAGGCTGGCGGCCGAACCCTTGCCGACGTCGCCATAGCCGGCGACGACGGCGACCTTGCCGGCGACCATCACGTCGGTGGCGCGCTTGATGCCGTCGACCAGCGACTCGCGGCAGCCATAGAGGTTGTCGAACTTCGACTTGGTGACGCTGTCGTTCACGTTGATGGCCGGGACCTTCAGCGTGCCCTTCTTCATCATCTCATAGAGACGGTGGACGCCGGTGGTGGTCTCCTCCGACAGGCCGCGGACCTCGTCCAGCATCGCCGGATACTTGTCGTGCATGATCTGGGTGACGTCGCCGCCATCGTCCAGGATCATGTTCGGCGTCCAGCCGTCCGGACCGCGCAGGGTCTGCTCGATGCACCACCAGAACTCCTCCTCCGTCTCGCCCTTCCAGGCGAAGACCGGGATGCCGGCGGCGGCGATGGCGGCGGCGGCCTGGTCCTGGGTCGAGAAGATGTTGCAGGACGACCAGCGCACGGTGGCGCCGAGCGCCGTCAGCGTCTCGATCAGCACGGCGGTCTGGATGGTCATGTGCAGGCAGCCGACGATGCGGGCGCCGGCCAGCGGCTTGGCATCACCGAACTCGGACCGCAGGGCCATCAGGCCCGGCATCTCGGTCTCGGCGATGGTGATCTCCTTGCGGCCCCAGTTCGCGAGGCTGATGTCCTTGACCTTGTAGTCCGTGAATTCGGCGGCCATGAGGGATGACTCCTGGTGGGCGGTGATGGTTCGGGCAACGGTGTTTCAGGCGTGCCGGATCCCCGGCCCTGCCGCTGTGATTGGCCAAGGGTGTACCAGCGGCATCGGAACCATGCAAGCATAAAGATATCTTTATGTTTGTTTGGTAGAGGGAGCGATGGGTCCGGACCCGCCCCGTTTGTTCCCTTTACGTTCCTATCAGCCACGGCTAAGCTGCGGCCATGGACGAGATAAAGCGATCCCCGATCAAGGGCCGCGGCGCGGTCAGCAACGCCACCGGGCGGTACGAACGCGAGACCCGCGTCCTGACCGACGACGGCTGGACCGGCTATGCGGAGAGCGGCAACGAGGCGCTGTCCGACCCGGTACGCACCACCGTCTCCCCGGCCTCGGCCAAGTCGATCATCGCCCGCAACCAGTCGCCCGACGTCGCCTTCGACCAGTCGGTGAACCCGTACCAGGGCTGCGAGCATGCCTGCATCTACTGCTTCGCCCGGCCGACCCACGCCTATCTCAACCTGTCGCCCGGGCTGGATTTCGAGACGAAGCTGTTCGCCAAGCGCAACGCGGCGGAGCTGCTGGCGAAGGAGCTGCGGGCGAAATCCTATGCCTGCCGGCCGCTGGCGCTGGGGGCCAACACCGATCCCTACCAGCCGGTCGAGCGGACGGAGGGCATCACGCGGCGCGTGCTGGAGGTCTGCCGCGCCTTCAACCAGCCGGTCAGCATCATCACCAAGTCGGCGCTGGTGCTGCGCGACCTCGACATCCTGGCGCCGATGGCGGCGCAGGGATTGGCCTCGGTCGCCGTCTCCGTCACCACGCTGGACCGCGACCTCGCCCGGGTGATGGAGCCGCGGGCCAGCACCCCGCCGCGCCGGCTGGAGGCGATCCGCGCCCTGGCCGGAGCGGGCGTGCCGGTGGCGGTCCTCGCCAGCCCGATGATCCCCGCCCTGAACGACCATGAGCTGGAGGCGATCCTGGAGGCGGCGGCCGGCGCCGGGGCGAGCGCGGCCAGCACCATCCTGCTGCGGCTGCCGCTGGAGATCGCCGGCCTGTTCGAGGAATGGCTGCGCGTCCACGCCCCCAACCGCGCCGAGCGCGTGCTGAGCCTGATCCGGCAGAGCCGCGACGGCGCGCTCTACCGCTCCGATTTCGGCACGCGGATGACCGGCACCGGCCCCTATGCCGAGCTGCTGCGCCACCGCTTCGCACTGGCCTGCCGCAAGCACGGGCTGGGCGGCCGCAACTGGCGGCTGGACTGCACGCAGTTCCGCGTGCCGCCGGCGGCGGGGGACCAGCTCTCGCTGCTCTGAGGGGGGCGGGGTTGGTGGTGGAGGCCGGGTCGGACGCCGCGATGGACGCCGGAATGAAGGATGGAACATGGTGGAACGCTTTCGCGGCCGCCGTTCCGTCCGGGTCGCCTTAGAGGGACCGCGGGAAGGCGCCGGCCGCGCGGCGGCGCACCGGTCCCGGGACGAGGTTGGGGAAATGCTCATCCGGGTTGAGGGTCCAGGGATAGACGCCCTTCGGCCCCTCGCCCTCCGGCTGGGCGACGATGGCGGCAACGACCTCCGGGCTGCGCGGCGTGCGCTCGCGGAGCTCGCCGGGGATGTCGTCGTCGAGTTCGGGGACGGTGACGGCGGGAGGGTCGTCGGGACGCGGCGCCTGCGGCCTGATATCGGGTGCGGTCCGGGCGTCGGCGCCGGCGAACAGGCCGAGCCGGTCGGCCAACCAGCGCACGGTGGACGGATCGCCGATCGAGACCAGCCGCTCGATCTGCTCGGCGACCAAGGCGCGCAGCGAGGACAGCCGCAGTTCGGCCTCGCGGTTCAGCGCCTCACGCTCCCACCAGACGCGGATGCGGAGATCCTTCGCTCCGTAATAGGCCCGCCACAGGGTGGTGCGGCTGCAGCCCATGGCGCGGGAGACCTGAAGGAAGGAATTCCCGCGCGCCAGCATGCCGGCGGCCATGATCCACTGTTCCTCGTGGAACTGCGATCCGGGCACCAGCGAGCCTTCGGCGGGCACCGGCGGCTCTTCGGCCCAGCGGGGGAGACGGTCGCCGGCAAGGGTACGGGGATCGACGGGCATGGTGGGGCTCCGCAAGTGAGAAGGGACTGGCGGAGGAGCTTATAGGAATATTTTCTGGATTTGCGGCTTTTGTTCAACGGCGTTTCGGTGCTCGCTGAATTGCTTGAGATTTCGGCACAGGATCCGTTTCCGCGTGGCGTGGAGATCCCCAGCCTTCCCCATATCGGAAGATCGCACTTGTTCCCAAAATGGGAACACTCTATGATGTGGACATGAACATCATCAAGCGCTCGACCCTGATCGACGATTGGGAGCGACATCCGGAAACGGAGCAGCCATTGAAGGAGTGGTTCCGCATGGCTCGTAGCGCCGGCTGGTCGTGCATGAATGATGTGATGAAGAGCTATCCGAAAGCCAAGGTCTTGAATGCCGAGAGGGTACGCTTCGAGATTTGCGGCGGAAACTATCGCTTTATCGTTGCCTTCAAGTTCACGGCCAACATGGCATTCGTCAAATTCATTGGAACGCATACGGAATATGACAGGATCAACGCTCTGGACGTCGACCTATATTGAAGTCCGTCAGTCGCCTGTCGAAGCATCCGACGGACTGCAAGCTTCGGTTTTCCCGTGCGATGCACGCTTCGGACGCGTTCGTCCGAACCGATCGCCCTCCAGGCAATGGCGAGTCTCTCAGTAGAGGTGTGGAATGTATGAGATGAAGCCGATCCGCACGGATGCGGATCACGCAGCGGCGGTCGAAGAGATCGAGCGCCTTTGGGATGCCGAGCCCGGTACGCCGGACCATGACCGCCTGGAGATGCTGGGGACCCTGGTAAGCGCCTATGAGGATTCGCGGTGGGCCATCGATGCGCCCGACCCTGTCGCGGCGATCAAGGCGCGGATGGAGGCGGCCGGCTATACGCAGTCCGACCTCGGCAGGTTGCTCGGCTCCCGCCCGCGTGCTTCCGAAATTCTGAACCGGCGCCGTCCGCTGACGATGGATCAAGCCTGGACGCTGCACCGCGAGTGGCGTATCCCCGCGGACATTCTGCTTCGCCCCTACGATCTCCGGCAGGGAACCTGACAGGCCGTCTTTCAGCGTCCGAACGCCGTGACGCAAGCGAGATCGCTGATTGGTCTCATGACCAGGATCGGGGTCACGGCGCCTCCCGGTGTTGCCCTGCAGCGAGCAGCGGCAGGTCCACCGACACCCGGTCATAGACGGCACGCGGCACCAGGGTCCGCCCCTGGCGTCGCAGCTCCACCAGACCGAATCCGGCCAGCGTCTTCAAGGTGCGCGACAGGTTCGGCCCCTTCCTCCCACTCAAGCTCTCCAACTCGGCCACGGAGTTCGGCTCGGCTTCGGCGATCAGTTCCAGCAGCAGTTGGTTCTTGGTCGAAAGCACCTGGGCGAAGCTCTCGATCGACGAGAACCAGATTTTCGCATCATCCGAGGCCGGCTTGTGCTCGCCACGGGCGATCGCCATCAACCGCGCCTTCTGCTGTTCATAGGTGGCGATCCCCACCTTGACGATCCGTTCGGTCATGGCCGCATACCTCTTTCCTTCAATATCGCATCGACCTTGGCGAAGAAGTCAGTCAGAAGGTCTTGCGCCGATACGTACTCGTAGGCGCTCCTTTTTTGGATTTAACGTGCCTAAGCCGCTCATTTAACGGTCACATGCAGGGGGTCACACGGCTCTCCCAGATGTTCTCTGGGTACAAATTCCAATCCCCCTCCTTCAGGCCGAGCACCGTCACCTCGGTCCGCGATGGCGCGATTCGGCTGAAATCGACCATTGCCCCGTACGTCACGCCTTGCGTGAAGGACCAGATAGCTGTCCCTGCTTCCGGGTAAAGTTGCTGATAGCCTGGGTTGAACCCTCTGGCAACGAAGCAGCGGTAGATCTGCTCAAGCGGCTTTTCGACAATTCCGGTGCGACGGGCTGCAACCTTTCGGAAGTTGTCCTCCCCGGCGACCATAAACGTGCATCCTGTCAGGACAAGCGTCGCCAGAGCCACCAGCCTAACGCGAACCATAGCAGCCTCTTAATCATGCAAATGGCTGATGATAGTCGATGTAGCGCCATGGTGTAGTCAAGGTTGAGTTTGAGAGTGCCGAGGTGCAGCATGCTCTGCAAACGAGTCCGGGTGGAAGGTCACTGGCGGTCCGTAGAGCCTACCCTATCAGATGAGCGGCCCAGAAGAAGCGTCGCTACCCGCCTCGTCCTCAAGATCGCGGTAATAATCTTCAAGAGCGCGAAGATGATCATCAAGGTCGCGAAGTGCACCGGCGACCTTATCCGCTAAGTCCCGCTGACCGCTCTCACGAAGCTCGCTTTCCACCTCGCCCAGATGGGCAATTGCCGTTTTCAAGCTCTGCATGTCCGTGTGTTGGCTCCTTAACCTCTTGCGATTCTAAGTGACATCACTATGATGTCAGACTGAAGCACTCCATGGGGGCAACTGTGTCGCGGCGAAAAAGCGTTACGCCAGAGCGGGTAGCCGTGACGATCAGGCTACCCGCGGTTCTCGTGACACAAATCGATCAAGCCTGCGATCTGCGCCAAATTCCGGTGTCGCGGAACAACTGGATTTTGGAGGCCGTGGTCGAGAAGTTGGAGCGAAAGAACGACAGAGGAACCAATGGTACGGAGTGACCAGTTCCTCTTACAAGCAGACATCGTGAGTAACAGGCGGGGCGCAAGGGCTGCGATTGAAGTGACCACTATCAGAGCGCGCTACAAACAGCGCACGAGCCTTCGCTGCTGGGCTTACGAACTCATGTCAGAACCCCCAGCCGCTTCCCAGGCGTGAGGGACGAAGCAGATGTCCACCGCACCGGGAACAGACTGGCGGACAGAGTTCGGGATCGAGGGCAGAAGCCCACCCGCCCTGTTCACTAGAAGAGAAGAGATCACCCCGTCGACGCCCCAGGCACATCTGCTAAAGCGGGCATTCGACACGCTTGAGATCGATGGTGTACTGTGCGTTGACCATTCGCCGCTTGCTTACTTCAAGATCGTCGAGCATGTTACACTGGAAGACGTTACCGACCTGCACCAGAGATTCTGGAACCATGGCGGCGCGGCACTGCTTGTCTTGGTGACGGATAAGCATGTCCACGTGTATTCGGGCATGATGCGACCGAAGGCCGTTGCGGGCAACCAGATCGACCCACCCAGCCTCGTGACGAAGCTCGAGCGGGTGGCGGGTGGCCTCCAGGAATTCATCGTCTCCGTCGAATCCGGAGAGTTCTTCCACGCTCATCAGCGCTCATTCGACCCGGACCAACGAGTTGATCGCGACCTGCTTGACAACCTTCGAGATACGCGAGAAGAGCTCTATAGCGCTACTTCCCCCTGCATTCCCGCTGACGTACTTGACGCACTTCTCTGCCGCCTCGTCTTTACTTGCTACCTTTTCGACCGTGGGGTAATCGGGGAGAGGTACCTCGCCAGCCTCGACATCCATGGCGCATCTGATTTGCGGGGCATACTCGGTCTTCCAGAGCGTGACCAAGCAAAGGACGCGCTCTACCGGCTGTTTGAGAAGCTTCGGGAGGACTTCAATGGCGACCTATTCAGCGACGACCTGACGCTTGAGAAGAATGCCATTCGAGATGTGCACGTTGAAACGCTGCATGACTTCTTCCAAGGGAAACAGGTGCGCACCGGGCAGGGAGCGTTCTGGCCCTATGACTTCAAGTTCATCCCGATAGAAACGATAAGTGCAATTTATGAACGATTCCTGACGGATGCTGAGAAGAAGCAGGGCGCATTCTACACTCCGCGATTCTTGGCGGAGGTCGTGCTGGATACTGCCCTCGACGGCATTCAATCATTGATCGGCGAAAAGTTCCTCGACCCGGCATGCGGATCGGGCATTTTTCTTGTGGGTCTCTTCAACCGCCTTGCTGAGGAATGGAAGCAGGCCAATCCAACGGCCCGGAACGATCGAGCGGCAACCGAACTGATGCGGCTCCTTCAGGAGAGCTTGTTCGGCGTGGACGTAAGCATGACGGCCTGTCGGGTCACAGCTTTTAGCCTTTACCTTGCCTACCTTGACCAACTTTCACCGAGGGACATCGAGATACTGCGACATAAAGGCAAGGCGCTTCCCCGACTGGTGGCACAGGGCAAAAATGGGGGGCCAGGGGAAGGAAATATCCGTTGCACCGATTTCTTCAGCAGCACAGATCCGATCCCGAAAGGCATGTCAATTGTCATCGGCAATCCGCCATGGGGAAGCATCGCCAACGAAGAGTCGCTAGCCGGCAAATGGTGTGCCGAGCACGATCGGCCGCTTCCGGACAAGCAAATTGCGGCCGCGTTTGTTTGGAAGGCAACCCAACACATTACGGAAGATGGCCGAGTTTGTCTGGTGCTACCGCATGGGGTACTGTTCAATCACAGCCCAAAAGCTAACCTGTTCCAGAAAGCCTGGATCAGGACGCACGCGATTGATCGGGTGCTGAACTTGGCCGACTTCCAGCGGTTCCTGTTCGAGAAAGCAGGACACCCCTCAATCGTTGTGCGCTACCGCGGGCATGCGCCAGCAAATAAAGCTCATCGCATAGAGTATTGGGGGCCAAAAGCTGACTGGACCGTGACAAAGGCGGAGGTTATCACCATCGCCCCGCAAGATCGGACTACACTCACGGTCGGGGCGGTGCTGCAAGATCTCGACGGGCCCGACGCGCCGCAACTTTGGAAGCACAAATTTTGGGCGACGCCGAGAGATTGGCGACTGCTCGATCGTTTGGGAATGTACCCAAGGCTGCGAGACTGCGTTCGCCGCGCCAAGGAAAAAGATTCTAACAAACCATGGATTATGGCTGTCGGCTTTCAGCCGCAGGGTGAGAACGATGACCCGAAAAAGGCTGAAACTATTTCGCTTCCGTCGCGACTCTTCATTCCGGCAAATAGTGAAAAACTTGACCTATTCCTGTTGGAGCGTGACTGCAGCGAATTGAGTGCGGCAGAAATTACTGTACGTAACGGATCTAATAAGATAACAGATATTTATTACGGCCCTCATGTGTTGATGGCGAAGGGCATAACAAGCACGGCTTTTGCCGATTTCAGTGTTTCGTTCCAGGACGCCGTCCGGGGGATTCGTGGTCCGAGTCAAGACCGCGAACTGCTTGTTTTCTTGGCTGCATATCTAAGATCACCATTGGCCCTGTACTTCTTGTTTCATACATCGTCCAATTGGGGGATTAGCCGCCAGGAAATCCATGTTGAGGAGGTGTTGCGACTACCATTCCCGCTGCCGGACCAACAACCCGATCCGAAGCGTTCCTGGCAAATCATTCAGGAGGTGGCGAAAATCGTCGATGCTGGGGCTCATGAAGCGGACACGGATTTTGTCGATCGCATCGGCATCGTACAGGCGACCAGCAACAAGATCGAGCCGCTGATTGATGAGTACTTCGACGTTCTCCCGCTGGAGAAGCTTCTGATTGACGACACAGTTCGCATCATCATCCCTAGCACCCGGCCGACTCGCACTCGACCGCTTGTGCCCACCGTCATGCCGGCGACCCGGGCCATTCGCCAAGCATATCTTGACCGGCTCTGCGGGATGCTAAACGGCTGGGCAAAGTCTAGACCCTACGCTGTCCGCGGCCAAGTTAAAGGGGCCGAGACACTCGGGGTTGGGATCGCCGTCATCGAAAAGGTCGAGCGTTCTCAGGTAACAGAGCCAATGCCATCTGTGAGCAGTGACCTGCTTCAGCTCTTAGATAAGGTGCGGAATGCCATACCGCGCAAGCATGCGACTCTTGATATCGTACGCGGAGTAATGGTCTTTGAGCGGGCCCGCCTCTATGTGGTGAAACCGATTGGCCGGCGGTTCTGGTCCCAGACTGCTGCTATGAACGATGCCGACGAAATTGCCGCCACCATACTTATGAGTTCTGTAGGGGAGAGCTTATGACGCATTACGGCTCACCCTCAGAATGGACCGACTTACTCGAATCACAGGTGCCTGTAATTCTCGATGTCGTTATCAGCACATGGGAGACGATGCCGCCACCGGCCGGCAACGAACTCGAAGATACCGTCTCTGAAGCTTTGTGTCGGGCTCTCCGCCAATCCCGCAACCGTTGCGACCTGCCGTTTAGGATCGATACACAGATGGTGGAACTCGACCCGGAAGCAGGTCAGGACCAGGGGCGGATGGACATTGTGTTCTCACCACCCGTACCACGGGAGGAGATTTACTTTTGTCTAGAGTGCAAGCGGCTCAACGTCCGCGAGGCAGACGGTGTCCGGCCGTACTTTGCAGAGTATGTCCGGTACGGCATGTTCCGTTTCGTACGTGGACAGTACAGTCGCTCCGTACAATCTGGCGGGATGCTTGCTTTCGTGCTTGACGGTGACTTAGCCCGTGCAATGGCCGGCGTCGAAAGTAACGTCGGCAATCATCATCGCGAGCTTGGCATGACCACGCCTGGGATCTTCCGGGCATCTGCGGCCCGCCCGAACGATGATCGCGTTCGGGAAACCGAGCACAACCGCGGAGCCAACCTTGGATCGTTCATAATTCAGCATTTATTCATGGCAGGTGATCCAAACACTCCCTTACGACCACCCCGTACGCCGGGTGCCATCACAAAACCTAAGAAAAAAAGATCAAGGCAAATGTCGAATATTACATCTTGAGCCCAACGAGCCGGCTGTCGCTGGCAGTCGAGTTAGTCACAGCAGCGGTAAAGGCGGCGGGATCGCCGATCAGCACGGCCTTCACATCGCCCGCATCATAGCGGTGTAGATCAGCGTCCAGTCGAGGTTCTGCGAGCGGAAGAGCGGAACCAGCACAGCCGGGAACTGGGTGCCCGGTTTTGTTGCAAAGTCTGGTCGAAGGTGATCGCGCGCCCGGCCCACCAACCTTAGGCGGCAACTCCGAACAGCGCGGCGACAAAGGTGGCCTGGGCCGACATGTCGTTGGCGGGAATGACGGCGACCTGCCCTTTGCGCACCGTCGCCATGACCTCGTAGCCAGCGATGGTCCGCCGCGCCGTGTGGAAGCTCTTGAACCCGAAACCGGGCCGGACCAGCCGTTTGATGCGCCGGTGATCTTGCTCAACAATATTATTGAGATACTTGACCTGCCGCAGCTTGGCAAAGCGCCAGAGCTCGCCATTGTTCTTCATTATCTTGGCCGCGCTTGGATAGGCGGCATTTTTGTCCACCGATAGCGTGCATGGGTTGACCGTGTGCGCCTGCTTCAGCGCCTTGCGGAAGAAGCGCCGGGCGGCCGCGGCATTGTGCTTAGCGCTGAGCAGGAAATCGATCGTCTGCCCGCGTGCATCGACGGCGTGGTACAGGTACATCCACCGACCCTTCACCCTCACGTAGGTCTCATCCCCCCGCCAAGAGCCGCTCGTCATCCGCAGGTGCGGGCCAAGGCGCAGGTCCAACTCCGGAGGCTCTGTTGGAACGGCCCGCGCTGCTCTGTGTGAATCGGCTCTGAAGCGAGACCCCTATCGGAGGCAATGTAACCTTCTGTAGATGAATGAATTTTACTCACCAAGGCGGGGCTCCGATCGGCGCCGATTGGGACCCGACCTCAGCAGAATTTTTCTCATCCACTTCAAGTAATTGTGGTGCGTCGGTTTGGGGACCCGGTTGGCTGCTGGTTCACATACAATGCCCCGCTCAGGAGTCCGAGCATGGCCGCGATGAGATGCAAGACCAGGGCCGCTCCCGCAGATGAAGCGTTCTTGCATCCACTGGCCGGCGCCGTCTGGATCGGGCCGTCGGTCGCCTCGGCCTTGAAGATTGCGGCGGGTTGGTACGTTGGCTGGCCGCTAAACATTCGCAAAACATTTCTGCAAGAGGGGGAACTGCTTGCGCCCACCCCCACGGCCCACGCAACCTGACCCTCCAAAATACGCCACGAACACGGATCCAAGATGCTGAACTACGACGCCATTCAGGATTGGGGGACTTCGCTTAGTGACGAACTGCGTGGCTTGATACCGAACGATCTAGGCGCCATCGTTTCCGATGGAGATCCGAATTACATTGAGGACGCCATGACCGTCGTCCTTGAGGTGCTGGGCGATGATCGGCGCGCAGTCATCGACAAGGTGGACAGGTGGATCGAAGGGCAGACAGTCGCCGCGGTCCACGGATCGCGGCTTACGCAGGAAGAAGCAGCCAGCGTCCGCGTGGATGGGTTGGAAGTACTTCGGGCGAACGCCCGGACCGAGCGGCTGCGGCGAAAACTTGCCGGGCATGCTCGCTGGACGGAAGTGGCCGGCAAGCTTGATTCGGCGATTCTAACTGTTGGAGCGGGATGCCGCAAAGGTCGCCGGGAACTGGCGGCCTACGCCACGTTGTCCCGCGTGGGACTATTACGTGGTTTCAACCACTTCCTGACTCACGGATCGGAATTCGACCAAGAGGTTGCCCATCTGCTGCTAGGTGACGATGGCCTCCTCTCTTTGAAGGCCCACGGCAACCCGGTGATATTCCACCTCGCGCTCCCTGGAAGAGACGCAGTGAAAGCGGCAAATCCTAACGGCCTTTTCAAGGAGGAGATGGGCAACCTCACGCGCCAGTTTCTCCGCGCATGGTCATGGTGGCTTGCCTATCCGGATTTTAGAACTGACACCGAGAAGGTCGATTGTGGTTTCACCTTTTCCGCCGACGTACCTCCAAAATGGATTGTCGAGACTGAATGGATTTTGGACCACGACTTGGATCGGATGTCCATTTAACCCCCCTTCATTGATTCATACCGTTCGATACAGTCTAGAAGTTCTGGAAGATCAGCATGCTCAAAACCGAAGCTGAAGCGAAGAAACTCCATTGCCCGAAGATCAACGGGGCCTGTCTGGGGTTCAGGTGCATGGCTTTTGCGCCCGGCGACCCGCTGCTTAAGGCGTCGGAGGCCCGACATATTGATGCCATCGTCCAATGGATGCGCCAGCATCCGGTGAAAAAACCGCCGGCCACGCAACGACCTTGCCACGGCGGCCAACCCGGCGGCCCGCCATCCTGGCAGCAGAGTGGCAGCAGCCCCGGCAGCGACGGTCAGGACCGGCGGCGCAGCCCGCCCCACTGCGCCGGAACGTCCGGCTTAGACGGGTCGGAAGTCTTCGGCAAAGCGGAGAAGGGAAGGCGCCCGGTCGCCAGCAGCGCCATCACCAGCGCCGGATGGGCGGGTCCAGCGGCGTCCCGGCCGGCGGCCTCTTCGGCAGCGCCGTTCTGATCCGGCCGCTCGGCCCGGTCCGCGCCGGGTTCCTCGTTCAGCGCCTCGTTGATGCGGGCGAACGCCTCGATGTCCTTGATGTGCAGCATGGTCCGTGCCCCTCGGCTTCGACATTTGTGCGTCGCAGCAAAAACGAAGGTAACAGCTCTGCCCTCGATTCATCCCGTGTGCGGCGCTTTGACACAGGCTCCGTTCTAACGGGCCGGTTCGCGGACCGCCAGCATAAGCCCGAAGCCGACCGCGAAGAAAGCCAGAACCGTCGCCATGCCGGCGCGCTGGCTGGCGAAGGCCTGGGTCGCCAGCCCGAACAGCAGCGGGCCGAAGAAGCCGACGAAGCGGCCGGTCAGGCCGTAGAGACCGAACATCTCCCCCGCCATGCCCGGCGGGGCGAGGCGCGCCATCATCGACCGCCCGGCCGCCTGGGCCGGGCCGAAGAACAGGCCGAGGCCCAGCGCGAAGACCCAGAACCACAGCCGGTCCGTCGCCAGCAGCAGCGGCACGCCGCAGGCGGTCATGCCGGCCAGCGCGATCAGGATCACCGGCCTGGCCCCCGCCCGGTCGTCCATCCAGGCGAAGCCGATGGCGCCCAGCCCGGCCACCACGTTCAGCGCGATGGCGAAGACCAGGATCTCCTCGAAGCTCATGCCGAAGGTGCCGGCGGCGAACAGGCCGCCGAAGGCGGTGATGGTGTTGATGCCGTCGCGGTAGAAGGCGCTGGCGATCAGGAAGCGCATCACTTCGCGGTAGCGCCGGGCCTGGCGCAGCGTGGCGGCCAGCGTCGCCACCCCCTCGCGCGCCGCCCGCAGCAGGCCGTGGCCGGTCGCCGGCTCGTCGGGCACCCACAGGAAATAGGGCAGCGCGAACAGCCCGTACCAGGCGGCGGCCAGCAGGGCGGTGGCGCGGACGTTGGCCTGCGGCCCCCAGTCGGCCCACTCCATGCCGGAAAGGCCGAACAGCGGGGCCGGCGCCTGGACGAAGCCGACCAGGGCCAGGACGAGGCAGGCCAGCCCGCCGAAATAGCCGATGCCCCAGCCCCAGCCCGACACCCGGCCGAGCAGCCGGGCCGGCACCAGCCCCGGCAGGGTGGCGTTGTAGAAGACGTTGGCGAGTTCGAAGGCGACGGTGGCGACCACCACGCAGGCCAGCGCGAAGCCGGCGTCGGCCGGGTCGGGCCGCACCCACCAGAGGGCGGCGGTGAAGGCCACCGTCACCAGGGTGAACAGCGCCATCCAGGGCTTGCGCCGCCCGGCGCGGTCGGCGACGGCGCCCAGCACCGGGCTCAGCACCGCGATGGCGACGCCGGCCACCGTCATCGCCGCGCTCCAGCGCGCCGTGCCCTCGACCGGGTCGCCGACCACGCCGCGGGCGAAATAGACGGCGAAGACGAAGGTGGTGATGATGGTGTTGTAGGCGGAATTCGCCCAGTCGTAGAGGCACCAGGAGAGGATGGCGCGGCGGGAGGGGGCCTTCCCGGAAGACAGATCAGCCGCATTCGACAAATTCGATCCTCCGCGAGGGAAACCCGTCATTCCCGCGAAGGCGGGACTCCAGCCGGTTCAGGAATTTTCACAGAGGTTTCCTGGATCCCCGCCTTCGCGGGGATGACGGAAGTCCTTATCCAAGGATCGGGAACGCTCCCCGACTAGCCCTGCCCGCCTCCGGTCAGCCCGTCCACGCCAAAGGAGATCTGGTTGTTGTCGTAGCGGGCGACGATGCGCAGGCGGTCGCCGGCCGACAGGGCGATCGGCTTTTCCAGGAAGGTCATCGCCTGCTTCCAGTGGTTGGTGCGGGCGCGGCTTTCCGACTTGTAGACCACCTCCTCGTCCATGAAGAGGTCGAACCAGAAGGCGATGCCGTGGCAGGTGCCGGCGGTGACGATGGTGACGTCGATCACCCGCTCGCCCTCCTCCGGCATGTTGCGGGTGAAGTCGAAGTCGAGCGCGGTGAAGGGCTTCGACAGCGGGGTGTGGGCGTCGGCGCCGAGATCGAGCTGCTGGTAGCCGGGGGAGCGGAAGACGTCGAAGCTGCCCATGTCGAAGCCGTCGATGGTCTCCACCGGGTTGATGCGGGCCAGCTCCGGCGTCTCCACCAGCATGGCGTAGACGGTGGAGGCGCGCGGGATGATGGCGCCGCCCGGCTTCACCAGATGGGTGCGGGCATGCTGCAGAACCGACAGCATGCGCGGGGCCAGCATGCCGATGTTGATCAGCTCCGACACGAAGACGTCGGCCTTCTCCGGCAGATCGCCGCCCTCGCCCACCGTCAGCTGGGTCGACAGGCGCGGCACCACGTCGATGCGGCCGGCATAGCCGTTGCGCGCCACCGTCTCCTTGGCGACGCGGGCGAGGATCGGGTTGACCTCGCAGGTCACCACCTTCTTCGCCCCGGCGCGGGCCGCCATCATGGCGACGATGCCGGAGCCGGTGCCGATCTCCAGCACCAGGGAGTCGGGCTTCACCGCCCGTTCCAGCGAGCGCTTGTAGGCCTCGTTCCGCTCGAAATCATTGATCATCGGCAGGTGCCAGCCGGGCACCGCGTTGGAATAGATCAGCCGGCGGGTGAACTTCACCATCGGGTGGTCGGGGGCCTGCTCGCGCGCCGCCTCGATCACCTCGATCGCCTCGGCGGCGCGGTCCAGGCTCTGCAGCACATGGGCGAGGCCGACCTGGGCCGGGACGAAGCGCGGGGCGGCGGCCAGCACGGTGCGGAACTCCGCCTCCGCCTCCTCAAGCCGGCCGCGGGTGGAGAGCAGCTCCGCCAGGCTGTAATGGACGTCGAGATAGTCGGGCGCCTGGGCCAGCGCGGTGCGGAAGTGATGCTCCGCCTCCTCCAGCTCGCCCAGCTCGCGCAGGGTGGCGGCGAGGAAATGATGCATCTCCGGCGCTTCCGGGCGGAGGTCGAGGGCGGCGCGGAAACAGTCGGCCGCCTCCTCCACCCGGCTCTGCGCCTTCAGCGCGTTGCCGAGGTTGCCGTGCAGCTCCGGCAGGCGCGGGTTGAGGGCGAGGCCGGCGCGGAACGCCTCCTCCGCCTCCGCCGGGCGGGCCTGCTGGAAGAGCAGGCTGCCGCGGCTGTTGTGGAAGGACGGGTCGTCGCCCTTCTCGGCGATGGCCTGGGCGAACAGCTCCAGCGCCCTGTCCGGATGGCCGGTGTGGGCGGCGACCAGCCCCAGCAGGTGCAGAGCGTCGGCATTGTGCGGATCCGTCGCCAGGATCCCCCGGCAGACCTGTTCCGCCCCCGCCAGATCGTTGCTGCGGAAACGCTTGACCGCGTCGAGCAGGGTCGGGGCGGGGGTGTCGGTCATCGCGGCGGGCTCCAGGGTCGGCGGGAACACGGGAAAGGTCGCCGCACCATACCGGGAATTGCCGCACCGCTACAGCCTTTCGATCCGGCGGGGGTTGCGCTTGGCGATAACCGCCCTCTCCCGCCCCGGGAGAGGGAGTGATGCGATTCCTCCGGCCATTGCATGTGCGCGATTATCACGGCATCCGTACCCGCAAAAGGGGAATGAGGAGGCGGGTACATGACGCGCAAGGGAATCAGGGGCAGAGTCGTGGGAGCGCTTGCGGTGCTGCTGCTGGCAGGTTGTGCCACGGCGGAGATGGGGGGCGGCGGGCAGCCGGGTGGCGATGCGTCCGGATCGGCGGCGGCGCGGCGGTTCGAGGCGGTGCGCGGCAACCCGCCGGAGCTGCGCGCCTTCCTCTACCGCATGCCCAAGGGCGCCGACCTGCACAGCCACCTGACCGGTGCGGTCTATGCCGAGACCTACCTGCGGATGGCGGCCGGTGCCGGGCTGTGCTTCGACGTCGCGGGCAGGACGCTGGTGGCGCCGACGAAGCAGGCACCCTGCGGCGACGCCAAATCCGGCCGGCCGGGAGCGGCGGCGGTGATCGCCGACGGCGTGCTGTACCCGGCGGCGCTGGACGCCCTGTCGACGCGCGACGCGCTGCCGGTTTCCGGCTACAGCCTGCACGACCAGTTCTTCGCCACCTTCGGCCGCTTCCGCGCCGCCACCGGCGCCGGCCCGGCCGCCGGCGGCGACCTGCTGGCCGAAGTGGTGGATCGCGCCGGCCGGCAGGGCGAGCGCCATGTCGAGCTGATGGTGTCCTTCGGCAGCGGCCCGGCCGCCGTCCTCGGCAAGGCCTTCCCCTGGACCCCGCAGGCGGCGGCCGACCTGCCGGGCACCGCCGACCGGCTGGTCGCCGCCGGGCTGCCCGCCCTGGTCGCTCCGGCCCGGCAGGAGATCGACGCGGCCGAGGCGCGGATGCGCAGCCTTCTGGGCTGCGGCACGCCGGCGGCGCGGCCGGGCTGCGCGGTGTCGGTGCGCTACCTCCAGCAGGTGGCGCGCACGCAAGGGCCCGGGCCGGTCTTCGCCACCACCCTGTTCAACGCCCTGCTGGAAGCGCAGGAGCCGCGGGTCGTCGGCCTGAACTTCGTGGCGCCGGAGGACAACCCGGTGGCGCTGGAGGATTACGACCTGCACATGCGCATGGTGGCGGAGACGACGCGCCGGCTTCCCGGCACCAACGTGGCGCTGCATGCCGGCGAACTGACGCTGGGCCTCGTCCCGCCGGAGCGGCTACGCGACCATATCCGCAAGGCGGTGGAGGTCGCCGGGGCCAAGCGCATCGGCCATGGCGTCGACCTGATGTACGAGGACGATCCCCGGGGCCTGCTGCGGGTGATGGCCCAGCGCAAGGTGGCGGTGGAGGTCAACCTGACCAGCAACGACAAGATCCTGGGCGTCAGCGGCAAGGCCCACCCCCTGCCGGTCTACCGCGCCGCCGGGGTGCCGGTGGTGCTGTCGACCGACGATGAAGGCGTGAGCAGGATCGACCTGACCAACGAGCTGCAGCGCGCGGTGGAGGAGTTCGGGCTGGGCTACGCCGACCTCGTCGGGCTGGCCCGCGCCAGCCTGGAACACAGCTTCCTGCCCGGCGACAGCCTGTGGTCGGCCCCCGGCTGCACCCCGCCGGGGCTCGCCGAGGCCTGCCGTGCCGTGACGGAGCGCAGCGAGAAGGCGCGGGTCCAGCAGGGGCTGGAAGAGGCGCTGCTGCG
Source organism: Azospirillum endophyticum (assembly GCF_016595245.1). Lineage (GTDB taxonomy): Bacteria > Pseudomonadota > Alphaproteobacteria > Azospirillales > Azospirillaceae > Azospirillum > Azospirillum endophyticum. The sequence goes on from NZ_JAENHM010000077.1 coordinate 118,647, forward strand.
CTTCGACCGCGAGATGGCGGGCGGGAGGTCTTGATAGCAGGGTTGCGGACAACGTCTTGGAGTTGGGTGGCAAGATCGACACGGATTTCACGGATTTAGGCACGGATCACACGGTTTTTTTATATCAGCGGTCCGGTTGCAGCGATCCTGCAAGGGTTAGACCATCCGTGAAATCCGTGTTTTGATCCGTGAAATCCGTGTCTATCTTGTCCGCGCCTTCCGTACCTCCCGGAAACAGTCCGCAAACACTGACCCGGCTGCTTACCCCTCGTCCGCATCCTCCCAGCCCCAGCGGTCCCAGGCGCCGTCGAGGAAGGCGGTCAGGCGGGGGCCGGCGGGGAGGCCGGGGCAGGACAGCAGCGACGGCGCGACGCGGCCGGCGCCGCGGGTCCACCACAGGCTGGCGTCGGCGCGCAGCGGGCCGGACAGGCGGCCGAGCAGGGCGCGGGTGGCGGCGCCGACGCGCTCCGGTTCCGGGCGGCCGAGGATGGCGAGGCGGGCCGGCAGCCCCTCGACATCGGCACCGGCGCGGCAGGCGTCGGCCGCCAGCGCCTCGGCGCGGGCGAGCCAGGGGGCGCAGGCGGCGGGGGCGTCGGCGATGTCGAAGCCGGCGGGAAGGCCGGCGGCGATGGTGAAGGGATAGAGGCGGCCGACCCGGTCGGCGCTGGGCATCCACACCCCGACCAGCGGGGCGCCGCCGCACAGGCCGGCCGGCAGGGCGAAGCGCCAGACCGGGGCCTGGGCGAACAGCGCCTCCCACTCGCCGCCCAGCCCGCGGCTCGCCTCGCCGAGCGCCGCGGAGAGCCAGCGGTCCCAGGGGGCGAGGACCGCGCCCGGCAGGCCGTGCCCGACGAAATCGCCGCGCGCCGGCACCTTGCCGTGGAAGCCCGCCACCGGATCGGCGGCCACGCCGCCGGTCCCGGTCGGCGCCCCTTGCCGTGTCGTGAAATAGTCCATCATGGCAGGGCGGCCCGGTCTGGTTGTGGAGAGGCGGGCCGGGAGGAATCAGGCTGGGACGCCGATTGGGCCAGCACCTCCTCGACGCGGGCGAGCAGCGCCTCGTCGGGCGGGACCGGGGCGAAGCCGACGGCGAACAGCGCGGCCAGATGGTCGCCGAGGGCGCGGCGCCGCGCCTCGTTGGCCGGGTCGGGCAGCGTGCGCTGCCAGTCGAGCGCCAGCCATCCGGCCAGCGCGCCGGCCTCCATCGGCGCGGTGCCGCCGACCATGCGGTAGACGCGCAGGGTCTGGCGCAGCTGGTCGGGCACGGCCCAGTCGGCGCGCAGCCGCTCCTCCAGCCGCAGGGCGATGCGGGCAAGGAACTGGCTGCGCAGGGCGCGGCTGTAGGCCTCCCGCGCCGGGCCGGCGATGCGGGCTCCCTGATACAGGCCGCCGGCCAGCGCCGGGGCGGCCCAATCCTGTCTCCCCCAGGCCTGTCCCGCCACCCCCTGCGCCTCGTCGAAGGCGAGCGGCAGGGCGCGCAGGGCGTCGAGCGCCGGCAGGATCGCCGCCGGGTCGGCATCGTCGACCCTGGCCAGCGCGCGCGGCGGCGTGTCGAGCGGGCGCAACGCCGCCTCCACCGCCGCGGCGCCGGCGTCGGCGCGCGCCAGCAGGGCGGCGTTGCCGCGGGCACTGACCAGCCACCAGCCGCCGACCGCAAGGCCGAGCGCCAGGGCGGCGACAGCCGACAGGGCGGCGCGGCGGCGGCGGGCGCGCTCCACCGCGCGATCGACCCGGGCGAGGTTGGCTTCTGGGAACACGATGTCGGGCAGCAGGCGGTCGAGGAAATAGGTGGAGGAGGCGCCGGCGTCGGGCTCCAGCAGGCCGAGCGCGCCGCCGGTCTGGGTGGCGCTGGTCAGGTAGAGGCCGCGCAGGCGCGGCGTCTCCTCGCCCTGTTCGGAGCCGAAGACGGTGTCGACGATGTCGGCCAGCGCCGGCTCCAGCTCCGCCACCCGCAGCGGCAGGGCGAAGCTGTCGCTCCGGCGGCGGAGGTCGGGCTCCTGGTGCAGCCGGTCGAGCAGCCGCTCATCCAGCCGCCGCACCAGCCCGGCATAGAGGTCGCGGAAGGCGGGCAGCGGGCTGCTGGCAGGCCCATCATCGACAGGCAGGGTCAGGCCCCAGACCTGGCTGCGCGCCTCGCGGTCCAGCGGGTCGAAGAAGGTGGCGAAGCCGTCCAGCAGGTCGGCCTTGGTCAGCAGCAGATAGACCGGCAGGCGCAGGCCGAGATGGACGCGCAGCTCGTTCAGGCGCTGGCGGATCAGGATGGCGTGGTTGCGGCGCTCGGCATCGGTCCAGCCCGTCAATTCGGGTATGCTGACGGTCAGCAGGACGCCGTTGGCGGGCTGGCGCGGCCGGTGCTCCTTCAGGAGGTCGAGCAGGCCGGACCACACCCGGCCGTCCACCGCGCGCCGGCTGTCCTGGGTGGTGTAGCGGCCGGCGGTGTCGATCAGCACGGCGCGGTCGGTGAACCACCAGTCGCAGTTGCGGGTGCCGGCCAGACCGGCCAGCGGCCCGGTGACGGTGCCCGGGACCAGCGGGGCGGCGAGGCCGGTGTTGGCGAGCGCGGTGGTCTTGCCCGAGCCGGGGGCGCCGATCACCAGATACCAGGGAAGCTGGTAGAGGTAGCGCCCGCCCCGGCGCCTGCGCAGCTGGGCCAGCGCGGCGTCCAGCCGCTTGCGCACCGTGCCGATCTCCTCCAGCGAGGCCTTCAGCTCGGGGTCGCGGCCGGCGGCCAGCGCCTGAAGCAGGCGGGCGTTGGCGGCGCGCTCGCGGACGTCGATGCGGCGGTTGACCAGGATCCAGGCGGCGAGCGCCAGCAGGAGCGGCAGCAGCCGGACGCTCCAGTCGGCCTGGACGGCCGGCAGCAGCTGCGGCGCGGCGGAGGCCGCCAGCCGCGGCAGCAGCAGCCAGCCGGCCAGCCCGAGCGCCAGCACGCCCGGCAGCGACAGCGCCCAGCGGGCACGGGCGGAGCGGTGCGGTGACGGTGTGGAAGGGGCGGTGGTCCGGCGGCGCCCGGCGGTCTTCTTCACCGCTTCGGCGCCGGCCTTGCTGGTGCGGCGATCGGCCATGGCGGGCGCCCTATTGCGGATAGAGGCGGATGTCGATCCGCCGGTTGGCGTCGCGGCCGGCGGGCGTGTCGTTCAGCGCCACCGGTTCCTGGTCGCCACGGCCCTCGGCCGACAGGCGGGCGGGCGGGAGGCTGTGCTCCAGCAGCTTGCGCACCGCGTCGGCACGGGCGTCGGTCAAGAGCTGGGCGGTGGACAGGCGGCCGCCCGGCGGGGTCTGGTCGTCGGTGTGGGCGACCACCAGGACGCCGCCCTGCTCCGCCGCCAGGGTCTGGCCCACCCGCTCGACGATGGCGCGGTGGCGGGCCTTCACGGCGTCGCCGCCGGTGGCGAACATGGCGGCGGCCGGGATGCGGATCACCAGGGCGCCGTCCTCCCCCGCCAGCACCTCGACGGCGCCGGTGCGGATCTCCGGGGCGAGCTGGCCGGTGATGCGGGCGATCAGGGCCGGGCCGGCGGTGGGCGGCGGCGGCGGGACCAGCCGGGCGATCTCGATGGGGCGGTCGGGCAGCAAGGCGCCGATGCGGGCGACCACCGGCTCCGCCTGCCGGTCGAGGCTGCCGGCGAGATGGACATAGAGGCCGGACAGCCCCAGCGCCACCGCCGCCCAGAGGACCCATACCGGCACCATACCGCCCAATCTTCCGCCCAATCCGCTGCCGGGCGGCCGGAACGGCTCCGCCACCCCGGCCCAGGCCGGCGACAGCTCCGCCGCAAGGTCGCCGCGGGCGCGGCGCAGGATGCGGTACAGCTCGTCGCGCAGACGGGCAAGGTCGTGGGCGCCGCCGGGCCTGTCGCGGAAGCGGCCCTCGAAGCCGAGCGACAGGCAGGCGTAGAACAGCTCCAGCGCGGGACGGTGGCGGCGCGGGTCGCCCAGCATGCCGTCGAGCAGGTCGAAGAAGCGCACGCCGGCGCCGGGTTCCGCCACCGCCGCCCCGCCATGGCCGGCGGCGCGGGCGACATCGTCCAGCGTGGCGGCCAGCGCGATGCGGGCGGCGCGGATGGCGTCGGCGTCGAGGCCGGACGCGGCGGCGACGCGGTCGAAGCGCTCCAGCGCCGAGGCGGCGGCGGCGCGGGGCGGGTCGGTCAGGCTGCGGTCGCGCAGCGAGGAGGCGAGCGCCAGCACCGGGGCGGCGGCGCTGAGCAGCGGGTTGAGGGGAGACCGGCTCGGGGCGTCTTGCGGACGGAGGGACGGGCCGGTGGCGTCAGGAGCGTCGTCGCGGACGACCGGGGAGATGGCCGCGGTGACGGCCTCCGCCAGCAGCTCCGTTCCGTCCAGTCGCTCGTCCGCCTGCATGTGCCGTCCACCTTGGGGAAAACCGGGGGGAGGTATAGCAGGGTCGGGGCGGCGGGGGGAACTTGAAGCCCTCCCCCCTACCGCGCCCCGCTGTGGCTGTAGTCGTACTGCACCCGCGGCGCCGTGGCGGGGGTGCCGGCGATCTTCTCGATCAGCGAGCCGATGCCGCCGCCCGAAAGGCCGCCGGGCCGCGCGTCGGCCGATGCCACCGGCACGCCGTTCGGCGGAACGGCGCCCGCCATCACGCTTCCGGGCGGCGCGGTCCAGGCCGGGGCGCCGTCCAGGCCGGGGAGCGGGCGGGCGGGCTTGCCGGCATGGGCGTCGAGCATGAACTCGCGCCACAGCTTGGCCGGCAGGGTGCCGCCGGTGACCTTCTTCATCGCCTCGTTGTTGTCGTTGCCGAGCCAGACCCCGGCGACGAGGTCGGCGGTGAAGCCGACGAACCAGGCGTCGTGATAGTCCTGGGTGGTGCCGGACTTGGCCGCCGCCGGGCGGTTCAGCTTGGCGCTGCGCCCGGTGCCGTAGTCGAGCACGCCGGTCATCATGCGCGACAGCTGCACGGCATGGGCGGGGTCGACCACCGCCCCGCCGCCGCCGCCCTGGCGCCGGAACAGCACCGTGCCGTCGCGGCTCTTGATCTCGGTGATGGCGTAGGCCCAAACGGGCACGCCGCGGTTGGCGATGCCGGCATAGGCGCGCACCAGCTCCAGCGGCGTCACCTCGCTGGTGCCGAGGCCCAGCGACAGGTCGCGGGTCAGCGGCGAGGAGATGCCGAGATTCGACGCGATGCGCCGCACCCGGTCGGTGCCGACGCGGTCGATCAGCCGCGCCGTCGCGGTGTTGGAGGAATGGGCCAGCGCCGAGGCCAGCGTGATGCTGCCGCGGTACTTGCCGTCGTAATTGCCGGGGTTCCAGGTGCCGAGCTGGACGGGAGCGTCGTCGATCAGGCTGTCGGGGGTCCAGCCGGCCTCCAGCGCCGCCAGATAGACGAAGGGCTTGAAGGCGGATCCCGGCTGGCGCAGCGCCTGGGTGGCGCGGTTGAACTCGCTGCCGTCATAGTCGCGGCCGCCGACCAGCGCGCGCACCGCGCCGTCCGGGCTCATGGCGACCAGGGCGGCCTGATGGACGTTGGCGGCGGCGCCGGGGCCGGCGAGCAGGGCTTCCAGCCGCTGTTCGGCGGCGCGCTGCATCTTCAGGTCCAGCGTGGTGCGGACGATGACGTCGCCATGGTCGGGGCCGGCGAAGCCCGGCACCAGATCGGTCACCCAGTCGGCGAAATAGCGGCCGTCGCCGCCGGGCTTGCGCCGGGGCGAGGGCTTGGCGCTGCGTGCCGCCTCGTACTGCGCCTGGGTGAGATAGCCGGCGTCGAGCATCGCCGCCATCACCACCCGCGCCCGCTCCGCCGATTCGTCGGGGTTGGAGCTGGGGGCGTAACGCGACGGCGCCTTCAGCAGGCCGGCCAGCACCGCCGATTCGCGGACGTCGACCTCGGTCGCCGGCTTGCCGAAATAGGTGCGGGCGGCGGCGTCCACCCCGAAGGTGCCGGCACCGAGATAAACGCGGTTCAGGTAGGCGGTGAGGATCTGGTCCTTGGTGAAGCGGCTCTCCAGCCACAGCGCCAGTATCGCCTCCTGGATCTTGCGCTTCAGCGATTTCTCGGGCGTCAGGAACAGGTTCTTGGCGAGCTGCTGGGTGATGGTCGAGCCGCCCTGCACCGCCCGGCCGGAGCGCCAGTTGACGTAGACGGCGCGGGCCAGACCCAGCGGGTCGATGCCGAAATGGCCGTAGAAGCGGCGGTCCTCGATCGCCAGCACCGCCCCGACCAGATGCGGCGGCAGGTCCGCGACGCTGAGCGTGGTGCCGTGCAGGTCGCCGAAGCGGGCGAACTCGCTGCCGTCGGCGGCCAGCACGGTGATCGAGGCGCGGCGTTCGAACTGCGCCACCTTGGAGATGTCCGGCAGGTCGAGCGCGAACCAGGCCAGCACCGCGCCGAGCCCGATGCCGCACCAGATGGCGGCGACGAGGCCCCACTGCACCAGCCGCCGGACCCAGCCGCCGCCCTTGCGGGGCGGCTGCGGCGCCCGGCCGGGACGGCCGGCGGTCAGGGCCGCGGCCGAGGTCTTGGACAGCTGCGGCTGGGAAGCGCCGGACCGGCGCGCCGACGGCTTGGACGAAGCGAGCTTGGGCGCTTTGAGCTTGGGCAAGGAGATCCTTGGCAACGTGAACGATGGCAGCGTGAACGGCGGCAGCGCGAAAGCAGGCAGCCCGCGGCGCGGACGGCGGGGCTGCTTGTAGGGGGTCGGGGGCGGAGCTGCCGAGGGGGGCGGCTGCCGGCGGCGTGGCTTGCCCCGGCCGAGGGTCGCCAGCCGGTCGCGGGCGAGGCCGAACGCCTTGGCGGCCAGCGCGCGGGCGACATCGCCCGCCGTCAGCCGGTCGAGCGGCGACGGATCGTCGCGGGTGCGGAGCGGGCGGGGGCCGGCATAGAGCTGGCCCGCGCGTTGATCCGTCTGGTGGTCCGGTCGGTCGGCGGTCACGGCGCGCTCTCTGGCCCTGTCAGGTCGATGTGAGGTGCGGGAAACGTTCCCGCTTCGATCCTCATACGCTCACAGCCGCTTGGCCGGAAGGCCGGCGGCGGACCGACGATTATTTGTCTCCCGACCGTGGCGAAAGGATGACTCTATCCGCAATTGCGGGGTGGGCGGGTTTCCGCGACGCCCCGCCTGCCCTGCCCGGCCGGATCACTCGCGGTTGCGGTACTCGACCGGCACCCAGCGATAGGCGTCGCCGTCGCGCCGCAGGCGGCCGAGGCCGGGGAAGCCGAGATGGGCGGCGGCGGTCAGCTGGCCGCTGCCGGCCTCCTGGGCGAAGCACTTCAGGCGCTGGGCGCGGGCGGCGTCCTGGTCGATGTCGAAGGCGACGGTGGCGTCCGGATGCGGGAACTGCACCGGACCGACATGGATGATGTCGCCCCAGAACTCGATGGTCTCGCCGCGACTCGCCACCCGGTAGAAGGCGTGGCCGGGGGTGTGGCCGGGGGTGGGGATCGCGGTGACGCCCGGCAGGATTTCCGACTGGTCGCTGAAGGGCTTCACCTTGCCGGCCTTGAGGTAAGGGCCGACGGTGGCGACCGCCTCGTCATAAAGGCGGGGCTGCAATCCCCTGGCGAGGTTGGCGTGGTCGAGGAAGTAGTCGACGTCGGCCTGGCCGACATGGACCGTGGCGTTCGGGAAGGCCATCCGTCCATCCAGCGTCAGCCCGCCGGAGTGATCGGTGTGGATGTGGGTGAGGAGGATGTCGGTCACCTGGTCGGGGCGGTATCCGGCCGCGGCGAGGCTGGCCGGAAGCTTGCCGCCATAGGGTCCGAACAGCCGGCCGGCGCCGGTATCGACCAGCAGCAGGCGCGGGCCCGCGTCGATCAGGAAGGCGTTGATCGAGGTTTCCAGCGGATCGCGCTCGAACCGCTCGGCCAGCAGCGCATCGATGCGCTCCGGCGGCAGCCCCTTGACCAGCGGCTTGACGTCGAGCGGCAGGGTGCCGTCGCTGAGCGCCGTGACGCGGAAATCGCCGACGGCGAAGCGGTAGACTCCGGCGGCGGAGGGTTGGGCCGCTTGGGGTTGGACGGCCTGGGGTTGGGCGGCCTGGGGTTGGGCGGCCGATTGGGCGGCAGGGCGATCGGCAGCCTTGTCGGCGGCATGTCCGGCCGGGATGGCCGCGAACAGCAGGCCGGCGGCCAGCACAAGCATCTGGGACTTCATTTTCCTGTCCTTGGGGTGTTGTTCGGCTCCCGCGGCGGTCCGGGGCCGGCCGCCGCGCCTGTCCACCACCTAGCACCCGCGGCCGGCCTTGATTACCCGTCGGGCTTGGGCAACATTGTGCCGTTTTCCGATCCAATCGGCGGGGACGGATGCAGGACCTGAACGACACCATCGCCTTCGTGAGAGTGGTCGAGGAGGGCAGCTTCACGAAGGCCGCCCGGCGGCTGCGGCTCCCCAAGACGACGCTGAGCCGCAAGGTGCGCGATCTCGAACGCCGGCTCGGCATCCAGCTTCTGCACCGGACCACCCGCCGCCTCGGCCTGACCGAGGCGGGGACCGTCTATTTCGAACGCTGCCGCCGCATCGCCGGGGAGCTGGAACAGGCCGAAAGCGCGGTGGCCCAGCTGCGCGACGCGCCGCGCGGCTGGCTGCGGATCACCACCCCGCCGTCTTTCGGGATGACGGTCGTCGCGCCGCTCCTGCCCGATTTCCGGGCCCGCTGCCCCGACGTCCGCATCGATCTGGTGCTCAGCCACGAGAACCTGGATCTGGTGGCGCGGGACATCGATCTGGCGATCCGGATGGGCACGCTGCAGGACTCCAGCATGGCGGCCCGCAAGCTGGGCGTCCTGCCCCGGCATGTCTACGCCGCCCCATCCTATTGTGCCGTCCATGGCGTGCCGGCCCATCCCGACGAGCTGATCCGGCACCTGACGCTGGCGAACATGACCGCCCGGCGCCCCTCCGGCTATGGCTGGCATCTGTTCCGCACCAGCGGGGACGGCCAGAGAGAGGAGATCGACGTCGTCATCGACCCGGTGATGGCGGCCGACGACCCGGAGATGCTGGTCCCGACGCTGCTGGCCGGCGGCGGGCTGGTGCTGGCCACCGACTTCGCCATGCGGCCCTACCGGTCGGCCGGACAGGTGGAGCGGGTGCTCGACGGCTGGAGGGGGTCGGACGTCGACCTGCACGCGGTCTTTCCCGGCGGACGGATCCAGCCGCCGAAGGTGCGGTCCTTCCTGGACTTCCTGGCCGGGCGGATCGATCTGGCGGACGCGGTCGACCAAGGATGAGGTTGCGCGCTACAGCGGCAGCGTCACCGTGGCGCGCAACCCTCCTTCACTGCGGTTCGCCAGGGTCACGTCGCCGCCATGGCCGCGGATGATGCTGCGGGCGGTGGACAGGCCGAGACCGACTCCGCCGGTGTCGCGTGAGCGCGAGCGCTCCAGCCGGTAGAAGGGGGCGAAGACCTTCTCGAACTCCGCCTCCGGGATGCCGGGGCCGTCGTCGTCGATGTGGATCAGGGCGTTGCGATGCTGGCTGGTACCGTCGGCGCCGGTCTCCAGCCGGACGGTGAAGCCGCCGCCATACTTGATGGCGTTGTCCATCAGGTTGGCCAGCGCCCGGCGCAGCGCCACCGGGCGGCCTTCCGCCACCGCGTGGGCGGGGCCGTCATAGAGGGCGCGGTGGCCGGAATCGACGCGGTCGTCGCACAGGCTCTGCAGCAGGTCGGCGAGGTCGAAACGGCCGCGCGGCTCGCGCTGGGCGTCGTCGCGGGCGAAGGCCAGCGTGGCGGAGATCATCGCCTCCATCTCGTCGAGGTCGGCCAGCATCCGGCGCTGCATCTCCGGGTCGTCGACCAGCTCGGCGCGCAGGCGCAGGCGGGTGATCGGCGTGCGCAGGTCGTGGCCGATCGCCGCCAACATCTGGGTGCGGTCGGCGACGAAGCGGGCGAGCCGCGCCTGCATCCGGTTGAAGGCGCGGGTGGCGGCGCGCAGCTCCAGCGGCCCTTCCTCCGGCAGGGGTTCGGCCTGCCCGTCGACGCTGAGCCGCTCGGCGGCGGCGGCGAAGCCGGCCAGCGGCGCCGTCACCCGGCGGGCGGCCAGCAGCGAGACCAGCAGGATCACCGCGACGATGGCGGCCATCCACAGGATGAAGCGCACGACGCCGAAGGGGCCGGGCAGCGGGTCGCCGCCGGTGAAGCTGAGCCAGGACCCGTCGCCGAGCCGAACCGACAGCCGGACATGCGGCCCCCAGCGCCGCGGCTCGTCGCCGGCCATGAAGGGAGCACGCGGGCGGTCGTCGTCATGCGGCGGACGCTGCACCTCGACCAGGATGTTGCGCTCGGCGGTGTCGAGCTGCTCGCCCAGCCGGCGCTTCAGCCCTTCGAACCGGCCGCTGGTGATGGCGTTGGGAGCCAGCGGCGGCGGCCGGTCGGGGGCCCATTCGACGCGCAGCACCGGGTCGTCGATGGCGCGCACCAGCCGCTCGCGGCCCGGCGGCGGCGTGCTTTCCACCAGCTGGACGATGGCGGTGATGCGCTGGATCAGCACGTTGGGGCCGTGGATCGGCGGCCCCTCGCTGCGGTCGGTCAGATAGACCAGCGCGCTGATCGCCTGGGTCAGCAGCAGGGCCAGCACCACCGTCAGCGCGATGCGGGAGGCGAGGCTGTCGGGAAAGCGCAGGCGCAGGCGGCGCAGCGCGCGGCGGCGGCGCGCCTCCTTCAGCCGGGCCGGATGGGTCGCCGTCTCCTGCGCGGTGCCCGCCGTCCCTTCCGGCCCGGCGGTCACGATGCCGGCCCGCCGGTGACGACCGACGCGGTGAAGAGATAGCCGCCGCCGCGCACCGTCTTGATCAGCGTCGGGTCGGCCGGGTCGGGCTCGATCTTGCGGCGCAGCCGGCTGACCTGCACGTCGATGGAGCGGTCGAAGGGAACCGCCGAGCGGCCGCGCGCCAGATCGAGAAGCTGGTCGCGGGTCAGCACCCGCTGCGGATGCTCGGCGAAGGCGACCAGCAGGTCGTATTCGCCGGCCGAGAGTTGGACCAGCACGCCGTCGGCCGAGCGCAGCTCGCGCCGGGTAAGGTCGAGCGACCAGCCTTCGAAGCGCAGCACGGTGCCGGCCGCGGCGGGGGCGCCGGCCACCGGCGGGGCGGCGACGCGGCGCAGCACCGCCTTGATGCGGGCCAGCAGCTCGCGCGGGCTGAACGGCTTCGCCAGATAATCGTCGGCGCCCATCTCCAGCCCGACGATGCGGTCGGTCTCCTCCCCCATGGCGGTCAGCATGATGACGGGGGTCTGCGCCGTCGGCGGCGCGGCGCGCAGCCGGCGGCAGAGCGACAGCCCGTCCTCCCCCGGCAGCATCAGGTCGAGGACGATCAGGTCGACGCGGGCGCCGTCGAGCGTGCGCATCATCTCCGCCCCGTCCTTGACCCCGGTGACCCGGAAGCCGTGCTTGGTCAGGAACTGGGCGACGAGGGAGCGGATTTCGCGGTCGTCGTCGACGACGAGGAGGTGGGGCGTGCGGTCCATGGCCCCATGATCGGGCGGGGCGCGCCGGGCGTGAAGGGGAAATGTGTAACGCCGGGTTACGGGGGGCCGGGCGGTTACACTCTGTTACCAAATGACCGGTTTGCGGACATTCCTCCGCAACGTTCGGCGCCCATCGTCTGGTCATCGGGACAGCGGCGGCGATCCAGCCGGCAACGTCCCAACGGAATAAGCCCCCTCCATCCGGGGTTTAGACAGCACCAACACACCGAGGAGTCGACACCATGAAACGCGCCCTTCTGACGTCCGCCCTGCTGGTCGCCGGTCTCGGCGTGGCCGTTCCGGTCTTCGCCCAGGGTGGCCCGCAGCCGGGTGGTCCCGGCCCGGGCATGGGTCCGGGACACGACCGCCACTTCGCCCGCATGTGCGAGGACCAAGAGGCCCGTCTGGCCGGCCGCCTGGCCTATGCGGAGAAGAAGCTGAACATCACCGAGCAGCAGCGCGCCGCCTGGACCAAGTTCGCCGACGCCGCCCGCTCCAGCCTGAAGCCGACGCAGGACCTGTGCGTGAAGTTCAAGGACGTCCCGCCGCCGCCGGCCCTGCCGCAGCGCCTGGAACGCGCCGAGCAGATGATGCAGGCCCACCTGCAGCAGCTCCAGACCGTCCGCCCGGCCCTGACCGACCTCTACGCCCAGCTGACGCCCGACCAGCAGAGGCAGGCCGACCATATGCTGAACCAGGGTCCGGGCGGCATGGGTGGCCGGATGGGCCCGCATCATGGCGGCCCCGGCGGTTGGGACCATGACGGTCCGCGTCATCACGGAATGGGTCCGGGCAAGGGCCCCGGCCCGGGTCCGGCGCCGGCACCGCAGGAGCCGCCCAAGGGCTGACGTAACAGAGACCGACAGGCTCCCGGCGGCGCTCCCAAGCCCCCCAACGCAGCCGCCGTGAGACCAGGGCCGCCGAATCCCCCATTCGGCGGCCCTCGTCGTTTCTGGAGAATGCCCTCTCCCGCCCCGGGAGAGGGAGGGGACCCACGAAGTGGGGAGGGTGAGGGGTACACCAAGGATCAGGCATCTGGTTCCTTGGATCATCCCTCACCCTTCCCATGCTGCGCATGGGCCCCGAAGTCGCTCGCAAGTCTCGCGACTGCATTCCGCCTACGATCGCCCTTCGGCGCTCGTCCGGCCTGCGGCCGTCGGCTCCATGCCCTCCTCCCGGGACGGGAGAGGGACAGATGGCGATAAGGCCACGCCGCCGCTTGCATTGCGGGCTTCCGCACCCCAAAGCTTAACCCCATGACGTCCACTCACGCTTCGGCGGGCGGCGGTCTCGGGCGGGGGGGCCGTGTGGTCGCCGTGCTGGGGCCGACCAACACCGGCAAGACCTATCTGGCGATCGAGCGCATGCTCGGCCACCGGTCCGGCATGATCGGCTTTCCCCTGCGCCTGCTGGCGCGGGAGAACTATGACCGCATCGTCTCGATCAAGGGCCGACAAGCGGTCGCGCTGGTCACGGGGGAGGAGAAGATCCTGCCCCCCAACCCGTCCTACTGGGTCTGCACCGTCGAATCGATGCCGCTGGACCGCGCGGTCGATTTCCTGGCGGTGGACGAAATCCAGCTCTGCGCCGATCCCGAGCGCGGCCACATCTTCACCGACCGGCTGTTGAACGCCCGCGGCATGGTCGAGACGATGGTGCTGGGATCCGATTCGATGCAGCCGATGATCCGCCGGCTGGTGCCGAAGGCGGAGTTCGTCAGCCGGCCGCGTTTCTCCCAGCTGACCTATGCCGGCTACAAGAAGCTGACGCGGCTGCCGCCGCGCTCGGCCGTCGTCGCCTTCTCCGCCACCGACGTCTATGCCATCGCCGAGATGATCCGGCGCCAGCGCGGCGGCACCGCCGTGGTGCTGGGCGCGCTCAGCCCACGCACCCGCAACGCCCAGGTCGGGCTCTATCAGGCGGGCGAGGTCGATTACCTGGTGGCGACCGACGCCATCGGCATGGGGCTGAACATGGATGTCGACCATGTCGCCTTCGCCCGCATCGTCAAGTTCGACGGCTTCGCCCCGCGCCGCCTGCGCCCCGCCGAGGTGGCGCAGATCGCCGGCCGCGCCGGCCGCCACATGCGCGACGGCACCTTCGGCACCACCGACGAGGTGGGGGAGCTGGACGCCGATCTGGTCACCCGCGTCGAGAACCATGAGTTCGAGACGGTCAAGGGGCTGTCCTGGCGCAACAGCGAGCTGCGCTTCGACACGCCGGGCTTCCTGCTGAAGTCGCTGGAGGAACGGGCGCCGATCCCGGAGCTGTCCCGCGTGCGCGAGGCCGACGACCATCTGGCGCTCCAAGCGCTGGTGCGCGATCCGGAGATCATGGATCTGGCGCGCGGCCGCGACGCGGTGCGGCTGCTGTGGGAGGTTTGTCAGGTCCCCGACTTCCGCAAGGTGCTGTCGGATGCCCACACCAAGCTGCTGGGACAGATCTTCCGCAGCCTGCGCACGCCGCTGCGCCGGCTGGACGACGACTGGGTGGCGAAGCAGATCGCCCGGCTCGACCGCACCGAGGGCGACATCGACGCGCTGGTCGCCCGCATCGCCCATATCCGCACCTGGACCTACATCTCCAACCGGCCGAACTGGCTGAAGGACCCGCTGCACTGGCAGGAACGCACCCGGACCATCGAGGACCGGCTGTCCGACGCCCTGCACGAGCGGCTGACCCAGCGTTTCATCGACCGCCGCTCGGCGACGCTGGCGCGGACGCTGAAGGACGGGCGCTCGCTGCTGGGCGGCGTGCGGGCCGGCGGCGAGGTGGTGGTGGAAGGGCATGTCGTCGGCAAGCTGGAGGGCTTCCGCTTCGTGCCCGACGCGCCCGACCGCTCCGACGAGGCGAAGTCGCTGCTGACCGCCGCCCGGCGGGCGTTGCGCGACGAGCTGGCCAAGCGGCTGCGCGCCTTCGAGGCGGAGCCGGACGGCGTCTTCGCGCTGGGGCCGGACGGGGTGCTGAGCGCGGACAATTTGCCGGTGGCGCGGCTCGCCGCCGGGCCGTCGGTGCTGGCGCCGTTGGTGGTGCCGTTCGACGAGGGCATGCTGGACCAGGCCCAGCGCGAGCGGGTGCGGGCGCGGCTGGAGCGCTGGCTGAAGGACCACATCGCCGCCCGGCTGAAGCCACTGTTCGCGCTGTCCGCCGCGCAGGGCCTGTCCGGCGCCGGGCGCGGGCTGGCCTTCCAGCTGGTGGAGGGGCTGGGGGTTCTGCCGCGGCAGCCCGTCGCCGACATGGTCGAGCGGCTGGAGCGCGAGGATCGCAAGGCGCTGACCGGGCTGGGCGTCCGGCTGGGGGTGTCGCACCTCTACCTGACGGCGCTGGCCAAGCCGGCGGCGGTGACGTTGCGCGGGCTGCTGTGGGCGGTGTCGAAGGGCCATCCGCTGCCGGTGCCGATCCCGCCGCCCGGCCGCGTGTCGGTCGAGGCTCCATCGGTGAAGGAGGGCGGCGCACCCCCCGGCTTCTGGGAGGCCATCGGCTACCCGCTGGCCGGCGGCCGGGCGCTGCGCGTCGACATGCTGGACCGGCTGGAGACGGAGCTGCTGACGGCGTCGAAGGCGAACGCGCCGATCCGCGAGGTGGCGCTCGGCCAGCGCGTCGGCCTGTCGGCCGAGGAGCTGGGGGCGGTGCTGGCTGGGCTCGGCTATCTGCGGATGGTGGCCGAGGACGGCGCGGTGACCTGGAAGCGGAAGCGGGCGCCCAGGCCGCCGCAGGGCAACCGGCAGCGGCGCGAGAAGCCGACGAACGAGGACCACCCGTTCGCCAAGCTGCGGCAGCTTTCGGGGATGTGAAGAGACATGCTGGGGAGTGGAATGAACGCACGACCGATCAGCAGTTTTTCCCCCTCTCCCCCCCGGGGAGAGGGTCGGGGTGAGGGGGATGCACGGCGTGCCTTCCCGAGAATCCACGCCACGCGTCCCCCTCACCCTAACCCTCTCCCCGCTTTCGGCGGACCAAAGGTCCGCCTGTCGCGTCAGCGCAAACTTCGTTTGCGCGTGAGCGGGGGGGAGAGGGGATCCTGGGCGGGGGGTGTGCGATGACCGACACCGACGACTCCACCCCCGGACGGCTGCGGATCGACAAGTGGCTCTGGTATGCGCGCTTCTTCAAGACACGCAGCCTCGCCGCCAAGCTGTGCAACGACGGGGGCGTGCGGCTGTCGGGGACGGTGGTCACCAAGGCGCATGCGTCGGTGAAGCCGGGCGACGTGCTGACCTTCGCCCAGGGGCGGCACATCCGCGTCATCAAGGTGGTGGCGCTGGGCAGCCGGCGCGGGCCGGCGCCGGAGGCCCAGGCGCTGTACGAGGACCTCGCCCCGCCGGTGGCGGAGGAGCGCCTGCAGGACCCCTATCGCCCCCCCGTCCAGCAGCCCGGCGCCGGGCGGCCGACCAAGCGCGACCGGCGGGCGATCGACGCCCTGCACGGCGACGGCCTGATGGGCGACGCGATGCAAAGTGAGACCGATTAGGCGGCGATGCTGATTGTTGCTCGAAAAAAGTGAGACCGCCTCTTAAACGGAGGCGGCACCACCCCCATCTGGCAAGGCTGGACAACAGACCAGATGCGACAAGCGAGCACGATCATGAGCGAGAAGACCCGACCTTCGAGCCTTTCCGCCACCAACACGAAACGGGGCGCCCGCGCGGCCACCGCCGTGGCGGTTGCGCTGGTGATGGCGCTGGCCGCCGGCACCGCCGACGCCCGCGCCGGCAAGAGCAGCTCCTCGGGCAGCCGCGGCAGCCGCACGACCGAGGCGCCGGCCGCCACCAGCACCGCCCCCAACGCGGTGTCGCCGATGGAGCGTTCCACCGCTCCGGCGGCGTCGCCCGGCATGCAGCGCCCCGGCGCCGCGGCCACCGCCCCGGCAGCGGCCCCCTCGCGCGGCTTCTTCGGCGGCGGCTTCATGTCGGGCCTGATGGGCGGCCTGATCGGCGCCGGCATCGGCGCGATGCTGTTCGGCGGCGGCTTCTTCGAGGGCTTGGGCAGCTTCTCCGGCATCCTGGGCTTCCTGCTGCAGATCCTGCTGGTCGTCTTCCTGGTCCGGCTCGCCATGCGCTTCTTCCGCAACCGCTCGCAGACGGCGAACACCGCGGCTGGCGGCGGCCCGCTGGGCGGGAACCGGCCGGCCTATGCCGGCGGCCCGCAGGGTGAGCAGATGAACCGCGACGCGGCCGACGTCGGCTACAACCCGATGGGGAACCGCGGCCCGGGCGCAGGGATGGGAGGCGGCAACGCTGGCCCGGCCCAGCGCCGTCAGGCGGCCGACGAGATCGGCATCCAGCCGGCCGACTTCGAGTCGTTCGAGCGGCTGCTCGTCACCGTCCAGACCGCCTACGGACGTGAGGACGCCGACGCGCTCCGCGCCGCGACGACGCCGGAGATGTTCTCCTACTTCAGCGACGATCTGGCCGAGAACCGCAGCCGCGGCGTGGTCAACAAGGTCAGCGACGTCCGTCTGCTCCAGGGCGATCTGGCCGAGGGCTGGCGCGAGGGGGCGCAGGAATACGCCACCGTCGCCATGCGCTTCGCGCTGATCGACGTCACGGAGGATCGCGCCAGCGGCCGGGTGGTTGAGGGCAACGCCTCGCAGCCGACCGAGGCGACCGAGCTGTGGACCTTCGTCCGCCCGCGCGGCGGCCAGTGGCAGCTGTCGGCGATCCAGCAGGCCAGCTGACGCCTGCGGGTGCAGGAATGCGAAACGCCCCGGCCAATCGGCCGGGGCGT
>NZ_JAENHM010000078.1 GCF_016595245.1 Azospirillum endophyticum
GAACAGCGCCGCAAAAGGCGCCATCCACCGTTCAAGACTGTCTGGAACGGGAGACATGACAAGGCTCCGCTGGTTGGAACCCTGGGGTCAACCCGACTGGAACCAGAGGATCACGATGACCGTGGACGCCATGCTGGAGCGTATCGAGAGCTTCAATCGTGCCCGAGGCGGCGGCGTGACGTTGCGCAAGGTCGCCCGTGGTTACACCCTCCTCAGCCAGCGCACCGGTGCCCCTGTCGCGAGGTTCAGGATCACAGGCGACGACGACAAGGTCCAGGTTCTCTGGTGGAACGGCGAACGATGGGGAGCATCAGGGCCATTCGGCATCGCAACAATGCCGCTCGACCGTGCTCTCCAACACGTCGCAAATGAGCCTCATTTCTGGATACACGCCTGACGCAAAAACGCAAATTGGCCAAAGTCGAGCTGAGGTCCGGGTGGAAAGCCCGATCACTGTCAACGACACCAATGTGATCATCGCTGCGGCGCTGCAAGGGCTCGGCTTTGCTTATATGCTGGAAGATGTCGTCGCCGATCATGTCGCAGCTGGCCGCTTGGTGCGCGTGTTGGAAGACTGGTGCCAACCCACTTCGGGCTTTCACCTTTATTATTCCGGACGTCGCCATATGTCCGCGCCGCTGCGGGCAATGATCGATTTTCTCCGACCGACGACCACGCTATTCGCTAATCCAGGCGCCACGGATTAAGTCCTGTTGATATTCATCAAGTTGCTAGCACTACTTGGGTGATGGCGTGAGGCGAGGGCTGTTGTGCACCTCAGGGGATGACCTGCACTGGAGGCGGTCATGCTGGAGGTCCGGACATGGGAAGCCTAGTTGGACAGTTGGCTGGAACCATTCTTGGATGCTCTGGGACACAAAGCCCGTCGGCGCCGGGCCATGGTGGATATCTGCGGTCGATGCGGCCGCACGGAACGCAAGAGCGTACAGCCGATCGCGGCGGAGTTGACGCCCAGTGTGAATGGCGCCCAATTGGGACCCCCTTAATTTCCATTATTAACAACGCCATTACGTGCCGATCACCTGCAGACCCCTGCGCCGATTTATAAGCAGGGCGGCGGCGGTACCGGACGGAAACCAGGCAACCGACAGCGTCCTTACGATTAGATAAGCTGAACCGAACTGTCGACAGTTTATAGTACAGACATGCTTGCCAAGGCTAAAAAGCCGGTGTAACTGTTGACATAACGGTGCTGTTTAGCCCACTTCAGGCAAGACCCGAGCGCAAGGAGCCCGGAATGATCCTCGATCTGCTACTCACGAATGCGCTTCTGGTCGAGCCCGGCGTTGGGGTGACCCCCGGCGCGCTCGGGGTGAAGGATGGCCGCATCGCCGCCCTGTTGGCCCCGGGGACAACACTACCGGCCACCGAGACCATCGATTGCCAGGGGCGCTGGGTTATTCCCGGCCTGATCGATCCTCACGTCCATTTCGGTTTCGGCTCTCCCGAAACCGATTTCCTGACCGAGTCCCGGTCGGCGGCTCTAGGCGGCGTCACGACCATCCTGTCGTTCCATCGCCAGAAGGATTTCCGAGAGGGATTCGGCGCCGTGATGGCGCGGGCGACCGAGCAGAGTTGCATCGATTTCGGCTTTCATTTCGGCCTTACCAGCCAGTTGCACGTCGATACCCTTGCCGATGTGTCGAGCCGCTTCGGCGTGGCATCCTACAAACTCTACCTGATGTACAAAGGCCAGGCGGGGCTCGCCCAGGGCTTCACCGAGATCGACGACGCCCTGATGTACGCGGCCTTGCGCGAAACCGCTGCGATTCCGGGTGGTGTGCTCGGCATTCACTGCGAGAACGTTGAGGTCATTCCGCTGCTGCGCGATCCGCTGCGCCGGGCCGGCCGCAATGACCTCGCCGCCTGGGATGAGCAAAGCCCTGATTTCCTGGAAGCGGAGAACGTCCATCGCGCCTGCTATTTCGCTGCGCGAACTGGTTGCCCGATCAACATCGTGCACCTGAGCAGCCGCGAAGCGTTGGACGAAGTCCGCCGACATCGCGCTAGCCGGTCGGCGGCACCGATTTATGTCGAGACTTGCCCACAGTATCTGTTCCTGACGCGCGAAAGCCCTGCCGGGACCTTTGCCAAGGTCAATCCACCGGTGCGTTCGCAATCCGACGTCGACGCCCTGTGGGAAGGCGTCCTGGACGGCACGGTAACCACGATCGGTTCCGATCATGTACCGCGGAAGCGCACCACGAAGATGAAGGATATCTGGGACGCCTCGAACGGCTTCCCCGGAACGGCCACCATCCTGCCGATCATGATCCATGAAGGCTATCACCGCCGCGGCGTGCCGATCGAACGGATCGCCCAAGTGACCAGCACCGCCAGCGCGCGGCTTTACAATCTTCCGACGAAAGGCCGCCTGTCGGTCGGCTGCGACGCCGATCTCGCGATCGTCGATCCGGACCTGGAGCGGACCGTCGATGCAGCCGATTTGGAATCCTTCGCCGACTATTCCCCCTATGAAGGCATGACCCTCAAGGGCTGGCCGGTGATGACTTTTTCGCGGGGGCGCAAGATCGTGATCGATGGGCAAATTACCGATGAGGCCCGCAACCAACCGGGCGGACGATATATCAGGCGCGACCATCAGGGAGCATGATGACGATGGTCGGACAGCCGCGCCAAGACATCCGACAGCACTCAAAGGCCAAGGTCTGACGATGATCCCACTCTTCCTGCTGACGGGTTTTCTTGGAAGCGGCAAGACGACCCTACTGTCCCGTCTGATCCGGTCGGACGGGTTCCGTGACACCGCGGTGATCATCAACGAGTTCGGCGCCGTCGGTCTGGACCACGTGCTCGTTGCGAAGGGCGAGGAGAGCCGGGCCCTGCTGCTTGACTCGGGCTGCCTGTGCTGTGCGATGGACGGGTCCCTCGCCACCACGCTGGAGCGGCTGTACTATGACCGCGAGCGTGGCGAGATCCCGCGGTTCGATCGCGTGGTGATCGAAACTTCGGGCCTTGCCGAGCCGGGGCTGATCGTCAACGCGCTCCACATCGATCGCTTCATGGCGCGTCGCTTTTCCCTTGCCGGCATCATCGTGACGGTCGACGCCGTCTTTGGGCCCCGGCAACTCCAGGAATTCGTGGAGGCGAGCGTCCAGCTCGCGATGGCCGACCGGGTCATTCTGACCAAGATCGATCTCGCCGACGCGGACCTGCGGGAACAGGCCAGATCGGCCATCCGCGCCCTCAATCCCCATGCGTCCCTGTTCGAGGCGGCGGGTGGCAACCTGGACGCCGCCCGGTTGCTCGATACGTCCGGGCTCCGCGGCGATGGCCTTGCGGATACCCCCCATGGCCACGAGGATGGACATGACCATCATCATGAGCATGACCACATCCACGCCCACGGCATCGCGGCCAGGGTTCTGCACTGTCCGCAGACCGTTTCGTGGACATCCTACGCGGACTGGGTGCGGTTCCTTCAGAGCGGCCTGGGGTCCCGCCTTCTCCGCCTTAAAGGGATTCTCAGGTTGGAAGACGGTCAGCCCCATGCCGTACACGGCGTCCAGCATTTGTTCAGTCCGCCCGAGACGCTGTCCGCTGCAACCCCGTCCGAGATCATCGGCAATGTCGTCCTGATTGCCAGGGATGTTGGCGACGACGAGATACAGGCCGCGGCACAGCTTATCGGCGCGGCCGTCATCCGAGCGTGAGGCGAGTGGCCGGCGGGCAGCATCCTGCCGCGACCGCTTCACCCCGGCGCCGGTTCGACGCCGGAGGACACGGTGGTTGCAAAAGACTGAAAACGGCCGAGCCGGTTGGGGTCGCTGAACAGAGGGGTCAGGCCGACAGCAGGGCGCGAGCGCCCTGGCCGAGCAGACTTTGCGCCAGACGTGCGCCGAGAAGCGATGCGTCCTCGACCGGCCCGTGAACGCTACCGCGAACGTCGGTCATCGCGGAACGGCTGCCGACGAACCCCTCCAGGCGCAGCTGACCATGCGAGATGACCGAACAGGCGCCGACCGCCGCCCCGCAGCCGGCCGCCAGACCCTGTAGGAAAGCGCGCTCGGCCAGGACGCGGCTGCGGCCCTCGGCATCGTCGAGGCAGGCGACGATATCCGCGACGGCGACGTCCCCTGCCCTCACCTCGATACCCAGCGCGCCTTGCCCGGCGGCCGGCATCATCACATCGGGAGCCAGCGGCATCACATGAGCAGGTTTCAGTCCTAGCCGCTCCAATCCGGCTTCGGCGAGCACGATCGCATCGAACGCGCCGTCCTCCAGCCGTGCGAGGCGCGTGTCGATGTTGCCGCGTAGCGGACGGAAGACGAAGTCGGACCGCTGCCGGGCGAGCTCGTAGGCCCGCCGCTCGCTCGTCGTTCCGACGACCGCGCCGGGCGGCAGGTCCGCAAGTCCGCTCACCGGCTTCCGGGTCAACAGCGCGTCCCGATCACTCGGGCGGGCCAGGTAAGCCACCAATTCGAAGCCGTCGGGGATGACGGTATGGAAGTCCTTGATGCAATGCACGGCGAGATCGGCCTCGCCGCGCGCCATCGCCTCCTCCAACTCCTTGATGAACAGCGCCTTTCCTTCGACTTCCCGGAGCGGTCGGTCGACGATCGCGTCTCCGCGCGTCCGGATCGGGTTGATCCTGACCTCCAACCCGGCATGCTTGGCGATCAGGGCGGCGCGCACGAATTCGGCCTGCCAGACGGCGAGACGGCTCGGCCGCGTCGCGATGGTGATGGTTTTCATGATGGGCGCCCTCAATTGACCCCGAACGCCCGTTCAACCCCGAGGAGCTTCTGCAGGAGCACGATCAGGCCGAATGCGAACAGGATGAGCAGAGTAGAGATGGAGGCGATCATCGGGTCGACCGCGAAGTCGATATACCGATAGATCCGAACCGGCAGAGGCATCAGGTCCACCCCCGAGAGGAACAGGGAGACGGTCGTCTGGTCGAACGAGGTGATGAAGACGAAGATCAGCGCCGCCATGATGGACGGCATGATCGCCGGAAGCGTCACCCGCAGGAGGGTCCGCAGCTGTCCGGCCCCGAGGCTGGTCGCGGCCTCCTCCAACGCCGGGTCGAGCCCGGTCAGGCCCGCTCCCACCGTGCGGATCACGTAGGGCACGGTGATCAGCACATGGGCGACGAGAAGACCGGCAAGCGACGAGTCGACATGCGCGAGGTGGTAGAACTGCAGCAGCGCCACGCCTGTGACGATGGTCGGCAACACCAACGGCGACATCAGAAAGCTCCGGAAGAGGCTCGACCCGATGAATCCGAACCGGTGCAGGCCGACGACGGCGGGAACGCCGAGCAGCATCGCGCCCAGACTGCAGAGGACCGCCAGCAGCACGCTGAACCCGAAGGATTCCATGAAATCATGCTGGTGGATGAGCATCGAATACCAATGCAGCGTAAACCCGACCGGCGGAAACGTGACATAGGGCGTCTCGGTGAAGGAGCCGCCCATGATCACGATCAGAGGCCCGATGATGAACAGCACGACCAGCCAGGCCGCGATATCGATGATCTTGTCCAGCATCGCGTCAACCCTCCCTGAACAGACGGCCGTGCAAGGACATGACGCCGATGTTGATCACCAGCAGGATCATCACGAGCGTGGCACCGACCGGCCAGTTCATCGCATAGGTGAATTTCTCGTAGATGACCGTACTCACGGTCGCGACCCGGCCGCCGCCCAGCAGGATCGGTGTGACGAAGGCGCTGATCGCCAAGCTGAACACAAGCAGCGAGCCGGCGGCGATGCCAGGAACCGACAAGGGCAGCACCACCTTCCAAAGAATCCGCGCCCGCGTCGCTCCCAGGCTCTCCGCCGCCTGGAGCAGCGCGGGATCGATCCGCTCCAGAATTCCGACGAGACTGATCACCATCAGCGGCAGGCTGATATGGACGAGCCCGATCAGCACCGATGCCAGGCTGCCGTTCATGCCGAGCGGCGCGGAGATCAGCCCGATGTCGAGCAGCCACGTGTTGACGATGCCCGTGTCGCCTAGCAGGACCAGCCAGGCGTAGGTCCGCACCACCAGATTGATGAGCAGCGGTGACAGCGTGATCGCGATCAGCACGCTTTTCATCGTGGGACGGGACCGGGCGATCTTCAGGGCGAGCGGATATCCCATCAGCACGCAGATCGCGGTGACGAGCACGCCGATCCACAGCGAACGCGCGATGAGGGCGACGTAATAGGGGTCGGTCATCACGGCGACGTAGTTGGCGATGGTGAAGTCGGGGATGTACAGTCGCGTCGAGCTGAACCGGTGGAAGCTCATCCTCAGCAGCACCGCATACGGTGCTACCAGGAAGATGAGGTAGAACAGGGCGACCGGCCCGAAATGCCACCAGAGAGGTGAAGGCCTGAAGCGCTGCGCCCTCACCGACGGCAGCGTAGACCGGAGCGTGCTTGTCTCGGGCATCATTCGACGGTCACCAGCCGGCAATGCGCCATGTCCGCGCTGGCATGGACCCGCATGCCCACCGGATAGGCGGCCCCTTCCTCGGGCGGGACATGTGCCACGATGGTCCCCAGCGGGCTGTCGATCTCCAGCGCCAGGGTTGCCCCGAGGAACCGGCGCGCCTTGACGGTCAGGCCGTCGTTCACCGCGGGACGCAATGCGACCTTGTCGAACGGAACCTGCACCGCCGCCTGGGGAGAGCCCTCCCCGCGGACATGGATCACCGATCCCGGCGCAAGTTCGAGCTGCAGCACGCCGCTTCTGAGCGGTTCCAACGGCCCGCGCAGCAGATTGCCGCCGCCGACGAAATCGCAGACCCATCCGGTCTTCGGCTCCTGAAACAGGCGCTCCGGCGTGTCGACCTGGACGATGCTTCCGTCCTTCATGACGACGATGCGATCGGCCATCGACATCGCCTCCTCCTGGTCGTGCGTGACGAAGACGGCGGTGATGCCGAGTTGTTTCTGCAGGCTCTTCAACTCGGTCTGCATCTGGACGCGCAACTGCTTGTCGAGCGCCCCGAGCGGTTCGTCCAACAGGAGGAGGTCCGGCTCGATGACGATGGCGCGGGCGAGGGCAACACGCTGCTGTTGGCCGCCGGACAATTGCTTGGGTCGCCGTTCAGCCATGGCGGAAAGCCCGACGAGCGCCAGGGCGCGCTGGGCGCGCTCCGTCGCCTCGCCGCGCGGAAGCTTGCGGCATTCGAGACCGAAGCGCACGTTCTCCAGCGCGGTCATGTGCGGAAAGAGCGCGTAGGATTGGAACACGATGCCGATGTTGCGCTCGCGGGCCGGCAGGCCGGCGACGTTGCGGCCGTTCAGCACGACGGTCCCGTGGGCGGGATGCACGAAACCGGCGATGGTCCGCAGCAGTGAGGTCTTGCCGCAACCGGACGGACCGAGCAGAGCCACGAATTCACCGCGTTCGACGGCGAGGTCGATACCCTTCAGAGCATGGAACTCGCCATATCGCACGTGAAGGTCCGACGTGCTGAGGGCGGCACCGGGACGCGCGCGCGCCGGGACGCCATCGGGAGAATGGGCGGGTGAGGTTGCCATGTTGGTCACTCTAGGCCATGTAGGAGCCGCCATTGACATGCAGCAGCTCTCCCGTGATGAATGATGACCTGTCGGAGCAGAGGAAGACAACGGCGTCACTGACCTCCCGCGCTTCGCCCATGCGCCGCAGGGGGATGGTGCCGGCGATCTCGGCCAGCCTCTCCTCGGAATGTCCTCCCCGCGGCTGGGCCGTGTCGACCAGGCCGGGGGCCACCGCATTGACGCGGATGCCGTAAGGGGCCAGTTCAAGCGCCATCGTCCGCGTCAAACCGACGAGACCGGCTTTGGTCGCACTGTAATGGGCGCCGCGCGGCGACCCGCGCAACGCCTGCGAGGTGATGTTGACGATGGCGCCGCCGCCGCAGTCGATCATGACCCGCGCCGCAGCCTGGGCACAGAAGGCGGCCCCCTTCAGATTGACCGCGAAGACCTTGTCCCACTCGCCCTCCGTGATTTCCAGGAAGGGCGAGCGGGGGAAAATTCCGGCATTGTTGACCAGCACGTCGAGCCGGCCGAACCGGTTGCGCACCTCCTGGACCATCGGCGCCGCCTGGGCGACGTCGCTGACGTCGCCACGCACCAGCAGGGCCTGCCGCCCGTGCTGACGCACCGTCTCGGCCGTGGCCTCGGCCTCCGCCTCGTCGTCCAGCCAGTTCACCGCGACGTCGGCACCTGCCGCCGCCAGGGCTGCCGCGCACATGCGCCCGATCCCCTGCTGAGCGCCCGTCACCAGCGCGACCCGACCGTCGAGCGCCCCGTCCCAGCCCGGTGCGGCGCCGCTGCGCGATGAAACCACCATTGCTGCCTCCTGACCCGTCGCGCCGTTAGCCGGGCGACTATTGACCGTATTTGCTGGATAGAGTCTCGACCGACAGAAGGCGCCGCTCCAGCTCCTGGAGTTCGGGGAAGCCCATCAGCGCCCAGATCTCCTCGATGCCGACGAGCAGGTCGGGCCGGTCGACCGGCTCGCCGGTCTCGATGACGCCGCGCATGGCGGCCAGCGCATTCTTCATGCCATGGATCGCCGCTGCCGGAAGCATGCGTGGCAAGCTGACCCGCCGCACGCCGAGCGCCTTGAGCCGCGACAGCGGGATCAGCGGTGTTGTCGGCCGCGAGCGGATGCCGAAGCCCATGTTGACTGAGACCGGCACCGGACCCGCTGCCTCGACGATACGGGCGACCTCCTCCTCGGACCGGATGGCGTCGGGAAAGATCATGTCGGCGCCCGCCCGGACATAGGCGCGCACGCGATCGAGCGTGCTCTCCAGCCCTTCGATAGCGAGACCGTCGGTGCGGGCGACAATGGCGAACTCGTCGTTGCGGCGCGCCAGGCAGGCCGCCTCGATCTTCTTCACCATCTCATGCAGTGGGACGACCACCTTGCCCGGCATGTGGCCGCAGCGCTTCGGGCTTAGCTGGTCCTCGATGTTCACCGCCGCGACGCCGGCCGCCTCGAACTCGCGTACGGTGTGGAACACGTTGACGGGGTTGCCATAGCCGTCGTCCGCATCGGCGGTCAGCGGGATCTGGATGCTCCTGGCGATGTTGCGGCAATGGGCGAGGTTCTCGGCCAAGCCCATGATGCCGACATCTTCGATCCCGAGAACGGCATTGGCGATGGCAGCCCCGCTGGTGGCGGCGGTGCGGAATCCGGCCGCCTCGACGAGGCGCGCACTATATCCGTCGTAAACGCCCGGCGACACGATCAGGTCTCCCGAGCGAAGCAGGTCTCGGAACGCCCGCGGTGCGGGCGTCGCGGTTTTTTGGTCGAGGATCACGATCTCATCTCGCAGAAGCTGGCCGGCGGATCGCCTGGCCGTGAGGTCTGAGGGAAGCTTAGTCGGACCCGATCCGTACTGTCAACACTTATGGGGCGACCTTTGCAGCCGCCCCCTCCAGGTAGTGGTGGATTTGCATCCGATGCGGTAAAAGAGTGTCAAGCGGCAAGCCCGCAGGCAGTGAAACAAGCGGAAGGGTGGATGACAATGAGCGTGGCAGCGGAGCGCGATGCTCAACCCCTCGGCGAAAAGCTCTTTCAGCAGATTGTCGACATTATCAATTCGGGCGAAATCGCCCCTGGTTCCGAACTGAACGAGGCCGCGCTGGCACAGCGCTTCGGCGTCAGTCGTGGCCCGGTCCGCGAAGCTGTCCGGCGCCTTCAGGGTATCGGGCTGATCTCCCGCGAACCCTACATGCGCGCGCGGGTGATATCGCTGGAGACCCGCGAGGTCATCGAACTTTTCCAGATGCGCGAAGCATTGGAGGGAATGGCCTGCCGTCTAGCGGCAGAGAACATGAGTTCCGAAGAGGCCGCGCGCCTTCTGGCCGACCTGGAATCCGATCGCAATTCATGGACGACCGGTCAGCCAAGCCGGGCATTTGACTTCCACAGCCGGATCGTCGAGGCCTGCGGTAACCGGCGCATCATCGAATCCCTGAACGGCGACCTTCACCAGCTCTTCCGGCTCTACCGACGCAAGTCCGGCATGGACAGAGCGAGAAAGATCGCAGCCTACCAGGAGCACTGGCAGATCCTGAGAGCAATTATCAATCGGGATCCCGAACTGGCCGAGTCCATGATGCGCTCTCACATCGCACGGGCCTCCGCCAATCTGGCGCGGACCGACGACGCCGGGGTGCCGCAGATCAACTGGTCGGGAACGCCCGGCCAGGGCTGACTCGGAAGGCCGCTCTTGAACTGTTGACACTTTGCATGCTAATCATGCCACTCCAAACCGGGCACCGTACCCGTGGTGCGTCCGTCACAGAGGGAAGATCAGCATGTCGGAACTTTTCATCGTTGGGCTGGGTGGTACGATCCGGCAGGGCTCCTCGTCCGAGAGCGCGGTCCGCGCCACACTGGAAGAAGCCGCGAAGCTCGGAGCCCGGGTGCGGATGTTCGCCGGCCCGGATCTGGAAATGCCGATGTACGCCCCCGACTCTCCCGAGCGCAACGAGCGGTCGCAGACCCTTGTCGAAGCCCTGCGCGCCTGCGACGGGGTTATCATCGGCTCGCCGGGCTATCACGGCGGCATGTCGGGCCTGATCAAGAACGCGCTCGACTACACGGAAGACATGCGTGCCGACGGCCGTGTCTATCTGGAGGAACGCAGCGTCGGCTGCATCGTCACCGCCGCCGGCTGGCAGGCGGTGGGAACGACGCTGACATCCATGCGCTCGGTCGTCCATGCCCTGCGCGGCTGGCCGACCCCGTTGGGTGTCGGCATCAACACGATCGCCGTCAAGGCTTTCAATTCCGAAGGACGCTGCATCGACCCCGCGGTCGCGGGCCAACTCCGCACCCTCGCCCAACAGGTCATCGCCTTCGCACGGGCCGCCAAGCTCGTAGCGGCCGCCTGATCCTGGGTGCGGTCGATGGACTTCATCGACCGCACCCTCAACGGGGCTGGAGGTTGGAGGTTTGTGCGGCTCCGACCTCGTCGCTGCGGCAGTCTACGCCCGGGCCACCGCGACGCATTTGATTTCCACCAACAGCCCCGGATGGGCAAGTTCGGACACGCCGATGGCGGTCCAAGCGTAGGTGCCGCGCGGGAAGACTCTGTTCTTAACCTCCCGGAAGACCGGCATGTGGAGCGCGAGCCCCACATGGTAGGTGGTCATGTCGACCACGTCGTCGAAGGTGCAGCCCGCAGCCTCCAGGACGACGCGGAGATTCTCCCAGGCGGCTGCGAATTGCTCGGCCGGATCCGGAATGACCTCGAGCTCCCGGGTGCGGCCGACCTGACCGACCACGTAGACGGTGCGCCCGACCTTCACGGCCGGCGCGTAGCCGGCCCGCTCGACGATGCCCCGCATGGATTCGGGGACGATAATTTCACGGTCGCTCATGCTTGCTCCTAGGCAACTTTCTCCAGATCGGGCTACAGGCCCGGCCTGGAGAAACCTGCGGACACTATGGTTTTGCAGGTTTTCCGAGCCCGCCCATGTGTGGGCGGAGTTCGGAAAACCTGCTTAGGCGTTGCGGTGCGCCGGCGTTTCACGACGCGGCCGGCGTCGGAAGGTCGGTGCGGACGGGAAGACCGGCCAGATAGGCTTCAACCTCGGAGCGCGGAATGACATCCGCGTATTTGCAGTTGAGGTCGAACAGGTTGATCGCGTGGCTGGCCTGGAAACGGTCGAAGGCGGTCTCCTCCGGAATGACGACCTTGAAATTGAAGGAATAGGCGTCGACTGCCGTCGCCCGCAGGCACCCGGACGTGGTGCAACCGGTCAGGATCAAGGTGTCGATATCGAAGAAGTTGAGGTGGCTCATGAAGATCGTCCCGAAGAAGCAGGACGGCTTGCGCTTTCCGATGCGGATGTCCTGCTCACGCGGGGCGAGCGGCTCGACGGTCTGCGTCGCATGGGTTCCCTCCAGCACGGTACGCTCGCTGCCCCGGTGGTTCTTGCCCACCTGCACGCCGCTGTCGATCAGGTCCGGACGGCGCGCACTCTCCGTGTAGAACACCGGGATGTTCTTTTCCCGGGCCAGGTGGAGGAGCGGTACGATATGTTCGACCGCGGCCCAGGCCTCTGCGCCGCAATGGGTGCGGTATTGCTTGAGCCCTTCCAGAATGTCCTCGGGCTTGTCGCCGCAGAAATTATATTGCACGTCGATGATGAAGAGCGCCGGACGGGTGCCGAAGCCGCCGCGCTTCCCATAGCCGGCCTGTGCATAGACCTGGTTGTCGCGTTCGGTCAGAAAGTCGTCCCAGATACGCTTGCTCACGTCGTTGCTCCTTGAGAATGGCAGGTTTGCCCGAAATCGAAATTCACTGATGGCCCGGATTCGGCTGCCCGGCGTCCTGGCCGAGGCAGCTTGCCAACATCGCGGCGAAGATCCCGCCCTGGCGCAGGCAGTCGCGCTCGGTCCCGGTGGTCATCGCCGCGGTTGCTTGGAAGATTGTGGTCCCGCGGCGATGGCGGGCGGTGATGGTGGCCGGTGCGGTTCCCTCGATCGCCTGCGCCAGCCCGTCGAGGTCGAACGTCTCGGTCCCGTCGAGGCCGAGTTGGAGCCAGCCTTCGCCCGGCTGGAACTGCAGAGGAAGGACGCCCATGCCGATGAGGTTCGCACGATGGATCCGTTCGAAATTCTCGGCCAGGACCACGCGCACACCGAGAAGGGCAGAGCCCTTCGCCGCCCAGTCACGGCTCGATCCCATGCCGTAATCCCGGCCACCGAGGATCATAAGAGGAATGCCGTCGGCCCGATAGGATGCGGCGGCTTCGTGGACCGGCACGATCTCGCCGTCCGGCAACAGCCGCGTCCAGCCGCCTTCCCGTTCCGGCACCAGCAGGTTCTTGATGCGCAGGTTCGCGAAGGTGCCGCGCGCCATGACCTCGTGATTGCAGCGGCGCCCCACATAGGTGTTGAAGTCGGCCGGCGCGATGCCGAGCTGGGAAAGGTAGCGCCCGGCGGCACCATCGGGAGGAATCTCCCCGCTCGGCGAGATATGATCGGTCGTGAGTGAATCGACATAGGCGCCGAGCACCCGGACGCCATGCAGTCGGTTCGGAAAGCCGGTCCGCGACCGCTCCCGGGCGAGTTGGAGGAAGGGGGGCTCCAGCAGATAGGTCGAAGCCGGATCCCAAGGGAAACAGGCTCCCTCCGGCGTCTCGAGCGCATCCCACAACCGGACGCGCTCCGGTGTGCCATAGACGTCTGCAAAGAGGGACGGATCGTTCGCAACGCCGAGCAGCGCGGCGACCTCGGCATCGGACGGCCAGAGGTCGCGCAGGAAGACCGGCCGGCCATCCCTGCGCCGTCCGATCGGCGCGCTGTCGAGATCCACGTCGATGCGCCCGGCAAGCGCATACGCCACCACCAGCGGTGGCGAGGCGATATAGTTCGCCCTGACATGCCGATGAATCCGGCCCTCGAAGTTGCGGTTGCCCGACAGCACGGCCGCCAGGACGACGCCGGCCCGGTCGGCCAATTCGGCCAGCGTGGCGGCGATCGGCCCCGATTTCCCGCCGCAGGTCGTGCAGCCGTAGCCGACGACACCGAAGCCGAGCTGTTCGAGCGGACCGAGAAGCCCAAGCGTCTCCAGATATCGGGTGACGACGCGGGAACCGGGAGCAAGCGAGGTCTTGACCCAGGACGGCACCGAAAGCCCGGCCGCGACGGCGTTCCGCGCCAACAGTCCGGCCGCGATCATCACCGCCGGGTTCGAGGTGTTGGTGCAGGCGGTGATCGCCGCGATCGCCAGGGTCCCATGATGGATCTCGACCACCGCATCCCCAAGAGGAATGGCGGCACGGACCGTCGGATCGACGCCGAAGCCCCGCTCCCCCGGCGGCCGGTCGAGCCTTGCCCTGAAATCCTGGGCGACGTCCCGGAGATCCAGCCGGTCCTGAGGCCGGCGGGGGCCGGCGACGCTGCGCGTCACCATGGTGAGATCGATCGCGATCATGCGGCCGAAGACCGGTTCCGGAGCATCGGCATCGCGGAAAAGATCGTTCGCCACGGCGTAGGCCCGGACGAACTCCGCGTGGCTGCGCGAGCGCGTCGTCGCCAGATAGTCGATCGTCGCGGCATCGATCGGGAAGAAGCCGGCCGTGGCACCGTATTCAGGCACCATGTTGGCCAGCGTCGCCCGTGCCGGTACCGGCAGAGCGGTGACAGCGGGACCGCTGAATTCGATGATCGTGCCCACCACCCCTTCCTGCCGCAGGCGCTGGGTGACGTGGAGCACCAGATCGGTCGTCGTCGCGCCGGCGGGCAAGCTCCCCTCCAGCCGGACGCCGACGAACTCCGGTATCGGAAAATCATAGAGCCCGCCGAGCATCGCGGCCTCGGCCTCGATGCCGCCGACCCCCCAGCCCAGAACCCCGATCGCGTTGATCATCGGCGTATGGGAATCGCCGCCCAGCACGAAATCCGGAAAGGCGAAGCCGTCCGGCCCATCGTCGCGCGTCACCACGCTGGCGATATGTTCCAGATTGACCTGATGGATGATGCCGGTTCCCGGCGGAAAGATCCGCACGTTGCCGAAGGCCGATTGAGCCCATTTCAGAAACCGGTACCGCTCCCCGTTGCGTGTGAACTCACGCTTCATGTTGACACGCATCGCATCGGGGCGCGCCGAGACGTCCACCTGCAGCGAATGGTCGACGATGACATCGACCTGCGTCAGCGGTTCGACGGTCGCCGGGTCGAGCCCGGCCCGTGCAACCGCATCCCGCAATGCCGCGAGGTCGAGAAGGACCGGCAGGCCGCTGGAATCGGGCAGGATCACGCGCTTGACCTGCAGCGCGGCATTCTCGCCCTGGTGCTCTTCCCACCAAACAGCCCTTGCGACCTCCGCAGGGCCAATACCGGACCGTCCCACCCTTGCACCGCGGGCCAGGTTCTCAACCAGAACGCGGCAGGCGTAGGGAAGGGTCGAGATGTCCCGCCCGGCGGCCGAGCAGGCGGCGGCGATCGACTCGATCCGGACCACCGATCCGTCGGCAAGCCGCAGTTTGGCGCCAGCCGCCGCAGTCATGATTGCACCCCCGCCGCAGCGGGGAGCGTAGGCAGACGCCAGCCGGTCAGCGCCTCGACCGTCGCCCCCGCCCGCAGAACGGTCGCCTCCTCGAAATAGCGTCCGACGAACTGAACCGAAAGGGGCAGGCCCGAAGCGCCCAGGCCGACCGGGACACTCAGTGCCGGATGGCCGCTCAGGCTGAACGGATAGGCCTGGATGACCGACGGGGCACTGAACGGATCCGGCATCGCATCGAGCCGCGGTGCCGCGGCGAGGTTGCAGACGGTCAGCAGCAGGTCGAACCGGGTCAGCGCCCCGTCGACCGCGGCGGCCAGTTCGCGCCGCAGCCGTTGGGCCTGGATGTAGTCGGCGGCGGTAATGGTCGCACCGAGCGTGATGCGCTGCATGGCGAGCGCGCTGTAATCCTGGGGGCGGGATTTCAGGTCCTGTTCATGCACGGCATAGGCCTCGGCCGTGAGGAGGACCCGGCCGCAGGTGCTGAACAGCGGGTAGTCGGGCAACGTGACGTCCTCCACGGTGGCGCGGGCCTCCCGCATCATCGCCTCGACCCGTCCGATCGCGGCGATGACCTCCTGTGTGACGCCTTGGGCGGTCGCGAAGAATGCCCGCGGCACGCCGATGCGCAGTCCTGCAACGCCGTCGCGCAGCGACCGGCGAAAGTCCGGCACCGGGACGTCCGCACTCGACGGATCGAGCGGGTCATGACCCGCCAGAGCCTGCAGCACGATCGCCGCATCCTCGACCGAGGCGGCCAGCGCGCCGCAATGATCCATTGAATAGGCCAAGGGAAACGCGCCGCGCCGGCTGACCCGGCCGAATGTCGGCTTCAGGCCGGCAAGGCCGCACAGGGCGGCCGGGCCGCGGATCGACCCTCCCGTATCGGTGCCCAGCGCGAAGCGGACCATCCCGGCGGCCACGGCCACCGCGGAGCCTGACGACGATCCCCCGGTCATGTGCGCCGCGTTCCAAGGGTTCAGCGGGGCCGGAAATGGCAGATCCTCGGTCGGCCCGCCGAAGGCGAATTCGTCGGTGGCCAGCTTGCCCAGCAGGATCGCACCGGCCAGCCCGAGCCGCTCCACGACGGCCGAGTCCGCTTCGGCGCGATGGTCCAGCCGAAGCCTGCTGTGGCAGGTGGTGGGCAGCCCCGCCACATCGTAAACATCCTTCACCGCGTAGGGGATGCCATGAAGAGGCCCGCGGTCCCGACCGGCTTCCAACTCGGCATCGGCTTGCCGGGCGGCGCGCAGCGCGGCATCACCAGACAGATGGATGAACGCATGCAGGGATCCGTCGATGTGCTCGATGCGCTCCAGCGCCGCCTGCGTCAGCGCGACGGCCGTGACCTCCCCGGTACGAAGGCGACGCCCGGCCTCGGCGATGTCCAAGGCATGGAGGCCGGGTACCGGCACGCCGGCCTCGCTCATGGCTCACCCCGACGTCGCACCCGATAGACCGCAGCGGGTTCGGCAGCGGCGTCCCTCGGTTGGCGCAAGAGCGCCATGCGCCGCTTCAGATCCTCATAGCCGGCGACCAGCGCCGGCCGTCGATCGGGGGGAACCGTGATGCCGGCGCGGGCCATGGCGTGGTCGAACTCGGCGCCAGCCCCGTCTTGGTCAAAGGCCGGCGAAGACCAATCTGACATCAATCACCTCAAGGGAAGAACTAGGCATAGTGTTTACAGTTTGGCCGCAGGCACCCTCGACCCTTGCCGATATCCTGCGCTTCCACGCTGCAAACGTCAAGCATGAGGGAGGTGAGCGGCGGAATAGTGTTGACACATTGGCGAGGCTTGCGCATGGTGATCCTCGCCTCCCCTGGCAGGATCCGGCAGTCGGCCGTATCCACCGGCAGGATGGAAGTGCGATCGAACATGGAGGATCAGCGTGAGCTCGTTGCCCAGGGGTGAAGTGTTGGCCTCGACGACACGACGTAACGTTCTGGTCGGCGCCGCATCGGCCGCCGCTTACGCTGTCCTGGGCAAGCCCGCCCTCGCCCAGGAGCGCCCGACTGTCACCGTCACCACCTACGGCGGCATCTTCGAGAAGACGATCCGCGAGCGCGTGATCCCTGACTTCGAGGCCAAGCACCCGTTCAAGGTCAACCTCGTCGTTAGCGACGACGGCGACGTCCTGGCCAAGCTCGTGGTCGCCCGCGGCCGGCCCCCCTTCGATGCCGTCATGATCGACCACGAGACGGCGATCATGATGAACGAGGCGGACCTGCTGGCCCCCGACCAGTCGGCCAAGCTTCCGCGTGTCGCGGAAGCCTACAAGAGCATGGTGCCACCGGCCTGCGCCGTCTACGGCATGACGATCTACAAGTTCGATCTCGTCTACCGGACGACCGCCTTCCAGACTCCGCCGACGTCCTGGAACGATCTCTGGCGACCGAACCTCACGATCGGGGTGCCCTATGTCGGCCAGCCCTATGGCATGACCTTCCTTTACCTCGCGGCCTTGTTGAACGGCGGCAGCGCGTCCAATCTGGATCCGGGCTTCGCGGCGATCAAGCGGCTGTCCCGATTCAAGATCTACAGCAATGTCGGCCAGGGCCTCACCCTCTTCCAGCAGGGTGAGATCGACGCCGCGTTCTACTATGCCCATCGCGGCCAGCAGATGATCGCGATGGGCCTGCCGGTCGCCCGCGCACAGCCGCGGGAAGGCGTCTATGCTCAACGCACCGGCGTCCAGATCGCCAAGGGCGCCCGCAACATGGCCGGCGCCCTTGCCTGGGTCGATTTCTGCCTGTCGCCAAGCGTGCAGGGGCCTCTGGCCGAGCAGTTCTACAGCCCGGCCAACAAGACGGTGCCGATCCCGGCCGACAAGGCGCAGTATTTCGTCACGGGCGACGAGGCCGTGGCCCAGCTCATCGATCCGCCCTGGACGGAGCTTCTCCCCCAACGCGATGCCCTGATCGAACAGTGGCGCAAGGAGATCGGCTGATCATGCAACTCGGATTTTGGACGCCGCTACCGCACATCGTTCAGGCTGAACCGGCGATCGAAAAAGCCGTGAGCGATGCGGCACGCTCCGGCATCGTGCAGCCAGACCGTTTTCTGGAATTCGCCATCGAGGCCGTCACGCGCGCCGAACGCTGCGGCTTCGAGGTGACGCTCGTCGCGGAGCGCTGGCTTGGACCGGATCACGCCTCCTGGATCCTAGCGACCGCGCTCGCGTGCGCAACCAGGACGATGGAGATCATGGTGGCGGTGCATCCCGGCATCATCACTCCCCAGGTCGTCGCCAAGATGGGCGCCACGCTCGACCGCATCAGCGGTGGCCGCTTCAGCACGAACATCGTCAACGGCTGGTGGCCGGAGGAGATGAACGTCTTCGGCAACGGCGCCTGGCTTCCCAGCGGCGAGGAGCGGTACCGCCGCATGGACGAGTTCGTGCGGGCCATCCGCAGCCTGTGGACGGAAAGCGAGCCGCGCCTCGACGGCCGGTTCTTCCAACTGGACGGCACGGCGCTTCCGCTGCGCCCGGTACAGTCGCCCTGCCCGCCGATCTACGCGGCCAGCCGCTCCGACGAGGGCAAGGACACGATCGCGCGTTCCTGCGACTGCTGGTTCGCCGAATACGACACCGATTTCCGCCTCTACGAGGCCAACCTCGACAAGATCCGCGCGGACATCGCGGACATGCGCGAGCGGGCCGCCCGGCACGGGCGCACGTTGCGTTTCGGATTGAGCGCCCATGTGATCACCGCAGCCGACAGCGCCGATGCGGTCCGCCAAGCCGAGGAACTGGAAGAGTATGGCCGGCGTGACCGCGTCGCGCTGACCGCTGCGAAGTCGCTCGGAGCCGGGCTGATGGGAACGCCCGAGACGGTCGCGTCCCGGATTGACACCTATGCCGAGATCGGAATCGATCTCGTCATGCTGCGCTTCCATCCCACGCTCGACGGGTTGGAGTCCTTTGCGACGAACGTGATGCCTCTGGTCACGTCGCTCAACCGGGCGAAGGCCGGCGCCTGACCGGTTCTCCCTGACCGGATCT
Organism: Azospirillum endophyticum; assembly: GCF_016595245.1. Taxonomy (GTDB): domain Bacteria; phylum Pseudomonadota; class Alphaproteobacteria; order Azospirillales; family Azospirillaceae; genus Azospirillum; species Azospirillum endophyticum. The sequence goes on from NZ_JAENHM010000078.1 coordinate 19,012, forward strand.
CTTGGAACGGGCCGCCGCACCCTGCGCCGGCCGATGATCGAAGGAAGGACCGGCCCGCCGCCACAGTGCCACGCGGCCGTCCAAATCTCGGAGCCAACATATGCAGTTCGGGTTGTTCTACGAGCACCAGCATCCCCGGCCCTGGACCGAGGGGTCGGAGCTCCGCCTGTACCAGGACGCCCTCGACCAGATCGAACTGGCGGATCGGATCGGATTCGACGTCCTCTGGGAGGCGGAACACCACTTCCTTGAGGAATATGCCCACTCCTCCGCGCCCGAGGTTTTCCTGGCGGCGTGCTCGCAGCGGACCAAGCGGATGCGGCTCGGTCACGGCATCACCCTGATGCCGCCGAACTACAGCCATCCGGCCCGCGTCGCGGAACGCATCGCGACACTCGATCTCGTGTCGAACGGCCGCGTGGAGTGGGGAACGGGCGAGTCCGCCTCGATGATCGAGTTGGAGGGTTTCGGCGTCGACCCAGCGCTGAAATCCGCCATGTGGCGCGAGGCGACCGAGCAAAGCGCCAACATGTTGGCGATGGACCCCTACCCCGGCTTCAAGGGTGAGTATTTCGAAATGCCCTGCCGGAGCATCGTGCCCAAGCCGGTCCAGCGCCCCCACCCGCCCATGTGGGTCGCCTGCTCCAAGCGCGAGACCATCCATCGCGCCGCGCGCAACGGGTTGGGCGCCCTCGCCTTCGCCTTCGTCGAACCGGAAATGGCGGCGAAGTGGATCGCGGAATACTACGACATCATCAAGTCGGAGGAATGCGTTCCCCTCGGGCACACGGTCAACGCGAACGTCGCCCTCGTCAGCGGCATGATGTGCCATCCGGACGCCGACGAGGCGGCCCGTCGCGGCCTGGAAGGCTTCAAGTTCTTCGGCTACGCGCTCGGCTTCGTCGGCCTGTATGGAGAGTTGATCCCCGGCCGCACCAATATCTGGGAGAGCTTCCAATCGGTCAAGGACACCATCCCGGACAACGCCGGCCGCGGCGGCATCGGAACGCCTGACCAGATCCGCGACCATTGCCTGCGGTACGAGAAGGCTGGGCTCGACCAGCTCGTCTTCCTCCAGCAGGCCGGCCACAACAGGCACGAACATATCTGCCAGTCGATGGAGCTGTTCGGCTCGGCCGTGATGCCGGAGTTCAAGGCGCGGGAAGAAGCCCGGCAGAAGGCAAAGGCGGAAGAGCTGGAGCCGTACATCCGTGCCGCGCTTGCCCGCAAGAAGCGGATGGCGCCGCTTGCCGACCACGAGATCCCCGGCATTCTTGCAGGGGGCCGGCGCTCCGCGGCCGGTGGCGAACAGCGCAAGTCCAATTTCTCCGACCGCGCGCTTGCCATTCCCACCAGCAACCCGCACGGCTGAGGCAGCCGGCTGCGTTCAGAAGAAGAGCGAGGCGTTCAGTGCCAGACGGTTCGAAGGATGCGATATCCGCGGCGATCAGCAGCCCGGCGGAACTCGTCGAGGAAGCGCGTGCCGGGCGGATGGTGATCCTCGTCGACGACGAGGATCGCGAGAACGAAGGGGACCTCGTCATCCCGGCGCAGTTCGCAACGCCCGATGTCGTCAACTTCATGGGACGCCACGCCCGTGGATTGATCTGTCTGGCGCTGGCCAAGGCCCGCGTCGACGCCCTTGGCCTGCCGCTGATGGCGCAATCCAACGGAACCCGTCACCAAACGGCATTCACGGTGTCGATCGAGGCCCGCGAAGGGGTGACCACCGGCATCTCCGCACCCGACCGGGCGCGGACGATCGCCGTCGCGATCGACCCGGAGTCCGGACGCAATGATATCGTGACGCCGGGCCACGTCTTCCCGCTTGTCGCGCGTGACGGCGGTGTGCTTGTCCGTGCCGGTCATACCGAGGCGGCGGTGGACCTCGCACGGCTTGCCGGCCTGAACCCGTCCGGTGTGATCTGCGAGATCCTCAAGGAGAACGGCGAGATGGCGCGATTGCCGGACCTCGTCGCCTTCGCCGGCCTTCATGATCTGAAGATCGGTACGATCGCCGACCTCATCGCCTATCGCCGACGGTCCGAGAAGCTGGTTCGCCGCGTGGCGGAGACGTCGCTGACAAAGATCGAGGGCGGCGACTGGTTCGCCACCGTCTACGAGGACACGGTCAACCGGACCGAGCATCTGGTCCTCAGCAAGGGCGTTCTCGCGGGCGACGCCCCACCGCTGGTGCGGGTCCATGTGACGGACGTGCTGGGCGACATGCTGGGCGGGCCGGCGCCCGGCTTTCTGCACGCCGCCATGCGCGAGGTCGCCCGCGAAGGCCGCGGTGCGATCGTGCTTGTCCAGGAGGGGCTGGAGGGAGGTCTCTCGCGCCGGGTGCTGGCGCTGGACCGTAACCCCCGCATGGTCACGTCGCTGCGCGATTACGGCATCGGGGCGCAAATCCTGGCGGATCTGGGCATCACCCGAATGGTCCTTCTCAGCAATACGCACAAGTCCGTGATCGGCCTGCAGGCCTATGGCCTGCAGATCGTCGAGCAGAGAACCCTCGACGTGGACATCGAGTAAGTCGAGTGGGCAGAGGCCCTTCAAGGCATCACGTTGCGGCTGGACATGACCGGGATTGAACCGTCGGCACTTGCGCCGAAGTCCGTTCTCAGGGCGATTTCGGGCCTGCAGCATGGCGAAGCCGTTGCGATCGAAGCGGCGGACGGCAGCCTGCACATCGCGATCCATGCCGGAGCCGACGGTGCAGGCGCCGTCTCGCGCCTGTTCAGTCGGTCAACCGGCCATCCGGTGTTGGTATTGACGTCGGCACTTGCCCGGACGCTTGGTCTGCCCGTCGCGCCGTCGACCGGTAGAGCCGTGGTCCTGGCCGGATGGGCCGACGTCACCGCCGACCCAGGCGCGATGCTGGTCCGAACGGCGCCCGCAGCGCCGACGTCATGGCGCGGCGACCTGACGCTACAGACGGCGCCGCCCGGTTCGGGTGAGGCGCTCGCGGTCGATCTTGCGATGCTCGCCCGCCTTCCCCCCATGCTGGTGGTGGCGGAGATCAGCCCGCCACCGGTTCCCCATGTAGACGAATGCGTCCCCGCCGGTCTCCTGCTGGTCCGTGCCGGCGAGCTCGCCGCCTGTACCGACAGGGCCTGGCCGTTACATCGGGTGGCGGAGGCCCAGGTGCCGCTGCTGAACGCGGAGGTTACCCGGATCGTTGCTTTCCGTCCGGCCGACGGCGGATCGGAACATCTGGCGGCCATCGTCGGCGACCTCGATCCGGCGGAACCGGTCCGCACCATGGTTCGCTGGAAGCATCCCGCGAGGGATCTGCTGCAATCGTTGCAAGGCGCCGATGACAATGGACTTCGTCGCGCGGTCCGGACACTGTCCGCATCCGGCGGGGGCGTCCTGATCACCCTTTCCCCCGGCGGCCACCACGGTTCCCAGGCCGAGCACCTGTTCGCCACGGCTCAGATCGGCGATCTGAGCGACGCCGACATCGCGCAGTCGATCGGCGCGCAGTCGATCGGACGGGCACGCTGCTGGTCCAGCCGGCATGTCCTGGCGATCCTGCACCAGCTCGGCTTTGCGCGGGTTCGCTGGATGTCCGTGTCCGATTAGACAGCCGGATTTCTACACGTCACGAATTGCAAGGCGGCCATCCCAACGAATGTCCGCCCGCTTTGCAACGAAGCCCCCGGCGGTCCGTCTCACCGCCGGGGACATTCGGTCCCGGTTCCGGCGATCGCCGCCGTTCAGCCGGCGCGCATCCGGCCGACCAGCGTATCGACCTGCAAGCCGAGCGAGCGCACCTCGTCCGCCACTGTGGTCGAGGCGTCCAGCACGCGGTGGGCGGACTGGCCGGATTCCGCGGCGGCCTGCGCCACCAGATCGATGGACTTGCGGACATGCTGGCTTCCGCCCGCGGCCTCGCCGACGTTGCGGGCGATCTCACGGGTCGCGGCACTCTGCTCCTCCACCGCGGCGGCGACCGTGGCGGTGATCTCGTTGATCTCGCGGATCGTGCCGGCGATGGCCCGGATGGCGTCGACCGCCTCCTGCGTCACCGCCTGCATCGCCTGGATCTGGCCGGAGATCTCCTCCGTCGCCTTGCCGGTCTGATTGGCGAGGCTCTTGACCTCGCTGGCCACCACGGCAAAACCCTTCCCGGCTTCACCGGCGCGGGCCGCCTCGATGGTGGCGTTCAGGGCCAGCAGGTTGGTCTGGCCGGCGATCGAGTTGATCAGCTCGACCACCTGTCCGATCTTGTTGGCGGTCTGCGCCAACCCTTCCACGGTACGATCGGTGCGGGCCGCGTCGTCTGCCGCCTGCCGGGCGATCCGGCTGGAAGCGGTGACCTGGGTGCCGATCTCCTGGATCGAAGCGGACAGCTCCTCCGTCGCCGCGGCCACCGCCTTGACGCTGCCCTCGGCCTGTTGCGAGGTGCTGGCTGCCGTCGCCGCTTCGCCCGAGGTGGTTTCGGCGTTGCGGCTCATCCGCTGGGCCATGTCCTGCATCTCGCCGGCCGCCCGGCTGACGCGGTCCAGCACGGCGCGGACGCTGGTCTCGAAGTTCTCCGCCATCTCGACCATGGCGCGACGGCGCTCCTGGCCTGCCCGGCTGCGTTCGGCTTCGGCACGGGCGTTGGCCTCGGCCGCCTTGTTGGCGGTATCGCGGAACACGGCCAACGCCTCGGCCATTTCGGCGATCTCGTCGCCGCCGCCGCTCGGGATGGCGGCGCCGAGATTGCCGCCGGCGATGTCCCGCATGGCATTCGACAACAGGCTGATGCGGGCGACGATCATCCGGCCGACCACGATCCAGGCCAGCGCCGCAGCGCCGATCAAGCTGCCCACCGCGAAGAGGATCAGCATCGTCCGGCCGGTGGCAATGGCCGCCGTGGCGCTGGCCGAGGCGCTGTCGGCTTCCGTCTTCATCTGGGAGATCTGCTTGTCGACCACGGCCGCGAACTGCAACGCGGTCTGGCGGTTCCGGGCGAGGACGCCGGCATTCCCGGCAATCGCCTCCAGCTCCGCCTTGCGCAGGTCGAACAGGCTGTTGGCCCCGGTGCCGAAGCCGATCATCGCATCGATGGACTTGGCGAGCGCCCCGCCTTCTCCGTCACGGCCGATGACCGTCATCCGTTCGTTCACCGCCGCGACCGCATCCTGATATCGTGCCGCCAAGGCGTTCAGGCGGTCGAGATCGGGCGCCTGCGCCGCCTCGCTGAGAGCGCCGGACAGGATATTGCCGTAGGCGGCGACCTCAAGGCAGGCCTGGAAAGTCTCAAGCCCGACGCCCAGCAGGTCCCGCAGGGACTCCCGGATTTGCCGGCGGACGTTGGTGTTGGACAGCTCGATCTCGTCCTTGGCCCGCGTCGTCGGGGCATCGAGCCGTGTCAGGAGCTCCTTCTGGAGCCTCTGCATGGCCGCGACCCCGTCGACCACCTGGGCATTGGCGCGGAAATTGTTGGTGTCGGCTGCTTCGACCAGCTTGCGGCGCAACTCGAGAAGCCCCTTTTCGCTGTCGCCGAAGACGAGAAAGCTTGCCATCGCATCGGAAAAATCCTTGTCGACGGCGGGTCCGAGCTGTGCCATCGCGTTGGTCAGCCGGACCGCTGCTTGCTGGAACAACTCTTGCTGTGGTCCGATGCGTTCGGGGGTCAGGGCCACGCTTCCGCGCGTCAGGGCATCGGCAGCCAGCGCGATATCGCCGCGCATTTCGAACAGATTGACAAGTGCCCGGGCGGTTCCGTCGAGCGTATCGAGGTCACGTTGCGTCGATCTGTCGAGCGCAATGCCATTGTCCTGCAACTTCTTGCCGGACGCCTCGATCAATGGACGCAGAACGGTGAGAAAGCGCTCATACTGCCTCGCGAGGTCCGCTGTTGCGGTTTCCCGCCTGCTCCGGATGTCGAGGCGCCGGTGGACCGCCGCGTTCTCCGCCTCCAGGGTGGCGATCAGCTTGGTCGCTTCATCGCGGACATCGGCGACCAGCGGATCGGCCGGACGCCGTCCGGCAAGCTCGCTCACCAAGCCTTGCAGGCTCTGCCCGCGCGCCATGATTTCACCGAAGACCTGGTTGCGGACGTCCTGGCTTTCCACCGCTTCGAGCGTCGGGGCCGCTGCGGCGATCGCGCCGCTTTCCCCAGACAGGCGCTTGGCCAGCTCCATCTCCGGCAGGCTCGTCTCGACGATGCGCGTGAACGGAGCCTGGACCGCGGAGAAGGACATCAGTCCCACGACGCTGGCGGCAACCGTCATCCCCGCCATGCTGAAAAAGGCCAGCAGGAGTTTGAAACGAATACCGAAACGGGCAATACGGAAATTCGAGCAAGGCTCAACCATGAAACTCGCCATCGTTGCACACTCCAAATCGGGCTGCGGCTGGTTCCGGCGACTGTCCGGGGGCAGCGCCTCCTACTGCGTCAGCGCCCCGTAGACGAGATCCTTGAACAGCATGCGTGTGCGCTGCCGATTGGCCGGGCTGGCCGTCATGATGACCCCGACGATCCCTTCCTGACGATCGATCGTAAAGGAGGTGCCGCCCGCACCCGGCCAGTTCGCGTCGCCCGGCGAGCCCGGCGTGTAGCCGCCCCCTTCCGCGAGCCGCACGGCCATGCCGAGACCGAAACCGTAGCCGGGACCAACTGTGGAGTCCGGCGAACCGGCAAGTCCCTGGATTTGGTTGGCGAGCATGAAGGCGACCGACTTGCGCGAAAGAATGCGCGTTCCGTCAAGTTCCCCGCCGTTCAACAACATCTGGGCGAAGCGAAAATAGTCCTCCGCCGTCGTCAGCACACCGACGCCGCCATGGACGTAGCGCTTACCACCCGGCTCCTCCGTGGGACGCGAAAGCTGGCGCAGCACCATCTTGAGCGGGTCGGTGTCGAAGGACTCGGCATAGCGGCCGGTCTGGTCGGGTCGGAGTTGGAACGTCGTATCCTTCATGCCGAGCGGTTTGAAGAGGGCATCGGTGAGATAGAGGTCCAGGCGCTTGCCGGTGACCTTTTCGATTACGAGGCCAAGCACGTCGAAGCCGACGGAATATTCCCAACGCGTGCCCGGCTGGTAGGCGAGCGGAATTGCAGTCAGCCGTTTGACGAATTCCTCGTTGGAAAGATCGCTGTCGAGGCTCTCGATGTCGGACTTGTCGTAGGCAGTCCTCAATTCCGGGTAGGGCGCCGAGACGGTATAGGTCAAGCCCGACGTGTGGCGGAACAGGTCCAGGATCAGGATCGGGCGCGCCGCCGGAACCGTGGTTCGGTTTGTGCGCCCCTGCTGATCCTGTACCTCGGTCAGGACCTTCATCTCCTTGAATTCGGGAAAATATTGGGCCAGCGGATCGCGCAGGCTGAGCCGGCCCTGCTCGACCAGGGACAGGGCTGCAACCGCCACGAGTGGCTTCGTCATGGAAAAGGCACCGAATACGGCGTCGCGCGGCATCGGTTTGGTCTTTGCCGGGTCGAGATAGCCGTGCGCCTCGAAGTGAACGATCTTCCCGTGGCGCGCAATCAGCGTCAGCGCACCCGGCATCGTACCCCTTTCGACTTCGGCCTTCATGACCGGAGCGATGTGGGCGAGCCGTGTGTCGGCAAAGCCCTGACTGGTTCCGGCATCCTGGGCGTCGGCCCTTGACCCGGTGAGGGCGAGGGCCAACGGCAAGAGTAGAATGGTCGCAAAAAGCCTCGATACGCCTGGCATTCCGCCCTTCCCTCTTTTGTGGATCGGGCAGGACGATATGGGGTGGTGGGATAATGTGTCAACACTTATGAGGCTACTCGGCCGAGAGTAGCATAGGAATGAGGATTTCCGGCGTTTCTGCGGGCTATCTGTTGACACTCTGTCGGCACTGAGGTGTTCATGGCAATTCCGGGCTCGGACACTGACGACGGACTACAAGGAAGGTATCGACGCCGTCGAGGCCATGGTTACCGTCGCCACTATCAGGATCATGCCGCATCACCTTCTTCAGCCAAACCGCAGGAGGTTTGCCGTCACCTGACTTATGAAACGGGTTGGGAAAGCGCCGAAGTCATCACAAGGCTCCGCCTTCCCGTCCGAAATCGGGCCTTCAGCAGTCAGATCGAACTGGCATGCGTCGAAAAACGTGTCGGTTTGCTCTTCGCCATAATGGGCGAGCAATACACGCGCATCTCCCGCACTTCAGTTCCGTTTTTTCTCATTGAGATATTTATAGACAGTTGTACGTCCGAGACCAAGCACACGAGAAATATAGGGCGCTGAATTCCTTGCCGAAAAGGCGCCTTCTGTCGAAAGTTCAATGACAAGCTCTCGCTTTTCGGCTCTCGTCATGTCTGACATTCTGATGCCACGAGCATGAGTCCAACGCTGGATATATTCATTGATACTTTCGTGCCAGTCCTCTTTAAAGAGACTCGCCGGTTTCATGTTGTCTTCCGGAAGGCGTATCAATGTCGAAAGCGTTCGAATAACCGCATGAAAGTCCGACAGGTCTACGTTGATGCACAGTACGGCGAGAGGCTCGCCGTTATGATTCGGCAGCACGATGCTGATCGACTTTATCGTTCTACCGTCCCAATTCACTTTCTCGTAGGGTCCGATGATCCTCTCGTCCCCGTGGAAATCGATTTCCGAAAGCAGTGATGGTTCACCAATCTCCCTCTTCGAAAAATTTCCTGCAATATATATAACCGTCTCCGTGCCAAGGTCATGAAGAACCACCTCAGCGAACGGCTGGAATAAAAGAGCAATCGCGTCACAAACGCGGGTATAATTTTCAAGTTCCTGATTCAAGGCGGCAATCTCATTTGATGGCAACATGGGAAACCTATATACTTGGGCAAGTTTGTCCACAATAGATATCTTGGCCGACCCCCGTTCCGTCCTTATCCGTTTGAAAGGACGGTGGGAGTTGCGGTGCTGCTGAGCGGATTACACGCTACTGAGGCCCCCGCTTTCGCGAAGGACAACCGCTCCTGACTTATGCCTGCCCTTGAAAAGGCGCGGCGCATCGAAAAATTCCCTCAACAATGCTTCACCATGATATGGCGTGCAATCGAGTATTCATCCAGTGCGTAGGAAGAAAGGTCCTTGCCATATCCGGACATCTTCATTCCACCATGCGGCATTTCACTGCACAGCATGAAGTGCGTGTTGATCCAGGTGCAGCCATATTGCAGGCGGGCGGCAGCCTCCATGCCTCGACCGACATCCCTGGTCCAGACCGAAGATGCCAACCCATAGTCGCTGTCGTTCGCCCAGCTTATGGCATCCTCGGCGTCGGTGAAGCGCGTGACCGATACGACCGGTCCGAAGACTTCACGTCGCACGATTTCATCGGCTTGCACGGCGCCGGCAATCACTGTGGGAGCAAAGAAGAATCCTTTGTCACCCGCACATGTGCCCCCCGTCGTCACTTCGATATGCGGTTGATCCGCAGCCCGGGCAACAAACCCATCGACCCGGTCGCGCTGGCGCCCGGAGATGAGCGGGCCGATCTCATTTTCCGTATCGTCGGGGCGATTGAACCTGATCGACGACACGGCGGAAGTGAGGTCGGCGACGAAGCGTTCATAAATCCTGGCATCGGCGTAAATCCGGCACGCCGCGGTACAATCCTGCCCGGCATTGTAGTATCCAAAGGTACGGATGCCGCTGACGACCGCATCGATATCGGCATCGTCGAAGACGATGACCGGTGCTTTTCCGCCCAGTTCCAGATGCGTTCGCTTGATGCTCGTCGATGCGGCGTTCAGCACCCGCGTTCCGGTGCCGATGTCGCCCGTGATCGAGATCATCGCGATCTTCGGATGGTTGATCAGGGTGTTGCCGACCGTGGCCCCGCGGCCGAGGACGATGTTGACGACCCCCTCGGGCAGGATGTCGGCCAGGAGCTTCGCCATTTTGAGCGCGGTCAGCGGCGTCTGCTCCGACGGCTTGAACACCACGGTGTTGCCGCTGGCAATCGCGGGGGCCAGTTTCCAGGCCATGATCATCAGCGGGTAATTCCACGGCGCGATGGAGCCGATGATGCCGATCGGGTCGCGCCGGATCATCGATGTGTGGTTCGGCAGATATTCACCGGCAGCCGGCCCATGGAGATTGCGCACCGCCCCCGCGAAGAAGCGGTAGCAGTCGGCCACCGCCGGAATTTCGTCGTTGAGGACGGCGTTGATCGGCTTGCCGCAATTCAACGCCTCGAGCCTCGCAAAATTTTGTGCGTCTGCCTCGATGGCATCCGCAATCCTCAGAAGGTAGGAGGAGCGCTGGGCCGGCGTCGTCCTCGACCAGCGCTTGAAAGCATTGTCCGCAGCATCAACGGCATGGTTGATCTGATCGGGCGACGCCTCCGGCAGGGTCAGGATGGTCTCGCCGGTCTTGGGATCCAGAATATGTTCTTCAGTTTCCGTGCCCGTCACGAAGCGGGACCCAATCAACATCTGGGTGTCCATGAATTCTCTCTCCTTTGGCAGGCCCGGACGATCCGCACATGGTCGTCGGCGCAGTCCGGGTCCGGTCGATACGGTCGCTATTTCAGTGCGGAGAGCAGCGCTTCGACTTGCTCTTCGGTCGTTGCAAAACTCGTAACCAGGCGTATCAGGGTTTCGGTATTGGACACCTGATCCTTCATGGCGGCCGGAACGGGCCAGTCATAGAAACGCGCGCCTTTCGCGATGGCCGCTTCGGCCTGAACGCGTGGGACAATCGCGAAGACCTCGTTCGTCACGGTCTCCCACGCCAATCGTGCCGACGACGTGGCCGCAAGCCCTCGGCGCAAGCGGTCCGCCATTCTGTTCGCGTGTCCTGCAAGCTTCAGCCAAAGATCATCCGCCAGGTAGGCGTCGAACTGGGCGGCAATGAATCGTGACTTCGAGAAGAGCTGTGCTGCGCGTTTGCGAATGAAAGGCATGTCCGTCGCGAAGACCGGATTGAAAAAGACGATCGCTTCCGCACACCAGCAGCCGTTCTTCGTGGCGCCGAAAGAAAGGACGTCGACGCCACGGCGCCACGTCATCTCGGCCGGCGTGGTGTCCAGCGCCGCGAGCGCATTCGCGAAACGTGCGCCGTCCATATGAAGCGCGACACCACCGTCGCGCGCAATCTGGCCGATCGCCTCGATTTCATCGAGCGAATAGACGGTCCCCATCTCCGTTGCCTGCGTCACCGTGATCGCGGCGGCGCGGCCATGGTGGACGGCATCTTGTGGAAAGGCCGCCATCGCAGTGCGCAGTTCCGCGATGTCCATCCGGCCGGACGGTCCATGGACCGGAACCATCTTCATCCCGCTGAAGAATTCCGGCGCTCCGCATTCGTCCTCAACCACATGCGCTTCGGTATGGCAGAATACGGCGCCGCCTGGACGCTGGATGCTCGCCAACGACAAGGAGTTGGCCGCGGTCCCCGTCCCGACGAAGAAGACGGCCACCTCCTTCTCGAAGATTTCCGAGAACCGCCTTGCAACATCGTTATCGAAATCGCTTGTGCCATAGGCTGGTGAGAAACCTGCGGCAACTCTATCGAGATGCTCGCAAATTCTGGGATGGGCGCCAGCCCAATTGTCGGAAGTGAAGAACATCGATTTCCCGCTTGCAGATTGTTGAGATAGCTGCGGAACTGCCATCCAGGTCGTTGCTTCCGGCCGATTTTATGGTGAATTTCCCCTCACTGCGGCCGTTGCCATGGAGACGTGCGTCTGCGCCCTGGCATGGGAAGTGTGCGTTCCGGCGCGGAGCGCCCGATGAGCCGGTGTCGAGACCATGATCATGCGCGATCACCGACCGGGAAACCCGGTTTCCGGCGACCCATGAGTTCCAAACTCTACGCCCTGGCTTTTCCCTCGCCCTCTAGTTCCCGGTCACCCGCGCTTCACAAAGTCGCAAAAGGCGGGCAAGAATGGCTGTCAGAACCACATAGATCAGAGCCAACAAGATCAGCGGCTCATAGGTCAGATAGGTGTCTTGCCGCACCTTGGCGACGACCGCAAAGACATCGGTCATCGTCACGGTTGCGACCAATGGCGTCGACTTCAGTTGCAGAATGACTTCGCCGGTCAGGACCGGCAACACCCGCTGAACCGCACGCGGCAACCAGATGCGCAAGAACATCTTTCTCCGGCTCATTCCGAAGGCGCGCGCCGCTTCCAGCTCACCTTTCGGCACGCCGGCAAAAGCCCCGCGCATCACTTCTCCCACGTAACCCGCGAAGGAGAACACCAGAGCCGCCAGTGCATATGGCCATGCCTCCCTCAGGTAGGGCCAGACGAAGGATGACCGGATCTCCGGATACTGGGCGAACACTGCACCGAGGCCAAAATAGAGCATCCACAGTTGCAGCAAGAGCGGGGTTCCGCGGATGATCGTGCAGAAGGCCTGTGCAGGCCACGCCAGTGTCCGGGGACCGGTGACCTGAAAGACGCCGAGCAGCAGTGCCAGTACAAATCCGATGATGCTGCTGGAAACCAGAAGAGCAAGAGTAACGGCGATACCATGCAGCAGAAGTCGCCAATAGTCGGCGATCCAGTTCCATTCCCCATAATAGCCGATCAAGGCAAGGAACAGGACCAGCAGAGCGGGCTTGACGAGGGCTTGCGGCGTCGCCAGAGACATGAGCCGGTGGGAGGGCTCGTGCACAACAGCACTCGTATGGTCGTCAAGCATGCGCCACCGCCAGTCGTCTGGTGACCCGCCGCTCGACCATCTTGATGACTAGGCTAGACACTATGGTAAGCGCGAGATACATGGCACCGGCTGTCGTAAAGAAGAGCATGTAGTCCTTGGTCGTGCCCGCGGCCTGACGTGTCGCAAGCGCGAGTTCCCTGAACCCGACCACCGCCAGCAGCGCCGTATCCTTCGTCGCGATCAGCCAGAGGTTTGCCAGGCCGGGTATTGCGAAGGGCAACATCGCCGGCAGCGTAATGCGCCAAAGGATCCGGAGAGGAGACATGCCGTAAGCCTTGGCGGCCTCGATCTGGCCATAGGGAACGGCAAGGATCGCCCCCCGCAGGACCTCGGTGGAATAGGCTCCCTGAACGATGCCGATCACCGATATGCCTGCGGCAAGTCCGCCGACGTCAACCGCTGGAATATCCAACGCCGCAAGCAAGCGATTCATCGCGTCAGTGCCGGCATAGTAGAGGAACAGGATCAGCACCAATTCCGGAACGGCCCTGACCACCGTCGTATAGGTTTCCAGCGCCTCCCGGAAGAAGGCGTTTCCGTTGAGCTTACCCAAGGCGCCGGCAGTTCCCAGGAGGAGGCCGATTGCATAGCCTCCCGATGCCAGCGTCAGTGAATTGGCAAAACCGTCAAGAAGCGTCGCTCCCCACCCCGGCGGCGTGAGCGAAAGAAGGCTGATATCGAACACTCTGTCTGGCTCCTTCCCGGTGAGATCCCGAGGCCACTGGCCCCGGTCGATCCGGCTGGGCCAGATCCGGCAGGGCCTGCCGACGGAAACGGTCAATCGCCGTAGATGTCGAAGTCGAAGTACTTTTTGGTGATCGCCTGATACGTACCATCGGCGCGAATGGCCTTGATCGCGGTGTTGATCTTCCCCTTCAGTTCCGTTTCGCCTTTTCTCAATCCAACGCCGACGCCGTGGCCAAGGACGGATTCATCCTTCGCGGCATAGCCCTTTATTTCGCAGCACGCTCCGGCTGGTGTCTTCAGAAAATCGACCATGGCAAACGAGTCCGCCTGAATGGCGTCGATCCGTCCGGCGACAAGATCCTGCTGCGCTTCGTCGAGGGTTTGATACTCCTTGATCCCAGCAACGCTATCGGCAAAATGCTTCTGCGCATAGCGCTGATGGATCGAGGCGACCTGCAGTCCTAGGAGTTTTCCCTTCAGACCCTTGGGCGTAGCATCGAATTTTGTCTCCCTTGGACCAACGATCGCGGCCCTCGCATCATAATACTTGTCGGAGAAGTCGATCGTCTTGAGGCGCTCGTCGGTGATCGTCATCGACGAAATGATCAGGTCGATCTTCTTGCTGGTCAGCGCCGGAATAATGCCGTCCCAGGCAATGGGGGTGATCACGCAGTCGAGTTTCGCCTTGGTACAGACGGCGTTCATGAAGTCGACTTCCCACCCCTGCCACTTTCCCGAAGCGTCGGGCGACGTGAAGGGAGGGTATGGTTCGGCGGCCCAGCTCACCTTAACCGTTTCGGCCGATGCGGCATTCAGCGGCGCGAAACCGATTGCACAAAGAATTACTGCTATTCTTGCCGACAGTCTCATTGGCTTCTCTCCCTGTTCGAAAATTAACGGATGGAGCTGATGAACTTCTGCAACGGCTCGCATCGTGGCGAGCCGAAGATTTCCGCCGGCGTCCCCTGCTCGGCGATCAAGCCTTTGTGCAGGAAGACGACATGGGTCGAGACTTCCCTGGCAAACGCCATCTCGTGCGTCACCAGGATCATGGTGCGTTTTTCTCGAGCAAGGTCGCGGATGACGGAAAGCACCTCGCCGACCAGTTCAGGGTCCAACGCAGAGGTCGGCTCATCAAACAGCGTGACGAGTGGCTGTATCGCGAGGGCGCGGGCGATCGCGGCACGCTGCTGCTGACCGCCGGAAAGGAACGCCGGGTAGACCCCGCGCTTTTCAAAAAGGCCGACACGGCGAAGTAGTTCTTCCGCGGTGGCCGTGGCCTGGTCACGGGAAAGGCCCAGAACCTGCGTCGGAACCTCGATCACGTTCTGCAGGACGGTCATATGCGGCCACAGGTTGAAGCTTTGGAACACCATGCCGAGTTGCGAACGGATCCGCTGCAGCTGCCGGCGGTCCGCCGGAACCAGGGAACCGGTCTTTTCGCGCCGAACCGCGATTTCCTCCCCGTGGATCCGAATCGACCCCTCGCTCGGGGTTTCGAGAAAATTGATGCAACGCAGAAAGGTCGATTTTCCCGAACCGCTGCCTCCGATGATTGAGATCACGTCCCCCTGGTTGGCCGTCAGTGAAATGCCTTTGAGGACTTCAAGCCGGCCGTAGCGCTTGTGCAGATTTGATATCTCGATTGCGTGCGTTTCCATTCCGCCCTCCTGGGCACCGCGTCAGCTTTGCATCGATCGCAGACTTGCTTCGGCGGTGCCGGCGAGCAGTTCCGCTCCGATTGCGAGGATGTCATCGTTGAAGTCGTAGTCGGGCTGATGGAGCCCGGGACTCTCGGTCCCGTTGCCGATCCACGCATAAGCGCCGGGACGGTGGGTCAGGAACATGCCGAAATCGTCCCCGGCCATACTTGGCCGGCAAGCTGGGAGCCGGCTCTGCCCCACGATCGAAGCCGCGACCCTCCGCATGACGCTTGCTTCGCCTTGGACGTTGACGACCGGCGGAAAATCCGGACCGTCGACGACGAGCTCTGCAGTCACGCCCGCCATTACGGCTGCGGCCCGCACGGCGTCCTCCAGCCGCTGACGAATATGATCAAGCGCTTCCAGCGAGAATGCCCGATAGGTTCCCCTGAGCCGCGCCTCCTTCGGGATGATGTTCTGCGCAGCGCCGGCATTGAACGAACCGATGGTCACGACAGCAGGGTCCAGCGGATCGATGCTGCGGGAAACGATCTGCTGGACACCGGTCAGCAGGTAACCGCCGGCAAGGATCGGATCGCCGCTCAGATGCGGCATCGCTCCGTGCGCGCCCGGTGCCGTGAAGATCGCCTCGAATTCGTTGGTGCCGGCCATGACGGGACCGTCCTGAACCGCGATGGTCCCGATGGGCAATCCCGGCCAATTGTGAACGGAGAAAATCCTTTCGAACGGAAACCGTTCAAGCAGGCCGTCTTCCAGCATCGACCGTGCGCCGCCGTAGCGCTCCTCCGCCGGCTGGAAGATCAGGTAGATGCTTCCGGCGAAATTCCTGGTTTCGGCAAGGTAGGCGGCAGCTCCCAAGAGCATGGCCATATGTCCGTCATGCCCGCAGGCATGCATCCGTCCCGGCATTTGGGAGGAGTATGCCAGTCCCGTGTTTTCCTGAATTGCCAAAGCGTCCATGTCGGCGCGCAAGGCGACGGACCGCCCCTCCGATGAGCCCGCTATCTGCGCAACGATCCCAAATCCACCGATATGCTCATGGGGAACCAGCCCAAGCCTCCGCAACTCGTCGGCGACAAGTCGGGATGTCGCTTCCTCCTCCCGCGACAGTTCCGGCATTGCATGGAGGTGCCGGCGCAAAGCCGTCAGCCATGGCAGGCGTTCAAGGAAATGGCCGGATGTTTCCGTCCTCGGCATCAAAGGATTCCCTTCAGAATTGAAGTCCCGGCATTCCCGCCACAGATGATAACGACTGCGGGTCCGGGAATCCGTTGCCGATCGGCTTTGCAGGCGGCTGCGATCGCGACGCCGGCGGCACCTTCAGCGACCATACGGTGATGGTCGAGGAAGAGCTTCATCGCATGCGCAATGTCGGCTTCCGACACGTCGATCCAATGATCGACCAATCGGCGGCACGGTTCGAACGTCATCGTGTCCGGTTCAAGCCCACCAGCGGTTCCATCCGACAGCGTAGGCTTGTGTTCGACGTCGATAACGCGGCCTGCCACCACCGAAGCCGCCATGGCACGGGAATTTTCCGGCGAGCAGCCAATAATTTCGACATGCGGCGCGACGGCCTTGATGTAGGTGGCGATTCCAGCGATGAGGCCGCCGCCACCGACCGAGACGAGAATGCTCCGGACATTTGGAAGCTGACGGATGATCTCGATTCCGATCGTGCCTTGTCCAGCCACCACGTCGGCATCGTTATAGGGCGACACATAGAGGCCGCCGCTGCGTTCAGCAAAGGCTCTCGCCTCAGCTTCGGTCTCGGTGGTATCCCGCCCATGGAACCTGACCTCGGCACCAAACCGCCGAATGGTTGCGACTTTGAGTTCGGATGCACCTTCGGGAACGAAGACCAGACCGCTCCCGCCGATCTGCTTGAGAGCGTAGGCGACGGCAGCTCCATGATTACCGGATGAGGCCGCGATGACCCTTGTCGTCGCCGCCAATTCCCCGATCTTCAGAATTTTGTTCAGTGCACCCCTCAGCTTGAACGAGCCGGTATGCTGGAGGTTCTCAAGCTTCAGATGAATATCCGTACCCGCAATGTCCGAAAGGCATGGCGAAGGCTCAAGGTAGGTTTCTCGGATAAATCCTCGGATGCGCTTCTCCGCGTCTTTAACGGCTTCCATCGGTATCATGATTCCCCGCTTCCGTCCTCGCTAGACGCGTCCGGCATCATAGACAAAAAGTCTGTTTCGAACAATCTGTCTATGATGTAACGCTGCCTGGAGGTGCCTGTCAAGTCGGTGTGTTGCGGCGAGGGACTTTAATGGACTTTGGCGCACAATTCGGCGTGAGAGCGGAGTCCACCCGCGGCCGGTGATGATCAGGCGCCCTTGCGAGAGGCGGGCATGCCCAAGCTGGTCATGATGTTCATGACTTTGCAGCCACAGGCGGCCTCGACCTGCTGGGCAGGCAGATTCCGGGCGCGCAGGGTGCGCCCGATCAGCTGCTTGTAGCGCATCATCGCGACCTCGCCCACGGAGCGGCGGCCGTAGCGGACGTCCCGCTGCCAGCCCTGCCGACCACGCTCGGCAATCCTGCGGATGTGGCGTTCGCGTTGGCTGGGGGCGCCGGTAGCGGTCTCGCTCGGCACCGTGGTGGAGCGCGGCGGGATGATCACCTCGGCGTCGGATGTGTGGGCGGCGACAGCGCGGTAGACCGGCTCACCGTCATAGGTGAGCTTCCCCCGGATGAATGGACACCGGGTTATGCGGCCTGAAGCTCGGCCTGCTCGGGAGTTCTGTAGCCGATCGCTGAGTGGAGGCGTTGGCGATTGTAGTAGCCTTCGATGTAAGCGAACAAGTCGCGCTTGGCGTCCTCGCGTGTCGCGTACCGCCGATGGTGGACGAGTTCCGACTTCATGGTTCCGAAGAAGCTCTCCATCGGGGCATTGTCCCAGCAGTTCCCCTTGCGGCTCATCGACTGGGTGATGCTATGGCTTTCCAAGGCTTTGCGGTACTCCGCCGAAGCGTATTGGCAACCGCGGTCGGAATGATGCAAAAGGCCGGGCGCGGGCCGCTGGCGCTGGAGGGCCATGGTGAGCGCCGCCAGCGGCAATTCGGTGCGCAGGTGGTCGCGCATCGCCCACCCAATCGCTTTGCGGCTGAACAGGTCGAGGACCACCGCCAGGTAGGCGAACTCCCCACCCAGCCGAAGTGGAGTAGGAAGCGCTGAAGCGCTTCCCCTCCCCGAACCGTACGTGCACCTTTCAGCGCATACGGCTCTCCGTTCAACCCTGGCCCAAGGCCATGGCGACATCATGATATCGAGAGGTGACGGTAGTTCGAAGCTCGTCCCTGAAGATGTAGGGGTTTCGCTCCGGGTTGCGCCACCGGAACTGAGCCTTGGAGCTGGTGACCAGCCGGCGCAGCCCTTTACCGACAGGGTCGCCCTTTGCATTCCGACCATAGACCAGCCAGGTTTTCGACTGGCCGGTAGCCGGAGCGCGATACCATCTCCGCATCAAAGGTTTGATGCGAGAGCGGTATTTGTGCGCCAGCCAGTGCGCCAATTTCCAGAACACGACGGTGTCGATGCGCCGGAACGTGCGCGCCGTGAAGTCGGTGAACTTGTAGAACGCGGCCCAACCCGTCAGTTGCCGGTTCAGGCTGTCGATCATGTCCACCGAGGCGACCTCATGATTGCCGGAGAGTGCCTCGACCAAGCGATGAGCGAAGGTCTTGGCTTTCTCCTTGGGTATGGTGGTGACCACGGACATACGCCCGCTCGATCCCCGCTTGCGAATGATCCGGTGTCCCAGGAAGACGAACCCGTCATCGACGTGGGTGATATGGGTTTTGCCCATATTCAGCGTCAATTTCAGGCGGTCTTCCAGAAAGGCCCGGCATTCTTCGCGGATGGCTTCGGCATGTGCCTTAGTGCCTTTGACGACGATGACAAAATCATCGGCATAACGGCAGTAGGCGACAGCAGGCTTCCATTGCCGGTTCTCTCGAACCGCGATGGGGCGCCCTTGCTGGATGCCGAAGTTCCAGGCCCAGCGGTCCTTGCGGGCTTTCGCGCTCAGGTATTTCGCCTCCAGCCACGCATCAAACTCATGGAGCATGATGTTGGACAGGAGCGGCGACAGGACGCCGCCTTGCGGAACCCCTTCGCTCGACGCCACGAACAGGCCACGATCAACGTGACCTGCTTTCAGGAGCCGCCAGAGCAGATCGATGAACCGATCATCCCGTATCCGCCGCCGGACGCACCGAAGCAGCAGCCGATGGTGAACCGTGTCGAAGTAACTCGCCAGATCGCCTTCGACGATCCAGCGGCCCCTCGTATCGACATCACCATCCTGCAGCTGGAGCTTTACGGTCCGGACAGCGTGATGCACGCTGCGTTCGGGTCTGAAACCGTAGGAGAGGCGGTGGAAGTCGCTTTCCCAGATCGGCTCCATGGCCATCAGCATCGCACGCTGGACGATGCGGTCTCTCAGGGTCGGGATACCCAGTGGTCGTTTCTTGCCGTTGGCTTTGGGGATATAGATGCGCTTGACCGGCTGCGGGCGGTAACTCCCCGTCAGCAAGTCCGTCCGCAGGCTGGCCAGATGTTCCGCCAGCTCAGCCTGCATCCGCCGCTTGTCCATTCCGTCAATGCCCGGTGTCTTGGCGCCGCTCGACGCCAGGACGATCCGGGCAGCTTCGGCAAGCCATTCCCGGTCGGCCATGAGCCGGAGAAGGCGATCGAACCGACGGTTCGGGTCGCTCTCGGCCCATGTCGCGAGCTTGTGCTGCATTTCCCTGATTATCAAAGGTCTTCACCTCGTTGGGTCAGATAGTCTGCACTCCAAGCTGATTGAACTGTCCTCCTTCGCCATGTGACAGGCTTTCCCTGTCGCGGACTACTACGAGGACTCCGCCGGCATGATGGGCATCGGGGCCAACTCCCTTGGCATTCCATCATGCCTTCCCTCGTTCGTGTGCTGGACGTCCACGCGCTGGGGAGGTTGCCGGTCGCAGTCCTTGTCCTTGCGTCCTGCAAGTCGATGCCGATGCCATGGTCTGGCTGCGTTCTCCCCATGGCCCCCTCAAGGCGCCTTACGTCTGCGCCTGAGTTCGGACGCCGCCGACATACGTGTCCGGCGGCGACATCGGCATTCCGCCTGTTAAGCCGTGTAGGCGAAGGCGACATTTCAGCCCTCGGATGCGGTTTAACCGGTTCGTGTTCCTCAACCTTCCAGCACTTCAGCCTCGGGGACCATCTTGGCGTAACGGCTTCGCCTCAATCCCCTTTTCCCGCGGGCTACGTCACCCTGCCAGTTGACGGCAGGTCACCGCCGCTTGGGCTCATGCCCTCTCACAGCAGAGGGCAAGGCGTTCGTTCAGTTCCTCCTTTCTCTTCAGCATTCCAGACACACGCACCCCGGACCATCCGGGTCGAGGCGCACCGTACGTGATGTCGGTGAGCCAGAACTGGTTCGGAGCGGCGGGAGCGAAGTTGCGGTTCAGCAGGTTTGGGGCGATCGGCAGGACGTGGTTGCTGTCGGTGATGCAGACCTGGAAGGCTCGGGGACGCCGGGCGCGAAGGCCGTGACGGTGCATGAGGCGTTCGACACGCGCCCGGCTGACGGTTCGGCCCTGCGCCCGCAGGGCGGCATGGATGCGCGGGGCTCCGTAGCGCTCGCGGTGATCGGCGTGAAGCCGCCGGATGTCATCGAGCAACTGCCGGTTCGCCGCTTTTCGCAGGCTCTCCGGCCGCGTGCGCCAAGCATAGTAGCCGGATGGCGACACGCCCAGGGCGTCGCAGAGCACCCGAACCGGGTAGTCGTCGCGGCAATTCTCAATGATCCGGAACCTCATTTCAGAGGCTCCGAGAAAATGCTCACAGTTTTTTTTTTAATATGTCCCGCTCCATGCGGACGCGATCCAATTCGCGTTTCAGGCGCGCAATCTCCGCCGATTGATCGCCGGCGGCCAGGGGGGCCGGCGCCTGCTTGCTGGGGAGCTGCGCCGGCCCCCCTGGCCCGGAGACGCGCCGCCGCCATGTGCGCAGCGTCGACGGCTGGATGCCCAACTCCTTGGCCACGTGCTCCAGGGGCTGGCCACTGCTTTCCAGCAGGGCCACGGCCTCCCGCTTGAACTCGTCCGT
The DNA here is from genome assembly GCF_016595245.1 of Azospirillum endophyticum. Classification (GTDB taxonomy): domain Bacteria; phylum Pseudomonadota; class Alphaproteobacteria; order Azospirillales; family Azospirillaceae; genus Azospirillum; species Azospirillum endophyticum. Next base: position 40,099 of record NZ_JAENHM010000078.1, read on the forward strand.
GAAAAAGCGCCGTGTCGTCGTCATGTCCACCTCTCCGCTCCCAGCGGGAGCTTAACAGAAGTGTCCACCAATCCGGAGGAGGCTCACTGCGTGACCGGCTGATGCAGGACGACATGGTGGCGGCCTTCATCGCTGCCTTCCGGGAGGCGGTTCGGACGGATGGCTAGGAACAGACTGCTGAACAGCGGCGGATGGAAGCCGAACTGAGGAAGGTGCGCTAGGATCTCAATGGACTCGACACGACTGCGCGGCAGGGCCAGTTGACCGATCGACTGCACCGGTTGATGATCGAGTTGGAGGAGACGGTCGGGTCGTTGGAAGCGGCGCTGGCCTCCCCTCCCCCACCACCGGCACCCCTGCCCGACAATTTGGCGGCCCTCTATCGGGAACGGATCGCCGAGCTGGCGGCGACACTGGAGGACCCGAACCACCGGATCGAAGCACGCGACCGGCTGCGACCGCTGATCGAGCGGGTGGCGGTACGTTTCAGCACGGCCGGTACCCGCAGCGTCGAGATCGAGTTGGAGGGCGATCTGGTGGCGTTGCTCAGCCTCG